>CALNZS010000008.1:0-240721 GCA_942491135.1 uncultured Gammaproteobacteria bacterium | reverse complement strand
TCGGCAACGTGGAGCTGCCGCTGTTGCTCACCGAGCTGGGGCGGCGCCAACGGCGCGACAACGCCCTGACGGCGCTGCGTCTGGTGGGGCTCGAGGATCGGGCCGGGCACAAACCGCGAGAGCTGTCGGGCGGTCAGCAGCAGCGGGTCGCCATTGCCCGGGCAGTGGTGGCGGATCCGGACCTGCTGATCTGCGACGAACCCACCGGTGACCTGGACCGGCACAGCGCGGACGAGGTGCTGGCCCTGCTGGCAGCGCTGAACCGGGAACTGGGAAAAACCATCGTCATGGTGACCCACGACCCCAGAGCCGCGGAACATGCCCGTCGGGTGCTGCACATGGACAAAGGCGCGCTGCTGGAGTGTGCCGCGTGACCCGACACCAACTGGTGTTCGCCAACCTGCGGCGGCGCCCGGCGCGGCTGGTGCTGACGCTGCTGTCCCTGACCGTGGCGTTTCTGCTGTTCATGCTGCTGGGTGGCATCGCGGCGGCGTTCAGCGGCGGCGGCCCGGCGCCCGAGGTGCAGCGGGTGTACGTGGATGCCCGTTACTCCATGACCGACAACCTGCCCGTCACCCACCTGCACGCGGTGCGCGAGTTGCCCGCTGTGGCGGCCGCCACCCCCATGGTCTGGTTCGGCGGTTATTACCAGGACCCGGCCAACGCCTTCGCCAAGATCCCGGTGGATCCGGAGGCGTTCTTCGACGTCTATCAGGAACTCCGGGTGAGCGACGCGGTGCGGCGCCGCTTCGCCGCCAGCCGCCGGGCCGTGGTGGTGGCGGAGCCGCTGGTGGCGCGTTATGGCTGGCAGGCCGGTGATGTGATTCCCATTCGCGGCGACATCTGGCCCCGCCGGGACGGCTCCTGGGATTGGGAGTTCGTCCTTGCGGGCAGCTACGCGCTGCCGCCGGACAGCCGCATGCAACCGATGTTTCTGATGCGCTACGACTACTTCACCGATCTGGTCGCCGAGTGGGCCGAGCACCAGTTCGGCTGGATGGTGGTGCGGGCGGCTCCGGGGGCGGATCCCGCCGTGCTGATGGCGGACATCGAGCGCCGCTTCGAGAACTCCGCCGATCCCACCGTAGCCCTGTCCGAGGACGCCTACACCCGCCAGTTCGCCAGCGAACTGGGTGACATGGTGGCCATTACGACGGCCATTCTGGGCGCCGTGTTCTTCACCGTGGTGCTGCTCACCGGCAACGTGTCGGCCATGGCGTTCCGCGAGCGCATCCCGGAACTCGCGGTCATGAAGACCCTGGGATTCAGTGACGGTGCGGTGGCTCTGCTGGTACTGCTGGAGGCCCTCGGGCTGTGCCTGGCCGGCGCCGCCTGTGGGGTTGCCCTGGGCTTCGCCGCGCAGCCGGTCCTGGATGCGAGCCTGAGTGGCGTGCTGGGTCCGGTGTCGATCCGCTGGGCCGATGCCGGCCAGGCCATGGTGCTGGCACTGCTGCTGGGACTTGCGGTGGGCCTGCCGCCAGCCCTGTCGGCGCGCCGGCTGGCCATCGTCGCGGCCCTGCGCGAAGGACACTGAGATGATTCGTCAGACCCTGGCCGTAACCCGTCTGAACCTGGTCAACCTGCGCTCGCGACTGGGGGTCAGCGCCGTCATCGTGGTGGGCGTCGCTGGCGTAGTGGCGGTTCTGCTCGGTCTGCTGGCCATGTCGGCTGGCTTTCGCGCCGCGCTGGCGGAGACCGCACGGCCGGATCGGGTGGTGATTCTGCGCAGCGGCGCCACC
The DNA here is from genome assembly GCA_942491135.1 of uncultured Gammaproteobacteria bacterium. GTDB lineage: Bacteria > Pseudomonadota > Gammaproteobacteria > Pseudomonadales > Azotimanducaceae > UBA7803. The sequence continues at coordinate 238,982 of CALNZS010000008.1, read as the reverse complement.
AGCGAAATGAACAGCTGGCTCAGCCCGGCGCAGCAGGCCGCGCTCGATCAGTACCCGGGGCTGTCGGTGGCGAGTGGAGAAACCTACACCACCCTCAGCGTGGCGAAACGCGAAAGCGGCGAAAGTGCCCACGTGGGGGCTCGCGGGGTCACCGGGGACGCGTTCGTGTTGCGGCCGGAGCTGCGTCTGGTGGCCGGGCGCCGGCTCCGCCCGGGCAGCGACGAGTTGATGGCCGGGATCGGCGCCGTCGCTCGCTACCAGGGTCTGGGTCTTGGTGAGGTGGTGGAAGCCCGGGGTGCCCGGTTGGTGGTGGTCGGCCACTTTGCCGCCGCGGGCTCGTCGGTGGAATCGGAACTGTGGCTGGATCTGCCGGTGGCCCGGGACGTTTTCCGGCGCAGCGGCGGAGTCAGCGTGGTGCGCGCGGGTCTCGCAGCGGACGCCTCCCCGGACATCCTGGCCCGGACCCTGGACCAGGATCCGCGGCTGCCCGCGACCCTGGTGCCGGAATCCGAGTTCTTCGCCGCTCAGGCGGCGGCCCGCACGGCCCTGATGGATACGTTCGCCGTGTTCATTGCGGGCATCATGGCGGTAGGTGCGGTGGCCGCGGCCCTCAACACCCTGTACGCAGCAGTGAGCCGGCGTACGGTGGAGATCGCGACCCTGAGGGCGCTCGGTTTCGGCGCCGCGCCGGTGGTGGTGTCGGTGCTGGCCGAGGCCATGCTGCTGGCGGTGGCGGGTTCGCTGCTGGGCGCGGCGCTGGTTTACCTCGGCTTCGACGGTTACGCGTCCAGTACCTTCAACGGGGCGTCCGGGTCGCAGATCGCCTTCGCCTTCCGCCTTACGCCGGCACTGCTCGCCACCGGTGTCATGGTCGGCCTTGGCCTGGGGCTGGTCGGCGGGCTGCTGCCGGCGTACCGGGCAGCACGGCTGCCCATCGCCCAGGGGCTGCGCGCCGAGTAGTTCCTTCAGGCAAAGATCAGGTCCACGACCTCGTCGAAGGTGTCCACAAAGTGGGCGCTGATGCCGCGGCGGATGTGTTCCGGGACCTCGTCGAAATCCCGCCGGTTGGCGGCGGGCAGGACCACCTGTTTGATCTTCTGCCGTTTGGCCGCCAGCAGCTTCTCGCGGATACCGCCCACCGGATAGACGCGGCCCGTCAGGGTCAGCTCGCCGGTCATGGCGAAGCCGGCCCTGGGTGACTTGCCCCGGGCCAGTGACACCAGCGCGGTGCCGATGGTGACCCCGGCGCTGGGGCCGTCCTTGGGTGTGGCGCCGGCCGGTACGTGTACGTGCAGATAGGCCTTGTCGAAGAACTCGGCGGCGATGCCGAGATCGCTGGCGTTGCTGCGGACGAAGCTGTAGGCGATGTTGGCCGATTCCTGCATCACGTTGCCGAGCTGGCCGGTGAGCTTGAGCCCGGGCTGGTTGCGATGCACCTCGGTGGCCTCCACCGGCAGGGTGGCTCCGCCGAGCGGCGTCCAGGCCAGGCCGGTGACGATGCCCACGCCCCGCTCCACATTCTCCTTCTGGTAGAGCGGCGGGCCGAGCAGTTCCTCGACGTCGTCGGCGGCCACTGCGATGGGCCGCTTCTCGCCTTTCAGCATGCGCACCACGGCTTTGCGGACCAGTTGCGCCAGCGATTTGTCCAGGCGTCTTACGCCGGCTTCCCGGGAGTACTGCTCGATGATTTTGCGCAGTGCCGGCGCCGCCACCTTGAGGTCGCCGCGCTGGCGCAGGCCAGCCCGGCTGAGCTGGCGGGGCAGCAGGTGTTTCCTGGCGATGGCCAGCTTCTCGTCGTCCAGGTATCCCGACAGGTGAATGACCTCCATGCGGTCGAGCAGGGGGCCGGGAATGGTGTCGAGCTGGTTGGCCGTGCACACGAACAGCACCTTGGACAGGTCCAGGTCGACGTCCAGGTAGTGGTCGTGAAAGTTGGCGTTCTGTTCCGGGTCCAGAACCTCGAGCAGCGCCGAGGCGGGATCACCCTGATAAGACGAGCCGATCTTGTCGATCTCGTCGAGCATGATCACCGGGTTGGCGGCCTCACTCTCCTTGAGCGCCCGTACCAGTTTGCCCGGCATGGCGCCGATGTAGGTGCGGCGGTGTCCCTTGATCTCCGCTTCGTCGCGCATGCCGCCCACCGAAAAGCGGTAGAAGCGGCGGCCCAGCGCTTCGGCGATGGCGCGTCCCAACGAGGTTTTGCCGACCCCGGGCGGACCCACCAGGCAGATGATGGAGCCGGCCACGTCGCCTTTCATGATGCCGAGGGCCAGGAACTCCAGAATACGATCCTTGACGTCGCTCAGGCCCTCGTGATGGCTGTCCAGGATGCCGGCGGCGGTTGCCAGGTCGTGTGAGTCCTCGCTGACCTTGCCCCAGGGAATGCTGGTGATCCAGTCCAGATAGTTCCGGGTCACCGCATATTCCGGGGATCCGACTTCCAGCAGCGATAGTTTCTGCAGCTCGTCGTCGATCTTCTTCTGGGCGTGGTCCGGCACCGTCAGGCCTTCGAGACGGGCCTTGAACTCGTCGATTTCAGCGGTCTTGTCGTCCTTGGCCAGGCCCAGTTCCTGCTGGATGAACTTGAGTTGCTGACGCAGGAAAACCTCGCGCTGGCGGCCCTGAACTTCCGCTTCCACCTGCTTGCGGATGTCCATCTGGGCTTTGGCGATCTCGACCTCACGGTGCAGCAGTTCCACCACCTTCTCCAGCCGGCGCTGCACGGTGATGGTTTCCAGGACCTCCTGCAGGTCCTCCTTGCTGGCGGTGGTCAGACTGGCGGCAAAATCCGCCAGCAGAGACGGTTCGTTGGGATTGGAGCGGGCCAGGAACACCTTCAGCTCCTCGCCGTACAGCGGGTTGAGCGGAATCAGTTCCTTGATGGTGTTGATGATGGCCACGGCGTAGGCCTTCTGCTCCTCGGAGCGGGTCTCGCCGCCCGGAGGGAAGTACTGCACGTTGGCCAGCAGCGGCGGTTCGCTCTGGATCCAGTTGCGGACCCGGAACCGCTGTAGTCCCTCCAGCAGTACCTGGAGCTGATCGTCCTCCCGGTGCACGCGGTGAATGCGGCACACGGTGCCCATGTCGTGCAGGTCGTCGGGGCTCGGTACGGCGTCGCGGTTGCCCTCGCGGGCCGCCCGGCGATCCGAGTCCGAGCGGGTGGCGATCAGGCCCACCACGTCCTGCTTGCGGGCCTGAATGGCTTTCAGGGTCGGCAGCCACACCTCGGCGTTCATGACCAGGGGAATGGCCTGGCCGGGAAAGAACGGCCGGTGCTGCTGCGGCAGGACGTGCAGGTGGCTCGGCAGTATCTCGCTCGGCAGCAGTATCTGGCGGCCGTCGGTCTCTTCGAGGATTTCGCCTTGCTCGTCGATATCCATGCGATGGGCCCTTGTCCTGGGAATCTGATCGGGATCGGTTGTGTGGCGGATCTATGGGTATGTGGGGACGGCCGGCGCGTTTAAAAGGGCACGGGCGCCGCGCCCGGGACCTCAATCCCGGTGCAGTGCCTTGATCACATCGTCCAGCGTGGCCAGCTGGCGTTTGCGCCAGGCGATCTCGGACGTCACGTTGCGGCCTTCAGCCGGTTTCTCCTGCTCGAGCTGGCGGACCTCGGCGGCGATCTCGTCGCGCTGCTGCTGCAGCTGGTTGAGGCGCCCCGCCATCTCGGCCTTGTCGAACATGAGCTGCTCCGGGGCCGCCCCGCCCAGCGGCTCGGTACTGGCGATCACCGGCGGCTGCACCGGGGTGGACTCGATGCGGCGCTGGTTCATGAAGGTGGGCGAAACGATCTCGATCCCACCTCGATGCAGGCTGTCCAGCACCCGGGCGCTCAGTTCCGTGCGCTTGCTCACCAGGCTGCTCACGTCCTGCAGAAAGCCGGATACGCGGTACGCGACGGCATGGTCGAGCAGGCCCTTGATCTGAACGAAAGGATCCTCCAGTCCCGCCTCGCGCGCGCCTTCGAGCAGCAGATCGCGCACGGTCTGGCGGGGCGCGTCGTAGCCCAGTGAGACGTCGGTGGAGATCAGGGTGCCGGTGGCGCTCACGACTTTCACCGGCCGGGCGATCAGGAACGCGTTGGGCAGGGTCACCAGATCGCGGTCTTCGGTCTGCAGTTCCGTGTGCAGCAGTCCCTGCACGGTCACCCGGCCGAACCGGTCCTCGACCGAGATGAAATCACCCGGGTGAAAACTGCCGACGGCGCGTAACATCACGCCCGCCATGGCATTGGTGACCAGGGTCGTCGACGACAGCGCGATGATGGCGGTCAAAGCCACGCCGAACAGTGACAGGAGCTGACCCTGCAGGCGGGAGTCCAGCGGCAGCGCCACCACCAGCAGGACGTTGGCGAACAGCAGCAGGGCGACGACGGTGAGCTGACGGTAGATACGGGTCGAGGAACGATCCGGGATGGCGCGCAGCGCGCCCCAGACCACCAGGGCGGTGACCAGGGCGACGCCGACCGATGGCAGGCCCCAGTGCAGGAGCGGCGCCAGCAGTTCGTCCAACGTCATGCCGGCGCCCCGTCCGGGCCTGGTCTACTGCAGGGAAACAGCGTCCGCCGCGCGATGTTCGGCCAGGGCCACCTGGCGGCTGAGCTGCATGTAGTCCACCAGGATGTTGCCGGATTCCCGCAGCATCGCGTCCTCGCTGGGGTCCTGTTCCTCGTCGGCCTCCGCAGCCGCAACGTCGTCGAGCTGCTCCAGGCTTTCCAGGGGCTCCTCACCCTTGGCGGCGCGCAGGGCGTTCTCGAGGTTCAGGCGCCAGGCTTCGTCCTGCTCCTGTTCCGCGGCCCGCACGGACTCGTTCAGGGACAGGCTGGTGCGCTGGCTCTCTTCCCGGGTCCGGGCCGCCAGTGCCCGCATGTATTCGAAGTCCGGATCGGTGGCGACCCGCAGATTGTGCTGCTCGTTCAACTCCGCCAGCAGCGGGTGGATGCCGTCACCGCGGGGGTAAACGGCCGGCTGGATCATGTCCCAGGGCATGGCGTCTTCCAGCGAGCTTTCGCCGATGCGCTCGGCGTCGTAGATCTCCGGGAATTCGATGTCCGGCAGTACCCCCTGGTGCTGGGTGCTCTGCCCGGAGACCCGGTAGAACTTGGCTGCGGTGATCTTGAGCTGGCCGCGGTTGAGCGGGATCAGGGTCTGCACCGTACCTTTGCCGAAGGTCTGGCTGCCGATGATCAGGCCGCGTTCGTAGTCCTGGATGGCGCCGGCGAAGATTTCCGAGGCCGAGGCCGACAGGCGATTGACCAGGACTGCCATGGGACCGCCCCAGGCCACGCTGTCGTCGCTGTCCGAATAGATGCTCGGGCGCCGGTTGGCGGACTTCACCTGCACCGTCGGCCCGGACTTGATGAACAGGCCAGTCATGGCGTCGGCTTCCTGCAGCGAGCCGCCACCGTTGTTGCGCAGGTCGACGACCAGCGCATCCATACCCTCGGCCTTCAGTTCGTCGATCAGCCGGCGCACGTCACGGGTGGTGCTCTTGTAGTTGGGGTCGCCCTGTTGAATGGCTTTGAAGTCGGCATAAAAGGTGGGTACCTCGATGATACCGACCCGAAAGGTCTCGCTGCCCCGGTTCAGGGTCAGCAGCTTCTTCTGCGCCGCCTGTTCCTCGAGCTGCACGGCGTCGCGGGTGATGGTCAGAATGCGGGTGCCGTTGTCAGTGGCGGTGTGCGGAATCACCTCCAGCCGCACGGTGGAGTCCTTGGGTCCGCGGATCAGTTCCACCACGTCGTCCAGACGCCAGCCGACCACGTCGATGAGCGGTCCGTCCTCGCCCTGGCCGACGCTGACGATGCGGTCGGAGGGGCTGAGCATGCCGGACTTGTCCGCCGGCCCGGCCGGTACCAGTTCCACCACCGAGGTGTATTCGTCTTCATTACGCAGCACCGCGCCGATGCCCTCGAGCTGCAGCGACATGTTGATGTTGAAGTTCTGCGAGGTGCGCGGCGAGAAGTACTGGGTGTGCGGGTCGTAGCTGGCCGCGAATGCATTCACGTAGAGCTGGAAGGCGTCTTCGCTCTTGGTCTGGCTGGCCTGCTTGAGACGGTTCTTGTAGCGCTTGGTCAGCAGCTCCTGGATTTCGTCGTCGGGTTTGCCATTCAGGCGCATGGTCAGCGCGGCGGCCTTCAGGCGCTTGCGCCAGATGTCGTCCAGTTCCGCTTCGTTGGCCGGCCAGGGCGCGCCTTCGCGGTCGATGACCACTTCCTCGTCGGCGCTGAAATCGAGGGTATCGATGCCGTTGCCGATTTCGTCGAGCAGGAACTGCAGCCGGTCGCTCAGCCGGTGCTGGTAGAGATTGAAGATTTCGAAGGCCGGTTCCAGGTTGCCGCGGATCAGGGCGTCGTCCAGCTTGAACCGGTAGGGTTCCAGGCCGGCCACGTCCTGGGCGGTGAAGTAGACCCGGGCGCCGTCGAGCATGTCCAGGTAGTTGTCGAAAATCTCGCCTGACAGCTCATCGTCCAGCGTCTTGTCCAGGTAATGGCTGTGCCGGAGCTGCTCGACGATGGTGAGCAGGGTCCGGGGATGGACATCCAGCGGCGCCAGATCCATCGGTAGATCGCCGGCGGTGGCGTAGGCGAGCTGCGCGCCGCCGGCGGCCGGGCTGGCCTGTGCCGCGGCATTCGCGTCGGCATCGCGTCCGGCCGCCCACAGTGAAACGCTGCCTGCCGTCAGCAGGGCACCCAGCACCAGCGCCAGGCCGCGGCGCTGAAGGGCGCAAGAGGCGCTGCCGGGCCGGGAACGGGGTCGACGAGTTGTAGCTTGCATGCGGTCCCTTCTGGTCTGTACGGCTGACTGTTCGCGCTCGGCCGGTCGCGTGGCGGTTCAGGGTGTTCGCCGGGGCCGCTCTTGTGTTTAGATGCGCGCAGCCCGGAGCGTGGGTCGTCCCGTGGCCGGCTCCGGAATCTTGGATTCCCGCGGGCTCGCGTAGGTTCCCCGCCCGGCTCGCTGGATCCCGAACCGGTTCTCCAGCCTGAGGGGGCAGCGTACCCGATCCGCCTCGCAGCCGATCGACGACCACGAAAGCCACCTGTGACCAGAATGTAACCCGGCGTTCCGCCTGCGGGCAACCGGGACCAAGGAGCCAGATTATGCGGTTGATGAAACATCCCGGAGCGAAGACGGGCCCACGGTGTGCGGCAGATCCCACCGGTTCTGAGGCCCGCTGCGCGACCTCGAGTCCCGCCCGGGCGGCCCTTGCCGGGCTGCTGCTGGGACTGACCCTGGCCGGCTGCGACGCCGGCGGCGGCGCGGGCACCGCGTCCGAGGAGCCCGCCGAACCGGCGCCCCTGGCGGACGACTCCGCGAAAGCCGCCTACAGCATGGGTTACCAGTTCGCCAACAACGTCCGCCAGCAGTTTCCGGGCGAACTGGACGGTGACGCCTTCGTCCGCGGAGTGAGCGACCAGTTGCAGGACCGGGACGCCCTGGTCGATCAGGCCGAGGCGGAACGGGTCATCACCGCGCTGCTGGAGGCCCGGGAAGCCGAGGCCGCCAGTGAAGCGCTGCAGACCCTGGAAGAAGGCCTGGCGTATCTCGAAGAGAACGCCGCCCGTGAGGAAGTGGTGGCGCTCGACTCCGGCCTGCAGTACGAGGTGCTGGAAGAAGGGGAAGGAACCAAGCCCAGCGCGACCGACATGGTCACCACGCATTACGAGGGGCGTCTGATCGACGGCACCGTGTTCGACAGCTCCTATGAGCGCGGCGAGCCGGCCAGCTTCCCGTTGAACCGGGTCATCGCCGGCTGGACGGAAGGCCTGCAGCTCATGTCGCCAGGCGCCAAGTACCGTCTGTACGTGCCGGCCTCACTCGGCTACGGCGATCGCGCCGCCGGCGCCATCCCGCCGAATTCGACCCTCATCTTCGACGTGGAACTGCTCGAGGTGGCAGACGCCGAGGCCCCGGAAGAAACGCCCGAGAGCGGCGAGTAGCCGGCGCCCGGCCCGTCACAGGTCCAGAACGATCCCCAGAGGCGCCAGCAGCATCGTCACCTGATCCGGCGTGATCTGCACGCCGGTCAGGTCGACCCGGCGCGGATCCAGGTTGTTGAAGGTCGCGCCGCGCAGATCGGCGCCGGTCAGATCCAGGCCGCGGCCGCTGATGTTGTTCAGATCGCAGCCGGACAGATCGGCCCCGCGCAGGGACGAGTCGTCGAGCAATGCTTCCAGCAGGCGGCTGCCGGACAGGTCGGCGCCGCTCAGATCGATGCGGCTGAGGTCGGCATGGGACAGGTTGCAGTGGCGCAGGGTACAAGCCACCGGCGGTTCGGAAATGGCAAGCGGCATGCGGGTATCGAGCTGGGAGAAGTCCGCGCCCTGGGCCTGGCACCCCTCCAGCACCAGATCGTAACCCCGGGCCCGGCTGAAACTCGCCAGAGACAGGTCGCAGCGTTCGAACCGGGCCTCCCGCAGGTCGGCGAAGCCGAAGTCGGCGCCGTCCGTCGCATCGGCCTCCCACGCCTTGCAGGCCACGAATTGAGCGCCGCTGAGATCGGCGCCGCGAAAGCTGGCGCCGCTCAGGCGGCAGTCGACGAAGCGGCTGTCCGCCAGGTTCTCGCCGTCGAAACGGCGGCCGCGCAGATCCGCGCCCTGGTGGCGGACCGGTTGCGCCGAATTGTCGCCGGGGTCTGCCAGGATGTGCTCCGCTCGGCCTCGCGGTATGGTGGCACCGTGGACAGTCAGTGTCAGTAACTCAGGCGGGAGCCGTCATGCCGGACCGTGATCCCCGGGTCATTCCGGGTCTGCGCCAGCGCCGCCTGACCCGGACCATTCTGCTCGGCGCCGTGGCCGTGGCAGGGGGTATCGCCTGGCTGGCCGACACCCTGGGCATGGATTCCCGGGAACTGGTGGACTTTGCCATTACCAGTGCCCTGCTGGTGGGGGCGCTGGTGCTGCTGGCGGTGCTGGGCGCCGCGGCCCTGCGCGGGGTCAAGTGGCTGCTGCGGCGCGGGTCCCGCTAGCCGCCGGCTGGCAGCTCAAGGCAGATCGGCCAGAAACCGGTCCAGCCGGGGCGCGTAGTAGTTCTCGTAGTCCAGCGAGAAGGCCACGGTGTTGGCCTGGCCGAGTATGTTGCCGCGGGGCACGAAGCCGATGTCGCGGGAATCGCGGCTGTCGTCGCGGTTGTCGCCGAGCATCAGGTAATGGCCTTCCGGAACCCGGGTGGCCGAGAACGAGCTGGCGAACGAAATGGGGCCGTCCTCGCGCAGCATGACGTAGTGCTCGCTGCCCAGCAGCGACTCCCGGTACAGGGCGTAACCGGGTTTGGCCGGCGCCGGCGCCAGCTCCGGGGCCACCCGCTGGTAGGTGGCGGTCTCGCCATTGATGGTGAGCCGGTTGCGGTGCATGGACACCTCGTCGCCGGGCACCGCCACCACGCGCTTCACCAGCAGCCGCCCATCCTCGGGTGAGGTGAAGGTCACCACGTCGCCGCGATGGGGCGCGCGCCAGGTGGCCAGCCGGGCGTGAGTGAAGGGCACCCGCAGGTCGTAGGCAAGCTTGTTCACCACGATCCGGTCGCCGACCAGAATCGACGGCAGCATCGAGCCGGAGGGGACCTGGTTCCAGTCCGCCACCGCCGAGCGGAACACCAGCATGATGGCGACGAACAGCAGGAAACCCCGCCACTCCAGCCATAGCCGCCGGTTGCGATCGCTCATGCGCCGGTCCCGCCACCCGGTTCGCGGGACCGGGTGGCGGCGAATTCGGCCAGTTGTTCGGGGCTGGCATCGCGCTGGTACTGATCCTTCCAGTCGGCATAGGGCATGCCGTAGACCCGCTCCCGGGCGGCCTCGTAGTCGATTTCCACGCCGGCCTCCTGGCACGCCGCCAGATACCACTTGGACAGGCAGTTGCGGCAGAAGCCGGCCAGGTTCATGAGGTCGATGTTCTGCACGTCGGTGCGTTCGTCCAGGTGCGCCAGCAGGCGCCGGAACACCGCGGCTTCGATGGCGCTGCGCTGATCTTCGCTGAGTTGTTCTGACTTCCGGGTCACGGCTGAGCAACCTTCCGCAGACGGGGGGCGGGAGTTTACCCGATGGCGGCCGCGCTGGCAGCGCCTGCATCCGAGCCCCGGCGTGTGCTTCAATCTGCGGTCCCTACATGCCGTACGCCCGGGAGATGCCGTGGAACTGCTGACGGATCCGCAGATCTGGATCGCCTTTGCCACCCTGACCGCACTGGAGATCGTGCTCGGCATCGACAACATCATCTTCATCTCGATCCTGACCGGGCGGCTGCCCAAAGCCCAGCAGGCCCGGGCCCGATTCCTCGGGCTGTCGCTGGCCATGCTGGCCCGCGTGGTCCTGTTGTTCGCCCTGTCCTGGGTCATGGGTCTGACCGCGGACCTGTTCGAGGTGCTGGGCGAGGGCATCAGCGGCCGCGATCTGATCCTGCTGTTCGGTGGCGCGTTCCTGATCGCCAAGGCCACCCGCGAAGTGCACAACAGCCTGGAAGGAGAGACCCACGGCCATGGCGGGGCGGCGGTGGCCACCATGGGCGCGGTGCTGGCCCAGATTGCGGTGGTGGACATCGTGTTCTCCCTCGACTCGGTGATCACGGCGGTGGGCATGGTGCAGCACATCGAGGTCATGGTGGCGGCGGTGGTGGTGGCGGTCATCGTCATGATGCTGGCCGCCGGCAGCATTTCCCGTTACGTGGAGGCGCACCCGACCATCAAGATGCTGGCCCTGGCGTTCCTGATCCTGGTGGGCTTCACCCTGATGGGCGAAGGTCTCGACCTGCACACCCCGAAGGGCTACATCTACTCCGCCATGGCCTTCTCGTTCGGGGTCGAAATGCTCAACATCCGGGCCAAGCGCAAACGCCGGGCCCACGACCACGTGACCTTGCGCAAAGCCCAGTTCGGCGACCTGGTGTCCGGGTCCAACGACACCAGCACCGCCTGAGCGGCGGATTCGGGACCGCCAGGACATGGAATCGACCACCACCGTGATCCGCAGGCCCCGCCTGGTTGCGCGCTGCCATCAGGGGCGGGTGCGGCGCCGCAACGAAGACGCCGTGGCGGTGGACGAAGACAACGGCCTGGCGGTACTGGCGGACGGCATGGGCGGTCTGCTGGCCGGTGACGTGGCCAGTTCCGAAACCGTGGCGACGGTCATGGCGTATCTGCGGCGGGTGCGCGCCGAGCCGCGCCGCCAGGATCTGATCGAGGCCCTGCAGGCGGCCAACCGCCGGGTCCGGTCGCTGGCCAGCAGCGGGGTGATGGGTTCCACGGCACTGGCCCTGTGGCTGGGCCCGGGCGGCCAGGGCTGCATCGGCCACGTCGGCGATTCCCGCGCCTACCACTGGCGCGACGGGGTGCTGGAAGCCGTGACCCGTGACCACAGCCTGGTGCAGGAAATGGTGGACCAGGGGCTGATGGCGCCGGAGCGGGCGCGCAGCGCGTCGGAACGCAACGTCATCACCCGGGCCGTCGGGCTCGAGGACAACCTGGATGTGGACGCGCTGGACCTGGCGCTGGCGCCGGGTGAGATGCTGCTGCTGTGCAGCGACGGGCTCTGGGACATGCTCGACGATGCCGCCATCGGCGCCCTCGGCTCGCTGCCTGTGGCGGCAGCCGGGACGCGTTGGTGCGCTGCGCCGACGGTCTGGTGGAAGCCGCCAATGCGGCGGGCGGTCACGACAACATTTCGGTGATCCTGGCCCGCTTCTGAGCGGGCAGCGGCGGCGCTGCCGTCAATCCGGGTCGCGGTTCCGGAGCGCCGCCATGGTGGCGCCGACGTGGCGCTGACCGCGGCCGGCCGCCAGCAGTTCCTGGCGGCGCCGTTCCTGGAACGCCGCGCGCTGCCGTTCCGTCTGGGTGTCGACGCAGTGGGGGCAGGAAACCCCTGGCTGGTAAGCGTCGCTGGCCAGGTCGTCCGGCGACAGCGGCCGCCGGCAGGCGAAACACTGTTCGAAGCGCCCCTCTGACAGATCGTTGTCGACCGACACCCGCTGGTCGAATACGAAACACTCGCCGTGCCAGCGGTTCCCCTCCGGCGTCACCGTCGCCAGATAGCCCAGAATGCCGCCGTCGAGCTGATAGACCGATTCGAAGCCCCGGGACAGCATCCAGGCCGATGCCTTCTCGCAGCGGATGCCGCCGGTACAGAACATGGCGATGCGGCGGTGCCGGGCCGGGTCCAGGTGCTGCTCGACGTAGTCGGGAAACTGCCGGAACGAACGGGTGTCGGGGTTGCGGGCGCCGGGAAAGCTGCCGATGGCGATCTCGTAGCCGTTGCGGGTGTCCAGCACCACCACGTCCGGGTCGTCGAGCAGTTCGTTCCAGCGCGCCGCGTCCACGTGTTCGCCGGTACGCTGGTGTACCGCCAGTTCGCCCTGGTCGAGGCGCACGATTTCGTCCTTGATGCGGATCTTCAGGCGGTGGAACACCGGGTTCTGCTCCCCGGCGCTGGAAAAGCGGCAATCCAGGCCGGCAAAGGGCGCCAGGCCGCGCAGATGATCGCGCAACGCCAACAGCCCGGCGCGTTCGCCGGAGACCGTGCCGTTGATGCCTTCCGCAGCCAGCAGCACCGTGCCCTTGAGTGCCAGGCCTCCGGCCACGGACTCGAGCTCGCGCTGCAGCGCGGTCAGCCGGTCGGCGCCGCCGAGGGGCACGAACCGGTAGAAGCTCATCACCTCGCTCACGCCGGTCTCCGGGGCTGGTCGGCCCCGCCACCGCCCAGGCAGGGCGGCGACAGCGGCGCGGCGCCGAAACGCTGGCGCCATTCCGCTTCGGTGTAGGTGTGGATGGCCAGCGCGTGCACCGGGCCGGCCAGTTCCTCGGCCAGGGCCTGGTTCACCAGGCGATGGCGGGCCAGGGCCCGCTTGCCGTCGAACTCGCCGGCTACCAGCACCACCTTGAAGTGGCTCTCCGACCCCGGCGGTACGTTGTGATTGCCGCTCTCGTTGACCACCTCCAGGTGGTCCGGCTGGAAGCGTTCGGCGAGTTTGGCCTCGATGCTGGACTGAATGCGGGTCATGGGCTGCTCCTGGCTGTCGGCTCGGTTGACGCTACCGGCGCTTCCGGCACCACCGGCGCGGCAGCCGCCGGCGTCTGCCCCACCTCGCCCGAGTCTGTCTCTCCGGTTTCCAGAAGCGGCTCCAGGTGGGGCCAGACGGCCTCCAGCAGGCGGGGCTGAGCGGCGGCGGTGGGGTGAATGCCGTCGTCCTGCATCAGTTCCGGCACCAGCGCCACGGATTCGAGCAGGAACGGCACCAGGGCCACCGCCTGATCCCGGGCCACGGTGTGGAACATGTCGGCGAAGTCCCGCGTATAGCGGGGCCCGTAGTTGGGCGGAATCTGCATGCCCACCAGCAGCACCCGGCTGCCGGTTTCACGCGCCAGCGACACCATCCGGTTCAGATTGTCTTGAATACGCGGTACCGGATAGCCGCGCAGGCCGTCGTTGCCGCCGAGTTCGATGACCACAACTTCGGGGTCGTGCTCGGCCAGGGCGTCCGGCAGTCGGGCCAGGCCGCCGGCGGTGGTTTCGCCGCTGATGCTGGCGTTGACCACGCGCCACGGTGCGGGCCGCCGGTCGAGGCGCTGACGGAGCTGGTTTACCCAGCCGTCGTCGCGTTGAATGCCGTATCCGGCGCTGATACTGTCGCCGAGCACCAGCAGCGTCCGCGCTGCGCCGTCCGCCCCGTCGCTGGCGGCCCGGTTTTCCGGGTCCCCGGCGGAAGGCTGCGTCGCCGCGGCCACGGCGCTGACTGCACAAAGGACCGCCGTCCACAGCGCAGCGCGCGCCGGGCGGCGGAAGTGGGTCATTGCGCCGTGATAAAGCTGGGAAAATGAGTTGATGAGTGAACCTGTCATTCGAGCGCAGGGTGTCTGCAAAGTCGTACCCACAGCAGCCGGGCAGCTCACCATCTTGGATGGCGTCGACCTGGAAATCAACGCAGGTCAGAGCGTCGCCATCGTCGGGGCCTCCGGGTCGGGCAAGACCACCCTGCTGGGCATTCTGGCCGGCCTGGATCTGCCCAGCAGCGGCCGGGTGACCCTGGTCGGCAGAACCCTGACCGAACTGGACGAGGAGCAGCGCGCCCTGGTGCGCGGCGCCCACGTCGGATTCGTGTTCCAGACCTTTCAGCTCCTCGCCAGCCTGACGGCGCTGGAGAACGTGATGCTGCCGGCGGAGTTACACGGCGAACGTGACGCCCGGGCGCAGGCCCTGGAGCTGCTGGACAAGGTGGGGCTGGGGGAGCGCACGGGTCATTATCCGCGCCAGCTCTCCGGCGGTGAGCAGCAGCGGGTGGCCATTGCCCGGGCTTTCGCCTCCCGGCCCCATGTGCTGTTTGCCGATGAGCCCACCGGTAACCTGGATACCGCCACCGGCGCCCACATCATCGACCTGCTGTTCGAACTGAATGCCGAGTTCGACACCACTCTGGTGCTGGTGACCCACGACGAGCGGCTGGCGGCGCGTTGCGAGCGCGAAGTGCTCATCGAGGCGGGCCGCATCCGTCCGCCGCTGCGCAGTGTCAGGCCGGCATGAACCTGGGGTTGGTACTGCGGCTGGCCTGGCGCGACTGGCGCAGTGGCGAACTGGGTCTGCTGCTGGCCGCGCTGCTGGTGGCGGTGAGCAGCGTCACCGCGGTGAGCCTGCTGGTGGACCGGCTGCAGCAGGCGCTGCTGGTGGAGTCCGCCGAGTTTCTGGCCGCCGACCGCCGCATCGGCAGTGCCCGGCCCATTCCCGACGAGTTCCGCCGTGAGGCCGAGGCCCGGGGCCTGGTCACCGCCGAAACGCTGTCGTTTCCATCCATGGTGTTTGCCGACGACGAACGCCATCAGCTTGTTGCGGTGAAGGCCGTCAGCGACGGGTACCCGCTGCGCGGGCGCCTGATCGTGGCCGACGAGCCGTTCGGGGCGGGCCGCCCCACCACCGACCTGCCGCGGCCGGGCGAAGTGTGGCTCGATGCGCGGCTGTTTCCGGCCCTGGGCCTGACGCTGGGCGATACCATCGAAGTGGGCCTGGCGCCGCTGACCGTGAGCCGGGTGCTGGTGGCGGAACCGGACCGTGGCGGCAGCATGTTCGATCTGGGGCCGCGGCTGCTGATGCGGATGGCCGACGTGCCCGCCACCGAGGTCGTGCAGCCGGGCAGCCGACTGACCTACCGCCTGCTGCTCAAGGGCGATGGGCCGGCTTTGGACGATCTGCGCGACGCCCTGGAACTGGAACCGGGTTTTCAGTGGCAGAGCATCCGCAACAGCAGCCAGTCCATTGGCTCCGCCCTGGACCGGGCCGAGAGCTTTCTGTTGCTGGGGGGGCTGCTGGGGGTGCTGCTGGCGGGTGTGGCGGTAGCCTTGTCGGCGCACCGATACGCGCGCCGGCACTACGATCACGTGGCCATCCTGAAAACCCTGGGCGCCACCCCGGACCAGATCCTGGGGGCTTTTCTGCTGCTGATGTCACTGGTGGGGGCGGTGGCCGTGGCGCTGGGGTTGGCCCTTGGCAGCCTCATTCACGTCGGCATCGTGGCGGTGCTGGCGGAGGTGGTCCCGGTGGCTTTACCCATGCCCACCCCGCGCCCGTTCCTGCTCGGCGCCGCCACCGGTTTCATCTGTGCCCTGGCGTTCGCCCTGCCGCCGCTGCTGCATCTGCGCCGGGTTTCTCCCATGCGGGTGATCCGCCGCGACCTGGGCGGCGTGCCGGCGTCTCAGGTGGTCAGCTACGTGGCTGCCGGCGCCGGCAGCATCGGCCTGCTGCTGTGGTACAGCAACAGTCTCTGGCTGACGCTCTGGACCCTCGGTTGCAGCGCGCTGGTGCTCGGCGCCTTCGCGGTCATGGCCGTGGGCCTGCTCCGCGGCGGCCGGGTGCTGGGTATGCAGGCCGGCAGCGGCTGGCGCCTGGCGCTGGCAGGCCTGCAGCGGCGCCGCGGCGAGAACGTGGCGCAGATCCTGATTTTCGGCCTGGCCATCATGCTGCTGCTGATTCTCGTATTGCTGCGCACGGCGCTGCTGGAGGAGTGGCGTAGTCAGGTGCCCGAGGGTGCCCCCAACCACTTCTTGATCAACGTTACCGGCGATCAGGTGGATGGATTGTCCGACATGCTGGCGGAGATCGGCGCCGACCGGGGCGACCTGTACCCCATGGTGCGCGGGCGCGTCGAAGCGGTAGACGGTATCCCGGCCAGCGAATGGGAAGACAACTACAGCCGCGAGGCGGACGAAGGCCCGAGCCTGCGCTCCGAGCGCAATCTGACCTGGATGACCGATCTGCCCCCGGACAACCGGGTGGTGGAAGGGCGCTGGTGGTCCAGTGACCGCGCGCAGGGCGCTGCTGACGCGGATCAGCCGCTGGTGTCGCTGGAAGACGAGTACGCGCGGGAGCGTGGCCTCGAGGTCGGACAAACGCTGACCTTCGACATCGGCGGCCGCATCGTCGAAGCGCGCATCGCCAATCTGCGGCGTCTCAACTGGGAAAGCATGCGCCCCAACTTCTTCATCATTTTCTCGCCCGGGGTGCTGGAGGACTATCCCGCCACGTTCATGACCAGCTTCTACCTGGACGCCGCCGATAAATCGTTCCTGAACCGCATGCTCGGCACCTACCCCACGATCACCGTGATCGAGGTGGACGGGCTGATCCGTCAGGTGCAGAGCATCATCGCCCGGGTCACCCAGGCGGTGGAGCTGGTCCTGGGGCTGGTCATGGTGGCCGGCTGCCTGGTGCTGATCGCCAGTATCCAGGCCGGCCGCGACTCGCGCATGCAGGAGCACGCCCTGGTCCGCACCCTGGGCGGCACCCGGCGCCTGATTGCCGGGTCTCTGGCCGCCGAGTTTGCGCTGCTGGGGCTGTTCTCCGGCATCGTTGCGGTGGTGGGTGCCGAAGTCACGGTGGCGGTGCTGCAGAGCCGCGTGTTCGGCCTGGGCATGGCGGTGCATCCCTGGCTGTGGCTGCTGGGGCCGCTGGTAGGCACGCTGCTGATCCTGACCGTCGGCCTCATGGGCACCCGGCGACTGGTCTCGACGCCGCCGATTCTGGTATTGCGCGGCCTGCTCTGACCCGCGTCCCCCGGCCCGCTTGCGGCGCCACACCGCTGGCTGCACTTGTCCGGGAATTGCCGTCCTGTGAAACATTGCGCATCCGCGATGCTCGACTAGTGTTACTGAACGGAACCCTTTCATCACGAGTCTGAAGTCACCCCCCGGATGAGCGAGTTGCCCCGCCCATTGAGTTCGCGACAGATCACCGACGCCGACGGCGTGGCCGGCCGGGCGGTGGGCCGGGCGCTGTTCGAATCCACCCCGGGCGCGGTGATGATCAGCGACGCCGACGACCGGATTCTGGCGGTCAACGACGCCTACAGCCGTATGACCGGCTACGCGCAGGCGGACGTGCTGGGCCGTGAGGTGACCTTCAATCACGCCGGGGTGCAGGACGAGCGGTTCTATCGGGCCATGCGCGACAGCCTGGCGCAGCGCGGCCGCTGGTCCGGGGAATTCTGGCTGCGCAGCCGCAGTGGCGAGGCTTTCGCCGACAAGGTCACGCGCCTGGTGCTGACCGACGACGACGGCGGGGTGCGCGGTTACCTGACGGTGTCCATGGACCTCGTCAGCACCGACGACACCCGCCGGCTCATGTTGTGGCAGGCCCATCACGACACCTTGACCAAGCTACCCAACCGGAATCTGCTGGAGGAACGCTTGACCCGGGTGTTGCTGCGGGCTCAGGAGCCGGGCTTCCAGGGTGCGCTGCTGAGTATCGATCTCGACCGCTTCAAGATGTTCAACGACTCGGTGGGACCGGCCAAAGGCGATCAGGTGCTGATGGAGACCGCTTACCGCATTGCCATGTGCGTGGACGAGTCCCATACCGTGGCCCGGGTCGGCGGCGACACCTTTGCGGTCCTGATGAGCGAGGTCGGCGACGTCACCCAGGTGGAACGCCTGGGGCGGCAGATCGTCGAGGACCTGCACCGGCCATTCTCCATCGACGGCCGTGACCTCTATATCAGCGCCAGCGTCGGCGTGGCACTGCTGCCCCAGGACGCCTCGGATACCGGGGAGCTGCTGCAGAAGGCCGATGCCGCCCGCATGCAGGCCAAGGAACGGGGCGGTAACGAACTGGCGTTCTTCGAACAGGAGATGAACGTCCAGGCCCAGCGCCGTCTGGAGATCGAATCCGGCCTGCGCCAGGCGGTGGCCAACGGCGACCTGGAACTGCATTTCCAGCCGGTAGTGGACGTGCGCCGCGGTGTGGTCAACAGCGCCGAGGCGCTGCTGCGCTGGCGGCATCCGGAACTGGGCCCGATTTCACCAGCGGAGTTCATCCCGGTGGCTGAAGACATGGGCCTGATCGTCGACATGGGGCTGTGGGTGGTTGGCGAGTGCCACCGCCAGCTCGAGTCGTGGCGCCGCATGGGCCTGACCGACCTGCGCGTCTCCGTCAACGTCAGTCCCCTGCAACTGCGGCGCCGGGAAGACACCGCGGCCCTCGGCAGCCTGCTCGGGCGCCTCGACGATCCCAGCCTCATGCTGGAACTCACCGAGAGCGCCCTGATGGAGAACAGCGATGGGGTGCGCGAGTTCCTGGAAACCGTCCGTGCCCGCGGCACCAACGTGGCGCTCGACGACTTCGGCACCGGCTTTTCGTCGCTGGCCTATCTGCGGCGCTTCGAGTTCGACGTACTCAAGGTCGACAAGACCTTCATCGACGAGTTGGAGAGCACCCGCGATTACGGCCTGGTGGCGTCCATCGTCAGCATGGGCCGCATTCTCGGCATGCGGGTGGTAGCGGAAGGTGTGGAGACCGCGGAACAGGTCAAGCGCCTGAAGCAGATCGGCTGCGACTATGTGCAGGGTTTCTACTACTCCCGGCCGCTGCCGGCGGAGCAGTTCTTCGACTTCGTGATGGGCGACTCGCTGCGGCGCACCGGCTAGTGAATGCGGGTCAGGGGCGGCCTCCGGCCGACACAAACGGCGGAAGCTCGCAGAACTGATCCGCCTCGACCTTGACGCTGACAGCGCTGTTCTTGTGCGCTCCGGCACACCAGCTGGGCATCACCATGGAGTAGAGGCCGCTGCCCCCGGCCATCAGAATGAGGATGTTCTCGGGCGCCGGAAAAACCGCGTACGTCGCATCCGTGTTGCCGTTGCGCTTCTGGAACCCGGTAAACGCCGATGCGTATCGCTTTCGCTGCGCAACCGGCAGGTGTGTGAGCTCCCAGAGACGGCGGGCCACCTGCGCCCGGTTCAGGTTGGCTCGGGCCAGAATCTGGGCATGCTCCGGGTTCAGGACAACGAGCGCCGAACCGCCGGTGAGAACGGCATTGTTGGTCGCCATGTTGGCGAGGCCGATGGCGAGTACTTCCATCAGCTTCTCGGCATCTTCCGGATCGTCCGAGTTGCCGCTGTAGAGCACCGAATGCGGCGCTTCTGCGCCGATCACCGTTACCACGCTGTCTTCGGGTGCGAATCCCAATGAGGTGTGTAGTGGGGGAAAGGGTGAGTGCTCTTCGTCCTCTGCCAGGCAATAGGTGAACTTTCCCGGGTGTCCGAGCAGCGCCATGTCGGAACTGCCGGGGCGCGCGCCACCGATGTTGATCATGCACAGCCGCAACGCCCTTCCGATGCACGCATTGGCGCGATGCCCCGGACCCAATGCCCCGAATCCAGACGCGACGCCGCCACAGGAGTGACGGGCGGGCCCGTTGACCACGATCAATGGGGCGGTGCAGTGCGTGGTGGCCTGCATTTCGGTGAGATCGAACGCCGGATCGATTACCGCCCGCACCGCTGCGATGACCAGCGGCATATGGTCCGGCAGGCAACCCGCCATCACGGCCGCCACGGCCACCTTCTCTACGCTGGCCCGGCCCATGCCGGGGCCCATGTCGCCAAGCGCCAGATCCGCCTCCATGCCGGACGCCAGTACCATGCGGGCTACTCTCTGCTCGGTCGGTACGACTACTGGCAGTCCGTCGGTGCAACCCAGATCATGCAGCTGTTCGACAGCGGCTGCCTCGTCCGCCGCGGTCAGACGCGCGCTCACTCTGCGGGCTTCCCGCTGAGGGCGCCGATGATCTCGTCGACCAGGCCTTCGGCCACGGCGCGCAGGTTGGCGCGCCCGGTGCCGGCCACGGGATGAGGCAGCTTCACCCTGGGGGCCGCCGGCATGCCGAGGGACTGCGCGACGAAGTCGCCCTGGGGCCAGAAATCTTCAGTAACCAGCGCTACGGCGGGAATACCGAGTCTTGCGATGCTGATGCCGTCACGCACGGTGCCGGTGGTGCAGCTGCCTCAGTGCCCGTAGGCGGCAATCGCTACCTGACAACTGGCTTTGATCTCATCGAGCATGTCTGCCGGCGCCGGTATCGATGCATTGCCCTTGTTCCAGGCACGAATCGTCAGCCCCGGGAGGCGCACCTTGAGGGCATGACCCAGTTCCGCCAGAAAGTTCTCGGAATCGGGGAAGCCGTTCGCCAGCAGCGCCAGGGCGGTCCCTGTTCCTGCGTCGGCGGTCAGGTCGTGCGCCAGTGTGTACGGATCCGCGGGCGTTGCCACTTCTCCACGCGGGTCATGGAACGTGATCATGTGCTGCCTCCCAGCCGTCCTGGGGGTCGAGTGTAGGCCTTCGCTCGGACGCCGTCACCGGCGCGGGTCGCCGTTGAACGGCGTCTTGAACCGCAGAAGATCGATGTTGGCCGGGTTGAGCCTGCCAGGCAGGTCGATGACCTCTCCTTTCACGAATTCGTACTGGCCGGCAGGCCGGCAGTCAGCAGCATCATATGCGGCGTGGCCGATCATCGGATTGCGGCTGGTCATGATGGTTCTCCAAGCGTGGCGGCGAGTGCTGCGATTTCCGCTTCGACGCGCCCCGGCGCTGCGGCCGGCAGCGCCCGGCCGGCGCGGCGATACCAGTAACCGGCGTTGCTTTCGTCCCCTTCCATCAAGTGCACGATGCCGTGGGCCCAGCAGGACAAGGGCGATTCGTCCTCCTGCACGATACGGTGGGCGGCCTCCCAGTCGCCGCGTTGCAGGTGCTTCAGGGCGGTATCCAGTTCGCTCATGGCGCCAGGGTATCGAGAAACTGCAGCGTCCGCTGGCGGATGGCCGCCGCGCGATCGGTGGGGTCGGGGTAGGCCTCACGGTAGGCGCGCGAGCGTACCTCGAGGCTGAGCGGGCAGTCGACCGGTAGATGCGCCAGCAGTCCGGCCAGCGGCAGTTCACCCTCGCCGGGCGCGCTGCGCCGGTCCAGGGCGTCTTCCAGGTAGGCCTGATGGCTGTCGCCGCAGGTGGCCGGCGCGTCGCAGAACTGCACGTAGGGGCGCAGGTCCGCCGGCAGCGCCGCCACGTCGTCCGGGGAGTTGCCCGCCCGGGCCAGATGGAGGGTATCCACCAGCACCGCGGCGGCAGGATGTCCGCAGGCTTCGACGATGGTCCGGGCCTGGGCCAGGCTGCGGATAGGGGTGATCATCAGGAACTCCAGGGCCACCCGCATGGGAAACGGTTCGGCCCATTCGCACAGGCGCCGCAGCGCCTCCGCCGCCCGGTCCGGTTCGGCCTCGCTGCTGACCACCAGCACATTGCGGGCGCCGAGTTCGCCGCCGATCTCGACGATGCGGCGGTGGCTGTCGTCGAGCCGGGCCCCGGCCGGGATCCACACTACTTCCACGTCGAGCACCGCCAGTTCCCAGTCCGCCAGGCGCGCCCGCACCCGCGCCGTGGTGGCGTCCGACCACTGCTGTGGGTCGACGGTAAATCCGCTGAGCCGGTATCCGGCCCGGCCGGCCGCTTCGGCCACCGTCTCCGGAGGGTGTTCGGGCAGGACGCCGGCGGCCAGGGACAATTCGTGCATCCGCGCACTATAGAGCCGCGCTGCCCGCTACGCACCCGCGACCGGCCGGCGCCGCCGCCGGAACCCGGTGATCCCGGCCCGGGTTCGGGCTAAGCTGTGGTCGGTAAGCCAGCAGAGGGGGAAGTCATGGCGCTTCAGAACGTCAATCCGATCAACGATCAGCTCGCCGACATCATCGTGAGGGCGGACGAGCCCTGGATCGAGACCGAGCCGGGCCAGGCCTGGATGAAGGTCCTCTGGACCGGGGCCGAAACCGGGCGCTGGGTGGCGCTGTTCCGGTGGAAGAAGGGCTACACGGCGGCGCCCCACAAACATCTGTCCGACGCCCACACCTATATCCTGAAAGGCAAGCTGCAGGTCCGCGACGGCGTTCTGAATGCCGGCGACTACGACTACGAGCCGAACGGGGTCCTGCACGGCGCCACGGTCGCACTGGAGGACACCGAGTACCTGTTCGTGTGTGAAGGCCCGGTGCTGTTCTATGACGCGGACGGCCTGACCAGTTACCTGAGCTGGGAGGAACTGGAACGCATGCGCGCGGCAGCCGCCGCCGGCAGCGATGCCGGTCTGGGCGTTGCCGTGAGCGCCGGCGACGGCGCCCGCTGACGGGGCGGGAACCCGCACCGCGGCTCAGGTACACTGCCGCGCTCTGAACAGTCCGCCAGGTTGGACCATCACCGTGTCGGTAGAACACTTCGAGCCGCTGCCGCGGGAGCCCGGCGACCCGCGCCGCGCCCGTTACGACGTCAACAAGCTGCACCGGCGGTTGCGCCGGGAAGTGGGTCGCGCCATTGCCGATTTCGACATGATCGGCGAGGGCGACCGGGTCATGGTGTGCCTGTCCGGCGGCAAGGATTCCTACACCCTGCTGGACATCCTGCGCAATCTGCAGCGCTCGGCCCCGGTGTCGTTCGAGCTGATCCCGGTGCATCTGGACCAGAAGCAGCCGGGCTATCCGCCGGCGGTGATGCGCGACTACCTGGCCGGGCTCGGCCTGGAGCATTATCTGCTGGAGGAGGACACCTTCAGCATCGTGCAGGACCTGACTCCCGAGGGAAAGACCACCTGCCCGGTCTGTTCACGGCTGCGCCGGGGCATTCTGTACGCCTGCGCGCGCCGCATCGGCGCCACCCGGATTGCCCTCGGTCATCATCTGGACGACGCCGTGGAAACCCTGTTCCTGAACCTGTTCCATGGCGGCAGGCTCAAGTCCATGCCGCCCAAGCTCAGGAGCGACGACGGCGACAACGTGGTCATCCGGCCGCTTTATTACAGCCGCGAGGCGGACATCGCGCGCTGGGCCGCCCATGCCGGTTATCCCATCATCCCGTGCAATCTGTGTGGGTCCCAGGACAACCTGCAACGTCAGGTGATCAAGGAGATGCTGCAGAGCTGGGACCGGCAGTCGCCGGGGCGGGTGCAGAACATCGCCCGGGCCATGGCCAACGTGGTGCCGTCGCACCTGGCGGA
The DNA here is from genome assembly GCA_942491135.1 of uncultured Gammaproteobacteria bacterium. GTDB lineage: Bacteria > Pseudomonadota > Gammaproteobacteria > Pseudomonadales > Azotimanducaceae > UBA7803. The sequence continues at coordinate 215,702 of CALNZS010000008.1, read as the reverse complement.
CCGGAACCTGTTCGACTTCGCCGCGCTGACCGCGGAAGCCGGCGCCGGGTTGCTGCCGCTGCTGGACGTTACTTCCCGCCGAAGTCGCTAGCGCGGAACTTCACTTCCTCGCTGGCCAGGGCGTCGGCGGACTCCAGCACTTCGGTCAGGGCGATTTCGAAGCTCTGGACCAGGCCGTGCAGGCTCTTGGCTTCCGGGTCGGTCAACGCCAGTTCCAGGGTCTTGGACGCATCCTTCAGGCGTTGGGCGCCGAAGCTGCCCGCCACCCCGTGCAGATTGTGGGCCAGGCGTTCCGCGTCCTCGTACTGCTTTTCCGCGACCAGCCGGCGCATCCGGGTACCGGCATCGCCATAGTAGCCGCCGAAGTCGCCCATGAGCTTGATCATCAGCCGCACGTTGCCGTTGTGAGCGCGAATGGCGGCGCCGATGTCGATACCGGGTACCCGCGGAATGGCGGCTTCCACCTCGCTGGCCGACGGCAGCGTTTCGGCCGGCGCCGGCGCCGCGGCGGCTGCCGGATCCGGCCGGCGCCGGTCTTCCTCGAAGTCGCTGGCGCGGCGGCGCCGGCTGCGTTGCGGCGGTTCCGCGTCCGGCAGCACGTTGGTCATGACGCTCAGCAGTTCGTCGAAGTCGATGGGTTTGGTCACGTAGGCATCACAGCCGGCCTCCAGGGCCGAGGCCTGGCGGGAACTCAGGGCATCGGCGGAAACCGCGACGATGGGCAGGGTCAGGCCCTGGCCGCGCAGAATACGGGTGGCTTCCAGGCCGTCGAGAAGCGGCATGTGAATGTCCATCAGAATGGCGTCGTAGGCCATGGACGTGGCCTTGTCGATGGCTTCGCGGCCGTTCTCGGCGATTTCCACCTGGGCCCCGGCGCGGTGCAGGAATTCGGTGGCGAGTTGCTGATTGATGGGGTTGTCCTCGGCTACCAGGATGCTGCGGCCGTCGACGATGGAAGTGTTGCGTTCGCGCACCGCGGCCCGGCTGGGCAGCCGTGCACTCTCATCGGCCAGTTGCAGACGGGCGGTGAAGCGGAACGTGCTGCCCACCCCCGGTTCCGAGGTGACGCCGATCTCGCCCCCCATGACCTCCACCAGGCGGCGGCAGATGGTCAGGCCCAGCCCGGTGCCGCCGAAGCGGCGGGTGATGGAGGACTCGGCCTGTTCGAAAGACTCGAACAGTCGCTCCTGCTGCTCTTCGCTGATACCGATGCCGGTATCGGTGACCTGGAACGCCAGGAACACCTCCGGCGGGCGTAGCGCTTCGACCGCCACCGCCAGGCGCACTTCGCCGCTCTCGGTGAACTTCACCGCGTTGCCTACCAGATTGACCAGTACCTGCTGCAGGCGCATGGCGTCGCCCACCAGCAGCGCGTCGGCCGGGAAACCGGTGGTGTCGCCGGTCTGGTCCTCCACCACGAAGTCCAGCTTGCGGCGCCGGAACTCGGTGCGAAACAGGCGTTCCACCTCGCCCAGGGTGTGGCTCAGGGTGAACGGACGCTGCTCCAGGGTGAGCTTGCCGGCCTCGATCTTGGAAAAATCCAGAATGTCGTTGATCAGCGTGATCAGGCTTTCCGCCGCGTTGCGGATCGAGGTCATGTACTCGTGCTGCTTGCGGTCGAGGGTGGTGTCCAGGGCCAGCTTCGAGAAACCCACGATGGCGTTCATGGGGGTGCGGATCTCGTGACTCATGTTGGCCAGGAACGCGCTCTTGGCCTGGGTCGCCGCCTCGGCGATCTGACGCTGTTTGTCCGCCTGTTCGCGCTCGATGCGCTCCGAGATGTCGATCAGCGAACCGTCGATGTATTCGTGACCGTCCGGGTCCTTGTTGAGGCGGGCGGTGATGGCCATCCACAGGGCGCGGCCCTGACGGGTGACGCCCTGGGCCTCGAAGCTGCTGACCAGGCCCTGCTGTTCCAGTTCGGACAGGAACTGGCTGATCTTCTCCCGCGACAGAAACACCCGGTCCAGCAGTTCCCGGTATTCGTCCAGAAGCTGCAGCACGTTGTCGAAGCCGAGAATTCGCGCCAGGGTGGGGTTGGCCGACAGCAGCACGCCATTGGGGCTGATCCGGAACAGCCCCTCGATGGCATTGTCGTAGAGCGTCCGGTATTCGTCCCGGGTGGACTGCAGGTCGGCGTACAGGCGCGCGTTTTCGATGGAAATGGCCGCCTGGGAAGCCAGCAGGGCCAGCACCTCGACCCGCTGACGGGTGAACACGTCGGTCAACCAGCGGTGCTCCAGATACAGAATCCCGGAGATCTCGCCGCGGTGCACGATGGGCAGACAGAGCACCGACAGTGGCTGCATGCGCTTGATGTAGGCGTCCTGGGTGAACACGTCTTCCTGGGTAGCGTCGCCGATCACCAGGGTTTCCTTGGTACGCGCCACGAACTGAACGATGCTCTCCGGCACGTCGTCCGAAACCTCGAGGGCCACTGCCGGGCTGACCCGGTGGGTCGGGCCGCTGTCCACCGACGCCACCGCTTCCACGAACAGGCGCCGCTCGTGGGCCAGCAGCATGCAGGCCTTCTGCGCCCCGGCGTGCTCCAGGGCCAGGCGCAGCAGCTTGGTGAGCACCTGGTCCAGCATGATTTCGCCGGAGATGGTCTGGGCCGCGCGCAGCACCGTGGTGGTGTCCAGGATGCGCTCGTTGAAGTCGTTGGTGGTGTAGCTGGCGGTGCGGCTGTGAATGTCGCGCACCGTCAGTTCCGCCAGGTCACCCACCGACAGGGAACTGCTGCCATGGCCGTCGTGGCTGTCGTGCAGCAGGGTGTGGAACTCGCGCTCGAGCTGGTTGGTCTTGGCCGCGGCGCCCCAGCGCAGATAGGAGTGGTGGGCGTTGCGGGCGAACAGTTTGGCGAAGTCGGTGCGGCCGCTCTTGTCGCAGGCGCGGGCGGCCATTTCGTACGCCAGGGCTTCGTCGTTGGCGAGCCCCAGGCGCCGCGCACGCTCGGCGCTGCGTTCGTACAGTTCCAGAGCCCGGGTGGTGTTGCCCTGTTGCCAGGCCAGTTCCGCCCGCAGCAGCAGGATCTTCGGTTCCACGTGGGTGGCGCCCTGACGCCGCCAGCGCGACAGTTCCCTGAGGTTCCTGCGCACTACGGCCCGGCCCGGCGCACCGCGGCCCTGGCCCCGGGCATCGGCGCTGCCGCGGGCGTCGGCACGCAGATGAATCAGGCTCTCGCAGAAGCGCAGCAGGGTCAGCAGCGGCGAGCCGGCCAGGTAGCGTCCGAACTGGTTGGCCAGGGTGAGGATGTTGCCGGCGCCCTGAAAGTCCTGGAACAGCACCGCGTAATAGAGCCGAAGGACGTATACCACGCCGTGGGCGACCACGTCCTCGCTGTTCTGAATTGCCAGGTTATGGCCGCGCTCCGGATCCGGATCGACGTCCGCCTGACCCACCAGGCTGTTGACGATCTGCAGCACGAAGCGGCTGATGTTGATGTCGGTGACGTGCTGGTACTGGGATAGCTGCGACACGTGGGTGTGCAGAGCCTGGGTCAGGGCGCCCAGCTCGGCGCCGCGCACCATGGCATTGGTGGCGTAGAACGCGCTGGCGGCCGCGGCAAACTCGTAGTCGCGGCGGCTGATGCTGGTGGAGAGATTCTCCGACAGGGCATTCAGGGTGTGGTCGAGGGAGGTGAACCAGGGGTCCACCAGTCCGGCCAGCAGGGTCGAACTGCGCACCGCGAAGCTCTCGCCGGGGAAACGGGCCGCCAGCAGGCGCGCCTGGTCGGCGTACCGGCGGGCGCTGCGGGCGTCACCGTCGACGAAGGCTACGACCGCCTGGGCGGCGGTAGCAAAAGCGACCTCGGCGCTGTAGCCGCTGCGTCTGGCACGCTGCCGTACCGCCCGCGCCAGCGGCGGCAATCGTACCGATCCCAGGTGATAACCGATGTGCAGCAGATAGCCGTAGAGCCGGAAGATCTCGTGCACCCGCAGGTCGCTGACCACGGCAACCGGGGTTGGCAGGGTCCGGCCGGTGCGGCGGTCGAACCAGCGCCGCAGCGCCGCGCCGCGCTCCAGCACCCAGGTCAGTGTCGGGCCGGGCAGGCTTCCCGGGCGCGCCGGCAGCCGGGTGCCGAGCCGGTTGAGGGTCGCTTCGGCCAGGGTTTCCGCCTCGCCCAGACGGTTCTGCACCGCGGCGGCGCGAACCCGCATCTCGTCGATGACGCTGCTGGCGGCGCGGGTTTCGCGAACCACCCGGTAGAGCTGGTGAAAGTCCCCGCACAGGAAAGCGGACTCGGCTGCACACTCGGCGAGTTCCAGGCCCACCGCCTCGTCCACGCCGCCGCCATCGTCGGCGCGGGCCAGCACCAGTCCGCCCCGGGCGTACTTGTAGGCCGCCTGAAACTGGCCGGTCTCCAGCGCGGCGCGGGCAGCCAGCAGGTTGTGGTAGGCCACGTCGGCACGCCGCTCCGGGTCCGCGGCGATGAAGTCCACGGCGGCGTTCTGCTGATCGGCGAGTTGCATGACCTCGCGGCCGCTGCGTGGCCGTTGCTGTTTCAGCAGCGCCGCGATGGCCTGGTGGCGCCGGGGTTTGTCGTCGCGGGGCTGGCTGGAGTAGAGCAGAGCGCGGATCCGCGGGTGCGAAAAGCGGTAGCGCTCGGCGCCGCCGCCGTCGGCATCGTTTTCCACACTGCGCAACAGAGCGGCGCTGACTGCGGGCCGCAGGGCGCTGGCGGCATCTTCGCCGCGGGGCGCCAGCAGGGCGCCGACCAGCGCGCCGGTGAACTCGTCGCCGATGGCGGCGCCCCAGCGCAGCGCTTCCTGGGTCGCCTCCGGCAGCGACTCGAGCTGCTTGCGGACCCGGTCGATGGAATTGTTGCTGAAGTAATGGCGCCGGACCCGTTCCAGATCCCAGGTCCACTCCCCTTGTGTGGTGTCGTAAACGATCACCTGCTCGCTGTGCAGTTCGAAGATCAGATCCAGCAGATGGCCAGGAACACCATCGGTTTTCTCGTGCACGGCCGCCGCCAGCTCGCGGACCCCGGCTTCGCCGACCAGCAGCATGTCGGAAAGAAGTTTTCTGACGTCACCCTTGCCGAGGGGAGTCAGCAGCAGGGGAATCCGTTTGGTCGCCAGGCGCGGACGGTCGAACAGCATCGGGTCGGGCTGTTCCTGGGAGAACGCCAGCAGCACGTGGCGTAGTTCCGCCGCGGTGTTGAGCAGATGGGCCAGGTCGTCCTCGGGCTGGTTATCGGTGTCCTCGACGATGACGCACAGCGGGTGCGGGGCGATGGCGCGCAGGGCCTGGGCCACCGCGATGGCCGGGGCGGCCGGGTCGGTGCCGTCGGCGTCACCGAGCACGGGGCCCAGTTCCGGCATGTAGGCGGTGAGGCAGGCCCGGCTGGCCGGCGGCAGGCGGCCCAGACGTTCCACCAGGGATTGTCCCTCCGGCGGCGCCAGGGACAACGCCTGGCGCACCAGCAGCCGCAGCAGTTCCAGCCACAGGCCAACCCCGTCGCGGTAGGGGCTGCCGCGCAGGCCGATGCGTGCGGTCAGCATGCGCTGATCGCGGGCCGCCCGCTGCACCGCGTCGCACAGCGCCGACTTGCCGAAGCCGCTGGGCCCGTTGATTTCCAGGATCACCGTTTCCCCGGCCATGGCGCGGTCGATGGCGCCGCGCAGGTCGTCCAGGGCGGCCTCCCGGCCATACAGGCGTTTGGGCAGGGAAAGCTGGCCGGGGGCGTCGGTGCGGCCCAGACGGAACGGTACGACGGTGGCGTTCTGCTGCCCCTCGGACAGGTCGTCCCAGGTGGCGGCGGCGCTCTGGTAGCGATCTTCGGGCTGTTTGGCCAGCAGCTTCTGGACCACGTCCGAGAGCCAGCGCGGCACGTCGGGCTCGGCGATGTGCAGCGGCTTCGGCGTGCCGGCGATGTGGGCGTGGATCATCTCCAGCGGATCGGTGGCGGTGAACGGCGTGGTGCCGCTGAACAGTTCGTACAGGGTGACGCCCAGGGAATACAGGTCGGTGCGGTAGTCCACCACCCGGTTGACCCGTCCGGTCTGCTCCGGCGAGATGTAGGGCAGCGTGCCTGTCAGGTGGCCGCCGCCTTCCTGATTGGGATACTCGCGCGGAGCCAGGGTGGCGAGGCCGAAGTCGATCAGGCGCAGTTCCAGGGAACCGTCCTGGATGATCACGTTGCCGGGATTGAGGTCGCGGTGGATCACCCCTTCGTCGTGGATCGACTGCAGCGCCCGGGCCAGGGCCATGGCGACGTCCAGGCGTTCGTCCAGGGTCAGGGCGCCGTCGCGGATGATCTCGCGCAGAGCCCGGGCGCCGGTGTCCTCGAAGATGATCCGGTGCTCGGCGTCGTCCATGGCCAGGGCCCGGCAGATGTAGGGGCTGGTGAGCGACTGATTGAGCTTGAATTCGTGCTGGTAGCGGGCAATGGAGCCCGCGTGGCGCGCACTCGCCTTGAGCGCTTTGATGATCACCGGCTGGCCGTCCCACTGGGACCGCTTGACCAGCGTCGAAGCGCTCTCGTAAATCGTCTTGTCTACACCCTTGGCCACTGGTGTCCTGCCGCCCGTCGGTCAATCCATGGACCCGGCTGCCGGGTACCCGGCCCCCGGCGGCCCCCACCCGCGATCAGGTCACCTCGGGTGTGAACAGGTATCCGGTGCCGTGGATGGTGGTGATGATTTTCGCCGTGGACGCCCGCTCGCCCAGTTTCTTACGAAGCTGTCCCACCAGCACGTCGATGTAACGGTCGTCCGGGAACCACTCGCGGTTGCGGATGCGGTTCATGAGCTGGTCACGGTTCATGACTTCCCCGGCCCGCTCCATGAACGCCAGCAGGAGCTGGTACTCGCCCGCCGACAGGGTCGAGGTTTCGGCGTCCGGCGAGGTCAGCTCGCGCTTGTTCAGGTCGAGCTGCCAGCCTTCGAAGTGGCGGATGTGGTTCTTGCGCCGCTGACGCTGCTGAATGTGCACGCGGCGGATCAGGTTGCGTGCCCGGGACAGCAGTTCGCGCGGATCGAACGGTTTGGTGACGTAGTCGTCGGCGCCGGATTCGAGCCCAAGAATCTTGTCGATCTGCTCCTGTTTGCTGGTCACCATGATGATGCCGATGTCGGTCTCGGAGCGGATTTCCCGGGCCAGGGTCAGGCCGTCCTTGCCGGGCAGCTTGATGTCGAGCAGCACCAGGATCACATCGCGATCGAGTACCATGGGCAGCACGTCGTCGCCGCTGCCGGTGGAGCTGACCTTGAATCCCTCGTCCTCGAAGTAGGAGACCAGTTGTTCGCGTGTGATAGGCTCGTCTTCGACGACGAGAATGTGTTCCTGATCGGCCATAGTTCCCCGTCCTGTTGGAACGTCCATCCGGTGGCGGCCGGTTCGTCCGGCGCCTGTTCCGGTGACTTGAGCTGGTGCGTCTGTCCCGTCATTCGATCGCCGGTCATTCGAACGCATCGAATCACTGCAGCAGGAACCATCCCGCCCAACGACGCAACCCTTGTTTCGATTATGTTTGATTCCCGGGAAGTTATGCACCCTGATGAGGCAAATTCAACCCGGGCTGGCCAGCATGTGGACTGCATCACGTAAACTTCGCCTAGGGGTTCAAAACACCGTTCCCACGGTGATCCAGCTATGATCACAGAGCCGGTCAGGGTGCCCGCCGGAGAGCTTTCCGTCGAGGCTCTGCAGGGCCTGGTGGAAGCCTTCGTGCTGCGCGAAGGCACGGACTATGGTCATAGGGACTACTCGCTCGACGAGAAGTGCGCGGCGGTGCTGCGCCAGGTGGAGGCGGGGCTGGTGGAAATCTGGTTCGACCCGCGCACCGGCAGCGCGGACCTGCGGACCCGGCCGGAGACGTCGCGGCGCTGACCGCGATCGGCCACGCAGATCGGCCACGCAGATCGGCAACGAAGCGACAGGACCAGCGACAAGTAGAGGAGACAGCGATGAAGATGGGCCGGGCAGTCAGGAATGCACTGACCCTCGTGAGTACCCTGGGTCTGCTGCTGCATGGCGCCGCGGCGATCGCGGAGGTGACCCTGCAGACCGTCGTGAACAAGGTGGAAACCACCCTCGACGAGGACGGCCGGGTGCGGCGTGAGCTGCTGCCCGCGGACGCCGTTCTGCCCGGCGAGGAACTGCGTTACGGCATCACTTTCACCAACAACGGCGAAACCCTGGTTGAGGCCGAGCGTATCGTCATCACCAATCCGATCCCCGATGGCACCGAGTACCTGTCCGGCACCGCGGGCGGAGACTGGACCCTGGTCGAGTATTCCAGCGACGGCGAGACCTTCGAGACCGTCGACGCGGCGGCGCCGGCGGACGAATCGGCGCCGCAAGGCGCTGCGCCGGCCACGGGGGATGCCGCCACCGCCGCGGGCGGCGCCGGACCGGTGTCCAGCCTGCGCTGGACCTACCGGCGTGACCTGCCGCCGGGCGGCTCCGGCCAGGTGTTCTTCCACGTGCGCATGCAATGACCGAAGTCGGGCGCGCCAGCAAATATCCTGGCGAAATTCACGTCGGCCCGCGCGGCACCCTGGAGCTGCTCTCGCAGCGGGAGGTGTCGGCGCTCACCAGTACCGCCCGGGAAGGCCAGTTGCTCGAGCTGTTCCGGCGCTGTGCGCTGGCGGTGCTCAATACCGGCAACGAGACCGACGACGCAGCGGCAATTTTCGAGGACTACGCCGATTTCTCCATCGAGGTGGCCAAGCGTACCCGCGGCCTCAAACTGATCATCCGCAATGCCCCGGCCAGCGCCTTCGTCGACGGGCGCATCGTGGAAGGGATCCGTCAGCACCTGTTCGCGGTGCTGCGCGACATCGTCTACATCGGCACCGAGATCGCCGACAGTGATCTGTACGACCTGTCGACCTCCGAGGGCGCCACCGACGCGGTGTTCCAGATTCTCAAGAACGCGCGGGTGCTCAACCCGGATCTGGCCCCCAATCTGGTGGTGTGCTGGGGCGGCCATTCCATCTCCCGGCTGGAATACGACTACACCAAGGAAGTGGGCTACCAGCTCGGCCTGCGCGGACTGGACGTGTGTACCGGCTGCGGCCCCGGCGCCATGAAAGGCCCCATGAAAGGGGCGGCCGTCGGCCACGCCAAACAGCGCCTGCGCAACGGCCGCTACCTGGGTCTGTCCGAGCCCGGCATCATCGCCGCCGAGCCGCCCAATCCCATGGTCAGCCACCTGGTGGTGCTGCCGGACATCGAGAAACGACTCGAAGCGTTTCTGCGCATGGCCCACGGCATCATCGTGTTTCCCGGCGGCGTCGGCACCGCGGAGGAGATTCTGTACCTGCTGGGCGTGCTGCTGGATCCGGCCAACGAGCGCCAGGAACTGCCCGTGATATTCACCGGGCCGCCGGAAAGCGCCGACTATTTCCACGAGCTCGACACCTTTCTGCGCCTGGCCCTGGGCGAGGAAATCAGCCGCCGCTACCAGATCGTGGTGGGTGACGCCCAGCGGGTAGGCGACCTGATGGGGGCCCGGGTACGCCGGGTGCGCCGGCAGCGGCGGCGGGACGGGGATGCCTACTACTTCAACTGGCTGATGAAGATTCCCTACGAGCACCAGACGCCGTTTCTGGTCAGCCACGAAAACGTCTCGCGACTGCGCCTGTCGCGGGATCTGCCGCCCCACGAACTGGCGGTGGAACTGCGCCGGGCGTTTTCCGCCATCGTCACGGGTAACGTCAAGGAGAATGGCATTCGCATGATCGAGCAGCGCGGACCGTTCGAACTGCACAGCGATGCCTCCCTGGTGGACGCCCTGGATCACCTGCTGCGGCAGTTCGTCCGTCAGGGCCGCATGAAGCTGGAAGGGGCGGCCTATGATCCGTGTTACCGGGTCGTCGGACTTCCATGAGCCCGCGCCTGCTGCAGATCGACGGCCTGGGCTGTGCGCGGGACGGCCGGGTGCTGTTTCAGGGCTTGAGCCTGATGCTGCAGGCCGGCGAGACCGTCGAACTGCACGGGCCCAACGGTAGCGGCAAGTCCACCCTGTTGCGGGCCATCGCCGGCCTCTATCCGGACGTTACGGGAACCCTGGAAGCCGTCGCGAGTCTGTATCTGGGCCACCGCGCCGGCATCAGCGCCCGGCTTACGGCGGCGGAGAACCTGACCTGGTATCAGGCCCTGGCCGGCGCCAGCGGAACGGACCCGGTTGGCGTCGCCGAGGCCCTGGCCCGGGTCGGCCTGGGCGGCTACGAGGATACGGTATGTCAGCAGTTGTCCGCCGGTCAGCAGCGGCGGGTCGGTCTGGCGAGACTGCTGGTGTGCCGGGCGCCATTGTGGCTGCTGGACGAACCGCTGACCGCCCTCGACCGGAGCGGGGCCGGGCTGGTCCGCGAACTGATCGGTGCCCACACCGCCGCCGGCGGGGCGGTGTTGTGCGCCACCCACCAGTCCCTGGGCCTGGACGCGGCCCGGCGGCTGTCTCTGGAGAACGTCGAACCCCATGATCTGGCGCAACCGGCAGTATCCCCGGAGGCCCTGTGACCGGCCCGGCCGGATTGTTCGCCGCGCAGTGGCGGCGCGAGCTGGCAGGTACCCTGCGTTCCGTCAGCGAAGCGCTGAATCCGCTGGTATTCCTGTTCCTGGCCATTACCCTGTTCGCCCTTGGCATAGGCGCCCAGCCGGACGTGCTCGGCCGCCATGCGCCGGGGATCATCTGGGTGCTGGTTCTGCTGGCCAATCTGCTGGCTCTGGAAGGCATGTTCCGCCGCGACTACGACGACGGCACCCTGGAACAGATGGTGTTGCTGGGCCGGCCGCTGTTCGTGCCGATTCTGGCCAAGGTCCTGGCCCAATGGTGCGTGACGGGCCTGGCCATGGCGCTGCTGGCGCCGCTGGCCGCGCTGCTGCTGCGGTTGCCGTCCGGCGTGCTGCCGGTGATGGTGCTGACCCTGCTGGTGGGCAGTCCGGCATTGACCCTGGTGGGCGCGGTGGGTGCCGCGCTCACGGTAGGATTGCGCAGCGGCGGGGTGCTGCTGGCGCTGCTGATTCTGCCGCTGTACGTGCCGACCCTGATCTTCGGGGCCGGCGCCCTGACCCTGGCCGCCAGTGGCGTGGCGGTCAGCGCGCAGATTTATCTGCTGACCGCAATCAGCATGCTGGCCCTGACGTTGGGGCCGTTTGCGGTGCAGGCGGCCCTGCGCATCAGTCTGGAACAGGCGTGAAAATCTGCCCATGAGCGTCCCGTCATGAATTTCAAAGAGCTCTGGCACAAACTCGGCTCACCGCGCTGGTTCTTCCAGATCAGCCGGCCGCTGCTGCTGGTGCTGGGCACCCTGGCGGCCGTGCTGCTGGTGGCGGGCACGGTGTGGGGGCTGGCCTTTGCCCCGCCGGACTATCAGCAGGGCAACAGCTTCCGGATCATGTACGTGCACGTGCCGGCCGCCATGCTCGGTCAGTCCGCCTACATGCTGATGGGCGCCGCCGGTCTGGTACTGCTGGTCTGGCGCATGAAGATGGCCGACATCGTGCTGGCCAGCATCGTGCCGTTCGGTATGTCCATGACGGCCCTGGCGCTGTTCACGGGGGCGGCCTGGGGCAAACCCACCTGGGGTACCTGGTGGGTGTGGGATGCCCGCACTACCTCGGTCCTGGTGCTGCTGTTCCTGTATGTGGGAATTTATGCGCTGCGTCAGGCCATTCCCCGCCAGGAAGCCGCCGGACGGGCCTGTGCGGTGCTGGCCATCGTCGGCACCGTGAACATTCCGATCATCAAATACTCGGTGGACTGGTGGTTGACCCTGCACCAGGGCGCAACCTTCAAACTCACCGAGGCGCCGAGCATGCCGCCGGAGATGTGGCTGCCGCTGCTCCTCAACGCCCTGGGCGCCTACTGTTTCTTCGGCGCCAACCTGATTGCCCGGGTGCGGCTGGAGATTCTGCGCCGGGAGCAGGCCACCCAATGGGTCGGAGACTGGCTCGGCACCCGGCCGGGCCGTTACCCGGCCACCGGCCAGGGAGGGGCGGCATGAACTTCGCGTCGCTGGCCGAATTCCTCTCCATGGGTGGTCACGGGCTCTATGTCTGGCTGAGTTATGCCGCCGCCGTGGCGGTGGTGGCCTACAACGTGCTGTCCGTACGGCGGGCGAACCGCCAGTTCGTCGCCACGGCGGCGGCCCGGCGCCGCCGCGCGGCCGCCACCGCGAACCGGTCGGGAACGGGTCACGTGGACCCCGCCGGCCAGGATTAGGGAACCGATATGCATCCGAAACGCCGCAACCGCCTGCTCGTCGTGCTGTTCCTGCTGGTGGGCGCCGGCGCCACCGTGGCGCTGGCGCTGCTGGCGCTCAACGACAACCTCAACCTGTTCTACCCGCCGGATCAGGTCGTCAGCGGGGCCGCGCCGGTGGCCACCCAGATCCGCGCCGGCGGCATGGTTCGCGATGGCAGCGTGAAGCGGGACGGGGACGAACTGGACGTGCGTTTCGTGCTAACGGATCATGCCGGCGCGGATTTCGAGGTGCGTTACAGCGGCATCCTGCCCGATCTGTTCCGGGAGGGTCAGGGCGTGCTGGTTCTGGGCCAGCTCGACCACGACGGGGTGTTCCAGGCCCGTGAGGTGCTGGCCAAGCACGACGAGAACTACATGCCGCCGGAGCTCGCGGACATGGCCCAGCAGGGCGGCGGATCATGATTCCGGAACTCGGTCAGGTAAGCCTGGCGCTGGCCCTCGCCCTGGCCATCGGCATCGCCTTGCTCGGTCTGGCCGGGGCGGGGCGGGCCGCAGGCGCCGGGCAAGCCGGCGGAGCCCGTCTCGCGGCCGGGCTCGGGTCGCTGGTCGCCGGCCAGTTCGTGTTCACCGCACTGGCCTTCGCGGCGCTGCTGCAGGCTTTCCTGAGCGATGATTTTTCCGTCGCCTACGTCGCCAACAACAGCAACAGCCTGCTGCCCTGGTATTACAAGGTGAGCGCGGTCTGGGGCGCTCACGAGGGCTCGTTCCTGCTGTGGATCCTGGTCATGGCCGGCTGGACCCTGGCGGTGTCGGTGCGCGGCGGTCATCTGCCCGCCGAGTTCCTGGCCCGGGTGCTCGGGGTGATGGGCCTGCTCAACATCGGGTTCCTAGCGTTCCTGATCTGGACCAGCAACCCGTTCGACCGCCTGGTGCCCATGACCCCGGCCGACGGCGCCGACCTCAACCCGCTGCTCCAGGACTTCGGCCTGATCGTGCACCCGCCCATGCTCTACATGGGCTACGTGGGCTTCTCGGTGGCCTTCGCGTTTGCTGTGGCGGCGCTGCTGTCCGGCCGTCTGGACGCCACCTGGGCGCGCTGGTCCCGGCCCTGGAGCAACGTGGCCTGGGCTTTCCTGACCGCCGGCATCGCGCTGGGAAGCTGGTGGGCCTATTACGAACTCGGCTGGGGCGGCTGGTGGTTCTGGGACCCGGTGGAGAACGCTTCCTTCATGCCCTGGCTGGTGGGTACGGCGCTGATTCACTCGCTGGCGGTGACAGAGAAACGCGGCACCTTCAAGAGCTGGACCCTGCTGCTGGCCATCACCACCTTTTCCCTGTCGCTGCTGGGCGCTTTCATCGTCCGCTCCGGGGTTCTGACCTCGGTGCACGCCTTCGCCGTGGACCCCACCCGGGGCCTGTTCATCCTGATCTTTCTGCTGCTGGTGGTGGGCGGTTCGCTGCTGCTCTACGGCCTGCGCGCCACGGTGATCCGCTCCCGGGTCGGCTATGGCCTGCTCAGCCGCGAGGCGTTTCTGCTGCTCAACAACGTGCTGCTGGTCATCGCCATGGCCACCGTGCTGCTGGGCACCCTGTACCCGCTGGCCTATGAGGCTCTCACCGGCGGTGACAAGGTTTCCATCGGTCCGCCCTATTTCAACCGGGTGTTCGTGCCGCTCATGCTGCTCCTGACCCTGGCCCTGGGGGTGGCGCCGGCGCTGCAGTGGAAACGCACCGGGCGGGAACGCCTGAAACGGGAGCTGGGCTGGGCGGCGCTGCTGAGTGTGGCGCTCGGTGTGGCGCTGCCGCTGCTGCTGTCCCGCGCGCTGAGCTGGCAGGCGCTGCTGGCCGTGGCACTGGGATGCTGGGTGCTTGCCAGCCACGCCACGGATCTGATCCGCCGGCTACGCCTCGGCAGCGGGCGCATCCCGCTGGCCTACTGGGGAATGATGACCGCCCACGCGGGCTTCGCGGTGGCCGTCATCGGTGTGGCGGTCACCACCGTGCTGTCGGTCGCCGAGGACGTTCGGATGGGCCCCGGGGACGTTCACGAACTGGGCCCGGCCAGCGTTCGATTCGATGGTGTGAGCCACCGCGAAGGGCCCAACTTCGTGGCCCAACGGGGCGCCTTTCACGTTACCGAGGGCGGATCCAGCTACGTGCTGTATCCGGAGAAGCGCCGCTACCTGGCGCGCGAGATGGTAATGACCGAGGCCGCCATCGAACCCGGGGTGGGCCGCGACATCTACGTCTCCCTGGGGGAACCCCTGGAGAATGGCGACTGGGCCGTGCGCATGCAGTACAAGCCCCTGGTGCGGTGGATCTGGCTCGGCGGCCTGCTGATGGCGCTGGGCGGCACGCTGGCGGTGGCCGATGGCCGCTACCGGCGCCTGCGGCGCCGGGCCGCACGCAGCCCGGCCGTCGCGGCGCCGGCGGCGGACACCGCGCCGGCGGCCGGGGGCGGCGGCGCGTGAACCGGGCCAGCCTGTTCGTACCGGTGGTTCTGTTCCTGCTGATCGTCGGCATCGGCTATGCGGGCTTCAGTCTCAACGATCCCCACGAGCTGCCGAGTGCCCTGCTGGGTAAGCCGTTCCCGGATTTCCGGGCGCCGCTGCTGTCGGATCCGCAACGGGTCGTCGAACGGGCCGATCTGCTCGGGGCGCCGGTGCTGGTCAACGTCTGGGCGACCTGGTGTCCCACCTGCAAGGCGGAACACGACGAACTGCTGCGCATCGGTGCGCGCACCGGCTTGCGCATCGTCGGGGTCAACTACAAGGACGACGCGGCCGCGGCCAGGCGCTGGCTGGAAGCCTATGGAGACCCCTACGATCTGGTCGTTCAGGACCCGGACGGCTCGCTGGGGGTGGAGCTCGGGGTCTACGGCGCCCCGGAATCGTTTCTGCTGGATGCCGAAGGCACCATCGTCTACAAGCGGGTGGGCGACATCAATCCGCGCATCTGGCGCGACGAGCTGGCCCCGCTGCTGGTGGCGCTGGAAGTGCTGGAGCCCGGGGATACGGGCCTGGGCGGCGGCCGATGAACGGACCTGGATCCCTGCGCCTGACGCCGTGGGTCATGCTGGCGCTAGCCATCGCAGCGGGCCTTGCGGCCCAGCCCTCGCGGGCCGCCAGCCCCGTGGATCTGTTCGAGTTCTCCAGCGAGGCCGAGCAGGCGCGTTACCTGGCGTTGATCGCGGAACTGCGGTGCCCGAAATGCCTGAACACCAACCTGGCGGGCTCCGATGCGCCCATCGCCCAGGACCTGCGGCGCACGGTCTACCGCCTGATCACCGAAGACGGCATGAGCGATGGCGAAATCCGCGCTTACCTGCAGGCCCGCTACGGCGACTTCGTGCTCTACGATCCGCCGTTCCGTCCGGACACCTGGGTTCTGTGGCTGGCGCCGGTACTGTTCGGCCTGGTGGGCGCCCTGGTGATCTGGCGCCTGCTGCGGCGGCCGGCGGCAACCCCGTTGACCGTGGCCGAGCAGGCGGAGCTGCGCGGCATCGTGGATCGCGACTGAATGTTCTGGTTTCTCGCCTGCCTGCTGTTGCTGGCCGCTGCCGCTTTCGTGTTGTGGCCCTGGTTGCGTCGCGCCGCCGGCGAACGGGCGCCCGACCCGGATCGGACCGCCATGTTGAGCGCCTTGTATCGGGACCGCCTGGCGGAACTGGAGGCCGAGGCGGCCGCTGGGCAGGTCCAGCCGGAAGAACGGACCCGCCTGGTAGACGAACTGGGCGCCAATCTGCTCGATGAGCTTCACGGCCGGGACGACCGGCCGGCGCCGCCGTCCGCCAGGGGGGGCGGCCGGGGTGCGAGCCTTGCACTGGCCTGGTTCGGTGCGGCGCTGGTGCCGCTGTTGGCGGTGATCGTGTACCTGACCGCGGGGGAACCGGGCGCGGACCGGGTGGTGGGCGCGATGCAGGTGCTGCGCCTGGATCCGCGCGAGCAGCGTGCCGAGATCGAATCCTGGCAGGACCGCCTGGCCGAGCGGGTGGCCCGTCGTCCGGACGACGCCCAGAGCTGGTACCTGCTGGGCGTGACCCGGTTGCAGCTCGGCGCCTATGATCAGGCGGCCGCCGCCCTGTCCCAGGCCCGCGATCTGGCGGGCAGCGACCCGACCCTGGACATCTACTGGCTGCAGGCCCGTTACCTGGCCGGTAACGGCGCGCTGGACGACGAGTCGCGGCAGGTTGCCCAGGACATCCTCGAGCGCCAGCCCAATCAGCCCCTGGTGCTGGAGATGTACGCCATCGACGCCTTCCATCGCCGCGATTACCGCCAGGCCGTGACGTTTCTCAACCGCGCGCTCAACGGTCCGCTGCCGGCATCCCAGCAGGTGGCGCTGCTGGCCGGTCTGGAACGGGCCCGGGCGGAGATGACGCCGCTCACACCCACCATCGAGGTGACCGTGACCGCGCCGCCGGACGCCCCGCGCGACGCCACTTTGTTCGTCCTGGCCCGACCGCCGGGCGGCGGCATGCCCCTGGCGGTGGCGCGCCGGCCGGCCGCCCTGCTGCCGTTGTCGGTGCCGCTCGACGACACCGCCAGCATGACGGCGGCCGCACGCCTGTCCGATGCCGCTCAGTTCGAGGTGGTGGTGCGGTTGAGCACCAGCGGCAGCCCCAGCGCCGCCCCCGGCGACTGGGAGTGGCAGTCGGCGGTGCTCGACGCGCCGACCGGCAGCGACCCGCTGCGCCTGGAAGCGGCGCTGGCGCCGCGCTGACACCGAGGCCCTGCGGACCTGCCCGGGTCATCAGCGACTGGGGATTTTACGTATGGTCCAGGTTGCTGGTTGGCCTTTAGGCTGGCCGAGTGTGGATGGTGTGGGGTCTTATCCGGACGGGGGGGGGTCGATGAGCAGTTACGCCAGGCATTTCAATCTGCAACGGCTGTGGTTCATCCTGATCGTGAGCATGGTGATCATGTTCTCGGTGCTGCTGTACTTCGGCCAGGAGATTTATCGTGCGGCGCCACCGTTGCCCCAGACGGTGGAGGTGGAGGGCGGCGCCACGCTGTTTACCCTCGAGGACATACAGCGGGGACAGAACGTCTGGCAAGCCATGGGCGGCATGCAGCAGGGGTCCATCTGGGGCCACGGCGGCTATCTGGCGCCAGACTGGAGCGCCGACTGGCTGCACCGGGAAGCGCTCGCACTGCTCGACATCCGGGCCCGGTCCGCCGGCCATCCGGCGTTTGCGACCATGGACGAGGAAGCACGGGCCTCGGCGCTGGCGCTGCTGCAGCTCGACATGCGCCGCAACACCTACGATCCCGCGGATGGATCAATAACCGTGGAGAGGGACCGGGCCCAGGCCATCGAACAGGTCTCGGCCCACTACCGGGACCTGTATCAGGCCCGCACCGAAGAGGCCCGGCAGTTGCGCCTCGACTACGCCTTTCCGGTCCACACCCAACTGAGCGACCGAGACGCTCACGCGCTCAATGCCTTCTACTTCTGGACCGCCTGGTCGGCCACCACCGAGCGGCCGGGCGACACCATTACCTACACCAGCAACTGGCCCCACGAGCCGCTGGTCGGGAACGCGCCGACGGCGTCCGTGTTCCTCTGGTCCATCATCTCGATTTTTGTGCTGCTGGGTGGCATCGGCGCCCTGGTCTGGTACTACGCCCGGGAATTCGATGTGTGGCGGGCCGACAGCGAGCCGGAGGAAGGATTTGCCGCCACCGACTTCATGCGCGGCGTCACGATCACCCCGTCCATGCGCGCCACCGCCAAGTATTTCTGGGTGGTGATCGCGCTGTTCGCGGTGCAGATCCTGCTCGGTATCGTCACTGCGCACTACCAGGTGGAAGGCCAGGGCCTGTATGGGCTGCCGTTCGCCGAGTATCTGCCGTACTCCGTGACCCGTACCTGGCACACCCAGCTGGCGGTACTGTGGATTGCCGCTGCCTGGCTGGCGACCGGCCTGTACGTGGCGCCATTGCTGTCCGGCTACGAGCCGCCTTACCAGGTGTGGGGCGTGAACTTCCTGTTCCTGAGCCTGCTGGTGATCGTGATCGGCGCCTTCGGCGGCCAGTGGTCCGCGATCAATGGCCTGTTCGAGGACCTGACCGCAAATTTCTGGTTTGGTCATCAGGGCTACGAGTACACCGACATCGGCCGATTCTGGCAGATCTATCTGTTCATCGGTCTGCTGCTCTGGGTCTTGCTGGTGATGCGGGCGTTGCGCCCGCGCCTGCGCGAGGCCGGCGGCCGCTCGCTGGTCATGCTGGTGGCGGTGGCCACCGTATCCATCGGTCTGCTTTTCGGGGCCGGCCTGATGTGGGGACAGCACACCCACATCGCCATCATGGAGTACTGGCGCTGGTGGGTCGTGCACCTGTGGGTAGAGGGCGTATTCGAAGTGTTCGCCACCGCCATCGTGTCGGCGCTGCTGGTGCGCATGGGCCTGGTGCGAGCCTCGGTGGCGGCCACCGCGGTGCTCTTCGCCACCATCGTGTTTCTGGTCGGCGGTGTGCTCGGCACCTTCCACCACCTGTATTTCAGCGGCACCCCGGTGAGCGTGATTGCCCTCGGCGCGGTGTTTTCCGCTCTCGAGGTGGTGCCACTGGCGGTGGTGGGTTTCGAGGCCTACAACCGCTCCAGGCTGGAGGGTCAGCATGACTGGGAGCGGGTCTACAAGTGGCCGTTCCGGTTCTTCGCCGCCGTGCTGGTGTGGAACCTGATCGGTGCCGGGCTGTTCGGGTTCCTGATCAACCCGCCCATCGCCCTGTACTACATGCAGGGGCTCAACACCACCGCGACCCACGGTCACGCTGCCCTGTTCGGTGTCTACGGCATGCTCGGACTGGGCCTGATGCTGTATTGCCTGCGCGGGCTGACGGATACCGCGCGATGGAGCGACAAGCTGCTGTCGGTCTCCTTCTGGTCCCTGAACCTGGGTCTGTTCATGATGACCTTCCTGTCGCTGCTGCCCCAGGGCCTGTGGCAGACCTACGTCGCCTTCAGCGATCATTACGCGGCCGCCCGGAGCGCCGAACTCATGCACCATCCCCTGATGGAGGCGCTGGTCTGGGCGAGGGTTCCCGGCGACGTGGTGTTCGCTGTGGGCGTGGGCGCCTTCCTGCTGTTCTTCCTGAAGGCATTCGGTCTGGGCCGGAGCGACGAACGGGTGGTCAGTAGCGCCGACGCAGCCTGAGCTACGACCCGCCGGAGGCCGGCGTCATCAGGGTGCTTGCCATATCCGGCGGCGGGAACCCCCCGCACCGACGCTGGTCGAAGTTCCGGTAACCCCGACAGCGAGGCCTGCCCAATGCAGTTCGAACCGGCTGCGAGTCTGACCGAGAAGATTGCCGACCACCTGGGGAGCGAGATCATCGCCGGCCGGTTGAAACCCCGGGCCCGTATCCAGGAACTCAAGGTGGCGTCGGAGCTGGGCGTGTCGCGCGGCTCGGTGCGCGAAGCGCTGCTGATTCTGGAACGGCGTTACCTGGTGGAGATTCTGCCGCGGCGCGGCGCCATGGTCAGCGCCATGGAAGCCGAGGAACTGTGTAACTGCTCTGAGCTGGTGACCGAATTGCAGGGGTCCTATTACGCCAAGCTGGCCCAGCGCCGCGGCTTGCGGGTGGAGCCGTTCGAGGCCACGCTGCGGGACCTGGCGGCGGCGGTGCAGGCGGAAGACCTGGATGGCACCCTGGAGGCGCGGCGCGCCTTCGCCCATGCCGGCTTTGCCCAGATCAACAACTTCTATCTGGTGTCGGTGCTCAAAGGGCTGATTCCCGCGAGTCTGCGCCTCACTCATCTGGCGGCGGTCAACCCGGAATACGATCTGCGCGACAATCTGCGTTTTCACCAGTCGCTGCTCAAAGCCCTTGGCGACGGAAACGCCGAACAGGTCGTGCAGCTTGTTCGCGCCTTCAACGGCCGGGAGCGCAAGCTGGCGTTGTCGTCGATCAAGGACAAGCTCGTTCCGGCCTGAATTCACTGGCCGAAACCGCTTCGGACATTAGTACAGACAGGGGGCGTGGAGTGTTTTAAACTCCGCGCTTTCGAGGTCAGGGTGCACGCCCGGTACGAATGCGGCTGAAGCAGATCAAACTCGCCGGTTTCAAATCCTTCGTCGATCCGACCACCGTCACCCTCCCCGGAAACCGCTGCGCGGTGGTCGGCCCCAATGGGTGCGGTAAGTCGAACATCATCGACGCGGTTCGCTGGGTGATGGGCGAAAGCTCGGCCAAGCAACTGCGCGGCGAAAACATCACCGACGTCATCTTCAACGGCTCCAACAGCCGCAAGCCCACGGCCCAGGCCAGCATCGAGCTGATCTTCGACAACAGCGACGGCCGTATCGGCGGCGAATACGCGGCCTACGCCGAAATCGCCATCCGCCGCCAGGTCACCCGCGACGCCCAGTCCAACTATTTCCTGAACGGCAATCGCTGCCGCCGCAAGGACATCATGGACATCTTCCTGGGCACCGGTTTCGGACCGCGCAGCTACTCCATCATCGAGCAGGGCATGATCAGCCAGCTGGTGGAGGCCAAACCGGAAGATCTGCGCGTCTACCTGGAAGAAGCCGCCGGCATTTCCAAGTACAAGGAGCGGCGGCGCGAGACCGAAAACCGCATCCGCCACACCCGTGAGAACCTGGAACGGCTCACCGACCTGCGCGAGGAACTGGGCCGTCAGCTCGACCGGCTGCAGCGCCAGGCGCGGGCCGCCGCGCGCTACAAGGAACTCAAGCAGGAAGAGCGGCGCCAGACCGCCGAACTGCACACCCTGCGCTACGTCAATCTGCACCACACCCTGGAACAGCGCCAGCAGGAGATTCGTGAGCTGGAGGTGGCCCGGGAAAAAGGCGCCGCCGACTACCAGCACGTCGAAACCGAGATCGAGCGCAGCCGTACCCGTCACGGCGAGGTGTCGGAAGAGTTCAACAAGGTCCAGGGCCGCTACTACCAGATCGGCGCCGACATCGCGCGGGTCGAGGAGGCCATCGGCTTCAACCAGCAGCGGGTCAAACAACTCGAACTGGATCTCAAGTCGGTGACGCAGCGGGCAGGTGAGGCCGTGCGTCAGCTCGACATGGACGACCAGGAGATTCAGGGTCTGCAGCAGCGGGTCACGGAGCTGGAGCCCCAGGTCGAGGAAGCAGCGCGGGCCGACCAGGACAGCAGCGGCAAGCTGGATTCGCTGGAAGGACGCTACCGCGAGTGGCTGAGCGAGTGGGAAGCGCTGAATCGGCGCATGGCCGAATTCGAGCGCACCGCCGAGGTTCAGGCCTCCCGGGTCGACCACCTGGAGCAGCTCATCGCCCGCCTGCGCGGCCGCCGCGAACAACTCGACGCCGATGCCGACGGGGTGCCGGTCGTGGCCAGCGACGACATGGACAACCTGGCCCGGGAAATCGGTGATCAGGAGGCCGAGCGGCGCCAGGTGGAAGCGGACATCGATCGTTGTCTGGCGGATCTGGGGGCGGCCCGCGAGTCGGTGCTGACCACCGAACGGGTGCTCGACGAAGCCCGCGGCGACGTCCACAACCTGCGCCACGAGCTGGCCAGCCTGGAGGCGGTGCAGGCCGCTGCCCTGGGCCGCGACGAGCGCCTGGCCCACGCCTGGCTGGAAGCCCAGAGCCTGTCCGGCGCCAAGCGCCTGGGCGAGGCGCTGGCGGTGGTGCCGGGCTGGGAACGGGCCGTGGAAACGGTGCTTGGCGACTACCTGCAGGCAGTGCGTGTGGAGCGCATCGACGATTTCGTCTCGGCTCTCGAACATCTCGACCAGGGCGGCGTGACGCTGGTAGAAGGGCGGGTCGAAGCCGACTACGACGGCGAGCTGCCGAGCCTGGCATCGCTGGTGCGCAGCGACGAACTCAAACTCGGGTCCCTGCTGCACGGCGTGTACGCAGCGGAAACCGCGGAGGTGGCCTTCGCCGAGCGGCGCCGGCTCAAACCCCAGGACAGCATCATCACCCGCCAGGGTGTCTGGGTCGGCCCGGACTGGGTGCGGGTGCTGGGTAAAGCCCAGGACGAATCCGGCATCATCGAGCGTGCCCAGCAGATCGATGCCCTCACCATGCGGGTGGAGGAGGCCGAGCGTAATCTCGGCGAACTGCAGGGCCGGGTGGTGGAAGCGCGTGCCCGCACCGAACAGCTCGATGCCGAGCGCGACCGTCTGCAGGCCCGCAGCAACACGCTGAATCAGCGCCTGTCCGAACTCAGGACCGACCACGGCGTGCGCCGGGTGCAGAAGGAAGAAGCCGACGCCCGGCGCGAGCGCATGCAGCGGGAGCGGGCGGAAACGGAAGGGCAGCTCGAGCAGGAACTGCTCAAGCTCGAAGAAGCCCGTCAGGCGCTCACCGAGGCCGAGGTGCAGCGCGAACGGGAAGCCGAGACCCGCGCCGGTTACGCCATCACCCGCGAAGACAACGAACGCGAACTGGAGGCGGCCCGCCAGAGTGCGCGGGCCAGCCGGGACCGCTATCACGCGCTGAACGGCGAACTGGGCAGCCTGAAATCACGGCTGGCGGCCAGCGAAACCGCGCGCCAGCGTCTGATCCGCCAGCGCGCCGAACTGGAGACCCAGCAGCGCCAGCTCGAGAACGGCATTCAGGACAACACGCGGCCGCTGCCGGAACTGGAAGCGGAACTGGCCGCCAAACTGGAGGCGCGTCAGGAACAGGAAGTCCGCCTGGGCGACGTGCGGCGCACGCTGGAAGACATCGATGCCCGGGTTCGTGAGCTGGAGACCAGCCGGCACGAGGCCGAGGAGCGCCTGAACGAACTGCGCGGGCGCCTCGAGAGCGCCCGGGTCGACCGCCAGGGGCTGGCGGTGGAAGAGCGCAACCTGGTGCAGCAGATCGAGGCCACCGGTTTTGCCCTGGACGAGGTTCGGGCCAGCCTGCCGGAAGACGCCTCGGAAGAAGCCGCTGCGCAAGCGCTGGCCGCCGTCGACCGGCGCATCCAGCGCCTCGGGCCCATCAACCTGGCGGCCATCGACGAGTTCGAGTCGCAGTCGGAACGCAAACAGTATCTCGATCAGCAGAACGAAGACCTGGAACAGGCGCTGGAAACCCTGCTGACGGCCATTCGAAAGATCGACAAGGAAACGCGGCTGCGTTTCAAAGAGACTTTCGAGAAAGTGAATGCTCGTCTGGGCGAGCTGTTTCCAAAGATTTTCGGCGGAGGACACGCTTATCTGGAACTGACCGGGGAGGATCTGCTCGACACCGGGGTCTCGCTCATGGCGCGGCCGCCGGGTAAGCGGAACGCGAGTGTGCATCTGCTCTCGGGCGGCGAAAAGGCGATGACGGCGGTTGCGCTGATCTTCGCCATCTTCCATCTCAACCCCAGCCCGGTTTGCCTGCTGGACGAGGTGGACGCGCCCCTGGACGATGCCAACGTCTCGCGTTTCGCGGAGTTGATTAAGGAAATGTCTGCCGACGTTCAGTTCGTCACCATAACCCACAACAAGATCACCATGGAGATGGCGGACCATCTCATGGGGGTGACGATGAACGAGCCCGGGGTATCCCGGCTGGTGTCGGTGGACGTGGAGGAAGCGGCCGAACTGGCTACCGCCTGAAGGCGGAAGCCAGTTCGGCTTGGAAGTTTCCGTCGCTGGCGGAAACTTCGGCTGCGTCGTCGGCGCCCGGCGTCGAGGTGCGGCTGGTTTCCCAGGGAAATGGAGCGCCCCCGGGTTCTGGGAGCTGTCGGGTCGCATGTTGCGGCCGAGGAGCCGAAAGTGGACATCAAGGACCTCATCCTGATCGTCGGCGGTCTTTTGATCGCTGCGGTCATCGCACATGGCCTGTGGATCGCGTGGCGGGCACGCCGCGATCCGCTGCGTCTCGATCTGGTGACCGATCTGCCTCCTGCCGATGCCGACGACATCCGCCACCTGCACTCGGAGCTGCCCAATGGCGGTTCGCGGGTGATCGAACCGGGTGACGTGCCGCGGCAGGAAGCGCTGGCGCTCGGCGAAGCGGCGGAAGAGCGGGAGGCCGCCGCGCCGCGGACCCAGCGCCGGGAACCCCGGCTCGACCCCGGCCCTGCCAGCGGCAGTGGCCGACCCCGCCGCGAACCCGGGATCACCCGGGAGGCGGCCGACGACCTGCCGCCGCAACCGGACCGCCCCGAGGACCCGGAACGCGCCGCGGAAGCCGCCGCCGGCAGCACACAACCGCCAGAGCCGGCCGAGGCTGCGGCAACTCCGGTCCCCCGTTCCCGGCAGCGTCCCGAGCCGGACCCGGCAGAGGCCGCCGTTGCCGAGCAGCCCCGTGCCGACCAGGCCGGGGCGCGCCCGCCGGACCGGGTGGCGGACGTGATCATGCCGGAGCGCGCCAGCCGGTTGGACGAGCCCAAGGAGCCGCGCCGCTGGGCCCGCAAGGTGACCGGCGAGTCAGCCGAGGAACGGTCCGGCGCCGAGCGCCGCACCGGGTCCGAGCCGCGGGGCACGGCGGACCAACGCGCCCCGGCGGATGCCGGCGCTCGCCCGGGTGGGCGCAAGCGTCTGGATTCGCGCCGCAACAGCGGGGACTCGCGCCGCGCGGCCGATGCAGGCTCAGGCGTGGGCCGGACGGCGGCCGGCAAGGGTGGCGACCACCGGGTCGAGGCGCCGGTCCAGGAACTCATCATGATCAATCTGCTGGCGCCCAAGGGAAATCCGTTCACCGGCGCCGGGCTGGTGGAGAGCCTGCGCGCCCGCGGCCTGCGCTACGGCGACATGAACATTTTCCACCGCCAGGATCCGGTCAGCCGGACGAGCTGGTACAGCGTCGCCAACGTGGTGGAGCCCGGCACTTTCGACATGACCGACCTGGAGAACTTCCGCTCACCGGGTGTGTGTTTCTTCCTGCAGTTACCGGGTCCGGAGAACCCCCTGGAAGTGTTCGAGGACATGCTCAAGGTGGCTCGTGACGTTGCGGTCCGGGTCGGCGGAGAGCTCAAGGACGAGCAGCGTAGCGTCATGACCGGTCAGACCGTGGAGCACTACCGTCAGCGGATCTCCGAATTCTGCCGGCGGCGCATGTCCATGCGCGCATGAGCCGGGGGGCCGCGCGGATCGCGAAGCGCCTCGAGGCGCTGCGCGCCGAGATCCGTCAGCACAATCACCGTTACCACGTGCTCGACGATCCGCTCATCGCGGACGCCGAGTACGATGCCCTGTTCGACGAACTGGTGGCCCTGGAAGCGGAGCACCCGGAGCTGGTCAGCGACGATTCGCCCACCCAGCGTATCGGCGCGGAGCCGTTGACCGCCTTTGCTTCCGTCACCCACGAAGTGCCCATGCTGTCCCTGGAGAAGTGCACCAGCATGGAGCAGCTGGAGGAATGGTTGACCCGCTGCCGCAACCGGCTCGAGGTGGAGGGTCCGCTGGATCTCACCTGTGAGCCCAAGATCGACGGCGTTGCAGTCACCCTGCGCTACGAGGACGGCCGGCTGGTGCGCGGCGCCACCCGCGGCGACGGCCAGACCGGTGAGGACATCACGGCCAACGTGCGGACCATCCGCGCCGTGCCGCTGACCGTGGAAGGCGACGACCTGCCACGGGTCCTGGAGGTTCGTGGCGAGATCTACATGGCCCAGAAAGACTTCCAGGCCTTCAATGCCGCGGCCCGGGAAGCGGGCACCAAACCGCTGGTGAATCCGCGCAACGGGGCCGCCGGCAGCCTGCGTCAGCTCGACCCCAAGGCCACCGCGCAACGGCCGCTGACCCTGTTCTGTTACGGCGTCGGCCGGATCGACGGCGACTGGGCCCCGGCCACCCAGATGCAGGTGCTCGAAGGGCTCGAGCGCTGGGGCTTCCGGATCAATCCCCAGGCCCGGGTCGCGCGGGGTACCGACGAGGTGGAGGCTTACGTCACCGACCTGCTGGAGCGGCGCGCCAGCCTCGGCTACGACATCGACGGTGTGGTGATCAAGGTCGACGATCTGGACAGTCAGCAGCGCCTGGGCACGTTGAGCCGGACCCCGCGCTGGGCCATCGCCTACAAGTATCCGGCCGAGGAAGCCACCACCGTGGTCACCTCGGTGGAGTTCCAGGTTGGCCGCACCGGCGCCATCACCCCGGTGGCGCGGCTGGAACCGGTGTTCGTGGGCGGGGTCACCGTCAGCAACGCCACGCTGCACAACATGGACGAAGTGGCACGCCTCGGCCTGCACAACGGCGACACCGTCATGTTGCGGCGAGCGGGGGACGTGATCCCTCAGGTCATGGCCGTCATCAGCGCCCGGCGGCCGGCGGATGCGTCGCCGGTAGCGCTGCCGGAGTCCTGCCCCTCGTGCGGCAGTCCTATCGTCCGGCCCGAAGGCGAGGTGGTGGCGCGCTGCTCCGCCGGACCGCGGGTCTGCCCGGCCCAGCGCAAGGAGGGGCTCAAACACTTCGCGTCGCGCCTGGCCCTGGATATCGAGGGGCTGGGTGACAAGCTCATCGAACAACTCGTGGAAGCGGAGCTGGTGGCACAGCCGGCGGATCTGTTCCGCCTCGACAAGGCGCAGCTCGTGGGGCTGGAGCGGATGGGGGAGCGTTCGGCCGACAACCTGCTGGCGGCCCTGGAGCAGAGCCGCCGCACCACCCTGGCCCGTTTCATCTACGCCCTCGGCATCCGTGAGGTGGGGACGGCCACGGCGCAGAATCTGGCGGACTACTTCGGATCCCTGGAAGCGCTGCGCCGCGCCGATCAGGCGCTGCTGGAGACGGTGCCCGATGTGGGCCCCATTGTCGCCAGTCAGGTGCACGCCTGGTTCCAGGACCCCGAGCATGCCGCGGCCATCGATGATCTGCTCGCCGTCGGTGTGAGCTGGCCGGACCCGCCGGCGGCCACGGGTCCGGCGCCTTTGGCGGGGCAGACCTGGGTCCTCACCGGAACCCTGGAAGCCATGACCCGCGACGAAGCCAGGGACAAGCTGCGTCAACTCGGCGCCAAGGTGGCCGGCTCCGTATCCGCCAGGACCCATCAGGTGGTGGCCGGGCCGGGGGCCGGCAGCAAGCTCGACAAGGCGACCTCCCTGGGCGTTCCGATCATGGACGAGGCGGCGCTGCTGGAACTGCTGGAGTCTCACGGTGTGCGTTGACCGCACCGGCCGCTGGCCTCGGTGTGCGGCCCTGGGCGCCGCCGTGGCTGTGCTGCTGTCGGCCTGCGCGGGCAAACCGCCGCGGCAGCCGGACGATCTGTGCGCGGTGTTCGAAGAGCGGCCCGGCTGGTATCACGATGCCCGGGCGGCCGAGAAGCAGTGGGGCATACCGGTGCACGTGAGCATGGCCTTCGTACACCGTGAGTCCAGCTACGTGTCCAACGCCCGGCCGCCCCGTGGCCGCCTGCTGTGGGTGATCCCGTGGACCCGGCCATCGAGCGCTTACGGGTACGCCCAGGCCACCGACGAAGCCTGGACCGACTACCGGCGCGACACCCTGAGCCTGCTGGCGGACCGCGACGATTTCGAGGACGCCATGGACTTCATCGGCTGGTACAACAACCGCAGCGCCCGGCAGCTCGGGATCGCCAGAGACGACGCCTACCACCTGTACCTGGCCTACCACGAAGGCCCCACCGGCTACCGGCGCGGCAGTTGGCGCGGCAAACCCACGGTACGCAGCTACGCCAGCAAGGTTTCGGACAAAGCGGCACGCTACCGGAGCCAGCTCGCCCGTTGTGAGGACGATCTCGGCGGGGGTTTCTGGCGGCGTTTCTTTTAGTGTGGTGGAGGCAACTGCCCATGGGCGGCTGTCGCCGCCCGCGCTAGTCTGGTGTCCCATGAGCGACGACCCACATGCCAACGGCGCTGTCCTGGACGACGCCAGCAAAGCCGCGATTCAGCAGGGCTACCGGTCCTGGCTGGAGGCGCGGGGCTTCCGCGCCCGCCGGGGTCAGCGCGAGATGATCGCCCAGGTGGCGCGCACCCTGGCGGGCGCCGCACCGCGGTTGCTGGTGGTGGAGGCCGGTACCGGCACCGGTAAGACTGCCGGCTATTGCCTGCCCGCCATCCCGTTGGCGCGGCGCCTCGGCAAGCGCGTGGTCATCAGTACCGCCACCGTGGCGCTGCAGGAGCAGGTGGTGCTGCGCGATCTGCCCGATCTGGCACGTCACAGCGGCCTGGCGTTCAGCTTCGCCCTGGCCAAGGGCCGCGGCCGGTATGTCTGCCTGAAACGCCTGGACGACCGCCTGCGCTACGACGGCCAGCAGGACATCCCGCTGTTCGAGACCGTCAGCGAGGACGGCACGGCGCTTTATCAGGCCATGCTGGAGGCCTTCGCCGGCAAGCAGTGGGATGGCGAACTGGATAGCTGGCGCGACGGGATCGACGCCGCCGCCTGGCGCCAGGTCACCACCGATCACCGCGGTTGTGGCAACTCCCGTTGCAGCTTCTTCCGCCAGTGCCCGTTCTTCAAGGCCCGCAACGACCTGGACGGGGTGGACGTGATCGTGGCCAATCATGACCTGGTGCTCGCCGACCTGGCCCTGGGCGGCGGCGCCGTGCTGCCGGAGCCCGAAGACGTGATCTACGTACTCGACGAAGCCCACCATCTGCCGGACAAGACTCAGCAGCATTTTGCCGCCTCGGCGCGTCTGGGCGGCACGGCGGCCTGGTTCGACACCGTCAACACCCTGCTCGGCAGCATGACCCAGCGGTTCTCGCGCCCCGATGAACTGACCAGCCTGGCGACCCGGGTCGCCGGGGACGGACCGGTGGCCCAGGCCGCGCTGCGGGCGCTGCTGGCAGCGGCGGAGGGCCTGGAATACATCGCCCGCGACGAGCGCCTGGAGACCCACCGGTTCGTGCTCGGGGCGGTACCGGAGACCCTGGCGGGGCTGGCGGCGGAAGCGTTGCAGCCGGTGACCCGGGTGGTGGACGATCTGGCCCGGGTACATGCTCTGCTGCAGGAAGTCATGGCCGGCGACGTGCACTGGCCGAATGCCCACGAAGCCGAGGACTGGCTGCCGGTGGTGGGCCAGCAGGAGACCCGCGGTCTGGCGGTGCTGGCGCTGCTGCGGGACTTTTCCGGAGGCGCCGCTGGAGCCGGAGCAACCGGCGCTGCCGGCGGCGGCGTCCACGCGCGCTGGGCCAACCGTACCGACGCCGACGTGGAACTGGTGAGTGCGCCCATCGAGCCCGGCAATCTGCTGGCCGAGCATCTGTGGCAACGCTGTTTCGCCGGCGTCTGCACTTCGGCGACGCTGTCGGCGCTGGGCTCCTTCTCACGCTTCCTGAAGCGCGCCGGCCTGCCGGGGGACACCGTGGCGCTGCGTATTCCCAGCCCCTTCGACTATCCCCGTATCGCCACCTTCACGGTGCCCGCCATGCGCACGGACCCCCGCGACTTTGCCGCCCACAGTCAGGAGGTGGCGGAACGCTTGCCGGCGCTGCTCGACGCTGAGATCAGCGCCCTGGTGCTGTTCACGTCCTGGCGGCAGCTCAACGAGGTACGGCGGCTTCTGCCGGAACCGCTCCTGGCCCAGGTCCGCTTTCAGGGCGACGGTTCCAAGCAGGCACTGCTGGATGCGCACCGGCGCGCGGTGGACGAAGGCGGTCCCAGCTACCTGGTGGGGCTGGCCAGTTTCGCCGAGGGCGTGGATCTGCCGGACGACTACTGCCGTCACGTGGTGCTGGTGAAACTGCCGTTTGCGGTGCCCGAGGACCCGCTGGACCAGGCCATGGCCGAGTGGGCCGAGGCCCAGGGCGGCAATGCGTTCTTCGACATTTCCGTGCCGGACGCGGCGCTACGCCTGGTCCAGGCCTGCGGCCGGCTGATCCGCCACGAAGGGGATCACGGCCGCATCACCCTGCTGGACCGGCGGATCGTCACCAAACGCTACGGCCGGGCGCTGCTCGACTCGCTGCCGCCCTACCGGCTGGACCTGGCGGGCGGCACCCCTTAGCGGGGCGCTGGGGCGCCGGACTTGAAAGCGCTGACGCTGTCCAGCCGGGTACCAGCGGCCGGCGCCTCGTCGAAGCGGCCGTTGCTGTAGACCAGCAGCCGCTCGCTTTCGAAGCGGCTCACCACGCCGGTCAGATAATCCAGCAGATCGTCCTGGCCGAGCGCCGCCACCGCGTTCGCCAGTCGAGCGCGGGAGTCGAACGTGGTGATGCCGAGATCCAGATCGTTCCACAGCCGGGCGCCGCGGCTGGCCAGGTTGCGGTCACGCTCCTCCAGGCGGCCCACGACCCCCTGCCGGAAACTCTCGAACTGTGCCTCCGGCATGGTGCGTACCGTCTCCAGTTCGCCTTTCAGGAACGCGCCGGTACGCTGGATCAGTTCAGCCGGCGAGGCCACCGGTGACTGCACCAGGAAGGCAATGCCGCTCTGCTCGCGAATCGTCTGATTGGCGACGGCGACCACGTAGCCGAGCTGCTGCTCGGTGCGCAGGCTGGTGAAATAGGCCTGGCGCAACACGCTGGTGGCCAGGGCGCTGAGGGCGCGGGTACGCAGCGCCGTGTCGCCGTCCTGCAGGTACAGCACCATGGCGGCATCCTGATGATCGATGTCGAGTTGATACGAGTTGGCCCCGCTGATCTCGGTGACCGACGGCTGGTAGCGCGGAAAAGCGGCGAGTTTCAGATGCGCCTGCAGCGCTGCCGCCAGCGCCCACGGGGCATCCTCGGTCAGGTTGCCGTGGTCCAGGGCCAGCACGTTGAAATCGCCGGTGCGGGCCTGGCACCAGGCAGCGAGTGCCGCGGCGTCCTGAGTCTGCAGGGCGTCGATCAACGCCTCCGGCGGCCAGCGGCTCGACAGCAGCAGATAACCCAGGGCCCCGTAGGCCTGGGTGGAGGGGCGTTCGTCACGGTAGTTGCGCCAGTCGCGAACCAGCTCGTCGCGCAGGGTGGCGAAACGGTCGGGATCGACGCTGCAATCGGTGAGCCGTTCCAGCACGGTGCCCACCAGCTCGAGCTGTTTGTCGCTGTAACCGGAGACCGCCAGTTCGAAGCCATAGCCGTTGGCGTTCAGGCCGTAACCCAGGCCCGCCAGATAGGCCGGGTACACGGTCGCGGTGAGAGCGTCCTCGACCACGGCGCTGTACAGGCTGGCGCGGGCCAGTTCGGCGGCGCTGGCGAAGCCGTCGCGCACTCCGAGCGACAGGTACAGGTTGGCCCGGGGCGTGCCGAACTCGGTGTCACGATCGGACCACAGGGTGAGGCCGGGCCGCGCTACCGCCAGGCGCGGCGGCTGCGGATCGTCCGCCAGCACGTCCAGGCTTTCGGGCAGGTACGGATTGGGCGCCGGCAGGGCCAGGCCGCTGATCCCGGACTCGCCACGGGCCGGTTGGCGCCGTTCCAGCGTGTACGGAACGTCGAACCAGGGCTCGCGCTGATCGGCGCTGACGTCGGGGCCGGCAATCTCCACCAGCACGTTGTCGATGGTCAGGGCGTCGATGTAGCGGCCGATCAGCGCCGGGTCGAATTCTTCCATCAGGTAGGGGGCCGCCAGTACCTCCGCGGGCGGATAGTCCAGGAAACGTGGCGCCACCTGATAGACGAACGCGCTGGGCGAGGGCTTCTCCTGAAACCGGAACCCCAGCGCCGCAACCTCGGCCTGTTCCTGGTAGCGCCACGCTTCGGGGCGGTTCCGCTGGAGCAGCGCAATGTAGTCGAACAGTGCGTCGGTGACCTTGTCGACGCTGGCGTATCCGGCATCGGTGAGGGCGATGTCGATCACCAGCATACTGTTGTCCGGATCGAACGAACCGGTGCCCGCCGCCAGAGATTCGATCCAGCCGGCCTGCTTCAGACGCTGGTGCAGGCTGCCTTCACCTTCGTGGCCGAGCAGGTTGCTGACGTATTCGGCCGGTTTCTCCCGGTAGTGGCCGTCCACCGGCGGGATCGGAAAGTTGTAGACCACCCGGTAGCCGTCCATGATGGTCCGGTAACTGACCACTGCCGGCAGTTCCCGGGCGGTGAACATCGGCGGGCGCTCAGGCGCCGGGCCGATGCCGCGGTTCTCGATGGCGGAGAACATGGGCGCAATCCAGTCCGCCATGTCGTCCAGGGCCTGGTTGGACAGCGCTACCAGGACCATCTGGTCAGCGGAGTAGTCGTCGTCGAAGAACTGCACCAGAGCGTCGCGGACGCCGTCTCCCAGGGTGTCGAGGCTGCCGATGCTGAAGCGCGCTTGCGGGTGCGCCGGATTGATGACCTCGTTGACCACGGCGCTGCCGCGCCAGTTGTCGGCCTTGATCTGCATCTGGTATTCGGAGTTGACCGCGTTCTTCTCCCGGTCCACGTACTCGGGGTCGAACAGCGGGCTGATGAAAAACTGCGCGAATCGGTCCATGGCCGCTTCGAACTGGTCCGGCTGGATGTCGAAAAAATAGTTGGTGTGATCACCGGCGGTGTAGGCGTTGGACGAGCCGCCGTGCTGGCCGATGAACTGCTGATAGGCGTCGACCTCGGGATACCTGGCGGTGCCGATGAACAGCATGTGTTCAAGGAAGTGCGCGAGTCCGGGCCAGGCGTCGGGTTCGTCGTAACTGCCGCGGAACACCACCAGGGATGCCGCCGCCTTGTCGGCCGCCGGGTCCGACACCAGCAGTACCCGCAGACCGTTGTCCAGGGTCAGGTAACGATAATCGCGGTCGTCGTTGGGGCTCTGGACCAGGGTGACCGGCGCTTGCGTGGCGGGCGCCGCCGGTTCCGGGGACGGGGCGCCGCTGCTGCAGCCGGCGGCCAGCCCCAGCAGCAGAGCCGCCGACAGCAGCCCTGGGACGGGCGCGGCGTGACGGAAGTTGCGCAATGTGAACGAACTCATCCGGTGGTACTCCAGGGTCGAACTGCGGATCCGCCGCCTCGGCGGTCGGCGGGCCCCGGCTTGCCACTCGGATCTGGCCGGGGGTATCGGTCGGGCCGGCAATTATACGGATAAGCGCGGACGCGATCCCGCGCCCAATGGGAGACGCTCGAGGTATGGAGATGAACGAGGTGTTGCGGGCGCTCGGCCTGCCGGCGGACGATCGCCAGGCACTCGATCTGCTGCACCGGACCGACCAGGCGCAGCCGGGCACGCCGGTGCCGCGGGATTGGCGCCATCTGGCGGCCGCCCTGGTCCGGCGCCTGGCCGCGGACGGGCCGCCGGGCGGCCCCGTGGTGCTGGCCATCAGTGGCGGCCAGGGCTCCGGCAAAAGCACCCTGGCACGCCGCATCGAGGCCACCCTGCGTGCCGCCGGACTGCGCGCTGCCGCCTGTTCACTGGACGACTTTTACCTCACCCGTGCCGAGCGGGCGGATCTGGGCGCCCGCGTCCATCCGCTGCTTGCTACCCGGGGCGTGCCTGGAACCCACGATACCAGCCTGCTCGGGCAGGTGCTCGACGGTCTCGGTGCCACCGGCACCCTGGACCTGCCGGTGTTCGACAAGGGGACGGACGACCGGTTGACGGCGGATCAGTGGCGGCAGGTCGTCACGCCGCTGGACGTGCTGGTGCTGGAAGGCTGGTGCCTGGGTGCCGGGCCGGAGCCCGAGGCGGCCCTCACGCGGCCAGTGAACGATCTGGAGGCGCTGCATGACCCCGACTGCCGCTGGCGCCGCTACGTCAACACCGCCCTGGCGGGCCCGTACCGGGAGCTGTGGACGCGCTTCCACCAGTTGATCTACCTGGCGGTGCCGGACATGGCGGCGGTAGTACGCTGGCGCACCCAGCAGGAGCAGGGGCTGCCGGCGGCGCGGCGCATGTCCGCGGCGGACGTGGAACGCTTTGTCGAACACTACGAACGGACGACCCGGCAGCAGGCCCGGACTCTGCCGGCCCGCGCCGACGTGGTGGTCACCCTGGGCCCGGACCATGCCATGGCTGCGCTGCGCTGCAACGGCGCCGGAACGTGATCCGGGACCCGGTTTCGCCGCGCTGCGGTGCCAGGGTACGCGCCGCACGGCGACCGGGCAGGGGTTCAGAGTCCATTCAGCCAGCCCTGGCAACAATGCGCCTGCATCACGGCAATTTCGGAGGTCACGATGGTGGGTGCAAGGTTGGTTGGATCGCTGGTTGCGGTGGCGCTGGTGCCGGCCGCACACGCCGGCTACGGCAGCTACAACGGATCGCAGTACCAGTACGCGCAGGTGGTGACCAGCAATCCCATCTACGAGACCGTCTCCTACACGGTGCCGGTGCAGGAATGCCGTCAGGAAACCGTCGCCTACCACGACACGCCGCGCGCGCGCTCGGCGACGGTGCCCATTGGCGGCGCCATCATCGGCGGCGCCATCGGCAATGCCGTGGGCCACAAGAAGCGCAACAAGCAGGTGGGTGCGGTGGTGGGCGCGGTGCTCGGCGGTTCCATCGGCGCGGACATCGCCCGGCAGCGCCGCGAAGCGCACGCGC
The DNA here is from genome assembly GCA_942491135.1 of uncultured Gammaproteobacteria bacterium. GTDB lineage: Bacteria > Pseudomonadota > Gammaproteobacteria > Pseudomonadales > Azotimanducaceae > UBA7803. The sequence continues at coordinate 181,276 of CALNZS010000008.1, read as the reverse complement.
CGGTTCGTTACGGAACCGAGGAGGTCTGCCATACCGTCAACGAGCGGCGGGTGGAGGAACAACTGGCCGGCTATGCGGTGACCTACCGCTACGGCGGCGAAACTTACACCACGACCATGGACCGTGATCCCGGCTCGACCCTGCGGGTCCGGGTGCAGGTCACACCCCTTGGCTGACCGGCGGCCGCCGGGGCAGGCATGCGGCGGGCGGTGAGGGTAGAATCGGGACGGTGCAGACACGTCGCAACAGGATGAAACCGGGTTCTGCCGGTCTCGCAGGGCTCGCACTGGTGGCGCTGCTGGGGTGTCCCGGGGCGCTGGCGGCCCCCGACTGGATGGGCGGTTCGGAGAATCCGCTCGAACCCAACTCACTGGTGCGCCCGCCCGGGGTCACCCTGGAGCAGGCGGCCAACAAGGTGCGCCGGGAGACCGGCGGCCGGGTGTTGTCGGCCACCCCCAGCGAACAGGGCGGACGGCGCGGCTACGAAGTGCGCGTGCTGGTGGACGGAAAGCGGGTCAAAAACTACTTCGTGGACAGCGACGGCCGCATCCGTTCCGGAGGTTGAGCATCCCATGAGAATTCTGATCGTCGAGGACGAGCCGGAGCTCAAACGTCAGCTCAGCGAGCGCCTCAAGGGCGCTGGCTACGTGGTGGACGCGGCAGCCGATGGCGAGGAAGGTCTGTACTTCGGCCAGGAATACGACTACGAAGCCGCCGTCATCGACCTGGGCCTGCCCAAGTTGGGCGGCATCGACCTGATCCGTCGGCTGCGCGGCGATGACCGGCGCTTTCCGATTCTGATTCTCACCGCCCGCGGCCACTGGCAGGACAAAGTGGAAGGGCTCGAGTCCGGCGCCGACGATTACCTGACCAAACCGTTTCAGATGGAGGAACTCGAAGCGCGCCTCAATGCCCTGGTACGGCGCGCCGCCGGCTACGCGTCGCCGGTGATGGCCAGCGGCCCCATTGCGCTGGATACCGCACGCAAGGAACTGCGCCTGAACGACGATCCGGTGGAGCTGACCGCCTACGAATACCGGGTGCTGGAGTACCTGATGCTCAATCCGGGCCGGGTCGTCTCCAAGACCGAGTTGACCGATCACCTGTACGATCAGGATTTCGAGCGCGACAGCAACGTCATCGAAGTGTTCGTCGGCCGGCTGCGCAAGAAGCTGGTGCCGTTCAATCCCATCCGCACCGTGCGCGGCCAGGGTTACCGTTTCACCGACGAGCACGCCGGGGAGGGCGGTGGTTGAGGCCGGGAATCCAATCCCGACTGCTCGTCACCACTACGCTGGTACTCGGCATCTCCCTGACCCTGGCGGGTCTGGTGCTCGACCGTTCCGTCCGCCTTTCCACCCTGTCCGGCGCCGAGGAGCAGCTGCGGCTGGTGATCTATTCGCTCATGGGTGCGATGGAGACCACCGGCGCGGCCATCGACGTGCCGATGCCGTTGCCGGAGCCGCGCCTGGGCCAGCCCGAGAGTGGCTTGTATGCCTGGATCAGCGGCAGCAACGGAACCCTGCGCTGGCGTTCACCGTCGGTGGTCACCGGTGACGTGCTGGACCCGTCCGCCAGCGGCGAGGCGCCGCAGCCGGGGGAGTTCCGTTTTGTCGACGACCGCCGCGGCGGCGCGTCGGCGCCGGGTCTGTTGCGCCTGGCGTATGCGGTGATCTGGGAGCTGCCGGACGCGGCGTCCGGCGGCGCCGGGGAAACCGTGCTGACTTTCGAGGTAGCGGCCGACGGCACCCCGTTCCAGGCCACCATCAGCAGTTTCCGGCGCAATCTCTACCTCGGCCTTGGCGCCGTGACCGCGGCCTTCGTGCTGGTGCAGATGCTCGCCGTACGCTGGGGCCTGCGGCCGCTGCGGACCATGGCCGAGGAGGTGCGCGACATGGAAGAAGGGCGCCGGCAGCGGCTGTCCGCGGCCTATCCCCACGAGCTGGAGGGGCTGGCCGAGAACCTGGACCGGTTCGTGGCCCACGAGGAACGCAGCCGCAGCCGTTACCGGAAAGCCATGGAAGACCTTGCCCACAGCCTGAAAACCCCGCTGGCAGTGGTCCGCAACGCGGTGGACCAGGTTCCCGAAGGGCGCCGCGCACTGCTCGAAGAGCAGCTCGACCGGATGCAGAGTACGGTCGCCCACCAGTTGTCCCGGGCGTCGGTGCGGGGTCCGGTGATCGTCGGCCGTCCGGTGGACGTGGCCCAGGTCATCGATCGCCTGGTGCGGGCACTGTCCACCGCCTACCAGGAACGCGGCGTGCGCGCCGCAGTGGACCTGCCGCGGCCGTGCTGGATTCGCGGCGACGAACGCGACCTCATGGAGATCCTCGGAAACGTGCTGGAGAACGCCTTCAAGTACACCCGCTCGCAGGTGCGGGTCAGCGGCAGCGTCGACGCGTCGGTGATCCTGCGTTTCGACGACGATGGCCCCGGCATTCCCGCCGACGAGCGCCGCGCGGTACTCGAGCGCGGCACCCGCGCTGACGAGGTCCAGCCCGGCCAGGGAATCGGCCTGGCGGTGGTGGCGGAACTGGTGACGTTGTATCGGGGTACGCTGCGGATCGAGGACAGCGATCTCGGCGGCGCACGCCTGGAACTGGAGCTGCCCGGCGCCGTCAGCGGCGCGCCGTGAGGCGCCAGGGTTGGCATCGCCCGGTCCCCCACGTAGGCTTGCGGCCTTTGTTCGCGGGGAGAGAGGCCGCATGCGCGCCGCCGTTGGATTGACACTGTTGCTGGCTGCGTCCCTGGTCACCGCGGCGGACCCGGCGCCGCCGCTGGAAGAACTGGTGGTACGCTCCACCCGCATCGAACAGTCGGTGGTGCGCCTGCCCCTGGCGGTGAGTGTGGTGGAGACGCGGGACATTCAGCTCGCGCGTCAGCAGCTCGGAATCGACGAGGCGCTGGGCCGGGTGCCGGGCGTGTTCTTCCAGGACCGCTACAACTTCAACCAGGACCTGCGCATCTCGATCCGCGGGTTCGGCGCCCAGGCGCAGTTCGGCATCGTCGGTCTGCACCTCACCGTGGACGACATCCCCATTACTACCCCGGACGGAACCAGCCAGGTGGACGATCTGGACATGGGATCCATGGGCCGCATCGAGGTGGTGCGGGGGCCCAGCGCGGCGCTCTACGGGACCGCCGCCGGCGGCGCGATCAACATGTACAGCGAGACGCCGGCCGAGCGCCCCTACGTCGAGGCGCGGGCCATGGTGGGCGAGTACGACACCGCCAAGTATCAGATCAAGGCCTCCGGTCAGCGCGGCCGGCTCGGTTATCTGGCCAGCGTGCATTATCTCGACGTCGGCGGATTCCGCGATTTTGCCGACACCGAAGCCACGGTCTTCAATTCCCGGCTCAGCTACGACGTCGACGACACGTTGCAGGTGAGCGGCGTGCTGGCGGGCGTGCACTCACCCCGGGCCCGCGACCCGGGCGCCCTGACCCCGGCGGAACTGGCCAGTGGTCCGCGCACCCAGGCCCGGGCCCTGAACGTGCAATGTAACGTGGACGAGCAGGTCGACCAGCTCCGGGGCGGGGTCGTGATGTCGAAGCAGTTCAGCGAGGCCCATGGGCTGCGGCTGCGGGCTTATGGACAGACCCGCGAGTTCGACGCCAACCTGCCGTGTCCGTTCGTCGGGCAGACGGCGTTCGACCGCAATTTCTACGGCGCGGGCGCCGAATACGCTTTCACCGGCATGCTGGCGGGTCAGCCGCTGCGGCTGGTGACGGGCGTTGAATTCACGGATCAGCAGGACGACCGGAAACGCTGGGCCTCAGACATCAATGGTCAGCGCGGCGCCCTCAGCGGTGACCAGCTCGAACAGGTGGAGACGGCCAGTGTATATGCGCTGGCGGAGTGGGCGCTGGGCGAGCGCTGGCTGCTGTCGGCCGGGGCCCGTTACGAAGACATCGACTTCGACCTGGACGACGAGTTCCTGAGTGACGGCGATAACTCCGATGCCACGTCCTACTCGGAGTTCACGCCGATGGCGGGGGTCAGCTACGCGATCAACGACAGCGTGAACCTGTATGCCAGTGTTTCCACCTCCTTCGAAACGCCGACCTTCGCCCAGCTCGGCGATCCGGACGGGCCGGGCATCAATGCATCGCTGTCGGCCCAGACCTCCACCAACTACGAACTCGGTGCCAAGGGCCGGTTGACGGAGCGCCTGCAGTACACGCTGGCGGCGTTTCACATCGACCTCGAGGATCAGCTGGTGCCGTTCGAGCAGAACGACGACGTGTTCTACCGCAACGCCGGCCGGACCAGCCGGGACGGACTGGAAGCGTCCCTCGACTATCGCTTCGGCGAGGCCTGGGGCCTGACGCTCGCCTACACCTTGAGCAACTTCCGTTTCGACGATTATGTGGTGGACGGTGTGGTGCTCGACGGCAACGACAACCCGGGTGTTCCGGAGAACCAGTTTTACGCCGAGTTATCCTACGTCCGCCCGGACGGCTGGTATGCGTTCGTGGACATGTTACACGTGGGCAGTCTGTACGCGGACGAACGCAATACCGACGTGGCTCGGGTGGCTGCCTACCAGATCGGAAACCTGCGGTTCGGCCGCGAAATGGGGCTGGGTAACGTGCAGGCGGATCTGTTCCTTGGAGTCAACAACCTGTTCGACGAGGAATACTTCGCCAACGTGCGTATCAATCAGACCTTCAACCGCTACTTTGAACCGGGTCCGGACCGTCACTTCTACGGCGGGTTCGCACTGCGCTTCTGAGTTGTCATCAGCCTCGTCAGCCCGTGCGCTGCGGAGCAGCCGTTGCGCCGAGCCGTTCCAGGGCGGTGAAGAACCGCTGGCGCAGTTCGTCGACAGCCGGGTCCTTGGGGCCCAGTTCGCACCAGGCGTGCAACAGCGACGGGACGTCGTTGGCTGACGGGTCTGCGCTGGCGCGCTTGCCGCCGCCCAGCCCGGCCTGCAGCCGTTCCACCTGCAGTTCCAGCCGCAGCGGTTCGTCCGCGGGCGGGGAATCCAGGGCCGCGGCCAGTTCGGCGCGGACGGTAAGCCGGCGTAACTGGGTCATGGGCACCGCGCTGCCGGCGGCGGCCAGCCGCGCTGCTACTACCCGGTCCGGTAACGGGCTGTCGGCGTCGGCAGGCGCAGTGCCTTCCTGCTCGGCCCGCGCCATGTGCAGGTCCCAGTCCCGGGCGGCCTCCAGCCGCTGCTGCTGCCGGGCCCGGTCGCGCTCGGCAAGTGCAGCGCTGTGCCGCTGCAGCAGGTCCCGGCGGCGCTGTCCCAATGACCGGCGGGGGCCGGGGGGCAGGGCGTCGAGTCCGGCGGTACGCTGATTCAGATTGCGGGCATCGGCGGCATCCGGGGTATGCCCGGTAGCGTCGAGCGCGGCTTCGAAGCGGTCCAGTTCGGCGCTGATGGCGGCGGCTTCGGCTTCGCGGGCCTGGTCGGCGGCGTGCCGGGCCTCGTCCCGGGCGGCAAAAATGGCGTCGCACGCCGACCGGAAGGCGCGCCACAGTTGCTGGTCGGGACGCCGCGGGGTGATACCCACGGCGCGCCAGCGCTGCTGCAGCGTTTTGGCGGCGTTGACCCGTTCGTGAGCGGGAAGATCCGCACCCACCAGCGCTTCAGCCTCCGCCACGATGGCCGTTTTGGCTGCCAGGTTGCGGTCCCACTCGGCCTTGACCCGATCGTGCAGCGCGCTCTGCAGCTTTTCGAAACGCGCTTCCACCTTGCGGCCCGGCTGCCGGTCCACCGGATGGAAGTGACGCCACTCGTCGCGGGCCGCCCGCATGATCCGTTCGGCGGCTTTCATGTCAGTGTGCTGCCAGTCGGATTCGGCCAGGTAGCTCTCGAGCTGGTCACAGATCCGGCGGCGCTCCGCCAGATTGCGCTTGCGGGTCTCGGCGAGTTCGGCGAAGTAGGCCCGGCACGGCTCGAAGGCCTGCTCAGCCAGGGCGTTGAACCGGTCCGCCAGGCGTCCGTCGGTGGCCTGGGTGACGGGGCCCAGGGCCTGCCATTCGGCGCGCAGCGCCTTGATCCGGTCGGCCTGTTCCGGCGGCGGCAGCGGCTCCTGGGCCAGCGCCTCCATGGCGGCGGCGAGCTGCTCGCGTTTGGGTGTGGTGGCAAAGGTCTGCCAGTCCTTGAGTTCGGCGAGCCGCGCGGCCTGTTTGCCTACCTGCCGGCCGGCGCGGCGGGTGGCAGTGGCGGGCAGCGTGTCCAGATGACTGCGGGCCTGGCTGAGCAGGCTCTGCGCCTGGCCCAGGTGACCCTCGTCGATGGCGCTGCCGAGGGCCGACAGTTCGCTGTCCAGGGTGCTCAATTCGGTAGCCAGCGCCGCGTCCGCGGCTGCGGTCTCCCGGTTCAACGTCCCGATGGCCGCAGTCAGGCGTTGCAGGGCCGGGCTTGGCGCTGCCCATGGCGGCCAGCGGACGTTGCGGCGGGCTTTCTCCAGACGCTGCAGCAATCCGCGGTGGGCTTCGATGGCCCGCCAGGCGGCCTGACGATCGTGATCGGGGTGCCCCGGCTCGATCACCAGGGGTTCCTGGGGCAGGGCCGGCAGATCGGCCTCGGCCAGCCGCTCGGCGGCATCGGCCAGCTCGCGGAAGCGGTGCGACACCCGCTCGAAGACGTCGTGCTGGGCCGCGGATGGCGGGGCGTGGTCGGCGCAGGTGAGCCACTGATCGGTCAGGGCCTGGCGGCGCGCCGCCAGGGCGTCGAAGTCGCCGCCGTTGACCATGTCCTGGTCCAGTTCGCGGAACGACGCCACCAGTGCGTCGAAGGCATCGTGGTTGGGGCTGAGTTCCGGCACGGCCTCCGCCGGGTCGTCGGCCGGATCCAGTTCCGGCAGCTCGGCGGCGTCCCGGCGCAGGTGATCCAGAGCGGCGATCCGGTCGCCGAACGGGGCCAGCGCCGCGCGCAGCCCGGCATGGCGGTCCAGGGCCTCCGTCAGGCGCCGATGTAACTCGTGCTGACGCTCGCGGGCGGCCCGATCCAGGCTGGCTGCGGCGTTCGGGTCCGACGGATCTTTGCGCTGCAGCGCGTTCGCCAGTTCACCGGCCCGGGCCGCAGCCGTCTCGGCGTCGGCGCGCAGCCGCCGGCATTCCTCGAGCAGCCGCCGGGCATGACGGTTCAGCGACTTGTCGTGGTGGCGGGTGCGCTTCTCCAGGGTCGCCAGGGCGTCCGCCTGGCGTAGCCGCGGATGCTCCAGCGCCGCGTGGCGGATGTTGCCGCGGGCCTGCAGGGCAACCTCGATCAGCGCGTCGGCGTCGTCCGCGGCGCTGGCGCTGGCCAACGCCTGCTCCAGTTCCGCGGCCCGGTCCCGGCGCGCGTCCTGTGCGCTCTGTGACGCCTGCGGGTCTGGATTCGAGTCCGCGGCCCGATCACGGGGCCCCGGATCGCGGGATTCGCGGGAGTCGTTCCTGAATATGCGGCGCAGCACCATGGGGGTCTACAGATCGTTGTGAGTGCCGTCGCACAGGGGTGCGCCTGCGGTCTGCTTGCAGCCGCAGAAGAACAGGCGCTTGTCGGCGTCGGCACGGTAGGGCATCGGCGTGATGGCCGTGCCCTCGTGGGAACCGTCGCAGAACGGCTGGTTGGCGCTGCGTCCGCAGGCGCACCAGAAATACTTGCGGCCGGCTTCGACGTCCACGGGAAAGGGGCCCTTGCGGGCCACCCGTGCCTGGTCAGATCCGTTGGTCCCACTCATGACCCGTGCCTCCTGGGCGTCGCTGGGCAGGCTCAGCTGAAGTGACGCTGTTCCCACCATGGGTAGTATTCGGGCAGGTCGCTGGACACCTTACCCGGGAACTCCGGGGCGCGTTTTTCGAGGAACGATTCCACGCCCTCCCTGGCGTCCGCGGAACGGCCCGTGTGGTAGACCCCTCGGGAATCGATCTTGTGCGCTTCCATGGGGTGATCGGCGCCAAGCATACGCCACATCATCTGGCGGATCAGCGTCACCGAGATGGCGGAGGTGTTGTCGGCGATCTCACGGGCGATTTCCCGGGCCGCCGGCAGCAGTTCGTCGGGTGCGTGGAGGCTGCGCACCAGGCCGCGCTCGGCCGCTTCGGCAGCGGGAAAGACGCGACCGCTGTAACACCACTCCAGCGCCTGATTGACCCCCACCACGCGCGGCAGGAAATAGCTGGAGCACGCCTCCGGTACGATGCCGCGGCGGGCGAACACGAAGCCGAACTTGGCGTTCTCCGAGGCCAGGCGGATGTCCATCGGCAGGGTCATGGTCACGCCGATACCCACCGCCGGGCCGTTGATGGCGGCGATGATGGGTTTCTTCAGTTCGAAGATGCGCAGGGTCAGAACGCCACCGCCGTCGGGTTGCAGGCCACTGGCGCGGTCGTCGCGGCCGTCCGCGTCGAAGGTTTTGCCGCCGGCCGAGAGATCGGCGCCGGCGCAGAAGGCCCGGCCCTCGCCGGTCACGATGATGCAGCGCACGGCGTCGTCGGCGTCGGCACGATCGAAGGCATCGATCATTTCCTTCATCATCTCGTGGGTGAAGGCATTGAGCTTCTCGGGTCGGCTCAGGGTCAGGGTCAGGATGCCGTCCTCGACGTCGTAGCGGATGGTGTTGTAGGACATGGTGTGGTTCCTGGTTTCCGGTGGTGTGAGTGGTGTGAATTGTGCTGGCGCGATCGGCAGCCGGGCCCGCGCTCGAGGTCCCGTATGGTGCCCAGATCCCGGGGTCATTTCCACGTCGGCGCGGCATCGCCGCCGCCGGCCGTTGCTTTACAATGGGCGGCGGCTGGGCGACGGTTGGCCGTTTGCACGCCAGTTCCACGCGCAGGGAGGGGAGCCATGACCGAACTCGAGACGTTCCGTGAGGAGACCCGGGCCTGGCTCGCCGAGCATTGTCCACCCGGCGCCCGGGGCCCGGGTGAGATCCCGTCCGGCAGCACCAAGGTGACCCTCGAGGATCCCGACACCCGGCTGTGGCTCGAGCGCATGGCGGAGCGCGGCTGGACGGTGCCGACCTGGCCCCGGGCCTACGGTGGCGGGGGGCTGTCCCAGGATCAGGCGCGGGTGCTCTACGAGGAGATGGCCGCCATAGATGCCCGGCCGCCGCTGGTCAACATGGGCACCCGCATGCTCGGTCCGACGCTGCTCGAGTTCGGCAGCGAGGCGCAGAAGCAGCGCCATCTGACCCGGATCGCCGAGGGCCGCGCCGCCTGGTGTCAGGGTTACAGCGAGCCCGGCGCCGGTTCCGACCTGGCCAGCCTGCGGACCCGGGCCGAGGACCGGGGCGACGAATTCGTCATCAACGGCCAGAAGATCTGGACCTCCGGCGCCCAGAACGCCGACTGGATGTTCTGCCTGGTCCGTACCGACCCTCAGGCGCCCAAGCATCTGGGTATCAGTTTTGTCCTCCTGCCCATGGATCAGCCGGGGGTGACGGTCCGCCCGATTCAGCTCATATCCGGGGATTCGCCGTTCTGCGAGACCTTCTTCGACAACGCCATCGCCCGCAAGGAAGACCTGGTGGGTGAGCTCAATCAGGGCTGGACCGTGGGCAAGCGCCTGCTGCAGCACGAACGGTCCGGACAGGGGGGGCTGGGGCCGCGGGCCGGCCGCAGCCGGCCGGTGGGGGTCACGGTGGACCTGGATCTGGCGGACGTGGCGCGCCGCTACCTGGGCGAATCGGGCGGGCGGATTGCCGACCCCGAACTGCGCCGCCAGGTTCTCGACTGGAAGATGACCAGCCTGGCGTTTGTGCTGACCCAGCAGCGGGCCGGCGAGGAGAACTCGAGCGGCACGCCGGCAGAGGCCACCTCGATTTTCAAGCTGGTCGGCTCGAACCTGGCCCGGGAGCGTCAGGACCTGGCGGTCCGGCTGATGGGTACCCGCGGTCTGGGCTGGACCGGCGACGGCTTTTCCGGCACCGAAGCAGGTGCGTTGCGGTCCTTCCTCGCCAGCCGCGCGGTCACCATCTACGGCGGCACCAACGAGGTGCAGCAGAACATCATCGCCAAGCGGGTGCTTGGCCTGCCGGATTGAGCGGCCGCAGAGCCGGACCGATGTCAGCCACACTGCGAATCGAGCAGCGTTTACCATGACGGGCCGCGAACCCCACGGAACCGCCCTGGCGGCGCGTTACCCGGATTTCTACCGTGACCTGATCGATCTGTCGCTGGACCTGGTGACCGTCATCGACGAACACGGGACGATCCTCTACGAGTGCCCGGCCATCGAGGCGGTGCTTGGATTCACCTTGGGCGAACGCATCGGCGGACACGTGCTCGACTATGTCCACCCGGACGACCGCCCGCGCGCCAGCGCCGCCCTCGACCGGGTGATCGGCGGGCTCAAGGAAACCGACGCGGCGGAACTGCGCCTGCAACGCAAAGACGGCACGTGGTGTGATCTGGAGGCGATCGGCCGGCGCTGGCTGCTGGAGGGCCGGGTGCACGTGCTGCTCAACATCCGCGACGTCACCGAACGCCGCACGGCGGCACGGGAACTGGCCCAGAGCAACGAGTTGCTGACCAAGACGCTGCGCGCCAGCCGCAGCGTGGTTTCCGTGACCGATCTGGAGACCGGCGAATATCTGGAGGTCAACGACGAGTGGCTGCGGGTTACGGGGCTGCAACGTGAGGCGGCGATCGGCCACAGCGCCTACGAACTCGGGATCTGGGGCAGTGACGAGCACCGGGACCGGCTGATCGCCGAAATCCGCGCCAGTGGCGGACGTCTGCGGGACTACGAAGCCAGTCTGTTTACGCCGCGCGGGCGCCGCCAGCTGGTGATCAACGTCGAGCAGCTCACCATTGCCGAGCGGCCGATGCTGCTGCTGGTGGGCTCCGATGTCACCGACAGCCGCCTTACCGAAACCAAGCTCCGGCAAGCCCAGAAGATGGAGGCGGTGGGGCAGCTCACCGGCGGTCTGGCCCACGACTTCAACAATCTGCTGGGCATCATCATCGGTCATGCCGAGCTGCTGCAGAGCGCGCTGGGCGGGCGCGACGAGCTGGCGCGGCTGGTGGCGCCGATTGTTCAGGCCAGCGAGCGCGGCGCCACCCTGACCCGGCAGCTCCTGGCATTTTCCCGCCGCCAGGTCCTGGATCCGACCTCTGTGGACATGGCCCAGGCCGTGGAGCAGCTGTTGCCACTGCTGCGCACGACCCTGGGCCCCAACGTGGCGATTCACAGCCACGCCGGGGCAGGCCTGTGGCCGGCCCTGGTGGATCCGGCGCAACTGGAGAGCGCGTTGCTCAATCTGGCTCTGAATGCCCGGGACGCCATGCCCAGCGGGGGTCGTCTCGACATCGATCTGACCAACCGGACCATCACCGAGCACGCCGTCGGCGCGGCGGACCCGGCGCCCGGCGACTATGTGGCGTTGAGCCTCGGCGACACCGGCCACGGCATGGATGCCGGGGTGAAGGAGCGTGCCTTCGAGCCGTTCTTCACCACCAAGGAGAGCGGCCAGGGGACCGGCCTCGGGCTCAGCATGGTGTTCGGCTTTGCCCGCCAGTCCGGCGGGCAGGTCTACCTGGAGAGCGAGCGTGGCCAGGGAACCCGGGTCACCCTGCTGTTGCCGCGGGCGCCCGCGGCCGCCGCCGCGCCGGGCGGTGAAGGCGGCGACATGCCGCGCGGTCAGGGCGAGTCGATCCTGATCCTGGACGACGAGGCCAGCCTGCTGTCGCTGGTCGAGGAGATGTTGAGCGGCCTCGGTTACCGGGTGATCACCGCCCAGCACGAGGACGAGGCCATGGCACAGCTAGCCGGTGGTGAAGACGTCGAACTGGTGTTGTCCGACGTGCTGCTGGCGGGTCCACGCCAGGGGCCCGAGGTGGTGGCCGAGATGCTGGCGTCGCGCCCGGAACTGCGGGTGGTGTACATGTCCGGGTTCCCGGCCGGCGAAGCGGATGGCGGGATGCCGGGCTCGCGGGTGCCGCTGTTGCGCAAGCCGTTCACCCTGCGGATGCTGGCCGAGCGCATTCGCGAGGCTCTGCAACGCTGAGCGCCGCCCGCCATGCACGAGCAGTCTGTCAGTTCCGCGTTCCGTGCCGAAGTCGACGCGTTCGTCGCCGAGCACTGGCCGACGTCCCTGCAGGGCGCAGCGCTGACCCGGGCGGACTGGCGGGCGGGCCGTCCGTTACGCGACGCGCCGGCTGCCTCGGCGTGGCTTACAGCGCTGGGCCGGCGCGGCTGGCTGGTCCCGCAGTGGCCGAAGGCTCACGGGGGCACTGGCTGGTCGGTGGCGGAACTGGCGTACTTCGAGGCGGCGACCGCCCGGGCCGGTACGCCGCTGCCGGATGCCGCCGGCACCGAGGTGGTGGGGCCGCTGCTGTGCGCCGCCGGCAACGCCGGCCAGCAGACCCAGCACCTGCCGGCCATTCGCCAGGCGGCCTGCCGCTGGTGTCTGGCCCTGGAACCGGACACCTCGCATCCGGCGCCACAGGTGCGGCCGCGGGCGGGCGGATTGCGGATCAGTGCCGACTGGCCGCTGGTGCCTGGTGCCGCTGACGCGCATTGGATGCTCGGACTGGTGCCCGTTGGCGGCGGCGCCGATCTGCTGCTGATCGACCTGGCGGCGCCCGGGGTGTCACGGACCCGGCGCCGGAGTCTGGACGGCGGATCGGCGGGCGCCCGGGTGGTGCTCGCCGACCTGCCGCTGGCGGCCACGGCCCGGCTCGGGGCGCCCGGCGGCGGACGGGTGTTGCTGGCCGACCTGGCCGCCTTGCCGGGGGCGGCGACGCTGCGCGCTGCGCGTCTTGCGGTGCAGGCCCGACACCTCCGAGCCGCAGCCGCACGCCTGCCGGACGGTCACGGCGGCCGCGTTGCCGACAGCCCGGACATAGCCCGGGCGCTGGCGGCCCTGGAGGTCGATATCGCGGCGCTGGATGGCCTGGAACTGCGTGCCGCCTGGGACGCCGGGCGCGGCGTTGCACAACCGGCGCTGGCGCTGGCGGCCACCTGCCAGCGGGCCGCCCTGACAGAGCGTCTGGCCACGTTGGCCGTGGACGTCGCGGGACCCCAGGCGGTGGCGTTTCCGGACCCCCGACTCGTCGATAATGAAGGGCCGATCGGGCATGATTACGCCTTGGCCGCGATCACCGACTGGCTGCGCAGTGCCGCCGTGACCGGTATCGACCGCGATTCACTGACTCATACCAACATCGCCCGTTGGGTGCTCGGCCCGGAACTGGCGGACTGAGGGGTAGCTATGGATTTTTCGCTTTCGGAAGAACAGACCCTGCTGCAGGACAGCGTGCAGCGGTTCGTGCAGAACGACTACACGTTCGAATCCCGCCAGAAGCTGATTGCCGGGGATCCGGGCTTCTCCGTCGACAACTGGAAACAGTTCGCCGAGCTGGGCTGGCTGGGCATGCCGTTCGCCGAAACCGACGGCGGCTTCGGCGGCGGCGCGGTGGAAACCATGATCATGATGGAAGCCCTCGGCAAAGGGCTGGTGGTGGAACCGTTCGTGCCCACCGTGGTGCTGGCCGGGGGCGCCCTGAAGCTGGCTGGTTCGGCGGCTCAGAAGGCTTCCCACCTGGCGGGCATCATCGACGGCAGCGTGCTGGGCGCCCTGGCTTTTGCCGAGCCGCAATCGCGCTACAACCTGGCTGACGTGGCGGTGACCGCAAAAGCCGATGGCGACGGCTGGGTCCTCGACGGCGCCAAAAGCGTGGTGCTCAACGGCCCCAGCGCGGACCTGCTGGTGGTTTCGGCGCGCACCGGCGGCGAGCAACGGGATCGGGACGGTGTGTCGCTGTTCCTGTTGCCCGGGGACAGCGCCGGCATCAGCCGCCGCGATTACCCGACGGTGGACGGCCTGCGCGCTTCTGAAATCACCTTCGACGGGGTCAAGGTCGGCGCCGACGGCCTGCTCGGCGAAGCCGGCAAGGGCCTCGCCGTGCTGGAGCAGGTGATCGACGAAGGCATCCTGGCCATCGGCGCGGAAGCGGTAGGCGCCATGGAAGTGGCCTACAAGGCCACCGTCGAGTACTGCAAGACCCGCGAGCAGTTCGGCCAGCCCATCGGCCAGTTCCAGGTACTGCAGCACCGCATGGTGGACATGTTCATGCAGCACGAACAGTCCAAGTCGCTGCTCTACATGGCCGCCATGCGCATGGACGAAGGTTACGGTCCGGCGGCGCAGAAAGCGGTGTCGGCGCTCCAGGTCCAGGTCGGAAAGTCCGGGCGTTTCGTCGGCCAGCAGGCGGTTCAGCTGCACGGCGGCATGGGCATGACCGATGAACTGTCGGTGGGCCATTACTTCAAACGGCTCACCACCATCGATACGTTGTTCGGCAACGTCGACGTGCACCTCAAGCGGTTCGGAGCGCTGTAGCCGTGGCGCGCTGGGACCGGGAGTCGACCAGCACCATCCCCGAGTGGTTCTTCGAGGCGGTGGAAACGCCGTTTCAGGAACGCACCGTGGAAGTGGACGACTGTGACGTCGCCTACCAGCTATGGGACGGGGCAGCCGCCTCCGGCGCACCGATCCTGTTCATCCACGGCATGAACGCCCACGCCCACTGGTGGGACTTCATCGCCCCGCAGTTTCTGGGCGAGCGCCGCTGCGCTGCCATGAACCTCACCGGCATGGGCGACTCCGATTACCGCTACGAATACGACGGCGCCACCTACGCCGAGGAAATCCGCGCGGTCTGCGACGATGCCGGGTTCGGCGACGACGTGGTGCTGGTGGCGCACAGCTTCGGCGGCAACATGGCAGTCAAGGCCGCGGGGTTGTTCGCGGGCCGCTTCGGCGCGCTGATCCTGGTGGATTCGGGCATTCGCGACCCGGATCAGCCGGCGCCGGAACGCCCACCCATGGGCGGACGGGCCAAGGTCTATCCGGACCGGGAGGCGGCGCTGGCGCGGTTCCGCCTGCAGCCGCCGCAGCCGTGCGAAAACGAATACGTGCTGCAGTACATCGCCCGCAATTCCCTGATGCCGGTTGACGGCGGCGGCTGGGCCTGGAAGTTCGACGAAGATCTGCCGACCAGCCTCAAGAACGCCGAGCGCAGCGCCGACGACTACCGTCAGCTCGAGTTGCCGACGGCTATCATTTACGGCCAGCAGAGCGACTATTTCCCGCCGTCCACGCTGGAATACACTCGATCCCTGATCCCTGGCGAGACCCTGGCGGTGGGCATCGAGGATGCGCGGCACCACGTGTTCCTGGATCAACCGCTGGCGTTCGTGGACACGCTGCGCGATGTCCTGAACAAACTGAACGGCTGATCGGGGCGGCGCCGTGAGCCGATTCGTCATGCCGGCGGAGTGGGCCCCGCACCACGCCACCTGGTTCTCCTGGCCCCACAACCCGGAAACCTGGCCGGACCAGCTCGAAGGCGCCGAGCGGGCGCTGGCCCTGGCAGTGGCCGAGTTGTCCCGGGAGGAGCAGGTTTATCTGAACGTGCTCAGCGAGGCGCACGCCGCGCACGTGGCGGCCCTGCTGCCGGCCTCGACCCGGCGGGACGCGGTGCACTTCGAGATCGTGCCGACCAACGACGCCTGGTGCCGCGATCACGGCGCCATTTTCGTGGTGGCCGACGACGGTGCGCTGACCGCGCTGAACTTCGGCTTCAATGCCTGGGGCGGCAAGTACCCGCCCTACGATCTGGACGATGCGGTGCCGCCGCAGATGGCGAGCCGCCTGGGTGTGCCGGTGGTGACCGTCAACACCGTGCTGGAGGGCGGATCCATCGACGTCAACGGCGCCGGCGCGGTGCTCACCACCCGTGCCTGCCTGCTCAATCCCAATCGCAACCCGGGTCGCCCGGGCGGTCGCAGCATCGAAGCGATGGAAGCGCTGCTGGCGCAATACCTGGGCGCCGAGCAGATATTCTGGCTGGGCGACGGCATCGTCGGTGACGATACCGATGGCCATGTGGACGACATTACCCGCTTCGTCGGGGAAGCGCGCGTGGTGACCGCTCTGGAAGCCGATCCCGGCGATCCGAACTATGCGCCGCTCATGGAGAACCGCGAGGCTCTGGAGCACTTCCGTCTGCGCGACGGCCGCAGCCTGGACGTTGTCGAACTGCCCATGCCGGACGCCGTGACCGTGGCCGGACAACGGCTGCCCGCCAGTTACGCCAATTTCTACATCGCCAACGCCCTGGTGCTGGTGCCCGTGTTCGGCTGTGACCGGGACGCCGAGGCGCTGACGATACTCGAAGGCTGCTTCCCGGACCGGCGGGTGGTGGGGATCAACTGCCGTGACGTGGTGGTGGGGCTGGGCGCGCTGCACTGCCTGAGCCAGCAGGTACCGTCTCTGTCCTGAGTCCGGGGGCGCCGACTTCGCGTGCCGGTGGTCCGAGGCAGTACACTAGGGAAACCTGATCAGAGGTTCCCTGGAGCCTCCCGAATGTCCCGCAATGTCCAGCAATGTCCCGGAAGGGGCGAAATCGATCCGGAGATCCCGAGTGACGGCCATCAAGGATTTCATCAGCCACCATTACCGGCACTTCAACGCGGCGGCGCTGATCGATGCGGCCCGCGGCTACGTCGACCACCTGGGTGGCGGCGGCAGGATGATGGTGACGCTCGCCGGTGCCATGAGCACCGCGGAACTGGGCCTGTCGCTGGCCCAGATGATCCGTCAGGACAAAGTTCATGCCATTACCTGCACCGGGGCCAACCTGGAAGAAGACCTGTTCAATCTGGTGGCCCACGATCACTACGTGCGGGTGCCGAACTACCGTTACCTGTCGGCCGAGCAGGAAGAAGAACTGCTGGCCCGGCACCTGAATCGGGTCACCGACACCTGCATTCCGGAAGAAGAAGCGATCCGCCGCATCGAGCAGGCGGTGGTAGAGGAATGGAGCGCCGCCGACCGTGCCGGCGAACGCTATCTGCCGCATGAGTTCCTGTACCGGCTGATCCGCTCCGGGGTGCTCGAGCAGCATTACCAGATCGATCCGGCGGATTCCTGGCTGCTGGCGGCCTGCGAGAAAGACCTGCCGATCATCGTCCCGGGGTGGGAAGACTCGACCCTGGGCAACATCTTCGCCGCCCATGTGATCAATGGCGACATCGCCAACGTAACCACCATGAAAAGCGGCATCGAGTACATGATCTATCTGTGCGACTGGTACCGGGCCGCCACCGCCGACAGCACCATCGGCTTCTTCCAGATCGGCGGCGGCATTGCCGGTGACTTTCCGATCTGCGTGGTGCCCATGCTGGAGCAGGACCTGATGATGCAGGACATCCCGCGCTGGGCCTACTTCTGTCAGATCAGCGATTCCACCACCAGCTTCGGTTCATACTCCGGCGCCGTGCCCAACGAGAAGATCACCTGGGGCAAGCTGACTGCAAGCACGCCGAGTTATGTCATCGAGTCGGATGCCACCATCGTGGCGCCGCTGATCTTCGCCTACGTGCTGGAGCAGTAATGGCCGCCAATCCTTCAACCCCGGTTGCCTGGTCGCCCCAGGATGCGGAGGCGTTGTATGCCATGACGTCGTGGAGCGACGGCTTCTACCAGGTCAACGCCGCCGGCAACGTGGAAGTGCGGCCGCTGCCGGACCAGGATCTGGGCATCGACATCATGCGGGCCATCGAGGCGGCTCAGGAAGCGGGCGCCGAATTGCCGCTGCTGATCCGCTTTCAGGACGTGCTGCGGGCCCGGGTCAAACGCCTCAACGAGGCGTTCCGCGGGGCCATTGCCGAGTCCGGCTACGGCAATCGTTACCAGAGTATCTACCCGATCAAGGTCAATCAGCTCCATGAGGTCGTGGACGAAGTGCTCGATGCCGGTGCCGCCTACGACCTGGGCCTGGAATGCGGCTCCAAGAGCGAACTGATCGCCACGCTGCCGCTGGTCGGTACCGAGCGGCTGCTGCTGTGTAACGGTGTAAAGGACCACAACATGCTGGCCCTGATGCTCGATGCCCAGCAACTCGAACAGCACGTGCTGCCGGTAATCGAGAAGTATTCGGAATTCGACCAGCTCATGATCCTGGGAGACCAGCGCGGTGTGGTGCCGCGGCTGGCGGTTCGGGTCAAACTGTCCACCCAGGGTTCCGGGCGCTGGTTCGAGTCCGGTGGCTATCGCTCCAAGTTCGGCCTCACCATCCCGGAACTGATGCGGGTGGTGCAGGTGCTGGAGGAGCGGGGCGCCACCGACCGGCTGGAGTTGCTGCATTTCCACCTGGGCAGCCAGATCGCCAACATCCAGGTTCTGCGGTCCGCGGTGAAGGAGATTGCCCAGATTTACGCGGATCTGCGTCATCGTGGCCTGGACGTGCGCTATCTGGACGTCGGCGGCGGCCTGGGGGTCAGCTACGGCGGCGGCTACGGCAGCGACGACTCCGCCATCAACTACGCCCTCACCGAGTACGCCAATGCGGTTGTGTATTCGGTACAGGAGATCTGTCAGGCGCGGGACGTGCCGGAGCCGGTGCTGCTGTCCGAGTCGGGCCGCGCCATGACGGCGCACCATTCGGTGCTGGTCGTGCCGGTGCTGGGCGCCCATCGTCCGGATGCGCCGTTCGACGTCCGCCTGGGCGACGATCCGGCGGCGGTGGTGCTGGCGCTGACCGAAACCCTGGCGGAAGCCCGTGAGGCGCGCGACGTGCAGCCGCTGCTGGAGGCGTTCCACGAGGCCCAGGAAGGCCGCACCGAGGCGGATCAGCTCATGCGGCTCGGTTACCTGGACGTGGAGTCGCTGGCTCAGGCGGACAGCCTGTACTGGAGTATCTGCCGCGAAGTGTTGTCGGGCCTGAAGGCGCTGGATCTGGAAGCGCCGCCGCCGGAGCAGACCCAGCTCGAGGATCAGCTCACCGACATGTACCTGTGCGACTTCTCGGTGTTTCACTCCATCATCGACCACTGGGCCATCGACCAGACGTTTCCCGCCATGCCGCTGCACCGGCTGCAGGAGGAACCGCGGCGGCGCGCCCAGGTGGTGGACCTGACCTGCGATTCCGACGGCAAAGTCGCCCACTACGTGCGTGCCGGCGGTATCAGCGAGTGGCTGCCCCTGCACGGGCTGACCCCGGGAGAGCCGTATTATCTGGGGTTCTTCCTGGTGGGCGCCTATCAGGAGATCCTGGGTGACAGCCACAATCTGTTCGGCCGGGTGTCCGAGGTCCACGTCTACGCCAGCGCCGACGAACCGGACAACTTCTTCATCGAAAAGGTCATTCCCGGCCTCTCGGTGCAGGACATGCTGGCTCAGGTGCAGTACTTTCCGAACGAACTGAACAAGCGCATGTCGGATCTGGTGAAGAGCCGGATCGAGGCCGGCGTGGTGAAGCCCAACGAAGGCATGCGTATCCTCAATCAGTACACACGCCGCTTCCAGGAAACCACCTACTGCGACGTCAAGGTGCTCAGACGTGACTGATGGAGTCAGAAAGGAGCCGCTACGGGTCGGTGTGGTGCAGATGGCCATGTCCGACGACCCGGACAGCAACACGGCCCGGGCCGAGGCAATGGTACGCGAGGCCGCGCAGGCCGGGGCGGAGCTGATCTGCCTGCCGGAACTATTCCGCTCGCGCTACTTCTGTCAGACCGAGGATTACGACCGTTTTGCGCTGGCGGAACCGGTCCCGGGCCCGAGTACGGAGCGTTTCGCGGCGGTCGCGAAAGAACTGGATGTGGCCATTGCGCTGAGCCTGTTCGAGGAGCGGGCCCCTGGCCTCTACCACAACACGTCCGCTCTGGTGGACGGCGCCCACGGTTACGTGGGCAAGTACCGCAAGATGCACATCCCGGACGACCCCCGCTACTACGAGAAGTTCTATTTCACGCCGGGCGATCTGGGTTTCAAGGTTTATCCCGCCCGCAGTGCGCGCCTTGGTATGCTCGTCTGCTGGGATCAATGGTATCCGGAAGCGGCGCGCCTCACCGCCCTGATGGGTGCCCAGGTGCTGGTTTACCCCACCGCCATCGGCTGGCACCCGGAAGAGCAGGCCACGCTCGGTCCGGCGCAGCACGCCGCCTGGGAAACCATGCAGCGCAGCCATGCCATTGCCAACGGCTGTTTTGTGGTGGCTGTCAACCGCACCGGGTTCGAGCCGGATCCGGCTGACGCCGGCGGCTCGGGCGGCATCCAGTTCTGGGGCCAGAGCTTCGTGGCCGGCCCGGACGGCACTATTCTGGCGCGGGCCGGCGCCGAGGAGGAAACAGTTCTGATCGTGGATCTGAACCTGGGCGGTATCGCTGCCCAGCGTCAGGGCTGGCCGTTCCTGCGCGACCGGCGGATCGACGCCTACGGCCCGCTGGACCGGCGGTTTCTCGATCAGGGCGACTGATCCGGCGGCCAACGCCGGAAACCAGCAGAGCGGCAAGGGAATCACCGGGGAGGGCCGATGACCATCAACCGACGCCGATTCATCGGCGCCAGTGTCGCCCTCACGGCGGCATCGAGCGCGGCGCCCGCCAGTGCGGCGCCTGCGCTCACGAGGGCCGGCCCGCGGCCGGTGGTGATTGCTTCAGGTAACGGCTTCGAGAGCCGTAACGCCGACGGGCTGACCTGCGTGGAACTGGCGTTCCAGCGCATGACCGGCGGCGACGACGTGCTCGATGCCCTGATCGCCGGGGTCAACATCGTCGAGCTGGATCCCGCGGACACCAGCGTCGGCTACGGCGGGCTGCCCGAAGCCGATGGGGTGGTGACCCTGGACGCCTGCTGCATGCACGGACCGGAACGCCGGGCCGGTGGGGTAGCTTGTCTGCAGGGCGTGCGTACGCCGTCCCTGGTGGCCCGGGCGGTGGCGGACGTCACGGACCATCATCTGCTGGTGGGTGAGGGCGCTCAGCGCTTCGCCCGCAACCTGGGATTCACCATCGAGGACGACCTGAACACGGACCGCTCGCGCGCCTTGTGGCTGGAGTGGAAACGCCGGACCGATCCGGCCCACTACCCGGACCCGTCGCAACGCGCCGAGGCCGGCCGTCGGGTCGGTCGTGAAATGGTGGCGGAAGGCAAAATCGACCCGGAGCACTACTACGGCACCATCAACTGCAATGGCGTGAATGCCGCCGGCGACGTGTGCGGTGTCACTACCACCAGCGGCCTGGCCTGGAAGATCCCCGGCCGGGTGGGCGACTCGCCGATCCTGGGCGCGGGGCTGTACGTGGACAACGACGTCGGCGCGGCGGGGTCCACCGGCCGCGGCGAAGCCAACCTGTACAGCCTGGCCTCGTTCCTGACGGTCGAGTTCCTGCGCCAGGGTATGGATCCGAAGGACGCGGGCATGGCGACCCTGGAGCGTATTCGCGCGCAGACCACCGCGCCGCGCCTGCTGCGCGAGGACGGCAGGCCCGACTTCAACGTCAACTTCTACGTGCTCGCCCGGGATGGGCGGCACGCCGGGGTGGCTTTCTACGGTGGTCGTCACTATGCCGTCTGCGACGAGCGTGGTGCCCGTCACGAGCTCATCGAGGGGCTGTTCGACTGACCGGGCGTGGGCGGGGGATTTACAGGGGAGAGTCCGCATGAAAACCAGACTGCTGATGGTGCCGGGTGTCATCATGACGCTGAGCGGCGCCGTGGCGCTGGCGCAAACGGCGCTGGCTGAAACGGCCGTCGACTGCGCCGCCATCGACGACGCCGAGCAACGCCTGGCTTGTTTCGACCGGATCTTCGGCCGCGATGGCGCCCCAGCCGAGCCCGCGCCCCAGGCGCTGCCGCCGCCCGCCGCGGCGGAACCTGCAGAACCTGCGCCGCAACCCCCGCTGGCGGCGCCGGCCAGCCCGGCGGCCCCGGACAACCCGGTGGCGCCTGATCCGGCGCCCCGGAAGGGTGGGGGCATGCTGGGTCTGGACGAGGTGGTGGACCTTGCCACCACCGTCACGGCCGTCCGTTATCGCGAGCAGCAGAAGATGGTGTTCGGCCTGGCCAACGGCCAGGTCTGGATGCAGGTAACACCGCGTTACGTGCGGATTCGGGAAGGTGACGAGGTTACGATCCAGAATGCCACCATGGGCGGCTACCTGATGAAGAGCGCCAGCCAGGTCACCACCCGGGTGACCCGCATTCACTGATGCCCGCGGCCCGGGCCCGGCTGAACGGCCGGGCCAGGGCGCTCCAGGCCTAGAGGCTGCCGTTCAGGCGCAGAAACCACATGCGTCCGCGGCCATCATGCAGGGTCGGGTCATAGGCCGTGACCACGCCGATGGCGGGTGCTTCCTCGTTGGTGACGTTCATGACCCCGAGCGACACGGAACTGTCGTTCAGGAATGCCACGTCGCCGAAGGAGTAGGTGTACTGAATGTCCGCCGTGGTCATGCTCTCGATGTGGGTGTCTCCCAGGTCATCGGCGACGTCCTGGTTACCCGCGAGGGCCGCGGTGGCGGCGAAGAATCCCCGGGTGCCGGCGGCAATGTCTGATTCCAGGGAATCGACGTAGCGCACGATCAGAAACGCCCGGTGATTGTTCAGCGTCCAGTTCAGGGTGCCGTTGATGCGCCACTCGGGCAGCGGGCGCGCCACCGGGTTGGTGCTGTTGTAGTTGCCGACGGCGTCGAAGGTGTTGACCGTGGTGCCGTCGATGCTCGGGGCCTCTACTTCGTACTCTTCGATCCAGGCCGACTGAGCGCCTACCCGCCAGGTGCCTATGCCGGTGTCGAAGGTGTACGACGCGGTGACGTCGAGGCCACTGACGCTGGCGTCGTTGGCGTTCTCGAAGTTGGGCAGAATGCGCAGCAGCACCGCCTGGGAGTTGCGGATGACCTGCGCCCGGTTGCCAACCCCTGCGTTCATGCCGGCGATCCAGCATTCCCGGTTGCTGTCGCAGCTCACCCCCTGATTGGCCAGCCGGTAGGCATCCAGCGCCGCGTTGTCCTCGTCCAGGATGTTGGAGGCGGGCTGGCGGGTGATGATGTCCTCGTAGTCGTAATGGAAGTAGTCCACGTCCAGTTGCAGACCCTCGAGGACGCCGCCTTCCGGCACCCAGGAGAAGCCGACACTCCAGTTTTCCGCCGACTCCGGCACCAGGTTCGGGTTACCCACGGTGATGGAGGGCTTGAACGTGGATTCGCCGGAGACGTCCACCTCGTTGGCCACCGTGGTCAGGGATCCGAAAGTCTGCTGCAGCGACGGCACCCGGAACGAAGTGCCCCAGGAACCGCGCAGGGACAGGCCGTCGATGGGCTGCCAGAGCAGTGAGATTTTCGGATCGGTAGTGTCTTCACCGATTTCGTCGAAGTCCTCGTAGCGCGCCGCCAGGTTGAGTTCGATCCGGTCTCCGATGGGAATCAGCAACTCGCCGAAGACCGCATTGGTGGTGAGCTTGCCCTCCCAGCCGCGGGCCCCGAACACGAAATCCAGGTTGTCCGATGACAGGGCCGAGTCCACGTAGGTGGCGCCCTCGTCGACCCGCTGCTGATAGCCGAACGCCAGACCCATGCGCTGTCCGCCCAGTTCGAACAGTTCGCCGGAGAACACCAGGTCGATGACCCGTTCCTCGAACTCCGAGTCGCTGCTGGCCTTGCCGAGCAGCCACTGATAGAGCTCCGGCGGGTTGACCAGGCTCAGCGCTTCCGTACCCGCGGGCAGGTTGCCGATGTCGTACTGGTCGCCGTTGCGATCGAACTGGCTGTTGCCGAACGGGTTGAAGAAGTAGCAGGAACCGGCAGTGAAATCGCCGCCCGAGCCCTGATAGGCCGCGTTGCCCTCACCCGGAGTGCCGCTGACCACGTTGCAACTGGGGCCGCCGAGCCCGCTCAGCGCCAGTTCCATGTGGGTGGACAGCGTGTCCTGGACCTGGGTCACAGCCGAGTTGTGGTTGCTCTGGGTCACCGACAGATCCATGTTCCATTCCCGATCGCCGATCTCGAAGTCCCAGTTGAGGCCGCCGACGTATCGAGTGTCCTTGCGGTCGGAATTGGTGAACGTATCCAGCGGCCGGTAGCGCCGGTCGGTGTACCGGGTGCCGCCGATCAAGCGCGTGATGTTCGAGTACACGATCGGGTCGATGCCGCGCCGGAAGGCGTCCTCCTGGCTGCCGGGATTCAGCGCCATCTGCGGGTTGCCGTCGCTGTCGAAGTACGGAACCTCGGTGGGAATCGGCAGGGCCGGGGCGTTGGGGTTCAGGGAATTGAGCCGGTTGAACTCGGACTCGTTGGCGGCGGCTTCGAAGTAGAAGCGCACGTTGTCCGTGAACTCGTAGTCGCCGGCGACGTAGACCTTGCGCATTTCTTCCGCGGCCTGAATGGCGAAGAACGGGCCGTAGTCGTAGATGCACAGGTTGTTGCCGAACAGCGGGCCGAGGGGCCCGGCCTGTTCCAGGGCGGCCGCGTCCTCGCAGTTGACGTCCGCCTGGCCGAAGCTGGTGCCCTGGGCGTTGCGCGGCAGGCTGCCGCCGTCGATGGCCGGGTCCACCAGTTCCCCGGGGCGCAGACCGTTGGCCGCCCAGCGGATCTCCTGGCCGCTGAAGGGAATCAGGCGGCCGGGCTGGCCGGTGCCGGAGGTAGTCGTCCCGCCGTAGCGCTCATAGTTGTCGCCGACGTGGATCTCGTCGCGGTCCAGGAACGCAGCGGACGCCACGATCCCGCCGCGATCCCCCTGCACCCCCCAGATCAGTTCGACGGTGTTGGTGTCGCCGGAGTTGGTCTCGTCGCTGGTGGTGAACTGATAGGAGAAATCCATGCCCTCGAAACTGCGCTTGGTGATGAAGTTCACCACACCGGCCACCGCGTCGGAGCCGTATAGAGCGGAAGCGCCGTCCTTGACGATCTCCACCCGCTCGATGGCGATGTTCGGCACCAGGTTGTTGACGTTGACCGAGGCGTTGCCGCGCCCGTTGTACCAGGACGGCACCTGACGTTTGCCGTTGATCAACGGCAGGGTGGCGCCGTGACCCAGGTTGCGCAGATTGATGGAGTTCTGGCCGTCCGCGCCCTCACCCTGAAAGGTGGTGGCCCGGGTCTGGCTGCCCGAAGCCCAGGGCATGTTCTGAACGATCTCGGCCACGTCCGCGGCGCCGATGTCCTCGATGTCGGCGGACGTCACGATGGACAGCGGCGACGGGGAGTCGGCCGCGTTACGTTTCAGATAGGAACCGGTGACGATGACTTCTTCGATGAGCTGATCGGTACTGGCCGCCAGCGCCGGTTTCGCGCCGACGAACCCCAGCCCGACCACCACACATGCGAGCAGCAGCGCTCGCTCCCTGAACGGATGCCTCATGAATCTCTCTCCCCTGCGACGCTTCGCGCTTAGCGCGTCTGAAGGATCTTGTCAGGGCCGCAGGGAAGTAAACGGATAACAGCTATCCGCCGGTGCCTCAGGGTTGGCGGCTCACTCCAGAGCGGCCGCCGGCAGGTCGAGGCCGAGGAAGCCGCGGGTCAGGGAAGCGACGTCGCGGTAGTGATCCGGTTCCAGATGGATGTGGTGGGGGCCGGGCATGCGGGCCACGCGCAGCGAAGGGTGGGCGGCCTGGCGCTGTTCCAGCCCGTCGAGATACCAGCGGTCGCCGCTGGCGGCGACGATCAGCAGGCAGTCGGCGGTGGTGCGCGAAATCAGTTCCTCGATCTCGGCGCTGGCCATACGCTGGGGGGTGGGAAAGCGGATGCGCGGGTCGGTGCGCCAGGTGACCCCGCCGTCCACGGCAACGTGGCCGCGCGCCACCAGGGTTTCCGCCGCCGCCCAGGACTGGTCGGTGGCTTTGGTGACCCGGCGCACCATATCTTCGACGCTGGCGTAACGCGGCGGCTGCCGCTCGCCGGCCAGCATACGGACCACGGCGTCGCGGTTGCTGTCGATGCGCTCGGCGGAACGGGCGCCGCCGGTGCTGAGGAAGCCGTCGATCATGACCGCCTTGCGCACCCGGTCCGGGACCAGGCCGGCCAGTTCGCAGGTGATGCCGGCACCCATGGAGTGGCCGATCAGATCGAAGCGCGCCCAGCCGAGCTGGTCGGCAACCGCCAGCACGTCCTGGATGTCCAGCAGCGACTGATAGTGGGTACCGGCCGGGCGGTGGTCCGACAGGCCGTGGCCGGCAAAATCCAGGGCGACCAGGTTCAGCTCCGGCAGCAGCGGCGCCAGCCGGTTGAAGCTGTTGGCGTTGTCGAGCCAGCCATGCAGGGCAAACGTCGGCTGGCCCGCGGGATCACCCCACTGGCGGGCGGCCAGGCGGCGGCCGAACACCTCGAATGACCGGTCGGTGGCGGCGCTGGCGGGGGTGCTGGCTGGGGCGGAGGGTGAAGTCGGACTCATGGCGCTCGATTATCGTCTCGATTTCTGCATTGCAACAAACGCCCCAGTCTACTGAGCACCGCGGCGCGGCGCCAGCCCGCCGGACCTCAGGTAGAGCGGCGGCGGGGGCCGGTCAGCGGGGCGTCAGGCGGATGGTCAGGGCCAGGTTGGCCTCCACCAGTTCCCGGGAATACACCATGGGAAAGCTCTCGTCGCCGGCCCACCCGCGCAGCAGGTTGGCGTAGAACGGGGAGCGCGGGTCGCCGGACTGTCCCGGCGCATTGGTCATCCGTGCCGCGTCCCAGTTGCCGACGTCGAGCACCATGCGGTACGAGGCGCCGCTCCTGACCAGGAAGTCCGCCGGGTCGAAGGAGGTGTTGTTGGTGGTGTTGGCGCTGCCGCCGCGGGGATAGGCCGGGTAGCGCATCTGTTCGGCCAGCTCGTTGTCGGCGGGGTCGGCCAGGGCAATCTCCAGCAGCGGATGCGTGAAGCGCATCTGATGCAGGTCGCCCCAGCGCCAGCGTGCGGGTTCGCCGAAATCGGCCAGGGCGGCGCCATAGGCCTTGGCCAGGGTCACCATGGCGGCTTCCTCGCCCACCGGGTACTTGAGCGCGTCGAGCAGGGTCAGGGTGTCGAGAGGCAGCAGATCGTCGGCGCCGTCCGGCTGCAGAGCGGCCGCCATGGCCGGCGGCAGGTAGCGGTAGAACCACAGCGCGTAGAGCAGCGCCGCACCGGAGTCGGGGGTCAACGCCTGGTCCCAGTCCCGGAGCAGGGCCAGAGCCCGCCCGGCATCGCCGCCGGACCGTTTCGGCAGCCGTTCGATGACTTCACGGGCCAGTACGCTCTGATAGTCGCGCTGCAGCGCCAGCGACTGCTCCAGGGTGTGGCGGTCCTGTTCCTCGAGCACCTCCCACAGGCGCTGGTAGCGCCAGGGCGCCGACCATTCGAAGCCGATACGGCGTTCGGCGATGGGGTAGTCCGACGGCAGGTTCATGGAGTTGGCGGTGCCGGTGAAGCCGCGCGGCGGATTGAACTCCGTCGGCAGGGCATCCATGTCGAAGTAGCCGTCCCATTCGTAGCGGCCGTCGCCGGGCACCGGCAGCAGACCGTCCCAGTTGCGGCGGCGCGGAAACAGGCCGGCCGGTTTGTAGCCGATGTTGCCATCGACATCGGCGTACACCTGATTCTCCGAGGGGGCGCCCCAGCGGTTCAGCGCGCCTTCGAACTGTCTCCAGTTCTGGGCCCGCATGTACTCCACGCTGCCGAAATACGGCGCCATGCCGGGTTCCAGCCAGCCCGCGCGCACGGCGAACACCCGATCCGCGGTCTCGAAGACCACCGGCCCGTGGCGGGTGAAGTCCAGTTCCACCTGGCGCGGCGCCGCGTCCCGGACCGGAATCGACTCGGTGACCGTGACGTAGGGCTCCACCCGTCCTTTGTAGCGGTAGCCCTCACCGGCCCTCGTGTAGACGTAGAGATCCTCCTGGTCGATGGGAAAAATGGTCAGGCCGAAGGCAATCCGCTGGTTGTGGCCGATGGAGATCCCGGGCAGCGCCGGCTCGCCGGCGCCGATGACGTCCAGGCCGGGGGCCACCAGGTGGGCCAGGTAACGCAGCGACGGCACCGCGTGTGCGCGATGGGGATCGTTGGCCAGGATGGGCCGGCCGGTATCGGTGCGCTGCGGCGCAACCACCCAGTTGTTGCTGCCCAGATCACGGGCCAGATCGTCACGCCGGACCGCGGCGATGTCGGCGGCCGGGGCCTGGCCGAGGCGGGCCAGATGGTCCTGGTTGAAGGTCACCGCCGCTTTGGCCAGCAGATACTGATCGAGCACCCCCTCGGGAATGCCACAGGGGTCGAGGCCGTCGGGAATACGCGGCGACCAGGCCGGTTCCAGCACCTTCCACAGCGCGGCTGCGTCGAGTCCGTGGGCGCAGGCGATCCGAGCCCGCTTCACTTCGCTGGTGACGTTGCGCCACAGCCCGTTGCTGCGGATGCGCACCACGTCCTCCGGCTGCCACTTCGACGGTGCGTAATCGAGCAGTTCGAACTCCGGAGGCAGCAGCTGCGGATGGTCGTCGAGCAGGTCGACGAAGGCATTGATCCCGGCGGTGAAAGCCTGGGCAATGCGTTTGGCATCGGAGCCGTAGGCCAGCCACTCCTGGTACATACCGTCACCGGGAGCGGCCGGGTCACCGCGGTACAGGAACAGCCTGGCGGCCCGGTCCTGGGCCAGGTATTCGGGGCCGAGGACCTCGGACAACTGACCCAGGCCGCGACGCCGCCACAGATCGATCTGCCACAACCGGTCGCGGGCGGCGTTGAATCCCTGGACGAAGAACGCGTCGTAATGGGTGCCGGCATAAATGTGCGGTATTCCCCACGCGTCCACCAGGATTTCCGCGGGCTGCTCGAGTCCGGCCACTTCGTAGGCCTGCTGGGCGCGCTTCCTGGACACGCTGACCCGGCCCGGCTCGTGGTCGAGGTCCGGCAGCACCGCGCTGGCCTCGGCATCCTTGCGCGGCTGTGCATCTTCGGCGCCCAGGGCGGCAGGCCCGGTCAGCAGCAGCACGGCGGTGAACAGCAATTGGCAGATGGCGCTGGCGACGCAGCAGAGCCCACGAGCGGACGCGGTCATGCGGATTCCCCTTCCCGGTTCCAGCTACGGTACCGGCATCAGAGGCCGGAAGAAAGCTGCCGGACGACGGCGAAACCGCGCGTCTGACCGCTGGCCGGATCGACCTCGGCCATGGCCTGGTAGAGGGCCGTCAACGGTACCCAGGTGTAGGGATAGCGGTAACTGGCCGTGTCCAGAATCAGCACCCGGTCGCTGTCCCGGTGATAGGCGCCGACTGGCGAGATGTGCCCCACCCGTCCCTGGCCGAGCACCTCGCGCTGATAATTCACCAGCAGGAAATCGCCGGGGTCGCCGAGGTTGGCGGCCACCACACGGCGGAAGTCGGCCAGGGAGAAGGCGCCGGCATGCCGAATCTCCACGTGCGCCCCATGGGCCCGCAGCAGGGCGCCGAGTTCGGGCAGCGACATGCCGCCCAGGCTCACCGCCAGCGGCGAGCGGACCTGCCGGGCCGCTTCGCTGAAAAACGAGTCCTGGGTGACGCCCTGGCCGAGTGCCGCCAGGACCGTGGTGCCGCTGGCGACACCACACCAGCTTATCAGGCGTTGTGGCTCGAAGTGCCGGTGCAGGGCCGGGTAGTCGGCGGCCGCCTCGGCGCCGGCAAGCCAGCGTTGGCCCTGCGCGCTGTCGAGGGCGATCAGTGGCGCCGGCAGCGGCATCGCCTGGTGACGGGGTTGCAGCGTCCACCAGAGGCCGGCCGCGGCGGCAGTCACCAGCAGGATCAGGGCAAGAACGATTCGGCGCAGCATGCCGGCGCATTGTCGCACCGATTCCGGACCGGTGCGCTCAGGCGGCGATCTCGTTGCTGACCCGGTCCGGTTCCAACTCGCGCAGGATGCGCCGCATGCAATGGCCCAGGGAGGTGCAGATGCGGATCCGTTCGAGTTTCGGCCAGGCCGCCCGTTCGCCCTCGTGGACCAGCGCCTGAGCCTCCCTGGAACTCAGCACCGCCAGCAGCTTGGTCGGGTCGCGGAAGCGCTGACTCGGCATGATGTTGACGTCCGCGGTGTAGTCCTGGGTGGCGATGCCGTACCAGAACCGGGTCATGACGTTCCACGGATAGACGTTGCGCACCATCTGCATGGCATAGGGATAACTGTTGCGATAGAGCTGCTGATAGGCGCTGCGGAAGTTGTTCATGAGCTGGTAGTAGGGGTTTCGCGAGTTCGGGTCGGTGAGCGACCAGAGTACGAACGGGTTGATCTGGCTGGCGATGAAGAAGTTGCAGCCGTAGATGCGGGCCAGGCGCCGCACCGGCATGTCGTCGGTGACGGAGCCGTCGACCCAGCGCCGTGAAGCGACGTAGGGCTGAATCTCGCCCTCGATGCCGCGGGCCGTGAGGCGCACCGGCGAGAACAGGCCCGGGATGGCCGACGAAGCCAGCACCGCCTCCCGGACCAGCACGTCGGGGGCGATTACCGCGTTGAGGGTGCGCGACTGCTGGTGCAGCTCCGAAGGCGAGACGGAAACGTTCAGGTTACGCCCGGAGATCGCCAGCGCCTCGGCGAAGGTCACGTCGGGAATCCAGGTTTCTATGATGGCGCGCAGGTCGTTGATGCCGACCTGCTTGCGGCGCACGCCGCTCTGATCGTTGGTCAGCTCCCGGAACGTTTCCAGCAACCGGTCGTAAGCCAGCAGGCGCTGCAGGTCGTCGTTCTGGTGGGTGCACAGGATGGCGGCCACGATGGAGCCGGCGCTGGCGCCGGATATGACGTTGGGCAGTAGACCCTGCTCCCACAGCGCCTTGGCCACCCCCAGATGAAACGGCCCGAGGGAGCCGGCGCCGCTCAGCATCAGGGCACTGCGGCCGTAGCCATGCTTGAGGCGGCGGAAGAAGTCCGCCTTGGATTCCGCGCCGAAGGACCGCTCCGGCGCCGCCGCCAGGTCTTCCAGGGCACCGATGACCTCGGCCACGTAACGGTTGATCAGGTCCTTGGTACCGAAGTTGGCGTGCTGATACAGGCGCGGCGAGCCCATACCGCCCATGTTCCCGTGGATGCCTTCGTTGAAGTAGTAGATCAGCTGGCGCAGGTTGCCGGTGCGGCGCAGCTCGGCGATTTCGGACCAGCGGCGCGCAATGATCTGATAGTCGTAGTCCACGCTGCGATCGTCGGCCTTCCAGCGTTCCAGCCCGTGGCGGACGTCCCGCGCCAGGGCCTGGCGCTTCCATTCCTCGTAGCCGCTCTGGCGGCTGGTGGTGGCTCTCATGGTGACTCGCGTAACGGGTTCAGGGAGGACTCACGATGCAGATAGAGAGCAAGAACGGTGCCAGCGGTTGCGGCGGCCGGGTTCCAGCGAAGTTGCCGGATCGTCCGCAAGGGTTGGCACGCCGCGTGCTTCATCTGGATGCAGGAATGTGAGAACGACCCTGTAGCCGAATCTGTCATGTCGCTCGGCGAAGATTCGGCCCGACGGACACGGAGATCCAACGCCATGAAAGTGCGTGCAGCAGTACTCGAAGCCCTGGGAGCGGAGCGGCCCTACGACCGCAGCCGGCCGCTGGTGATCGACGAACTGGACCTGGAGGGTCCCGGTCCGGGTGAGGTGCTGGTCAAAGTCGTGGCCGCCGGCCTGTGCCATTCCGACCTGTCGGTGATCGACGGTAACCGCCCGCGGCCCACGCCCATGGCGCTGGGTCACGAGGCTTCGGGCATCGTGGAAGAGGTGGGGCCGGAGGTGACCCGTTTTGCTCCCGGTGACCACGTGGTCATGGTGTTCGTGCCCAGTTGCGGCCAGTGCCTGCCGTGCGCCCAGGGGCGTCCGGCGTTGTGCGAACCCGGGGCCGCTGCCAACGGCAAGGGCACGCTGCTGACCGGAGCCAACCGTCTGTCCCGCAGCGGCACCGTGGTGCACCACCACCTCGGTGTTTCGGCCTTCGCGGAGTTCGCCACGGTGTCCCAGCAGTCGCTGATCAAGATCGATCCGGCGTTCGATCTGGTGCAGGCCGCACTATTCGGGTGCGCGGTGCTGACCGGAGTCGGGGCAGTGGTGAACACCGGCAACGTCAAGCCGGGCATGTCCACGGCGGTGATCGGGCTGGGTGGCGTCGGGCTGTGTTCCCTGCTCGGCGCCCAGGTGTCCGGCGCCCGCCAGATCATCGCCATCGATCTGGCCGACGACAAACTGGCGCTGGCCCGGGAGTTGGGCGCTACCCACACGGTCAACGCCGGCTCGGAGTCGGCGGTCCAGGAAGTCAGGGACATCAGCGGCGGCGGCGTGGACATGGCGTTCGAACTGGCAGGCTCGGTTCGCGCCCTGGAACTGGCCTACAACGTGACTGCACGGGGCGGCACCACGGTAACCGCAGGCCTGCCCCACCCGGAACACAAGCTGGGCATTGCAGCCGTCTCCCTGGTGGCCGAGGAACGCACCCTGAAAGGCAGCTACATAGGCACCTGCGTACCGCGCCGCGACCTGCCGCGCTACATGTCGCTCTACGACCAGGGGCGGCTGCCGGTGGACCGGCTGCTGTCCGACGTGATCGAACTCGACGACATCAATCTCGGTTTCGAGCGGCTGGCTGCCGGCGAAGCGATTCGCCAGGTCATCCGCATGCCGGGCTGACGGCGCAGGCCGCCGCCCGGGCAGACCCGCATCAGTCAAGTATCAGTCAAGCAAGAGGAGACCTGACGACATGGACAGTGACGACCCCTACGGTGTCGATGCTCTGCCGAAGTTGGACGCCGTCTTCGACTACCCGCAACGGCTCACGGCATTGGCTGGCGCCGCCCGGACCCTGGCGACAGCGGGCGCCCGTTACCAGGCTCAGTACGCCACCACCTGGTGGTCGACCTGGCTGGATCACGCCGCCGACCGCGGCGTGCACGCTGTGGTGGACGTGTACGGATTCCTGGACAGCGGGTTGAACAAGGCCAACCGCGCCATCCTGGAACTGCAGAACTCCGATCCGTTCCTGGAATCCCAGCGCGAACTCATGGGATCCCTGGCGCGGTTCCGCAACCGCCACCGGGAACTCGCCGAGGTATGGCAGACCTGGAATCAGGCGCCCACCCGCCGCGACGTGGACGAAGTGGCGGAAACCCTCTACGAACTGCGCCGCGAGGTGCGCCGGCTGCGCCGGCAGGTGCGGCAACAGCCGGCGGCCGAGGCGCCGGAGCCGGCGTCCGGACCGACCGGTGAGTTCCAAGCTCAGGAGGTGGTTTATGGCGTCCGTTGAGAGTCCGGCAGCGATGGCCCGGTCCGCGGCCCGGCTGGTGGCCGAAAGCGCCGAGCTCGGCGGCCGGATGCTGGACGGAGCCCGGCATTTCTACTCCATCGCCGATCAGGACGTGGAGGTGGCGACCGCGGCGAAGACCGAAGTGTTGCGGGTCGACAAGATGCGCCTGTACCGCTATCAGCCGCTGGCGCCACGGCAGGTGTCGACGCCGCTCCTGATCGTCTACAGCCTGATCGGCCGCTACACCATGCTGGACCTGCAGCCGGACCGTTCCATCATCCGCAACCTGCTGGCGCAGGGCATCGAGGTCTACCTGGTGGACTGGGGCAACCCGGGCCGGGCCGATCACTGCCTGCGTTTCGAGGACTACGTGGAGGAGTACGTGGCCCGCAGCGTCGATTACATCCGCGAGCAGGAGAGCGTGGACCAGGTGGCGTTGCTCGGGGTCTGCGAGGGCGGTGTGTTCACCGCCAGCTACGCGGCGCTGCACCCGCAGCACGTCAGCCACCTGGCGGTGGCGGTGACGCCGTTCGATTTCCATGCCGACAGCGAACAGCCAGACAAGCTGGAGCACGGGTTCCTGAACCGCTGGGCGCGCAACGTGGACGCCGACGTGATCGAGGAACTGATCGACTCGTTCGGCTGTCTGCCGGGGCATCTGACCGGACTCATCTTCCAGGAGATGACCCCGGCCAAGACCCTGACCAAATACAACTGGGACCTGCCCGGAGCCCTGGCGGGTTCGCGGGATCAGGCACTGCACTTTCTGCGCATGGAGAAGTGGCTGGCCGACCGGCCGCATCACCCCGCCGCGGCAGCCAAACAATGGATGGTCGAGCTGTACCGCGAGAACCGCCTCGCCCGCGGCACCTTCACCCTGGATGGCGAGCCGGTCGACCTGAGACGGCTGACCATGCCGATCCTCAACATTTTTGCGCTCAAGGATCACATCATTCCGGCGCCCACCAGCCGTGCACTGAAATACCTGGCGGGTAGCGACGACTATACGGAACTGGAGTTACCGGTCGGCCACATCGGCACTTTCGTGAGCCGCAAGGCCAACCGGCGCTTCAGTGACACCCTGGCGGACTGGCTTGCCGCGCGGCAGGCCGGAGCCGTCGCCCGCCCAACCAGGCCATCGGAGGCCGCGGCATGAAGAGTAAAGTTACCACTGCCAAACACGCGATCGAACGGATTCGCCCGCGTGACACCGTCTGCACCTCGGGATTCGTCGGTACCGGCACGCCCGAGGAACTGATCCGGGCGCTGGAGAAGCGCTATCTGAAGACCCGGGCGCCCTTCGACCTGTCGCTGGTGTTCGCCGCCGCGCCCGGTGACGGCGACAGCCAGGGGGTCAACCGGCTGGCGCACCCGGGCCTGCTGAAACGCATCGTCGGCGGACACTGGGCACTGGTGCCGAAGCTCGGCGCGCTGGCGATGGACGGCGAGGTCGAAGCCTACAACCTGCCGCTCGGGGTCATGTCGGAGCTGTTCCGGGAGATCGCCGGGCGGCGTTGCGGCGTGCTCACCAGAATCGGCCTCGGCACCTTCGTCGATCCGCGCCAGACCGGCGGCCGGCTCAACCGGCGGACCTGGGAGCCGCTGGTGGAGAACGTGGACTTCCGCGGCGAGGAATGGCTGCTGTACAAGGCGTTCAGCATCGACGTGGCCCTCATCCGCGGCACCACGGCCGACCATGCGGGCAACATCACCATGGAGAGGGAGGCCCTGACCCTGGACAACCTGGCCATTGCCATGGCGGCGCGCAACAGCGGCGGCATCGTCATCGCCCAGGTGGAACGGGTGGTGGAAAACGGCAAGCTGAATGCCCGCGACGTGGAGGTGCCGGGAATTCTGGTGGACCACGTGGTGCTGGCGGCGCCGGAGAACCACAAACAGACCTGGGCCACCGACTTCGACCCGGCTTTTGCCGGCCAGGAGCGGCGGGCACTGGATGCAGCGGAGCCCATGCCGCTGGACGAACGCAAGATCATTGCCCGCCGGGCAGCGCTGGAGCTGCCCACCGGCGGCGTGGTGAACCTGGGCATCGGCATGCCGGAAGGGGTATCCCGGGTGGCGGCGGAGGAGGGGGTCATCGATGACCTCACCCTGACCGCGGAACCCGGCATCATCGGCGGCATGCCCCAGGGCGGCCTCAACTTCGGCGCCGCCGTGAACCACCAGGCGCTGCTCAATCAGAACCAGCAGTTCGACTTCTACGATGGAGGCGGCCTGGATCTGGCGATCCTCGGCATGGCGCAGCTCGACGCCAACGGCCACGTCAACGTCAGCAAGTTCGGCCGAAAACTGGCCGGGGCCGGCGGCTTCATCAACATTTCCCAGACTGCCAAGCGGCTGGTGTTCACCGGCGCCTTCACCACCGGCGGCCTGGACGTGAGCATTGCCGACGGACGGCTGCGCATCGAACGCGAGGGCAAGGTGTCGAAGTTCGTCGAGAACGTCGAGCAGATCACGTTCAACGGCATGCTGGCGGCGGCCAGTGGCCGGCGGGTGCTGTACGTCACCGAGCGGGGGGTGTTCGAACTGACTCGCAGCGGCCTGCGGCTGGTGGAGGTGGCGCCGGGCATCGACGTGGAGAAGCAGATCCTGGCGCTGCTGCCGTTCCCGGTCCGGGTGGATCAGCCGAGGTTGATGGATGCGCGGATCTTTCGCCCGGAGAAAATGGGCCTAAAGATCGTCGACGAGGTGACCCGACGCCGGGAGGAGAAGGGCGAGGTGATTCCGTACCTCGGTGCGGGTGCCAGTGCGGCGGTCAATGGCTGACCGCCTGGACCCCCAGGTCCGCGCCATCGTGGACAGCATCGCGGCGTCCGGCGCGCCGGAGTACTGCGATCTGTCGCCCCAGGAGGCGCGGGCGGCTCACAACGACAAGGCACCGCTGCTGGGAGCGCCTTTCGTCGACCTGCCGCGGGTGGACGGTTTCGACATCGACGGGCCGGCGGGCCCGATTCCAGTGCGCTGCTACCGGCCCACCGCCAGTGCCCGGGCGCTGCCTACCCTGGTCTTCTACCATGGGGGCGGACACGTGCTGGGCAGCCTCGACTCCTACGACACCCTGTGCCGGCAACTGGCCCTTCAGTCGGGCCTCGCGGTGTTGTCGGTGGATTACCGGCTGGCTCCCGAGCATCGGTTTCCGGCGGCCGTGGACGACGCATTCGCCGCGTTCCGGTGGGCCAGCGAATACGGCGCCGAGGTGGGTCTCGATCCGGGGCGCCTGGCTGTCGGCGGCGACAGCGCCGGCGGCAATCTGGCCGCGGTGGTGGCCATACTCGGCCGCGATGCGGGCCTGCCGCTGCCGATGCACCAACTGCTGGTCTATCCCGCCGCCGCGGCTTATCCGGACTCCGGGTCGCAGCTCGAGTTCGCCGAGGGGCACGTGCTGACCCGGCGCCTGATCCTGTGGTTTCACGAGCACTATCTCGACTACGCCCGCGGCGATCACACCGACTGGCGCTGGGCGCCGCTGCTGGCGCCGGACCTCGGCGGCCTGGCGCCGGCGACCGTGATCCTGGCGGAGTGTGATCCGCTGCGGGACGAGGGAATCGCCTATGCCAGCCGTCTGGCGGCCTCGGGTAACGATGTCACTCTGCGGGTCTATCCCGGAGTCACGCATCCGTTCTTCTCCTGGTCCGGAGCCGTGGGCCAGGCCAGACAGGCAGTGACTTTCGCCGCGCAGCAGCTTCGCGCAGCCGCCGCGTCCCCGGCCGCCGGGGCTGATGACGATGATTGACGAACACGAGGTTCGCTCGCCGTTCGACGGCGCCCTGGTGGGGACGGTGCCCAAGGTCGACGCATCGCTCATGGACCGATACCTGGCCCGGGCGCAGGCGCTGCACCAGGCCGGCCAGCCGTTGCCGGTGCCGGAACGGGTGCAGATACTCGAGGCGACCATCGGGCGGATCCGCGCGCGCTATGACGACATCGTGCAGACCGCGGTGCACGAAGGCGGTAAGCCGCTGGTCGACACCAGAGTGGAAATCGACCGGGCCCTGCAGGGGATCCGCGTGGCCATCGACAGCCTCGGCAGCCTCCATGGCACGGAAGTGCCCATGGGGATCACGCCGTCGTCGTTGGGGCGCCTGGCATTCACCACCCGGGAGCCCGGCGGACCGGTGGCTTCCATCAGCGCTTTCAACCATCCGTTCAACCTGATCGTGCACCAGGTCATTCCGGCTGTGGCCACCGGTTGCCCGGTGATCGTCAAACCGTCCGAAGATACGCCGCTGTCCTGTGTGAATCTGTTGAATGCGCTCTATGAGGCCGGCCTGCCGGAAGAGTGGGCGCGCTTCGGGTTCTGCGACATACCGGTGGCGGAGAAGCTGGTGACGGATCCGCGTCTGGCGTACTTTTCGTTCATCGGTTCGGCGCCGGTGGGATGGATGCTGCGCTCGAAGCTGGCCCCCGGCGTGACTTGCGCCCTGGAGCACGGCGGCGCCGCGCCGGTGATCGTGGAAGCCGATGCGGACCTGGACGACGCCTTGCCGCTGCTGGTCAAGGGCGGTTTCTACCATGCCGGTCAGGTGTGCGTGTCGGTGCAGCGGGTCTTCGTCCACGAGTCGCTGGGTGATGCGCTGGCAGAGGCCATCGCCGCCGCCGCGAAGCGGCTGCGGGTGGGCAATCCGCTGGACCGGGAGACCGAAGTGGGGCCGCTCATCCGCCCCGCGGAAGTGGAACGGGTCGATGCCTGGGTGCAGGAGGCGGTGGCGGCCGGCGCGCGGATCCTGTGCGGCGGCCGGCGCCTGTCGGACACCTGCTACGAGCCCACGGTCCTTCTGGACCCGCCTGACGACGTGGCAGTGTCGCGGCAGGAGATCTTCGGGCCGGTGGTGTGCGTGTACCGCTACCGTACCTTCGACGAGGCGGTGGCGCGCGCCAACGCACTGCCGTATTTCTTCCAGGCGTCGATTTTCACCGCCAACCTGGATCGGGCGCTGGCCGGCGTCCGGCGTCTCAATGCCAGGACCGTGATGGTCAACGACCAGAGTGCGTTCCGGGTGGACTGGATGCCCTTCGGCGGCCGCCGGCAGAGCGGTGTCGGGGTCGGCGGCATTCCCTACAGCATGGAAGAAATGACGTTCGAGAAAATGATGGTGATCCGCTCGCCGGCGCTGCTGTAGCTGCGGCTACAGCGGTTGCGCCGGCGCCGCGTTCAAGCATCTGCCGGCGCGGTCATTGAGTCAGCCCGCTCACCGGCTCCGCCATGGCGTTCAGCTTCTGGGTGAGCTTGATGTTCTCGCCGTAGTCCACGTTCATGACCACCAGACTGGGGCCGGCTTCCTGGAACGCCGCTTCCAGGGTGTCGGCCACCCGACTGCTGCGCTCGATGCGGTGGCTGTGCCAGCCGAAGCTCCTGGCCAGTAGTTCCCAGTCCGGATTGTCGAAGGACAGATTGGTGTGGCGGTCGAACTCCACGTCCTGCTTCCAGGAAATGAGCCCGTAGCCGCCGTCCTCCCAGACCATCACGACGATGTTCACGCCGAGGCGCCGCGCAGTTTCCATCTCCTGCACGTTCATCAGGAAGCCACCGTCGCCGGCAATGGCCAGGATGCGGCGGTTCGGATAGACGATGCTGGCGGCAATGGCGCCGGGCAGGGCGAAGCCCATGGAGCAGTAGCCGTTGGGAATGAGGCAGGTGTTGGGCTCGTGGCAGTGATAGTGGCGGGCGATCCACATTTTGTGGGCGCCGACGTCCGAGAGCAGCACGTCGTCCGGCCCCATGACCTTGCGGACGTCCCACAGGGCCTTCTGGGGCCGCACCAGGGGCGCGGTGTCGTCGTCCGCGTGGGCGGCCAGGTCGGCCTGCATCCGTTGGCGGATGTCGCGCTGGCGGCGCAGGTCGAATTCAGGCACGCCGCGCTCGCGCATCAGCTCGCACATGCCGTCCAGCATGTGGGCCAGGTCGCCCACCAGTTCTACCTCCGGGTGGTAGTGCTGGTCGATCTCGGCCGCCAGAAAGTCGGCATGGATGATGGTCTTGTCGCGTTTCGGGTTCCACAGGTGGGGGTGATACTCCACCATGTCGAAGCCGAGGGTCAGGATCAGGTCGGCCTGATCGATGGCCAGGTTGGGAAAGTCCTTGCCGCCGAGGCCCACGGTGAACAGGCAGCTCGGGTCGTCCAGGTCGACGCAACCCTTGGCCATGAAGGTGCTGATGACGCCGATACCGGTCAGGTCGCAGAAGGCCCGCAGACTGGCGCTGGCGCGTCGGCGCACGCAGCCGTTGCCGGCGATGATCAGCGGCGAGCGAGCCTGCTGAAGCAGTTCGAACGCCTGCTCCATGATCTCCGGATCCGGCACCGCGCGGCGGAACCGGCGCGGCACCAGCGGCTCGTCGTTCACGTCCAGCTTGGCGATGTCTTCCGGCAGTTCGATCAGGACCGCGCCGGGTTTCTCGCGCCGGGCGAACCGCACCGCTTTGCGCACGATCTCGGGGATGGTCCGGGGGCTGCGGATGGACACCGCCCATTTGGTCACCGGCTCGAACATACCCACCACGTCCATCACCTGATGGGATTCCTTGTGCAGGCGAATGGTGGAGCCCTGACCGGTGAGCACCAGCATGGGCGCGCGGTCCATATTGGCGTCCGCCACGCCGGTGATCAGGTTGGATGCGCCGGGGCCAAGGGTACCCAGACAGCAGGCCGGATTGCCGGTGAGGCGGCCGTAGGCTTCCGCCATGAAGGCGGCGCCCTGCTCGTGACGGGTGAGCACGAAGCGGATGCGTTTGCTGGATTCCAACGACAGCATGAAGTCGGCGTTTTCTTCACCGGGCACGCCGAAGATGTATTCGATGCCTTCTTCTTCCAGACAGCGGACGAGGAGGTCGGAGGCTTTAGTCATGGTCTGGTAGCGGATCTCCGTGGGTTGCAGAAAACACCATCCAAATCCCGTGCCAGTGATCGGGGGCAGGTACCGGGGTGCCTTCAGAGTATGTAGTCTCGACGACCAAACTGCGACACGGAGAAGGTCATGCTCGAGGGGCCGTGCTGAGACCGCCGCGGGATCGGACGTTGTTCGGGGCGCTCGAACGCGCTGCCCGGGAGTGGCCGTTGCGCGTCGGCGTGATCGACGGGCGATCGCTGCTCGGCTATCGGCAACTGCTGGACCGATCGCAGGCGCTGGCGGGGCGGCTGTGCGGGGTGGGCGCGCCCGGTGATCCGGTGGGTGTGCGTCTGGAATGTTCGGCGCACACGGTGGTCGCGTACTTCGCCTGCCTGCGGGCGGGCAGGTGCTACACGCCGCTGCCCGCGTCGCCGGCTCCGGGAGAGGAAGAGCTGATCGGGCGTCTCGGGCTGGTGGCGCTGATCACGGACCGGGCGGCGCCATCCGCCGTTCCCCGATTTCATCCCGCGCAGGATGCGGCGTCTGCGGTGGAGTTTCCCGGGACGGACCCGGGTGCAGCGGCGCATCTGCTGCTGACCTCCGGGACCTCGGGAGTGCCTAAAGCGGTGCTCACGGATCAGGTCGGTTCGTTACTGTCACATCGCTGGCGCAGCGAGCTGGCTCCGTACCGTGATGACGACGTGGTGGGGTGCAACGTGTTCGGCGTCTGGGATGTGGTTCCGGCGCTGCAGCACGGGGTGCCGGTGGTCATGATCCCGGATGCCGCGCTGCGAGATCCGCTGGCCCTGGCCGGGATATTGATGCGGCATGGAATCACCCGGCTCCTGCTCACCCCGACCTTGCTCGGCGCCTGCCTCAGCTCGGCCCGGGCCGTGGCCGCGCTGCGCCGGGTGCGGCTGATCGTGCTGTGCGGCGAAACGGCGAGACCGGCCATGGTGCGCCGGGCCCTGGAGCGGCTGCCGGACACACGACTGCTCAACCTGTATTCCACATCGGAGTGCCACGACGTGGCGGCCGGAACCATCGATCACCCGGACGATGGCCTGCAGCCGGCGCCGTTTGCAGAAATCCGGCTGACGGATCCGTCCGGCGGTGACCGTCCGGTGCCCGCCGGCGAACCCGGCCGTCTGCTCGTGGGTGGCCCGGGAGTGGCGCTCGGTTACCTGGACGGCAAGGCTCGCGGGTTCTGCGAGTCGGGCGGCGGGCGCTGGTTCGATACCGGCGATCTGGCCGTGAGCGACGGCCAGGGCCGAATCCGCATCACGGGCCGGGCCGATGCCCGGGCCAAAGTACGGGGTCAGTGGGTAGAGCCCGCGGAAGTCGAATCGGCGCTGGCCGGTCACCCCGAGGTGCTGGACGTGGTCGTCGCCATCGAACATGGCCGGGTCATGGCCCGGGTAGTCAGCGGCAGTGCGGATCTGGCTCCGCGCCTGCGCAACCATGTCCGCGGCCGGCTGCCGGCGCACGCGGTACCGGCGCGGATCGAGATTGTCGCGCGTCTCGACGTGGGGCCCTCCGGCAAGGCGGCCCGGTCGAGCGCGGCGCCGCCGCCCGACGAGTTGACCGGACGCATACTCGAGGCATTTCGAGAGGTGCTGGGCCAGGCTACAGTGGGCGCAGACGATGATTTCGCCGACCTCGGCGGGGACTCCATCGACGCCATCGAACTGGCCGGGCGTCTGCAGGCGCTGAGCGGGCGGGCGCCGAACGTGGGCGACATCCTGTTCTACCGTACGCCGCGGGCCCTGGCAGCGCATCTGTCGGGAACGGCCCAGGCCGACGAAGTGCGCTGGCGGCTGCCGGGGGCCGTGGCGCCGCGCCCTCTCCGCGGCCGCCGTGGCGATGCGGTTCTGCTGAGTGGCGCAACGGGGTACCTGGGGTCGCTGCTGGCGGAGCGGATCGGTTCAAACAGAACGGATCTGCGGCGAGGGGCGCTGGATCTGGACGAGCCGGACCTCGGGCTTGCACCGGCAGCGTTCGACCACCTGGCCGGACGGCTTGGCCGCATCGTCCACACCGCGGCACGCATGGAGCCGTTCGGGGGCTTCGACGATCATTACCGGACCAATGTCGAGGGCGTTCTGACGCTCATCCGGCTGGCACAGCAGAGCGGCTCGCCGATCGATCACGTCTCCTCCAGCGCCGTGCTGCCGCTGGGAACGGGAGGAACGTGGAAGCCGGACCGGCAACCGTCCGAGCAGCTCGCCGGGTTGCTGCGGGCGTCCGGCGCAGATGCTTATTCCTACACGAAACTGGGCGCGGAACTGGCGTTGTGGCGGGCCGGCGCCAGTGGGTTGCCGGTTCGGATCGTGCGCATTGCGCATCTTCTGGGTCATCCGACCCGGGACCGCCTGATCCAGACGCTGCTTGCCCTGCGGGCCGCCGGTGTCTATCCGGAAGGGCCCTGGCGCTGGCAGTTCGTGCTGCGCGAGCCGGTTGCAGATGTCATCCTGTCGGCACCGCCGGAGAGACCGGAGATCGTCCACGTGGCGCTGCCGCCCGTGCCGGTGGCCGACCTGGTCAGGTATCTGGCACTGGACCTGCGGCCGGTACCGGCGGCAGCGGTGGCGACCGCACTGACCCGGGTGGATCCGGAACATCCCGACGCGGCTCGGGCCAAGGTGCTGGCGCAACTGGTGGCGCAGTACGGACCGATGGCGGCGCTGTCACTGAACGACGCGATACTGAGCGACCTGGGCGGCGATCCGCTGGCAGCATTCGGCGCTGTCTTCCGGCCGTTCGGGTAGTCGACACAGCAGGAGGGTGAGAGATGCACGATCTTCGATTCGGGGTCGCCTACGACTTCCGCAACCCGCCGGATTCCGGCGCAACCGACCAGATGCTCTACCAGGAAATTCTGGAACAGGTCCGCTGGCTGGATTCCCTGGGCGCGGATCTGGTCTGGTTCACCGAACACCACTTCGTGGAAGACGGCTATCTGCCGAGCTGGGTGCCGGTGGCGGGCGCCATGGCGGCGGTGACGGAGCACGTGCGTTTCGGTACCGACATCTGCCTGATGCCGTTCAATCATCCGGTGCGCCTGGCTGAAGACCTGGCGGTGCTCGACAACCTGTCCAACGGGCGGGTCGAGCTGGGGCTCGGCATGGGCTACGCGCCTCACGAGTTTCGCGGCTTCGGTATCCCGGTGGCGCGCCGCGTGTCCCTCATGAACGAGGGTATCGAGGTGCTGCAGCGCTGTTTCGCCGGGGAACGATTCAGCTATTCCGGCAAACGCTACCGGTTCGAGGATGTTCAGATCACGCCGGGCTACGTACAGGAAGGCGGGCCGCCGCTCTGGGTTGCCGCCATGTCCGAGGCCGGGGCCGAGCGGGCGGCCCGCTATGGAACGCACTTTCTGCCCCAGGGTTTGAAGCGGCGATCGTTCGATCCCTGGGTCGAGGCGGTCCGCAGCAGCGGCCGGGAACCGGCCGATCACCGGGTGGGGATCATCCGCAGCATTCTGGTGACCGACGACCGGGAGTCGGACTGGCCGCTGATCCGGGCGGCCGAAAAGTACCGCATGGCGTTGTATCAGCGTTTTTTCGAAGAGAGCGGCGAAGGCCTGGGTGAACACGGCGAGCCCATTCCACAGACCTGGATCGTTGGCAGTGTCGATCACTGCGTGGACGAATTGCTGGCGTTCATCGATCGTTTCGGCATCACCGACATCGTGACCATGGCGGTGCCGCCCGGGCTGCGGGCGGCGCAGATGGCGGCCAGTCTGGAACGGCTGTTCCGGGACGTGGTGCCGCGGGTGAAGGAGGGCGCGAAGCGGTGACTGCCGCCGAGGTTACGATCGACGCCGCGCTACTTGTACGCCGGCGCAGCCCCGGAAGAACAGCGACTTCCGCCGTCGGAAGGACAGCACCGCCGGCGGGTCACCGGGTTGTCGGCCCGTGGATCGCCGGGCAGACCCACTCTTGCCGGGTTCACCGACAAC
The DNA here is from genome assembly GCA_942491135.1 of uncultured Gammaproteobacteria bacterium. Classification (GTDB taxonomy): domain Bacteria; phylum Pseudomonadota; class Gammaproteobacteria; order Pseudomonadales; family Azotimanducaceae; genus UBA7803. The sequence goes on along the minus strand of CALNZS010000008.1, from coordinate 137,566 downwards.
CGGGCGTCCTTGAGTAACTGCGCGACCTCCGCGTAGCCGCTCATGGTGTAGACGTTGCCGTCCCAGTGGACACGGTTGTGTTCGCGCAAGCGGGCGTAGACGGCGTAGGGGTCCCGTTCGAATTCATCGGCGGCTCCGCATCCCTGAAGGCGAGCCATGGTAGGCGGCGAACGCACTGAGTTGCAGTCTTGTTTTGATCTGGATGTTGATTCGGTCAGTGTTCTGGGGTTAGGAGTTGCTGACTCACCGATTGATCGGATTGACACGGGGGTTAATATCAATATATGAATATGTGTAGATATATTTCTGGCTGAGGGCCCATTTTCGTGACCTGGTACGCACGCAACATCCGTCCCCACGTTGACCGGGAACTACGGCAGGCGGCCCTCCAGGCGCAGGACCCCGGCAGGGCATTCGCACATCTCGAGCGGGCCCATGTGCTCGGCCAGGCCTCGACAGTGCTCCACTGTCGCGTTCACTGGCGCATGTTGTGCTGGGGAATCGAGCAGCGCCGGCCACAGGAGGTCGTGGGCCAGGCGCTTCGGTGGTTGGCGGCGCTGACGAAAACCGTCTTTGGCCTGGTGCCCGAGGGCAACTCCGGTGGGGCGAACGTGAGTCCGTTCCGGCCGATGCCGGTTCCGGCGGACCTGGCGAATCTCATCCGCCAGGCGCGCACCGGGACCTGAGCGTAGGCTTCAGCTCATCACCAGGCCGGCCAGCGTTCCCTCATCGCGCCAGACCTGCATCTTACGGAAGTACGGATTCGAGCCTTTGCCGTACGGACCGTTCTGAATACTGCGCCGGTTCGGCTTGCCCTCGTTGTTGTAGTAACCCGGGGTGCAGGATGCCTGGAAGTCCTCGTTGAATCGGGCGACGCTGATGATCTCCTCCACCCAGGCGTCTTCCGCTTCGCGGGTGGCTTCCACGGTGCTGGCTCCTCGGGCCGCTGCTTCGCCGAGAATATAGGCGATGTGGCGGGCCTGGTGATCCATAGAGTGGGGGAAGTTGGTAGTGAAGGCCGCCTGGGAATTGCTGATCAGGAACAGGTTGGGAAACCCATGAATGTGCAGCCCGTGGAGGGTGCGCATGCCGTCGGCCCACTTGTTTCTGAGCGATAGACCGGCGCGCCCGGTGACGTCGTAGCCGGCGCGCCGGGTGAAGTCCGTGCCCACCTCGAAGCCGGTGGCGAAGATGATGCAATCCACCGGATATTCCTGGCCATTGGCGACCACACCGTGTTCGGTGATGCGGGTCACGCCCCGGCCGTTGGTGTCCACCAGTTGCACGTTGGCGCGGTTGAATGTCTGCAGGTAGCCGTCGTGAAAACACGGGCGCTTGCAGAACTGCCGGTACCAGGGTTTCAGCGCCGCCGCTGTCTCGGGGTCCTCGACGATATCGTCGACCCGGGCGCGGATCTGCTCCATCTTCTTGAAGTCCGCAATTTCCATGAGCCGCGGCACCTCGTTCCAGTCGACGTCGGTGCCACGGAAGTTGGCCAGGGAAATGAGGTTGCGGATGATTTCCGTCCAGCCATCCTGAACCAGATCCTCCTCGACGAGGCCGCCGGAGGTGAGGGTGTTGAAGTTCTCCATGCGCTCGAGGTGCCAGCCGGGTTCCAGTGATTCGGCCCAGGCCGGATCGGTGGGGCGGTTGGCGCGCACGTCGATGGACGATGGGGTACGTTGAAACACGTACAACGCCCGGGCCGACTCGCCGAGGTGGGGCACACACTGAACCGCGGTGGCGCCCGTGCCGATGACGGCGACCCGTTTGTCCTTCAGTTTGTCGAGTCCGCCGTCCGGTCCGCCGCCGGTGTAGCCGTAGTCCCAGCGGCTGGTGTGAAAGGTGTGGCCCTTGAAGTCCGTGATGCCGGGAATCCCGGGCAGTTTAGGCCGGTTCAGCGGACCGTTGGACATGATGACGAATCGGGCCCGCATGGCGTCGCCGCGATCGGTCCGGACGATCCAGCGGGCACTGGGTTCGTCCCATTCGAGACCTGTTACCTGGGTCTGCAGGCAGGCGTTGTCGTAGAGGCCGAACTGCTCCGCGATGTTGCGGCTGTGCCGCAGAATTTCCGGCGCGTGGGCGTACTTCTGGGAAGGCACGTAACCCAGTTCTTCGAGCAGCGGCAGGTAGATGTAGGCCTCGGTGTCACAAGCGGCGCCCGGGTAGCGGTTCCAGTACCAGGTGCCGCCGAAGTCACCGCCTTTCTCGATGATGCGCAGGGACTCGATGCCGGCGGCCCGCAGCCGGGCACCAGCGATGAGCCCACCGAAGCCGCCGCCGATGACGATCACTTCGGTATCGTCGTTCAGTGGCTCCCGCTCCAGTCGCTGCTCGACGTACGGATCGTCGACGTAGTGGCTGAATTCGCCGGTCACCTCGCGGTACTGATCGTTGCCATCGGGACGCAGCCGTTTGTCGCGTTCGATGCGGTACTTCTCGCGGAGCTGGTCCGGGTCGAAGCCGAGTTCCTCCGGGGTTTCGATGCGGGTTACCGTCATGGTCTGTTGCTTCCTGAAATGATCATCACGCGCCGCCGGAGCAGGTCAGCACCTCGCCCGTCACGTAGTCGGACTCCGGGATGCAGAACAGATAAATGGCGCCGGCTCCGTCTTCCGGAGAGCCGGGCCGGCCGAGGGGCGTGGCGGCACGGGTGGCGTCGAGTTGGGCTTCGCTCAACCCGACCCGGTGGTCGCGCCCGCCAACGCGGATGGTTGGCGGCTGACCCTGGTAGCCCTGGGTAAGTCGGGTTTCCATATGGCCGAAGGCCACGCAATTCACGCAGACGTTGTAGCGGCCCCACTCCTTGGCCAGGGTGCGGGTCAGTCCGGTGACGGCTGCTTTGGCCGAGGCATAGGCGATCTGTGTGGCGGCCCCGCGGGTTCCAGATACCGAAGACACGTTGATTACCTTGCGGCAGTCGGGTCTGCCTCGATCCGCCGTTTCCTGCCGTGCGCGTTCCCGGAGCCAGGGCGCGAAGGCCCGCAGCAGGCGGAAGGGGGCGGTGGCATGAACATCGATCATGGCCTGCCACTGTTCGTCGCTGTGATTGTGCACGGCGCCGTTCCAGACGTAACCGGCATTGTTGACGATGATGTCGAGACTGCCGAAAGCGTCGATCCCGGCCTGCACCAGTTGCGCGGGAAACCCGGCCCCGGCGATATCTCCAGGGAAGACCAGACCGTCGCCGCCCTGCTGACGGACCGCCTGCAGGGTCTCGTCGGCAGGCGCGGCATCCAGATCGTTGATGACGACCCGCGCGCCCTCCCGGGCCAGCCGCAACGCCGTAGCCCGACCCACGCCGCGGCCGGCGCCGGTGACCAACGCAACTTTTCCCTGAAGTGCTGACATGGCGTCCGAGAGTGCGGGTGCAGGCGCGCTGCGTCAATGTCGCCGGGGTTTGTGGGACATCGGCCGTATCGGAACGATGGGCGCTGAATATACTGGATTTATGTCCAGTATCAGGTGTTGCGAGCCATGACTGCCACCCCCGTCGTTCGTGATTTCCCGCCCCTCGAGCAACTGGAAGCCCGGCTCGTGGATCGCTGGCGCGAGGTCACCCAGGCCGAACACGGCTTCCTCGAACTGCTTCGAGAATTCGATCTGCGGCGCGGCTGGGCAGCCTACGGCAACGGCGACTGCGCGGAATGGCTCAACTGGCGGTGCGGCATCTGCCGGACCACGGCTCAGGAAAAGGTCCGGGTTGCTCGGGCGCTGTGGTTCCTGCCCCGGATCGACGAGGCGTTCCGGCGCGGTGACCTGTCGTACTCGAAGGTACGCGCAGTGACCCGGGTCGCGACGGACGGTAACGAATCGAAACTGCTGGCCTTCGCCCTCGAGCACTCGGCCAGCCAGTGTGAGACCTATTGCCGGCGGCTCAGGAACGGCGACGTCGAAGCGTCGGCAGTAGATGCGCAGCGAATCCTCGAGGGCCGGTCGCTGGTGCGCCATCTGCGCGAAGACGGTTCCGGCACACTTACCGTGGAACTTCCGCAGGAGGCGCTGGAACTGGTGCTGGCTGCCCTGGAACAGGTCGGCCGGGAACTGCCGGAGGACCCGACCCGGTCACTGTTTGCCAGAGGGGCCGATGCGTTGGTAGCCATGGCACGGCAAACGCTGGCCGGGTGCCGGGGCGACGGCGAGCGCGCGTCTTCCGCGGAAGGCTGCGAGGTTGTGGTACACGTGGATGCGTCGGCTCTGAGTGGCCAGGGTGGCGAGTCCGATGTGCCGTTACCCACGGTGAAACGGTTGTGCTGCGATGGGGCAGTGGTGCCGGTAGTGGAGAAGGACGGGTCGCCGCTGAACGTCGGGCGTCGTCAGCGCGTGGTGTCCGGCGCCCTGAAACGCGCACTGCTGGCCCGGGATCGGCGCTGTACCTGGCCGGGCTGCCATCACGAGCGGTTTCTCGAAGCGCATCATGTGCACCACTGGGCCGACGGCGGCGAAACCAGCCTGGAGAATCTGACGCTGGTGTGCTCGACCCACCATACGTTGATTCATGAGGGCGGGTTCTCGATCCAGCGTCGAGCCGATGGTACGTGTTACTTCGCACGTCCGGATGGGCGGCCGGTGGAGGCGTGAGGGGAGTCTGCCTGTCACATTCCCATGTCCCCGGACGTCTACTTCAGCAACCCGGGTTGGAATGCGAACGACATGTCGAAACCTCGAATCCTGGCCGTGCTGGCGGCCGCTCTCATCATCCTGGCCGCCATCGTGCTGGTCATCGACCGGGGTGGGCTGATCGCGTGGACCGCGGTCGTCGCCGGCGCTGGTATGCTCGCGAAAATCGGGCTCAAGCCTTCCCGATTCGACGTGGGTTTGAGTGTCGGGTTGGCCGTACTTCTGATATTGACGTGGTTGGGGTCCCGACACTACGTTATCTCTACGTGGGAGTCGGGTGAGGTGGTGGAACTCGCCATGGACACGAGCAGCGGCCCCCATACCGCACGAGTCTGGGTGCTGGACATCGGGGACCAGCCGCACGTCTATTACGATGCCGAGCCGGAGGTGGCAGCCTCGCTATTGGCGGGCAAACCGCTGCGGTTCACGCGTTCCGGCGAGGTCAGCACGCGGATTCCTCAGGCGACACGAGCTGATGCTCTGCCGCAAGCCGATGCTCAACGGGTGCTGGAGGCCATGCAGACCAAGTACGGTGATCGAGTTGCTGCAGCGGACGTCTACTACCTGATGCTGGGACGTTCCCGGGATCGGGTCGCCGTGGTAGCCAGACTGGTCGAGGGCGTGGAGGAGAGGGAGAAATGACGGTCACCACCAGACTCGCCCGGGTTGACGACAAGATCCGGTGCTCGGAGTTGCTACAGGACCTGCAGGCGGCCGCCGGGGGAACCCTCGATCCGGGGGCGGGCGTGATTTTCGATCAGCTGCTCCGGGCCGAACGTGGAGAAGTTGTCGTCGCGGAAGAGGACGGTCTGATACTGGGCATGGCCAGCGTTTCCTACAACCTCGCCATGCGCTACGGGGGCGAATACTGCCAGCTCGAGGAACTGATCGTCGATCCGTCAGCGCGGGGCAGGAACGTGGGCGGATTGCTCGTGCAGGCCACGCTGGCGCGGGCGAGATCCAGAGGGTGCGGCGAGTACGGTCTCTACCTGGTCGAGTCGACCGAGCACAACCTGCCTTTCTACCAGAAGTATGGCTTCAGCAGAGTCGGCTCTGAGCTCAGGCAGCGCCTCAGGTAGGCCTTGGCGGTCAAAAAACGGCCCCATGGCGGGGCCGTCCTTTGGTTCGCGTTGGCCGAGGCCGGGGGCCTAATCCCAGGACAGCGCCCCGCCGGTCTGATACTCCGTCACCCGGGTCTCGAAGAAGTTCTTCTCTTTCTTCAGATCCATGATCTCGCTCATCCACGGGAACGGATTCTTCACCCCGGGGAACTGTTCGGACAGGCCGATCTGGGCCAGGCGCCGGTTGGCGATGAACTGCAGGTACTCGGCCATCATGTTGGCGTTCATGCCCAGCACGCCGCGCGGCATGGTGTCGCGCGCGTACTCGATCTCGAGCTGAGTGCCTTCCAGGATCATGCGCCGGGCCACGTTCTGCATTTCCTCGTCCCACAGATGCGGGTTTTCCAGCTTGATCTGGTTGATCACGTCGATGCCGAAGTTCACGTGCATGGACTCGTCACGCAGGATGTACTGAAACTGTTCCGAGGTGCCCGTCATCTTGTTGCGGCGGCCCATGGAGAGGATCTGGGTGAAGCCGCAGTAGAAGAAGATGCCCTCGAGCACACAGTAGTAGGCGATCAGGTTCTTGAGCAGGGCACGGTCGGTCTCCTGGGTGCCGGTGCGGAATGTCGGATCGGAAATTTCGCTGGTGTACTTCAGCCCCCAGGACGCTTTGCGCGCCACTGCGGGAACCTCGTGGTACATGTTGAAGATTTCGCCTTCGTCCATGCCCAGCGACTCGATCACGTACTGGTAAGCGTGGGTGTGAATCGCCTCTTCGAAGGCCTGACGCAGAATGTACTGGCGGCACTCCGGGTTGGTGATGAGCCGGTAGATGGCCAGCGCCAGGTTGTTCGCCACCAGTGAGTCGGCGGTGGAGAAGAAGCCCAGGCTGCGCTTCACGATCAGCCGCTCGTCCTGGGTGAGTCCGCTTTCGGACTTCCACAGGGCGATGTCGGCGTTCATGTTCACTTCCTGGGGCATCCAGTGGTTGGCGCAACCATCCAGATACTTCTGCCAGGCCCAGTCGTACTTGAACGGCACGAGCTGGTTGAGGTCCGCGCGGCAGTTGATCATGCGCTTCTGATCCACCGTGACCCGCTGGTATTCCTCGGCGGCGGCATCGCCGGCAATCGGGGCATCCAGATGGGCCAGGGCTTCTTCCGCCTGCTGCATTACCTCGGCTTTGGTGGCGCTGGCCGTGGTGGCCGGCTCCGGCACGTGGATCGGGGATTCCAGCACTTCCTGGGTGGTTGGTGCGGTTTCCGCGGCGACCGGCAGCGGTGCAATCGGCTGCGCCGCGGGTTCCGGCGCGTCCGCTGCTACGGGCTCGGCAACCGGCACCTCGGCGGCCGGCGCCTCGGCGGCCGGCGCTTCGGTTACCGGCGGTTCGATGACCGGCGTTTCTACCGCAGGCGGCGCCGCCACCGCGGGCGGTTCCTGGGGTGCGGGCGCAACCGCTTTGCGGGTCGCTGCACCGGCGCTGTCTTCTTCCTCGTAATCGTCCCAACTGAGCATCATTGTGTCTCCTGAGTCCGTGCAGCGGCGCCTACTGGCATGCTTCGCAATCCGGGTCGTCGATGGAGCAGGCCAGCGGCACCTCGGCCGGGGCCGACAGCTCCATTTCCACCCCAGCCGGGGCTGCGGGTGCCAGCGGCGCCGAGGAACCGGCGGCCGATACCGCATTCAGCTTGCCGCGGTCGACGGTGGACTTCTCGGTGCTGGTGGCGCCGAGGGCGCGCAGGTAGTAGGTGGTCTTGAGGCCGCGCAGCCATGCCATGCGGTAGGTTACGTCGAGTTTTTTGCCGTTGGCGCCGGCGATGTACAGGTTCAGCGACTGCGCCTGGTCGATCCACTTCTGGCGGCGGCTGGCGGCGTCCACCAGCCAGCGCGGTTCCACCTCGAAGGCGGTGGCGTAGAGCTGCTTGAGCTCCTCCGGCACCCGGGCGATCTGCTGCAGGCTGCCGTCGTAGTACTTCATGTCGTTGACCATCACCTTGTCCCAGATACCCAGGGCCTTCAGGTCGTGGACCATGAACGGGTTCACCACGGTGAACTCACCGGACAGGTTCGATTTCACGTACAGGTTCTGATACGTCGGCTCGATGGACTGGGAGACGCCGGTGATGTTGGCGATGGTCGCCGTCGGCGCAATGGCCATCACGTTGGAGTTGCGCATGCCGTTGACCTGCACCTTGGAGCGGAGCTTGTCCCAGTCCATGGTGGTGCCGAGGTCGACGTCCAGGAAGTCCTCGCCACTGCTGGCTGCGCCGCGCTCCTGTTTGAGCAGCCTGAGTGAATCGATGGGCAGCACCCCGCGGCTCCACAGCGAACCGGAGAAGCTCGGGTACGGGCCGCGTTCCTTGGCCAGCTTCGACGATGCCTCGATGGCGAAGTAGCTCAAGGCTTCCATGGAACGGTCGGCGAAGGCGACGGCCGCGCTGCTGCCATAGGCGATGCGCTGTTTGTACAGGGCGTCCTGGAAGCCCATGATGCCCAGCCCCACCGGCCGGTGCTTCATGTTGGAATCGTTGGCTTGAGGCACCGAGTAGTAGTTGATGTCGATGACGTTGTCGAGCATCCGCACCGCGGTCTTCACGGTTTTCTTCAGCTTCTTCAGATCCAGCTCGCCGTCGACGATGTGGGCGGCCAGGTTCACCGAGCCCAGGTTACACACCGCCACCTCGTCCTTGGACGTGTTGAGGGTGATTTCCGTGCAAAGGTTCGAGCTGTGGACCACGCCCACGTGCTGCTGCGGCGAGCGCAGGTTGCAGGCGTCCTTGAAGGTGATCCACGGATGCCCGGTCTCGAACAGCATGGACAGCATTTTCCGCCACAGGTCCTGAGCGCGGACCTTCTTGTGCAGCGGCATCTCGCCCGAGCGTGCCAGTTCTTCGTATTCCTGGTAACGCTTCTCGAACGCGCGGCCGAACAGGTCGTGCAGGTCCGGCGCCTCGTTGGGTGAGAACAGGGTCCATTCGGCGTCCTCGAAGACCCGCTTCATGAACAGGTCCGGTACCCAGTTGGCGGTGTTCATGTCGTGGGTGCGGCGGCGGTCGTCGCCCGTGTTCTTGCGCAGCTCCAGGAATTCCTCGATGTCGAGGTGCCAGGTCTCCAGGTAGGAGCACACGGCGCCCTTGCGCTTGCCGCCTTGATTCACGGCGACGGCAGTGTCGTTGACGACTTTCAGGAACGGCACCACGCCCTGGCTTTTGCCGTTGGTGCCCTTGATGTAGGAGCCCAGTGCCCGTACCGGCGTCCAGTCGTTACCCAGACCGCCGGCCCACTTCGAGAGCAGCGCGTTGTCGCGGATGGCGCTGTAGATGCCGTCCAGGTCGTCCGGCACCGTGGTCAGGAAACACGACGAGAGCTGCGGGCGCAGGGTGCCGGCGTTGAACAGGGTCGGCGTGGACGACATGTAGTCGAAGGACGACAGCAGGTCGTAAAACTCGATGGCCCTGGCGTTGGGGTTGTCCTCGCGGCCGGCCAGACCCATGGCCACCCGCATGAAGAACACCTGGGGCAGTTCGATGCGCACGTTGTCGCTGTGAATGAAGTAGCGGTCGTACAGCGTCTGCAGGCCCAGGTAGGTGAACTGCAGGTCGCGCTCTGGCTTGAGCGCCGCGCCCAGTTCGTTCAGGTCGAAAGCGGCCAGTTCCGGCGCCAGCAGTTCCAGCTCGATGCCGCGCTCGATGAACGCCTTGAAGGCCACTGCGTAGACCGAGCTCATGTCCGACTGGGTGGCGCGGTAGCCATGGTCGGCGTTGACGTCCAGAAACCGGAACGCTTCGCTGCGCAGTTCGTCCAGCAGCAGGCGCGCGGTGACATAGGTGTAGTTCGGATCCTCTTCCACCAGGGTACGGGCGGCAGATGAGCAGCGCCGTGGACACGTCGTGTTCGGAAATGCCGTCGTACATGTTGTTCATCGCCTCGGCGATGATGCGCTCCGGGTCGACGTCGGACAGGCCCTGGCAGGCTTCCGTCACCAGGATGCGGATGCGCTCCACGTCCAGTGGGCGGCGCACGCCGTCATCGCCGATCACCTCCACTGCCGGCGCCGGTGTGGCCGAGGCCGGCTCGGCGGCGCGGGCTTCCTTACGCAGCCGGGCGCGCTCTTCCCGGTACAGCACGTAGTCGCGGGCCACTTTGTGTTCACCGGAGCGCATCAGGGCCAGTTCCACCTGGTCCTGAATGTCCTCGATGTGAATGGTGCCGCCCGAGGGAAAGCGCCGCTTGAAGGTGGCGCTGACCTGGTCGGTGAGCTCCGCCACCAGTTCGCGGATCCGCGGCGAGGCAGCCGCGGTGCCGCCCTCGACCGCAAGGAACGCCTTGGTGACGGCCACCGCGATCTTGTCGTCGGTGTACGGCACCACGGTGCCGTTGCGCTTGATCACCTTGAGCTGGCCGGGTGCGGTGGCAGCAATGGAAGGTGACAGGGGTTCGGCCTCCGCCGCAGCGCGTCCGGAGGCATCCGTTCTACCGGCGTGCGGGTCGGCAGCGTGGTCGTAGGTGGTGTCGGTGGTGTCGGTCTGCATGTGTCCGTGTGGCTCCCCGTAAACGGTTGTCCTATGAGTGTCCTTGTTGTGGATGACGCGAGCCCCCTCCGAGCCGCGCCAGGCCTGTCATCGGCGTCCGCCGGCTGCCGAATTTCCCTTCGTTCCCCATGCCCCTGGCCGGTGCCAATTCAAGGGTTATCCCCAGGCCGAGTGAATACGCGACGATTCCACGAAACACAGCCGCCCGATTGTGCAGTTCTGGCGATCTGCGCAATCGGGAAACGGTCTGTTTGGCATGTCTTGCAATTTAGTAGCGAACGAATTGCGACGGCAGCGTGCAGCCTGCGACGGTTAACCAGTGCCGATGACAGTGTCAGACAGCCTGCCCGATAAATTGCCTAAAACGCAATATATTGGGTCTGACCTCTGAGTGAACACCAAGATACTGCGGTGCCCGGGGGATTGCAATACGGTTTCCGGTGGAAATCCTGTGGGAATCCGGGACAACCCGGTGGAGCATCTGTGGACAGCCTGTGGATAACTTTTGGAGCTCTCGACAGGGCCCTGAAGGCGGGTGCCTGCGCCGGTCCGGTTCGCTATATTGCGGGCCCCGGCGAGCGGCAGGAAGGCAGCGATGACGCGAATCATGGCCATTGACCAGGGCACGTCCAGTTCCCGGGCGATGGTGTTCGACCTCGACCATGGCACCGTACTCGGCTCCGCCCAGGAGGAGTTCGACAACGCCTTCCCGGCCGATGGCTGGGTGGAACAGGATCCGGCGGTGCTGTGGCGGACCAGTCTCTCCGCCGGCCGGCGGGCTCTCACAGCGGCCGGGCTCCAGGGTGGGGATCTGGCGGCCATCGGCATCACCAATCAGCGCGAGACCACCCTGGTCTGGGACCGCCGCACCGGCGAGTGTGTGCACCCTGCCATCGTCTGGCAGGATCGCCGCACCGCCGGCCGCTGCGAGGTCATGCGCGGCGAGCTGGCCGAAACGGTGGCCCGACAGACCGGGCTGGTGGTGGACCCGTACTTCTCCGGAACCAAACTGGCGTGGCTGCTGGACGAGGTCCCTGGCGTTCGCGCCCGGGCCGAGCGCGGTGAATTGTGCTTCGGCACCGTGGACAGCTATTTGATCTGGCGACTCACCGGCGGCGCCCGTCACGTGACCGACGCCACCAACGCGTCGCGCACCCTGCTGTTCGACATCGGCACCCAGGCCTGGAGCCAGGAGCTGCTCGACTACCTGAAGATTCCGGCCTCGCTGTTGCCCGACGTGCTCGACAGCGCGGCCGAGTTCGGCGTCGCGGATGCCCAGTGGTTCGGTGCCCCGGTGCCGGTGACCGGCGTCGCCGGTGACCAGCAGGCGGCGCTGGTTGGCCAGGCCTGCTTCGAGCCCGGCATGAGCAAGAGCACCTACGGCACCGGCTGCTTTGCCGTGACCAACTGCGGGGAGCAGCAGATCCGCTCGTCGCACCAGTTGCTGACCACGGTGGCCTACCGGCTTGGCGGGCGCACCACCTACGCCCTGGAAGGGAGCATTTTCTCTGCCGGGGTGGCGGTGAAGTGGTTGCGGGACAAACTCCGGGTCATCGACCACCCGGCGGAAACCGAGGCCGCAGCCCGGCGCTGCGGCGGTGACACCGGTGGCGTTTATGTGGTTCCTGCCTTCACGGGGCTGGGCGCGCCGCACTGGAACGCCGACGCCCGGGGCACTGTGGTCGGTCTGACCCTGGACAGCACCCGGGACCAGGTGGTCACCGCCACCCTGGCCAGCGTGGCCTACCAGAGTCAGGAACTGCTGGCCGCCATGCGCGCCGACGGCGCCGCCCTGGAGCAGCTACGCGTCGACGGCGGTATGGTCGTCAACGACTGGTTGTGCCAGTTTCTGGCCGATGTCCTGGATTGTCCGGTGCAGCGGCCGAGCGTCACTGAGACCACGGCTCTGGGCGCAGCGCTGCTGGCGGCGCTGGGGGTCGGCGCCACCAGCAATCTGCAGGAAGCCGGCGGCCAGTGGCGCCTGGATCGCGAGTTCCTGCCGGCCATGGCCGCAGCGGAGCGGCAGCGGCTGCTGGATGGCTGGCAGCGGGCGGTAGCGCGGGCGCTCTGAACCGCGCGCCGCGCGAACATTTCCGTTACAACGCGACACCAGGATCTGAACCCGAGTCCAATGGTTGCCGATACTATTGGCGCTCTTTCACCATCGGACCCGTAGCTTGCCGCCCTTGAGCGATCTGTTCGCACCCAGGCCGATAAAAGCCCTGCTGTTGCTGGGCGGCGTTGCCGCCTACGGCGTGGTGTGCGCGTTCATGGCGCAGTCCGCGGGCGCCGGCGTGGTTGGCGGCCTGTACGCGCTGCTGGTGATCTGGGTGCTGGGTCTGGCCGGACTGGTGATCCTGGATCAGCCGGTGGCCCGCTTCGGCACCGGCGGGGGCCTGAGTCTGCTCAAGGCGTTGTGGCTCAACCTCGGGGTGGTGGCATCGTCGCTGTTCGTCGACCCGCAGTTGCGCCTGGTGCTGCTGTTCGTGCCGCTGTTCGGCGTGCTCTACGCGGCGCTGCACCTGAACCGACGCCAGGTGGCTGTGGTCACCCTGGCGACCTGGGGCGCCTACCTGCTCGGCACACTCGTGTCGCTGCGCTGGCGCGACGGTGGGGTCAACGCCGAATGGCAACTGGTGCTGGCGTTCTCGCTGATGCTGGCCGCCATGTTCTTCATGGCCAACGAAGTCACCGCCCTGCGGCGCGCCTTCGAGCGCCGCCGCTACAGCCTCGACGCCGCCATGCAGAAACTGGCGGACCTGGCGATGCGCGATGACCTCACCGGCCTGTACAACCGCCGCTACGTGATGGAGGTGCTCGGCCGACAGAAGGCCCTGGCCGATCGCGGGCATGTCGGTTTTACGCTCTGTTACTGTGATCTCGATCACTTCAAACGGGTCAACGACCGCTTCGGCCATCAGCGCGGCGACGACGTGCTGCGCGAGTTCGGCGAGCTGGCGGACCAGGTGGTGCGATCGGTGGACTTCGTGTCGCGTTTCGGCGGCGAGGAGTTTCTGCTGGTGCTGGTGGATGCCGATGCGGAGGAAGCCGGCCGGGTAGCGTCGCGGCTCGGGGAGCGCACCCGGGCGCTGGAAGTCGATCCCCGCCATCCCGACTACCGCCTTTCGGTGAGTGTCGGTATTGCCGAGTTCCGCCCCGGTGAGACCATCGAAGATGTGATCCAGCGCGCAGATCGGGCACTTTATCAGGCCAAGTCATCAGGACGAGACCGGGTCGTGGTCGGCTGAGTGGACGGCTGCGTGACCTGATCTGTTGGATCGGTTAATGTCGCGGGCAACGCAGACGGACCCTGCTGGATTGAATCGGCGACGTTACACCAGGCAGCCCATATCGTTGTCGGCGCTCGTACACCCCGCGAAGGGACGTTCGTGGTTGTGCAACGTGCGCGACTTCTGCGAACAGGGCATGCTGCTGACCGGATCGGGGGCTTCCCGTTCCCTGGCTGCTACCGGCGCTGAGCCGGAAGCGGGCGACGCCATCGCCGTCCATTTCTCCGTTCCTTCTTCCACCGGTCAACGCCACTTCCGGACCCAGGCCACCATTGCCCGCATGCTCGAGAACGGCAATGGCATCGGTGTGCTGTTCGATCAGGGCCTGCCGGCAGACGCCTTCGAAGCGCTCATCGATTTCGGGGTGGCATCCGGGCTGATGTCCCGGGACGCGCCGCCAGCGGCGGAAGTGGACCCGGCACCGGCCGCTGATGACAGCACCGCCGCTGGCCGCGGGAATGTCGGCGCGGGCAAGGCCGGAGCGGCGCCGCGGGAAGCTGCCGAACCGGCCGCCGCCGCCGCGCCCCAGGGGTCGAGCCCGTCCGCTTCCGCTCCGGCAGCCGGAAGTGCCGAACCGGCGGGCACCGCCGGTGCGGATGGTGACATCCCGGCGGCGCTGTTGCGTGACCGTCGTCTGGGTGATGCACAGGCCCGGGAAGTCCGGGAGAAAGTGCACCGGGTGCTGGAGCGGGCGCTGGATCGAATCGCCGATCAGTTTTTTGAAACCGCGACGCACGAATTGCTGGTCAGCGCCCGGGACGCCGGCACCAACGCGGTCCAGATGATGTACGGCGAGGGGCTCGACCAGCTCGAGAAGAACCAGAAACAGATCCGTGCCACCTTCAGCGGTGAAGTGTTGCGGCAGGTGGACGACGTCTCCGACCTCGAGGAGGTACTCGAGAAGCGCCGCCGCCGCGAGACCGGTGATACCAGCCAGCTCCAGCTCGTGGACACTGTGCAGTTCGAGGAATGGCTCGGCGTGGCGGAGATCATCTCCAAGGCCGAGGGACGTTATTCGGAGCAGATTCTCGACGTCCGGGCCCAGCTCGGCCTGGTCGCCAAGCCCTGGACGCACAAGGATGCCAACCCGGTCTGTCCGGCGGTCATCGCCTGGGCGTTCGACGACGCACTGAAGGTCACGGATCTGCGGCGCCAGGTGCGACAGGACCTGCTGCGGTATTTCGAGCAGGCCCTGATGCCCATGCTCAGCAACATCTACACGGCCCTCACTCAGCTGTTCGAATCCGGCGGCCTGTTTCCCAGCACCAGCGAGATCCGGGAATCGTTGGCGCGGTCTTCGGTACGGCGCTCGCCGTCCGGGGTGCGGATCGAACCGGAGGCCTACCGGGACATGGACGCTGCGGTCCGCGAGGCAGCGGTAGCGGCGGACAGTTTCGGCGGCAGCATCGACCGCAACCCGTTTGCGGCCCCGGCATCGCGGCCGGTCCAGGCCTACTCGGCAGCGCGCCGGATGCTGGACCTGGAGCGCCGCACCCGCGACCTGCGCGGCGGGCCTCGCGACGACCTGCTGGCGCCGCCCGATGCGCGCGCCGACCAGACCTTCCAGCAGAATGACATTGTCGATGCGCTGTCGGTGATCGAGCGTGAGCTGCAGGGCGCGCCGCTCGACGATACCGGCCTCAAGGCGCGTCTGGCGGACATTCTCAAACGTCGCCATGGCGACAAGGCTTTCCGTGAACAGGATTACGACACCCTCGACGTCATGGAGAGCCTGGTCCGCTCCATCGAGTCGGACGACTATCTGACCCACGGCATCCGCGAGTGGGTCCGGCGCCTGGAGATCACCCTCAACAAGCTGGCCGCCAGCGATCCCGAGTTTCTCAGCCGCGAAGCGGAGGAACCGCATAGCGCGGTGCTGATGCTCAATCAGCTCGCCCGGCTCGGGGTGGCCCAGGACGTGCGCGACGGCATCGACCGCGAGATCGGCCGCCGGGTCGACGATCTGCTGCAGAAAGTGATTCAGGAGTACGACGACAACCCGCGCGTGTTCTCCGAGGTGGTCGACGAACTCAACCCGCTGGTCGACCGGCAGGTCCGCACCTATCGCGGCAATGTCGAACGCACGGTGCGGGCCTCGGAGGGCCAGCAGAAACTGACCCGCGCGCGCCGTGCGGTGCTGCGCGAGATGAAACGCCGACTCGGCGGCCGCAAGGTCCCCGATCTGGTGCTGCGACTGCTCAATCCGGGGTGGCGCAACCTGCTGGTCCACACCCATCTGCGGCGCGGGCCGGAGTCCCACGAGTGGCGCGATCAACTCGGCCTGCTCGACCAGCTCATCGGTCAGCTTTCCGGTGAGATCGAGCCGGGCAGCGAGTCCCATGTGGCACCGGACACCCTGCTCAAGCGGGTGGTGGACGGGCTCAACAGCATCTCCTTCGATCCCAGCAAGCGTACGCCGCTGATCATGTCGCTGTCGGAAGTGCTGGTGGGTGATACCGCCGGCAACCGTGCCCCGACCCGTTACACCGAAGTGCCGGAAAGCGGTATCGCCGCGGCTCTGGGCCTGGACGGCCTGCTGCACGACCTGGCGCCGCAGATCGATTCCGACGATCAGGCGGTGCAGCACAACTGGCAGCAGACGGTGGAGCGGGCCCGGCGGATTCAGGTTGGCGAGTGGCTGGCGACCAGCGATCCGGCAGGGCCGGCCGCTCATTCTGTCGGTGGCGTTCGTTGGCGACGAAGCCAGCGGTTTTGTGCTGGTGAATCGCAAAGGGGTCAAGGTCCGGGAGCTTACCCTGCAGGAACTCTCCGAGGGCCTGCACCAGGGGCGCATCACGCTGTTGGACGACTACGACATGCCGCTCATGGAGCGGGCCTCCCAGCGCATGCTGGAGAGTATGCACAACCAGCTCGCGTTCCAGGCCGCTCACGACGATCTGACTCAGCTCATGAACCGCAAGGAGTTCGAACGCGAGGTCGGACGCGCGGTCGCCTCGGCCCGGTCCCGGACCGACACTCAGCACGCGCTGCTCTATCTGGACCTGGATCAGTTCAAGATCGTCAACAACACCAGCGGCCACACCGCCGGCGACGAACTGCTCAAGCTGATTGCCGGGGCCCTGGCGGCAAAGCTGGAAGGGGTGGGTGCACACATCGCCCGCCTTGGCGGCGACGAGTTCGGTGTGCTGGTGGAAGACGTCACCACGGCCCGCGGCCGGGACCTTGCCAACGACGTGCTGGGCGCCGTGCGCGCCGAGCACTTCGACTGGGAAGGGCGCATGTACAACCTGTCGGCCAGTATGGGCCTGGTGTTCATCGACCAGACCACCGAGAGCGTCGACACCGCCATGCAGTACGCTGATGAAGCGTGTTACGCGGCCAAGGATGCCGGACGCAACCGGGTTCAGGAGTACGAGCTCGGCGACACCGTGATCCGCAATCGGCACGGCATCATGGAGTGGGTGACCGAGCTCGACAAAGCGCTGAGCGAAAACCGGCTGCTGCTGAACTGTCAGCGTATCGCGCCGGTGGACGAGGGCGACGGCCTCGCCTCGCACTTCGAGATTCTGCTGTCCATGATGGATGAAATGGGTGACATCATGCCGCCGGCGGATTTCATTCTCGCGGCCGAGACTTATCAGCGTATGACGGCCATCGACCGCTGGGTGATCGAGCGGGTATTCCAGTGGATGGCCGACAACCGCGACAAGCTGGACGCCTTCGGCGGGTTCTCCGTCAACGTCAGCGGACACAGCGTCAACGACGAGACCTTCCCCGACTTCGTGCTCGACCAGTTCAGCCGCACCCAGGCGCCAACCAGCAAGGTGTGCTTCGAGATCACCGAGACCGCCGCCATCGCCAATCTGGACAATGCCCGCGAGTTCATGAACCGGATGAAGATCATCGGTTGCCGGTTCTCACTGGACGATTTCGGCACCGGTCTGTCGTCTTATTCCTACCTGCGCAACCTGCCGGTGGACTACGTCAAGATCGATGGGGTGTTCGTCAAGGACATCGTCGACAACCCCGGCGACTATGCCGTGGTGCGTTCGATCAACGAGATCGGGCACTACATGGGCAAGCAGACCATCGCCGAGTTCGTGGAAAACGACGCGGTACTGGCCCAGATCCGTGAAATCGGCGTGGACTACGTGCAGGGTTATCACATCGACAAGCCGATACCGCTGGATCAGCTCCGTATCGTACCGACGGCAGCGGCCGGGTCAGGCCAGTAGGAACTCCAGCAACGCCTTCTGGCTGTGCAGCCGGTTGCCGGCTTCCTGCCAGACCGCCGAGCGCGGATCGTCCAGCACCCCGTCGCTGACTTCCTCGCCCCGATGCGCGGGCAGGCAATGCATGAACAGCACGTCGCGGGGTGCATGGTCCAGCAGTGCCTCGTTCACCTGAAAGGGCGCAAACGCCTGGCGGCGCTTTTCGGTCTCGGTTTCGTGGCCCATGGACGACCACACGTCGGTGACCACCAGGTCCGCGTCTTCCACGGCCTCGCGTGCCGTTTCCACCAGGGTCACGTCGTTGCCGGCGCCCAGGATCTCGGGGTCGGGCCGGTAGCCCTCGGGACAGGCGACCTTCAGCCGGAAGCCCCACTGCCGGGCGGCATTGATGTACGAGTTGCACATGTTGTAGCCGTCCCCGACGAAGGCCACGGTGCGCTCCGCGATGGGGCCGCGCAGTTCTTCGAAGGTCAGCACGTCGGCCAGCAGCTGGCAGGGGTGAAAACGCGAGGTCATGGCGTTGATGACGGGGATCGAGGCGGTGGCCGCAAACCGGCACACGTCGTCGTGACTGGCGGTGCGGATGGAGACCACGTCCACCATACCCGACAGCACCTTGGCCGTGTCCTCGATGGGCTCGCCGCGGCCGAGTTGAGTATCGGTAGGGCTGAGCACAATGGCGTGACCGCCGAGCTGGTGCATGCCGGTCTCGAACGCGACCCGGGTCCGGGTGCTGTTCTGCTGAAAGATCATGGCCAGGGTGCGGCCTTGGAGCGGCTGGTGCAGCTTGCCTTCGCGGCCCAGTGTCTTCAGTTCCGTGGCGCGCTTCACCAGCGCGTCGAGCTCCTCGCCGGAACAGTCCATGAGGCTGAGGAAGTCGCGTTTCGCCGTATTCATGATTCGGATTCCGCTCAGGCGGTCATCACCGTGGCCAGCCGGTCCACCAGTTCGTCCGCTTCGTCATCGGTCATGGTCAGGGCGGGCAGCAGCCGCACCACGCTGTCGCGGGTGACGTTGATGAGCAGTCCCGCATCCTGAGCCGCCTGCACCAGATGGGCGCAGGGTTCATTCATCTCGATGCCGATGAGCAGCCCTTTGCCGCGGATCTGACGTACCCCATTGACCCCTTTGAGACGCTCACGCAGACCACTGAGGATGCGTTCGCCGAGTTGTTCTGCACGGTCCAGCAGATTGTCCCGCTCGATGACGTCGAGCACCGCGTTGGCGGCAGCGCAGGCCAGCGGATTGCCGCCGAAGGTGGATCCGTGGTTGCCCGGGGCGAAGGTTTCCGCGGCCACGCCCCGGGCCAGGCATACCCCGATCGGCATGCCGTTGCCGAGGCCTTTGGCGGTGGTGACCACGTCCGGCAGGATGCCGGCCTGCTGGTAGGCGAAGAAACAGCCGGTCCTGCCGTTTCCGGTCTGTACCTCGTCGAGCATCAGGAGCCAGCCGCGCTCGTCGCACAGACGACGCAGTTCCGGCAGATAGTCGTCTGACGGGATCACGATGCCGCCTTCGCCGAGCACCGGCTCTACCAGCACGGCGACCACGTCGGACGTGTTGTCGCCGATCTGACGTACCGCTTCGAGGTCGTTGTAGGGTGCGCGCACGAAGCCGGTCAGCAGCGGTTCGAACCCGGCCTGCACCTTGCGGCTTCCGGTTGCCGTCAGGGTCGCCATGGTGCGGCCGTGAAAGCTGCCTTCCATGACCACGATGGCCGGTTTGGCGACGTCCTGGCGATGGCCGTACAGGCGCGCAATTTTGATCGCCGCCTCGTTCGCTTCGGCGCCGCTGTTGGCAATGAAGGCGCGCTCCATGCCGGACAGAGCACACAGCCGATCCGCCAGCCGCTCCTGCAGCGGCACCCGATAGAGGTTCGAGGTGTGGGTCAGGGTGCCGGCCTGTTCGGCGATCACCTGGGAGACGTGGGGGTGAGCGTGGCCGAGACCGCACACTGCCAGTCCGGTGAGTGCGTCCAGGTAGCGTTTGCCGTCGCTGTCTTCCAGCCACACGCCGCTGCCGCGAACGAACGCCACGTCCTGGCGCTTATAGGTACTCATCAGATGGGTCATTGCAGTTTCCCCGGGGGACGTCCCGCCCGTGACGGTCTGAAATCCTGTCCCAGAAACGACGAAAGGCAGCGGATGCTGCCTGGAAAAACGGGCGATGCTACTTCAGTGGCGGGGCGACTTCAATGGCTTTCGGAACCGCTTTCAGCGGCCGCGGTCAACGCCCGGGCCAACCGTTCGAGGCCCTGATCGAGGGTTGCCCGCGGACAACCGAAGTTGAAACGGACGAATCCGGGCCCGCCGAAAGCTGCGCCATCCGACAGCCCGAGGCCATGCGCCTCGAAGTGGCGGGCGGGGTTTTCGAGCCCCAGATCGCGGACGTCCAGCCAGGCCAGGTAGGTGGCCTGCACCGGTGTCATGCGCGAGCCGGCAACCCGGGCCAGACGCTCGTGGTTGCCGCGCAGGTAGTCGAGCAGCGCCGGCACCCACGGTCCGGTGTCCTCGAATGCGGCCCGGGCGGCAGCCAGCTCCAGGGGGCCGACGCTGGTGACCAGGCCAGCCCGTTCCCGGCAGAAACGCCGCCGCAGAACCGGATCCGGGATGACCGCAACGCCGCAGGAAAGACCGGGCATGTTGTAGGTCTTGGTCGCTGCGAACAGGGAGATGGTGCGGGCCGCAATTTCCGGCCCCAGGGACGCGACTGGCGTGTGCACCGCATCCGGGTCGAGCAGAAGCTGACAGTGGATCTCGTCCGAGCACAACACCAGATCGTGGCGCAGGCAGAACGCCGCCAGGGTCTCGAGTTCCCGGCGGGTGTACGACGTGCCCGTGGGGTTCTGCGGGTTGGCGATAAGCATCACCCGGGCATCATCGGGCAGGCGGGCCTCGAGAGCATCGAAGTCCATGACCCAGCGCTCGCCGTCCCGGGCCAGCGGCACGTGACAGGCGGCCAGGTCGGCGTTGCCGGGCACGTCCAGGAACGGGTAGTAGACGGGCGTGGGAATGACCACACTGCCGCCTTCCCCGGCGACGGCGCGCGCCGCCAGGTTGAAACCCGTCACCACCCCGGGGAGCCACACCAGCCACGACTCGGGAACCTGCCAGCCGTAGCGGCGCTGCAGCCAGGCCTGGAACGCCTGCACCAGCGGCGGCGGGGTGCGGGTATAGCCCAGCACCGGGTGCTCAAGGCGCTCCGCCACAGCGTCGCGGATGAACTCGGGCATGGCAAAGTCCATGTCTGCGACCCAGAACGGCAGCACGTCGCGCCCGGGAAATTTGTCCCATTTGGTGCTCCAGGTGCCGCGGCGGTCGATGACCTGGTCGAAGTCGGGACGGTCGGTCATGGTTTCTCCTGTTCGGGGCAATGATAGAATGCCGGCAACGGGACACTCATTCCATCGTTCGAAGCGGAGTCGCCCATGAGCGAAGAAATCTTAGATACCATCCGGGAACAGATCGGCACTAACCCGATTCTGCTCTACATGAAAGGCTCTCCGGCTGCACCGCAATGCGGATTTTCGGCCCAGACCGTGCAATGTCTGGCGGCCTGCGGCGAGCGGTTCGCCTATGTCGACGTGCTCGCCCATCCGGAGATCCGGGCAACCCTGCCGACCTATGCGGACTGGCCGACGTTTCCGCAACTTTACGTCGACGGCGAACTGGTTGGCGGCTGCGACATCATCACCGAGATGTACGAGAGTGGTGAACTCGAGACCCTGATCAAAGGCGTCGCGGCCAAGACCGCCGAATCCTGACCCGCCTCACGAGCCGGTGGTTGGCGCCCCCCAGGCGTTGACCACCGAGCAGAACAGCTCCGCCGTCCGTTCGGCGTCGTACAACGCGCTGTGGGCCTGGTCCGGATCGAAGGCGATGCCGGCCCGGGAGCAGGCCTCACTCAACACGGTATGCCCATAAGCCACGGCCGCCAGTGACGCGGTATCGATGAACGAGAACGGGTGAAACGGGTTGCGCTTGATCTGGGTACGCTCCACCGCCCGGTGCAGGAACTGCTGATCGAAAGCCGCGTTGTGCGCCACCAGGATGGCGCGTTGACAACCCGCCTGCTTGATAGCCTGACGGATCTCGCGGAACAGTTCCTGCAGCGCCTGATCTTCGGCAATGGCGCCGCGGCCGGGGTCGGTGGGATCGATTCCCGTGACCTTGAGCGCGGCGGGATTCATGGTGGCATGGGGGAATGGCTGGACGGCCTGCCGCCAGCGCCGGCCTGGAATCAGCCGGCCGCCGTCGAACTGAACCTGCACCGCGGCCATTTCCAGGATCGGATTGGCATCGCAATCGAACCCGCCGGTCTCCAGATCGACCACTACCGGCAGAAACCCGCGAAATCGCTCGGACATCAACATTGAGCGCACCTTAGCACGGCGGCCCGGAGCGAACGCCTAAAGTTTGTGGCGGCGCGGCCGATTACGACTTCGAGTACTCATGTTTGGACGGGAGCGCAGGTGCGCACACTGATCCCCCTGCTCGCGGCTTTTGCAGCGCTGGCCGGAGCCTGTTGTCACGCCCACGCGGCGCCCGCTGCGACCGGCGATTCCTGGTCGGTCCGTCAGGCCAATGGTCTGTGCCTGCTGGAGAATACCGTGACGGACTTCGGCACCATCCGCTTCGTCGGCGCCCCCGGAACGCCTGTCCGCCTGGAGGTGCTCGGCCACCGCGACATGTTCGCCGCCGGCGCCGTGGGCTTGTACCGGGTGGCGCCGCCGTGGCATCCGCTGCACCCGTCCCGCGAGACCATCGGCGCCGCCGATCAGCGCGCCGGCAGCAGTCTGCTGGTGGCGGACCCGCTGGCGACCCAGGTGCTGATGGCACTCTACGACGGCTACGAGGCTCATCTGCGGCACGCTGCCTGGTACGGGGGCGAAGCCGACGTACGCATCAGCAACACCCACCTGCGCCGGCACTACGAGGACTTTGCGCGCTGCCTGCGCAGCCCCGCCGCCGACGGCTGGTCCAGCTATGAACGCACGCGCATCGAGTACGACTCCGCCCAGGTCGACCTGCGCGAGCCCGACCGTGAGCGTCTGCGGCAGGTGGCCGCCTACGTCCGCGAGGACAGCCAGGTCACGCAGATCTACGTCGACGGTCACACCGACGACGTGGGAGCCGCGTTCGGTAACCTGCAGGTCTCCCGCCGCCGCGCCGAGCAGGTGGCCGCGTTCCTGCGTCAATGCGGGGTGCCCGGTGATCGCATCGTGGTCCGCTATCACGGTGACAAGTATCCGGTCGAGCGGCCCGACAGCGACGAGGCGCGGGCCCGCAACCGGCGCACCACGGTGCGGCTGGAGCGTGCCTGGCCGGAGGTCGCAAACCGCTGACGCCTTAACGATCCGCGTGGCACGTTTGAAACGGGTCCATCGGATGCGTCGGCCGCGGCCATCTCGTACCATGACCCCGCGCAACCCGGCCAGGGAACCGCGAACGACGTCACATCCGGTGACGTTCGCCGCGCGTATCATCACGCAAGCTCTCGGAGTGACGGACAACCATGAGTGACTATCAGGTGCTGTTCAGCGGCGAAACCGCGAAAGGCTCTGATGTCGACGCCGTTCGCGGCCTGATCGCGCGCGAGTTGGGCATCGATGATCGTAAGGCCCGGGCCTTGTTTTCGGGGCGCACCGTCGTGATCCGCAGCCAGCTCATGGAAGGCGAGGCCCGCCAGTTGCAGCAGCGCCTCGCCGACCTCGGCGCCATCTGCCGTATCAAATCTCTGGCCGCCCCCAGGTCGCAGGCCATCGACAAACACGCGCTGCGGATGGAGGGTCAGAACGATCAGACCCTCAAGGACATCACCGCGGCTCACGTCGAGTGTCCGCGCTGCGGGCATCTGCAGCTCGAGGCCAGCCACTGCAATCAGTGCGGGGTGGACATTGCCGCGGCGACCACCCAGAAGCGTAAGGAAGACCTGCTCATCGAGAAGAAGATCCGGGCGCTGCGCGATGGACAGCGTGACGGCCACGGCGGCGCGACGGGCGCGGACCGTGCCGCGGCGCCCAGGCCGGTGACCGCCGCTCCGGAGGATGCCCCCACGGCGCGCAAACGCGGCGGCTTCGTTCGCGATCTGTTCCGCCGCAGCCGGTGAGCTCCGCCCCCGGGGCCGCCGCGGTGGCTGCGCCCATCGGCGTATTCGACTCGGGCATGGGCGGCCTGACCGTCCTCAAGGCGCTGCGTCAGGCGCTGCCCTGCGAACGTTTTCTCTATCTCGGTGACACCGCGCGGCTGCCCTACGGCACCAAGAGCCGGGAAACGGTACAGCGTTACGCGGCCCAGGCCACGGCGATCCTGGTGCAGCGCGGGATCAAGGCGCTGGTGGTTGCCTGCAATACCGCGTCGGCAGTGGCGTTGCCGGAACTGGCGCAACGCTACGCGCCGCTGCCGGTCTTCGGCGTGGTGGAGCCCGGGGCCGAAGCGGCCGCGGCCGTTGCCGACGAGGGCCGGGTTCTGGTGCTGGCGACGGAGAGCACGGTTCATGGCGGGGCCTATCAGCGCGCGCTGCTGGCGCGTAATCCCCATCTGCGGATTCTGGCCCGGCCCTGCCCGCTGCTGGTCACCCTGGCCGAGGAAGGGCGCCACGATGGACCTCTGGTCGAACTTGCCCTGCGTGAGTATCTGAGCGGCATTCTGTCGGGCCCGCGCCGGCCCATCACCACCGTGCTGCTCGGCTGTACTCACTTCCCGGTATTCCACCAGGCGCTGGCCACTATCCTGGGACGGGAAGGGTTGGCCGGTGTAACGGTTGTCGACTCGGCATTGACCACAGCCCGGGCGGTGGCGGCAGCGCTCGCCGCCGGTCATGTCACCCCGGCCGGGGCCGCGGACGGCGGACCGGCTGCGGTGACCATGCTCGCCACCGACGGCAGTGCACGGTTCCGCCGGGTCGGCCGTTACTTCCTGGGCCAGCCGGTGGAGGCCGTGGAACTGGTGGACCTTTGACCGGCGGCCGGTACCCGCCGGGCGCCAACCGTTGGATGTTCAATCCGGCGGAAAACGGAATGCGATGGCAAACCGGTTCCAGCTATTGATCTGCGTGATCAGCAGGGTCAGGTTGGTCAGTTCCGCCTCATCGAACTGCTCGCGTACCTCCCGAAACAGCGCCTCGTCGATGTGGATGTCGGCGATCCGGGTCAGGGCCTCGGTCCAGGCCAGGGCCGCCCGCTCCCGCGCCGAGTAGCAGTGGGCCTCGCGCCAGGCGTTCAGCAGGTACAGACGCTGTTCACTTTCGCCGTCCTTGCGCGCATCGCGGGTGTGCATGTTGATGCAGTAGGCGCAGCCGTTGATCTGCGAGGCCCGGGTCTTCACCAGTTCGATGACCGCGGTCTCCAGCCCGCATTCGCGCAGGTAGGCTTCCACCTGCAGCATCTGTTTGAAGGCGCCCGGGGCGGCCTGGTAAGGGTCCAGCCGTTTGCCTTCCGGTTCCGTTTGCTGACTTGTCTGCATGAGGATTCTCCCATCGGGGCGGTACTACGCTGCGGATCATCTGTGGTCAGGCCTCTGCGAACCAGCGATTGACCCGTTTGCCGAGGCCGGGCACCCGCCGTTCCGCCAGTTTCATCACGTCCGCGAGGGTCTGGGCGGCGAGTTCCCGATGCCAGGCGCGCTCGGCCCGGCCCATGGCGCTGGCAATGGCGCAAGGTGTGCGGTACTCGCTGGGTTCCGCCGCCAGGGGCCCGCGCTGCCGGATCTCGGCGCACCGGAACGGCCCGTCGTCACCTTCGATGGCATTCACCACATCGAGCAAGGTGATCTGCTCGGGCGCGCGCGCCAGGCGGAAGCCGCCCCGGGGTCCGGGCACGGACGTGACCAGACCGGCCCGCGCCAGCGCCTGCAGCTGTTTGTTGAGATAGGCCGGCGGCAGGTCGTGGAATCCCGCCAGCCGTGCCGCGGTTACGGCGTCGTCCGGCCCCGCCCAGGCGAGGTTCACGCAACTGTGAAGCGCCCACTCGACGCCTTCGCTCATCCGCACCGTTGGTGGTCCTGGCTGTTCGTCTAATTCAGGATATTAGATATCCAGATTAGCGCGGGCGTCAAGCGTTCGTCGGCATCGCGCTGTTCAGGGCTCGGTCTTGTCCTTGAACTCGCAGAGGTCTTCGATGACACAGGCGCCGCATCGCGGCCGGCGGGCCACGCACACGTAGCGGCCGTGCAGGATCAGCCAGTGGTGGGCATCACGCTTGAATTCGTCCGGAGTCCAGCGCTCCAGCCGGTCCTCCACCGCGCGCACGGTTTTGCCCGGCGCCAGGCGGGTCCGGTTGCTGACCCGGAAGATGTGTGTGTCGACGGCAATGGTGGGGTGGCCGAAAGCGGTGTTCAGCACCACGTTCGCGGTCTTGCGGCCGACGCCGGGCAGGGCCTCGAGGGCTGCCCGGTCTTCCGGCACCTGGCCGCCGTGCTCCGCCACCAGAATGCGGCAGGTCTTGATGACGTTTTCGGCTTTGGTGTTGAACAGGCCAATGGTCTGGATGTAGGGCTTCAGGCCCTCGACTCCCAGAGCGGCGATGGCCTGCGGCGTGTTGGCCACCCGGAACAGTTTTGCTGTTGCCTTGTTGACCCCTACGTCCGTGGCCTGGGCGGACAGGATGACGGCCACCAGCAGCTCAAAGGGAGAGTCGTAGTTCAGTTCCGTGGTGGGTTCGGGATTGGCTGCACGCAGGCGAACGAAGATCTCGTGGCGTTTGGCGGCATTCATGAGGTTCTTCCGACGGTTCTGCCGGCGGCCAGGAGCAGACCGGCGATGATGAAGGCGCCGGGCGGCAGCGCGGCGATGAGCAGGCCGCTCTCGGCCAGGGTGATCTGCCAATGTGCGGCGCCGGGACCCAGCAGCGCGTCCATGCCGGCCAGCAGGGTGCCTCGCCCGAGGACTTCCCGCACCGCACCCAGGGTCACCAGGGCCAGGGCGAAGCCGGCCGCGGTGCCCAGCGCGTCCAGCAGCGATGGCCATACCGGATTACGGCTGGCGAACGACTCGGCGCGGCCCAGGATCATGCAGTTGGTGACGATGATCTGCACGAACAGGGCAATGGCCAGATAAACCTCGAAAGCGAACGCTTCCATGAGCAGCATGGTGGCGGTGGTGAAGGTTGCGACGATCAGGACGAAGGCCGGCAGGCGGGCGAAGCCGGGAATCCAGCGCCGCAGCGCCGAGATGCAGACATTGGAGCCCACCAGCACGGCGGCGCTGGCGGCCGCCAGGGCCAGGGCGTTGACCACACTGGTACTCACCGCCAGCAGGGGGCACAGGCCCAGTAGCTGCACCCAGGCCGGATTGCGCCGCAGCACACCGGCGCCAAGCACCGATTCCGGTGCCGGCGCCGGGGCCGCGGCGGAGGCTTGGGTCGGTCCTCTCATGTCGGGCACGCCGGCGCGGGGGCGCCGGATGTCCCGTCGCCCGGCACTGCGTCGAGGGCCTGGGTCAGCGCCCGGCGCAGGGCGCGGCTGGTGATGGTGGCGCCGCTGACCGTGTCCAGTTCGCGCAGCTCTGCTGCGGTGCGGCCCGGTAGCTGCGCCATCCAGCCCTGGTCCGGCCGGCTCAGAAAGTCGGCGATGCCGGGAGTTTCCTGGTGGGCCGTTATCCGTACGGCCCGCAGTTGGACCGAGGCCGGGCCATCCCGGACGGCGGCCATCCAGACGATGTCTCCGCCGTAACCGGCCGTGTGCCCGCGTAACAGGGCACCGCCGTCGCAGAGCCTGGCCAGGTCCCCTTGCCATTCCAGAGGCGCGGCGATGGCCGCGGCCCCGATCAGTTCCGCCAGGGCCGCCTGCTCATGGCGGTCGCGGTTGGCGGCAATTCGCGGTCCGGTGACGGTGACGATCGCCGCCAGCAGCCCGGCGCAGGCCAGAGTCAGGACCAGGAATGACACGATTCCGCGCCAGGTGGCGCCGCGGCTGCCGGCTGCCGGGGAATCAGTCACTGGACACCGCCAGGCGCCGGTCCAGGTACGGCGTTGCCGCGTTGCCGAGCAGAATGCCGAAGGCCAGCCCGTCGGGATAACTGCCGAAGCCGCGCACCACGTAGGTTACGGCGGCCACGATGATGCCGAACAGAATCTGCCCGCGCGCGGTCACCGGGTGGGTAACGGGATCCGTGGCGAAGAAGCAGGCGGCCAGACAGGTGCCGCCACTGAACCAGTGATAGAAAGGTGAGCCCAGGCTGGTGGAGCCGCCGTTGTCGTAGCCCAGCAGCGCCAGCACCCCCAGGGTGCCGAGCAGGGCCGCCGGCACCCGCCAGGCGGCAACGCGGGTGGCCAGCAACAGCGCGCCGCCCAGCAGGAACGACAGGTTGATCCATTCCCAGCCGAATCCGCCCAGCGTGCCGAAGCTGCCGGAGCCGGCCCAGACTTCCGCCACCGTCTGCGCCTCGCGATAGCGGAAGCTGGTCAGCGCCGTGGCAGCCGTGGTGCCGTCGGTCGGCTGGGGCCAGGTATCGAACGCGGCAGGAAACGACACCAGAGCCAGCGCGTAGCCGACCACTGCCGGGTTGAAGGGATTGGCGCCGAGGCCGCCGTAGACGTGTTTACCGAGACCCACCGCACCGATCACGGCCAGTGCCAGCACCCCGTAACTCACGGCCGGCGGCATGGCCAGCACCAGCAGCGTGCAGGTGACCAGCACGCTGCCATCGCCGAGTGCGGGGGCCAGCGGCCGCCGTTGAACAGCCAGGGCCAGCGCCTCGATGGCGATACCGAGGCTGGCGGCGAACAGCAGCCGGGGCAGGTAACCGGTTCCGAAGAAGTAACACAGCGCCGCCGCGCCGGGCAGCAACGCCAGCAACACCACGCCCATGACCCGGCGGGTACCGGAACGGGCGTCGGTCAGGGCCGATGTCAGGCCCGGCGTCATGAGCGACACGCCTTCACGACAGCCACGGGCGTCGACCGGAATCCAGTCGCGAGCGTCGCCGAGACGCCCAGTCCTCGGCCCTTGCCGCCTGACGGGACTCGTGACGCTGATGCAGGCGCCGCGCGGCATCCGCCTCCGCGGCGGCCTGCGCCTGGTCGGCCAGGCTCTGCCGGCCGCGGGTGAAGTCCCGCAGCAGATCGATGTTGCTGGGGCAGACCTGATTACAGCGCCCGCACTCGATACAGCGGTCGAGACCCCGTTCGGCGGCCTCCGCCCAGGCGTCGTCGCGGCAGTACCAGTGCAGTTCCTGGGGCGCAAGATTCTCCACCGGGCAGATTTCCTGGCAGGCGCCGCAGCGGATACAGGGCAGCACCGGCGCCGCCGGCGCGCGGTTGCGGGGACGGCTCAGTATTCGCAGGGGCCGGGCTGGAACCGGCTGTTCCACCGGCGCCATTTCGATGCAGTCCACGGGGCACGGCGGCAGGCACAGCTCGCAGCCGGTACAGCGGGCTTCCAGCACCGTGTGCATCAGTTGCGGGGCACCCACGATGGCGTCTACCGGGCAGGCTTCGATGCAGCGGAAACAGCCGATGCAGGCGGCTTCGTCGATACGTGCGACCTGAGGCGGCGCCGGTTCCGCCAGGGCTCCGGCTTCGCGGTCCAACAGCCGGGCCAGGGCGCGCTGGGTGGATTCGCCGCCGGGCGGGCACAGGTCGATGGCGGCCCCGGCGGCCACCGCCCTGGCGTAGGGGCGACAGCCCGGGTAGCCGCACTGCGCACACTGGGTCTGCGGTAACAGAGCGTCGATGGCGTCCACTACGGCATCGTCAGCTCCGACCACCAGCCGGCGGCTGGCGACCGCCAGGGCGGTGCTGGTCAGGGCGCCGAGAACGCCGAGCACGGCGATGAGGGTCAACGCCTCGTTCATCAGGCCAACCCGGCGAAGCCCATGAAACCCAGGGACAGGATGCCGGCGGTGATCAAAGCCACGGGTACCCCCTGGAACGGTGCCGGAACCGGTGCGTGGACGAGCCGTTCGCGCAGGGCCGCAAACAGCACCATGACCAGGGAGAAGCCGCCGGCGGCGCCGATGGCGTAGACCACCGTCTGCACGAACGACAGGGACTGGCCGATGGCCAGCAGGGCCACCGCAAGCACTGCGCAGTTGGAGGTGATGAGCGGCAGGTAGATGCCCAGGATCTCGTGCAGCAATGGGCTCGTGGCCGCCAGGTAGCGCTCGGTGAGCTGCACCACGCTGGCGATTACCACGATGAACACCACAATGCGCAGAAACGGCAGCTCCAGGGGAACCAGCACGCCGTGGTAGAGCAGGTGGCTGGCGGCCGCGGACGTGGTCAACACGAAGGCGGTGGCCAGGCCCATGGCCAGCGCGCCGCGGTAGTGCCGGGTGACCCCCATGAACGGACACAATCCGAGGAACTGGGCGAGGACGAAGTTGTTGACCAGGAGCGCGCCGATCAGGATGAGGCCGAGATCGCCCATAACCCCGGACTACTTGACGATCATGCCCGGTTCGGCGCCGCTGTCCGGGCTGAGCAGAAAGATCGTTTCGCCCCCCGGTCCGGCGGCCAGGACCATTCCTTCCGAGGTGCCGAAACGCATCTTGCGGGGCGCCAGGTTGGCCACAACCACGGTCAGACGTCCGACCAGGTCCTCGGCGGTGTAGGCCTGCTTGATGCCGGCGAACACCTGCCGCTGGCCGAGTTCACCCACGTCCAGGGTCAGGCGCAGCAGCTTGTCGGCGCCGTCCACGGCTTCGGCCTGCTCCACCCGGGCAACTCGCAGCGCCACCCTGGCAAAGTCGTCGATGGTGATCTCTTCCAAGCCGTCACCCCCGCTGGCGGCTTTCGCCGGCTTGCCGGTGGCTGCAGCCGGCCGCGCCTCGGTGGCGCCGGACTCCCGGGAGGCCTCGATCATGGCGTCCACGTCGGCTTTCTCCATACGTGCGAACAGGGCTTTGAACGGGGCGATCCCGTGGTTCGTCAGCGGAATGCCGAGGTCCCGCCAGGTGAGCGGCTCGACCTTGAGAAAGGCCTCCGAGTCGGCGGCCAGTTGCGGCAGGATCGGTTTCAGGTAGATCACCAGCACCCGGTACAGGTTGATTCCCTGGCTGCACACGGCCTGCACTTCGTCCCGGCGGCCGTCCTCCTTGATGGCCTGCCACGGCGCATGTTCGGCGATGTACTGGTTGGCCAGGTCCGCCAATGCCGTGATCTCGCGCACCGCCCGGGCGCTGTCGCCCTTTTCGAAGTGCGCGGCGATGGACTCGGCGGCGCCGGTGAAGCGTTCCCAAAGGGCGCGATCGTGCAGGCTTGCCGCCAACTGCCCGTCGAACTGCTTGTTGATGAAACCGGCGCAGCGGCTGGCGATGTTCACCACCTTGCCCACCAGGTCCGAGTTCACCCGGGCGACGAAGTCGTCCAGGTTGATGTCGATGTCGTCTACGGTGCCGTTCAGCTTGGCCGCATAGTAGTAACGCAGGTACTCGGGCTTCAGATGCTCGAGGTAGGTGGACGCGTTGACGAAAGTGCCGCGGGATTTGGACATCTTGGTGCCGTCCACGGTGATGAAACCGTGGGTGTGGATCCGGGTCGGCGTACGGAAGCCGGCAGCGTCCAGCACCGCAGGCCAGAACAGGGCGTGGAAGTTGACGATGTCCTTGCCGATGAAGTGGTGCACCTCGGTATCGCTGCCGGGTTGCCAGTAGTCGTCGAAAGCTACGTCGTTGTGCTGGTCCGCATAGTTGCGAAAGCTCGCCATGTAGCCGATCGGCGCGTCCATCCAGACGTAGAAGTACTTGTTCTCGGTGCCTGGAATCACGAATCCGAAGTAGGGTGCATCGCGGGAGATGTCCCAGGGCCGCAGACCATCCTTCAGCCATTCCTGCAGCTTGTTGGCAACCTCCGGCTGCACGTGTCCGGCCGCCAGCCAGTTACGCAGAAACTCGGTGTACTGGCCGAGGTCGAAGAAGTAATGCTCCGAGTCGTTGAGCACCGGCGTGGCGCCGGAGATCAGCGAGCGCGGCGCACGCAGTTCGGTGGCGTCGTAGGTGGCGCCGCAGGCTTCGCAGTTGTCACCGTATTGATCGTCGGTCCCGCAGTTGGGGCAGGCGCCTTTGACGAAGCGGTCGGCCAGGAACATGTTGCGTTCCGGATCGTAGAGTTGCTCCACCGTGCGGGTGAAGATGAGTCCCCGATCCTTGAGGCGGGCGTAAATCAGTTCCGCGTACTCGCGGTTCTCGTCGGAGTGGGTCGAGTAGTAATTGTCGTGGTTGACCAGAAAACCGGCAAAATCCCGGGCGTGCTCCTGGCGCACCCGCTCGATCAGCACCTCGGGCGTTTCTCCCTCCTGCTCGGCCTTGAGCATGGTGGCGGTGCCGTGGGTGTCGTCGGCGCAGACGTAGGTGACCTGATGGCCGCGCAGGCGCTGAAACCGCACCCAGATGTCGGTCTGTATGTGCTCCAGCAGGTGCCCCAGGTGAATGGAACCGTTGGCGTTGGGCAGGGCGCTGGTGACGAGGATTCGGCGGGTCATGGCTGGCCAGGTAACGAAAGTCGCCGCGCCGCGGCATGGCGCTTCCAAGTGTTGAGTTTGAAGGTGATCCGAAAAAAGCGCGACTATACCCAGATCTGATTCACAATGCGCGATTCGCCCCGCACGCGGGGCCCCGGAGATCGTGTTCTGGAGACCGAATGAAGCTCGAGCAGTTCCCCGACCCGTATCTCGATATCCCCTGGCAGGATCTGGGCGCCCGCACCCGTCAGTCCGGTCAGGCCGTCTCGGTGACCCTGGGCTATCCCGCGGCGGGAATGCGCGACCGCCTGGCCGAGCAGCTGGCCGCGTTTCTGGGAGTCGACCGCATCGACCTGGATCTGTCGTTCAGCGCACCCGAGGGCCGGGGCCCGGGCCGGGTCCGCCACGTGGTGGCCGTCGCGTCGGGCAAAGGCGGGGTCGGCAAGAGCACCACGGCGGTCAACCTGGCTCTGGCTCTGGACCGGGAAGGCGCCCGGGTCGGCCTGCTGGACGCCGACATCTACGGCCCCAGCCAGGGCATGATGCTGGGAGTTCCGGAGGGCCGCCGTCCGGAGGTCACCAGCCGGCGCGGCCCGACCGGCAAGGACGAGCAGTTCTTCATCCCCATCAAGGCCCACGGCCTGCAGGCCATGTCCATGAGTTTTCTGATCACCGAAAACACGCCCATGGTATGGCGGGGACCCATGGTTTCCGGCGCCCTGCAGCAGCTCATCGGCCAGACCCTGTGGGACGACCTGGATTACCTGATCGTGGACATGCCGCCCGGCACCGGCGACATTCAGCTCACCCTGTCTCAGCGGGTACCGGTGGCCGGCGCCGTCATCGTCACCACACCCCAGGACATCGCCCTGATCGATGCCCGCAAGGGCATCGAGATGTTCCGCAAGGTGGACATCCCGGTGCTCGGCGTGGTGGAAAACATGTCCACCTACTGCTGTCCGAACTGCGGCCACGAGAGTGCGCTGTTCGGCACCGCCGGCGGCGCCCGTATCGCCGGGGAGTTTGCCGCGCCGCTGCTGGCTCAGCTGCCGCTGTCCATGGAGATCCGGGAGCAGGCGGACGGCGGCACGCCCACCGTGGCGGCGGATCCCGACGGTGAGGTGGCCGGCCGCTACCGCGATGCGGCCCGGCACCTGGCAGCCGAGTTATGGCGCCGTCACGGTCCGGCGGCGGGGAGCGACGGCGGCACGGTCCAGATCACCA
Source organism: uncultured Gammaproteobacteria bacterium (assembly GCA_942491135.1). GTDB lineage: Bacteria > Pseudomonadota > Gammaproteobacteria > Pseudomonadales > Azotimanducaceae > UBA7803. Next base: position 104,244 of record CALNZS010000008.1, on the reverse strand, counting down.
TGTCCGACGACTGAAACGGGACCCGGATCAGGTCTTGGGCAGGGTGACCCCGCGCTGGCCCTGGTACTTACCGCCCCGGTCCTTGTACGAGGTTTCGCATTCTTCGTCGGATTCCAGGAACACCACCTGGGCCACGCCCTCGTTGGCGTAGATTTTCGCCGGCAGGGGCGTGGTGTTGGAGAACTCGAGGGTGATGTGGCCCTCCCACTCGGGCTCCAGCGGCGTGACGTTTACGATGATTCCGCAGCGGGCGTAAGTGCTTTTGCCCAGGCACAAAACCAGCACGTTCCGCGGCACCCGGAAATACTCCACGGTCCGCGCCAGGGCGAAGGAATTGGGCGGAATCACGCACACGTCGCCTTTGAAGTCCACGAACGAACGCTCGTCGAAACCCTTGGGGTCGACGATGGTGGCGTTGATGTTGGTGAAGATCTTGAACTCGTCGGCGCAGCGCACGTCGTAGCCGTAGCTCGAGGTGCCGAAGGAAACGATGCGGCCGTCGCTGCCGTCCCGGACCTGGCCGGCTTCGAACGGCTCGATCAACCCCTGCTCCGCCGCCATCTGGCGTATCCACCTGTCCGACTTGACGCTCACCGCTGCTCCTTGACGCAAAAAGACGCAAAACCGCCATGGTAGCACCCGAGCCTGGCGGTCGACTCGCCGCCGGGCCATCCGGTAATCTCTGCCGGGAGGGAGGAAATGCGACGCGGCGGTATCGTTCGGCTCAGGGCGGCGGTGGCTATGGTGTCGGTGCTGGCGGCATCGGCGGCCATGCCGTCGGCGTCGGACCCCATCGAGCCCGACTACCGGCATGGCACCGCGTTCCTCGAAGACCTGCGCTACCCGGCGGATTTTCCGCACTTCGACTGGGTCAATCCCGAGGCGCCCAAGGGCGGAACCCTCCGGCTGGCCGGTGCCGGCACCTATGACAGCTTCAATCACTTCATCCACCGCGGCCGGCCGCCTTCCCAGGACCCGACCGTGGAGCGGGCCAACCTCAATCTGATCTACGACACGTTGCTGGAGGAGGCGCCGGATCAGCGCACCGCCCACTACGGGCGGCTGGCCGAAGGCGTGGCGGTGGCCGACGACTACACCTGGGTCGCCTTCCGTCTGCGCGCTGGCGCCAGGTGGCACGATGGCGAGCCGGTCACGGCGGCCGATGTGGTGTTCAGCTTCGAGACCTACAAATCGGTGGGGGCCGCGACCATCCGCACCGCGTTGACTGACGTGGCGCGCATCGAACGGCGCGGGGATCGCGAGGTGGTCTATCACATGCGCGAGGGTGCGGTGGCCAATCCCAACATGCCGTTGTATCTGGGCAAGTTGCCGGTGCTGCCGGAACATTACTGGTCGGTACGCGACCCGGCCGTGACCACCGTGGAACCGCCCCTCGGCAGCGGCCCGTACCGGGTAGCCGATTTCCGGGTGGGGCGGCACGTCAGCTATCAGCGGGTGCCGGACTACTGGGGCGCCGATCTGCCGGTGAACCGGGGGCGCTACAACTTCGATCGTATCCGCTACGACTATTTCCGTGACACCGATGTCAGCCGCGAGGCGCTGACCGCCGGGGTGCTGGACGTGCGGCCGGAGTCCGAGGCCAAGGCCTGGGCCAGCAGCTACGACCGGGTGCCGGCGATCCGGGCCGGAGCCCTGGATCGGGAACTGCTGACTCTGTCCAAACCGCTGGGCATGTGGTGGCCCATTTTCTGGAACCAGCGCCAGGAGCGGTTCCGCGACCGCCGGGTCCGCGAGGCGCTGTGGCTGCTCTACGACTTTCCCTGGATCAACCGGGTGCTGCTGTTCGACTACTACGACCATGCCGCGAGCTTCTTCCACGACACCGAGATGTCCCAGCGCGGTCTGCCCGGCCCCCGGGAACGGGCGCTGCTGGAGCCGCTGCGCGAGCAGGTGCCGCCGCAGGTCTTTACCCAGGAATACCGGCCGCCGGATACCAGCGGCTATGGTGCCGGCCGCGCCAACCTGCGGCGGGCCCTGGCCCTGTTCGAGGCGGCGGGCTGGATTCTGCGTGATGGCGTGTTGGTCCACCGTACCACGGGCGAGCCGTTCCGCATCGAGTTCGTGCTGCCGGCGGCGGCCCTGGTGCGCGGCATCATGCCTTACCTGGACGCACTGGAACGGGTCGGCATCGAAACCTCGGCGCGCACCCTGGAGGTATCGAACTGGACCTACCGCATGCGTACCCGCGAATTCGACGCGAGCATGGCAGCGATCATTCCCAGCAACATTCCCGGCCTCATGCTGCGCAGTTACTTCAGCAGCGCGGCGGCCCGCATCGACTTCTCGCGTAACTGGGCCAGCCTCGAGGACCCGGCCGTGGACGCGCTGATCGATGCGGTGATCGGCGCCCACGATCAGGATCAGTTCCTGGCCGCCACCCGGGCCCTCGACCGGGTGCTGCTGTGGGGCCATCACTTCGTGCCGAGCATGGCCCAGCCAGGCTACCGCCTGGTCTGGTGGGACCGCTTCGGACGGCCGGAGCACGGACCGCTGCAGCGTTTCGTTTACGAGGATGCCTGGTGGTACGACCCGGAGCGGGCAGCCCGGCTGGAACGGGTGGTGGCCGGCCTGGAAGCAGAAGGCTGAGCGGTGGCCCGTTACGTACTGCGCCGCCTCTTACTGATCGTACCGACCCTGCTCGGCATCATGGTCATCAACTTTCTGATCGTTCAGGTGGCTCCCGGCGGACCGGTGGAGCAGGTGGTGGCGGAGCTGACCGGTCCGTCCATCTCGACCACGGCCAACCTGTCCGGCGCCGGTCACCGGCGGTGCGGAATCCGGCGCCCGCTACCCGGGCGCCACCGGTATCGATCCCAAGCTGATCGAAGAGCTCGAGCGGCAGTTCGGCTTTGACAAGCCGCTCCACGAGCGTTTCCTGCTCATGATGGGCAACTATCTGCGGCTCGATTTCGGTACCAGCTATTTCCAGGACCGGCCGGTGGTGGATCTGGTGCTGGAGCGCATGCCGGTATCCATCTCCCTGGGCCTGTGGTCGCTGCTGCTGATTTACCTGATTTCGATTCCGCTGGGGGTGGCAAAAGCGGTGTGTGATGGTCAGCGCTTCGACCTTTGGACGTCGGCCGCCATTTTCGTGGGTTACGCCATTCCCGGCTTCCTGTTCGCCATTCTGCTGGTGGTGCTGTTCGCCGGCGGTACTTTCTGGAATGTCTTTCCGCTGCGCGGGCTGGTGTCGCCCGGGTTCGACGACATGACGACGCTGCAGCAGATCGCCGACTATTTCTGGCATCTGGCGCTGCCGCTGACCGCGCTGGTGATCGGCAGCTTTGCGACGCTGACCATGCTGACCAAGAACTCGTTCCTCGACCAGATCCGCAGCCAGTACGTAATCACCGCGCGTGCCAAGGGCCTGACCGAACACCGGGTGCTGTACGGCCACGTCTTCCGCAACGGCATGCTGATCATCATTGCGGGCTTTCCGGGCGCGTTCGTCGGCATCCTGTTCACCGGCGCCCTGCTGATCGAGATCATCTTCTCGCTCGATGGCACTGGGGCTGCTGGGTTACGAAGCCGCAATCAACCGCGACTATCCCGTCATGTTCGCCACGCTCTACATCTTCACCCTGCTGGGCCTCGTGATGAACCTGATCGGCGACCTGATGTACGTGCTGGTCGACCCACGCATCGACTTCGAAAGCCGGGACGTCGGATGATGAATGTGACCTGCACAAATCCGTGTCATCCCGGCCCTGGGGAGCGTTGAGCAAACGCGAGCCGGATCCCGATCCGCACGAAACGGATGAATATTCCATTCCGGCGACGGGATCCCGTTCGTTCAATCCGGCCACGGCCCATGGCCGCTTGTCCCGCGATGGAACCCCGTTGGGAGGGGCATCCTGATGCTTCCGCGACATGGACCCCATCACCCGGCGGCAGGCTGGCAAACTTCAGGGCAAACAAGCGGGGCTACTGGTCGTTCTGGATCGTTCCTGGCGCTGTTTGCGCTGACCCTGCCCGCCGAACTGATTGCCAACGACAAACCGCTTTTTGTCTGGTTCGACGGCGAACCCTATGTGCCGTTTCTGGTGAGTTATCCCGAACCCACCTTCGACGGCGACTTTGAAACCGAAGCCGACTACCGCGACCCGTTCGTGAAGCGATCTGATCGCCGAAAAGGGCGGCTGGATGATCTGCCGCGCATCCCTACAGCTACGAGACCATCAACTATGACCTGCCGACACCGGCCCCCTCGCCGCCCGATTCGGCGAACTGGCTGGGGACCGACGATCGGGGCCGTGATGTCACCGCACGGCTGATCTACGGGTTTCCGCATCTCGGTCCTGTTCGGGCTGGCGCTGACCCTGGTCTCCTCGGTGGTCGGTGTCGCCGCAGGGGCGGTACAGGGATACTACGGCGGCTGGATCGATCTGCTGGCGCAGCGCGCATGGAAGTCTGGTCGGGGCGTGCCCGTGCTCTACATCCTGATCATCCTGGCCAGCGTCATCGTGCCCGGCTTCTGGTCCCTGCTCTTCATCATGGTGCTGTTCGGCTGGACCGCGCTGGTGGGTGTGGTGCGCGCGGAATTCCTGCGAACGCGCAACTTCGATTACGTGCGTGCCGCCCGCGCGCTCGGCGTGTCCGACCGGGTCATCATGCGGCGCCATGTCCTGCCCAACGCCATGGTCTCGACCCTGACCTTCCTGCCCTTCATCCTGAACGGTTCGGTGACGACCCTGACCGCGCTCGATTTCCTGGGCTTCGGCCTGCCGCCGGGATCGCCTTCGCTGGGCGAACTGCTGAACCAGGGCAAGAACAACCTGCAGGCGCCCTGGCTGGGCTTCTCCGGCTTTCTCGTCGTTGGCGCTGATGCTTACGCTGCTGACCTTCATCGGCGAAGCGGTGCGTGATGCCTTCGACCCGCGGAAGATGCCGTGATCGAGCGCCCTGATTGAGCAGGCGGTGACCGGTCGCGTTCTCAGCATCGACGATCTCTGGGTGAGTTTTGCCGGCAACCCCGTGGTGAAGGGCGTTTCCCTGCACGTGGACCGGGGCGAGACGGTTGCCCTGGTGGGGGAATCGGGTTCCGGCAAGTCGGTGACCGCGCTGTCGGTGCCGCAGCTCCTGCCGCCCCAGGCCAGCCATCTGCGCGGCTCGGTGCGGCTGGGCGCCACCCAGATGATCGGCGCCGCGCCGGCGGATCTCCTGGCGGTGCGCGGCCGCCGGGTCGCCATGGTGTTTCAGGAGCCCATGACCTCGCTCAATCCGCTGCACACCGTGGACCGGCAGGTGGAGGAACCCTGCGTATTCACGCGGGCCTGTCCAAGGCCCGCGCCGCCGCCGGCCGGGTACTGGAACTGCTGGAGCTGGTTGGCCTGCCGGATCCCCTGAAATCGCCTCGGGCGATTACCCCCATCAGCTCTCCGGCGGTCAGCGCCAGCGCGTCATGATTGCCATGGCGTTGGCTAACGAGCCGGCTCTGCTGATTGCCGACGAGCCGACCACGGCGCTGGACGTCACCGTGCAGGCCCAGGTCCTGAAGCTGCTGAAGGCCCTGCAGCGCCAAGCCTCGGCATGGCAATCCTGTTCATCACCCATGATCTCAACATCGTGCGCCGCTTTGCCGGACCGGGTCTACGTCATGAACGGCGGCTGATCGTGGAGCAGGGCCGGTGGACCGGGTTCTCGACAGGCCCCGAGCATCCCTACACGCGCCGCCTGCTGGCGGCGGAGCCGGGCGGCCGGCCGCGCCCGGTTCCGGCGGATGCGGCGGAACTCCTGGTTGCCCGCAATCTGAGAGTGGATTACGCCCTGGACAAGGGCTGGTTCGGCCGCCGCCGGGCGATCAGCGCGGTCAGAGGCATCGACGTCACCATCCGCTCCGGCCAGACCGTGGGGGTAGTGGGTGAGTCCGGCTCCGGCAAGAGCACACTGGGACTGGCCGTGCTGCGCCTGCTGCATCCGCAAGGCACGCTGCGATTCGATGGCCGCGACATTCATGACGCAACGGCCCGGGCGCTGAAGCCTCTGCGCCGCGACATGCAGATCGTGTTTCAGGATCCTTACGGCAGCCTGTCGCCGCGCCTGTCAGTGGCGCAGATCGTGGCCGAAGGGTTACTGGTGCACGAACCCGGACTGGACCAGGGGGCACGGCGCCGCCGGGTTGCCGAGGTGCTGACCGAGGTGGGGCTGGAACCGGCAGCCATGGACCGTTATCCCCACGAGTTCTCCGGCGGCCAGCGCCAGCGCATTGCCATTGCCCGGGCCATGGTTCTGCGGCCGCGGCTGGTGGTGCTGGACGAGCCGACCTCGGCGCTGGATGTATCGGTGCAGGCCCAGATCGTCGACCTGCTGCGGGACCTGCAGGCCCGGCACCAGCTCGCCTACCTGTTCGTCAGTCACGACCTCAGAGTGGTGCGGGCGCTGGCTGACCATCTGCTGGTCATGAAAGACGGCGCAGTGGTGGAGCAGGGGCCGGCGGCAGCGGTGTTCGAGTCGCCGCAGACTGACTATACGCGGGCGCTGCTGGCAGCCGCCTTTGATCTGGGTAAGCGCCGGATCGATGCCGGGCCGGACGGATTGTCGGCGCCGGATTGAGCGATGAACTCAATAGCCCGGGCCGGAACGGGGGCTCAAGCCACGACGCGTTCGCCGGGGCCGGCGGCAGTGCCGGCCGCCACGATGCTGCCGATCACCACCGGCGCCTCGCCGGCCGCGCGCAGTTCGCTCTGGACCGCGTCGGACGCCGTGGCGGGAACGGCCACAATGAAGCCGATTCCGCAGTTGAAGGTGCGCAGCATTTCGTCTTCATCGATGTTGCCGGCCTGCTGCAGCCAGCCGAACACGTCGGGGCGCTGCCAGGCAGTCAGGTCGACCCGGGCGGCCAGACCTTCCGGCGCCGGGCCGGCGAAGATGCGCGGCAGGTTCTCCAGGATACCGCCGCCGGTTATGTGGGCCATGGCGTGCACCGGTTGGCGCTCCAGCAATGCCAGCACGCTGCGCGCGTAGATCCGGGTGGGCGCCATGAGCGTGTCGAGGAGGGCGGCGTCGACCCGCACCGAGGTGTCGGTCAGCAACCGGCGGATCAGCGAGTAACCGTTGGAGTGGGGACCGCTGCTCGGCAGGCCCACCAGGACGTCACCGACTGCCAGCCCGGCGCCGTCTACGATGCCCGAGCGTTCCACTACGCCGACGCAGAAACCCGCCAGGTCGTAGTCGCCGCGCTGATAGAAGCCCGGCATCTCCGCGGTTTCGCCGCCGACCAGGGCGCATCCGGCCAGTTCGCAGCCGTGGGCGATGCCCTTGATCACCCGTTCCGCAACGTCGACCTCCAGCGCCGCGGTGGCATAGTAGTCCAGAAACAGGAACGGCTCCGCACCGGTCACCAGCACGTCGTTGACGCACATGGCCACCAGATCCTGACCCACGCTGTCGTGGCGGTCATGGTCGATGGCCAGTTTCAGCTTGGTGCCGACGCCGTCGGTGCCGGTGACCAGCACCGGCTCCCGGTAGCGGTCGGGCAGGCGGGCCAGGGCGGCGAATCCGCCCAGACCGGACAGCAGCTCCGGCCGGGCGGTGGCCCGCGCGGCCGGCGCGATGCGGCGCACCAGTTCCTCGCCGGCCACGATGTCGACGCCGGCGTCCCGGTAGGTGAGGCCCTTGGTCACTGCGCTTTCCCGCTCGGATGGTCAGGGAGCGCGAGTTTACCAGAGCGGGCTGGGCTCAGGGCGACGACAGCCGCGGGCACAGCCGGATTTCGGTAGACTTGACGGTCGATCTTCAGCGGATACGTCATGGTGCGCAGCAACGGGTACCGGTCGCGAGGGCAGCTCGGCCTGGCGCTGCTGGTGGTCTTTGGTCTGACGGGCCCGGCCGCGGCATGGGCGGAACGGGTGCCGTGGCTGTACGACGTTGCGGTGCCAGTGGACGATCAGTCGTCTCTGGCCCGGGTCGGAGCCGCTGGCCAGGCGCTGACCGAGGTGCTGTCGCGCCTTACCGGACTCGCCAGCGTACCGCGCAACGAAACGGTGCAGCGGGCTCTGGCCGCCCCCGATCTCTACTACAACCAGTACGGTTATGGACGGGATGCCGATGGTGAGCTGCTGCTCAACGTCCAGTTCACGCCGCGCGCGGTGCTGGACCTGATTCGCGATGCCGGGTTGCCGGTGTGGCGCGCCAACCGGCCGACGGTGGTGGCCTGGGTGGTGCTGGACGACGGGGTCGAGCGCCGCATCCTGGGCGCCGACAGCGAACATCCCAGCCTCGAGGCGTTACGGCAGCGGGCGCGCCTGCGCGGCGTGCCGCTGCGCCTGCCGCTGCTCGACCTGGAGGACCAGCTCGCCGTCGAGCCGGCGGCGGTGTGGGGCCGCCTCAGTCAGACCCTGCTGCCGGCATCGGAGCGTTATGGCGCGGACATCGTGCTGGTGGGCCGGATTCAGAGCAACGCGGCCGCCGACGATGCCCCCGGCAACTGGTCCGGGGCCTGGGAGTTCTGGATCGACGGCCAGGTGCGCCAGCAGTTCGTCGACGCCGATCAGGCCGGGCAGCTCGGCGCGGCGGCGGCCGATCTCCTGGCGGACGAACTGGCCGCCCGCTACGCGGTGCTCGATCGCGGCCGCAAACAGCTGCGCCTGTCGGTCAGCAGCGTCGACGATCCGGTCGCCTACGCCGACCTGCTGCGCTACTTCGCCGGACTGGAGTTCATCGACGCGGTAACCGTGGATGCGGTGGCCGGCAACCGGGTCAGCCTCAGTCTGGTCACCGCGGCCCAGCCCGAGCAACTGCTGGAACTGTTCCGGCTCGATCAGCGGCTGTTTCCCGACAACCTGAACGGCGCCCCCGGGGGCGGCCTCGACCTGGTGTGGCGCCGGCCTTGAGGCCCGCCGGTCCGCTGTCCATGGGCAACCTGCCAAACGTCATCACGGTGGTGCGCATCGTTCTGGTGTTGCCTACCGCCTGGCTGCTGTGGGAAGCACGTTACGTCGAGGCCCTGGTGCTGACTTCCATCGCCGGTGCATCCGATGCTCTGGATGGCTGGCTGGCGCGCCGTTTCGATGCCGTCAGCCGCTTCGGCGCGGCCCTGGACCCGCTGGCGGACAAGATCCTGGTGGCGGCCATCTTCGTCATCTTCGCCCTGCAGGGTCACCTGCCCATCTGGCTGGCGATCCTGATCCTGGGGCGGGATCTCGTCATCATGAGCGGGGCGGCCGTGTACCGCGTGTGGTTCGGCCCCATCGACTTCGCCCCCACCTATCTGAGCAAGGCCAACACCGCGGTACAGATCGCCGCGGCGCTGCTGCTGCTGGTGTGGCTGTGCAACTTCGGCGCCTTCAGCGCCGTGCTCGGGGTGCTGCTGGATCCCTACGGTTTCTATCTGCTGGCGGTGCTGGCGGCCGGCTCCGGCATCGACTACGTGATCACCTGGAGCCTGCGCGCCTGGCGGGAGGCCCATTCATGAGCCGCCAGCCGGACGTCTCCACCCCCGCGCAATTGGCGCTGCGCCTGCCGCTGGCGGAACGGGCCCGGTTCGATACCTTCGAAGCCGGAGACAACGGTGAACTGCTGGGCCGGTTGCAAGCGCTGGCGGCCGGCGCTGCGGGCTTCGACGGGTGTTTCCTGCACGGCGCTGCCGGCGCCGGCCGCACCCACCTGCTGCAGGCCACCTGCCAGCAGCGCGGCAGCGGCAGCGCCATGTACCTGCCGCTCGCCGATCCGCAGGTGGTGCCGGCCATGCTCGACGGACTGGAGAGCCGAGGGCTGGTGGCGCTGGACGATCTGGAGGCATGGCTGGGACAACCGGAAGCGGAAGCCGCGTTGCTCGATCTCTATCAGGGCCTGCTGTCCGCCGGTGGCCAGTTGCTGGTCAGCGCCGGCCGCGCGGCCGTGGACCTCGAGTTCCACTACCCGGATCTGGCCTCGCGGGTCCGGGCTCTGCCGGCCTACCGGCTGCGGCCGTTGGACGATACCCGCAAGGCGGCGCTGCTGGTGCGTCTGGCCGCCCGGCGCGGACTATCGCTGCCGGAGCCGGTAGTGGAATTCTGGCTCAGCCGCGGCGCCCGGGACCTGCCGGCGCTGCTGGCCGACCTGGAGCGCCTGGACGAGGCTTCGCTGGCCCAGCAGCGGCGCATCACCGTGCCGCTGGTGAAACAGGTACTGGGGCTGTGAGGCATCTGCTGTGTACCGGCGGCGGCACCGCCGGCCACGTGATTCCAGCGGTGCCGGTGATGGCCCTGGCCCGCCAGGCTGGCGCGCAGGTCAGCTTCGTCGGCAGCCGCTCGGGGCTCGAGGAGCGGCTGCTGGCGGATCAGTTCGTGGACTATCACGGTATCGCCTCCGGCAAACTGCGCCGCTACCTGTCACTGGCGAACCTGGCCGACGTGTTCCGGGTCGGCGCCGGCATCTGGCAGGCCTGGCGGCTGCTCGGCCGCCTGCGGCCGGACGTGGTGTTCTCCAAAGGCGGTTTTGTCAGCTTCCCGGTGGTGTTTGCGGCCTGGCTGCGCCGGATACCGGTGGTGGCCCACGAGTCGGATCTGAGTTCCGGGCTCGCCAACAACCTGGCCCTGCCGTTCGTACGCACCTGGTGCGTCAGCTTTCCGGAAACCCAGGTGGAGCGGTTCCGCGGCCGCCGGGTGGTGACCGGCACCCCGCTGCGGCCGGAGCTGCTGGCCGGCAATTCCGATGCCGGACGGGCGCGGCTGCAGGCGCGGGATCGGCCGGTGCTGCTGGTCACTGGCGGCAGTCTCGGCGCCGATGCCTTGAACCAGGCGCTCGGCGGCTGTCTGGACGCCCTGGTGGCGCAGTTCGAGGTGGTGCACGTGTGCGGCGCCGGCAAACGTGTCGAGCGCCAGGTGCCGGGTTATCACCAGTTCGAATACGTGAGCGAAGGTTGGGGCGATCTGCTGGCGGCCGCCGATCTGGTGGTGTCCCGGGCCGGCGCCAATGCCCTGTTCGAGCTGCTGGCGCTGCGCAAACCCGCGCTGCTGGTACCGCTGTCGCCCCGGGTCAGCCGTGGCGATCAGGTCGAGAACGCCGAATACGCCCGGGTCCGTGGCTACTGCCGGGTGCTCGACGAGGACGCCCTGACCCCGCAATCGCTGCTGCACGCGGTGCAGGACGCCTTCGCCGACGCCGACGAGCTGCAGCGCCATCTGGCCGGCTTTCAGGCGCCGGACGCGGCCGCCGCCATCTACCGGGAACTGCTGCGCGCGGCGGCGCCGGCGGAGGTCTGAGCGCTACCCGCGATCCCACTCGCCGGCATTGTTGTGGTTGGTAGGCGATTCGTTACCATACGCGGCTCTCGAGCGGGAGCACGACACGCATGTACCGGATTCGAACCTTCAATCAGATTGCCGCACGGGGACTGGAGCGCTTTCCGGCCGACCAGTTCCGGGTCAGCGAAGCGACGGACGATCCGCATGCCATTCTGCTGCGCAGTCACAAGCTCGACGGCGCCGATCTGAATCCGGGGCTGCGCGCCGTGGCGCGAGCCGGTGCCGGGGTCAACAACGTGCCCGTGAATCACTGTACCGAACAGGGGGTGGTGGTGTTCAACACCCCGGGCGCCAACGCCAACTCGGTGAAGGAACTGGTACTGACTGCGCTGCTGCTGGCCTCCCGGGACGTGCTGGGGGGAATCGAGTTCGTCCGCGAACTCACCGGCCTGCGCGATGACGGCGAACTGAATGCGCGGGTCGAGGCGGAAAAGAAGCGCTTCAAGGGCCGCGAACTGAAAGGCCGGTCGCTCGGGGTGGTGGGGCTCGGCGCCATCGGTTCGCTGGTGGCCCGCTCGGCCCTCGATCTCGGCATGGACGTGTTCGGTTACGACCCGGCGATTTCGGTGGACGCCGCCTGGCGGCTGCCCAGCGAAGTGCAGCGCATGGAGAATCTGCCGAGCCTGTTTGCCCGCTCCGACTACGTGACCCTGCACGTGCCGCTGCTGCCCGACACCGAAGGCATGATCAACGAGTCGAGCCTCGGTATGTTCCGCCCCGGCAGCGTGTTGCTGAATTTTGCCCGGCAGCCCATCGTCGACGCCGGCGCGCTGAAGCGGGCCCTGGACGACGGCCGCCTGGCCCGCTACGTGGCGGACTTCCCGGTGCCGGAACTGACCGATCACCCGCGGGTGATGTTGACCCCGCACCTGGGCGCCAGCACCGCCGAAGCGGAAGAGAACTGCGCCGTCATGGCGGCGGATCAACTCGTGGATTTCCTGCGCACCGGCAACATCCGCAATTCGGTCAATTTTCCCACCGTGACCCTGGAGCCCACCGCCGGGCACCGGCTGGCGGTGACCAACCGCAACGTGCCCGGTGTGCTGAACCGGGTGACTTCGGTATTGGCCGAGCGCCAGATCAACGTCATGGACATGATCAACAAGAGCCGCGACGACGTGGCCTACAACCTGATCGACGTCCAGGACCCCCTCGATCAACCTACCCTGGATGCGCTGTGCGCGCTCGAGCACGTCATGAACGTACGGGAATTCCGTATGTAACAGGCGCGGTCAGCGCGCCGCCGGGTCCGGCAGGCCGTGGCGGAAGCCGCGGCGCGCCTGGCGGTCCCGGAACCGCCGCGGCGACAGAGCGGCTTCGAGCGGCCGCGCCAGCGGTGGACAATCGCCACTGAGGTGGGCAGTGAGTACTGCGGCGGCCAGGTGTGCGCTCACGTTGCCGGCCGAACCGTGACCGGTGGTGACCAGACGATGAGCCAGGGGTTCGCCCGCGGCGTCGAACAGCGGTCCGGCGATGGCGGTGCGGTCGGAAGCCACGCTGCGGGTGCCGCGATGGGCGCCAAGCCAGCGGTGCGGCAGGCCGTCGAGTTGTTCCAGGTTGTGGCGGGTGGCGTCGTGGGGTTCCCAGGCCTGGTATTCGTAGGTGCTGCCGAGCGCAACCCGTGCGCGGCCGGCGGCGCCATGCATGGGGACCAGGTAGCCGTTTCCCACCAGCGGCACGGCCGGAGCCGCAGCCAGGTCGACCACGTCGATCTGTCCGTGGACCGGCGCCACTTCCAGATAGCCGGCCACGTCGAAGGCCCGGGTTTCGGCGCCGCAGGCCAGCACCACCGGATCGTCCGACAGGGCGCCGGAAGTGGTCCAGGCTGCAGGTAGCAGACGTTGCTCGCGGTAGTGCAGCCCGGAGTGCGTGGCTTCCGCCAGCAGTCCGCGCACCAGCGCCGGCAGATCTACCGCGCCGGCATCGGCCAGCCACAAGGCTCCGTCCGGCAGCGGCCAGCGTGCCAGGTCCACGGCCGCGGCCCGGTCCAGAAAATTCAGCCACGGTCCCGAGTCCCCGTAGCGGTCCACGACGGCCTCCAGCCGGGCGGCGTCGTGAGATGGCCCGGCTACCTGCAGCACGCCGCCGGCCCGGAACCCGGGCCGGCTCCGCACCAGGTGCGCCGCATACAGATAAGCCTGGCAGCGCAGCGCGGCGCTGGCGGTGCCGTCGGCCAGCAGCCGCGCGTGCAGGACCGTGGCGGGGATTGTGGAAGCGGGAGTCACCGGCGCCGCCGGGTCCGCTGCATCCACCAGTTGAACCTCGAAGCCGGCCCGGATCAGGTGCCAGGCGGCGCTGGCGCCGGCCAGGCCGCCGCCGACTACGTGGACCCGCCGCGGCGGGGAATAGCGGGCCAATCCACGGTCACGGAAATCACCCGCCAGGCTTTCCCGTTTGTGTGGCCGTTGATCGACCCGGCGCATGGCGAAACCGGCAGCATCGAGGCCGCGGCGGACCCGGCCGGCGGCGGTGAAGGTGGCGACCCGGGTGCCCTGGGTCGACAAGGCGGCCAGCGCCTTGAACAGGTCCGGCTGCCACAGCGCCGGGTTGCGGTCCGGAGCGAAGCCGTCCAGAAACCAGGCGTCCAGCGGTTGCCGTTGCCGCCCGGCCAGGTCCGCCAGTCCATCCGCGGCGTCGCCGAGCCACAGATTGAGGCGCACCCGGCCACCGGCCAGCAGGCGCTGATGCCAGCCGCCGAGACGTGGCGGATAGGCCGCCGCCAGGTCCTGGTAGATGGGCAACTCCCGGGCCCGCCGCGCGGCCAGGGCGGTGAAGTCGGCGCTGTCCAGCGGATGCGCTTCGAAGCTCGTGAAGTGCAGGTTGGCGCCGGCGGCCAGGCACGCCTGGGCGGCTACGGCGAAGTTCAATCCGGAGCCGAAGCCGAGCTCGCCCACCCGCACCCAGCGCTCCGCGCCGCTCCGGCGGGCGCGAACGGCAGCCATTTCGTGGAAGCCGCAGGGCGCCAGAAACACCCGTCGCACCTCGGCGCTGCCGTCCGCGGCGTGGTAGATGTCCTGGTAATCCAGCGATACCGGCTGCTCGCCCCGAAAGCCCAGGCGCGCCGGCGCGATCACCGGATCGGCCGGCGCCGGCGCTGGGCTCATGGCGCCCGCGGGCGCGCCGGATCGCGAATCCACTCGCTCCAGCTTCCCGGATAGAGCAGTGGTTCCGGCCGCCCGGCAATCCGCATCGCCAGCACGTTGTGGGCGGCGGTGACCCCGGACCCGCAGTAGCAGACCACGTCGTCCGGCAGTCCGGCGAAGCGCTCGGCCAGGGCCTGAGGCGAGCGGAAGCGGCCGTCGCCGTCCAGGTTGTCCTGGAACGGCAGGCAGCGCGCGCCCGGGATGTGCCCGGCCACCGGATCGATGGGCTCTTCGAGGCCGTCGAAGCGGCGCTGCGTGCGGGCGTCCACCAGGGTCCGCGCCGGCAACGTGGCGCTCAGCGTGGCGGCATCGATGGTCCGGGTCCGGGACGGGCGAATGCTGAAGTCACCTCGCTGCGGCGCCGGAAGGTCCGTGCTGAGCGGCCCGGACCAGGCACTGATACCGCCGTCCAGCACGGCCACGGCCTGGTGGCCGAGCCAGCGCGCGCACCACCAGGCCCGGGCTGCGAAGGCGCCGCCGGCATCGTCGTAGACCACAATCTGGTCGGTGTCGCTGACGCCCCAGTCGCGGAAGCGCTCGCGCAACGGCTCGGCTTCGGGTAGCGGATGACGACCGCCGGCGCCGGGCGGAGCCGCAAAATCATCGTCCAGACTGGCGTACACCGCGCCCGGCAGATGGCCGGCGGCGTAGGCGGCCGGACCGTATTGCGGGTCGCCGAGCCGGGCCCGACAGTCTAGAAGCCTGACGGATGGCCCGGGCTTCGAGCTCTGGCGGGCGAGGGCGTCGGCCAGTTCCGCCGCCGAAATCAGATCGGTTTTAAGCACTTTAGTTGCCTTAACGGGACGTTGCGGTGCCGTTTTCGACCTCTGGACCCGCGTCACGGGACGAGGCATTCGCCTGCACTAAACTTTATGGGTACGTTTCGGTCAAATGGCGACCGGACAGGCGGTTCAAGCCTGCCCCCGGCGGTAGTTTTTCGCACCGGTTGTGTCACAATGCCGGCGAATTCTACGCCGGGTTCACCCCGCACAGGAGACTTCCCATAGTGACTGCGATTCTCGACTGGCTCAGCAATGGGCTGTGGCACCTGTCTGCGTGGCAGCTTGTGGTGCTCACCCTGCTGATGACCCACGTCACCATGATTTCGGTGACCGTATACCTGCACCGGCATTCGGCTCACCGGTCCGTTGAGCTGCACCCGGCGGTCCAGCATTTCTTCCGGTTCTGGCTGTGGATGACCACCGGCATGAACACCAAGGAATGGACGGCCATTCATCGCAAACACCATGCGACCTGCGAAACCGAGGACGATCCGCACAGTCCGCAGATCATGGGCATCAAAAAGGTCTTCTGGGAAGGCGCCGAGGCCTATCGCGAAGCCGCCAGGGACCAGACCACCCTGAAGCGTTATGGGTCCGGCACGCCGGACGACTGGCTGGAGCGCAAGGTCTACACCCCGCATGGGGTTCTGGGCGTGGCGCTGATGCTGATCATCGACGTGGCGCTGTTCGGCGTCATCGGCCTGACCGTGTGGGCGGTACAGATGGTGTGGACGCCGCTGTTCGCCGCTGGCGTGATCAACGGCATCGGCCACTACTGGGGCTACCGCAATTTCGAGTGCCACGATGCGGCTCGCAACATCTCGCCGTGGGGCATCGTGATTGCCGGTGAGGAACTGCACAACAATCACCACACCTATCCCAACTCGGCCAAGCTGTCGCAGAAGCCGTGGGAGTTCGATATCGGCTGGATGTACATCCGGCTGCTGGAGATGGTGGGCCTGGCCAAGGCGCGCAGCACCGGTCCGGTGGTGGCCAAGGTGCCGGGCAAGAGCACCCTGGATACCGACACGGCGTGGGCGGTTCTGAACGACCGCTTCCGGGTCATGGCCAAGTACGCCGAGGACGTGGTATCGCCGCTGGTGGAGCAGGAACTGGCCCGGGCCGGTAATGCCCGGCGCGGCGTGGTACGGGCCGCCAAGCGCGTGCTTTGCCGCGACGACTCGCTGGTGGACGAAGCCGGTCAGCACCGCATCAGCGAGATCCTCGATGGCAGTGCCAAGCTGCAGGTGATCTACGAGATGAAGCAGCGCCTGCATGAGGTCTGGGCCAAGCGCAGCGCGGGCGCCGAGGAACTGCTGGGCGAATTGAAAGCCTGGTGCCGCGACGCCGAAGCCACCGGTATTCAGGCGCTGAAGGATTTCGTGGACGAGATCCGCTCCTACTCCATGCCGCAACTGGCCCGCGCCTGATAGCACGACGAATCCGGCCGGGCCCCAATGGCGGGCGCGGCCGGCGAGTTACATCCGCTCTACCGTTTCGATACCAAGCAGGCCGAGCCCGGTCTTCAGGGTTTCCGCCGTGCGTCGGCACAGCAGCAGGCGGCTCGCTTTCACCGCCGGTTGCGCGTTGAGCACGTTGCAGGCTTCGTAGAACCGCGTGAACGCGCTGGCCAGGTCGTACAGATAGGCGCACAGCAGGTGCGGCAGGCCGTCTTCGGCCACCTGCTCTACGGTCTCCTGCAGGCGCAGCAGCAGCACTGCCAGCGTGTGCTCGCTGGGCTCGCCGATGACCACCTGGCCGGTGAGGGCAGAAGCCTCGATTTCACCACGCCGGAAGACGCTCTGAATGCGCGCATACGCGTACTGCAGGTAGGGGGCCGTGTTGCCGTCGAAGGACAGCATCTGGTCCCAGTCGAACACGTAGTCGCTGGTCCGGTTCTTCGACAGGTCCGCGTATTTGACCGCGCCGATCCCGACCACCCGGGCAATTTCCCGGCGCTGGGCAGGATCCAGGTCCGGGTTCTTCTCGGTCACCAGCGCCAGCGCCCGGGCTTCGGCTTCGTCGAGCAGTTCCGCCAGTTTGACCACCTCGCCAGCCCGGGTCCGGAACGGTTTGCCGTCGGTGCCCAGCATGGCGCCGAACGGATGGTGCTCGAGCTGCATGCCGGAGCGGGAGAATCCGGCCCGCTCCGCCGCCGCGAATATCTGGCGGAAGTGCAGGGCCTGGCGGGCGTCAGTAAAGTACAACACGCGATCGGCGCCCAGTACGCCGGCCCGGTGCCGGACCGCGGCCAGATCGGTGGTGGCGTACAGATAGCCGCCGTCGGACTTCTGTACGATCAGCGGCAACGGATCCCCGCTTTTGCCTTTGAATCCGTCCAGGAACACGCAGCGGGCGCCGTCCGACTCCTCCAGCAGACCGGCTGCGTCCAGATCGGCGATGACGTTGGCCAGGTCGTCGTTGTAGGCGCTTTCGGCCATCACATGTTCGGGCCGCAGGGTGGTGTCCAGGCGCTCGTAGACCTGCTCGCAATGGGACAGCGAGATGCGGATGAACCGCCGCCAGCGATCGAGAATTTCCGGATCGCCGCTCTGCAGCCCGACCACCGCCTGCCGGCTGCGGTTGGCGAACTCACCGTCACTGTCGAAACGCGCCTTGGCGTGGCGGTAGAAGGTCTCCAGGTCCGCCAGTTCTTCGGAATTGGCTCCGGTTTCGTTCAGGAACGTGACCAGCATGCCGAACTGGGTGCCCCAGTCCCCGACGTGGTTCTGGCGCAGCACGGTATGGCCCAGGGCTTCGAGAACGCGCGCCATGGCATCGCCGATGATGGTGCTGCGCAGGTGCCCGACGTGCATCTCCTTGGCCAGGTTGGGGGCGGAGTAGTCGACCACGATGCGCAGCGCCCGTGCGCTGGGTTCGATCATGGGTTGCGCGTCGACGGCGGCGGCCAGAAACGTATCGTCCAGGGTGATGTTGAGAAATCCCGGCCCGGCGATTTCCACGCTGGCGGCCAGACCGTCGAGATCCGCCTGCGCCACCACCTCGGCGGCCAGCTCCCGGGGATTGCGTTTGCCCCGCTTGGCGGCGCCCATGACGCCGTTGGCCTGGTAGTCGCCGAATTCCGGGCGTGCCGCAACCTGGACCGCGGGCGGTGCCGGTTCGCCGGCCGCCGCCGTCAGGGCCAGGCCCACACGTTCGGAGAGGGTGCGCTTCAGGTTCATGATCTGCCGGCGTTCCGTGACTCAGTCTTCGTCATCCGGCGCTACGTCCTCGGCCTGCAGGCCTTTCTCCCGTTCGGCCACCACGAAGCTCACCCGTTGGCCGTCCTTGAGCGCCGGCCGCCGCCGGGCGTCGCCTTCGCCCACGTCGCGGATCGCCCGCTGGTGCACGAAGATTTCCTCGCCGTTTTCGCGAATGACGAAACCGAATCCTTTGTTGCGATTGAACCACTTGATGGTTCCCGACTCCCGGGGCCCGCTGGCGGCCGGCGGCTGGGCGGGCCGCCGGTTCGCAGCGCGAGCCGGCCGGCCGTTGGCAGGTGTCCCCTCGCGGCGGGCCGAACCCTGCTGGCGTTGGGGTTGACGTTGAGGTTGACGTTGGCGCTCGCGGCCGGACTGAGGCGCCGGGCTTGCGGCGCCGAGCCATCCGGCCAGCCGCAACGACAGCAGGGCGTTGACAAGCAGTGCAACGAACACCAGCACCAGCAGGTGCAGATACTGGCCCGGCCACAGGCGCATGGACAATTCGGTGACGACGGGTGCCAGGAAAACGGCGCCCGCGGCGGCGATGATCAAGGTTTTCATGATGCTGTCCGGCTGCTTCGCGGCTGTCCGCGATTCTTACGACAGGCCCCGGAAGTGGGCCCAAAACGAACAATGATACCCAACGGGTGCCTGCTGTGGCGAGTCACCCGGCCAGAGGTCGGGCGGCCGCAGGCCCGCCCTACTCGAGGCGGAAGGCGCGCTCGATCAGCACCGGGGTTTCCGGCAGGCCGACGAACTCGCCCTGACGGCCGGCGTCTACCAGTTCGATCTCGGTAACCACGTCCATGCCGCCGGTGACTTCGCCGAACACCGCGTAGCCTGGCTGACCTGGCGCCATGTCCAGATGAGTGTTGTCGTCCACGTTGATGAAGAACTGGCTGTCCGCCGAGTCGGGATCGGCCAGGCGCGCCATGGCCAGGGTGCCGCGGCGGTTGCGCAGGCCGTTGGCAGACTCGTTCACCACGGTGCGCGGTGGCTCCCGGTAGCTCAGGTCCGGCTCATAACCGCCAGCCTGGATGACGAATCCGGCCACGACCCGGTGAAAGATCAGCCCGTCGTAGAAGCCGCTGTCCACCAGTTCCAGAAAGTTCTCCACGGTGCGCGGCGCGGCGTAGTCGTAGAGGGCAATGTCGATGTCGCCCATGGTGGTCTCGAGCCGGACCCGGGTACCCGGGGTGGCGGCCTCGGCGGTGAATGCCGTCCCGAAGAGCGCCAGGGTCAGGGTCGCCATCATCCGGCGCAGGAAGCAGGAACGCCGCCGGCCCTGACGGGCGTGCTGGGTGGCGGCACGGTGCGGGAGCGGGCGTGTTGTCATGCCGGTAGCGGACTCCAGGGTGATCGGGGTTGGCGTTTCAACGGGTGGCGGCGCCGTGGGGCGGGGGCTGCAGCGCTCCCAGGTAGGCCTGCACCGTGGCCGTCAGACCCCGGTCGAGAGCGTCGGCAACCAGCGCATGGCCGATGGAAACCTCGGCGACTTCGGTGATCTGCCGGAACAGCGGCAGGTTCACCAGGTCCAGGTCGTGGCCGGCGTTGACCCCGAGGCCGGCGCGCAGGGCATGCCGGGCGGCGTCCCGGTAGCGGCCGAAACTGGCCAGGCTGTCCGGGTGGTCCACACCGTGCGCCCGGACCGTGTGGGCGAATGGGCCGGTATAGAGTTCGATACGGTCCGCCCCCACCTCCCGGGCGCGGTCGATCTGAAGGGGATCGGGATCCATGAACAGGCTGACCCGGGCCCCCAGCTCCTGGTAGCGCGCGATGGTTTCGCGCAGCCGGCCGTTGTCGCCGCCCAGGTCCCAGCCGTGATCCGAGGTGAGCTGATCGTCGCTGTCGGGCACCAGCGTGGCCTGGGCAGGACGGGCCGCCTCGATCAGGGCGTCGAAGCCCGGGAAGCCGTTGTCCCGGGGGCCGGCAAAGGGGTTGCCCTCGATGTTGAACTCGATGCCGGGGTATTCCGTCAGCAGCCGCGCCAGGTCGTGGACATCGTCCGGACGGATGTGCCGCTGGTCCGGGCGTGGGTGTACCGTGATGCCTTGGGCGCCCGCGGCCAGCACCGTCCGCGCGGCGCCCACCACACTGGGGGTCGTGCCCTCACGGGCATTGCGCAGCAGTGCGACCTTGTTCAGGTTGACGCTGAGGACCGTCATGTCCAGGCGCTGCGGCGCGGCCGCGCCTTGAGCAGCACGCCGAGCACCAGGCCGGCGAGTACCAGGCCGCCGCCGATGAGCAGCCAGCGCTGCTGGGCGTTGTCGGAGAGCTGGTCACGCTCGGCCACCATTTCGTCGAGTTCCGCGCGCAGTCGCGCGTTGAGTTCCTTGAGCCGGGCATTCTCGTCGGCGGTCTCCAGCGCGCTGGCCGAAACCCGCTTGATTTCGCCGAGTTCCTGCTGAAGCTGGCTCACCGACGCGTTCAGGGTGCTGTTTTCCTGTTCGGCGCTGCTGCGCCCGGCACTGGCGGCTTCCAGTTGCTCGCGCAGGTCGGCATTGGTCTGGGTCAGCCGCTCCACGTCGCGGTTGGCGGCCGCCAGACGATCCCGGGCTACCGGCTCGCGCATCAGGTACTGGGCGCGCACCCAGCCTTTGCGGCCGTCCCGCAGCGATACCAGTACCCACTCGCCGTTGGCCGGCTCCTCGATGATCTCCACCGGCGTGCCGGTGGTCAGATTGCGCAGGATCTCGGCGCGGTTCGAGGGCTGGCTGCGGAAGGTGATCACCAGTTCGTCCGACACGTAGCGGGTTTCGGTCATCGCGGCCGGGGCGGCGCCGGCCAGCAGCAGGGCGATCAGCATCCGCGCGGTCAACCTGCCGCGCCCACTGCGGGCGAGCGGGCGCGGGACAGGATCCGGGGCGGGGCGTTGGCTTGCTGACGGCATTCTCTTGCTCTGCTCTTGGTCTTGCTCTTGTGAGTGCGGAGGTAGCGGGTGGAGGCCGCCCGGGTCAATCCCGGGCACGCGCCTCGAGGGGCGGTTCCGGGGGCGGCGCCGGCGCTGCATCCGCTGCATCGGGCTCCCCCAGCATGCCCTTGCGCGACAGGTAGACCATGGTGATGACGATATACAGGAACGTCAGTGCGAATCCACCGATCAGCTTGTAGCCCACCCAGAACTCCATAGAGAAGTTATAGGCCACGATCAGGTTCAGCACACCGGCGAAGAAAAATCCGAAGGCCCAGCCGAAATTGAGCCGGGTCCAGACCTCGTCCACCAGGGATAGCTGTTTGCCGAGTAGTTGCTTGATCAGGTTGGTGCCGCCGATTACCTGGCTGCCGATCAGCGAGGCGGCCAGCAGCCAGTTGACGATGGTAGGCTTCCACTGGATGAAGGTCTCGTTGCGGAACACCAGGGTCAGGGTGCCGAACACCATGCTGGCCCAGAAGGTCAGTTTCAGTTCGCGGCTGAGCGGCCGGCCAGCCAGGCGGTAAGCGATGACCTGGACGGTCACGGCCGCCATCAGCGCGCCGGTGGCCCAGTAGATGTCGGTCGCGAAGAACACGACGGCGAACAGGGCGATGGGCACGAAGTCCAGCAATTGGGTCATGACGTTCCGGGAGACTCTGTCTGGCGCAATGGGTAGCCTGCCTGTCCTGTCTTTGGGCAGGCCGTGTCACGTGTGATAATAAAAGAATCCTCACCGGCCTGTAATGCGTTGACCCAGTACTTCTCAATTCATCCGACCCACCCCCAGCAGCGTCTGCTCGCCCGAGCCGCGGACATCGTCAGGCGTGGCGGCCTGGTGGTTTATCCGACCGAGGCGACCTACGCGCTCGGTTGCCAGATCGGCGACAAGGACGCCATCGAGCGGATCCGCGCGCTGCGCCGGCTCGACAAGCAGCATCACTTCACCCTGACCTGCCGCGACCTGTCCGAGATCGCTACTTACGCCCGGGTCAGCGACCCGAGTTTCCGGCTGCTCAAGGAACTGACCCCCGGGCCCTTCACCTTTCTGCTGCCGGCCACTCGCGAGGTGCCCCGGCGGCTGGTGCACCCGAAAAAGAAGACCATCGGTATCCGGGTGCCCGACCATCCCATTGCCCAGGGGCTCCTGGAAGAACTCGGCGCCCCGCTGATGTCCACCACCATGAGCCTGCCCGGGGACCTGGCGCCGTCCGGGGACCCGGAGGACCTGCGCGACCGGCTGCGCGCCCAGGTGGATCTGATCATCGACGGCGGGAGCTGCGGCATCGTCCCCACCACGGTGCTCGACCTGACCGGGCCGCAACCCGAGGTGATCCGTCAAGGGCTGGGCGAATTCGCCTGATCCACGGCATAATGGCGGTTCTTTGGGGAACAAGGTACTGCTTTGAGCAGCAGTGATTCCAGTAATCGGGTGCTGTCCGGTATGCGCCCGACCGGACGGCTGCATCTGGGGCATCTGCACGGCGTATTGAAGAACTGGGTGCAGTTGCAGCACGAGTACGAGTGCTACTTCTTCGTCGCCGACTGGCACGCGCTGACCACCGACTACGACCGCTCTCAGGACGTCGAGCAGCACACCTTCACGACGGTGGTGGATTGGCTGGCGGCCGGGGTCAACCCGGGCACGGCCACGGTGTTCGTGCAGTCGCAGGTGCCGGAACACGCCGAACTGCACCTGCTGCTGTCGATGATCACGCCGCTGTCCTGGCTGGAGCGGGTGCCCAGCTACAAGGATCAGCAGGCCAAGCTCAACGACCGGGACCTGACCACATACGGGTTTCTGGGTTACCCGCTGCTGCAGGCTGCGGACATCCTGGTGTACCGCGCCGGCAACGTGCCGGTGGGCGCCGATCAGGTGGCCCACGTGGAACTGACCCGGGAGGTCGCGCGGCGCTTCAACCACATCTACGGACGTGAGCCCGGCTTCGAGGAGCAGGCCGAGACCGCGGTCTCGAAAATGGGCAAGAAAGCTGGGCGTATGTACCGTGATCTGCGCCGCCGCTACCTGGAACAGGGAGACGGCGAAGCCCTGGATCGGGCCCGCGCGCTCCTCTCCGAGCAGCAGAACCTGTCCATCGGGGATCGCGAGCGGCTGTTCGGCTATCTGGAAGGGGGCGGGCGGATCATTCTGCCGGAACCCCAGGCGCTGCTGACCCGGCAGCCCAAGGTGCCCGGGCTCGACGGCGAAAAGATGTCGAAGTCCTATCAGAACACCATCAGCCTGCGCGAGGCGCCGGAGGTGGTGGACGAAAAGATCCGCACCATGAAGACCGATCCGGCCCGGGTCCGGCTCAGCGATCCCGGCGACCCGGAAGTATGCCCGGTCTACGATCTGCACCGCATTTATTGCGACGACGGCGTTCTCGAGTGGGCCGCCCAAGGCTGCCGCTCCGCCAGCATCGGCTGTCTGGAGTGCAAAAGGCCGCTGATCGACGCCATCAATGCCGAGCAGGTGGTGATCCGCGAGCGGGCTCAGCAGTTCGAGCAGGATCCGGATCTGGTACAGTCCATTCTGCTCGAAGGCGCCGAAAAGGCGCGCGACGCGGCCCGCGAGACCCTGGATGACGTACGCGCGGCCATTGGCATCACGCACAAATGAGCCCCACCGACGAATGAATCCTGCCACATGACCTCAGTTCAGGGGCCGAAACTGCACGAGGCCCGCGCCGCCGACGCGGAAACCGTTGCCCTGGTGCGGGGCGAGGCAGTCCGTGAGCTGCCCACCGACCTGTACATCCCGCCGGAAGCGCTGGAAGTGTTCCTGGAGACCTTCGAGGGCCCGCTGGACCTGCTGCTGTATCTGATCCGGCGGGAAAATCTGGACATCCTGGACATCAAGGTGGCTGAGATCACGGCTCAGTACATGGCCTACGTGGAACTCATGAAGGCCATACAGCTCGAACTGGCCGGTGAGTATCTGGTCATGGCCGCCATGCTGGCGGAGATCAAGTCGCGCATGCTGCTACCGCGGCCGGCCGGCGACGAGAACGACGAGGACGACCCCCGCGCCGAGCTCATCCGGCGCCTGCAGGAGTACGAGCAGATCAAGGCCGCGGCGGAAGGCATCGACGAGCTGCCACGGGTGGAGCGCGATTTTTACCTGGTTCAGGCTGAGCGTCCGGAGCTGGTCCGTCAGCATGCCGACCCGGAAGTGGACCTGAAGGAAGTGCTGCTGGCCCTGGCCCAGGTGCTGCGCCGGGCCGAGATGTTCCGCCGGCACGCGGTGAAGCTGGAACCGCTGTCGGTGCGCGAACGCATGAGTGACGTGCTGGGGCGGGTCAACGCGGCCAGCGAGTTCGTGCCGTTTGCGGGGCTGTTCGATCCCGCCGAAGGCCGCATGGGAGTGGTGGTGACGTTCCTGGCGCTGCTCGAACTGTTGCGCGAGTCGCTGCTGGAGCTGGTGCAGAACGCGCCATTTGCGCCCATCTACGTGCGCCGCGCGGCCGGCACGTCCAGCACTTCCGAGGAGTAGCCGATGACCGACGGCATCGACAACGACAAGCTCAAGCAGATTGTCGAGGCGGCCCTCATGGCCGCCGACGAACCCCTGACCGTGGAGCGCCTGGCGCGGCTGTTCGCCCATGGCGAGCTCGACGACGAAAGTGGGCGTGCGCAGCTCCGTGACGTGCTCAAGACCCTGGAGGAAGAGGCGGCCGGACGCGGTTACGAGCTGCAGCGGGTCGCCTCCGGCTACCGATATCAGGTGCGCCAGGAACTGTCCGAGTGGGTCAGCCGGCTGTGGGAAGAGAAACCGCCGCGCTACACGCGCGCGCTGCTCGAGACCCTGGCGCTGATTGCCTACCGGCAACCGGTGACCCGCGGCGACATCGAGCAGGTCCGCGGGGTGGCGGTCAGCCCCAACATCATGCGGACCCTGCTGGAGCGGGGCTGGATTCGCTCGGTCGGGCAACGTGAAGTGCCGGGTAAACCCAATCTGTATGGCACCACCAAAGCGTTTCTGGACTACTTCAATCTGAAGAGCCTGGACCAGTTGCCGCCGCTGGCCGAGATCCGATCCATGGTGGAGCCGCTGGTCGTAGACGAAATGGGTGGCGAGGTTCAGCCGGCCGGCCCCGGTGAGGCGGCGCTGGAGGCCGCGGACCCTGCCGGGGAAGAGGCCGGGGAAGAGGCCGGGGAAGAGGCCGCGGTGAAATCCGGCGACACGCCTGAAATGGACGAACCCGGCGAGACCGCCGCCGGCGAATTGCAGGAGACAGCAGGCGATGCCGGCAGCGAAGAAACCGAGCAACCGGCGATCCCGAGGGTCCGGGTCGAAGACGTCGAGCTCGAAGCCGGAATCGACGTCGACCTCGAAGAAGGCGAAGTCCCGAACGAAGCCGACTCGTCCCGCCAGCCGAACGACGGCGAGGCCGAAGACCCGGAAAGCGGCCGCCGCGAGCCGGCCTCGGCCGACGTCGTCCGGCTCCCGACGGCGCCGCGCCGCTGAGCAACCGGCCGCCGACGCCGGCGGTCCGGCCGACGAATCCGCTTCTACCGAAAAGCTGCAGAAACTGCTGGCCGAACTCGGACTGGGTTCGCGCCGGCAGATGGAACAGTGGATCGCTGGCGGCCGGGTGCAGGTCAACGGCGAAGCCGCTCATACCGGCCAGCGGGTCGGGCCCGCCGACCAGATCGAGGTTGACGGCAAGGCGGTAGCGCGTGCCCCGGCCGGCGGCTGCCGGGTGCTGGTGCTCAACAAGCGGGCCGGGGTGATCTGTACCCGCCGGGACCCGGAAGGCCGGCCCACGGTCTTCGACGACCTGCCGGTTCTGGGCGCGGGGCGCTGGATCTCGGTGGGCCGGCTGGACGTGCAGACCTCCGGGCTGTTGCTCATGACCAACGACGGTGCGCTGGCGCATCGCATGATGCATCCGTCCACCGGGCTGGACCGGGAGTACGCGGTGCGGGTTGGCGGCCGGCTCGGTGACGAGCAACTGGAACGGCTGAAAACCGGGGTCATCGTCGAGGGCGAGCGGCTCCGCTTCAGCGACATCCAGTATTTCGATGGCACCGGTCACAATCACTGGTACCACGTGGTCCTGCTGGAAGGCCGCAACCGCGAGGTGCGGCGTCTGTTCGAGCACGAGGGTCTGGTGGTGAGCCGGCTGAAGCGGGTGCGCTACGGGCCGGTGGTGCTGCCGTCGACGCTGCGTATCGGCCAGCGCCGGGAGATGAACGAGGTGGATCTGCGGACGTTGTACGACCTGCTGCGATTACCTCTCACCGAACCCCAGGGCAGGCCGGGTCCGCGTGGCCGCAGGCCGGCGCCCAAGGCCCGGGAGTCGATGCTGCTGCCTTATCCGGCGTTGCCGGCCCGGGATTGACGGGCGACGGTGTCACGCGACCTTTCAGGCGACCGTTTCACGCGACCTGTCAGGCGACCGTTTCACGCGACCTTTCAGGCGACCGTTTCACGCGACCTTTCAGGCGACCTTTATGCTGTTGGAGCCTTCCGCGAGGGCCAGCACCAGCGCCTGACGCGCGTTGTCCAGCACGTCTTCCGGGGCGCTGGCGGAGCGGGCGCCGGCCACCCCCATACATGCGGTGAGTTGCCTGGCCAACCCGCCATCCTTGAGGTGCAGTCCGGCAATCAGGATGCGGATCTTGGCAGCCACGTCCAGGGCGGCCTCCTGGTTGGTCCGTGGCAGCAGCACCGCCAGCAGGCCCTCGTCGATCTGAAACACGCTGTCGGCGTCGCGCAGACCTTCCCGCAGCTGCTGGTGAATGGTGCCGATCAGGGTCTGAGCCCAGGCGTCGCCATGCTCGGCCAGGATCTCTTCGAATCCGTCCAGGCGAACCAGGATCAGTGAGTCGTCCAGGGAGTAGCCAGGGGCCGCGCGCCGGCTGCGGCCGGCCAGAACACTGATGTTGCCGTCGGCCTCGGCGCCCGCTGAGTTGGCGTTGGCCAGGGCGCTGACCACGGTCTGATGGCGCAGGGCATTGCGCAGCGCGGGCACTACCAGGGTAACCACTTCCTCTACCGCCGCGAGTTGCGCGACGCCGGCTTTGCGGCGGAACAGAAACGTCATCTCGCCCAGGTTTTCGCCATCGTAGTCCAGGCGGTAGCTGGCGCTGTGGGGGCCATCACCCAGATCCAGCAGCAGGTCCCGTTCGGAGTGCCGGTAGACCATGCCAGTGGTGCCCAGCAGTACCGCGGCCCGGTCCCACAGCGTCTGCAGCAGGCCTTCCGGGGCCAGGTGAGCGTGCAGGGCCTGTACCAGGGCCAGGGCCTGCTCCGGCGCCACGGCGCGCGGCGCCTCGGTGTTGTGCTGGTGGGTGGTCATCGAATCGGCCATGAGGGTCCTCGTCCGCTGCTGGCTTCCCGTCTGGAACATGGATAAGCGAGATCCGTGCCAGGCGCGGCGTCTCTAGAAACTCTCCTGAATTCAGACGGTTGAGGCGCAGCGTCAGAGTTTTGGCGCGTCAATTGCCTGACGCTGGCGGATTCCCGGCGCTGCCGGCGCCGGATTCCCGGCGCCGCCGGCCGGGATTGCGATGCCGGATGCCGGATTCATGCCGCCCCGGGGTCTACGACGTTGCCGGTGCTGGGCCTTCCCAGCTACGGGCGTCCAGCGCGGCGCCATTCAGGCGCCGGGACGCGGCTTCGAACAGGTACAGGTAGATGTCCATGCGGCGCTCGGCGCTGGGCAACTCGGCCGGATTTTCGGCGGGATAGGCGGCCGCCCGCATGGCGGTCCGGGTGCCGCCGGGGTTGAGGCTGTTGAAGCGGATGCGGTCCGCGGTTTCGTGTTCGTCCGCCAGCACCTGACACAGGCCTTCCACGGCGAACTTGGACACCGCGTAGGCGCCCCAGTAGGCGCGACCCTGACGGCCGACGCTGGACGAGGTGAACACCACGGAGGCATCACCGCCGACCCCGAGCAGATCGAGCAGGCTGCGGGTCAGCACGAAAGTGGCATTCACGTTGATCTGCATGACCTGGAGCCACTGGTCGCTGGGAAAATGCGCGATGGGCAGGCGCGGGCCCAGCATCGAGGCATTATTCAGCAGGCCGTCGAGGCGGCCGAACTCACCGCCGATGGCGTCCACCAGGGCGCCGGCGCTGTCATCGTTCAACGCCGCCAGATCGCACGGCACGATGACCGGGCGGGTGTCGGTGCTGGCCGCAATCCAGTCGAACACGTGTTCCAGTTTGCTGCGGGTACGGCCCAGCAGAATGACGTGGGCGCCGTAACTGGCGAAGGTGCAGGCGGCGGCCCGGCCGATACCGTCACCGGCACCGGTCACCAGTATCACCCGGCCGGCCAGGCAGTCCGGCGCCGGCTGGTAGCGCCAGTGGCTGCGCCCCTCACTGAGACGCTCGGGAAATGCCGCGACGGTGGCAGCGTGGTCAGCGTTTCGTGGCATGGAGCAGGTAGTTCACGTCGACGTCGTTGCCCAGGGAGCAACGCCGGGTAAAGGGGTTGTAGCGCATGCCGCGGACCTCACGGACCACCAGTCCCGCCCCGCGCACCGCGTGGGCCAGTTCGTGCGGCTTGATGAATTTTTCGTAGTCGTGGGTGCCGCGGGGCAGGATGCCGAGCACGTACTCGGCGCCCAGCACCATGAGCAGATAGGACTTGGGGTTGCGATTGATGGTGGAGAAGAACAGGTCCGCGCCGGGGCTGGCCAGATCGGCGCAGGCCTGCACGGTGCGGGCGTAATCGGGCACGTGTTCGAGCATTTCCAGACAGGTGACGGTGCGGAATTCCCCGGGCCGCTCCTCCGCCAGCGCTTCCGCCGTAATGGCCTGATAGGTGACTTCGGTGCCGCTGTCCAGGGCATGCAGTCTGGCCACTGCCAGCGGCGCCTCGGCCATGTCGATAGCGGTGACCGTGGCCCCGGAACGGGCCAGGCTTTCCGCCAGAATGCCGCCGCCGCAGCCCACGTCCAGTACCGGTCCGGCTGCCAGATCGGTGCGCTCGGCGATGTAGGCGAGCCGTGCCGGGTTGATGTCGTGCAGGGTCTTGAAGTCCCCTTCCGGGTCCCACCAGCGGCTGGCCAGCGCATCGAATTTGGCAATTTCCTGATGGTCGACGTTCATGCCGTCACACTCCGCTGCGCCGGGTCCCGGACTCGTGACGCCCAGCCGGCGGCGGCGGTCACGATGGCGCCTTCTTCCAGGGTCTGCAAGGCGCCCTCGAACAGGAGCGGGCGTCCACCCACCCAGACGTGACTGACGGCGCTGCCGGCGCCGGTATGGACCAGCGCCGATAGTGGGTCGTAGAGCGGCTGAAAGCGCGGGGCGGTGAGATCAACGGCCACCAGGTCGGCCTGTTTCCCGGGTTCCAGCGAACCGATCTCCGCTTCCAGGCCGAGGGCCCGGGCCCCGCCCAGGGTGGCCATGTGGAGCACCGTGGCTTCCGGCAGCGAACGCGCATCGCCACTCGACCCTTTGGCCAGCAGACTTGCCAGGCGGCCTTCGCTGAACAGGTCCAGGGTGTTGTTGGAGGCGGCGCCGTCGGTGCCCAGGGCCACATTGATGCCGGCGTCCAGATAGCGGGACACCGGGGCAATGCCGCTGGCCAGCTTCAGGTTGGAGTGCGGGCAGTGCACCACGTGTACGCCGGCTTCCGCCAGCAGGGCGATCTCCGGGTCATCGGCCCGGGTCATGTGCACGGCCTGCAGGCGCGGACCGAGCAGGCCCAGCTCGGCCAGCCGGGTGATCCAGGTCCCGCCGTGATTGGCCCTGGCGTCGGCCACTTCGGCCGCGGTTTCGTGCAGGTGAATGTGCACCGGCGCCTCGAGTTCGTCGGCAAAGGTGCGGATCCGCTCCAGATCCGCGCTCGACACGTGATAGGCGGAGTGCGGTCCGAAGGCGACCTGCACCTGCGGACTGCCGCGATAGGTGTCGTGGAGCGCCATGCCCTTGTGCAGGGCATCGTCCACCCCGCTGCTCCAGGCATTGGCGAACCCGATGATGGGGAAAGCCACCTGACAGCGCATGCCGGCCTGCCGCACCGCGGCGGCGGTGACTTCCGGAAAGAAGTACATGTCGGAAAAACAGGTAGTGCCGCTGCGGATCATTTCGGCCATGGCCAGCGCGACCCCGTCGCGCACGAACGCTTCGTCCACCAGCCGGGCCTCCAGCGGCCAGATGTGCTGGTTCAGCCATTCCTCCAGGGGCGCGTCCTCGGCGAATCCGCGCAGCAGAGTCATGGCGGCATGGCCATGGGCGTTCACCAGCCCCGGCAGCAGCACGTGGTCGGACAGGCTGAGGTGGGCGTCGGCGCGGTAGGCCCCATGGATGTCGGCGCTGGGGCCTACCGCCTGGATGCGTCCGCCGGCGATGGCGACACTGGCGCCTTCCAGGGCGTGGTTGTGCGGCGCCACGGGCAGCACCCAGCGCGCATCGATGATCAGATCGCAGGCGTTCGTCGGCATCGGCGCAGTATACCGGCACACCGCCAATACCATGAACGGCTGGAAGCCGCTGATCTTTCTGCACGAAGCCGAAGTCGACTACGACCTGGTGCCGATCAGCTTCGCGAAACGGGATCAGAAGTCGGACTGGTATCTGAAGCTGAACCCCAACGGGCGTATTCCCACCATCGTCGACACCAGCAACGACGACTTCGTGGTGTTCGAGTCCGGCGCCACGTACCCCTGGGCCCGCAGCCACTTCCAGGCCACCGTCAGCGTCGACGGGCTTGCCAACCTCGATGCCTGGTTCGAGCGCATCGACGGGCGGCCGAAGACCCAGCAAGCGCTGCTGCTGCCGGAACCACGCCCGTCGGCCTTCGGCCAGGGCGACGTGGAAGCCGCGGCCAGGGCCAACGCGGTATCCTTCAAAGGGCCCTGAGCCCGCCCTTTGGACCGGCCGGTCCGGCTGGCCGATCCCTGGAAGCTCGCACTGGGGCGAATGGAATACGGGTTGCCCATATGCATGGGTATGGGTAGTATGGGTCCGTGAAGACGACGATCGACATTCAAGACGATCTGCTGCGCCGGGCCAAGAAGCTGGCCAAGCGGACTGGGCGGCCGCTACGTGCGGTTGTCGAGGATGGTCTGCGCGCCACCCTGGCGATGGCCGAACACACGGAGAAATACCAACTGCCGGATCTGAGTGTGGGCGATCCCGACAACGATGATCCGTTGGAACGGTATACCTGGCAGGATCTGCGCGCGGAGATCTACGGCGAGCCGGAGTCGGGTTGATTGCCGTAGACACCAACGTGCTGGTGTATGCCCATCGGCGGGAGTCGCGCTGGCACGATCAGGCGAAGGGCCTCGTGGCCGGCCTTGCCACGGGGAGCCGTTCCTGGGCGGTGCCGTGGCCGTGTGTATACGAGTTCTTCAGCGTGGTTACCAATCCCCGGATCTGGAAGGAATCAGCAACCAAGCCAGAACAAGCCACCGTGCAGATCCGAGCCTGGCTTCGCTCACCGACGGTCACCGTTCTGAGTGAAACCCACGACTTTCTCGACAAGCTGGCGCCCGTGCTCTCGATCCCGAGAGTGCGTGGCCCGATCGTCCATGATGCGCGAATCGTGGCACTTTGCCTTTGCCACGGCGTGAGTGAGCTGTGGACGAAAGACCGGGATTTTCAGCTCTTTCCCGAACTGGCGACTACCGACCCCTTCCCGCGCTAGAACTTTCCCTCTCAACCACGACTCGACATGCACTCGATCAGCGCAGGGCCAGCCGCCAGCGCGCCAGGTCGCCGGCCCGGGACACGTCCAGGGTCTTGAGCAGGCGCTGGGAGCTGGCGGTGCCGCGCCACAACTCGGCCCAGCACTCGAACACCAGCGCCGCTTCGTCGTCCGGCAGGCCGCGTATCACCCGCAGGCCGCTGTGTGTCAGCTCGAGTTCGTTCCCCGTGGTCGCCATGGAAACCGCGTCCCCCATGCCGCGGAACATCCTCGTCAGATAATCCGCGGCGGCGCTCACGTCGCCGTCCTCGGCGCCCACCATGGCTGCGGTTTCCTGGAAATACTGCAGGCCGATCAGGCGCGCGGCGCGGCCGGCCAGTTCGCGGGTCGGCTCGGGGCCGATCACCTCGGCGAGGGTCGACAGGCCGTTGCGGATGTAGTCCAGGGCATAGTTGCGGCTGGCTTTCTCCAGCCGCAGGGCATCCCACTGGTCTGCCGGCGGCGCCGGCTGCCGCGCCGGGTCGAATGGCGGCGGCAGCTCACCTTTGGCGAACTGCAGGCGCTCGTCGTCGGCGAGGTCCCGGTCGTACTCGCGGAAGTAGCCGCACAGGCCGAATTCGCCGGTCATGTCCTCGGACACGCACACATAGCCGAGCCGCGGATTGCCCAGGGACACGCCGTTGTGGGCGTACCAGCCATTGAGAAAGCCGCGGCTGACCTCCACCGGCACGCCGCACAGGGTCGGTCCGTGGTACATCCAGCGCGGATAGCGGAAGCGCACCCAGGCTTTCTGGTCCGACTCGAACAGGTACTCCACGCCCACCCCGCCCATGTTGTTGGACAGCACGTGGTACTGCGCACAGGCCACCGCGTCCGGCAGACCGGCGAGGCCGAGCTTCTCGAAGCTCGATAGGAACTTTTCCAGATGCTGGCGCCGGAACAGGCGGAACATCCAGTCGCCGACCTCGGCATTGGACCGGTGGGTCGACACCATGAGCTGCAGGCCCAGCAGGTAAGCATGGTGCAGGTGCGCCTGAGCGCGGATCGCTGGGACGTCGTCCGCTTCGCGGGCCATGTCAGATCCCGCGCCGGCGCCGCGACTGTTTGACCAAGTCGTTCATTCTGTCCACTTCCGGTTTGTCTGCCTGCTCGTTGGGGTAGCCGTCTTACCATATAACATCGGCATGTCGGGCAACGAATAAGGAACAGGCGCTGCGCGGCGCCATCGCCATGCGCGAGTGGGACCAGGAACTGCCTTTCATCGAGGCCATCTTCCGCGAGTACTGGAAACTCGACAACGGCGTTATCGGCGACTACGCCGAATTGCGGCGGGTCCCAGGACCCGGCGCAGGCCTGGGTCTCGGGTCAATCAGGGTTCGGCTTTGGGGTTACGGAACCGGTTGCGCTGGCTTTCACCGGGCCGCGGGTCCAGGCACTCGAAGTCCTTCTCCACCAGCACCGTCAGTTCGCCTGCGTCGAGGGGCAGCGATTCGCGAATGCCGACCCGGGTGTCGTCTCCGGCCCAGGCCGCCAGCGCGGCGGCGGGAACCGAAATGTGCATCACGCCGTCGGCGAATGCCGCACTCACGGCTTCGCCGCCGGCCCCCAGTTCATAGCCGAACGGCGCCCCGGCGGGGAATCGGGTCGCGCAGCGGACCGTGCCGCCCGCACCCAGGCATTCCACCTCCTGGCGATCCAGGCGCAGGCGGATGCTGTCGTTCAGAATGCGCAGCTTCATGGCGTGGGTTCTCCGCCTGCAGTGACCCAGGCTGCAGCGGTCACGGCGATGAGTTCCGCCGGCCGCTGCGCTTTGACGATGCGTGCCGGGAAACCCTTGAAATGCGGAACGCCCTGCTCGTAGTCCAGGAACTCGTCGTCGTCCGGACACAGCACCGCGTCGGAGGACAGAAACGCGCCGGCCAGGTGCGCTTCGCCACGCAGCTCCGGGTACCACCAGCCGTGGGGTACGCGGATATGTCCGGGTTTCATGGAGTCCTGCACCGAAACCTGCGCGATCACCGTGCCGGTTGCGGTCTCCAGGCGCGCCCAGTCACCGTCGGCGATACCTTCCCGCGCCGCGTCGTCCGGATGCAGAAACAGGCGCGGGCCCGGGCAGCGCGACCGCAGGCGCGCCACGTTGCGCTGGCCGGTCTGGAAGAACGGATCTTCACGCACCCCGGTGAACACCAGGTAGGGGTACGCCGCGTCAGGCGCCGGCCCTTCGCGGTAATAGGGCAGCGGGTCGAACCCCAGTTCCTCCAGGATGCATGAGCGCAGCTCGACCTTGCCGGACGGGGTGGCGAAACCGGTCTCCCGGTACTTGCGGAACGCGGGCGGTGGAGCCTCCATGAAGGTCTGTGCCTCGAACTCACGGAAGGTACGGCCGCCGCGGGACAGGCGATGATCCAGTACGTCCTCCAGCGTCCGCCACGGAAACTGCTCAGCGAATCCCATGCGGTGGGCCAGGTCGGTCCAGAACTGGAACGTGCTGGACGCCTCGGGCGGCGGTTCCACCACCTTCTGGGACAGGGTCAGCCGGGTCGACCAGCTCCACGAGTCGGCGATGTGGTTACGCTCGGTGAATACGTCGCCCGGCAGTACGTAGTCGGCCAGCAGCGCGGTCGGGGTCATGAAGATCTCGTGGGCGACGATCAGTTCCTGGTTCATCAGCCCTTGCAGAATCTGATGCTGGTTGGGGAAGCTGAGCAAGGTGTTGTTGCCGAGGCTGAACAGGGCTTTCACGGGGTAAGGCTGTTCGGTGGCCATGGCGCGAATCACCTGGGACGGATTGGCCATGTGGCAGCCCATCACGAGGTCGGCGTAGGGGTAACCCCAGACCTTTTCCGTCGGCGCCTTGAGCATCTCGGCCACCCGGTAGGTGAACACCGGATGGTCGTCATAACCGAGCTGCTTCGCTTTTTGCGCCAGCGGCAGGCGGTCATGCAGGGCCATCTCCGATTCGGAGCGGTACGACGGGCTGAAGCCGCCCAGGGTCTCGCCGCCAACCACGTCCAGATTGCCGGTCACCGCCCGCAGGATGGAGTGCAGGCGGATGGCCGAGGTGGACGAGAGCTGCTGGTCGGTGATCGGGGTCCACGGTATCACCGCGCCGTCGGCGCCGGCGTACATGCGGGCCGCTTGCGCGATCAGCTCGCGGTCCACCCCGGTGATGGCCGCCACCCGCTCCAGCGGGTACTCGTTGACCCGGGCGCGAAGATCGTCGAAGCCGGTGCACCAGTCGCGCACGAAGTCGGCGTCGTACAGCCCTTCGTCGAAGATCACCTTGAGCCAGCCGAGACACATGGCGGCATCGGTACCAGCCTTGAGCGCCAGGTGCAGATCCGCCACCTCGGCCTGATCCGACACCCGCGGGTCCAGCACGATCACCTTGGCGCCGCGGGCCCGGGCCGCTTCGATGGCGTTGTAGATGGGTGTCCAGGAGTGTTTGCGCGGGTTGTGGCCGAACAGCACGATGCAGTTGGTGTTGCCGTAGTCGGGCATCGGGAACCAGCCGTAGGTCAGCCGGTTCACCGCCGCGGTGTTGCCCGCGCACAGCGCAACGCCGCTGATCCAGTTGGGGGAACCGAGTAGATTCATGAAACGCCGGTCCAGGGCGTGGGTGGTCTGGGTGTTCCAGCCCGACGTGGACACGGCGAACGCTTCCGGGCCGTAGCGGTCAACCACACCCTGCAGGCGCTCGGCGATCTCGTCCATGGCCTGCTCGTAGGAGATCTGTTGCCAGCGGTCCTCCCCGCGTTCTCCAACCCTTTTCAACGGCACGCGCAGCCGGTCGGCGTGGTTGTGCAGATCCGGGGCAGCGGTACCCTTGAAGCAGATGTTCTTCGCCAGCATCGGGTTGTCGTGCGCAACGACCCGTTCCACACGCCCGTGCTTCGCTTCGGTTCGAAGCTGGCAGCCGATGTCGCAGATGGTGCACACGGAGTACTTGGTATTGGCGGCTTGGGTCATGTCATCCTCCTGGGCGGGCTGCGCTGGTGGGGCGCTCGAAATCGGTGGCAGGTTCGGTCAGCGACTGCAGCAGCGTATCGAGTTGCGACCGCCCGTCACTGCCGATGCGTTCGACGAGTTGTTTCTGAACCTGGTACCAGAGTGGGGCCGCTGCGGCGAACACCCGGGCGCCCCGCTTCGTCAGGCGCGCAGTACGGGTACGGGCGTCGTCTCCCGCCGCCAGCCGCACCAGGCCCTGGCGTTCCAGCACCCGCAGATTGCGGCCGAGGGTGCTGCGGTCCAGTCCGGTCGCCTCGGCCAGTCGTCCCAGTGTGGGCGCTTCCAGGGTCTGGATCCGATGCAGCAGCGAAAACTGCGTGACGCTGATGCCGCTCGGCGCCATGGCTTCGTCGTAGACACGGGTCAACCGTTGAGCGGCGCTGCGCAGGTCGATACAGAGGCAGGAAGTGCCGACGTCGGTCACGATGCGGTTTCGTTTCTGGGGCTGATACGGGCAGATACCCGGATTATATGGGTATATACCTGAAAAGTGCCACGATGACAGTGGGGCGACATGTCGCGAGGCGACCAGCAGAGCCTGAGCAGGCATCGAAATTTTGTACCGTTAGGTCCATAATCAGGCGGATTCGATGCTGACTTCGGACGAGAGAGAGAGGTTGGAGCATGGATCACGGTCTGCAGGTCAGGATACTGAAGGAACTCATGCAGCAATTGGACGAAGGCAGAAACGTTGACGCCGGCGTTCAATACCGTATGCCGACGTCTTCGTACGTCTGTCCGGAGCAGGCGCAACGGGAACGGGAAGCGTTCTTCGAGAACCATCCGCAGCTCATCGGCCTTTCCGGCGACCTGCCGGAGCCCGGTTCGTTTCTGACCCTGAACGACTTCGGCACCCCGGTACTGGCGACCCGGGACAAGGCCGGCGTGTTCCGTGCTTTTCTCAATGCCTGCCGGCACCGGTCGGTGCAGGTGGCATCCGAGGCGCGTGGCCGGCGAAGTGTCTTCATGTGCCCGTTCCATCAGTGGAGCTATGCCAACACGGGTGAGCTTCTGTCCGTTCCGGACGAGGATCATTTCGGCGCTGTCGACAAGTCCTGCCACGGATTGCTCGAACTGCCGGCGGTGGAGCGGGGCGGATTGCTGTGGATCCATCCCAGGGTTGGCGGATCTCTCGACCCGCAGCGGCTGCTGGGCGCCGAGCTTGCCGGAGAGATCGACTCCTTCGGTATCGAGCGGCAGCAGTATGTCGGCGAGAAGACCATCGACATGAAGCTGAACTGGAAGTTCGCCAACGACACCTTCGGTGAAACCTATCACTTCGGCAAGTTGCACAAGAACACGCTCGGTCAGCTCTATTACGGCAACAACCTGCACTTCCAGGAATTCGGCCGGCACCACCGTTTCGTGACCGCCAGCCGCGGCATCGATGCGCTGCGCAGCCTGCCGGAAGCGGACTGGCGGATCGAACAGGGCACCTTCGTGTTGTACCACCTGTTCCCCAACATTCAGCTCATCACCAGCGACGACAGTTCGACGCTGATCCGCATCTACCCGCATGCCGAAGGTGCCGGGCGCTCAGTCACCCGGATCAGCTTCTACCTGTCGCAGCAGGCCATCGATGCGGCCGCCGCTTACCAGGATGGATTCGATGCCAGCAAGGTGTACGACTACCAGGAAGTGTCGGACGCCGCCGGCGCGAGCGTGGAAGCCTCACTGGAGGTGTTTCACAGCACCGTCGAGCAGGAAGACTATGTGATGGGCGAGATGCAGCAGCGGGCAGCAGAAAGCGGCCAGCTGAAGGAGA
This sequence comes from uncultured Gammaproteobacteria bacterium, assembly GCA_942491135.1. Lineage (GTDB taxonomy): Bacteria > Pseudomonadota > Gammaproteobacteria > Pseudomonadales > Azotimanducaceae > UBA7803. The sequence continues at coordinate 66,573 of CALNZS010000008.1, read as the reverse complement.
TTCTGTTCGGCCGTAACGAACCGGCGTTGCACCACTTTCACAACAACTACCGGGAGGCCCTCGGTCAGCCGCTGCTGGAACCGGTGGAGCAGGCGGCCGGCTGAGAGACCTCAGACGTGACCAGGCCCGTCTTCAGCATGCCCCAGACCCCGGGAAATCGCGGAGGCGGCCTCGGCCAGCAGCGCCCGGCACGCTTCCAGGCTGACTTCGTGGGATCCGTCGATGTGCTCGAGAAAGGGAATGAGCAGAGCGGCCTGCATCCTTCCGGAGTGATCGAAGACGGGATAGCCGATGTCGTGCACCCCCGCCACCTGGCCACTGCGGATGGATTCGTAGCCCTGCTTGCGAACGCGGTTGATCATGCGTTCCAGCTCCGCCTGCGGGGGCGGCGGCGGGGTCGCCGGGGGTTGTTCGGCCAGCATTCGCCGTCTTGCGCCGTCGTCGGCGAACGCCAGGATCAGGTGTCCCGAACAGGAGTCGAACAGCGGCGCTTCCGCGCCGATCCGCACGTTCAATCCCCGCGCTGACGGCGAGCTCTCCTGAGCGACGATCACCCCGCGGCCGCTGGCGTACACCACCAGGTGACAGGACTGCAGAGTGGCGACCGCCAGGTCGTGCATGACGTCGATGGCGATGGCCGTGAGGCGTTTCAGTGGCGCAACCTGAGACGAAACCTGGAACATTTTCAGGGTCAGGGAGTAGCGGTCGTCTGTGCCCGATGCGACATAGCCGCGCTGCTCCAGCACCACGATCATGCGGAATATCTCGCCCACGGAGCGTCCAAGGCGGGCGGCGATCTCGGCATTGGTCAGAGGCTGGCCGTCCGCGGCAAGCAGTTCCAGAATGTCCAGGCCCTTTTCGAGCGCGGGCGCGGCGTAGGTCCTGCGCTTCTTCCGGGTCGGCTCCGACACCTAGGTCGACCAGCCGCCGTCGATGATGTGACACTGGCCCGTGGTGAAGGCGGACTCGTCACTCGCGAGATACAGCGCGAGGTGGGCAATTTCCTCCGGTTCGCCGATCCGCCCCATGGGCTGACGGTCGACGAACGCCCGGTACGCCGCATCGAAATCGCCGGTGGCCTTCAGGCGCTCTTCCAGCGAGGGTGAATGCACGGTGCCCGGGCAGATGGCGTTACAGCGAATGCCGTTGCTGACGTAGTCGGTGGCGACTGACTTGGTCAGGCCGATTACGGCCGCCTTGGTAGCGCTGTAGACTGCCCGGTTCGGTACGCCCTTGATGGAACTGGCTACGGAAGCCATGTTGATGATGGAGCCGCCGTGCTGCGCAATCATCATGGGAAGGACCGACCGGATCAGGCCGTACATGGATTTCACGTTGAGTTCGAAGGAGAAATCCCAGTCGGCCTCCGCGCAGTCGAGGATGGAGCCGCTATGCACGAACCCGGCGCCGTTGAACAGGACATCGACCCTCGGCAGCGTCTGCACGAACGCGCTGACGGCCCGAAGATCGGTGACGTCGAGAACCTTCGATTCCACCGCCTGCAGCGTGGCCAGCGTCGCCGGGTTGATGTCCAGGGCGTATACCTGGGCGCCGGCGCGTGCGAAACGCTCTGCCGTGGCCCGGCCGATCCCCTGGCCGGCGGCCGTCACGATCGCTGTCTTTCCTTCCAGGCTGGCGCTCACGGGGTATCGCCCAGGCGGTAGAAGGTCCACGCGTTGCCGCCGTAGATCGCGTGCCGGTCTGCTTCGTTCAGATGGCTCAAGAGCGACTCTGACAACGTCAGCCATTCACGATAAGACGTTCGCGTGGTGACCACAGGCCAGTCGCTGCCCCAGATCAGGCGCGCCGGCGTGAACAGATCGATCAGCACATCCACAAGCGGCTGCATGGTGTCCCGGCTCACCTCGCCCTGAACTTCGGTGACCAGGCCCGAATATTTGCAGAACACGTTCGCGGACTGAGACAGTTCCTGCATGGCGGCTCGCCAGTCGGCCTGTGGGGCGCCGCCAATGGCCGGCTTGGCCGCATGATCTATGACGACACGCAGATCGGGATAGCGGCCGACGAACTCGATCAGCGTCGGCAACTGGCGAGGTGTCACCAGGGCATCGAAGGCGAGTTCCCGGTCGATGAGGGCGGCGAACGTCTCCGGGAGCGCTCGATCGGTCAGCCACCGTGGATCGTCCAGATCCTGCAGCATGGGCCGTATCCCCTTGAAGCAGGGGGGCGCGGCAAGCCGGTCCAGGTGGACCAGCGACTGAGGATCCGCCAGATCCACCCAGCCGACGACACCGCGCACCCGCGGGTTCCCGGCGGCCAGGCCGATCAGAAACTCGGTCTCCGCGACCGTGGGCGCAGCCTGCACCACCACGGTTGCCCCGATCTCGGCGTGCTCGAGTTCGGCACTGAGGTGTTCAGGCAGGTAGTCCCGCCGGAGGATGTCCGGAGCCTGCTCCAGCCACCCGTAGTCGCCGCGGTCGACCTGCCAGAAGTGCTGGTGCGCATCGACACGAATGGCTCGCTGCACTGGTCTACGATCCGTTCCGGCGTCGGCCGGTCCAGACCGGCCCGGTGGGAAATGTGTGAGCGGCAACCGATGACGCTTTCATCTTTACGCCGAACCCGGGCGCCTGGGGCGCGATGTAGCGGCCGTCCCGAACGATGCAGGGTTCCTCGAAGTGTTCGTGCAGGTGGTCGGCGTACTCGAGCACGCGGTCCCCGATGCTGGCGGATATTCTGGTGTAGTCGATCATGGCCAGATGCTGCACGTACTCGCACAGGCCCACGCCGCCGGCATGGGGGCAGACGATCTTGCCGTACTTCTCGGCCATGAGGTAAACCGCCAGAATCTCGTTCAGGCCACCCATCCGGCAGGCATCGATCTGCACCACGTCCAGGGCGTCGCAGGTAATGAACTGCTTGAACAGCACCCGGTTCTGGCAGTGTTCGCCGGTGGCCACCGCGATGGGGTGAATCGCTTCCCGGATGGCTTTGTGGCCCAGCACGTCATCGGGGCTGGTCGGTTCCTCGATGAACCACGGTTGGTACTCGGCCAGCGCCCTCGTCCACGCGATGGCCTCGGGGACTTCCCAGACCTGATTGGCGTCGATCATGAGCCGCACGTCCGGGCCCAGCACCTCCCGGGCAATGCGCAACCGCCGGCGGTCGTCCTCCAGGTCCCGGCCGACCTTGAACTTGAGGTGTCTGAAGCCGCGATCGAGGGCGCTCCGACACAGCTCCCGCATTTTGTCGTCCGGGTACCCGAGCCAGCCCGCCGACGTGGTGTAGCAGGGATAGCCGCGATCGGCCATCTCGGCGGCGCGCTGGTGTTTGCCGGCTTCATTGGCCTGCACCATGGCCAGCGCTTCCTCCCGGGTAATGACGTCGCCCAGATAACGGAAGTCGATGCACGCCACGAATTGCTCGGGTGTCATGTCGGTGAGCAGACGCCAGACGGGCTTGCCGTCGCTGCGCGCCCACAGGTCCCAGATGGCGTTCGCCACGGCGCCCATGGCCATGTGCACCACACCTTTTTCCGGACCGAGCCAGCGGAGCTGGCTGTCGGACCGGAGCCGCTCGTAGAAATGCGCCGGGTCGGCCTTGATGTCGTCGAGCTCGACCCCGATGACCAGGTGCTGCATGGCTTCGATCGCGGCGCAGCACAGGTCGTTGCCGCGCCCGATGGTAAAGACGTGGCCGTACCCGGCGTCTCCGCGCTCTGTCTCCAGGATGAGATAAGCCGCGGAATAGTCCGGGTCCGGGTTCATGGCGTCGGAACCGTCCAGGTGGTCCGAGGTGGGAAAGCGGACGTCGACGGTGCTCAGGCGGGTGATGCGATTGCAGGGCATGGTCCGGTCAGCTCGCCTCAGCCGGCAACGGCATCTCGACCGTCCGCGCGAACACGAATTCGTTCGGCAGATACGAGGTGCCATGCTCGGCGCCCGGGTGCAGTACGTAGGGGGCGGGCGACTGCTGCATGAACCAGCCGTCCTCGAGCGCGGCAAGCCCGGTCGGGTACGGGGGTTCGCTGGCAGGCAGGGCCGGCCCTTCGCCGGTCGAGCCATCGTAGAACGCCCAGCCCACGGTCGCGGTGTCCAAGGCGCCTTCGGCGAGCCACAGGTAGAGGATCTGCTGGCGCTTCATCGGGCCATCTCCGCGTTGGCCCGTGCCCGCCCCTCGATCCGGGTGTGGTAGAAGTCCACGTCGAAACGCTCGTCACCGCTCAGATAACGCCAGACCCGCGCACGTTCCATCTGCTCGTAGCGCACCTCGTGCCCCTGCTGCCACGGCAGCATGGTGCGGAATATCTGGGCGACGCTGTCCCGCCGGATGTGCGCAAAGGTGTGATCGCGGGCGTCGTTGTGAATGGCATCGAAGTCATCGGTGTTCCACAGGCGCACCTGCGGTACCTGGGGATTCAGCCGGATCTTGTACATCCAGCGGTCGGCCTTGCTCGGGTTCGGCTGGCCGGCATGCCACAGAGCCTGATGGAAGATCAGGATCGTGCCGGCGGTGCCGCTGTACTGCTGCTCGCCGAGCAGGTTCTGGTAGCGCGCAACGCCTTCCGCCCGGGTGCGGCGCAGGTGTGTTCCGGGTACGAACCGGGTACCGCCCGCACCGGGGGCAACGTCCGTGGGATAGTAGAAAAGCTGAATGTCGAAGCTCGGGTGGCGGCTGTCGATCACGGCGTCGACGTGCAGATGCTGGCCCTGAGTGCTCCCGGCCGCTATGTAGTGGATGAAGTCGTGGTCGAACAGCGGGTCCGCGCCAACCAGCGATTCGATGATGCCCTGCACTTGAGGCAGACGGAGCATCTCACCGACCACCGACGGCGCGGGATAACACGCCGACAGCGGGGTCAGGCTCTCGGGATGCTGGACGCGGTGGTTCGGCGCCTCGGCCGCGCGGTCCGGATCGAGCCCGAACGACTCCATGGCAATCCGCATCTTGACGGCGTGGAGGTCACGCAGTTCCTCGAGCACGCGTTGATTGATGCTGTCGGGAACCAGGCTGTCAAAACGCAGAAATCCGTTCAGCACGAACTGCGCCATTTCGCGCGTGGTCAGGCGATGATCGGCAGCGAGCATGGGAGAGTCCAGGCGTGGCTAGCTGTGCAAATATAAAATCATACTGCATATGCAAAACACAACCGCGGCGCCTGGATGATCGTCGGCCCTCAGCCTGTCTATTGACGCGGGACGAGGCGAACCGGCAGGTGCGTGTACCCGCGCACGAACGGTGAGCGGTTGCGCACCGGCTCGCCCACCACTTCGACTTTGTGGAAGCGTTTCTGGATCTCTTCCCACAGCAGCCGGAGCTGCAGCTCCGCCACCCGATTGCCCATACAGCGGTGGATACCATAGCCGAACGACACGTGCTGGCGCGCATTGGGCCGGTCGATGATGAGCTGATCGGCATTCTCGAACACGGACTCGTCGCGGTTGCCGGAGACATACCACATGGCGACCTTGTCGCCCTGGCGGATAGTCTTGCCGCCGAGTTCCACGTCCTGGGTCGCGGTACGGCGCATGTAAGCCAGCGGCGTCTGCCAGCGGATGATTTCGGAGACCATGTTCGGGATCAGCGACGCGTCGCCCCGCAGCTTGTCGTACTCGGCCGGGAACTGGTTGAGCGCCAGCACGCCGCCTGAGATGGAGTTGCGGGTGGTGTCGTTGCCGCCCACGATGAGCAGCATCAGATTGCCCAGCAGTTCCAGTGGCCGTTGCACCATGTCCCTGGTGTGCTCACCGTGAACCAGCAGCGAGACCAGATCGAAGCTCGGTTCCTGCCGGGCGCGCTCGTGCCACAGCCGGGTGAAGTAGGTCAGGCAATCGAGCATCTCCTGCTGCCACTCCTCGATGCTGTTCACCAGCCCGCTGTTGCGGCCGCCGGTGGCGATGTCGGACCAGCGGGTGAGCAGGCGGCGGTCTTCGCACGGGAAGTTCAGCAGCGTGGCCAGCATCTGGGTGGTCAGTTCAATGGACACCCGGTCCACCCAGTTGAAAGTCTTGCCGATGGGCAGGCTGTCGAGAATGTTCTCCACCCGGGAGCGGATCAGCGGCGTCAGTTCGGCCAGGTTGCGCGGCATGGTCACCGGCTGCACCGCCTTGCGCTGCACGTCGTGTTTCGGCGGGTCCATGGCGATGAACATGGGGGTCTCGAAGCCCTTCAGCGGATCCTCCAGGGTGATGGAGCCTTCGGACGAAAACAGCTCGTGGTGGCTGTCCACCCACTTGATGTCCTCGAAACGGGTCACCGACCAGTAGGGTCCGTAAAAGGAGTCGCGGTGATAGTGCACCGGATCTTCCGTCCGCAGCCGTTGAAAATACGGCCAGATGGCGTCGTGCTCGAACAGATGCCAGTTACTGACGTCGATGTCGTCCAGGGCAATCTGGCCGGCCCGGCGCAGCAGGACATTGCGGTCGTTGGCAGCCATGTTCATGGGATCGAGCTCCGTGGGGGGTGAATACGGCGCCGATTGTGTTGCGGTGCCGCAATTCTGTCCAATGCTGATCGTTCACCTTGTCATTCCTGGCGGGAATACCATACCCTCGGATCCGCAGGTGGCCGTCCGCGCGGATCGGGTCGGGTGGCGAGGTCTCGAATTAGAACGTAGAGGGGTAACGAGCTGATGGATCCGTCGAACGCAATGGCTTACGACGATGTGGTGCTGGGCCGCAGGAGCATCCGCGGCTACCGGCCGGATCCGGTTCCGCGGAAGGTGATCGAAGACATCGTGTCTCTGGCGGTGCGTGCGCCCTCGTCGTACAACTCCCAGCCCTGGCACCTGCACATTGCAGCCGGCGAGGCCCTGGAACGCATTCGCGCCGACAGTACGCAGCGGACCAGCAGCGGTGTCAGGCCGTCGTTCGAGCGGCGCGAGTCCGGTGCCTACGAAGGGGAACACCGAAGGCGCCAGATCGAGGTCGCGGTACAACTCTTCGAGGCGATGGGAATCGTTCGTGACGACAAGGCCGGCCGGGAAGCCTGGACGCTCCGGGGCTTCCGGGTCTTCGATGCGCCGGTACTGGTGATCGTGACCTACGACCGCCAGCTCATGGGCGGTGATGTCGCTCCCTTCGACTGTGGAGCGTTGGCGACTTCACTGGTGAACGCCGCCTGGTCGCGGGGGGTAGGGTCGGTGATCAACAGCCAGGGGGTGATGCATTCGCCGGTGGTACGGCAGCATCTGAACATTCCCGACGACCAGGTGATCATGATCAGCATTGCCATGGGTTACCCCGACGATTCGTTTCCGGCGAATGCAGTGGTATCGCGGCGCCGCGCGGTGTCCGAGGTCGCCAGCTTTACCGGCTTTGCAGAGGAGCAAGGCTCATGACCGACGGTCCACTCAGTCTGGGCGCGCTGCTCTATCCGGGGTTCGAGATGCTGGACCTGTTCGGGCCACTGGAGATGTTCTCCATGCTCGGTTCCGAGCGGGTGAACATCCAAACCGTGGCGCAGCAACCGGGACCGGTTGCGGCAGCGCTCGGGCCGGAAGTCGGCGCGGGTCCGCAGGTAGTGGCGGCGTACGGATTCGACGAGGCGCCGGCGCTGGACGCCCTGCTGGTTCCCGGCGGTTTCGGCACCATCGGGGAACTCAGTAACGACGCGCTGTTGAACTTCATCCGTGCGCGCGCGGCCGGCGCCAGGGTGGTGGCGTCGGTGTGCACCGGTTCGGCGCTGCTTGCCAGGGCCGGTGTGCTCGATGGCCGCCGGGCCACTTCCAACAAACAGGTCTTCGAACTGGCGCGCCAGCAGTCGGATCGGGTGGTGTGGGTGGAACGGGCCCGCTGGGTCGAAGACGGGCCGTTTTTCACCTCGTCCGGCGTGTCCGCCGGCACGGACATGAGTCTCGCCATCATCGCCCGGCTGTTCGGCGCGGATGCCGCGGAGACCGTGATGAAGGCGGCGGAGTACACCTGGCATCGCGACCCGGACGACGACCCGTTCGTCTCGGAATTGAACAGCCTCGCCGGGATGCTGGACCCGGTACCCTCCGGCTCGCCGTGATGCCCGGGCAGCGTCGGGCGTACCGGCCTTGATCACGGACCTGCGCAAGCTCCGGCACGTGGTCGGGGTGGCCGAGGCCGGCAGCTTCACCGCCGCCGGCGCAACCCTGGCCATTTCCCAGTCGGCGCTCACCAAAAGCGTGGCGGAGGTCGAGCACCTGCTCGACGTCAAACTGTTCCACCGGCTGCCGCGCGGCGTTGCGTTGACCGATGCCGGAGAACTGTTCGTCCGGCGGGCGCGACGGATCCTCGCCGACACGGAAGACCTGATGGGCGACGTGGCCAGCCTGCGCGAACTGCGCACCGGACGGCTGCGTATCGGGGTGGCGCCGGCCGCTTTCATTTCCCTGATCGACAGCGCGGTGGCGGCCTTCGCCCAGGTTTATCCCGGCATTCAGCTCGAAGTGCTGGAAACCGAGGTGGATCAGGTGCCGCGCCTGCTGGCCGACGGGGCCCTGGATATCGCCGCCGGCGAGTCCAACTACCTGGCAGCCTGGAGTGAACTCGAGACCGAGACCCTGGCGCCCCTGCACCCGTGTGTGATCGCGCGTCCGGATCATCCCACTCGGGCGCGAGCGGACCTCACGCTGCAGGAACTCCTGGGTTACCCGATCGTGTTGCCCACCAACCGGTTTCCCACCGAAGTCGAACTCACCGAGGTTTACGTGCAGGCCGGCCTGTCACCGCAACCGTCCCATTACCGCTGCAACAGCGTGGATCTGGTGCGCAGGATCGTTCAGGGTACCGATGCCATCGCGCCCTTGCTGACGCTCCGCCGCCCGGGCGGGGAGCTGAAGCGGACGTTTCACGTGATCGAGGGAATCATGCCGCTACGTGAGCACGTGCTCGGTCTGGCGCTGTTGCGGCGCGGCGAGCCGTCGCCCCCCGTGAATGCCTTTCGAGACATCTTCCGCAGCTTCCGGTCGTCTTCCATGTAGCCGCGACGCGGAAGCAGGTCGTCAGGAGATGCGCAGCTCCAGGCCGCTGATGGTCCGGCGGTCGCCGGCACGGCTCGGGTCGCGCGCCACCAGTTCCAGGGCAGCCAGCCCTTTGCGGCCAACGGCAGCGCCGAACGAAACCGTCTGCTGTTCGAACGTCACGCTGGTACCGCGTTGCTCGCCGAGGAAGAGCTGGGCGATCTGTGCGGCGATGGCATCGGGGTCGTCGACCAGTACCTGGCACCCGGCGACTTCGCGCACTGCGCCCGGCTGCGGGTAGTTGCGATTCAGGGGGTCACCCCACCAGTTGTCTTCCGGCGTGTACTGATAAAGCTCGAAGTGGGTTCCGAAGTGGCGGTAATCGAACTGGATCATGTGCTGGCCGCGGAACATCATGTCGCGGGTGAGGGTCAAGCCCTGAGCCGCCGCGCGGGCTTTGAGCGCGGCGGCGTCGAAGGTCTGCAGCACCACCATGTAACCGCCCGGACCGCCGTTTTCGGCCATCCATTCGTGCAGCGTGTGTTGCGCGCGGATGGGTTGCACAACTTCCAGCAGGGTGTTGCCGATCTGCATCATGCGGGTGGTGAAGCCGAACTGTTCGGTGGGGCTCGGTCCTTCCCGTGGCGGCGTCGGTGCCAGGTCCAGGAAGTCGTAGATCGCTTCGCAGGTCGCGTCGAGGTCCGGGCTCGCAATGACATAGTGGCGGATCCGATGGGCTCTGACGGTGTCGTTGCTCATTGCCCTTGCCCCTGTGAGTGACCCCGTCAGCGCCGCTCCCAGACCGGCGCAGAACATGCGGCGTGTTGAATTCATGTCCCGTCTCCCCGGTCCCTTGAGTCCGCATGTTGCTCCGGCGGGCCGGCATTGGGTCGATCCTGAACCCGCAGTTTCGCCGGATGATCAGGCGTCGGCCAGACAGGCGACTTCTTCGAGCCGGCGGGCCGCGACGGCGACCCGGCGCGAAGTTCCGGCATCGAGCAGACCGGCCGCGTCAGCAACGTTCATGCGGCCGTCCAGAACGCCCGCCTCGGACGACTGCCAGTTTACGTCGATCCTGGCGAACAACGCACGGGCTGCGCGGTTCTCCGTCAGCACGTGCGCGGTGAGGGTGGTGAGGCGCCGTGCTTGCGCCCAGGCGCCGGCGAAAGCCAGGAACAGCGTACCCAGGCCCCGGCCCTGGTAGCCGTCGACCACGGCCAGGGCAATCTCCGCGGCGCCAGGTTCGTCCTTCTCGACAACGAGGCGGAAAATCCCGGCCGGATTGTGAGGATCGGCGGCGTCGAGTGCCACCCAGGCAAAGTGATCGACGTAGTCGATGTGCAGCAGCCGCTCGATGACTGCGTCCGGCGGCCGCCGGGCAATGAAGAAGCGTTTGTACAGCGTCTCCATCGACACCCGGCCGAACAGGTCCAGGTAGCTGGCCCGATCGGTGGGCAGCAGCGGCCTGAGGAGCACGTCGAAACCTCTGGAGGTCGTGGCCGGGATTGGCTCCACCCGTTCGGCCAGTCGCCGTCCGGCAACGCTGGCGACGTGGGCGCCGATGGCTTCCACCTGCTGAGCCATTTCCAGTTCCGCGCGGGTGCCGACGATGGCGCGGGTCGATGCGGTCGCCACCACGGTGCGGCGGCGCCGGCCTTCGAACAGCAGCCCCAGTTCGCCGAGCACCGAACCCGCGCCGACGCTCAAAGCGGCCTCGTCGCCGAAGGTCCCGATGACTTTGGCGGAGCCGTCGATGATGACCAGGAAACATTCCGCCGGTTCGCCCGCGCGCATGAGGGCTTCCCCGTCTGCGTAACAGGCCACCGGCGGATCACCGTTGCTCATCAGCGCAACCAGGGCGTCGAACCAGGCGCCAAAATCCGGGGGCGGATCCAGGTCGCTGAAGTGTTGCGGGGAGTCGGTCATGCGCGGTAGGCCGGCGACGACGCCTTCATGGCCCGCGACTGCATGCGCAGGGTCGCCACGACCTGGCCTTCGGGGTTTCGCGCTACGGTGTCGTACCAGACGTATTCCGTCTGTGGGCTCTGGCCCACGCACACCACCTCGCTGTCCAGCCGGTAATGCCGATTCAGCAGGAACGGGCCGTTGACGAAACCGATCTCGATGGCGCCGAACAGCCCGACGCTCTCGCCCACCTTCGGCCCCAGGGCCTGCATCGGCAGGCCCCACAGGTACTGCACCACGGTGCATGGCGCCGCCACCACCTCGCCCCAGGGGGAGGTGTCCCGATACCAGGGCAGCGGGTCGCTGATCAGCCCGGCGTCGTATCGTTCGAACTGCCGGGCGGGGTCCGCGACCACCTCGTAGCTGCCGAGGGACATACCCGGCGCCAGGCGGCTGAGTATGCGCAGCTCCGCGGGATCGCAGGGGCGCAGGTCCGCGGTTCTCAGCGCAGAGGCGCTGTGATCACCCACAGCCGCGGTGCCGCGGCAGACTTCCAGGCCGTCGTCCCGCTGCATCCAGACCTCGATCTGACTGCCGCTTGCACGCTCGGCGAACACCCGGACCGACTCACGGTCCACCGTGGCATTGCGGAACCGCAGTGACAGGTTGCCGTGTTCGAACCAACGGTTGCCGAACACCTCAAGCAGTACCGGCGGAAACTGATTCATGTGCACGTCGCCGGCCACGGTGCCGCCGCGAAAGCCCAGTTCGCTGGCGGTGCCGTCGTCGTGGATGCTGCCGGCGCCGGCGTCGGCCGACCAGTTGCGGGCGGCGACCAGCGGTCCCTGAATGGCGTCGGAATCTGTTGTCGTCATGACCGTCCCCTTCGGTGTCAGGCGTCGGGAAGCCCGAGAACCCGTTTGGCGATGATGTTGAGCTGCACTTCGTTGGAGCCGCCGGCGATGGAGATGGCCTTGGACTCGAGCCACAACCGGCCGATGCGCAGCGCCTCGTCGTCGAAGGCGTCGCCTGCCCAGCCGAGTCCCCGGGTGCCGCGGATCTGGAGCTGGATCTCTAGGGAGCCTCTGATCAAGTTCCGGCGGCTCAGCCCGCGCTACGGGTTCTGTGGCAAGGCGCGCTTCGCCGGCAATGGCCGTAGCCATTGGCAAGAAGTGCAACACCGCCACAGGGCCCGTAGCACGGGCCCTTCGGGAGAGTCTCGCGCCTGCTCTGCCGGCGTTGCGCCTCTTGGCAATGTCCAGACATTGCCGGCGAGACGCGTCTTGCCAGAACAGGCGCGAGACTCTCTGAGCCGCCGTAACTTGATCAGAGTCTCCCTAGCTGTTCCTGCACGTAGTTGGCCTCGACGTACTTGAAGATCGAGGTGGCGAAGCCCGGGGTGCTGGCTTCCGCTTCCTGTACCGTACGCTGCTGTGTCAGCCGGAATGCGTGGCCGAGCATGTCATTGCGGATCAGCCGCTGGCGCAGGGCGGGCTCGACGTCGCCGCCGGCATAGTGCCGCGCCAGCTCGCCGAGAGGCATCTCGGTCTGGATGCGTTCCAGGGGCCCGGCGGTGGCGCCGCTGGCCAGCGCCGCCAGCCCGGAGCGTTCGTGCTGCAGCAGACGTTTGCCGATGGTCCAACCGTCGTTGACGGCGCCGACCAGGTTTTCCTTCGGCACCCGGACATGGTCGAAAAAGGTCTGGCAGAAGGGCGAGTGGCCGTTGATCAGCCGAATCGGCCGGGTGCTGACCCCGGCGCTGTCCATGGACAGCAGCAGGAAGCTGATGCCCTGGTGTTTCGGCCGGGAGCGGTCGGTGCGAAGCAGGCAGAACATCCAGTCCGAGCGATCGGCGCCGGAGGTCCAGATCTTCGAGCCGTTGACCCGGAAGTGATCACCTTCATCGTCGGCCCGGGTGGCCAGGGACGCCAGATCCGAGCCGGCGCCGGGCTCGCTGTAGCCCTGACACCAGGACACCTCGCCACGGGCGATGGCCGGCAGGTGACGTTGCTTCTGGGCCTCGTCACCGTATTCGAGCAGGGTCGGCCCGATCATGCTGATGCCCATGCCCACCAGCGGCGGGCGCGCGCCGATGCGCTGCAGTTCCTCGAGCAGCACCAGGTACCTGGCCTTGTCGAGCCCCGCGCCCCCATACGCCTCGGGCCAGGTCGGCGCGGTCCAGCCGCGCGCAGCCATGCGCTCGAGCCACAGGTAGGCTTGTGGGTTGCTGCTGCGGCGCTTGTTGCCGCCGTTGATCTCTTCGCCGGGGCGCATGCGGGTGCGCATGGACGGCGGGCAGTGGTCGGCCAGCCAGGCGCGGGCTTCCGCTCGAAATTCCTCAAGATCGCGCATGCAATCGCCCCCGGCCACACTGCCGGGATTCTATCGAAGTCGCGGGTCCTTGCAATTATGTACCGGTCGGTACATATTCCGCCGACCTCGAGCCGCCGATGCCGAATTGTGAGCCGACCCGTCGAGATCGATCGAGCGCGCGCGTTTGCCGCTGCCAGCGAGCTGTTCTGGTGTCAGGGCTACCGCGCAACGTCGCTGCAGGATCTGCTGGCGGCCACGGGCATGGGACGAGGCAGTTTTTATGGCGCGTTCCACGGCAAGGAAGCCCTGTTCGAAGCCGTGGTGGACGATTACCGGCGCACTTTCGCTCAGATCCTGGACGAGGTTCTGACCACGGGCCAGGGTCTGGCGGCGCTCCGGGCGTTTCTCGACCGCACCCTCATCCAGATCCCGGACGCCGAGCGCCGCCGCGGTTGCCTGCTGGTGAATTCGGTGCTGGAGCTGGAGGGGGTCGACCCGCGTCTGCATGGCCTGGCGGTGACCTGCCTCAAAGAACTCGACCGGGCGGTGACGGTGTGCCTGGATCAGGCGGCCGCCCTGGGTGAACTGCGGTCCGACGTCGAGCCCGGGGCGCTGGCGCCGGTGCTCATTTCCCTGATCGAGGGCTGGCGGGTGGCCAGCCGGACCGGCGTGTCGCGGGAGGCACTACGCGGGCAGGTCGATCAGTTCTTCACCATGATCGCTGGCCACTGATCGGCAGCCGATCTTCATGCCAGGAGGGAACCCATGTCCTATGAAACGCTGAACTACGAGGTGGCGGACGGGGTGGCCACCATTACCCTGAACCGCCCGGAGGTGGGCAACGCCCTGTCACCCCAGTCCACCCGGGAGTTCAACGAGGTATCGCTGCTGATCGAGGCCGATCCGGCCATCCGTGCCGTCATTCTGACGGGTACCGGGCGGATGTTCTGTGCCGGCGGCGATCTGGGCGCCATTGCCGGCACCGGGGAGCAGGCGCGCTCGACGCTGCTGCGCATGACGGGCGATCTGCATCTGGGCATCTCGCGGCTGTCGCGCAACGCTGCGCCGGTGATCGGCGCCGTCAACGGCACCGCCGCCGGCGCGGGCTTCTCCCTGGTGATGCTCTGCGACCTGGCCGTGTCCGCCGCCAGCGCCCGCTACACCATGGCCTATACCAACGCCGGGCTGGCGCCGGACGGCAGTTCGACCTGGTTCATGCCGCGCCGCATCGGTGACCGCCGGACCCGCGAGCTGATGCTCACCAACCGGGTGCTGAGCGCCGAGGAAGCGCTGGACTGGGGGGTGGTCAATCAGGTCGTGGAGGACGACCGGGTTCTGGCGCAGGCCACGGCGCTGGCGGCAAAGCTCGCCGCCGGGCCCACCCGCGCCTATGGCCGGGTCAAGGAACTGCTCAATGCCAGCTTCGACAACGGCCTGGAGACCCAGATGGAACTGGAATCCCGCGCCATCGCCGACATGATCGGTACCGCGGACGGCCGCGAAGGGCTGGATGCGTTCCTGAACAAACGCCAACCGCAGTTTACCGGGGAGTGACCATGAACAGCGCGGAACATCCGAAGCAGTTCGTCGAGGTGCTGGGCAAGCGCATGGCCTACGTGGAGATGGGGCAGGGCCACCCCATCGTGTTTCAGCACGGCAATCCCACGTCGTCTTATCTGTGGCGCAACATCATGCCGCCGCTGGCGCAACACGGGCGCTGTATCGCCATCGACCTGATCGGCATGGGTGACTCCGACAAGCTGGAGGACTCCGGCCCCGAGCGCTACACCTTTGCCGAGCACTACCGTTACTTCAGCGCCGCGCTCGAGACCCTGGGCGTGACCGACAACGTCACCCTGGTGATCCACGACTGGGGCTCGGCGCTGGGCTTTCACTGGGCCAATGAGCACCGCGAGGCGGTGAGCGGCATCTGTTACATGGAGGCCATCGTCGCCCCGTTCGCCACCTGGGACGACTTCTCCAGGGACGCCAAGGGGGTGTTCCAGGGGTTCCGTTCGCCAGCCGGCGAAGCCATGGTGCTGGAAAAGAACGTGTTCGTGGAGCGGGTGTTGCCCGGCTCCGTGCTGCGCGGGCTCGGCGAGGCGGAGATGGCCGTCTATCGGCGCCCGTTCCAGGAGCCCGGCGAGGGCCGCCGCCCGACCCTGACCTGGCCGCGGCAGATTCCCATCGAGGGCGAGCCGGCCGACGTTGCCGCGCTGGTGGCCGACTACGGCCGGTGGCTGGCCGGGAGCCCGGTCAAGAAACTCTTCATCAACGCCGACCCGGGCGCCATCCTGACCGGGGCTCCCCGGGATTTCTGCCGCACCTGGCCCAACCAGACCGAGGTCACTGTGGCCGGCAGTCATTTCATTCAGGAGGACAGCCCGGATGAAATCGGCACCGCCATCGCCGTCTGGCTGACCGCCTAGCGCGCCACCAGACAGGCCGCCGGCCGGGTATTTTCCGTCGCGGCGCCCGGCCGCGGCGGGCCCTGTGCAGACTCCCCCGTGAGCCCTTCCGGCGTGGTAAAATGCCGCGTTTTCCGGCGCGGTTGGCCGGTTGGGCCTCTCGGCACCGTGCCGAGCCCCTTTTTGTACCTGGAACAAGACCCTGGAGTTCGTTCGGAGCCGGGCCGCCTGGGCCGCTCCGGCAGCGCCTGTTCGCCAACAGAAGATACTGAAATATGTCCGATCTTGGTTCCCCGCAGGGGTCCGATCAGGGCCGGGAGATCATCCCGGTCAACATCGAGGATGAGCTGCGCCAGTCCTATCTCGACTACGCCATGAGCGTAATCGTGGGGCGAGCGCTGCCCGACGTACGCGACGGCCTCAAACCCGTGCACCGGCGGGTGCTGTTCACCATGAGTGAGCTGAACAACGTCTTCAACCGGCCGTACATGAAGTCGGCCCGGGTGGTAGGCGAGGTCATGGGTAAGTACCACCCCCATGGCGACGTGGCCATCTACGACACCGTGGTGCGGATGGCCCAGGACTTTTCCCTGCGTTACCCGCTGATCGACGGGCAGGGCAACTTCGGTTCCGTAGACGGCGATCCGCCCGCGGCCATGCGATACACCGAAGTGCGCATGGCCCGCATGGCCTCGGACCTGCTCGCCGACCTCGACAAGGAAACGGTCGACTTCGTTCCCAACTACGACGACACCCTGACCATGCCGGACGTGCTGCCCACCCGGGTGCCGAACCTGCTGGTCAACGGCAGTTCGGGCATCGCCGTGGGTATGGCCACCAACATCCCGCCGCACAACCTCGGCGAGGTGGTGGACGGCTGCCTGGCGCTGATGGACGACCCGGACATCAGCATCGACGGCCTCATGGAGTTCATCCAGGGCCCCGATTTTCCCACCGCCGCCATCATCAACGGCCGCGCCGGCATCGTGCAGGCCTACCGCACCGGCCGCGGGCGCATCTACGTGCGCGCCCGGGCCGAAGTGCTGCACGACGAGAAGTCCAACAAGGACACCATCGTCGTCACCGAGATTCCGTTCCAGCTCAACAAGGCGCGGCTGATCGAGCGCATCGCCGAGCTGGTCAAGGAAAAGAAGATCGAGGGCATTACCGAGCTGCGCGACGAGTCCGACAAGGACGGTCTGCGCATCGTCATCGAGATGCGCCGGGGCGACTCCGGCGAGGTGGTGCTGAACAATCTTTATACCCAGACCCAACTCCAGTCGGTGTTCGGCATCAACTGCGTGGCGCTGGAGAACGGCCAGCCGCGGGTGCTGAACCTCAAGCAGATGCTGGAAGCGTTCCTGCAGCACCGCCGCGAGGTGGTCACCCGGCGCAGCATCTACCTGCTGCGGCGGGCCCGGCAGCGTGGCCACATTCTGGAAGGTCAGGCGGTGGCGCTGGCCAACATCGACCCGGTGATCGAGCTGATCAAGGCTTCCCCCGGCGCCGCCGAAGCGCGGGAAGCGTTGATGGGCCGTGGCTGGCAATCCAACGAGGTGCAGGAACTGCTGTCCCGGGCGGGAAGCGACGCCTGCCGTCCGGAAGGGCTGGCGCCCGAATTCGGTTTCCGCGACGGCCTCTACTATCTGTCCGAGGAACAGGCCCAGGCCATTCTGGACATGCGCCTGCAGCGGCTGACGGCCCTCGAGCAGGGTAAGCTGCTGGAGGATTACCAGGGCATTCTGGACGAGATTGCCGATCTGCAGGACATCCTGGCCTCGCGCGAGCGACTGCTGCAGGTGATCCGCGACGAACTCGGGGCCATCCGCGACGCCTACGGGGATCCCCGCCGCACCGAGATCCTGTCGTCCCAGGAAGACCTGACCATCGAGGACCTCATCAACGAGGAAGACCTGGTGGTGACCATCTCGCACCAGGGTTACGCCAAGACCCAGCCTCTGGACAGCTATCAGGCGCAGAAGCGCGGCGGGCGCGGGCGGGCGGCCACCTCGGTGAAGGACGAGGACTTCGTCCAGCATTTGCTGGTGGCCCACAGTCACGACACCCTGCTGTGCTTTTCGAACCTGGGCAAGGTGTACTGGCTCAAGGTCTACCAGATTCCCCAGGCCGGCCGTGGCGCCAAGGGACGGCCGCTGGTCAACATGCTGCCGCTGGTGCCGGACGAGTGGATCACCGCGATTCTGCCCATCAAGGAGTACTCCCAGGGCTGGTTCGTGTTCATGGCCACCGCCAACGGCACGGTGAAGAAAACGCCGCTGGAGCAGTTCTCCCGGCCCCGCACCAGCGGGCTGATTGCTCTGGAACTGGAGCCCGACAACACCCTGGTGGGGGTTGCGCTCACCGATGGCGGCTGCGACGTGCTGCTGACCGCGAGTTCCGGCAAGGTGGTGCGTTTCAAGGAGTCCGACGTGCGCGCCATGGGCCGCACCGCACGTGGGGTGCGCGGTATCCGCCTGACTGGCAGTCACCGGGTCATATCCCTGATCATTCCCCAGGAAGACGGCTATGTGCTCACCGCCAGCCAGCATGGCTACGGAAAACGCACCCACGACGACGAGTTTCCGGTGAAGGGCCGCGGCACCCAGGGTGTGATCGGCATGCAGACCAGCAACCGCAACGGCGATCTGGTGGGTGCGGTGCAGGTGTTCGACGGCGACGAGATCATGCTCATCAGCGATCTCGGCACCCTGGTCCGCACAAAGGCCGACGAGGTGTCGCAACTGGGCCGCAACACCCAGGGCGTACGCCTCATCAACCTGCGTGGCGACGAGCGGCTGGTGGGCGTGCAGCGCATCGTCGAGACCGAAGACAGTGACAACGACGGGGATGCCGGAACCAATGGCGACGGCGACAACGACAGTGACAGTGACGAGGGACCGGACGAGGTATGAGTAAGACGGCGACGATCGCCCAGGCCCCGGCCGGCGCCGGCGACAGGGTCTTCAATTTTTCGGCGGGGCCGGCGGCTCTGCCGCTGCCGGTTCTGGAGCAGGCGCGCGACGAGCTGCTCAATTACCAGGGCAGCGGCATGTCGGTGATGGAGATGAGCCACCGCAGCAAGGCGTTCATTGCCATCGCCGAGCGCGCTGAAGCGGACCTGCGGGAACTGCTGGCCGTGCCCGACGACTACGCCGTGCTGTTCCTGCAGGGCGGCGCCACCACCCAGTTCTCCATGGTGCCGTTGAACCTGCTGGGCGAAAAAGACAGCGCGGATTATCTGAACACCGGCGCCTGGTCGCAGAAAGCCATCAAGGAAGCGCAGCGCTTCTGCCGGGTCAACGTGGTTGCCAGCTCCGAGGCTGACAATTTCAGCCACGTACCGGCGCCGCACACCTGGAAACGATCGGCGGACGCTGCCTATCTGCACGTGTGTTCCAACGAGACCATCGGCGGCGTGCAGCTCCAGGATTGGCCCGACGGCGACGTGCCGCTGGTGGCGGACATGTCGTCGGACATCCTGTCGCGCCCGCTGGACGTCTCGCGCTTCGGGCTCATTTATGCCGGCGCCCAGAAGAACATCGGTCCCGCCGGGCTGACCGTGGTGATTGCGCGCCGCAGCCTGCTCGGTCAGGCCCGCCCGGGAACCCCGAGCATGCTCGATTACGCGGTGCATGCCGAGGCCGACTCGATGTCCAACACGCCGCCGACCTACGCCTGGTATCTGGCTGGTCTGGTGTTCCAGTGGATCAAGGCCGAGGGCGGGGTGGCCGCCATGCAGGCCGCCAGCGAGCGCAAGGCCGGCAAGCTGTACCAGACCATCGATCAGAGCAACTTCTACAGCTCTCCCATCGCGGTGGCCGACCGTTCGCGCATGAACATTCCGTTCACCCTGCCGGACCCGGAACTCGACGGCGCATTCCTGGCCGGGGCCGAAGCCCGCGGCCTGACCAACCTGAAAGGCCACCGCAGCGTGGGCGGTATGCGGGTCAGCCTGTACAACGCTGTGCCCGAAGCCGCGGTGGATGCCCTGATCGACTACATGCAGACTTTCGAGCATGAGCGAGGATAAGCCGGCGTCCGGCCCGCAAGGTCAGGGTGGCCCGCCAGCAGAGCGGGAAACTCTGGAGTCGGTGCGCGACCGGATCGACGCCATCGATCGCGATCTGCAGCGGCTGCTCAACGAGCGCGCCGCCTGCGCCATGGCGGTGGCGCGTATCAAACACGCCGAGCCGGGCGATCAGCCGGCGGTTTTCTACCGGCCCGAGCGGGAAGCGCAGATCCTGGCCCGCATCAAGGCGGAGAACACCGGGCCGCTGTCCGACGGCGACCTGGCGCGCCTGTTCCGCGAGGTGATTTCCTGCTGCCTGAATCTGGAGCAGCCGCTGACCATCGCCTATCTGGGCCCGGCGGGCACCTACACCGAGGCAGCCGCGGTGAAGCAGTTCGGACACTTCGCCAGCACCCGCTCGGTGGCGTCCATCGACGACGTGTTCCGCGAGGTGGAGTGTGAGGCCGCCCACTACGGGGTGGTGCCGGTGGAGAACAGCACCGAAGGCATGGTCAACCATACCCTCGACTGCTTCATGGACTCCCCGGTGCTCATCTGCGCCGAGGTCGAGCTGCCGATCCATCATGCGCTGCTGGTCAGCAGCGCCACCGGCGATCAGCCCATCACCGAGATCGTTTCCCACGCCCAGTCGCTGGCCCAGTGCCGCGGTTGGCTGGACGCCCATTACCCCGGCATTCCCCGCTCGGCGGTCAGCAGCAATGCCGAAGCGGCGCGGCTGGCAGCGGAAAATCCGGGGTTGGCGGCGGTTGCCGGGGTCATGGCCGCCGAGCACTACAGCCTGCGGCTGCTGGCCACCAGCATCGAGGATCACCCGGACAACAAAACCCGCTTCCTGGTGATCGGCCGCCAGCGGGTCGGGCCCAGCGGGCGCGACAAGACGTCCATTCTGGTGTCCACCCGCAACGAGCCGGGGGCGCTGTACAAGGTGCTGGAGCCGTTTCATCAGCACGGCATCAGCCTGACCCGCATCGAGACCCGACCGGCCAAGTCCGGGAGCTGGTCGTACGTGTTTTTCATCGACTTCGATGGCCACCAGAGCGAAGCGCGGATCAAGAACGTGCTCGATGACGTGTCCCGGGTGGCCATCGAGGTGCGATCCCTCGGTTCCTACCCCCAGGCGGTGGTGTGATGCGGACCCGGGTCGATCCCAACATCGCCGGCCTGGTGCCGTACAAACCCGGCAAACCCATGGACGAGCTGACCCGTGAGCTCGGCATCACCGACATCGTCAAGCTGGCCAGCAACGAGAACCCGCGCGGCCCCAGCGAACGGGTTCGCGACGCCATCGCCGCTGCCAGCGCCAGCCTGTCCCGCTACCCCGACGGTAACGGTTTCCGCTTGAAGCAGGCACTGGCCGAGCGCCTGCAGGTGGAACCCGGGCAGATCACCCTGGGCAACGGGTCCAACGACGTGCTCGATCTGATCGCGGCCATGGCCATCACCCCTGGCGCCGGCGCGGTCGTCGCCGAACATGCCTTTGTGGTGTACGGCCTGGCGGTGACCATCAACGGCGGCGTACTGACCCGGGTACCGGCCCGCGCCTACGGCGCCGATCTGGACGCCATGCTGGACGCGGTGACCGACCAGACCGCCATCGTCTTCCTGGCCAACCCGAACAATCCTACCGGCACCTGGGTCGACCAGGCGGCGCTCGGCGCGTTTCTCGACGCGCTGCCGCCCCACGTCTGGATGGTGCTCGACGAGGCCTATTTCGAGTACGTGGACCAGCCCGGGTATCCCGACGGGGTGCAGTTGCTGGCGCGCTACCCGAACCTCATCGTCACCCGGACCTTCTCCAAGATATACGGGCTGGCGGGTCTGCGGGCCGGCTATTCGGTCTCCAGCGCCGAAACCGCCGATCTGCTGAACCGGGTGCGCGAACCGTTCAACGTCAACAGCCTGGCTCTGGCCGGCGCCGAAGCGGCGCTGGCGGACGAGGACTACGTGAACGAGAGCCGCCGGCTCAACGCCGCCGGCATGCAGGTCCTGTGCGCCGGACTGGAACGGATGGAACTGGCCACCATTCCGTCCGCCGGTAACTTCGTGACCGTAGCGGTGCCGCCGGACCGGCTGCGAACCCCGCCGCCGGCTGGCGCCGGCAGCGGTGAAACGGTGTTTCAGGCGCTGCTGCGGGAAGGGGTCATCG
This sequence comes from uncultured Gammaproteobacteria bacterium, assembly GCA_942491135.1. GTDB lineage: Bacteria > Pseudomonadota > Gammaproteobacteria > Pseudomonadales > Azotimanducaceae > UBA7803. The sequence goes on along the minus strand of CALNZS010000008.1, from coordinate 44,881 downwards.
TGCGCCCGGTGGCGGAGTACGGCCTGCCGGATCATCTCCGGGTAACTGTCGGTCTGCCGGAAGAGAATGCCCGCTTTCTCGACGCCCTCAACCGGGTTCTCGGGTAGGCGCGCGGAGGCTGGATGCGACTTGCGGTCGTCGGTACGGGTTTGATTGGAGGTTCCTTTGCCCTGGCCGCACGCCGCCACGGGCTGTTCGACGAAGTCATCGGCATCGAGCCGGACCCGGCGCGGGCGCAGCGCGCCCTGGAACGGGGTCTGGTGGATCACATTGCCGACGCCGTTCCCGACGACGCCGATGGCGTGCTGCTGGCTGGGCCCAGCCGCACCATCGCGCCCTGGGTGGCGCGCCTGGCGGGGCACACCGGCATTCTGTTCGATGCCGGCAGCGTCAAAGGCGCGGTCTTGAACGAGATTCGCGCCGCCGGCGGCAGTCTGCCGCCCCGTCTGGTGCCATGTCACCCGCTGGCCGGCAGCGAGAAGAACGGGCCCGATGCGGCCGATCCGGACCTGTTCGACGGCGCCGACATTCTGATCACCCCGGCACCCGAAACCGATCCGCACGCTCTGGCCCGGGTCGAGGACTGGTGGCGCCGGGTAGGCGGACGTATCGTCACCATGGATGCCGACCATCACGACGCCGTGCTTGCGGTGACCAGCCATCTGCCCCACGTGCTGGCCATCGCCTACCTGCAGCAGGTGAGCGATGAACAGTTGCAGCACGCGGCCACCGGGTTCCGCGATTTCACCCGCATCGGCGCCGCCGATGGCCAGGTGTGGTCGGCCATCTTCCGTCTCAACCGGCACGCCCTGTTGAATGCCCTGGATGAGTTCGAAAGCAACCTGGCCCAGGCCCGGGCGCTGCTGGAAGGGTCGGACGACGCTGAGCTCCAGGCCTTCATCGAGGCCGCCCGGCAACGCCGCCTGAAGTTCGGTCATGGATCCTGACGCGCCGGTGATCGCCATCGACGGGCCGAGTGGTTCCGGGAAGGGAACCCTGGCGGCGCTGCTGGCCGCGCGGCTCGGCTGGCATCTGCTGGACAGCGGTGCGCTGTATCGAATCGTGGCCTCGGTGGCCCTGGCACGGCAGCTCGACCTGGATGACGCAGACACGGTGGCGGCCATGGCGCGGGGCCTGTCCATTGCTTTCCACGACGGGCGGGTGCGGGTGGACGGGTCTGACCTGACCGCGGCCATCCGCACCGAAGCGGCCGGTAGCGGCGCGTCCCGGGTGGCGGCGCTGCAGCCGGTTCGCGACGCGGTGCTGGCGGTGCAGCGCGGCCAGCGGCGGGCACCGGGGCTGGTGGCCGACGGCCGTGACATGGGCACCGTGGTGTTCACCGATGCGCCGCTCAAGGTATTTCTGGATGCCGAGGTCGAAGAACGGGCCCGGCGGCGCTTACGGCAGCTTCAGGAGCGGGGAGAGCCGGCCGACTACCCGGCTGTGCTGGCCGCCCTGCGGGAGCGCGATGCGCGGGACCGCGAGCGCCCGATTGCGCCGCTGAAACCGGCCCCGGACGCGCTGATCATCGACAGCTCGGCGCTGCCCATCGAAGCGGTGCTGGACCAGGTCCTGGATGCCGCCGCCGCGGCCGGTCTGTGTTCGCCATGAGGTGCTCTGCTGCATGACGTTTGCTGACTGGTATCCGGTGTTCCTGGTAGCGCCGCTTTTTGCCACCGTGCCGATCACGCTGTTCCTGGTGGCCTACCTCTACCGGCGCAACGGGCTCGAGCACTTCTCTCTGGTGTTCCTGGTCGGGGCGGCGACCATCTGGGCCAGCGCCTACGGCATGGAAGTGCTGCTGCCGGACTTCGAACAGAAGATGGCGGCGGCGACGCTGCAGTACCTGGGCATCGTGTTCGTGCCGTTCGGCTGGCTGTGGGTCGGCCTGCACCTGAGCGACCAGCGCCATCTGCTGCGTCCGTGGCTGGTTGCGCTGCTGCTGGCCGTGCCCATGGCAACCCTGGTGGAAGTGCACCTGTGGCGGTCTTCGCAGTTCTTCTGGCGCTCTCAGGAACTGGTGCCCTATGGCGCCGTGGACCTGATCGCGTTCGGCTACGGCCCCGGATTCTGGGTGCACATCGGCTACTGTTACCTGCTGCAGCTCGTTGGCGGGGTGCTGATCGTTGGCTCGATTTTCACCTCCAACGAGTACTTCAACCGGCAGCGGGTAGCGGTGGCGCTGGCGCTGATCCTGCCGTGGGCGGTGAACGCCATCTACGTCTTCAAGCTCTCCGCGACGCCCATCGACTTCACCCCGCTGGCCATCGTGATCAGCGCCTCGATCCTGGTGGTGGGGGTGCTGCGTTACGGGCTTGGCGACCTGTTGCCGGTGGCCCGGGAGAAGATCTTTGCCGAAACCCGGGAAGGGGTGATGCTGTTCGACGATCGCCTGCGGCTGGTGGATGCCAATCCGGCGGCCCGCCAGCACTTCGGAGGCGACACGGTGCAGATCGGCTGCCGGGCCAGAGATCTGTTCGCGCGCGAGCCGGAGCTGCTCGATCTGCTGCGCAAAGCCCCCGCCGCGGCGCCCGAGCCCGCGGCGGACGCCGAAGGCGCCGGAGCCGGGTCCACCGAAGTTCTGTCGAAGGACTCCGCCGGCCGGCCCCTCAGCATCAAGTGTGAGTGTATCGGCACTCGCGGCCGGGTCCGTATGCTGCGCTTCCACGATCTTTCCCTGGAGCGGCAGCTCCAGCACGCCCAGAAGCTGGAGAGTCTGGGCGTGCTGACCGGCGGCATCGCCCACGACTTCAACAATCTGCTGATGCCCATCGTCGGCTACCTGGACCTGCTCCAGGACCGCACCCGCGAAGACGAGCGCGCCACCGAATACCTGGGCCGGATCCGCGATGCCGCCGGCAAGCTGTCGAACCTGTGCGTGCAGATGCTCACCTATTCCGGCAAGGGCCAATCCATCCGCATGAGCGCGGATCTGAACGAACTGATTGCCCGGCTTGAGGATCTGGTGCGGGCGTCGGTGCCCCGGCAACTGCACGTGGAGTACCGGCTGGCGCCGGGCCTGGACCTGGTGCGGCTGGATCACACCCAGCTCGATCAGGTGGTGATCAATCTGGTGATGAACGCCGCCGAGTCCATGTCCGACCGCACCAGCGGGACCATCACCGTGGCCACCGGCGAGCGCGCGCTGGATGCCGCGGCGCTGCGCAGCATGGGCAACGGCGAGGCGGCGAGCCCGGGCACCTACGTGTACCTGGAGGTGGAAGACCACGGGGTCGGCATCGACGAAGAGGCGCTGGCGCGGCTGTTCGAGCCGTTCTTCACCACCAAGTTCACCGGCCGGGGTCTGGGCATGTCGGTGGTGTTCGGCATCGTGCGCGACCACGACGGCGCCATCGAGGTCGAAACGGAACCCGGCTGGGGAACCCGGGTGCGGGTCTATTTCCCACGGGACGAGTCCGCGGAACGTCCGGCCGGCCGGCCGGCGGCGCCCAGCCGCCGGGTGCGCGGCGGCGGTCGTGTGCTGGTGGTGGACGATCAGGAGATGGTGCGCCAGATTCTCGCCAGCATGCTCGAGGCTGCCGGCTACGAAGTGGTCACCGCCGTCGACGGTCAGGACGGGCTGACCCGGTTCCTGGAGCACGAGCCCGAACTGGTGGGCTGTGTGGTGGACGTCACCATGCCGGAGCGGGACGGCCTGACCCTGGCGCGCGACATCCGTCAGCGCCACGCCGCCCTGCCGCTGGTGCTGGTGAGCGGGTATCCCGCCAGCGAGTACCAGGCGCAGATCGCCGAATTGCGGGTGGCTTTTCTGCAGAAGCCGTTCGAAGTCGACGAGATCGTAGCCGCCCTGGGGCCTGCCGGGCCCGGGGTCGCGGATGCGGTGCAACCGGCCACCCTGAACAGGTGAAAAACCCGGTTGAAAAACAATGGGTTAAGTGTTAGCCTCGCGCGCCTTTCCCACGACCGGGCCTGACCGTACGGATGCGGGGGAGAACGGGTCGCAGTACCGCACCCCGGCGGCGCTGCGTAAAGCAACCAACCGGCATGCCTCGAAGGTCGCTTCGGGCAGGTCGCAACACATCAACGGAGAAATCACGCCGCACGCATCGAGCCAACGAGTGCTGCCTTCGGCGTGAGCCAATTATGAGCGAATCTTTTGCGGAGCTATTCGAAGAAAGTTTGAAAACGGTGGAGATGGAACCGGGTTCCATCGTCACCGGCACGGTCGTCGACATCAACAGCGAATGGGTGGTGGTACACGCCGGACTCAAGTCCGAGGGCGTCATTCCCCGCAATCAGTTTCTCGACGAGAAAGGTGATTTCACCCTGTCGATCGGCGATCAGGTCCACGTCGCCATGGAGGTGGTGGACGACGGCTGGGGCGAAACCCGGCTGTCCCGCGAAAAGGCCAAACGGGCCGAAACCTGGAAGATGCTGGAGTCCGCTTTCGACGGTCACGACGTGGTCGAAGGGCAGATCAGCGGCAAGGTAAAAGGTGGCTTCACCGTCGACATCAACGAGATCCGCGCGTTCCTGCCGGGCTCGCTGGTGGACATCCGGCCGCTGCGCGAAACCGCGCACCTGGAAGGCAAGCCCCTCGAATTCAAGGTCATCAAGCTCGACCAGAAGCGCAACAACGTGGTGGTGTCCCGCCGCGCGGTGCTGGAAGAAGAGAACAGCGCCGAGCGCGAAGCCCTGCTGGAATCCCTGCAGGAAGGCCAGGTGATCAAGGGCATCGTGAAGAACCTCACCGATTACGGCGCGTTCGTGGATCTGGGCGGGGTCGACGGCCTGCTGCACATCACCGACATGGCCTGGCGGCGTATCCGTCATCCGTCCGAGATGGTCAACGTCGGCGACGAAATCGACGTCAAGATCCTCAAGTTCGACCGCGAGAAGAACCGGGTCAGCCTGGGCATGAAGCAACTGGGCGACGATCCTTGGGTGGACATCACCCGCCGTTACCCGGAAGGCTCCCGGGTGCTGGCGACGGTCACCAACCTCACCGACTACGGCTGCTTCGCCGAAATCGAAGAGGGCGTGGAAGGCCTGGTGCACGTTTCCGAGATGGACTGGACCAACAAGAACATCCACCCGTCCAAGGTCGTGGCCGTGGGCGACGAGGTGGAAGTCATGGTGCTGGACATCGACGAAGACCGGCGCCGCATCTCGCTCGGCATCAAGCAGTGCCGCTCGAACCCGTGGGAAGAGTTCTCGATCCATCACGCCAAGAACGACCGGATCTCCGGCCGCATCAAGTCCATCACCGACTTCGGTATCTTCATTGGACTGGACGGCGGCATCGACGGCCTGGTGCACCTCTCCGACATCTCCTGGAACGAGCCCGGCGAGAACGCCGTGCGCCGTTACAGCAAGGGCGAAGAAGTGGAGACCGTCATCCTGTCGGTGGACCCGGAGCGTGAGAGGATTTCGCTCGGCATCAAGCAGCTCGACCAGGATCCGTTCTCGGATTACACGGCCGTCAACGATCGCGGTTCGATCGTCAAAGGCACGGTAACCCAGGTGGATCCGAAGGAAGCCATCCTGGAGCTCGCGTCGGATGTCACCGGCATCCTCAAGGCCTCCGAGATCAGCGTCGACCGCGTTGAAGACGCGCGCAACGTGATCAAGGAAGGCGAGGAGCTGGAGGTCAAGATCGTCAGCATCGACCGCAAGAACCGCAACATCGGTCTGTCCATCAAAGCCAAGGACATCGAAGACGAGCGGGCGGCGGTGCGTGATCATCGCAGCCGCGAGACCGACCGTCCGGCCACCACGCTGGGCGATCTGATCAAGGCTCAGATGGACCAGGGTAACGAGTGATACCTGTGGTTCGGACCGGAACGCGCTTCCCTGCGGGGAAGCGCGCACCTTCCTTCAGGAAGGAACCGAGATCTCAGGTATGATCGAGCCCAGCGGAAATGCCCGTATGACAAAATCCGAACTCATCGAGCTGATTGCCGCCAAGCAGTCGCAGCTTTCCATCAAGGACGTGGAACTGGCGGTCAAGACCATCATCGAACAGATGGCCGAGACCCTGTCCACGGGCGAGCGTATCGAGATCCGCGGGTTCGGCAGCTTTTCTCTGCACTACCGCGCGCCGCGAATCGGCCGCAATCCCAAGACCGGTGAGTCGGTGGGCCTGGCCGGCAAACACGTGCCGCACTTCAAACCCGGCAAGGAACTGCGCGACCGGGTCAATGCCGGTCTGGAACAGGAACGGGCCGACTGCGACGGGGAGCGCAGCGGCACCGAGGATGCCTGACCGCATCCGCCGGTCCGGTCGTTAGCGCCGCCACGCACATTGGCGTATCGTCAGCAACAAGTCCTTCTGAATGGATCCTGAGGCGGTGAGCGTCGGGTCATGAAGTTTCTGATCAGAATGTGCTGGGTGCTGCTGGCGGTGGCGCTGTTCTGCTTCGCCCTGCTTGCGGTCAACCAGGATCAGGTCACATTGCGTTTTCTTTCCTGGCAGACGCCGGAAGTCAGTGTCTTCTGGTGGTTGCTGGCGGCTTTCCTGCTGGGTCTGATTCTCGGTAGCGTTGCGGTCGGCCTGGGTTCGCTGCGGCTGCGTCTCAAGCAGCGCAGCCTCGGCCGGGAACTGCAGGCGTCCCGGGGCGAACTGCAGAAGCTGCGCGCGCTGACCCTGCAGGACTAACCGTGTCCCGGAAGGGCGGCAGCGGGGATGCCTGACAACTTCCTCCTTTACCTGGTGCTGGTGGTGGCCCTCGGCATCGGCTACCTGCTCGGGCGCCTGGAGCGGCGTCAGCCGCAGGCGGCGCCGGAACCTTACCTCACCAGCCTGCAGCAACTCGTCAGCAACCAGCGTAACCAGGACGTCGACGAACTGGTGGCGGCCATCGTCGCTCAGGACGACGGCATCGACACGCGTCTGGCCCTCGGCACCCTGATCCGCCGCCGTGGGGAAGTCGACAAGGCGATCCGGGTGCACCAGGGGCTGCTCGCCCGGCCAGGCCTGGCCGATGCCGAGCGCGGCCGCATCGAACTGGAACTGGCCCGGGACTACATGGCCGCCGGCCTGCTCGGCCGGGCCGAAAACCTGCTGGTGGAACTGGCCGCGTCGGGCGGCGCTCAGCGGCATACCGCGCAGCAGGCGCTGCTGGAGATCTATCAGCGCGAACGGGACTGGGCCAATGCCGTGGCGGTGGGCGAAAAGCTGGCCCGCAGCGATCGCCGGGTGCGAGGCAAACTGGCGCACTTCCAGTGCGAGCTGGCCGAGGCGGCGCTGGCCAGCAATGATCTGCGCACGGCGCGGCTGGCGCTGCGCCGCGGCGCGGAATTCGACGCCGCCTGCGCCCGGGTCAGCCTGATCGGCGCCGAGGTCGAGATCCGCGCCGGCCGTGACCGCGAGGCCCGCCGCCTGCTGCGTAAAGCCATCGCCAACGACCCGGACGTGGTGCCCCAGGCGGTGCCGCTGTTCCAGCGTGCCAGCGTCGACCAGGAGGCCGACTACGCGGCGTTTCTGCGCGAAGGACTGGCGCTTGGGCCGTACCTGGCCGCCGTGAACGAACTGGCCGCCATCATCGAGCGCCGGGACGGAGCCCGTGAGGCGGCGGAGTTCGTGGTCGAGCAACTGCTGCGCAGCCCCACCCTGGGCGGATTCGTGGCCCTGCTGGAACACGTCCAGAACGACGCGGCGCCGCTGACCCCGGAGCGGCTGGCGCTGGTGCGGCGTTTTTCCCGCTCGCTGCTCGAACGCCAGTCCCAGTACCGCTGCCGGGACTGTGGTTTTCCCAGTCAGGCCATGATGTGGCAATGCCCCAGTTGCCATGAGTGGGGCGCCTGCAAACCGATACCGGCGGCGCCGGCCAGCGCCTGAGCAGGGCGGATTCCGCCACACCGACGCCGCATCTTCTGCCTTGAGCTCCGGCCGCTGTCCGGCAGCGCGGGCTGACGGCGCGGCTACCCTGAGCCTCCCTTTGCCAACACATCGAGAGGCTGATCATGTTCCAGTTCTGCCAGGCCGCCCTGCAGGTTCTGCTGTTCATCGGTGCCGGCGTTTTTGCCGGCCCCGCCTTTGCCGCCGGCGACGCGCCGGTCAACATCAACACCGCCGATGCCACGGCGCTGGCCGGCGCCCTGGACGGCGTGGGCGAGTCCCGGGCCCGGGCCATCGTGCTGTACCGCGAGGAGCACGGCCCGTTCGTCGACATCTACGAGCTGGCCAACGTCAAGGGCATTGGTGAGCGCACGGTGGAACTCAACGCCGACAACATCGTGCTGGAGGACTGAGCTCGGCCGGGATCCGCGGCGGCGCCGGCCGCCGCGCCGATCCCGGGTCAGGGTTCCCGGTTCCGGGCGCCGGCCGAGGTCAGTGGCCGGCCGCCCATCGGTACACGGCAGCAGTTACCATAGCGCTCTGTTTCGACGCTCATGGACGCCCCTTGCCGCTGCCCGCCTCGCTGCCGCCTCAAACCGCGCTTCGGCCCGCGCTTCGGCGTGAAACCCGGTGAGCCGGGTTCTGGTGACCGGGGCCGGCGGCTTCCTGGGCGGTCATCTGTGCCGTGCCCTGGCCAGCCAGGGTCAGCCCGTTCGGGCGGTCTCGTCGCGGCCGGTGGCAACCGCCCCCGCGGCGGGCGTCGCACTGCTGGAACGCAACGAAGACACCCTGGCGGCCGCATTGGACGGGGTCGACACGGTCTATTTCCTGGCTGGCATCGCCCATCAGCGTCAGTACCTGGAAGCCAGTGCCGATGCCGATGGCGAACGGGCGCTGCACACAGTGAACGTGGCGGCGCCGGAACGCTGGCTGCGGGCCGCCGAGCGCGCCGGGGTGCGCCAGTTCGTGTGGGTTTCCAGCATCAAGGTACTGGGTGATCGCAGTGAACGGCCGTTGCTGGAGTCGGATCCCTGCCAGCCCGAGGACGCGTACGGGCGCAGCAAAGCCGCCGCGGAACAGGCGCTGCTGGCGGTGCCGCGGGGGGCTACCGGGCTCACCATCGTGCGCCCGCCGCTGGTGTATGGCCCCGGCGTACGCGGCAATTTCCTGACTCTGCTGCAGTGGGCGGCCAGTCCGCTGCCGCTGCCGCTGGCCGGCGCCGACGCGCCACGCAGTCTGGTGGCCTGGTCCAACCTGTGTGATCTGCTGATCTGCGCGGGCCGCCAACCCCAGCCGGCGGATGCCGGGCCCGGACTCATCGTGCATGCGACGGACTGTGAAGATGTGACCGTGGCGGCGCTGATCACCGAAGTGCGGCGGCTGCTGCGGCGCCGTCCCGGGTTGTTTGCGCTGCCGCGGTCCTGGCTGCGCCAGGCGGCGCTACACGGCGGCCGCGCGGGCCTGTACACGCGACTGTTCGAACCGCTGCAGGTGGACAGTGCCCGCACCCGCCAAGTGCTCAACTGGCAACCCCCGCTGTCCCGGGAACGGGCGCTGACGGAAACGGTGGCATGGCTGCAGACGTTGCGCTGATTCTGCTGGGGGGTGGTTTTGCCGCCACGGGGCTGCTGCTGTGGGTGATGCTCGGTGCGGCCCGGCGTTGGCAACTGCTGGCGCATCCGAACGCCCGCAGTTCCCATGAGCAGCCCACCCCCACCGCCGGCGGGGTGGCGTTTGTGATGCCGCTGCTGATGTATCTGGGGTGGCTGGCGCTGGCCGGTTCGACGGTGGCGCTGGTCCTGGGGCTGGCGGCCGGGTTGCTGGCCGCCGTGGGATTGTGGGACGACGTCCGCGAACTCGGTGCTGGCCCGCGGCTGGCGGTGCAGGCCGTGGCCGTGGCCGGGTTGCTGTGGGTGGCGATTCCGGATCTGGGGGCCGGCTGGCTCGTGGTGCTGGCGCTGGCCCTGATCTGGCACGTCAATCTGTTCAACTTCATGGACGGGATCGACGGCCTGGCGGCGGCCCAGGTGCTGGTCTACGTGGTGGGCGCCCAGGTCATCGCCCTCGGCGTACCGGGCTGGAGTGGCGACCTGCTGTGGCTGCTGGGCGGCTGCATGATGGCCTTTCTGACCTTCAACTGGGCGCCGGCCCGGGTGTTCATGGGTGACGTCGGCAGCGGCTTCCTGGGGCTGCTGACCGGGGCGCTGGCCATCCTGCTGTGGCGTCAGCAGGCCCTGGGCCTGGTCCCGTCGCTCATTCTGTTTTGCGGATTCTGGCTAGATGCCACCTATACGCTTATAGTAAGAATGTTTACGAGTCAGGACGTTACCCAGGCGCATCGGAGTCATCTCTACCAGAGGGTGGCCACGAGACGAGGGCATTCGTGGACAACGTTCGGTTATCTGCTGTATGCGACATTCTGGCTGCTGCCGCTGGCGTGGCTCTGCTCCCGAACCGCCCCGGAGTCGATTCTGACTGCCTCGGTTTGGCTGCTTCCGGCCGCATTGCCGCTCCTGTTTCTGGCCTGGCGGCTGGCGGCTGGAATGCCGAACCCGAGGTCCGATGAATCGCATGATTAGCGAATTCCTGGACCAGTTGCCGCGCCGCCGCAAACAGGCGGTGGCGGTGCTGGCGGATGCCGTGGCGCTGCCGCTGGCATTGTGGAGCGCCATTGCCCTGCGGTTGGGGGAACTCAACCCGGACGTGCTGCATTTCTGGCCGGCGTTCGTGGTCTCGAGCCTGGTCTGTGTGCCCGTGTTCGGCGCGCTCGGCCTGTACCGCCACGTGGTCCGGCACATGGGCAACAACGCCATGATGGCGGTGCTCAAGGGCGCCACCATCACCGCCATCGTGGTGGCAGCGGTGGCGTACATGGTGCCGCTGACCGGCTTTCCGCGCTCTGTGCCCATCATCTTCTGGCTGCTCACCATGTTGTACGTGAGCGGCTCGCGGTTCCTGGTGCGGGCCTACTTCGAACGCCTGCGACGCAAACTCAGCACCCCGGTGCCGGTGATCATCTACGGCGCCGGCTCTAAAGGCGTGGAACTGGCGCGGGTGCTGCAGCAGCAGGGTGACTACCGGCCGGTAGCCTTCGTCGACGACGACAAGCGGCGCCACCGGCGTATCGTCGATGGCCTGTTCGTGCATCCGCCGCGGCGTCTGGCCAGTCTGCTGGAAGAGAGCGACGCCAAACAGATTTTCGTGGCGGTCAACTCGGCCCCGGCCCGGCGCCGCATCATCGAATACCTGGAGCCGCTGCGGGTGCGGGTGCGGCTGATCCCCGATCTGGTGGAGCTGACCTCCGGGCGCCAGTCCATCGCCAACATCCGCGACGTGGAAATCGAAGACCTGCTGGGCCGCGAGCAGGTGGACCCGTTGCCCCATCTGTTGCAGGGCTCGGTGCGCGGACGCTGCGTGCTGGTCACCGGCGCCGGCGGCTCCATCGGCTCGGAGTTGTGCCGGCAGATCGTCAAGCAGCGCCCGCGGTTGCTGGTGGCTCTGGACGTTTCGGAATTCAGCCTCTATCAGATTCAGCGCGAACTGCGCCGCGACGGCGCCGACCGCGGCCTGCAGGTGCCGGTGGTGGCGGTGCTCGGCTCGGTCACCGACCGCGCCCTGATGGCGCGCACCCTGGAAACCTACCATGTCGAAACGCTGTTCCACGCCGCCGCTTACAAGCACGTGGAACTGGTCGAGCACAACGTCATCCAGGGTATCAAGAACAATACTTTCGGCACCCTCTATGCAGCCCAGGCCGCCATTGCCGCCGGGGTGGAGCACTTCATTCTGATCTCCACCGACAAGGCGGTGCGCACCACCAGCATCATGGGCGCCAGCAAACGGCTGGCGGAAATGGTGCTGCAGGCACTGCAGGACGAGTCGGCCATGACCCGCTTCTCCATGGTGCGGTTCGGCAACGTGCTCGGCTCGTCCGGCTCGGTGGTGCCCCTGTTCCTGGAACAGATCCATCACGGCGGCCCGGTCACGGTCACGCATTCGGACGTCACCCGCTACTTCATGACCATCTCGGAGGCGGCGGCCCTGGTGCTGCAGGCCGCCAGCATGAGCCGGGGCGGCGATCTGTTTCTGCTCGACATGGGCGAGCCGGTGAAGATTCTGGAACTGGCCCGGCGGATGATTCATCTCAAGGGTTACACGGTGCGCGATGAGCATCGTCCGGACGGCGACATCGCCATCGAGATCACCGGCCTCAAGCCTGGCGAAAAGCTGCACGAGGAGTTGCTGGTGGGGGAGGCCGCGGCCCGCACCGAGCACCGCAAGATCTTGCGCGCCCAGGAAGCCTACGTGTCCTGGCTGGAGCTGCGCGGCGCCCTCACGACCCTGGAGCAGGCCTGCGAGAGCTACGACTACGAGGCCATCAAGACCTTCATCGAGGGCCTGGTGGAAGGCGCCGACCTGGCCGCACAACTCGGCGGGCTGTACCGCAGCGCCGAGGTCATCGCCCTGCGTACCGTCATCGAGGATCAGCAGGGTCCGCGCTAGTGCAATTGCGGCGCGTTCTGTCCGTCAGCCTGTTGACGAGCCTGTGTCTGTGGCTCGGCGCCTGTGGCGGGATCCAGCTCGAACCCACGCCGCCGCCCGGATTCGACCTGTCGGGAACCTGGCTCGCGGTGGATTCCGCCGAGCCACCGCCGTCGCCGCGTAGCCTGCGCGCCCGCGGCAGCATGCTGGCGTTCGTGACCCAGGATTTCCCCATTCTGCGCGCCAAACGCATGACGGTGGAGCAGAACCGCGACTCCATGGGCGTGCGTTACGACGGCGGCAACTACCGGGATGTGTCCTGGGGCACCCGCCAGCGCGGCCTGTGGGAGGTCCGCGCCGGCTGGAACGAAGGCGCGCTGGTGATTCTGTGGGACGCGGACGACGCCAAGGCCCAGGAGACGATCACCCTGTCGGCCGACGGTCAGCGGCTCACCGTGGACGCCGAGATCGAGTCCCGGGGCGACCGGATTGCCATCGTGCGGGAATTCGAACGCATGTGAGTAGCGCCTCGATCGCCTTCAATCCTCCGACCTGAACTCGTCGTTGATGGCCGGCGGCGCTTCCAGCGGATGCACAAGCACCGCGTCGATGGCCGACTCCGCGGCGGGGGCGTCGATCTGCTCCGCTTCCAGGAGCCCATCGAGCCGGGCCTGGCGCTCGTTCAGGTCCCACTGGATGTCCACGACCTTGCCCTGAAAATTGCGCATCTCGGTTTTTATCGCCTCCGCCTGGGAAGGGCTGAGGGCGATGTCCTGCTGTTTGCGCATGATCAAGGACGGTGGAAACAGCCGTCCCATGACGTTGAGCGGCGCGGCCAGGAACTCGGCCGTGCTGGTAGTCACGTTGCCGACGGCCATGGGCATACCCGGGGTGGCGACGGTGAAATGTGAGATGCCCCCGCCGGTTCGAATCCGGACTCCGGTGGCGGAGGCGGCTCCGGGGACGCCAGCGCGGTGCTGGCGAGGAGGGTGGTCAGCAGTCCGCAGGCAGCGGTGGTACGGATGGTCATGGAATGATCTCCAGGGTGATGGGGTCGTAGCTGAGGTAATAGGCTGGCTGACTGGCGTACAGCAGCGGCTGCGCTGGCAGCAGCGAATCGGAGCGGGTGTAAATCAGCTGTGACGCCATCAGCGCGGCAACGTCAGCGCGGCGCTGTCGTGAGGCTCGCGCACGGCCAGGTGCAACCAGGGCTCCAGGTCGACGCCGCTCGGCGGCGGCGCCGCACTCCCGCACCGGCAGAACGTGGTAATAGACCAGTTCCACCACAGCGCGGTGGCGGTCCGGCAGCCGTGCCAGGCAGTCGCTGACGAGGCGCCGGGTACGGGCCGGCGCGGCCTGCTGTTCGGTGCTGTCGGCGCCGGTTTCCTCCGTCTCTGGCAGCGCCGCCAGAAGACTTTCCCGTCGGTTCCGGGTCTGGCGTTCATGGGCTGCCGCGCGCTTGATCACGGCGACCAGCGATAGGCCTGCTCGTGCAGTTGCGCCAGGGCTTCGCGGTCGACAGTGTTCCGGGCCATGAGGGTTAGTGATACGAGCGCCCGATTGGTATGACAGCGTCCGCGGGCGATGCGTCGATTTTTTCGACCGAGGCGTTCAGTCGAGGGCCAGCGCCGCTTCGGCCAGCTTGCGCCACAGCTCCACCGGCGACCAGCGCCACGCCCGGTCCAGGTATTCGTCTGCCTGCGGGGCGCCGATCAGCCGGTACGATTCGCCCAGATAGAAGTTCAGATGGGGCGCCCACGGCTGGCGCGCGTGGGCGATGCGCAGGTAGTTCAGGGCATCACCCGGGCGGCCGGTGTACAGATAGGCCAGCCCCAGGATGAAGATGGCGTCCTGGCGCCGCGGGTCCTGGCCCAGAGCATGGCGCAGCAGCGGCACCGCCTCGCGCCAGCGCTGCCAGCATTCCTCGGAGACCACGACCACGCAGCCGCCCACCAGGGCGGTGGCCAGTTGCACTTCGGCGGCGATGTCATCGGGGCTCAGGTCCAATGCCCGGCGGGCGGCCGTCACCGCGGCGTCCCGTTCGCCGCGGCTGCTTTCGGCCGCGGACAGGGCGGTCCACAACCCGGGATCGTCGGGACTTTCCTCCAGCCGTTCCTCGAGCTGCCGCGCCGCCCGGTCGGCGTTCATGGGGGCGATGGCCATGGCCAGTTCGATGGTGGCTTCATCGGCGTTGAGGCACCGGAACGCATGCGCGGTTGTTGCGCCGGCGTCGGGCGGCGATTCGGGCAGGGTGACGTCCACCGTGGGCGGACGCTCACGGTAGCGGTCCAGTTCCCGTTCCAGACGCCGGGCGGAGACGTCCAGAGTCGCCAACAGCGACGGCGCATCGGCGGCCAGGGAATCCCGGGTCGCCGGCGCGTAGTCCGGCAGGCCCGCGGCCTCACCCAGCATCAGCCGATGCACCAGCACATGAGACCAGGCGTAGAACCCGCGGCGCCGGTCCAGGGGCCAGTCCCAGATGTCGTGGCCGTTGATCACCGCGCCCAGGGACAGACCGCTGTCGCGCAGGGCGCGATCGATGAGGTCGGTCTGCATCTCACCCACCACGGCAACCTGCTGGTCGCCGTCGCCGGGTTCGAAGCGCACGGTGGCCAACAGGCCAGCCATGCCTTCGTCGAACCAGGTGGGGATGTTCAGCCCCACCCGGATGCGCAGCAGGTAGTGCACGTACTCGTGCAGCAGCGACTCATAGTCGGTGCGGGCATTGGGGTCCGGCCCCACCACCAGCATGCTCTCATTGAAGGCGGGCAGCATGTAGCCCAGCATGTCGCTGCCGCCGATGGCGCGCCGGAAATCACCGCGCCGCTCGAACACCAGCACGGTCAGCGGCGGCTGGTCGTCGTTCGGTGTGCCGGGCAGGAACTGCTCCGCCACCGGCCGGAAGGCGAGCATCTGGCGGATCAGAGCCCGGGCATCGGCCTCGGGGTAATCGGTGACCAGGCGCAGACTGCCGGCGTCGATCCGGCACCAGGTGCGGTCGAAGGCATCAGCCCGGGCGGCTCCGGCCGCTCCCCACAGAAGCAGCGTCACAATCCCGGCTAGGGTCCGGGCTCGACCGCTGGAATTGCCTGTCGTTAGACTGCGCACGGATCACTCCGGGAGCAGGCGGCATGCACCACTGGACGTTGCGTTGGGGAATCCTGGCGGCGGCTCTGACGCCCGGCGCGGGGCTGGCGGAGACGGCAGAGCCTGAGGCCGAAGCGGCGCCGGCGGTCGGCGCGTTCCTGCCCCTCGACTGTACCGCGGATCAGACTGGTGGCTTTCACGACTACCCGGACGATGACGAAAGTTACGGTCCGGCGCTCTTCAACTCGACCCTGTTCCGTCTGGAAGAGAACCAGGTTTTCATGCTGAACCTCGGTCAGCAGCCGGGCCTGGACCTGTACATCAGCCTGACCTCGGGCGACGACCCGGTGACCACGGAACTGGAGTGCCGGCAGGTGCGTGGCGTCGATCAGAGTCGAGGATTCAGTTGCGTCAATATTCCCCCGTCGGAGATGCTGCTGATCAACCGCGATACCCTGCGCTTCACGCGGACGGCGGTGGGCGGCTGGACCTTCGCCGGGGCAACGGAAAGCCACGGCGGAGACTCCATCTTCGTCGAGTATGGGACCTGCGTGCCGGCCGAGGCGAACTGAATTCAAGCGAACGGCGGCGGCCCCCGGCGCCACCGGAGGCCGATCACCGTTCCGGCGCCGCTCAGATCTCGGCGTCTTCCGCTTCGTCCAGAATGGCCAGCAGGGTGTCGTCGAGTTCTTCGGCTTCGCTGCTGGGCGCCTTCTCCGCGGTCACGTCGATGCGCTCCAGATGCGCCAGACGCTCCTTGACCTCGAGATTGTGGGAGCGCACCACGGCGTCGTTGGCCAGGGCGCTGCCAGCCAGCAGGCAGAGGCCGGCCATGGCCAGGTAGAGCTTGCTCATCGGGTTTCCTCCAGTTTCGCTGATGCGAACCACGTGGCGGCATCCCGCTCGTGGTCCCAGATGGACGTCTCATTCAAAGCGTAGACGAACCGGTATCCGAACGGGTGGCCTCGATGGATCCGGTCATCGGAATCGAGCAGCCACACGGCGCCACCGGGCCGACGCACGGCCAGCACCGCATGATG
The DNA here is from genome assembly GCA_942491135.1 of uncultured Gammaproteobacteria bacterium. Taxonomy (GTDB): domain Bacteria; phylum Pseudomonadota; class Gammaproteobacteria; order Pseudomonadales; family Azotimanducaceae; genus UBA7803. Next base: position 28,471 of record CALNZS010000008.1, on the reverse strand, counting down.
CTCGGAGGTGGAGCGGTCGTACACGACGACCACCCGGAGGTCCTCCGCGGGCACGTCCAGAACCCGCAGAAGCTGATACTTGCTGGTGGCGTAATCCTCGCAGTCGCCGCCGCGCTGCATGAACTCGGTGAGCGTGGACCAGCGGTTCGACAGGATCACCGACTCACCGGACAGATAGGTCTCGCGCCGCTGGGTGCGATCGCCCCGGTAGCGCCGGTTGTTCACGTACCGGTTGACCACCCGCAGCTGGTCGTCCTGATCGAGGGAGCGGGCCCGGTTCACCACAACGTGCACGCCGCGCAACCAGCGCTCGCAGGCGTCGCGATCTTCGATACAGGCGGTGAGGTCGGCGCGCTGGTCGTCGGCCCGGTCCAGGGTCTCGGCCCAGTCGGCCATCAGCCGCGCCGAGCCGAGGTACACGCCATCCTCGAAGCGGTAGTCCGCCTCGGCTGGAACGGGCGCCAGCAACGACAGGGTAAGGATCAGAGCTGGCGCCCCGACTGCAATCTCCCTTCCCATGCCTGAATCGTCGCGCAACTTCGCACCGAGCGCAATTGTCCAACGACTATTGGCATCGGCTCGACGGGCTTTCGAGCCCGCAAAGTGCGGTGCACAATATTGTATGACAATAGGATGGCGATTCCCCTCGGTAACCGCAGGTGCTTGAGTCGAACGGGCCCCGGGGGTATGTTCCGGGGCAGGGGTGAAGTCGATGATCAATGCGTCAGCCAGTACGGTGAACGCATGGCGCGGCGCCATACGAAGCCAGCTTCGACGAGGCGTCGCGGCGAGCGCGATTGTGCTAGCCGGTTGCGCCGCGCAGGCGCCACTGGACCGTCATGGCGCTCTGCATTTTGCCCCTTCCCTGATCACCGGTGAACGGACCTTCGGCGAACCGGTGCAGACCGACGACCTGCCGCAGGTTCTGATCAACCAGCCGTCCGACGAGATGCGCACCTATGTGGCCGATCTGGTGGGCAACGCGCGGCTGTCCTCGCGCCGTTTCCACAGCCTGTTCGCCGGCCTGCGCCGGGACGGCTACTTCGACGCGGTGTACGCAGCCAACAGCACCCTGACGGCGGCCGAAGCCTTCGAGGCCCGCGGCGGTAACTGCCTGTCCTACACCAATATGTTCGTGTCCCTGGCCCGGGAAGCGGGCCTGGACGCCCGCTACCAGATCGTCGACATTCCGCCGTCCTGGGACGCCGACTCCGGCTTCCTGATCCGCTACACCCACATTAACGTGGTAATGCGCGGCCTGCGCATCGAGAACCACAACGGCAGCCGGGTGACGGTGGACTTCAACCTGATGCACCCGGACCCGGACGCGGCCCAGATCGAGGTCAGCGACGCCTACGCGGAATCGCTGTTCTACGCCAACAAGTCGGTCTCGCTGCTGCGCGCGGGGGAGTCCCGGCAGAGCTTCGCCTACCTGCGCCGGGCCATCGACATCGCCCCGGAGAACATCGACCTGTGGATCAACCTGGGCGCCTTCTACGCCACCCAGGGCGACTACCGCTCGTCCATCGAAGCCTACAACGTGGGCCTGCAGATCGATCCGCGCAACAAATCGGCCTTTTCCGGCCTGGCGCGCAGCTACGCCTACCTGGGCGACACGGAAATGGCCGACGTCTACCGGGAAAAGGTCCGCAACTACCGCGAGCGCAACCCCTATTACCACTACGCGCTCGCCCAGGCCGCCTACGCCGAGGCCGACTACCAGCGCTCGCTGAACGCCATCGACGAGGCCATCGACCTGAAGGTGCGCACCGCCCGGTTCCACCTCTTCAAGGCCCTGGTGCAGGAGCGCCTGGGCGACCGCGAAGCCGCCGAGGACAGCATCCGCCGGGCCCAGCGCTTCGGCCTGGACGAGCGGATCAAGGTCGACGTACTGCGCTCCGCCGGGCTGGTGGCGTCGAGCTAGGACTCCCGCCCCGGAGTCAAGGCCGCCCGGCCTTGCAAAGTCCCGGATTTCGGCTTGAATTTGGGGTGGCGGCGGTTAAACTACCGCGCCTATTCCGCCTTAGCTCAGTTGGTAGAGCAGCTGACTGTTAATCAGCATGTCGCTGGTTCGAGCCCAGCAGGCGGAGCCAATTTTGATAGTGCTCTGCCAGTAAGTCTCCACTTACACCAGATCGGCTCGGGTAACGTGGCGGGTAACGAGCAAAGATAATCAGCGCATCGAGGAGCCTGCCGACCCCGGGAGGACGCGGCTCCGGCCCATTGCAGTCCGGCCGGCTTCCGTCTCGGCATTGCTTCGTTTCGACCCTCTCTCTCCGCGCGCATGCAGTACCTTCTTGCGGTTTGGGCTAGTGTGTCAGGCGGCGATGCTTTGAGCGGAGGAGTCCGTTGACATGAAGACGCTGCCGATCGTAACTCCTACCCCCGAGCAGTTGCAGATCATCTCTCGGAACAGGCCCGGCGTAGAGGTCATTAGAGGCGCCGCAGGTAGCGGGAAGACCACCACGGCCATACTCCGGCTACATTCACTTATTGCGACTTTCTGCAATCGGCGTCTTCGTAGCGCGGATCAATCGGCTGTTCGGGTTCTCGTCCTTACCTATAACCGAACGCTCAGGGGCTACATCCGCGAGTTGGTGGTAAATCAAGTGCCTCAGGCCAACAATGTCGAACTTGAGGTTTCCACCTTCGCGTCTTGGGCGTATGGACAGTTGGGGCGGCCCAATGTCGTAGACGATGAGCAAAGGCGGCGTGAAATAAGGAGGTTGGGAGCGGGGATCCCGCTTGAGCCTCAGTTCTTAGTTGGTGAAGTCGAATACCTAATTGGTCGATTTGCTCCCGGTGATTTGGATCAGTACTTGGGCGCCCGAAGAGATGGGCGTGGCGCTTCGCCGCGAGTCGACCGCCGTTTGCGAACTGAGCTATTAACTAGCGTCGTTGACCCCTACTACACTTGGTTGCGCGGTCGTCGTCAGCAGGATTGGAATGACCTTGCTTGTGAGATGGGACAGCAGCCCTCTATCGGGTACGACATAGTCGTAGTTGACGAGTCTCAAGACCTTTCAGCCAATGAGATTCGCGCCATCATCTCGCACTTGGCGGAAGTCCACGCCTTGACATTTGTGCTGGATACCATACAGCGCATATACGCTAGGGGTTACATATGGCGAGAGGTTGGAGTGGCCATTCGGCCAGAGAACGTCCGCCGGCTTTCGAGGAACTATCGGAACACGAGAGAGATTGCGTCATTTGCGCGCGCATTGCTCGATGGCTTGCCGGTAGACGACGACGGGACGATACCGGACCTTAGTGCATGTACTCGAAGTGGACCATTGCCCACCGTGTTGGTTGGAAGATACGAGCGACAGGTAAGTCACATGTTGGGCCGCTTGCGGGAGATCGACTTGGTGAACCAGTCGGTCGCCATCTTGCACATCAAAGGGGGCGGTTGGTTTAGCTTCGTTGAAAAGAGCCTCAGAGACAACGGATTCGGCTTCGCAAGCATTACTCGTCAGTCTGAGTGGCCGCAAGGACGCGAGAATATCGCGCTGTCGACCCTTCATTCGAGCAAGGGGCTTGAATTCGATCATGTTTTCCTGATTGGTATGAATCAAGAGCTTCTTGAGCACTCGGATGATGATCCGGAAGAGGACCGGCTGCAGACTCTGAAGCGACTTCTGGCTATGGGTGTTTCTCGCGCTAGGGAATCTGTGACGCTTGGCTATCGGCAGGATGAGGCTCCGAGACTCCTGGCCGCCGTAGATCCCGCGCTTTATCGCTTGGTTGACCTATGAGTGACGATGTTGCCGATTTTGTCCGTGAGCGTGGAATCACGGAAATATTGCACTTTACCCACCACCAAGGTCTCACGGGCATTTTGGGCAGTCGCCTCGTGCATCCGAGATCACAGCTCCGCCAAGATCAACTGTTGGAGTTTGTTGCGTTGGAGAATGCTGCCAAAAGACAAGACACAGCTTGGCTGGACTACGTCAATCTATCGATATCAAGGATCAATGGGACGTTCTTCGAAATATGCTCAAATCGGTGGCATTCTGATCTAGATTGGCGCGTACTTTCTTTCGATCCAGAGATTCTGAGCCACGATGGCGTCTGGTTTACTACGACAAACAATATCTATCCGAGTGCACGCAGAGCACAGGGTGTCCAGGGTCTTTCTGCGCTGTTTGCCGATGTGGTCTTGGGTAGGTACAAAGCCCGACTTACGAGGGAGGGACTCGATGATTCCCTACCAACTTGTATTCAGGCGGAGGTCCTCTACCGCGGGTCGCTCTCGACTGATTTCTTGAGAAAGATCTACGTGCGATCTGAAGATGACGAAGACGACGTAGTCGCTCAATGCCAGGTGCTTAACCACCAAGGCATCGAAGTCCTCTTCGATCCGTCTGTGTTTGCTCCGGGAGCCTAATGAACGCTTTGAAGTCTGTGATTGCCCGATCAGCGATCTGGTCCGCATATGGTGACGCGCTAGGCTTCATGACCGAGCTGGCCTCGTTACAGATCCTGAAATCTCGTGAAGTTTCGCTTCCACTCCGAACTACCCACGCATGGAAACGAAGAATCGGCGGAAGATTCGGTTTGGTCCTTGACCTACCGGAGGGCTGCTACTCGGATGACAGTCAGCTCCGCCTGGCAACCTGTCGCGCTATTGGTCCGGGCGGAAAATTCGATGTAGAAGCCTTCGCAAAAGTTGAACTCGCCGTCTGGCCGGCGTACGCCCTTGGTGCAGGAATCGGTTCGCGCGCTGCGGCAGCGAATCTGGCTCGATCCGACATCAATTGGTTTAGCAACTTCTACCGTACCAAACGAACGGAATACCTGAGTTCGGGTGGGAATGGGGCGGCGATGCGAATCCAGCCCCACGTATGGGCCTCCAGCGATCTGGAGGAGCCCGGAAGTTATCTTCCGGAAGTTATACGGAATGCCATTACCACACACGGACACCCGCTTGGAATATTAGGCGCTGTGTTTCATGCGCGTTGTCTGGCTCACGTATTGCGCCATGGAAGCCACTCCACTCTGCGCGACTGGTCGCAGTTTGCGCGAGATTTTCGGCGTGTGCCTGAGTACATCATGGCGGATCGAGAGCTAGCTCAGTTCTGGCTTCCGGTTTGGGAGCAACAGGCTCGAAGCAAGTTTTCGGATGCGATCTCCAAGTACTCAAGTGAGGTAGAAGAAGACCTGAATTCTGCGGGGCTGCTTCTTTCGAAGTCGTCGTCAGCATCTACTTTTGAAGACTTTGCGGAGGCGCTGCGCTTGAGAGATCCTCGACGCAGGGGAACTGGAACTACCACAGCTCTCATGGCCAGCGTTGTGGCCTTGCGTGGGAAAGAACAACCGGGCGTGGCTCTGGCAGAGGCGTCAAGTTGTTTAGGAACAGATACCGATACGATCTCTTCAATGGCGGGAGCATTGCTTGGAGTGACCTCCAAATCAGAGCCTCCCGGGCAGGTGATGGATGCCGACTACGTGATCGAAGAGGCATTGCGAATGGAGGCGATTGCCAACGGCCAGGAGGTAGTCGATCGATTTGCGTATCCAGACCTGCAGAAGTGGAGTGTTCCCCAAGCCCAGGCTGATGTGATTGCTAGACGGGGCAAAAATGGTGTTGTTGTGCTTGGACTTGGGCCCGCGAAGCTTGAGAAGCGACTTGCGGAAGACAAAGACGATTTCGTCTGGAATTGGTATGGGCTGAGTTTCGGGCAGAACATCCTTGTGCGAACGCGTAAGGAAGTTCGTGTGGTGGAGGATGAGGCTGAGGTTGGGACCGGTTACCTGCGATTTCGTAGGTGGCATCCTGAGTCAAATGACGTTCAACCGTCCTTGTTCTACGCGAAACTTGATCCTCGCGAAGAGTCGATACGAAGTGGCTCCGAGTCGTCCGCTGTACGGCGCCGCGAGTCAATCGATGCAATGACCGACGACGTCATCAAGGCGAGATTCGATGAGCGCATGATTGGTCATAACATGATGAAGATTCTGAAGCGCGAGCGCGACGTAGACAAGGTTGTTGCATACGCGGCGATCATTGCGAAGGCATGGGTTTCTAGGGCGGACAAGAAGTGAGGACCCGGCTTCCGTGGATAGATCTAGGCAAGTCAGTCGAGTGTGCTGAGTCGCCTGGGTCGGTCGTACAGTTAGTGACACAAGTCCAAGATTCTGCGATTCGTAGTTGTGCCATTGACTCGGGCAAGGTGGGACTTACCAGTTCGCCGTCTCTTGAAGAGAATGGCGTTCAGCCTCGACCAGGTCAGCGAGATTTGAGATGGAATCCCCAAGTTCCGCATGATCCCCAGCAGAACTGTAGCTCACAATCTGCAGGTTCATCGTCTGTTCCACAACTTCTTGAACGGACTTATGGACGCTGTTGCGGGATAGAAGGAAGTAGTGCGGCGAAGCGCCCGGGTGTTTGAAGTAGGTATCTTCGAGTAGAAGGCGGATGTCTGGGTCGCTGAAACCGCAACCAAGAAATATGAACGTGTGCGTTAGTGCCAGAGCCTCAAGCAGCCGGTAGAAGGTGTGGTATTTGTGCCTGGCTTCTGCGTATTCTTTGCGTGTAAAGATCAGGCGATCGACGGAGTCTATTGTCCCATGCACCTTCAGAATGCAGCGATCGGTGCTCCGGAGCGTGTCGGCTACGTCCGGATCATATTGGTGCTTCAATACGATTGAGCCTTGGGCCTCATGATTTGCGTACGTCTCATAGATCTTGTCGAAGTTCGGCGTCGCGACGATCCGGCTGTCTAGGCGAAATATTTCCTCGTGTATATTCGCGTGCCTGTATCTGGGCGACAGGTACTCGTTTCTGAGTGCTTGATTGAAGTCAGCCCGACCAAGAGCCGCTCGCAGGACCTCGCATGCCGTCAGGTAGTCGCGCTCTTTCAAGAGTGATTGGATATGCTGGCGGGGAGTGACCTGATCGCAAAGCTGCCGAAGAAACTGTTCCCAAGTCTGGGGGCGTCGCCCCTGTTCTGTGGAAGCCCAGCGAGAAATTCCGGAGCCAAGAAAGATCACGCTCCGTCGCCGTGCCAGATCTCGGACGACCCTGTCCGGCCAAATGATCATGCCCGGATGTTCACGTTTTCGATGAGGTTCTTAGCGATGCCGGCGTAGATCTCTTCTGCCTCTGCGACCTTGGCGAAATGCGCCCCGACCACTCCATCCTTGGCCTTTAACGCAAAGATCGGTGCATGAGCGGTCTGCGACATAGGCACGACGCTATGAAGGTTGGGTATCTCACCGAGTTTATATTGTGTCCCAGCTGGTAGGTCCGAGAACTCATCAGCCAGATTCTCTTTTATTGCCGTGGGGACCTGTTTCAGGATGCGCTCGTAGGCACGCACTGGACGTCGTTCGCCTTGCGATACCTTTGCTGTGTACTGCTGAGTCAGATATCCGGCGAAGGTTAGTGCCCACCGGGCCGCTTTGCCCGCGCCAATCTCGAACGGCACAGAATGCTCGACTTCATGCTCGTTGAGGCCTCGCTTTAGGTCGCGCCGCCATTTCTTTAGCGAAATCGAAATATTCCTAAGAGCCATCAAACTGAAGAGGTCCGACGACATCGGAACGATGAAGTAGTCAGACCCTATAAGAATGGCGCGGTTGATGGCGCCTAACGAAGGGCCTACGTCCACGAAAGTGTAGTCAAAATCGTCGAAGCGAGAAAACAGGTCTGCAAAGACAAAGGTCGTCTGAAGCCCCCTCGGATTACCCGATGTCCCATCTGACCAATCGGTGGCCAGAAGATCCTCGGACAGCGCGAGCGATGGATCTCCGGGCACCAAAGAAACCCCGAACCTCGGGCTGTCTTCTAGTTCCACTGATTCTGAAACATAGCCGCGTCCGCGACGTACTGGGTCGAGAAACGCATCGATCGTTGGACGCTTTGCCTTGTCGTAGATCTTTTCGAGACGCTGCTCGGGAAGAAGATACTGCGTCGCATTGCACTGTGGGTCGCCGTCTACCACCAAAACACGCTTCTTCAGCTTGATGGCAATGAATGCTGCAATGTTGCACAGAAATGTCGTCTTGCCGACACCACCCTTGTTGTTAAATACGGTTATCGTCTTAGCCATCCTTTACCTCAACTGAGTGGCAGGCCGCGTGCGAAACCAGGGCCGGTTGCGCTTGGACTGTACGCGGCGCCGAATAGTCACATGGACGCTTCGCCTAAGCGCGTGTCCCTAGCCTCTTGGCTTCGAATCCTTGGGCTTGTGCCCCTAACTGTACGCGCTCCGGGGCGCATTCTGCAGGGCCGCAACGCGCGCAACGCCGATTGATCGTTTCGACGTTCTCGGACCAACGCCGATATGTCCGTTGGCTGTTGCAGGTGTTGCATCTCCCCAATATGGGTTAAATTTCCGGCTCCCTCCCCCCTATTAGGGCCTCAGGGGGCTAATAAGGGGGGTGTCGCTCCTCTCGCTCCTAGCACCATGGCTTCACTTTTCTTGACTAGTGATGCCGCCATGGAGATTTTGCCGACCCAACCGACTGACCGCCCCGTCACTTTGATCCGCAGCGCTGCGGTGAAGCAGTACTTCGGTGGCATCTGCGATATGACTCTCTGGCGCTGGATCCAGTACCGCGAATTTCCCCGACCCATCAAGATTGCGGGCCGCAACTACTGGAATCCCTCAGAAATTGAGGCGTGGCGTGATGCGGAGTCCTACTGACCGCTCACCGGCCCGCCGCCGGCGGGTCCTAACAGATTCGAAAGCTTCAGAAAGTGGCGGTTACTTGAAGCGGCCCGGGCTCGACCGCCTGGAGGCCCGGCGTCCGCGCCAGATGCGGGCGGGGTGGTCGGCCGCCTGGCGGCACCGAAAGACGGTCGCTGCTGTTCTGCGCGGGGGCGGCTGCAAATGACGGCCCAGGATCTACTTGAGCGCTTGGAGATGGTTCGGCCGCGTGGTGTGTCGCCGGACATTGGAAACTGACCCAGTTCGGACGAAATTTCTGACCCACCTTTGTTTCACTAGCGGCTTCGCTGATGGGGAGCCGCATGCTGACGAAGGAAGCAATTGTGGAGATCAAGATACTGTCGCGGCGCGGTCTGAGCGTTCGGGCGATTGCGAAGGAGCTGGGGATATCCCGGAACACGGTGCGCAAGTACCTGCGAGGCTAGGCGGTAAAGGATCCGTCGCAGCGAGGGCCGGGGCGGCCGCGGAAGCTTGCCCCGTATGAAGACTGGCTGCGCCGGCGGATCGAGACGGCAAAGCCGTTTCGAGTGCCGGCGACGGTTCTGCACCGGGAGATCCGGGCAATGGGGTTCGATGGCACTGAGCGTACGGTCCGCCGCTTCGCGGCAAGCCTGTATCCGGAAGTCGAGCCGGAGCCGGTGGTTCGCTACGAGACGCCGCCGGGCCATCAAGCGCAGATGGACTGGGGCGAGTACCGGCTGGACGACGGCTCGCGAGTCTACGCGTTCGTCGGGATGCTGAGCTACAGCCGCTGGCTGTACTTCGAGTACGTGAAGTCCATGGCATCGGAGACGCTGATCGCCTGTCACCGACGGATGCTGCAGGACTTCGGCGGTGTGCCGCGGGAGATCCTTTACGACAACATGCGGACCGTCGTGACCCAGCGGGATGCCTATGGCCGCGGTCGCCATCGGTTCCACGACGGGATCTGGGCGCTGGCGGCCGAGTGCGGCTACCGGCCACGGCTGTGCCGTCCGTACCGGCCGCAAACGAAGGGTAAGGTGGAGCGGAGCATCCACTATGTGGCCAACAGCTTCTTCCATCCGCTGCGCACCCGCTTGGCGATGGAGGGCGAGCAGCTGGACTTGGAACGGCTGAACGCCGAGGCCCGACTATGGCGCGCTGACGTCGCGAACGTCCGGATGCATGCGACGACAAATGCCGTGCCGAAGACGCGGCTGGTAGAGGAGCAGGCAGAGATGGCGCCGTACGTCGGGCCTGTGGCCCGGCCGACGCTGGCACACTGGCCACGCTACCCGATTCAGCGCTCACCGAAGGCCTACGACGTACTGCTGCAGGAGGTGGGCTGATGAGCGAGGTGATCGAGAAGCTGTGTGCCGACCTCTCGCTGACAGCGGTCGGCCATCACTACGCCAACATCGCGGATGAGGCGGCGAGCAAGGAACTCAGTCACCTGCAGTTCCTGGAGCAGGTTCTCCAGGCCGAGTACGCGTTGCGCCAGGCTCGCAGCCGGGAGATGCTGATCAAGCTGGCGACCTTCCCGGTGGTAAAGACCCTCGAGCAGTTCGACTTCGATGCTGCACCGGGCGTGCCGAAGGCGCGGATCCAGGAGCTCTCGGGGCTCGCGTTCGTGGAACGCCGCGAGAACGTCATCCTGCTCGGCCCCTCCGGCGTGGGCAAGACGCACCTGGCCATCGCCTTGGCACTCAAAGCCACTGAGCGGGGCTGCAAGGTGCGCTTTATCACTGCCGCGGATCTGACCCTGCAGCTCGAGAAGGCGCGACGCGAGGACCGCTTCGACCAGTATCTGCGACGCGCCATCCTCGGCCCACGGCTGCTGGTGCTCGACGAGATCGGCTATCTGCCGCTGCAGAAGCAGCAGGCCGATCTCTTCTTCCAGGTGGTCGCCAAGCGCTACGAGCAGGGCTCGGTCATCCTGACCTCGAACCTCTCGTTCGGCGACTGGGAAACCGTCTTCGCCGACAACGCGGCGCTCACCAGTGCCATGCTCGACCGGCTGCTGCACCACGCTCACGTGATCCAGATCCGCGGCGACAGCTACCGCCTTCGGCAAGCTCGCCAGAGCGGCTTGATCGGAAACGGAGAAGCGGCATGAGCACGATCCGGGGCGCAGGCGCCAAAACGATCATGGCGCCTCCGATACACCAAGGTCTACGGCGCCATGTCTGTCATCGTTCTGGCGCCTGCGCTTGGCACGACCACACATCCATCAATCATCACACGGAGGGCTGAAGAACTGGCGGGTGGGTCAATAATTATGTCCGCTGGGTGGGTCAATTATTTTTGTCCGTTGACAGGTGACGGTCAATGGATGGCCAAATGTCCTGGTCACGACGACAGTTCGCCGAGCCTGAGCATAAGGGAACTACCGGATGGCCGTATCCTGGTGCACGATTTCGGTGGTTGCGCGGTAGACCTACTCGCTGCAGTTGGCCTGGAGGTAGTCGACCTCTTTCCTGCCAGCCTGGACCCCCGGCAGGGCGTCCAGCAGCGGTGGAGCTATCGCGACCTGCTGATGATTGTCCGCGATGAGGCAGTGCTATGTGCTTGCGCGTCTGGTCGTATCCTCGACGGTGGTAACTTGGCCCGAAGTGAGCTGGAGCGGGTCCAACTAGCCGTCACGCGCATCCTCAGAGCGCTGGAGGCCGCGAATGTCCGTTGAAGACACGTCGCAGCGGCTCGATTTCAAGTACAGGCGGGAAATCTCCGAGGACTCTCTAGCACTGACGTTCTGCGAAGCGGAGCCGATGCTTCGCTACGTGGCAGCCTGGAACAAGTGGTTCGCGTGGAATGGCCAGGTTTGGGTCGAAGACGACACCATGGCGGTCTATGACAGGGTTCGACGGCATATCCGGGTCTATGCGGAGGCGGAGTCCAAGTACCTGAAGGCATCCGTGGTGGCCGCGGTCGAGCGGCTGGCCAAGTCGGATCGCCGCTACGCCGCCACTGTCGACCAGTGGGACCGGGACGATTGGCTACTCAATACGTCCGGCGGCATCGTCGATCTGCGGACCGGTGAGGTCCGCGACAGCGACCCCAGCTGCTACATGACGAAATCAACGACCGTCGCTCCAGGAGGCGAATGCCCAACGTGGCTCCGCTTCCTGGAAGAGATTACGGGCGGTGATCCCGAGTACGTGGCCTTTGTCCAGCGCGTGTTCGGGTACTGCGTCACCGGATCGGTCCGAGAGCATGCCTTGTTCTTCAGCTACGGTCCCGGTGGTAATGGCAAAGGCACCCTGCTCAACACATTCCAGCGCATCCTCGGCGACTATGCGACTGTTGCCAACGTGGACACGTTCACGGAGAGCCAGGTGGATCGCCATCCCACGGACCTGGCGATGCTTAGAGGGGCGCGCTTGGTGCTGGCCCAGGAGACCGAGGAAGGGCGCGCCTGGGCGGAATCGCGGATCAAGTCGATGGCCGGTGGCGATCCCATCACGGCTCGGTACATGCGCCAGGACTTCTTTACCTATGAGCCGCGATTCAAGCTACTGATCGCCGGCAACCACAAACCGCGCCTGAAGAACGTGGATGAGGCGATGAAACGCCGGCTGCACCTTCTGCCCTTTCTGGTCCGGTTTGATGCGGAGCGAAGGGACCCTGACCTTGGCAAGAAGCTGATGGCAGAGGCCGGAGGCATCCTCCAGTGGGTCATCGACGGGTGTTCGGCCTATCTGGTGGAGGGGCTCCAGCCGCCGGCCGTGGTCAAGGAGGCGACGGCGCAGTATTTCGCCGCAGAGAACCTTTTTGACCAGTGGCTCGATGAGTGCTGCACGGTCGGTCCGGGTCATTGGGACAGGCCGACGCCGCTATTCAACTCGTGGAAACGCTTTGCCGAGGCCGCAAACGAGCGGCCCGGCAACCAAACCACCTTCGCGGAGCGGCTGGACAATGCCGGCTTCGGCGCCGGCAATTCGAGTGCCCGCGGCGGCCGTTACCGGGATGGACTCAAACTGATACCTCGCGATGACGGCGGGTGGGCTACGACCTTCCCTGGCGACTAGTCCAGGCCGATGGAAGCCTCCAGGAGCGACCGGGCGGCGCGATGGTTGGATGCATACTTGCCGTTGCGGTCTTCTAGCCAACGCATAAGGTCGTCGTACGAGACCCCGAACAGGTCGGCTGCCTGTTCGGCCGACTCTCGCTGGCCCAACTCCTCGATGCGGTCGCACCAGCCCATGTAGGCAAGCAGATACACGCGGTGGGCACTGGCGAAATTGGGGCCGCGGGCCTTGGGCAGATGCGAGTCCTTCACGTGGTCGGCGAACTGCGTGTAGAGCTCGTAGCCGAGCCGCCATTCCTCGGGCCTCGTGTCCTTGCGGATGAGGGTCTGCAGGTAGGCGGCCACCAATTCGCCGGGTAGGCGGTAGGCGTTTCGGCTCGCTGCAGCGGCCATTTCCAAGAAGCCCGGCCTCGCCGCGATGGCTGAGTCAATCTGCTCGTTGTGGTGGTGCCGGGCCTTGGTCGCGGTACGCCTGAGCCAGTCAAGCAGTTCCTCTGGTACCTGCTCGACACCGTCAATGTCGATCTCATCCATGCAGTGATATCACCTTGCTGTTGCTCACAACGCCGCGCAGGAACTTGCCCCAGGCGCCCATGGCCTCCGTCACCTCTTTGTCGTAGGTCGCCCGGTTGTAGACCGCCGTCACGCCTTTGATGGTCCCTGAGCGCCGGTTCTGGATGCGTTCGATGACGTAGGGGTGCTTGCCCAGGTGCTCGCCAAACGCGGTCGCCACCGTCCTACGGATATCGTGGAACCGCCATTCTTTCACCTTAGACTTGATATCGAGCCGCGCCTTGGCCTTCGAGAATCCGCTGATGGGCACGTCGCCGCCGCGGGTGCTGAAGATATACGGACCTTCCAGGCGCGGCGTTTCGTCCAGAATCTCCAGCGCGAGGGTGGAGAGCGGCACGCGGTGGGCGCTGTCGCTCTTGGTCGGCTCCTCGATTTCCCACCAGGCGCCGCGGATTTCCGCCCAGCGCATGCGGGCCACGTCGCTTTCGCGCTGGCCACCGCTGGCAAACATCATCTTGAGCCAGGGGCCGAATGGATACCCGAGTTCTTCAGACGCCTTCCAGATGGCTCGGATCTCATCGAGGGTCAGCACCCGATCCCGCGAGACCTCCTTGGCCGGCGCCTTGACCCCGAGCGTCGGCGCGACCTCCACATAGCCGCGCTCGACAGCCCAGTTGAAGAGCTTGCTCATGGTCGCGAGGGTCCGGTTGGCCGTGGTGCCCTTGCCGGCGTCCACCAGCTCATCGAGCAGGCTGTGGACGTGCCGGCGGGTGATATTGACCACCGGCAGATGCCCCCATTCGGGAATCAGCACCTTCTCGACGTAGCGCTTAGTCTGCTTGTAGGTCGTGGGCTTCTGGTGGACCTCGGCGTAGCGCTCCAGAAACTCGGTGGCAATCGGTTTGAATTGCTCCTTGCTCTTGCGCAGCGCCTCGAGCTTCGGATCACCGCCGCCGCTCGCGAGCGCCAGGGCCTCGGCGGCCTGGTCTCTGGCATCGGCGAGCTTCGTGGCCGGGTGGCTGCCGAGGGTCTGGCGAAACTGCTTGCCGTGGACCCGGTACATGACGAAGTAGGTCGGCCGGCCGCGCTTGCCGACGCGCACGCCAAAGCCGGGCAGCAGGGTATCGAACACTTCCAGACGCCCTTCGCTTGGCGCCTTCAGGTTCTTCAACAAGAGGTCCGTGAGCTTCTGCTTCACGGTGCGTGGATCGACTGATTAATAATCATCGGATCAACTGGGTAACGGATGGGTAACAGTTACCCACGATACCATCAGTGAGGGAGTGTTAGAAGGATCTGGCCTTAAGCGCGACAAAAACCTGGTTTTGCAGGCGGTTCGGGTCTATGGAGCAGATGATTGTGAGGGTCAGTTAGGCCCCGAAAAATGACTGTTAATCAGCATGTCGCTGGTTCGAGCCCAGCAGGCGGAGCCATCAGAAAGGCCCAGGTTTCTCCTGGGCCTTCTTCATTCTGGCGATCAATCTTCGCGCCGACCGCCAAAGGTGCGTTCGCGGTGACAATTGGCGCAAACAACGTCGCACTTTGCAATTTCCGCCCGAGCTTTCCGCCAGCTCTGTAAGACGTATAGCCGTGTCGGTTCGTACAGCTTCTTTTGGTCGGGACGGTGATCGAAGTCCATGACGTAGTGCGGATACTCTCTGCCACAGTCCATGCAGGGGCGGTTCTTCTGTGACTGAATCCACTCGCGGATGGCCTTTTTCTTGGCCAGGTTCCGGGCGAGGTACTCGTCCTTGTGTGCCTCGTAGTATCTACGAGAGGAGACGCGCTGTCGGTCATCGTCGGAGTTCTTGTAGGGGCACACGACAAATTTGGCGCTGCTGTATATACGCACAATACTCTTGTGCCGGGACGAGTTCCTTGGGAGTTGACACAGCCATCGCGTAAGCTGCGTCGTACGGAGCCACCTTCAGGGTCTGTAATGCCGATTCACCCCACGTAGGTCCCTGCGCTGCGGGTCCTGCCCGGAGGCGGGCCAAGGCGAGTAGCAGGCTCAGAGCTTCAAATAAATGTGATTCGCTGGTTTGAGCCCAGCAGGCGGAGCCAAATCTCGAGTAGTCAGGCTACTCGGTGTCCTGCCAATTCGCTCAGTCTGTCCAATGTGTCGGGAAACTGTCTCACCATCAGGATGAGTGCGGCCGCCTGAGCATTGGGTCGGGCCCGTCCTTGTTCCCAGTTTTCCAACGTGCGTGTCGAGACACGCAGGCGGCGGGCGAACACGGCCCTCGAGACGTGCATGCGCTCGCGCGTATCGCGGATGAGTTCTGCGTCTACCTCGAGCGGCGGCAGGTCCTCAACGTGGTGGGAACGGAGCGTGATCTTCCCATCGCGTTCCTGCCGCATCGCGTCGACGCCTTCCATCAGCTCATCGAACAATCTGCGTTTCGGCTTCATGACTTTTGTCTCCTGGCTTCCAACTCGGTCTGCATCGCCTTCTTCAATGCCGTCTTTTCCTCGGCGTTCAGGTCCGCTGCCTCATCCAGACATCACGTCACCGAGTTCGGGGTTTTCCATCAGCGCCCGTTGCAGTTCCCGGTAGCTCTCGTCGCTCAGGTAGTCTCCGAGGAGGCGCGTGAACAACGGGGTCTCAAGGAAGACCAGGTTCATCGCTGAACTATACGCAATTAACGTACAACATGAACCCGACGACCGACCAAAAGAAGCGAGGAGAGGGGGTGACAGCCAGGCCCTTGCTCACGCGCGGGTGCGAGCCGTGCCGAAAGCAGAGCTTTCGTCTGGCTTTAAGACCATCCGCGATTCGGGATGCCATTTCTGTCTGGCGGGGCGTTCGAGCACGCGCACCTGTGCCGGTTTGCGGCGGCAGACACGATTGGTGAGCTGGCTGCTCTGATGCCCAAGCCGGGTTTTGCGCCGCGGTAAGGCCCTCAGAGTCGCTGGTGCCCTTGGCGCGAAGGTCATGGTCGGTAAGGCGCCCATTGCCTTCCGCCAGGTACCTGGCCATCGCCCGCTGCCAGATCGAGCGGAATCCGTCCCCGCTATAAGGACAACGGCCCTCGCGGGTTGCGAAAAGATAGATAGAACGTAACGCGCGGCGCGCCGGATACCCTGTAGATCGCGGGACCCATCTACCGACAATTGTCGTCATTCGATGCGTTGTCGAACGGATACTGGTCGTGCTTGAAGTCAAGCGTGGCGCTTTCTGCCTCGTGCAGTAGTGACTTGATCAGCTCCGCATTGATCTGCATTCACTCCTCCACGACAGAAGAGACGGTCGCCTTGCCGGGTCCTGCTTCATATGTTCGTTGGCTCTCCATGTCTACTGCCTGAACCCCTCATAGGCGAATGCACCGCTCATGCGCTCGCAGTCCTGTTCGGTGACGCCTTCGTTGCGGGCGATGGCGTGCCAGCGGTTCTTGACGATCTGTTCCATCTCGTCGATGAGCTTTGTTGCTTGCTCTGGTTCGATGAGGAAGCGCTGGCACTGCGTCAGCAGGTTCTTGGCGTTGGCGAAGCGCCCCTGGTCGCCGCATTGCAGGGCGAGGTCGCGGTGGCTCGTGCTGACCGGAGTTGACGGGGTCAGGTCGTAGGCCGGAGAGAGTTTCCAGTCCTCGTTCATGGCGATCATTGCGTGGTTGCGCGGGTGATCGTCGTCATTGGTGATCAGCGCATTGAATACCATGCGCCGGAACAGTTCCGGTGCGTCTTCCTTGGGCTGGTCTGACAGGCGGCGCAGTTCTTCTGCCAGAACAACGTAAGACCATTTATCACGCTCGTTCTCGTCGGCGCGTAGAAGGGTGAGCGCGCTCAGCATGCGGGCGCGGCGGTAGCCGTCTTGCTCTTTTTCCCGGTCGAAGCGTTTGACCAGCAGGGCATCACGGTCGCCGATAGTCGTGCGTTTACTGGTGGCGCTATGGATGCCGCATTCGGCAGCCAGCAGGAGCATAGCGCGTTCGATCTTGGCGTAGTCCCACTTGTCATCCGCGCGGTTGAATTTCGCCACCCAGAGGCCTTCATCGTCTTCGACGACGGCCTTGGGGCGGGCGCCGCCCATGGACGTGGCGCCAAGCAGTTCATGCGCTTGCTGGGCATCGGGGTCGTCGTGCGGGAGTTCCTCATCGGCGATGATGGCATCGGCGACCTGCTGGAGTCTTTCGAGGTCCATCGTGCGGTTATATTCGCGCAGCGGCGCAGGGGGCTCGACGTTGCGCCCGAATCCTAGTGCCCCCGCACGGTCGTCCGGTGAGTGCAGCAGGCAATCGAGTTCGCCTAGAGGGGCGGACTTTGCATGTTTTTCTATGACGCGGCGGCCCCAAAAGTCGGGGCTTGCGTCCCGGAGCGCACCGAACAGGCCTTTGAGGCCTTGGGTCTCGTAGGTGGTGGCGGCGAGTTTGAGCGCGATCGGGTCGATGGGGACGGCGGCCTTGTTCTCGCGGTAGCGCTTGCCGTAGATGAACTTGCCGAGCGGCTGGCCCTGGCGCGTTTTGTCCATGACAAAGCGCCCGGCGGTGGTAAAGGTCGTCTCTCCGGGCAGCATGATGTAGACGAAGCACTCATTGTTAGAAGTCATCATCGAGCTCCGTGCTGCTGGTGCTGCGGGCACGCTCCCTCCGTTCGGACAAGGCGATGCCCGCGCTGTCTTCGGCAGGGTCGGCGAGTGCGTCCCACGGGCCGAGCAGGACATAGGTCCAGAGCAGGGCGGTATAGACGGCGATGCTTGTGGTCACTTTGCCTTTTTCCGCATCGGCGACCGCGCGGGGGCCGGTGCCGATCTTATTGGCGACCTCCTCGATGGTCAGGTTGCGGCGCAGCCGTGCCGTGCGCAGGTTCGCCCCGAGGCGCTTGATCGCGCTTTCCACGGCGTAGGGCGGGGCTTTGGTCAATGTGTTCTTTGCGGTCATCTGCTCTTAAGCGCTGCTAAAGTTGTCATATCTGCTCTTAAGAGCATATTGGTGTTCGAGGCGCAGAGTCAATATGGATGCTCTTAAGCGCATATAAATCGCGATAATATGCTCTTAAGAGCAGATATCGCTATATCGAGTGATTTTGAGGGAGGCTGGCCGAATAGCTGCCAGAATCGGTGGGCAGCAGCAGCATGCTCACCATCAGCAGAAGCACCATGGTGATGACCGGCATGCCGGGCATGGTCAGAGGCCCGCATATCTGTGTGCAATCCGATTGAGATGACTAAAAAGGTTGGAATACTCGCCTATGGCTCTTTGCTCTCTGACCCCGGCCGGGAAATCGAGGAAGTGCGGACCAGGGTGATCGAGGATGTCGAGACGCCGTTTCCGGTGGGGTTCGCGCGGTCAAGCAACGGACGCGGAGGCGCGCCCACGCTGGTCCCATATGATGATGGCGCTTGCGTGAGCGCGCGGGTGATTGTGGTCGATACGACAGAGGAGGATGCGGCTGCGGGAGAGGCCCTTGCGCGTCGCTTCTCTACGACCGCACGAATTCCAAGAGCTTTCCGATGTCATGGCCGTCGGCGGCGCGCAGGGCGTTGATATAGATCTTGCGGGCCTGCCCGGCATCGCGCAAATTTGCGCGGCCCCAGGTGAAGGGGTCTTGCCCCATTTCTTTGAGTAGGATGTCTGCTGCCAGGCGCGCATGGCGGCCGTTGCCGTTAGCGTAGGGATGGATATTAACCAGCTTGTGATGGAACCGCGTGGCGATTTCATCGGGCGGGTAGGTCTCATGTTCGATCCAGTAGCTCACGTTATCGAGCAGTTCCTGGAGCTGGACCTGGATGTGAACAGGATCGATGCCGATTGATTTTTCTGTGGTGCGGTATGTTCCGGCCCAAGTCCAGACATCACCGTACATCCGCTTGTGCAGATCGTTCAGGTAGTCGCGGTTCAGGACTTTGTTCTTGCGCTTTGCGCTCAGCTCTGCGCTTTGAGGATGTTCTGCTGTTCGGCAGCGTCAAGATCACCGCGCGTGGTGACATAGGAGACCTTGAGGCCCTCGCGCTCTTCATCACTGAGCGGTGTCGCGCCGTCTTCTTCCGGGAGGAGCGGATCGCTATTTGTCCTCCCACAGGTCCGGGCCTGAACGTTCTATGAGCTCGCGGGTGAGCGCTTCGATATGCGCGCGGTCGGTGTCCGCATCGGCGCGCTGGTTTTCAAGCGCCATGCTATGGCTCGTGGATTCGAGGATGGATTTTGCGCGGGCGCGGGCGCGCTCTTCGACCAGGTCCTGCAGAGGGGCACGCGGGACAAAGGCGTATACGAGCTGGCAGTCCAGCGCCTGCGCGGCGCGGCGCAGCGTGTCCAGCGTGATTGAGCCGTCCTTTTCCGCCTGCTCGATTTTGCTGGCACGAGGCTGGCTGACGCCAAGGCGCTTACCCAGCTGCTTGCCGGTCATGCCCAGCGCTTCGCGGATTGCCCTGATCCAGCCGCGGGGCGGCCTGGCCAGGCTTTGCATGTCGCGAAGCGGCGATAGTCTCTTATCAAGCTGTGTGCGGGCCATGACCCGATTTTCGGCGCGCATTGCAAAACTTTTGCGTTATATTTTTCCGCTTCAAAAATAACTTATAAGTTATTCATTGGCAAGATAAAAATAATATATGTTTTATATAGTACGCTGGATGAAATAACGTTTAAGTTATGGCCTCGATAAGTATAGCGTCCGCTTTCCTGGCGCCCGCTTTTTAGCGCCCCCTTGCGGGCCGGGGTTTCGTGAACCGCGCCTCACTTGAGTCGCGGCCATGCGGCTTCAATCCCTGGCGCGGGCCGGATTCAATGGTTTTCCCCGGATGCAGGTCGAACCACTCACTGATCCTTGCTGAAGCGCGCTATATTGCGGGTCCGATGGGGAAGCGACCATGAGGGACGGAATGGACAGCGCGCGATTTTCTCAATGCGTGGTTACCGCGGCGGCTGCCCTGTTGGCCCTGACCAGCCTGAACCTGGCGAATGCCGACAATCAGTCGAACGAAGTTGCGGATGCGGCTTTCGCCAGAGACGACCGGCCGGAGTCGGACTACGAGCAGCACACGATCCGCAAGGCACGGGAAGTACTCGCCTTTACGGGTATCGTAGAGGGCATGACCGTCATCGACATGGAGGCGGGTGGCGGCGTGTACACGGAGATCTTCTCCAAGACCGTGGGCAGCGACGGCACGGTGTACATGCAGAACCCTCCGCTGTTCGATGGATTCGCCGGCGACGCGATCAAGGCCCGTGTGGCCGACGGCAGGCTACCGAACGTCGAGCAGATGCGGACCGCTTTCGATACGCTGCCTGTCGAAGATGGCAGTGTCGACGTGGTGACCTGGTTTCTCGGCCCTCACGAGCTCTGGTTCTATCCCGAGGGCGCGGAGAAGGGCGTGCTGGGCAATCCCGAACGGGCATTCGCCGAAATTTCCAGGGTGCTGAAGGCGGACGGACATTTTGTTGCGCTGGACCACCGCGCTCCGTCCGGATCGCCCGCGACCACCGGCGGCACGACGCATCGTATCGATCCCGCCATCGTCATCGAGCTGGCGGAATCCGCCGGACTCACGCTGGTCGACGAGAGCGACCTTCTGGCGAATCCCGAGGATGACTACGCGAAGAACGTGTTCGATCCCAGCGTGCGCAGAAAGACCGACCGATTCCTGCTCAAGTTCGCCAAGGAGTAGGTAACCTGGGGCCGCGCTGTCCCGGCCGTTCCCGGGGTGTAGCGTTTCTTGAACAGGCCCCGGGGCGCCCTTCTACCCCGCATCACGGACTGAACGGCTTCCGTCGGCGCGCCCACCCGGGAGCGATCAGCCGGTCACTGGCCCTGCGAACTGGACCTTGATGCCGTCCGGATCGAGAAAGAACACGATGCCGATCTCGGGGCCGCCGCCGATGGGGCCCAGCGGTTCGAAGCCGAGCGCGGTCATGGCTTCGATCGTCGCGGTAAGGTCCTTCACGTAGAAATTGATCCGGTCTATCCCCAGATGATTCACCGGTGGCGGATAGGGCGGCGCGGGGTCGAAGGGGCGTTTCCACTGGCGTAGCTGGATCGTCGCGCCGTCGGTGTCCGCGCCGAGACTGACGTCTGCACCGTCGAACTCGATCGGTCCGTCGAAACCGTGAGCGGCGGCGAACGCGCCGGACCCTGCCTGGTACCCGGGCTCGGACCCGGTGAAGCCGAGCAGGCGATAGAACGCCCGCGAGCGTTCCAGATCCGCTACGTTCATGTTCGTGTTGACCAGCCGGATCAGGCCCGGGCCGGAGGCGGGGGGCTCGCCTTCGTCGGTGTCGATCAGCTTCAGGAAGGTGCCATCCTGGTCTTTCAGGAAGGCAAAGCGCTCACCATTCGGCGCCTCGGTTGGCGGTGACAGGAAGGCGACACCCCTGGATTGCAGATGGGCGAACGCATGCTCGACGTCGGCGGTCGAGTAGGTGGCGTAAGCCATGCCGATGTGGTTGAGCCGGGCGTAGGGTGGCTCGTCACGGTACGAATCGCCCCGGAACTGCACCGTGTCGACGAAGGGCATCGTGGGCGGATCTTCCAGGCTGTGCAGCGAGACGTAGATCAGATAGTCGTCGGCAAAGCCGAGGGAGCGCGCGAACGTGGTGCTCGTTTCCGGCCCGGCCGGGTAGATCTCACCTTTGAAGCCCAGCGTCTCGTAGAAGGCACGCTGCCGCTCCATATTGCTGGTGTTGAGCCCGAAGTATCCTTGCCGGACGATGCCGAGATCGGCCCGCGCAACCTGGGTCACGCGAACGCACAGCGAACCTGCGGAGCGGACGTCGACTTCGATCGTGTTCGACTTCTCGAGGTCCAATTCCAGGATGGCTTCGCCTGCGTCGTACGCTCGGGCATCGAAGAGCTCGTGGCCGTTGACCCGGATGGTCGCATCGTCGGCGCCTTCGTTCTGGACCACGAGCCTGCCCGGTCCGTCGCTGGCCCTGAACGTCATGGGGCTCGATGTCCCCTGTGGACGCGTGAAGGATTCAGGTCCAAAGCGGGTCAGATCAGCTTCGTTCATGCTCGAGCCTCCGTTCACGATACCAGCACTCCACCGGGCTCATGGTAAACACCGGCTCATCAGCCCCACCACTAGCAGCAAGGCGATTGTTGAGTCCATGCATGCCTGCAGCGCGGTTCATAGCACTCTAAAGTGATTGACGTCCGGTAAACAGCATGATTAGCGGGGCTCTAACGGGAGTAGTCGCCTGGCGGACGTGCACCATGCGTTGGTTCCCGAAGGACGTCACGCGCCGGGGTCTGCCAGCGGCTGTCGGCGGTTCTGGTGGGTGACCTGGATCGCACTTGCTATCGCAAGTGCTTCGCGGGAGTCAGTTGTGCATCGCGTTGCGAGGTATCAGGCCCCCTGACTACAGATCGCAACCTCGGAAGCAAGGATGTAGTAACGCAGGTATTCCTCATCCTCGCCATAACCCTTTTTGCGCACCTCGCGCAGACGGCTCTTGGGTTTCTTGCATTTTTCTGACTCGGCTTCCTCATCTTCACCCAATGCGACGTTTACGGCGATGACGCGGCCAGAACCGTCCTCGCTCGATTCGGCTGATTCCTTATCTGTTTCCTTGACCAGGTCCATCAGCCGCTGTGCGGTGTCCCAGGTGTCTCCCGACACTTCCTTTTCCACGACGCTGACATAAAGAGCCGGGCCGTAACCCAGAGACTTGTCGTCTTCATCAATGGGGGCCTGCCGAATGGAGAGTGTCAGGTAGTCGTTCGCGAGCAGTTCGGGATCGAGGAGCGTTTCGTCGCAGACCAGGGCGGCCCCTGCGGCGGCTTTGCTCTCCGCCGCTTCGGTGAGCGCTTCCAGCGTTGCCATGGCACGCTCAGCCTGGGCGTCACGCTCACCGCCAACCTTGGAGCCGAAGATCGCGGCAATGATGGTTAAGGCGATAAGGCTGTACGTGACCCACTCAGAAACGGCACGCCCAAACACGCGGGCGACTGGTGGGATCTCGTTGTCTGCTTCGTGGTCTGCCTCGGGAGTATCGTTCTCGGTCGTCATGTCGGTACTGGTGTTCTTGCGGTCTTGGTCTGGAACCGAGTGGCTGTCCTTTGAGAACGAGCGGCATTATCGGCGCATGTGGGTGCCTTGGCGTGCTAGCTCAGCAAATGACGTGCCATGTGGGCTACCAGATTGACATAGGGCTGAGCGCCACAGTTTCTTTGAGCTGGGTGGTCCTTGTGTGCTGCGAGTGAATTCCCGGCAGTGGAAACTGCACTAGGAAGAATCATGTCGTGCCGCTTTGCACTACTTCAGTGCTGCGTTGACGTTTCTGTTTTGCCTTGTCCGCTTGCCATCCATAGAGAACGTGGGGGATAGCGAGGGCCACCGTCGTGAAGATGAGGCTTGGTCTGCATTTTGCACCGAAACGGGCAAGGAACAGCCAGAAACTGGAGTTTGACGGTTTCTCATGAGCGAGAATGCACTGGACCCTGTTGGGCCGTCGCCAAGCACACAATCCAGTCCGACGACCAGGACCTGGAAAGACATTTTCTGGACGGTGTTGCAGCCAACGGTTGCAATGGGAGCACCGCTCCTGGTCGCCCTCACGCTAGTCAGCGGTGTGTGGGCAGAGGAAGACCGCATGCTCTTCGCCCTGGTGATGATCTTCCTTCCGATCCCGATATTCGTCTGGGCCGAGCGGCGCTGGGGTCGAGGCGATTGGAAACTCCAACCATCCGAACTGGCCGAGGATGGCTTCTGGCTTGCGATGGGCGCGTTCCTCTGGGCGCCGCTCATAACAGACATGTATCGCACGCCGGTTTCCGAGGGTTTCAGCGCCATTCGTGATCGGACCTTGCTGGAAATCAGCGTCGAGCCGACAACCGTGCTGGGACTGTTTGGCGCGGTCATCTTCATACGTATCTGCACGGCGTTTCCCTATTACTGGCTGCACCGTGTTCAGCACGAGGTACTGTTCTGGTGGCGCATGCACGCAACTCATCACCACATTACGAAAATGAGTTTCCTCCGGGGCGATCGGACGCATCCGTTCGAATACCTGGCGCTTTCGCTGGGTCGGGTGATGGTTCTGGCCTTCATTGGCGCGAGCGACGAGGTGCTTGCCGTTTCTGCAGCATTCGGCATGTGGAATGGCAAGTTCAATCACTCCAACCTGCCGCTCAAGTCGCTACCTGTCTACGATTGGGTTTTCGCTACGGCGCCTCAGCATCACGTTCACCATTCGCTGAACCGCCGGCAGAGCGACTCGAATTACGGCTGCTACATCATTCTCTGGGACCGCATCTTCGGGACCTACTGTGGCGATGAATCGAGCGATGTGAAACGGATCGGTGCCGGCAAAGGTGTGCCGCTCTCGATCAAGGAACAGCTCATGTTGGCCTTCTACCCCAACAAGCGCCTGACTGATCTATGACGTTGATCTATGACGGGCGCGTTCCATCTGAACGGTTCAGCGTGGTGAGTCGAGCTTCATGAGTAGTCCCTGGTTCCTCATCCCTTTTCTGATCGGGACGGCCGCGTTCTTTGCAACGCTCTATGTGACGATGTTTGTGCCGAACATGTCGGACACCCCCTGGCAGCAGGAAGATCCCG
Organism: uncultured Gammaproteobacteria bacterium; assembly: GCA_942491135.1. Taxonomy (GTDB): domain Bacteria; phylum Pseudomonadota; class Gammaproteobacteria; order Pseudomonadales; family Azotimanducaceae; genus UBA7803. The sequence continues at coordinate 3,801 of CALNZS010000008.1, read as the reverse complement.
AAGAAGTACACCCACTCAGGCGCTGGGACACGGTGATCACCTGGGTTATGTGGGGAGGCTGGAGTGTCGCAATGGTCATGCACTTCCTGGACAAGAACAAGATTCTCATCGCGGACTGATATCGCATCTCGGCGTGCCATTGATTGCGCACGGTCTGCGTGATCGTCTCGAACACCGCCGCGGCGTCCTCGGCGCTCAGCAGGAAGCGGGTCGGCGTTGACCCGCTTCACGAATCCGTCGGCGAAACTCGACACGAACGGCGTGTCATTAGCGTCGAAGGCAAAGTTGTCCAGCCCGGGTTCGAGGGTAGCAACGACCTCTTTGCTGCCGGTGTTCACGCGAAGGACCATCGTGGGCCATACAGGCGTCCGTCCGCTCCCCAGTCCATGCCGTTCAGGCCGCACCCGGGCCCCAGATCATCAGCAATCAGCCGCGGTGCTTCGGTGCCGGTTGGGAGGACCTGGGCCCGGTTGCACGGACGCCGCCATTGACGGCCGTGGATCCGAGTCGCCGCCGGGCCGATACCGGTAACAGTACGTTGTCCACGGGGGTGATGTCAGCCGAGGACACGGAGCGGACAACGCTGGCGGCTTCAGTGCCCTCGCCAGCGCTTCAGCAGGGGGAAAACCGGTTCAGCCAGGCGGCGAGCGCTGCACGGCTCCGGTCCGGGGCGGAAGCCGCGAGCGCCCGGTTTCGCAGGGATCGAAGAACCGGTTGCTCCACGTGAGCGATCCGGCCCATCAGATAGGACAGGGTGCGCACATTGCGTACCCGCCCGTGTCGTTGTTCTTTCAGCGCCTCGATGGGTGACGGAATGCGCTGCCTGAGCAGATCGGCCAGGGTCCAGGCATCCTCGATGCCGAGCGCGGCGCCCTGGCCCAGGTTCGGGGTCAGGGCGTGAGCCGCGTCGCCGATCAAGCCGATGTTTCCCCGGCCCCAGCAGATGGAAAGGTCGGTGAGCGGATGCTGGAGCCAGCGCTGCCCGCGTTGGAAGTGCTTCTGCAGCGTTGCGCCCAGCGTCCCCAGCGTGGCGATACTGGATTCGATGTGATGACCGGGCAGCGGGCCACCGGGGTGTCGGCTCTGCACCCAGAACACGTAGCTGCGGCCCCGGGCGAGCGGCACTACCCCGAGCCGGTAACGGCCGGCGTGAATTTCCTGGGCGACGGCACCCGCCGGCTGCCCGTTGATGATGGTGCGGGCACACCACTGGCCGCTGTAGCGCGGCCGAGGCGCCCCGATGAGTGCGGTGCGAACGCCGGACGCAATGCCGTCTGCGCCGACCAGCAGGGCGCAGCGGATCCGTTCCCCGGTGTTCAGTTCGATGTCCAGGCCTTCGTCGCGCTGCCGCCAACGGGTAATCGTCGTGCCCAGGCTCAGGCGGAACGGGTCCACCTGCTGCAGCAGAAACTGCTGCAGATCGCCCCGGTGGATGCCGCGGGACCGGGTTGCATGATCGAGGTCGATGGCCTGCAGCACGGGCGCTTCGGCGCTGCCGATGACCATTGTGGTGATCGGCTGGGAGACCGCCTCCAGATCGCCTGATGAGAACGTCGAGAGCACCTTCAGCGCATTGCTCTGCAGCACGATGCCGGCTCCCACCGGCGCAAGATCCTGGCTCTGCTCGAGAATCCGGTACTCATGGCCGTTCGATTCGAGCAGCCCTGGTAGCCATGGCGGCCTGCTGCTCCTCGTGCACCTCGCGCAGCTCACGGGCCGACACGGGGCAGTTGGCGCGCCTCTTGGAGTCGCACCCTGTCCGTGGCACGCAGCGCATCGAACCCCGGCGCTGCCACCACCACTGCCCCGTCCTCATAGTGGCATCGCAGGTGCTCCACGCCCTGCATCCATGTGGTCGACGTCGATATTTTAGTAGTAGTGAGCATCTCATTCTTTACTGAACACAACAGAGACACTCGGTTTAAGGGTGGAGAATAGGTCGGCAAGATGTGGTGGTGTGGGGGTGTTGTTGTGGCTCGTGAGATGGCTCAAGGAGAGCAACGGCCAACCGTGAACAGACTGCTGCTGACAATCGGGTCTGCCGCCGACGAGACCGACACCGACACCGACGGGGACTGGGGAGACACGCGGGTGATGCGTACTCCCTGCGCCGAGTGCTTCAGTGTCTTGGATCTTGCGCTTACTCTCCTCGAACTCACGAGCCTGGCGCGTCACCTCTTGGTACTGAGCATGCACGTGTGTGTCAGCTGTGTGTTTGAAGCGAAGAGAGAGAAGAGAGGAAGCAGAGGGCGAGCCCGCATGCGGCAGATTAGACATAGACATGCCTGAGGAGGAGACCAAGGTGGTGTTAGTGTGCGTGTGCGGTGTGCGTGTGCGGTGTGCACGTGTGCGGTGTGGCATGGCTTGAACATGGTTGTCACGGTGTGATCAAGCACTAAAAGAAGAGATGGGACACCAAAGGACACATACATGAAGCGGACTGTTCGACACACACAGACAACCGTTAGTGTCGCGACCGTTACACAATCCTACTCCTGCGATGCATGCACTTGTTGTCGACAGCAACAGAGAGCGACACAAGCAAGCCGCACGCACACGCACACGCACACACACACACGTACCATCCGGGATTCTGTAGTTAAAAAAACTGGGCAGCGTAAGAGACCGGCCCCAAAAGAACCAGTCGCCAACGTCACCGCAAAACGTGAGGGCCGGCCAGTTGCACTGATCGAATCTCGAAAGCTGGCGCGACTGAGCAAAACCTAAAAACGAGAAAGCACACACAGCCGGCTTCACACCAGCACACACACACACACACACACACACACAACACACACTATTTCTCTCTATCGCTCTTGCTCTTGCTCTCTGCTCTTGCATCTTGCTCCTCTCAACCTCGCTCACACTGCAAGAAAGTCGCCTCCTCCTCCTCCTCCTCCGTCCTCCGACAACGAGCTGATCCATCTCGACCATGCGCAGAGCACCCCGCCCCCAATCCCACGCAAAAAGCCACGCGGTCACCGCCAGGCCATAACCGGGCCCGTCGTGTGCAGAGAGCCCAAACGTGTTCTCGTTGTTGGTGGACACCACCTTGAAGTGCGCAAACGCCACCATGGTGCAAAAGCCCGCGCCACCAGCGCCGCCCCACGTCTTGCGCACGTTGTTGCCCAGGCCCAGCAGCAGCATGGCCACCACGGCCATGGCACCGGTCAGCATCAGGATGGCCAGCACCATGAACACCATGGACGTCTTGCCGGCGGCCTTGAGGCTGTCGGTCATGATGCACTCGGTGGTGTCGCACAGCTTGATGTCGCAGTTGGTGACACGGCTGTAGTAGTAGTGGGCGATGTTGTCGATTACGCCGTCCAGGTTGGGGTCCTCTTTGGCGGTGCTTAGAAAGCCCTGGCTATTGAAGTTGTAATATATTGCGCCATCAATGTTGCCATCACCATCCGTGTCAAATTCCTGTCTGGCGGTGTTGGCGTTTTCGATGGCAGCCAGTTGGGCCATTTGGGCAAATGCGTCATCACCCTTCTTATCACAGGCGCAGAGGCAGAGCAGTATTGCTGCAGCAATTAAAAGTTGTTTCATCCGTAGTCTCCTCACTTCTAAAAAATATGATTTTGATGATCAAGCAATATTTATGCCATTTTGATGTGCCGACAGGAGTGTGGTTTGAGGTTGGTTGTAACTAAAAAACGGAACGTATTTGCCCACATGGGTAAATACGTTCCGAATCTATATGGGCTGCTGGAGTTAGGCTACGCGCTGATCAATTTCAAGCTCGGCGACATCAACTGTGCCGGCTTCGGTGTGCAGGGCGCTCAGGCTGATGCGGCC
>CALNZS010000007.1:0-246077 GCA_942491135.1 uncultured Gammaproteobacteria bacterium | reverse complement strand
GAACTCCACGTTGGCGTGGTTGGTGTCCTTGCCGCCCGGTCGTACGCACTCGGTGAAACGCTGCTCGATCGCTTCCAGGGTGTGCGATGGTCTTTCTATGCCTGGTGCCCGCAGCCACGTTCCAGCAGCACAGCCGTTTCGAGGTGCACGGCGGCGGATCGACGACGGTACCCCGGTGCCCGGCCCATGACCTTGCCGCCGGTCGCCAGGCGATTCGTCGACGAAAGCAGGCGCCGCATCCGGTGTGCCGACCAGACCAGCAGTCTCCAGGGCGGCTGCTCGGCTGAGCGCCATCGACACGCTGCAGGGCCCTGGCGGCCGCCGACATCGCCCGTTTCCACTGGGCTCCAGGGTGCTGGCCACCACCCGCGCGGTGAAGGCCGGCATCGAAGCGGTCGATCGGTGGGATCTGCGCAACCTCGAAGGCGCGCCGGGCCGCGACATGATCCGGCGCGCCGATCTGGCCGAGAAACTGCACGATGGGATCGTCGGCGGCTGACGTCTGCGACGGATGCGCGACGAAGTGGGTGGCTATCAGGGCCGGCAAGTCTGGCGGCACGACGAATCCCTGGCCGCCTCGGCTACTCGCTGAATGCCTCTGCGCCGGCGCGGTCCGAGCAGCGGAGTCAGGTCCTGCAGCACGTGCACGGGATGCACCGACTCGGGCAGGCCGAGCACCATGGCCTGTTCCGCTCCATCAGCCTGGAATGGGCGCACAGCCTGGCGCCGAAAGCCGGGTCCATTCCGCCGGTGGGACACCAGCGCCGCGACCTGGGCGAACGGCAGGTCCACCAACGTCCCGATCTCCAGCATGGCCGCGATAGGACAGCTCACCGCGTTGCCGTCGACCAGCTGATCGGCCTGTAGGCCGACCACAACGCCCTCGACCGCCATTGGGCAACCGGCTGGCTGGAACGTTGGACCTGATTCATTTCCGTAGTCATGGCTTGCCCTCTCCTGGCGGTCGCTTGCGACGTGATGCTGTCGACGGCGAACCGACGAGCCCGTACCAGCTGAATGCGCGCCTGGCGGCGACCAGCGCTGCCAGCGCTTCAGTGGCAGCGTGCGGCTTATGCGCGGTGGCGCTGATCGATCCACCAGTGGTGGGGCAGGGACGCTGCCGATTCTCGGCTAGATGCAGATCCGGAACTGGCAACGAGATCCGCGTGTTCATGCGCTTGCCAGAAGAGGGCTTCAGCCGCGAGACCGAACATTTGGGCGTCTGCGCAATCCGCGGTCAGCCAGGCCATGGCCAACCTGGAGCGACAAGCTCGACACCCGTCTGCTGATCCGCAAGGGCTGGCCCAGGCGCTGACCGAAGCGGTGCAAGCACTGCTGGCCTTCGCCGAATCGGTGATCAACGAAGAACAGCAATACCCTGGCGGACATTCAGCGGATCCGCACCTGCATTCGTCGACCCTGAACCTGGCGGGAACAGCGTGGTCGGCCAGGTCTACGGCAGGGCTTCGTGCTGGAGTTCTGCCGAAGCGCAACCCGCTGACCCGTCGGAAGTTGACGCTGCCCTCAGCCGCGAGCTCATCTACGGGGTCGACGACAACCGGTGGGAACTCGGCTTCTGGGCATTCCAGCACAACATGCCGGACCATTTCGTCACCACCGCGTTCTTCACCGGGGAGCGGCGCCCTGGGGTGGAAGACGAGGCTGCACTCCGCTGCTGATCAACTGCGTGAGGATCCGCGACCGAGGTCAGCCGGCACCACGCTGCTGGACCTCCAGCCTCGACGATGCGCTCGGCGTCCGGCCAGCCTGAACAGCGCCTCGCTGCAACCAGTTCCGCCAGCGTCTGGGAGGTCGGGCAACCTGGAACTCAGGTTGGCGCTTGAGGAAGGCGGTAAAGGCGACTGACCTGTCCAACCACATGCTCGACCATCGAGGGGTATCACTGCATCGAGGGAACGGAGATCTCACGCTTCGAGCGGGAGGTGAGGTTGTTCGCCGTATAAGCGTCACCGCGCGCTGTCGGGGCGCGGGCATTTACTCCGTGCGCGAGGATCGGTCACCGGCAACTGCGCCCGGTGATGGCTCAGGACCGTTACGGCGCTGAGGACGTTGTTCGGCATGAGCCGTCGCGGTCGGCCCATGTAACCGCCGTGGTGGCGCAGACCGGGGTCTTCCAGGTCCTGCCTTTGACTTCGAGCAGGGCCAGGGCAATGGCGTCGCCGATGCCCAGCATCAACAGCCTGTGGCGCTCGGGGTCAGGCCCGGGAAGTGTTCCTCGATGATATGCCCGCGGGCGCACGCGCGCGCGCACGCGCCTCGAGGCCGAAGTCGGCGAGTTCCCGCGCAGCTCCGAGTCGGGATGGAGGTGACCCCGATGATGGTGGCCACCCCCAGATGCCGGGCCAGCTCCAGAATTTCCAGCACCTCGCGGCTCTTGCCGCTGGTGGAGAAGGCAATCAGTACGTCGTTCTGACCCACCAGACCCAGATCGCCATGAGCCGCTTCGGCCGGATGAATGAAGTCCGCCGGCGTGGCTGTGGAGCACAGGGTGGCCGCGAACTTACGCGCAATGTGGCCGGCCTTGCCGATACCGGTGGTGAGCACCTTGCCCTGACACGCGGCCATGGTCCGAACGGCACGAACGAATTGTTCGTCGACGTCGATCTGCGCGATGGCCCGCGCTTCGGCGGCCAGCACCGCCTGCATCCGTTCTTTGATCTCCATGACGCTCCGTCGTGTGACAATGGGCGGGCAGAATGTTGGCACAGGATGGAATGAGGTGCACCGTGAGCGATGCTGAAGGCGCAGCCGGTCTGGTGCCCTGGCCGGCCAGCTGCCAGGAAACCGGCGGCCCGCCGCTGGCCTGGCCGTCGCTGATCCGCTTCGCGGCGGTTCTGTAGCCGCGCCTGGCCCATGCAGCGGCCAGGCGCTGCTGGCGGCCAAGGCGCGCCGATGGCGCCACGTGCACTGGTGACGCTCACCACTTCACTGCGTTGCGGCCGCCGGGCCCGCTGCCGCAACGGACGACGAATCCTATCGGCTCGAGGTCACCGCCGACGCGGTCACGGTGCGGGCGCCCACCGAATGGGGTGTGCTGCGGGCCCTGGCCACACTCACCCAGCTGGCTGCCGGCGGCCGGCCCGTGGCGGCCTGCCGGGTCGAGGATGCGCCCCGATATCCCTGGCGTGGCCTGATGCTCGACGTGGCCCGGCATTTCCGCCGCTGCCGGATCTGCTGCGCACGCTGGACGGCATGGCGCTGGTCAAGCTCAACGTGCTGCACCTGCACCTGGCGGACGATCAGGGATTCCGCTTCCCCAGCCGTGCCTACCCGAAGTTGTCGAGTTCCGCGCATTTCACGACCGACGAGCTGCACGAGCTGGTGGCGGCGGCCGCGGACCGCGGCATTCGGGTGGTACCGGAGCTGGATGTACCCGGCCACACCGCGAGCTGGCTGGAAGCCTATCCGGAATGGGGCAACCGGCCGCCGGAGCCGTCGCGCAAGTTCGGCGGGCACCGGGAATGCCTGGATCCGACCCGGCCGGCGGTCCACGAAGCGCTGGCGCGGCTGTTCGGCGAGCTGTCCGAGGTGTTCCCGGATCCTTACGTGCACATCGGCGGTGGATGGTGGTCCGGCTGGTGGATGACGGTGACGAACGAGCATCCAGGCGCATGCGCTGGGACCAGCATGGCCTGGCGGATGCGGCCGCATTGCAGGCCCATTTCAACCGCAATCTGGTAGCGGTTCTGGACGGCCTCGGCAAACGCACCCTGGGTTGGGACGAGGTGTTGCACCCGGACCTTCCGGCCGGGGTTACGGTGCAGGCGTGGCGCGGCGCCGCCGCGCGCCAGCGGGTGCTGGACGCCGGCTTCGACTGCGTGTTTTCCTCGCCGTACTACCTGGACCTGTTTTTTCCCGCGGATCTGCACCATGGGTTCGACCCCGGCGCGCCGGAGTCGCAGTTGCTGGCGCGGGAGGATGCGATGCTGGCGGACCCGCGCCTGGCGCACGTTGCCGGCGGGATGGCCTGGAGTCTGCAGTGGCGTGATCTGCAAGCGTTGCCGGCGGCGCCGGCGCCGGGGCGGCTGCTGGGCGGCGAAGGCTGCCTGTGGGCGGAACTGGTGAACTCGCAGGTGCTGGACGTGCGCCTGTGGAGCCGGCTGCCCGCCGTGGCGGAGCGGTTCTGGTCGACCCAGGTTCCGGAGCCGGCGCGGGTGCGCCAACGTCTGGAGGCGACCCTGGATAGCCTGCGTGATGCGGCCGGCGTGGATGTCGCCGCCACCGTGCGCCGGCTGGTCACGGCATGCGGCGTGTCTGCCGCCTGGTGGCCGCTGGTGCGCATGCTCGAACCGGTGAAGTGGTATGCGCGCCTGCTCGGCGAGCAAGCCCTGGCAGCGCGGCTGGCGGGTCGGGAAATGCCCAAGGCCCGCCCCTACGACATGGACTCTCCCCTCGACCGGGTGGTGGACGCGCTGCCGCCGGAAGGGCTCGGGATCGGACAACTGACCGATCTGCTGGCGCGCCTCGGTACCGAACCGGCAGCGCGTGCGGAACTGGCAGCCCTGGCCGATGAATGGCGCTGTGTTCCCGCATCCGCCGGGCCGCAGGAACTGGCCGCGGCGGCGCGGGCGCTGGCGGAACTCGGCGCGCTGGTCGGCGGGTGGCTCGATGGCCGGGTGAGTGACGCATTGCTGCGTGACGCGCTGACCCCGCTGACCGCACCCATGGGTGAATACCTGCTGGCGCCGGCCATCCTGCTCGCCAGCCATCTGGACACCCTGACCGCGGCATGACAATAGCGGCTGCCCGCCGAGCGGTTACCGCCTGGGCCGGTGCCCAGGACGTGCGTACCTGGGCGCCGTTGGGTGAAGGTCACCATCAACGACACCTGGCGGGTACAGGGTGCGGCCTGTCACGGGGTGTTGCAGCGGATCAATCCGGCGGTGTTTCCGGATCCGGCCGGGGTTGCGGCCAAAGTGGCGGCCGTGGTGCGGTATCTGCAGGGTGTGCAGATGGAGTGCGGGTTCCGGCGCTGGAGGAAACCCGTACGCCGGCGCGCTCTGGCACCAGGATGCCGGTGGCGTATGGCGGCTCTGGGAGCAGCTTCCGGCACGCACCCTGCAGGCGCTGCAGAACCCGGCGCAGGCGCGCGCTGCGGGATTTGCCTTCGGGCGATTTCAGCGGGCGCTGGAGGGGCTGGAGGCGCCGGTTCCGGACCCGATTCCACACTTCATGCGGTTGTCTCACTATCTGGCCGCACTGGACCAGGCGGCGCAGGGTTCATCCGAGGCGGCGCCGCTGCGCCCGCTGCTCGACCTGGTCGACGGGCGGCGCGATCTGGCGTCCGGATTTGCCGCGGCTGACACGCTGGTGCACGGAGATTGCAAGGTCAACAACCTGCTGTTCGAACAGGACGCCGACGAGGTGGCCGCGGTGATCGATCTCGACACCGTGATGCGCGGTCACTGGGCCTGGGATTTCGGCGACCTGGCCCGATCCGCGGCCGCCGCCGGATCGCGCTTCGATCTGCACCGTTTCGCCGCCGTGGCCGAGGGGTTCGTGGCCGGCAGCGGCCTCGCGCCGGATCTGCAGCCGCTGCTGCTGGCGCCGCGCTACGTGACCCTGATGCTGGCGGTCCGGTTCCTGACCGATCACCTGCAGGGCGACCGGTATTTCCGGGTCGGCGCGCGGGGCGAGAATCTGCAGCGGGCCAGGGCTCAGTTCGATCTGCTGCTGGCCATGGAGGCGGCGCACAGCGAAGCGCAGGCCGCCCTGATCGAAGTGTTCAGCCCGCGGACCCGAGGACCAGAGTGACGACGCCGATCATGACCAGCACGAACAGCACGGTGAACACGATGCCGGCGATGATGAAATGCGAGGCGCGGCCGTGGGTGAAATCACGCTCGCGGTTGCGGCTCGACTGTACGCCGAAAGCGGCAGCGACGGCCGAGAACATCACCTGCCAGGCGGTCAGCGGGCGCGAAGTTTCTTCCGCGCCGGCCCCCTGGGTGCCGGCTGGGTCGTCCGGTTGGCTGTCGTCGATTCCGGTGTGTTGGCTGCTGCTCATGGCGGGGGATTATACGCCATCAACGGCCCGGTCTGCTTGCGGAGAGGGGCGGACGCCGCCCGGCGAGTGCGACCAATTGTCGCATCCCGGTGCATCCGTGCGATCATGACGGCCATGAGACGGTCACCTCAGGCATTCCTGCCGGTACGGAGGAAACGGGTCATGGCAGGCACCAGCCGGCTGGCATTTCTGTTGTGCGTGGCGCTGGCCGTGGGCTGCGCCAGCGGCAACCGGCCCCTGCAACTCATCTCCGGGACCGGCGCCATCTATCCGCCGGACGCCCGGACCCGCGGCGTGGAAGGCTACGTGGTGGTGGGCTACGACGTCGACGTCGAAGGACGGGTGGTCAATCCCCGGGTCATCGAGTCCGTGCCGCCGGGTGTGTTCGACGAGTCCGCGTTGCAGGCGGTGTCGCGCTGGCGCTTCCGGGCTCCGGAGAAAGGCGGCGAAGCCCAGCCGGTGAGCGGCCTGCACAGCCGGCTGAACTTCATGCTCGGCGACGGCAAGGCCTACGCCGACTACTGATCCCGGATCTTCGGTCCGGGCCTCCCGCCGTCATTCGATTGCCGCTGCTGACAGGGTGACGTTGCCGGTCCCGCCGCTCGTGGTAGTAGCGCAGGTTCAGGGTCTGGCCGTTAGACCCGGCACGGAACGTCAGGGTCACGATGCGATCGAAGACGCCGTTGAGATTCGCCATGGTGACCTGGAAGTCCGCTGCGCTGCCATCTGCTCAGGCTGGCTCGAGTTGACCCTGGGCACGCCAGCCGCCCAGATACAGCCGCAGCGTGCGCGCCTCTGTGTCGGCGGGTACCGTCAGGGTAAACCCCGATCCCTGGGCCGGCAGATACAGGCCCGCATGGGTGGCCCCGTTGGCGATGGGGTTTCCGCCGCTCCACAGGTACTGGGTGCGCCCATTTCCCGGAAAGCGCAGCGGGCTGGCACCAAACGATCCCAGTGATCCGATCAGTGTGGCCGTACTGGCTTTGCGATTGATGCTGCCGGCGTTGTCGAAGCCCCAGTGGACCCAGTCTTCTGGCCCCTGGTTGGCCAGGTTCACGCTGCCGGTGCGACGGCGGCGGAGCCGCTCGCGCGCTGCTGCTGGGCGCGCGACGACGATCACCGCGACGGTGGCCACGTTGGATGGTCTTCTCGGCGTCGCGGACGGTATAGGTGAAGGCGTCGCTGGTGCGGATCCGCCGTCGTGGGTAATCGGGATCAGCCCGCCGCCCAGATTCTGTACCGTGCCGTGTTGCGGCGCGGTGACTACCACGCTGGCCGGGTCGAGGCGGCCTTCTTCGGGTCCGAGTCGCCGTTCAGTACCGGCACGTCGACCGACTGGCCCCGTTCCACGCTGGCTGCGTCGTCGATGTTCGCCTACCGGAGGCGGCTTGGTGCCGTCGGCCCACCGCCTTCCAGAGCCGCCTGCCGACAGGGTGAGGTTGCCGGTTCCGCCGGTCAGGGTGTAGCGCAGGTTCAGGGTCTGGTCCGCGGACCCGGCCCGATAGATCAGAGTCACCGTGCGATCGAAGACGCCACCCAGGTTCGCCAGTGGGATCCCGGAAATCCGCTGCGCCTGCCGTCGCTGGGACTGGCTGTAGCTGGCCCTGGGCGCGCCAGCCGCCGAGATCCAGGTGCAGGATGCGCGGCTGGGTATCGGCCGGTACTGCCAGCGTGCCGAGCCCTGGCCCGGCAGGTACAGGCCGGCGCGGGTGGCGCCACTGGCCGTGGGCGTTCCATCGCTCCACAGATACTGGGTGCGGCCGTTACCCGGAAAGCGCCGCGGGGTCGAACCGGCCGATCCCAGCGTTCCGATCTGCTGGACCACGCCGGCTTTGCGGCTGACGGTGTTGGCGCTACCGAGCGCCCAGTGGACCCAGTCGGATGTCCCCGCGGTAGTCAGGTTGACGGTCCCGGGCGCATTCAGGCTGGTTCCGGTCAGCGTCGGCTGGTTCGAAGCAGGGTGAATGGTGATCGATACCAGGGCGCTGTTCGATATGGCGCCAAGGCCGTCACGGACGGTGTAACGGAAGCTGTCGCTGGTGCTCGGCCCGCCGTCGTGGGTATAGCGCAGGATCCCGGCACCCAGGTTCTGCAACGTGCCGTGAGCCGGCGCGTTGCTCTGAATGCTCTCCGGATCCAGGTCCCCTTCCGGGTCCACGTCGCCATCCAGCACCGAAATGTCGACGAAGGCGCCCTGATTGACCGTGGCGTTGTCATTGTCCGCTCGAGGCGGCTGGTTGCCTTGCGTTATCAGGATGTCGACCGTCGCCACGTTGGAGGTATTACCCTGGGTGTCGCGGACGGTGTAGGTGAAGCTGTCACTGGTGCTGGGGCCGCCATCATGGGTGTAGCGAATCAGCCCGCCGCCCAGATTCAGTACGGTGCCGTGTTGCGGCGCGGTGACCACCACGCTGGCCGGGTCGAGGCTGCCTTCCGGGTCCGAGTCGCCATTGAGTACCGGCACGTCGACCGACTGCCCCCGTTCCACGCTGGCTGCGTCGTCATTGGCCACCGGAGGCAGGTTCACCACAGACCCGCCGCCTTCCACCGCCGCGGCGGACAGGGTGATGTTACCGGTACCGCCGGTCAGGGTGTAGCGCAGATTCAGGGTCTGGTCCGCGGACCCGGCCCGGTAGGTGACGCTCACCACCCGATCGAAGACGCCACCCAGGTTCGCCAGAGAGATCTGGAAATCCGCTGCGCTGCCGTCGCTGAGACTGGCCTGTAGCTGGCCCTGGGCGCGCCAGCCGCCGAGGTACAGGTGCAGGATGCGCGGCTGGGTATCGGCCGGTACTGCCAGCGTGAACCCGGAGCCCTGGCCCGGCAGGTACAGGCCGGCGCGGGTGGCGGCATTGGTGGTCGGCGTTCCGCCACTCCAGAGAAACTGAGTCCGGCCGTTGCCCGGAAAGCGCTGGGGGTTCGAGCCGAACGATCCCAACGTACCTATCTGCTGGACGACGCCGGCTTTACGGTTGACGCTGTTGCCGTTGCTGAGAGCCCAGTGCACCCAGTCTGCGGGCCCTGCTGTGCTCAGGTTGACGGTGCCCGGTGCGGCGTTGGAGGTAGCGCTCAGAGCGCCCGCCCCCGGGTTGTGAACGGTTATCGAAACCGTGGCCGGGTTGGACACGGCACCCTGGTTGTCCCTGATCGTGTAGGTGAAGCTGTCGCTGGTCGTGGAACCGCCGTCGTGGGTGTAGCGGAGAACCCCGCCGCCCAGATTCTGCACAGTGCCGTGTTGCGGCGGGGTAGCCACCACACTGGCTGGGTCGAGGCTGCCTTCCGGATCCGAGTCGTTGCTCAGGACGTTGATATCGACGGAGGCGCCGCGATTGACCGCCGCGCTGTCGTTGCCGGCGATGGGCGGCAGATTGACAGGGACGGTGTCCCCCGCTAGGGCCGCCGCGGACAAGGTCACGTTGCCCGTTCCGCCCGTCATGACATAACGCACTTCCAGAGCCTGGCCGGTGGAGGCGGCGCTGTAGGCCAGGGTGACGACGCGATCGAACACCCCGTTCGGGTTTTCCATCGAGATCCGGTAGTCCGGCGCGCTGCCATCACTCAGGCTGACTTGCAACTGTCCCTGGGCGCGCCAGCCGCCGAGATAGAGCTTCAGTACGCGCGGTTCCGGGCCGGCCGGCGCCGTGAGATACGCGCCGCTGCCGATGCCGCTGAAGTACAGGCCAGCGCCGGTGCTGGCGCTGGCGACGGGGGTGCCGGCAGACCACAGGAAATCGACCCGCGCGGTTGATTGGAAGCGGCCCGGCACGTTGCCGACCGGGACCATGGTTCCGATCGTGGTGTCGGCGCCGGCTTTGCGATTGACGCTGCCCGGGCTGGATAGGCCCCAGTGCACCCAGTCCATGGATCCGACGGAACTCAGGACGACCTCACCCGGCGAGTTGCCTGCGCTTCCGCTGAGTCCGCCGCCGGTTGTCGCGGACAGGCCGTAGGGCCGGACGTTGGCCCGCAGCGCGTCGTTGAACGCTTGAGCCTGGCTGACCATCGACTGAACGATTGCCGGCCGTGCGGTCAGCAGGTTCTGAGACTCGTCGATGTCGGCGTCGAGATTGTACAGTTCGGTGCCGACCACTCGGTTGCCCTGCATTCGAACGTGCAACTTCCACTGGCCCTGGCGCATGGCATCCAGCCCCAGGCTCTGGTCGGCATCCGGGTTGAACATTTCGCCGTAGTAGTAGAGCGCCTGGTGGGGCGTGGTTGCTCCGGGCTGACCGAACATCAGGGGGGAGATGTCGCGGCCGTCCGTGACCCGGTCCGAGGGGAGTGTTGCGCCGGTGATCGAAGCCAGGGTAGCAAAGAGGTCGACGTGGCTGATGGGCTCGTCGCTGACCGATTGTTGCGGGATGGATGCCGGCCATCGCATGACCATCGGAACCCGAATGCCGCCTTCGTAATTGCTGCCCTTGCCGTCCCGCAGCGGACCGGCCGAACCGCCGTCGATCCCGTACTCCAGCCACGGGCCGTTGTCCGAGGTGAACACCACCAGGGTGTCGTGGCCGAGGCCGAGCGCATCCAGCCTGGCCAGAACCTGGCCGACGCGCCAATCGATCTCCTGGACCACATCGCCGTACAGATCGCGGCCGGAACTACCCACGAAGCCCGGTGCCGGGAACAGCGGCACATGGGGCGCCGTCAGTGACAGGTAGACAAAAAACCGGGTGTCCTGATGCCGGTCGATGAAGGCCAGCGCGCGCTCCGTGAAGCGCTGATTCAACAGCGCCTGGTCCGGATTCGACGCGATGACTTCGGTGCCGTCGAGCAGCGGCAGAGCCGGGAAGAAACCCGGCTCGAAACAAGCCTCGTCGTCGAGACCCGTGAAGCCTGCGAGTCTGGCGCGTTGCCGCGCGGCGACGAGACGCGGGTGCTCATTGCTGTGCGGACAGATATCCGGATGATAGGGCCACATGTCGTTGGAGTAAGGCAGGCCAAAGAACTCGTCGAAGCCCTGGGACGGCGGCAGCAGACCGGCGCGGTCTCCCAGATGCCACTTGCCGAAGGCGCCGGTAGCGTAGCCTCTGGTCTTCAGCAGTTCGGCGACCGTGATCTCCTCCCGGGCAAGCCCGATGTTGCGGCTCGGGATCACCGGCGTAGCAAGGCTCACCCTGGGGGCGTAGGCGCCGGTCAGCAGCCCCGCTCGAAACAGCTGGCAGACGGGCGAGCCGTAGAAGCTGGTGAATCGGATGCCCTGATCGGCAAGTTGGTCGATGCTGGGCGTGGAGATGTCGGTTGCGCCGAAGCTGCTCAGATCGCCATAGCCCAGGTCGTCTGCGACGATCAGCACCACGTTGGGCGTTGCAGCCTGGGCGCTCCATGCCGTGAGTAGCGCGGCCATGCCCAGCAACAGGCCTGGGATGAAAAGAAGCCAGCCAGCCCAGCCGGATGCTCGATGCCCTGTTCGAAGTGCCGGGCCAGACGGCCGGGCCCGGCGTGATGGTCTCCCCGAAGACATTGGCTCCCCCTCCAGGTCACGGGACTGCGCTGGAGAATTGTCCGTCTCCCGGGGGCAGCCGCCTATCCCTCAATCAGGCGAATCCTGTGACGGGTTTGCGGCGCGAGCGGCCCGGGACGACAGCGTCGCCCCGGGCGTCTCGAAGGGAAGTCTGGCCCTGGGGGGTTACCAGGTGTTGTAGTGGATGATGCTGGACGCCGGCGGCCGGCTGGCGCGTTTGAAGTCCGTTCCCAGGGTGTAGGCCACCGGCAGCAGCGCCACCTGCAGTACGTTGTCCGGCAGGCCCAGCAGCTCAGCGGCCTGTTTCTCGTGGGCCAGGTGCAGGGTCGTCAGTGCCGTGCCCAGACCGCGTGCCCGCAGCGCCAGTTGAAAGCTCCAGACCGCGGGAAAGATCGAGCCGTACAGACCGGCCAGCATGGCGGGCGGGGTATCTGCCGGCGGGCGGCCCTCGACGCACGGAATCACGTGGACCGGTACGTCCTGGAGCTTTTCCGCCAGATACATGGCCGAGCTGTAGACCCGCTGGGTCTGTTTGTCGCCCTGGGCTTCGGCCTGGGCGCCGGCTGCCGACAGGTAGGCGTTGGCGCTCTGGCGGTACAGGTCGGCAAGGCCTGCGCGTTTGTCGGCGTCGTCCACCACTACCCAGCGCCAGGTCTGGCTGTTGGAACCGGTGGGCGCCTGCTGCGCCAGATCGATGCACTCTTCGAGAACGCTGCGCGGCACCTCACGGCTCAGATCCAGGCGCTTGCGCACCGCCCGGGTGGTGGCCAGCAGTTCGTCGGTCATGGCGATATCGAATTCCATCGGGTTCTCCCTCGGGTTGAATGCCGGCCGCGCGGCCGGCGCGCGGCGAAAACCGTCAGCCTATCACGGCGCCGGGCAACGCCTCGCCGATCCGGGTAATCTTGCACCATCTGCAACGGAATGGATGAGAGGGTTTCATGGGGGGATACGACCGGACCGCAGGACGGGCGCGGCGGCGGATGATGCAGGCGGGCGCCAGGGGCGCGCTGCTGGCGGTCTGGCTGGCGGCCGCGCCGGCAACGGCGGTTCTGAACGACGAGGTGAAGTCAGCCGCCGCTGCGGTAGAGGAGCAGGTCATCGCCTGGCGCCGCGACATCCATCAGCATCCCGAGTTGTCCAACCGGGAATTCCGCACCGCGGGACTGGTGGCCGAACATCTGGAGAGCCTCGGCATCGAGGTGACCACGGGCGTCGCGCATACCGGGGTGGTCGGCGTGCTCGAGGGCGGTCAGCCGGGCCCGGTGGTGGCCCTGCGCGCGGACATGGATGCGCTGCCGGTGGTGGAACAGACCGGCCTGCCGTACGCCTCCACCGAGCGCGGTACCTACAACGGCAAGGACGTCGGGGTGATGCATGCCTGCGGTCATGACAACCATGTCGCCATCCTCATGGGCGCCGCCACCGTCCTGGCCGGCATGCGTGAGCAGCTTGCCGGGACCGTGAAATTCATCTTCCAGCCGGCGGAGGAAGGCGCGCCGGCGGGCGAGGAGGGCGGCGCCAGCCTGATGATCCGCGAAGGGGTGCTCGAGAACCCCGACGTCGACGTGGTGTTCGGGC
Organism: uncultured Gammaproteobacteria bacterium; assembly: GCA_942491135.1. GTDB lineage: Bacteria > Pseudomonadota > Gammaproteobacteria > Pseudomonadales > Azotimanducaceae > UBA7803. Next base: position 233,001 of record CALNZS010000007.1, on the reverse strand, counting down.
TGCACATCAGCCAGGGTGACGAAGTCGGTGGGGTCAGTTACCGGCCCCGCGGCACCATGGCCAGCGCCCAGAGCTTCCAGATCGAAGTGCAGGGCCGCCAGACCCACGGCGCGCAGCCCTGGGCCGGTGTGGACCCGATCATCGTCGGCGCCCACATCGTGACCGCGCTGCAGACCATCGTCAGCCGGCAGCTCGAACTGACGCGGGGGCCGGCGGTGGTGACCGTGGGCACTTTTCAGGCCGGAGTGCGTCACAACATCGTTCCCGACACCGCGGTGATGACCGGCACCATCCGCACTTTCGACCCGGACATGCGCCGCCAGGTACACGAAAAGATCGAGCGCGTCGCCATCTCGGTGGCCGAGTCCATGGGCGCGGAGGCTACCGTCGAGATCGACGCCGGCGTACCGGTCACCTTCAACGACGATGGCCTGACCGAATCGATGCTGCCGACTCTGCGTGACGTCTACGGCGCCGCCAACGTCCGCCTGGGCGAGCCGGTGACCGGCGCCGAAGATTTTGCGTTTTATCAGGAAGTGGTGCCCGGGTTCTTCTTCTTCATCGGCGGGCGCCCGGCAGACGTGCCCCTGGACCAGGCGATTCCCAACCACTCGCCACTGTTCTACGTGGACGAAGGGGCACTGGTTCTGGGCGTGGAAGTCATGTCGCGGCTGGCCGTGGACTACCTGGCCGGAGAGATCTGAAGCCGCAGCCGGATGCCGGGCGGTCTGCCGGCGCTGGGTCAGCCGTTGTCGTCGGCGGCCTGGCCGAAGTTGCCGGCGTTGCGCAGGAACTCGGTCTCGGCGGCGCTGCTGGTACGGCCCAGCGCCGCGTTGCGGTGGGGAAAGCGGCCGAACCGCCGGACGATGTCGCGGTGCTGGTGGGCATGCTGGAGGAAGGCCCCGGTCAGATGGCGCTGGCCGGCCGGGGTGTCATCCCGCAGCGCGGAAAACAAGCCGACCGACGCGCTCTGATCGACCCGCGATTCCGAATGTTCGAACGGCAGGTAGACGAAGACCCGATGGTCGAATGGCATGGACAGGTCGGCGCCTTCTTCGACCAGGGCCCGTGCGCAGTTCAGGGCCAGCTCGTCGGTGGCAAAGGCCCGGGCGCTGCCGCGATGAATCTGGCGGGAGAACTGATCACAGACGATGATCAGGGCCAGGGTGCTTTCCGGGGTGTCCTGCCAGGCGGATAACCTCCCGGCGGCGGCCTGCTCCAGCAGCGTTCCGAAGGTGCGTCCGATCCGTTCGTCACGCTCGCTGTCCACTGTGAACCAGCTCGTCCGGGTTGCGTCGCTGGAGAACCCGCCGGACAGTTCTCCGAACCAGAAGTCCAGTACCTCCCCTGCAGAGGGTGACGTCATGGCGGATCTACAGCCCCCAGCATTCCATGTCGTTGGCAAACATCAGGGGGCCGCTGTAGTGCTCACGGATGGCGTTGCGGCTGCTGCTTTCGATTCCCCGGGTGCGATTCATGCGATGGCCGAGAATGACCATCCGCGGTCCGGCACGGGCCGCAATCCGGCCGATCTGACTGGGGGTCACATACCGGTCCGCGGCAGTGCCCCGGGTGCCGTCGGGCACGGCGTGATGAATCACCAGCGCATCGGCGCCGGCGGCGAAGTCGGCGATGACATCCTTCTGGTTGTTGAAGTCGCCGGTGAAGACGATGGTGAAGTCGCCGATCTCGGCCTTCCAGGCCAGGGCCGGTACCGGGCCGTGGTGCACCGGGGTTGCCACCAGTTGCAGACGTTCGGTGCTGAAGTCGGCCCACTCGCGTCGCCCGCTGGCCGGCACGTCCTGAGGGCTGATCTTGTAGCCGCCACTGCTGCGGAAGGTCAGGAAGTCGGCCAGATCGGGGTAGGCGCCGTCGGGGCCGATCATCCGCTCGACGAAGGCCACGGTGCCGGGCGCGGTAGCCGATCCGTCCGGACCCAGGACCGGCAGGGGCCGATCCCGACTGCCGTAGGTGGAGCCTTGTACGTAGGAGGGAAAGTCCGCGCTGTGATCGGCTTGCAGTTGGGTGAAGACCATCGCGTCCAGGTCCTCGAAGCGGCCGCCGGCACGGTCGAAGTTGGCGGCTGAGCCGGAACCCGCGTCCACCAGCAGGCGCGCCTGGTTATCGACGAACACCAGGTAACTGGGGCCGGCCTGCCCGTCGGTCAGTTCCGGGCCGCCGGCGCCCAGGATCTGAATCCATACCCCTTCGTTGTCGCAGAACGGGGTGGGATCCGCCAGCCCGGCGGGGGCTGCGGCCGCGAAGGACGGAACAACGGCCATGAGTGTGATCAACAGTCGGTGATACATTCCAGACTCTCTCCTGTTCCGGGGTGGCGGCGTCAGCCCGCCGGTTTCGATGGCGCGCCCGCTTCCGCTTCCAGTTCCGAAAGGAAGGCGCGGGCGCTGGCCTCGTCCGGCATGCGCCAGTCGCCGCGCGGTGACAGACTCACACTACCGACCTTGGGCCCGGGCGGCAGCACCGTGCGTTTGAACTGCTGGCTGAAGAAGCGCCGCAGAAACACCGCCAGCCAGCGCCGCAGCGTGGCGTCGTCGTACTGATCGGCGAACGCCAGGCGGGCCAGGTGGTAGATGCGCCGGGCGCCGGCGCCGTGGCGGATGAAGTGGTAGAGAAAGAAGTCGTGCAGTTCGTAGGGCCCAACGATGTCCTCGGTGTGCTGTCCGACGCCGTCTTCGCCGACGCTCAGCAGTTCCGGTGAAATTGGCGTGTCAAGCACCCGTTCCAGCACCGCGGCCAGTTCCGGCGAGGCGCGGTGACGTCCGTACCAGCGGACCAGGTACTTCACCATGGTTTTGGGTACGCTGGCGTTGACGTTGTAACCCGCCATGTGATCGGCGTTGTAAGTGCACCAGCCGAGGGCCAGTTCCGACAGGTCGCCGGTGCCCACCACGATGGCGCCGTCCTTGTTGGCGTGGTTGAACAGGATCTGGGTGCGTTCCCGGGCCTGAGCGTTCTCGAACACCACGTCGCCGGTGTCGGTATGGCCGAGATCCTCCAGGTGCTGGGCCACCGCGGCGTGAATGGGAATCTCTTTCAGGTGTACCCCGGCGGCGTGGGCAAGCTGATGGGCGGACTTCAGGGTGTGCTCACTGGTGCCTGGTCCCGGCAGGGTCAGCGCGTGCAGATGCTCGGGACCGAGACCGGCCCGGGCCAATGCATCGAGGCCCACCAGGAAAGCCAGGGTGCTGTCCAGCCCGCCCGACAAGCCGATGACCAGGCTGCGGCTGCCGGCGCTCAGCATGCGCCGGGCCAGGCCGGTGGCCTGGATGTCCAGGATCTCCGCCGCCCGGGCGTCGCGGCGGGCCTCGTCGTCGGGCACGAACGGATGCGGATCCACCGGGCGCTGCAGGCCCTTGAGGGGGAGCGCCCGGGTCATGGCGGTGACCCGCCGGTAGCCGTCCGGACGCGGGGCGTTGGCAAAGGAGTTGTTGTGCAGCCGCTCGTGCTGCAGCCGGGGTACGTCGATCTCGCTGACGATGCGCTCGGGCGACAGCGAAAAACGGTCGCTTTGCGCCAGCATGCGGCCGTTCTCGCAGGCCAGCAGGTGGCCGCCGAACACCATGTCCTTGGTGGATTCCGTGGCCCCGGCGGAGGCGTACAGGTAACCGCAGATGCCGCGGGCGCTGGTCATGCGCACCAGGTCGCGCCGGTACTCGGCTTTGGCCACCAGTTCGTTGCTGGCCGAGGGATTCACGATCAGTTCGGCGCCGGCCAGGCAATGGTCTATCCCGGGCGAGTGGGGCGCCCACAGGTCCTCGCAGACCTCGATGCCCACGGTCAGCGGGCCGACCCGGAACAACTGCGCCCGGGCAATCCGGAACTCACCCAGGTCCGGGTCGTCTACGGTCTCGTCGACCCCGGCGCCGGACACGAACCAGCGCCGCTCGTAGAACTCGCCGTAGTTGGGCTGCACGGTCTTGGGCACCATGCCCTGCACCTTGCCGCCGGCCAGTACTATCGCGCAGTTGAGCGGCCGTCCGTCCTGGCTGCGCCACGGTGCACCCACCACCGCCGTCAGCTCCCGGGTGCCGGCGGCCAGGGTCGCCAGGGCGCGGCGTGTCTGGGCCCGCAGTTCGGCGTTGAAGAACAGGTCCTCGCAGGAATAGCCGGTCAGACACAACTCCGGAAACAGCGCCAGGCTGACGTTGTCCCGGGCCAGTTCCCGCAGTTCCGCCGCGATCCGCTCGGCGTTGGTGAGCGGATCCGCCAGGGCCAGCACCGGCGCCACCGCCGCCACCCGGACGAAACCCAGCTCTGCATAGTCGATGGTCGTCATGGCGGCGGAGTCTACCACTGCCCGCGGCGCCGCAGCCCGCGGCAGCCGCCAGCCTTGGCACTGTGGCCCAAACCGTAGAGAATCCGGGGTTCGACAAAATCATGGGGGAAGTCGATGAACTTCGAGTTTTCGGACGATCAGAACATGTTGAGGGACCAGGCACAGCGGTTCCTCGCGGAAAACTGCCCGCCGGGTGTGGTGCGCAAGGCGCTGGAAGAGAACGCCGGCCACGACCCGGAGCTGTGGAAGAAGATCGTCGACATGGGCTGGACCGCCACGGTGATCCCGGAAGAACAGGGCGGACTGGGCCTGTCCCACCTGGAACTGTGCGTGATGGCCGAGGAACTGGGCCGGGCGGTGGCGCCGGTGCCGTTTTCGTCGTCCGTCTACCTGGCCACCGAGGCGCTGCTGCTGGCTGGCAGCGACGCGCAGAAAGAGACCTGGCTGCCCAAACTCGCATCCGGTGAGGCCATCGGCACGTTTGCCATGGCGGAAGGCGCCGGCCAGGTCACGGCGGCCAACCTCGCTACCAGTGCCAGCGGCGGCAAACTGTCCGGTACCAAATCGCCGGTGCCCGACGTTGGGATTGCCGACCTGGTGGTGGTGTTGGCCCGTCACGACGGCGGCGACGGCGGCACTCTGTACCTGGTGCCGACGGACCAGTCGGCTGTGTCCAGCAGCGCGGTGCGCACCCTGGACCCCAGCCGCGGCCATGGCGCGCTGACCCTGGACAAGGCCGATGCCGAGCCGCTCGGCAAGGCCGGCGAGGGCTGGGCCCTGACCGAGCAGCTATTGAACCGCGCCGCGGTGCTGTTCGCCTGGGAACAGGTCGGCGGCGCTCAGGCGGCCCTCGAGCAGGCCAAGGAATACGCCCTCGGCCGCTACGCCTTCGGACGCCCCATTGCTTCCTATCAGGCCATCAAGCACAAGCTGGCCAACATGTACGTCAAGAACACCCTGGCCCGCTCCAACTGTTATTACGGGGCGTGGGCGCTGAGCACCGGCGCCGCGGAGTTGCCGCTGGCCGCGGCCACGGCCCGGGTATCGGCCACTCAGGCGTATTACTTCGCCTCCAAGGAGAACATTCAGACCCACGGCGGTATGGGTTACACCTGGGAGTTCGACTGCCAGTTCTTCTACCGGCGCGCCAAGCTGCTGTCGGTGGCCATCGGCAGCGAAGCCCTGTGGCAGAGCAAGCTCATTACGGCGGTGGAAACCAGTCACGCTGCCTGAGCAGGCCGCCTAACCGAATTCGAAGGAGACCCGATCATGGATTTCAACGATACCCCGGAAGAAGCCAAGTTCCGCGAAGAAGCCCGCGCCTGGCTCAAGGACAACGTTCCGAAGCCCCAGGAGCTGGAGGGCAAGAACTACATCGAGCAGGCCAAGCTGTGGCAGAAGCGCAAGTACGACGCCGGCTGGGCCTGCATTACCTGGCCCAAGGAATTCGGCGGCCGCGGCGCCTCCGCCATCGAGCAGGTGATCTGGAACCAGGAAGAGTCCAAGTTTCAGGGCCTGCCCGGCGGCGTGTTCTCCATCGGCCAGGGCATGGCCGCACCGACCCTCATGGCCTGGGCCGACGACGACACCAAGGCCAAGTACGTGCCGCGCCTGGCCAGCGGCGAGGACATCTGGTGTCAGCTTTTCAGTGAGCCGGCGGGTGGGTCCGACCTGGCGGCGCTGCGCACCCGGGCGGAAAAAGACGGTGACGAGTGGGTGATCAACGGCCAGAAGATCTGGACCTCCGGAGCCCACTACTCGGATTACGGCATCCTGGTGCTGCGCACCGACCCCAGCGTGCCGAAGCACAAGGGTCTGACCTACTTCTGGCTGGACATGAAAAGCCCCGGGGTGGAGATCAAGCCCATCAAGCAGATCTCCGGCGATGCCAACTTCAACGAGGTGTACTTCACCGACGTGCGCATCCCCGACAGCCAGCGCCTGGGCGCGGTTGGCCAGGGCTGGCAGGTGGCACTGACTACCCTGATGAACGAGCGGGCCTCCATCGGCGCCGGTGGGGTGAACGTCGGCTTCGACTCGGTGTTCAAGCTGGCGCAGAAGGTCAACATCGGCGACAAACCGGCCATCGAGAACGATGCCGTGCGCGCCAGGCTGGCGGACTGGTACTGCCAGGAGGCCGGATTGCGTTACACCGCCTACCGCACGCTGTCGGCGCTGTCCCGGGGCGACACCCCCGGTCCGGAGAACTCCATCGGTAAGCTGGTGGGCGCGCCCAAGACCCAGGACATGGCGTCTTTCGCCATCGACCTGCTGGAGCAGTCGGGCGCCATCTGGGACGACGAGCTGTCTGCGGAAGCGGGCCTGTTCCAGGGCACCTACATGAGTATCCCGGGGCTGCGCATCGCTGGCGGCACCGACGAGATCATGGCCAACATCATCGCCGAGCGGGTGCTTGGTCTGCCCCAGGACGTCCGGGTGGACAAGGGGATTCCGTTCAGCGAGGTGCCCACCGGCGCGGCCAAGGGCTGATTCCCGGCCCGGGCCCCAGCGCTGTGGGACCTGTCGGCGGAGCGCGCCGCTCCGCCGGCTGTCCCACATCCCGGCCGCCATGCGTTGAGGCGGCCCGGGGTCTGTGCTCCAATAGCGCGCTTGTCATGCCGCCAGAGAGCCGTTTCTTCGACGCCGCCTGATGCGCGATTATTTCGTTCGCCGCACCCTGCTGATCATTCCGACCCTGCTTGGCATCACGATGCTGGTCTTCATGGTCACCCGATTCGTTCCGGGCGGGCCGCTGGAGCGCGCCATCATGGAGGCCCAGCAGGCGAGCCTCAGCGCCGGCAGCCAGCGCAGTGTCGGCCAGGGCATGGCGCTGTCCGAGGAGCAGTTGCAGCAACTCCGGGAGTACTACGGTTTCGACAAACCGTGGTACCAGAGCTACGCCCTGTGGCTGGGCAAGGTGGTCCAGGGGGACCTCGGCACCAGCTACCGCTACAACGAACCGGTCTGGGACGTCATCAAACAGCGCTTTCCCATCAGCCTGTTCTACGGGCTGGTGAGCCTGGTGATCACCTATCTGGTGTGTATTCCGCTGGGGGTGATCAAGGCCATCGGCCACCGCAGCACCATGGACAACGTCACCTCGGTGCTGGTGTTCGCCGGGTACGCGGTGCCGGGTTACGTGCTCGGGGCGCTGCTGCTGTTGTTCTTCGCGGTGGAAGTCGACTGGTTTCCCATGGGCGGATTCACCAGTTTCGATTTCGAGATGCTGAGCCCCATGGAAAAGGTGGCAGACGTGCTGCATCACGCGGTGCTGCCGCTCATCTGCTACCTGGTGGGCAGCTTCGCCGTTACCACCATGCTCATGAAGAACAACCTGATGGATAACCTGGCCGCCGATTATGTGCGCACCGCGGTGGCCAAGGGGGTGCCGTTCAAGCAGGCGGTCACCGGCCATGCGCTGCGCAACTCGCTGATTCCCATTGCCACCACCTTCGGCCAGAACATCACCCTGCTGGTGGGCGGGTCGTTTCTCATCGAAACCATCTTCGACATCGACGGTTTCGGCCTGCTGGGCCTCACCAGCATCTTCGATCGTGACTATCCGGTGGTCATGGGCATCGTCTTTCTGGCCAGCCTGCTGCTGCTGATCGGCAACATCCTGTCGGACATTCTGGTGGCGCTGGTGGACCCCAGGGTCCGGTTCCAGTAGCGGGGCGGCATGCAGATCAGTCCGCTCACCCGCAAGAAGCTCAAACGTTTCCGCGAGATCCGGCGCGGTTACTACTCGGCCGTTCTGCTTGCCGCGCTCACCGGGCTCTCGCTGTTCTCGGAACTGCTGGTCAACGACCGGGCCATCCTGGTGAGCTACCAGGGCGACTGGCATTTCACCACCTACTCCGACGTGGAGCTCGGCGCCACCTACGGCCTGAGCGGGTCGGACGCGGTCACCCCCGTCGATTACCGGGCTCTGGCCGAAGCCTTCGACGGCACCGACAACTGGGTGCTGATGCCTCTGGTCCCCTGGGGCCCGTACCAGAACGACACCGTGGATGGGGTGCTGCGCGCCCAGTCGCCGGATTTCGAGCGGGGTCATTACCTTGGCACTGACAGCACCGGTCGTGACGTGCTGGCGCGGCTGGTCTACGGCTTTCGCACCGCTATCTTTTTCGCCCTGGCGTTCACCGTGCTGACCTACCTGATCGGCGTGAGCGTGGGCTGCGCCATGGGTTACTTCGGCGGCGTGTTCGACCTGGTGTTCCAGCGCCTGATCGAGATCTGGTCGAACATTCCGTTCCTGTACATGGTGATCATCGTGTTTTCGGTGATTCCGGGCACATTCGCGATCTCCACGCGCATCGCCATTCTGCTGCTGATCATGGTGCTGTTCAGCTGGACCGGGCTCACCTACTACATGCGCACCGAAACCTACAAGGAAAAGGCCCGGGACTATACCGCCGCGGCCCTGGTGCTGGGGGCGGGAACGGCGCGGGTGATCTTCCGCCACATCCTGCCCAACACCATCGCCACCATGGTCACCTTCGTGCCGTTTACCGTGGTCAGCGCCATCACCGCCATCACGGCGCTTGATTTTCTCGGCTGGGGCCTGCCGCCGCCGACCCCGAGCATCGGCGAACTGCTGAAGCAGGGTACGGCCAATCTGACTACGGCGCCGTGGATCGTCAGTTCGGCATTTGCCGCCCTGGTGTTCATTCTGGCCGTGGTCACGTTCATCGGCGAGGCCGTGCGCGAGGCGTTCGACCCGCGCAAATTCACCCTATATCGTTGAGGTCGTTTGTCATGGCTTTCAGTTCATTGTGGGTTCGCCGGACCTGGGCCGCGGTCGTTGTGGCCGTGCTGGCCGGTTGCGGCGGCGACGACGGTGCGGCGGGCAGCGCCGACCCGGCGGCCCGGGCGGAGCAGGCCGCGGCCCTGGACGCGCACATGCGGGCGCACTTCGAATCCACCTACTCGCTGCCGCCGGACGTCGTCGAGAAGCTGGAGCGGGGCGAGATCACCCAGGCTGACGTGGATGCGCGCGGCGACGCCGGCGAGTTCGAGAAATTCTTCCAGTTCAAGACGCCGGCCGATCTGCCTGCCGGCCTGGTCTGGGAAGACGGCAGCGACCTGCCGGACCTGGGCAGCCCGGACGCGAAGAAAGGCGGCACCGTCTATCAGAGCCTGACCGACTTCCCGCGCACCCTCAGGCTGTTCGGGCCGGATGCCAACGGCTCGTTCCGGCCGTGGATCCTGGACGACACGCGCATGTGGCTGGGCCGCCGTCACCCCAACGACACGTCCATCGACGACAACGGTAACTTCCGCTACATCCCCGGGGTCGCCGAAGCGTGGGCCGTGGACCGCGTCAACCGCACCGTGTTCGTGCGCATCAACCCGGCGGCGCGCTTCAGCGACGGCGAGCCGGTTACCGCCGACGACATGGTGTTCAGTTTCTACTTCTGGCACCAGCCGTGGATTCAGGCGCCCTGGTCCAACAACTTCTTCAAGCGTAACTTCGTGCGGATCGTACGTTACGACGATCACACCTACAGCCTCACCCTGCCGGAGGCCAAGCCCAACATGCTGGGCCGGGTGCTGGAGATGGACCCGCTGCCGAAGCACTTCTTCAGCGCCTTCGGCGAAGACTACGTGCAACGCTATCAGTGGGACTTCGTTCCGACCACGGGCCCCTACGTGATCACGCCGGAGAACCTGCGCAAGGGACGGTCGGTGACGCTCACGCGCCTGGACGACTGGTGGGCGAAGGATCTGAAGTTCTGGCGTTACCGCTTCAACGCGGACCGTATCCACCTCACCGTGATCCGCGACATCGCCAAGACTTTCGAGGCCTTCCGCAAGGGCGAGATCAGCATGTTCGGACTCACCCTGCCCGAATACTTCTACGAAAAGCTGCCGGCCACGGATCCGCTGGTGGCGAACGGCTACGTGCACCGGTCGGTGTTCTACAACCAGATCCCACGGCCGACCTATGGTCTGTGGATCAACAGCGGGCGTCCCCATCTGGGCGACCGGGACATCCGGGTCGGCATCAACTACGCCAGCAACTGGGACAAGGTGATCAGTGAGTACTTCCGCGGTGACTACCAGCGCATGCGTACCACTGCCGACGGTTATGGCGAATTCACCCACCCGACGCTGACCGCGCGAGGGTTCGACGTCGAGAAAGCGCTGGAACATTTCGCCCGGGCGGGCTTTACGGAGCGTGGCCCCGACGGCGTGCTGGTGAACGCCGACGGCGAGCGCCTCAGCTTCACCCTGTCCACCGGCTACGAGCCGCTCAAGGATACGCTGACGGTTCTGCGCGAGGAGGCGCTCAAGGCCGGTCTCGAGTTCCGCCTGGAAGTGCTCGACGGCACGGCCTCCTGGAAGAAGGTCCAGGAGAAGCAGCACGACATCCACTTCAGCGCTTTCGCCGTGTCCCCGGAAATGTACCCCCGCTACTGGGAAACCTATCACTCGGTGAATGCCTACGACGTGCCCTGGCTCCCGGACGGCAGTCCCAATCCGGACCGTAAGCTGAAAGCCCAGACCAACAACCTGCAGTCCATCGCCGATGCCGACCTGGACCGGCTGATCGAGGCCTACCGCGCCGGCGAGGACGTGGAGGAGATGAAACGACTGGCCTTCGAAATGGAAGAACTGCTGTACGAGGATGGATCGTTCGTTCCGGGCTTCGTGGTGCCCTTCATCCGCACCGCCTACTGGCGCTGGGTGCGCTGGCCTGAAGGTCACAACTTCAAACTGGCCGCCAGCGCCGGAGAGTACTTTCAGTACTGGATCGACGATGCGCTGCGCGAGGAGACCGAAGCGGCACGGCGTCGCGGCGAGAAGCTGCCGGTGGTGGACGCAGTCTACGACCAGTACCGGGACCAGTAGTGGCGCAACCCAGTCCAGGCGGGCAGCGGGAAGCCATGAGCGCGGCCGACTCGGCGCCGGTCCTCGCGGTGGAGAACCTGGTGACCGGGTTCGACACCGACGACGGCCGGGTGCGCGCCGTGGACGGCGTCAGCTTCAGCGTCGGCCGTGGCCGTACCCTGGGCATCGTCGGCGAATCCGGATGCGGCAAGACGGTGACGGCGCTGTCGCTGATCCGTCTGCTCCCCTACCCGATAGCCAGTGTCGAAGGCGGCCAGGCCCGGTTCGAAGGCGAGGACCTGCTGACGCTGCCGGTGGAGCGGCTGCAGCGGATCCGCGGCAACCGGATCGGCATGATCTTTCAGGAGCCCATGACGGCGTTGAATCCCGTGCACCGCATCGGCCGCCAGATCATCGAAGGGCTGCGCCTGCATCGGGACCTTTCCGATGCCGAGGCCCTGGCCCGTGGGGTCGAGATGCTGGCGAAGGTGGGCATACCGAGCCCGGAAGTGCGCATGGGCGAATACCCCCACCAGTTGTCCGGAGGCATGCGCCAGCGGGTCATGATCGCCATGGCGCTGATCTGCGATCCTGCGCTGGTCATTGCCGATGAACCCACCACCGCGCTCGACGTCACCATTCAGGCGCAGATTCTCGACCTGCTGCAGAAGATGCAGGATGAACTCGGGACCAGCATCATCATGATCACCCATGATCTCGGGGTCATTGCCGAGACCTGTGACGACGTTGTGGTGATGTACGCCGGCCGGATCGCCGAGCAGGGCAGTGTCGGCGAGGTGTTCGGCAATCCACGCCACCCCTACACCCGCGGGCTGCTGGAATCCATCCCGCGCCTGTCGACGCCGTCCAAGACCCGCCTGCGGACCATCGACGGTCTGGTGCCTTCGTTGTCGGAGATGCCGCCGGGGTGCCGGTTCAACAATCGCTGCAGCTACGCCGGGGATGTGTGCGTGCGTCAGGACCCGGCCAGTTCCGAGGTGGCGGATGGCCACCGGGTCGCCTGCCACAAGTGGCGGGAAGTACCGCCCGGGCCGCCCGTGGCGGCCGCCGGATCCGCGCCGTGAGCGGTCCGCTGCTCGAAATCCGCGACCTCAAGGTGCACTTTCCCATCAAAGGCGGCGTACTCATGCGGCCCCAGGGCGAGAACCGGGCCGTCGACGGTGTGTCACTGCACATCAAACGCGGCGAGACCCTGGGTCTGGTGGGCGAGTCGGGCTGCGGCAAGTCGACGCTCGGCAAAGCCGTGGTGCGGCTGCTGGAGCCAACGGCCGGCAGCATCCGCTTCGACGGGCAGGATCTGACTCACCTGTCGCGCAAAGCCATGAAGCCCATCCGCCGCGACCTGCAGATGATCTTTCAGGATCCGGCGGAAAGTCTCAACGGCCGCCACAGCGTCGGTAGTCTGATCGGCGAGGCCTTCGAGATCCACGGCGTCGGCGACCCGGCATGGCGGCGCGAGCGGGTGGGCGAACTGCTCGCCCAGGTGGGGCTGCCCGCGGCCGCCGCGGACCGCTTTCCGTTCGAGTTCTCCGGCGGCCAGCGGCAGCGTATCGGGATTGCCCGGGCCATTGCTCTCGAGCCGCGCCTGATCATCTGCGACGAGCCGGTGTCCGCATTGGACGTGTCCATTCAGAGTCAGATCCTGAACCTGCTGCTCGAGCTGCAGCAGCAGATGGGCCTGTCGTACCTGTTCGTTGCCCATGATCTGGCCGTGGTGAAACACGTGAGCGACCGCATCGCCATCATGTACCTGGGTCAGATCATGGAGGTGGGGGCCGCGGAAACGGTTTACGCCAGGCCTGCTCACCCTTATACCCGGGCATTGATCGCGGCCATTCCGGAGCCGGATCCAGGGCGGCGCCACCGGGCCCGGACGGTGCTGCAGGGTGATGTGCCGAGCGCCATCAATCCGCCGAGCGGCTGCGTGTTTCATACCCGTTGCCCCCACGCCGAGTCACGCTGCCGGGAGGAGAAACCGGTTCTGCGCGAGCTCATCGCGACCGATGCCGCGGCAACCCGTTCCAGCCACCAGGTGGCCTGTCACTTCGACTTCTGAACGAGCACCTTCAGTGCAGGGTGTTGGGGGGGACGTCGAGATCGCGGCCGAGTTCCTCGGCCTTCTCGAGAATACGCGCGATCAAGGCTCGGGCATCGGAAGAGAAGCTGAAGCCCACGGCGGTGGTGGTAGTCAGGTCGCGGATCGGAGTCACCAGTTCGCCCTCGTGCCGGGCTCGATCGAGTTCCCGGCGGATGCGCAGGAAATACGCTCGCTGAGTTGCACTGCCTTCGGCATCGAGCTGATTGATCAGCCGGTCCAGCAGTGGGGCGATCTGATTTCTGACGGATGTCGTACGCCGCACGCCTGTCTCCTCAGCCGTGCATTCAATTGTGACGCGTCGGCTCGCCGATGGCCAGCGCCGCGACCGGCCCGGATGCCGCGGCATCCAGGCTGGACGCCGTTGCAAGCCCCATGGAGAATGACCGGTTCTGGCCGTGCCACGCCCGGTGCGACGCGGCGATCGAGGGGACCCCGCCGAAAGCATGGATGCTGGAACAGCGGATGCCGGATCGGCGGAAGCGGAGACAACGGTTGCGAGAGCGGCTGCCATGAACCAGGCGCCCTGGCTGCCATACCGGTCGGCCTCCCGGGGCGCGGTCGGCGCTGGTTTCATTGCGGCGGCCGTTGGCATGGCGGTGCTGCTGGGCTGGTCTCTCGACCTCGAGCGGCTGACCCGGGTGGTGCCGGCCTGGTCCAGCATGAAGCCGAACACCGCGCTGTGCCTGGTGTTGTCGGGCCTGGCCCTGGTGTTGGCGGTCTGGGGCCGGCGCCCGCACTGGCCGCGCGCCGGACTGTGCAGAAGGCTGGCATGGACCCTGGCCGGCAGCGTGGCGGCCCTGGTGCTGGCGAATCTGCTCGAATATGTCCCTGGCATCGACCTCGGCATCGACCAGTTGCTGTTCGACGATCCCCACAGCACCACGATTCCCGGCCGTATGTCGCTCATCACGGCTGCCTGCCTGCTGCTGTTCGCTTTTTCGGTGACGGTTCCCGACCGCCGCCACGGACCGCTGCCGATGCTGTTTCAGGTCGCCTGCACCACTGGTCTGGTGATCGCCTACCTTGCCGTCGCCGGTTACCTGCTGGGCATGCGGCTGTTGCTGCAACCGGTCACCGGTACTTCCATTGCCGTGCATACGGCGCTGACCCTGCTGCTGCTGTTCGCCGGGACCCTGGTGTCGCGGCCCGACCGCGGCTGGGTGCAGTTACCGATGAAGAACAGCAGCATCGGGCTGATGACGCGGGTGCTGCTGCCGGTACTGTTGCTTCTGCCTCTGGTGCTGGGCTGGCTGGTCCTGCAGTCCTACCGCATGGACGTGTTTGCCACCGGCGGTGCCATCGCCGTACTGGTGACTGCCAGCGCTCTGCTGCTGGGCGGCACGGTGCTGTTCGTGGCTTACCGGGCGGCCAACCTGGACGATCGGTTGCAGGCCCAGGACCGCATCGGTTCGGCCATGATGAACAACTCCCTGGATGCCTTCATCCTGATGGACGAGCGCGGCGTGGTTCAGGAGTGGAACCCCCAGGCGGAGCGGATCTTCGGCTGGTCGGGCAGCGAGGCCGTCGGCCGGCTCCTGGACACCCTGGTCATTCCGGAGGACAGCCGCAGCGCGCACCGCAGCGGGCTCGCCCGGTTCCTGGAAAGCGGCGAGGGCCCGGTGATACTGACCCGAACCGTGCTCAATGCGCTGCATCGCAGCGGCAACGAGTTCACCGCCGAGCTGGTCATCATCCCGGTGCAGGTCGATGGGCGCTGGCTGTTCGGCGGCTACGTGCGCGACGTCACCGAGCAGATCGCTACCGAAGAGCAGCTGCGTCAGTCCCAGAAGATGGAGGCTGTGGGGCAGCTTACTGGTGGCGTCGCCCACGACCTCAACAACCTGCTTACGGTGATCATCGGCGGTCTGGAGATGCTGGGGCGGGGCGACTCCCGGGCGGCCCCGGGCATGATCGGCACCGCGCTGCAGGCTGCGGAGCGCAGCGCCGCGCTGGTGCAGCGCCTGCTGGCGTTCGCGCGCCGCCAGACGCTGGCGCCGGAGCGCCTCGATGTGACCGAGCGGGTAACCGACATGCGCGAGCTGATGGCCCGCACCCTGGGCGAGGCGGTGGAGATCGATCTGGCATTCGGGCCTGGCCTGTGGCCGGTTTTCGCCGATCCGGGGCAGGTGGAGAATGCGCTGCTGAATCTGGCGCTGAACGCCCGCGACGCCATGGACGGCGCCGGTAAACTGTCCATCGACGTCAACAACGTACACCTCGACCAGGACTACGCCGCGCGCAACGAGGTGCAAGCGGGTGACTACGTGGTGCTGGCGGTATCCGACACCGGGCACGGCATGAGCGAGGAGGTGCTGCGCCGCGCCGTGGATCCGTTCTTCACCACCAAGGCGTCCGGCAAGGGCAGCGGCCTGGGCCTCAGCATGATCTACGGATTCGCCCGCCAGTCGGGCGGGCATCTGAAGATCTACAGCGAGGTCGACCAGGGGACCACGGTGCGGCTGTATCTGCCGCGTGCGGAGGGCGGCGACCCCGGCAACGGGGCGCGCCAGGCGGCGCCGGACCCGGCGCCACGGTCGGAGGGGAAGGGCGAGCGCATCCTGATCGTGGAGGATGACGATTCGGTGCGGATCTTCGTCGTGACCCTGCTGGAGAACCTGGGTTACTCGGTGTCCGCGGCCGCCAACGGCAAGGATGCGCTGGCGATTCTGGAGGCCGATCAGCCGTTCGAACTGCTGTTCACCGACGTGGTTCTGCCGGGCGGGTTGTCCGGGCGCCAGCTCGCCGACGCGGCTCAGCAGTTACGCCCCGGCCTCAAGGTGCTATTCACGTCCGGGTACACCGAAAACGCTATCGTCCACCACGGTCGCCTCGACCCGGATGTGGAGTTCATCGCCAAACCCTACAAGACCTCGGAGCTGGCAGCGCGTCTGCGGCAGGTGATCGGCGGGTAGGCGCGTCACGCGTCGCGGTCGGCGCCCGTCCGGGTGCCATGCAGATGCCGCGCAAAGCGCTTCTTGCGCCGGTAGGGAAACACGTCCATCACCTTACCGTCGTCGATGGCATCCTGAAGTCCGCGCCAGTACTCCGGATCGAACAGCTCGCCGTGCATCTCGCCGAACATGGCTTTGATGTGTGGCTTGCCGAACAGAAAGCGCCGGAACTCCTCCGGGAACACGTCGTCGGGGCCGACGGTGTACCAGGGTTCGGCAGCCATCTCCTGTTCCGGTGTTTCCGGCTCCGGGACCTTGCGGAAGTTGACGTCGGTCAGATAGCAGATCTCGTCGTAGTCGTAGAACACCACCCGGCCGTGGCGGGTAATGCCGAAGTTCTTGAGCAACATGTCGCCGGGGAAGATGTTGGCGGCGGCGAGCTGTTTGATGGCGTTGCCGTATTCTTCCAGCGCCTCCCGCAGAGCATGCTCGTCAGCTACGTCGATGTACATGTTGAGCGGGGTCATCAGCCGTTCGGTGTACACGTGAGCGATCTTCACCTCGGTGTCGGTGACTTGTACCGAAGACGGCGCCAGCCGCAGCAGTTCCTCGATCAGATCGGCCCGGAACCGGGCCCGGGGCAGAATCAGATTCTGAAACTCCTGGGTGTCGGCCATGCGCCCGACCCTGTCGTGGCGCTTGACGATGTGGTACTTCTCCTTGACGTCCTGGGCGGTGATGTTCTTCTGCGGCGCGAAGCGATCCTTGATGATCTTGAAGGCGGTCTGGTAGGAGGGCAGCGAAAACACCGTCATGACCATGCCGCGAATACCCGGTGCGATGATGAAGTCGTCATCCGAATGCTCCAGGTGCTCCAGGAGGTCGCGATAGAACACGGTCTTGCCGTGTTTGTGCAGACCGATGGAAGCGTACAACTCCGAGCGCTTCTTGTTCGGCAGCAGTTCCCACAGGAAGTCCACCATGGCGTGAGGAAAGTCGGTGTGCACCATGAAATAGGCGCGGGTGAAGCTGAACATCACCGACAGTTCGTCCTCGTCACAGATCAGGGTGTCGATGTAGAGCCGGCCCTGATCGTCCAGCAGCAGGGGCAGCGCGATAGGCCAGGTACGGCCCTGGTAGCCGAGCTTGCCCACCAGGTACGCGCCTTTGTTGCGGAAGAACACGGAGCGCAGCATTTCCACCGTCACGCCCTGGGTGCTGCGGATTTCCGGGCGGGCCTCGGGCAGCGACCGCAATACGTTGCCGATGTCCCGGTCCAGATTCTGCCAGGGGGCCTGGAACGGCAGATCGGCGATGATCTGCCGCATCATCTCGACGATGCCGTTTTCGGGGCTGTAGCTGGTGGTGAGCGGCTGATCCGGCTCGACGGGCGGGTGCGGATAACTGGTGGACACGAACATTTCGACGTCGGTGACGTCGGCGTCGTCCGTCAGGTTCCGGTGCACGGAGTTGTAGAAGGTTTCGAACAGTTCGGCGTTGTATTCGGTGGCGATCAGTCCGGTATAGGCCGCGCGCACCTGCCGCCATAGAGCCGTATCGATGGGATCGCCATGCATGGAGGCGATCACCGCCGAGGTGCGGTCGACGTGATGGTGGTAGGAAGCCAGACGTTCGGCGTTGGCTTCCTGAACGGCCAGCCACTGGGCCTGCTCGAAGCGTTCTCGGGCGGCCAGGGTGATGCGCTGATAACCCTCGCGATAGGTCTGGTAACCCTGGGCGATGCGCCGGGCAATGGGCAGCGCCGAACTCATGGTTCCTGCTCCGGTGAATCCGTTGACGAGGCCGCGCGATGCCGCCAGCGCGCTTCGTGGGTATCGGCGATCCGTTGCCTGAAGCGCCGCACGAATACCGTACCGGCAATCAGGCCGCACAGCACGGCCAGCAGCGGGTAGGCGATGGCGCGGACCGGGTCTGTGCTGCCGGGGGCGCTGTGCAGGATCGCCAGCAGGCCGGCGCCGATGGCAACAGCGGCGGCATTCTGCACCATCATCCAGGTGCACACGGCCATGCCGACGGGGATCAGCAGACGGTGCAGGGGGGCCGGTTCGCTGGGTTGATAAGCGACGACCAGCAACGCCAGCAAGAGGACCCCGGCCAGACGCCATGGCAGATGGCTGAGGGGCTGGGTACGGGTCATGTCAGGACATCCAGCGCACCGCCATCAATGCGCAGGTTCTGGCCGTGAATGGCATCCGCCATGGGGCTGGCCAGGAAGGCCACCAGACTGGCGACTTCCTCGCGGCGCACGATGCGGCCAATGGGGATGTCTTCGGCGACTCTGGCTTCGATCTGCTCCCAGGTGCCGCCCCAGCCTTTGCTGCGGCCTCGTGCCAGGTAAGCCTCCTGGACTTCCGGGGTCAGGATCAGTCCCGGCGACACCAGGTTGACCCGAACGCCACTTCCGGCGGTTTCCCGGGCCAGGCTGACCGTCGCCGTCGCCAGAGCCCCTTTGGAAGCGTAGTAGTGCGGCATACGGGCCGCCGGCCGGGTCGAACCCACTGTGCCCAGGTTGATGATGCGGCCCCAGCCGCGCTTGCGCATGCCGGGCAGGAACGCCTGCACCAGACGCTGAGCCGAGAGAACGTTCTTCTGGTAGGCGTCGATCCAGCGGGCGCTGTCGGACTCCAGCCAGGACCCGGCGTCGGCGGTGCCGTAGTTGTTGATCAGAATATCGATCTGCTCGGCGGCGCAGGCGGCCGCCACGTCGGCGGCGCCTTCGTCCGTGGTGATGTCTCCGGTCACCGCAATACCGGTTCCCAGGGATGCCACCGCCGCCTCGGCCTGGCCCGCCGCCAGGCCGTGCACCAGCACCCGGGCGCCTTCCGCCGCCAGGGTTGCGGCAATCACCATGCCGGTGCCGCGATGGCTGCCGCTGACCAGCGCCGTCCTGCCGTTGAGTCCCAGATCCATGGTCTCGCTCCGCCGTCTGCCTGCTGCGGCAATGGTTGCCCGGCGCCGGGCCAGAAAGCAAACCGCGGTGGTGGCTATACTGCGCGGCCACGCCGCGGGTCGGACCCATGGATTCCGCCACACTGTTTCTCTACCTGCTGGTATGCGCCGTCGGCAGCTACGTGCAATCGGTGGCGGGTTTCGCCATGGGTATGATCATCATCGCGGTCATGGTGGGTGGCGGCCTTATCGCGGTGCCGGTGATCACCGCCGTGGTCAGTCTGGTGTCGCTGGTGAACATCGCGCTGGCCCTGCGCGGCCACGGCCATCACCTGCAGCGGCGCCTGTTCACGTTCATGGCCTTGGGTCTGCTGCCGGCGGTGGTCGTCGGGGTCCGGGTGCTCGACCATCTCAGTGCCACCGCCGCCTGGGTTCTCGAGCTGCTGCTTGGCGTCTTCATCGTCGCCGGCAGCTTGTCCATGATGGTGCGCCCGCAGCCGCGCCGCACCGTCTCGCCGGACTGGTCCTGCCTGCTGGCCGGCATCGCGGGCGGGTTGCTGGGCGGCATGTTTTCGGCATCAGGGCCGGTGATGGGCTGGTTCAACTACCGCCAGCCGTTGACCGTGGCCGAGATCCGCACCACCCTGCTGGCCAGCTTCGCCCTGACCACACTTGCCCGCACCGTGGTGGTGGCGCAGTCCGGGGGGCTGACCGGCGAGGTGTGGACGCTGTTCCTGATTGCGCTGCCGGTGGTGCTGCTCGGCACCTGGGCGGGCCGCCGGTTTCCGCCGCCGGTCACCGAGGAGACACTGAAACGCATGGCCTTCGGTCTGCTGCTGATCATGGGGAGCTGGACCGTAGTGCGGGTGCTGCTCGCCCAGTCGGGCCCCTGACGAGCACCCCTCGTGTCGAATTGCAGCGTCGTCACCCGACCAGGTCATGCACCTTCAATCAGGAGAAGACCATGACCGCAATCACCGTTACCGCGTTCCGCTGGGTGCCGCCGTTTGCCCAGGGACTGGTGCGCGACCTGCGGGTGCGCTGGGCGCTGGAGGAGGCCGGGCTGCCTTATCAGGCCCGGCTCATCGGCCCGGAGGATCAGGCCAGTACCGCTTACCGTCGCGAGCAACCTTTCGGCCAGGTGCCCGTGTATCAGGACGGTGACCTGGTACTGTTCGAATCCGGCGCCATCGTCATGCACGTGGCCGAGCGTTCGGAGGTACTGCTGCCGGCCGACCCGAGCGCCCGCGCCCGCAACCTGACCTGGGCGTTCGCCGCCCTCAACTCGGTGGAGCCGGCCATCGACCGGCTGGTGGACGTGGACCTGTTTCATGCCGGCGAGCCCTGGGCCGAACAGGCACGTCCGGCGGCGGAGGCCGGGGTGCGTCAGCGCCTGGCCCAGCTCGCCACCTGGCTGGGAGACCGCCACTACCTGGAAGGTCGCTTCAGCGCAGCGGACCTGCTGATGACGACGGTTCTGGAGATCCTGCGGGAAACGGATCTGGTGACCTCGGTGCCGGTGCTGGACGACTACCGCCGCCGCTGCCAGGATCGCCCGGCATACCACCGGGCGCTGGCCGACCAGCTGGCGCCATTTGTCGAGAACGCCCCGGCCATGGACCCGGCGCCGGGCTGACGCGGACACCCGTTGGGGCCGGGGGCAGATCAGCGCGGCCGGTGTTCGGTGCCTTCTCCGGCGGTGATGAACACGGCACTGGCGCGTCCGTCCACATCGGCGGTGTGCCAGGTGCCGGGCTCGTTGATGGCGTACTCGCCCGGGGTCAGGGTCACCGTAGCCCGGCTGCCGTCGGCTTTTTCCTGGTGCAGGGTCATGGACCCTTCGGTACAGATCACCACCTCGGCGCCGAGGGGGTGCATCTCCCAGACATCCCACGGGGATTCGAAGGTGTAGCTGCTCACCAGCCGGCCTTCGGCGCCGTCGGCGGCGTGGCGTTCGCCGTAGCCGGCGTACCAGTCCATCTCGCCGGTGAAACGGGGTTCGACCTCGGCGCTGGCGCCGCGCCCCAGGTGGATCGGGAACTCGCTCAGGGGGATCGCTTTCATGGTCCGGCTCCTCACGCAGGTGCAGTCAGGTGCGATGCAGTGGCAACGATAGCGCGATCGGGTTGACTCGGGTCAACCCGGCGACGTCTGCGGTTGCGCCCGCCGCTGGATAATCGTGAAATGCGTTCTAGAAACATTTTACGTCGACGAGGAGAGAGACATGGCGGTGAAGATCTATGGCAACCTGAAGCCCGAGGACGACTACACCCATCCGGTGGGGCCGGAAGAGAACTTCAACGAGTCGGTGTATTTCAACTTCTTCGACCGGGCCGCCAATCGTGGGGGATTTGTGCGCATCGGCAACCGACCCAACGAAGGCTACGCCGAGATGACGGTCATCGTCTGGAATCCGGACGGCTCCGCCTACTTCAACTACAAGCGGCCGGAAATCGACAACAACGACGGCTGGAACGCCGGCGGCCTCAGGATCGAGGTGGTGACCCCGGCGGAAGTGCTGACTACCCGCTACGAGGGGCAGGCGGTGTACCTGGCGGATCCGCGCCAGATGCAGGACCCGGGCAAAGCGTTCAAGCAGAACCCCATGAAACCCATCGTCATCGACCTGACCCACAATGCGGTAGGGCCCCTGTACGGCCACGTTGGTGATCCCGACGACGGCAACCAGTTCGCCCGCGCCCATTCCGAGCAGCACATGAAGGTGACCGGCAGCCTGAACCTGGATGGCGAGCAGGTGGCGGTGAATGGCTTCGGCTTGCGCGACCACTCCTGGGGTCCGCGTTACTGGCAGGCCACGCCGTCCTACCGCTGGATCACCGGCAACTTCGGCGACGACCTGGGCATGATCGTACGCACCAACGGCGACGGCGAGGGCGGCGGGTTGCTGCATCGCGGCCAGGAACTCATCCGCATCGAAAAAGCCGTAGTGACCACGGAGTACCAGGACGGCACCCGCTTCCACCGCCAGCTTCGCGCCAGCCTGGAACTCGAGAACGGCGAGAGCCATGAGCTGACCGGCACGGTCAAAGGGTTCATCCCGCTGCGCAACCGCCGGGCCGGCGCCAACACCCACATCGGGGAAGGCATGACCGAGTACGTGCTGGACGGCGAACGCACCGGCTACGGCTTGAGCGAGTACCTCGACAACGCCTGAGCGCGGCCGTATCGCCCCGGCTGGCGGCTAAAAGCGCTGGGTCAGCGAGAAGAACAGACGCGGGTCGTCGTCGAGCAGGGTCGGGGTGGTGGGTTCCCGGACTGGAACGCCCAGTTCCAGTTCCCACGACAGCCCACGCGTCTGTCCGGCGACCCCCAGCCCGGCAGAACCCGCGTCGTCGGCCGGGCGGGCGTCGTCGTTCGACCAGACCCAGCCATGATCGTAGTACCCATAGAAAGTCAGCGGCTCGGCCAGAGCGGCCAACACCACGGACCGTTGCAGGCGGGCGCGGGCGCCCAGGCCGCGGTCGCCGCTCAAGGTGGCCGGGTCAAATGCGCCCCCGAGTTCCCGGCCGCCGATGAAGAAGCGTTCGCTGCTGGGCAACCGGTCGCCGCTGAACTGGCCGCTCACATTTGCCGAAGCCAGCCAGGATTCGCCAACCCGGGTCCGGAAGGTGTAGTCGGCGTCTATCACGGAAAAGGTCTGATCGGCGCCGTCGGGCCACAGGGATGCCCCCAGAGCGTCGATGCCCTGATCGATGGCCAGCCCGAGTTCGTGGCGCTGACCGGTCTGCGTCGCCAGTACCAGGCGGTAGCCGAGCCACAGGGCGCGGATACGATCCCGGCGCAGAGCCCGGCCGTCGTCCAGTTCCTGATCGAGGTCATAGCTGCGCAGGCCAAAGGACAGGTCGGCGTTCTGCCGGGTGCGGCGGTCGAGCGGCAGGTGGTAGGCGAGCTCCGAACGCGCCCGGTCGTAGTCCACGTGACGCGAGCCATCCACCGTCGGAAGTCGGGAACTGGAGCGGGCAGTTTTCCACCGCAGTCCGTCGCCGCGGTCGCGGACCTGATGAGTGCCGGCTACGCCGACGTAATTCAACCGGTCGATGTCGGCCGCGGCCGCCACATCGAGGCGGACCTGCCCGAGTCCCGGCCGGGTCCAGCGGTAGCCCACTGACACCTGGGCGATCTCGTGGCCGAACTGCTCCGGGCCACGATTGTCCACGTGGGCGATCCCGTGCCAGCGGCGTGCGTCGCCACGCAGGATCGCCAGGTACAGGTGCGGATCCGAACTGCTGCGGATCAGGTTGCCGCGCACCGCGTAGCCGTGGGCATTGACCTTCGCCAGCCAGGCGGCGAAGTCGGAACGGCCTAGGGGTGTGATGGCACGCAGCTCGTGAACCAGCGCGACGAACTCCGGGGTGTCGAGGTGCTCCCGGCCGTCGATGTGAATACCGTCGACCCGGGGCTCACGCATCTCCATCACCAGAATGCCGGCGGCGTCGTGGCTGCCAACGAGCCGCGGCGCCGGGTCCAGGTAACCTTCGGTACGGTATCGCTGGACCAGGCCGGACTCGATCTGACGGATTAGTTCTGCGGTGGGCGCCTGGCCGAGAGCATCGCGATAGGCGGACAGCAGCGTCTCGGTGTCCAGACCGGGATCGTCCTCGAAGACCACCGCCGCGAACGGCGCGGCGAACGGCGCGGCGGGCGCCTCGGCGAGCGCCTGCGCGCTGCAGGCGCCGGCGAGCACAGCGGCGGCCAGTGTCATTCCACCCAGTGACGCGCGGATCCGCATGAAGGCAGCCATGAAACTCATCGATCGATCACCGATTGATTGGTGCCGGTGATCATCGTCAATCGGGTTCTGCGAAACTGTGCACACTTCGCACCGTGCACAGTTCTGACAACCGATTTGCAAAAATCTCACGATTCTGCGAGCGGCTTGAGACCTGGGTCACACTCCCGGACGGCGCCATCCGTGACCATGTGCGCTCGTACGCAGACAGGCCACCGGGAGCCGTCGTATGACTACAGAAAATCTTCTCCGCGCTGTGCTGGCGGCCTTGTTGCTGGCACCCCTGGCCGCCGTTCAGGCCGCCACTGCCGTGCTCGATCGTATGGTTGGCCAGCCCACCATCTTCGAGGTGGGTCCGGCCGGCGCCCGGCAGGTCAGTCTGCCGCGGCGTGGCGCCGAGTACCGGCTGCCGATTGAAATCGAAACCGGCGCCGATGACGCCGTGACCTTCCACTTACCCGACAGTGAGGTGGCAGTAGCGCCCAATTCGATGATGCGCATTGCCGCTCCGGAGGCCAGTGAGCGCGGCCTGCTGCAGCGCATACTGCAGCAGGCGGGTGCGGCACTGTTCTCCGTCGACCGCCGGGAAGTGGAACACTTTCAGGTGGAGACGCCGTATCTGGTTTCGGTGGTCAAGGGAACCACGTTCAATGTGGTGGTCCACGACGCCGGGGCCACCGTGGCGCTGCACGAAGGCCGATTGCTGGTTGCCAGCGCCGACGGCAGCCGGCAGGTGGACCTGCTGCCGGGTGACGTGGCGTTCTCCGCGGGTGCCGGTGAACTCGAGAAGATCCCGGGCAGTGTGCCGCGCCGCGCAGCGGCGGATGCCGCAGCCGGGGCCACCGCACAGCGTTCCGGGGCGACGGCCGACCCGTTGGATAGCGCTTCGGCCAGCCCGGTGCGAACTGCCGACACCCGGTCGGTGGTGGATGCCGACCTGGACCTGGCCCGGGTAGCGCTGCTGGATGCCGTCCCGACGGATGACGTCAGTGGTGATCTGGTGGCTGCCATCGGTCCGGCTGGCGACGACCTGGCTCTGGAACCGGGCGGCGATGTGGCGCTGGAAATCGGCGACGTCGCCCGCCCCGGCGATGATCTGGCCGCCGTGCTGGACGATACCGGCGGCGCTCTGGTGGAAGACCTGGGCGGCGCCGTGGGTGATACCGTCGCGGGTCTCGGTGATGACCTTGGCGAACTGGCGAATGGCATTACCGGCACCGTAACCGATCTGACCGGCGAGGTCGCCGGTACCGTGGGCGATCTGACGGGTGACGTGGGCGCTGTCGCCGGTGATCTGGGTGCGGATCTGGTCGATGCGGGCGCCGGTATCACGGATACCGTGGGCGGCGCCGTCGGCGGCCTGGTCGGCGACCTCGCCGACGGAGACCTGGATCTTACCGGCACCACGGGCGAACTGGTTGGTGGGCTGACTGGTGAGTCGACGGACCTGGTCTCGGATGTGGTCGACAGCGGCGCGAATCTGGTGGACGTTACCGATGATCTGGCGGGTGATCTGCTCGATGACGACCTCGGTGAGAGCCTGGGCGGCGTGGTCGACGACGATCCCATCGACGGCACCGTCGCGGGCCTGCGCGGTTCTCTGCGGGGACTGCTGGGTGGCCACGGCCGGTGAGTGACGGTTCGAAATCCGCGGCCGGCCTGCGCGGCCGCTTTGCCGCCATCGCGATTCTGGTTGTGGTCAGCATCATGGCCGGCGCCGGCCTGCTGACGCCGGCCGAGCGGTTTCTGGAAGACCTGCGGACTCGTCTGCTGGTGACCCCGGTAGACAGTGACGTGGTTGTGGTGGCCATCGATGCGGCCAGCCTCAAGGCCCAGAACCGCTGGCCGTGGCCGCGTTCGGTACATGCCGGCCTGCTGGACCGGATCCGTGCGGCGGCGCCGAAGGCGGTTTTTTTCGACGTGGATTTCAGTGTGCCGTCCGGCGATGCCGGGGCTGACGAGGCGCTGGCCGGGGCGCTGGCGCAACCGCGCTCGTTTCCGGTAGTGCTGCCGGCATTCTGGCAGCATCAGAGCGCCATGACGGGCGCCGGGCGGCTGCTGACCGAACCGCTCCCGGCGTTCGCCGAACATTCCCGGACCGCCCTGGTGAACATATTCCCGGGGCCGGACGGCCTGGTTCGAGGCGCTGTGCACGGTGAGCGCTTCGGCGCGCGCAGTCTCGCTTCCGCCGCCGCGGTGCTGGCGGGACGGAGCGATCTTGACCCGGGCGTGGGCTACCCCATCGATTTCCGGATCAGTCCGGCTTCGTTCCGCTATTTTGCGTACGACGACGTGCTGCGGGGCGCCGTCGATCCGGCCTCCTTCCGCGGGAAAGTGGTCATGATCGGCGCCACCGCCGTGGAACTCGGCGATAACGTGCCGGTGCCCATCCACCGCACGATCCCCGGGGTGACGTTGCAGGCCATCGTCTACGAAACGCTGGTGCGTGGGCTACCGGTCACTCTGGGCGGGCCGCTGTCGATCGGTTCCTGCGTGCTGGTGGTAGCGGCCTGGATGTCGATCCGCAGGCGCGGCTGGCGGGTGCATCTGCTGGCGGCGCTGGCGGCGTCGGCGGCAATCGCCGGTATCTCCTTGTACCTGCATGCGGGACACGACGTACTGTTGCCGATCGCCGCGCCGCTGTTCACGGTGCTGCTGTGTCTCTTTGCCGGGATCGTGGCCCGGGCCGAAAGTCTGACCCTGTCGAGCCTGCTGGCCGCCGTTCGGCTGAACCGCCAGGAGGCGCTCATCACCGGCGTGTTTTCCGCCAGCATCGACGGCATTCTGATTCTGGACGGCGCCGGCCGGGTTCGTGATGCCAATCCCGCCGCCGGCACGCTGTTCGGTATCCGCCCGCCGGCGCTCCGGGGACGCTCGATACAGGGACTGCTGCCGAAGCTGACCCTGACCGGCGCCGACGGCGCCCTGTGCGCCGCGCGTCTGGAACTGCGGGCCACCACGCCGCGCGGGCCGGTACCGGTGGAGGTGTCCCTGTCTCCGGCGCCGGATGAAAAGGACGGCCTGGTAACGGTCATCGTTCGTGACGTCACCGAACGGCACCGTCAGCAGGCGGTGCTGCGTCACCAGGCGACCCATGACCCGCTCAGCCTTCTGCCCAACCGGGTGTTGTTGAACCGGATGCTGGAGCGTCTGCCGACGGATTCGCGCGCAGCACTGTTCATGCTCGACCTGGACCGTTTCAAGCAGGTCAACGATACCCTCGGCCACGGGGTGGGCGACGAGGTGTTGCGGCAGCTGGGCAAACGGCTGCGCCACTCCCTGCCGGAAGACGTGAAAGTGTTCCGCATCGGCGGCGACGAGTTCGCGGCCCTGGTGCCGCGTCACGCTGGACGCGCGGAACTGGTGGAACTGGCGCAGCGCATGGTGGCGCAGATCCGGGCGCCGGTGCAGGCCGGGGGCGCCAACCTGGAACTGGGCGGCAGCGTCGGCATCGCCTTGTACCCGGACCACGCCCAGCGCGGCGCCATGCTGATGCAGTGCGCGGACGTCGCCATGTACTCGGCCAAGTCGGCCAACAGCGGCATCGAGTTCTACGATTCGAGGTCGGATCACAACACCCTGCGAAACCTGAAGATGACGGGCGCCCTGCGCAAGGCCCTCGATGACGGGCAGATTCAACTCGTTTATCAACCGAAGGTCCGGCTGTCGGACGGGGTCTGCGTCGGGGTCGAAGCCCTGGCGCGCTGGCACGACCCGGAACTCGGTGTGGTATCGCCGGCGGAATTTGTACCGCTGGCGGAGAGTTCCGACATGATCGGTCCGTTGACCCGGCTGACCCTGGAGCACGCCTTGCGCGACCATGCCCGCTGGAGCGCGCGCGGCATCGACGTCACGCTGGCGGTCAACCTGTCGGCGCGCCACCTCGGCGACGATGTGTTCATCGGAGAGGTCATCGCGCTCGTGGATCGTTATGGGATCAACCCGGCGAATCTGGAGCTGGAAATCACCGAGAGCGCGCTCATGGACAATCCGGACCGCGCCCGGGCGGTGCTGGCGCGCCTGACCCGGCGCGGCATCCGCCTCGCCATGGACGACTTCGGCACCGGCTTTTCGTCACTGGCCTATCTGAAGCACCTGAATCTGCACACGCTGAAGATCGACCGCTGCTTCGTTCAGGATCTGTGTCACGACGCCAGTGACCGCAAGATTGTCGCGTCGACCCTGTCCATGGCCCACAGCCTGGATCTGGAGGTGGTCGCGGAAGGGGTGGAAGATCCGGGTCAGGTAGACCTGCTGGCCGCAATGGGCTGCGACCTGGCGCAGGGTTTCGGACTTTCCCGTCCCATGGACGCGGCGGCGTTTGCCGCCTGGTTTCTGGAGCGTCCCAGGCACAGTGGCCGGGTGCTGCCCATGGCTCAGGGGCTCTGAGCGCACCCGGGCCGGCGGCTCAAGGCGGCTTTCCGGCCATGTCCTCGCGCAGGTGGCGTCCCGCCAGCAGATAGAAGCCGGTGGAGGCGACGTTGAAGGCCAGCACCGTCACCAGAGCCCAGCGCAGGGATTCGTCGCCCACCGCGGTGGTGGCCAGCAGGTCGCTGATCACGCCGGTGGCCGAAGGGCCCAGACCCATGCCGATCAGGTTCAATATGAACAGCAGAATGCTCGATGCCAGCGCGCGCATGCGTAGCCCCACCAGGCCCTGGGTGAGGGCGAAGGTCGGACCCAGATAATAGGAGCCGAGCAGGGTCGGCACGATCAGGATCAGCAGCGCCGGTACGTGGTTCGGCATCAGATAGGCGGCGGCCGCAAACGGCACCGACAGCAGCGTCGCCAGGCCCGGCAGCCACACGTACCAGCGGAAGTCCCGTACCGCCAGCTTGTCGGCCATCCAGCCGCCCAGCAGGGTCCCGGCCATGCCGGCGAAACCGAGAAAAAACAGCCATTCGCCGATTGTTCCCGTGCTCAGGCCGTGGGTGCGCATGAAAAACGCGGGTATCCAGAAGCCGACGCCGTAGCCGACGAAGGCGTGCAGTGCGCCGCCCAGGGACAGGTAGCGGAAGCTGCGTTTGCTCCACAGGTAACGGAACACCTCCATCACCGGCGGCGCTTCGGTGTCGGCCGGTTTCAGGTTCTCCGAGGCGCCGCGTTCCGGTTCGCGCAGGGTGAAGCGTACGATGAACGCCAGCGCCACGCCGGGCAGCCCTACCACCATGAAGGCGGTGCGCCAATCGAACGCTTCATTGATCCAGCCCCCAGCCAGATTGCCGATCATGCTGCCGACGGGAATGCCGAGGGCGTAAATCGACAGCGCGGTGGCCCGGGTGTGGGGCGGGAACAGGTCGGCGATCATGGAGTGGGCCGGCGGGCTGCCGCCCGCTTCCCCCACGGCCACCCCGATGCGCGCCAGCAGCAGGTGCACGAAGTTCTGGGCAAGCCCGCAAACAGCGGTCATGGCGCTCCAGATGGCCACGCACCAGGCCAGTACGTTGCGCCGCACGGTGCGGTCCGCCAGGCGCGCGATGGGTACACCGAGCATGGTGTAGAAGAAGGCGAAGGCGAAGCCGCCCAGCAGACCCATCTGGGTGTCGGTGATGCCCAGGTCTTCCTTGATGGGCTGATTGAGGATGCCGAGGATCGAGCGATCGATGAAGTTGAAGACGTAGACCAGGAACAGCAGGCCAAGGGCATACCACGAGCGCCAGGGGGTGCGCTGAGCCGTGGCGGCGGTGCCGGCGGGTTCCTCCGGCTGGGCCGCCATCAGGCGGCGTACTCGAGGCCGCGTTCGGCCAGCGCGCGTACGTCGTCGGGAGAAAAGCTGAGCGCCAGGTCGCCGGCGTTGTTGCCCTGCAGGGCGCGGCGGATGATGCCTTGCAGGATCGCCGCGCTGCGGAACGCGTGGAACCCGCGGTAGAACGATTCGTGCTCGATGCCGTTGCGGCCGGTGGCGGCGCAGTAGCGGCTCACCAGATCCTCGTAGCGGGGTACGCCGAGCGCTTTCAGGTCCCGGCCGGCGAACGAGCGCTCGCCCGGCGCCGCGTGCCAGGGTCCGGTGAAATAGGTGAAGTCGGCCAGCGGATCGCCCAGGGTCGATAGTTCCCAGTCCAGAACCGCCGCCACCCGCGGCTCACTGGGATGGGTCAGGACGTTGCCGAACTGATAGTCGCCGTGCACGATGCGGGTGGCCGACTGGTTCGGGACCGTGCGCTGCAAACGGTCGAGCAGGCTGTGCATGGCGTCGACCCGTTCCGTCTCGGTCTCCTGATACTGGCGGCCCCAGCGCGAGATCTGGCGCTCGAAGTAGTTGCCCGGCCGGCCGAAATCAGAGAGCCCCAGGGCCTCGAAGTCCACCTGGTGCAGCCGCGCCAGCGTGTCCACGTAATCGATGATCAGCGCGTGCCGCTCGGCCGGCGTCAGGTCCGGCAGCAGCGGATCGGCCAGGACCCGGCCAGGCACGTGGTCCATGACGAAGAACACCGAGCCGATTACCGCTTCGTCCTCACACAGGACATGGGCCCGGGGTACCGGTACGTTGGTGGCGCCCAGGGCGCGCATGATCCGGAACTCGCGGTCCACGGCGTGGGCCGACTTCATCAGGGTGCCGGGCGGCTTCCGTCTCAGCACATAGGCGGCCCCGGGGGTGCGGAGCAGAAAGGTCGGGTTCGACTGGCCGCCTTCGAACTGGCTGACCTCGAGGGGCCCCTGGTAACCGTCGACATGGGCGCCGAGGTAACGGTCCAGGGCGGCTTCGTCGAAGCTGTGTTGTGGTTTGACCGGCACGATGCCGGCCGGTCTGGCGGCGCTGGTGCTTGCTGCCATGGAACTCCCCTCTATCAGGACCGATTTTGTAACGCATTTTAATCTGGCCTGCCAGCGGAATCCCGGTAAAGTTCGACGACATCGGCGGCGCGCGGGGCAGCCCGCTCGGCGACTGGGGATTCCGCTACAGCTACCAGGATCTCGAGGCGGACGCCGTGTTCGCCGGCGGTGGTACGGACTACAGCGGCCATGGCTATGGCATCCTTGGACCTTTCTGAACGGGAGGCCAGGGATGTCCGTATTCCGCAATCTGATGACGCTGACTCGCGCCGCCGACCTGGATGCGGCCCGGACCGCGACGGAACGTTTCGTCGCCCCCTCGGCCCCGGACCGGGGCGAGCGCATGTACGGCGGCCAGCTGCTGGCTCAGTGCCTGGCGGCGGCCCAGCAGACCGTCGAGGCGGATCGCGCCGTACACTCGTTGCATGCTTATTTCGCCCGCCCCGGCGATGCCCACGAAGCCCTCGACGTGGTGGTCGAACGTCTGCGCGATGGCCGCACCTTCTCGCTGCGCGACGCGCTGGCGGAGCAGGGCGGGCGCATGCTGTTCCGCCTCTCGGCCTCGTTCCAGGTGCCGGCGCAAACCCCGGAGTATACGGGCCGAACCCTACCTCAGGTGCCGTCGCCGGAGGACGTGACCGTCACCTACGACGACTTCACCCTGGCGCAGACCGGGCAGAGCGACTGGCACGGCGCCGCCCGCCCCATGGACATCCGCTACGTCAATCCGCCGTCGGCGCCCCGCGGCGAGCCGGTCACGGAAGCGCAGCTCGTCTGGGTCCGCATCAACGAAGACCTGCCCGACGATCCGGCCCTGCATCAGGCGGGGCTCGCCTATCTGGCGGACAGCACGCTGGTGGACCACGTGATGCTGCCGCTGGGCCTGCGCTGGCAGGACGAGGACTTCGAGGGGGTCAGCCTCGACCATGCCATGTGGTTCCATCGGGCTGCCCGGGCCGACGAGTGGCTGCTGTTTGAGCAGACCGTGGAGGTCACGGGCGGTGGACGCGGGCTGGTGAGCGGACGGTTTTTCACCTGGGCCGGCGAGCTGGTGGCGACCTGTCTGCAGGAGGGGCTGATGCGCTGGATCCGGAGCTGATAGCCTTTTGCCACTCGATGCATCGAGTTGTGTGCTTTGAACAGATCGCGGGCTTGTCGCTGTCAGATCCCCAAATCGGGTGATAGACACGACGCAGAACCATGTCGTGCAAATGCCACGTGCTCGTGTGCGACTCCAACAACCCGACTCTTGCACTGGCCAAAGTGCTTCCAGCTTCGGGCGGTTCGTTGGTAGAAGTTATATTGGGCAAGTCCGACCCCCCCCCTCCCCCCCCCCCCCCTCCTCCCCCTCCTTCCCCCCCCTCTTCTCTCCCCCGGCTCAAAAGAACTAGAACGTAGATCTGTCGCGACTAGATGCTCGTTTCGTTCCTCCCCCTCCCCCCCTCTTCCGGCCCCCCTCCCCCCTCCCCTAACTATCTACCCCCGGCTACTGATCGACAAACCAGGACCTTGAGTGACCGGCACTTGGTTCGCAGAAAGCTGCGAGGCCAGGCTCTGTTGTGCGCTGCACTTCGGAGTGAGGCGCTTGCGCGCAATGTCTCTGTACTTGTGGAGGAGTCGATATGTCTGTTCGAGCAATTCTGGTTGCTGCGCTAATCGTGCCGAACGGCGCACTGGCTGAGTGCTGGGAATACAAGATTGTTGATACGACGGCGGCCGATGCACTCGTTGCCAAGGCATCGGCTAGAGCCGTGAGCTCCAGTCAACTACTGGCGTCGCTAAACGCGCTTGGCCGACAGGGGTGGGAGCTTGCGTCTCAACCCACCGTCAGTGTCTTTGAGAGAAGCCGTGACGAAGATTCGCCGAAAGGCAAGGACTGGATCTCCAGACTCAATCCGCCTGTCGCCCTTTTTCAAACGGCCTTCGTCAGAGTGTGCAAAGCAGTAGGGAGACGTGGCGATGAACAGAATGTTGACTTTGATTTTTTGCTCTCGTTGCGTGGAGCGTCTCGGTTGCAGCGACGCCGGAATGGACGACCGTCACCGACAGGATCGTGAACCTGCGCGTCGCTCCGAGCCAGAACATCTACTTCGGACCTGGTGCTGCACCGGTTGGTCAAGCCCGCCGGGCTGGCGGCCCTGGAAGCGGTCGAGTACACGCATCGAGACCACCTGGGCAGCATCGATGCGGTGTCCGATGCATCCGGGTCGGAGACGGCCAATCTCGCCTACGACCCCTATGGCCAGCGCCGCGAAGGCGGCTACTCGGCGCAGAGCTCGACGATTGCCGATCTGACCGGGTCCTCCGTCCGAGGCTACACGGACCACGAGCACCTGGATCGAACCGGGTTCGTTCACATGAATGGGCGGGTCTACGACCCGCGCATCGGCCGGTTCCTGCAGGCGCATCGGTAGCCGAGCGAAATGATAACGTCAATGGCCGCGACGAATTCTCCCAGACTTCCCGGCTCATCGATTGTCATCCGAATTGCCCGGGTGGTGCCGCCGTCGGAGGCCGTGTTCAAAGCCCGCGCAGCATGGCGCCTTCCGCTGGCAGGCCAAGCAGCACCCGACCCGCATCATCGATGTGGTGGGATGCCACCGTCAGGTGCTGACGAATCACCCGCACGTCCCGCGACAGCCGTTCCAGCGGGTGGCCGATCATGTTGGCCGTGGTCCCAGCGGCATCGGCTAGCAGATCCACCGCGAACGCGGAGCGCGCCACGGCATCGGAGCAGGCGGCCTGGAACACCGCCAGCCGTCGGGACGGTGCGCGATCCCCGGCGAGGATGTCGCCCCACAGTGCGGCTAGAAGGTCCAGAACCAGCGTGCGGGCCCCAACAACGGCAAGTTCCGCTTCGATCACCGCCCGTTGAGCCCGGCCGCGATCACGCAGCGTGATGCGGGAGAACCGAGGCACCTTGCCGCCCGCCAGGTCGGTGAACGCGGTGATGGCGGCCCGGGCAATGCCCAGAGCAACGGCCACCTTGTTGTAGGCCAGACGGGGGCCGAGGGGAAATCGCTGAAACGCCGCGGAGCGCGCGGCCTGTTCCGGCGTCTCCGCCGGCGCCTGTGAAGCGTGGCCCCCCGACTTGTCCTGGCGCGCCTGTCCAATGGCGGAGATCATCCGCGAGTGGGGAACGAAGGCGTCCTCGACCCGCACGTCGTGCGACCCGGAGCCGCGCAGCCCCGAGACGTTCCAGGTATCGACGATGGTGTAATCGCCCTCGGGGAGCATGGCGTACAGGGTGTCTTCGGATAGGGGTTCGCCGCCCTCGTGGCGCCGCACGGTGGCGCCGAACACGCGGCTGTTCTGGCAGCCGCTGACGAACTGCCAGGTGCCGCTGACCCGGTAACCCCCTTCCACCGCATCGGCGCGTCCCACCGCGGCGGTCGAACTGCAGAGGACCACCCGGGGATCGGCGATCAGGTCGGCGCAGGTGATCATGCCGGGTGCGATCAGGCCGAAGGTTTCGATGCCGATCATCAGGTTCCAGCCGGCGCTGCCGTCCGCTTCGGCAATGGCTTCAATGGCCTGGAATTGCGTCAGGGGGTCGGCGGATTCGCCACCGCACCAGGCTGGAGCCCCCATGCGGTAGAGGCCGTTGGCGGCGAAGGCCTCGGCCACGGTCTGCGGTAGCTGGCGGTCCCGTTCTGCCTGATCCGCGTGCTCACGCACCAGGGGCTGCAGTGCCCGGGCCCGCGCCAGCGGACTGGACGCCTGCGACCCAGCGACGGCGCCGCTGTCTGCATGGGTGTCTGACGTCGACACGGTCGTTGACACGGCCCCTCTCCCGGACGCGGCTGACGCGGCCATGATAACGGATGCCGGGGTCGTGCCGTACCCGGACCGCGCGCGCAGCGAGCTAGTCCGCGGCGGTGTCCGAATACCCGAGCATCCGCAGCATTTCCGACCGGTTCGGTCCGCGCACCATACGCGAGGCGCCGTTTTTCGTCCGGCCGCGCAGCATGTAGGCGAAGATGATGAGCTGGGTCTTGCGCTCCTGAAGAAACGCGCCTGGCTTCTCCAGCAGGTTCATGGTGCGCGACATGCCCCGCATCACGTGCAGGTTGTAGCGAGCGGCGGCGGCGATGGCGTCGCCGAAGGCCAGTCCAAACCGCTTCTTGAAGGTGTCGGGGCGTTCCGCCGGTTTGCCGGTGCGCACTTCTCTGGCGCGCCGTATCCCGTTCTTGTCCTCGGAAAGGCTCGCGGAGAAGATCGGCCGCAGTTCGGTTTCAGTGCGGTCGTTGAAGGCCAGCGCGCGCTGGGTCGGGTCCTGGGTCTGCGTCAGGATGTCCGCCAGCATATGGGCGTGCAGGATGCCGGTGCTGCAGCCCCGGCCGTACAGCGGGTTGGTGCGAACCGAGGCGTCACCGACGGCGAAGAAGTTGCGCGCCAGCGGCTGGCCGTCTTCCACGTAGTGGCGCCAAACGGCGTGGATGTCGCCGAATCCCATGGGTTCCATGGTGGGTTCGGCCACGTCCTCGGCAACCCAGGGCGCGAGCCCCGGAATGCTGCGGCCGATGGCGTCGAACCTGGCGCCGTCGGTGATTGCTTCGCGCAGTTCGGTCTCGTCGTTGTGAATGCACACGATCAGCGAGAAGTGGCCGTTGTCGCCGGGAAAAATGCCGAACTTGATGTAGCCCAGGTCACCGGCTGCCCGGTCCTTGCCGGTGCGCGGCGGTTCCTGCACACCGGGCTTCAGTTTGTAGTGACGGGTGTAGTAGACGATCTCGGCGTCGTCGTCTTCCTCGCGCACGTTCACGCCCAGTTCTTCGAACCAGCGTGGGAAGGCGGTGGTGCGGCCGCTGGCGTCCACCACCACGTCGGCCAGCAGTTCCTCGCCGTGCGCGGCGGCGGCGTCGCGGCGGACCTTCAGGCCCTTCACGTCCAGGGTCGCGCCGTCACGTTCCGCGACCACCCCGTCGATGGTTACCCCATTGAGAATGGTGATGTTGGGGTAGCGGCCCACGTAGCGCCGCAGCACCGTTTCGATGGTGGCCCGCCGGCACAGCAGCACCCACAGCTTGTCGTCGCCAGGTGCGGGCTTGTAGCGCTCGGTGAGTTCCGGCGACAGCATCTCGTGGAACGACAGGCGCCGAGCGCCGGCGGCATAGAAGTCCTCCAGCAGGTCCGGGTAGTTGTCCTGCAGCAGGTTGCACATCAGACCCAGGAAGGCGTGAGGATGGCGGAACTGGGCAGCGCCGCGCCGCGGCCATTCGAAGAAGGCTTTCTCCGCGTCGCCCTCCGGCGGCGGGGTGTCCCGTTCCACCACGGTCACCTGATAGCCCTTCTTGGCCAGAGCCAGGGACGTGCACATGCCGGCGATGCCACAGCCGACCACCAGAACCCGTTCGTTCACCGTCGTTCCTCGATCCGTCGTTAATTGTCGTTACCGTCCGGCGCTGTCCTCCAGCCCTGCCGGACGTGCGCTGGCTGGTTATCCGGATACCTGATCCAGGAACCGCAGGATGGACTCGTTCACCGCCTCCGGTGCTTCCTGCTGGGTCCAGTGGCCGATCTCCGGGATCAGTTCGTTGATACGCAGATCCGTCACCCGCTCGGGCAGCGCTTGCAGGGCTTCCGCTGCCATCATGATCACGCCGTCGGCGGCCCCGGCCACGAACATGGCCGGCTGGGTGATCTGCTCCGGCGCCCCTTCCGTGAGCTGCCAGGTGAGATTGTGATTGCGATAGTAGTTGAGCGGGCCGCGCATGCCCGAGTTCTTGAACTCGTTCGCATAGAAGTCGAGATCTTCTTCGCTGAGCCAGGCCGGCAGTACCTCCGGGTCCGGCAGGCCGGATAGCAGATCGTCGTCGGGGCCTTTCACCGGAAGGCTGAACAGGTCGGTGCCGCCGGAGCCCATCACCAGGAATTTCTTCAGCGCGGTGCGGATGTCCCGTTCGAACTCCGCTTCCGCTACCCCCGGCTCCTGAAAGTAGAGCTGGTAGAAGAACTGCCCCTTGAACGCCTCGCGCATGGCGTCCAGCGGCGGCACCGGCGACCTTGGCATGAACGGCACCGACAGGGCGCCCACCGCGGTCACCTTGTCCGGATGATGCAGGGCCGAGCTCCAGGCCGTTGGCGCGCCCCAGTCGTGGCCGATAACGATGGCGGTGTCGTAGCCCAGGGCCGGAATCAGCCCGATGATGTCGTTGACCACCTCCACCTGGTTGTAGGCGTCGATGTTCTCCGGCTTGTCACTGGAGCCGTAGCCGCGCATGTCCGGCGCCACGGCGTGGTAGCCGGCCGCCGCCAGCGGCGCAAACTGATGCCGCCACGAATACCACGACTCCGGAAAGCCGTGCAGCAGCAGCACCAGCGGATCACCGGCATTGCCGGCTTCGGCGATGTGCAGCTCGATACCGTTGGTGGCGATGCGGCGCCGGTTGACGTCGGGCATGCTCATGCAGCCGCCTCCCGGCGGTCGGCAGTGAGGCCGGGTAGGATGGCGCCACGCTGGGCGTCGCTGTAACCCTCCGCCGCGCTCCAGGCCACCTCGCCGCCGACGATAACCGTATCGACGCCCACCGAGTCGCGCACGTAACGGCTGCCGTCGCCGGGCACGTCCTGCACGTAATACTCGCTGCCGCGGTCGATGGCTTCCGGGTCGAAGATCGTGATGTCGGCCACGTAGCCTTTCTGCAGCAGGCCCCGCTCCGGGATGCCCCAGATGCCGGCGGTGTCGCTGGTGATCTTTTTGACCGCGGACTCCAGGTCCAGGGTCTGGCAGTCGCGCACGAAGCGGCTGAACAGGTAGCCCGTGTCACCGTAGGTGGAGAACGACAGGATGTGGGCGCCACCGTCGCTGGCGCCGATGTGCACCCGCGGGTGGGTCAGCAGGTTACCCACCTTGTCGTCGTCGTTGTGGCCCATGTCGGCGGCCAGGAAATGGGCGTCCAGTTCTTCTTCCAGCGACAGGTCGATCATCACTTCCACCGGCGTGGTGTTACGCAGTTCGGCGATCTCGCGCAGCGTGCGGCCGACCAGCGCCTGGTTGTCCTTGCTGTTCACCTGACGCAGCACAAGCGCGCCCCACAGCGCATCCATGGACGCCGCTTCCGCGACCAGCGCCTTGCGCTGTTCGGGATCGGAGAAGGCCGCCATGATCTGTTCCGGCGTGCCGAAACGCATGATCTGG
Source organism: uncultured Gammaproteobacteria bacterium (assembly GCA_942491135.1). Lineage (GTDB taxonomy): Bacteria > Pseudomonadota > Gammaproteobacteria > Pseudomonadales > Azotimanducaceae > UBA7803. The sequence continues at coordinate 195,285 of CALNZS010000007.1, read as the reverse complement.
TACCAGCTCCGCAGACGGATGAACAGCAGGCTCGGCACGGCGAACGAGAAGCTGATGTCGATGGGCCGGGTCTGCACCTGGGGCCATACCCGGGCGCCCCGCGCGAACTGCTCGTCCACGCGGCGCATCACCCGCTCCACCGAATTGCTGTTGTCGGCGTTGACGAACAGCGGCGAGAAGGTGGTGGGAATACCGTAATTCAGGGACAGTTCGGCGAGCTGGTCGATACGCGCTACGGTCAGGTCCGGATCGTAGAACTCCGGTACGATCTGCAGCATGCGGCCGTACTCGCCCAGCACCGCCGCCAGGGCATCCAGTTCCCGGCCGTCGGCGTAGCGGCTCGGTACCGGTTGCAGGGTCTCGTCCATGTCCACGAAGCTGGTGGACAGGCCCAGGGCGCCGGCGTCCAGGCATTCGCGCAGCAGGGCCTGCATGGCGGTGATCTCGGCGTCGGTGGCGATCCGTTCGGTGGCGGCTTTGTCCATCACCCAGAGCCGGATCACGCTGTGGCCCACCAGGGGCGCCACGTTGATGGCGAGTCCATTGCGGATGCGGTTGACGTATTCCTCGAAGGTCTCCCAGTTCCACTCCACGCCTTCCTTGAAGGCCTTGTAGGGCATCTCTTCGATCTGATTGAACATACCCACCAGGCGCATGCGGTGCTCGGCCTTGAGCGGCGCCAGAGACAGCGAACAGTTGCCCGGCACGATGGTGGTGACCCCGTGGGACAGCGCCGGTTTGGCGTAGCCGTCCCAGAGCAGTTGCGCGTCGAAATGGGTGTGCGGGTCGATGAAGCCCGGCGCCACGGCTTTGCCTTCGGCATCGATGACCCGGCCGGCCGGCTCGCTGATGCGGCCGATCCTGGCAATACGGCCATCCTTTACGGCGATGTCGGCTTCGAACGCCGGCAGCCCGGAGCCGTCGACAACGGTACCGTTCCTGATGATCAGATCGAACATGTCGTTAACCTCCCGAATCCATGGACGCCAGCGGCGGCTGGGTGCTGTGCCCATTACGCCGCGCCGGGTCCAGGGGTGTGTTGGAAAATCGGTTCCACGAGACGGCCAGGGCCGTCTGCACGTGCTGCCAGCCTTCGCCGACCAGCTCATCCGGCGTGCTGGCGCCGGTTGCGTCGAACAGGGCCGCCGCCCCGGCTTCGTCCAGGGTTACCTCGGACTCGCCGCCGTTGCCGTGACGCAGTGTCACGATCAGCTCGGCGGCCCCGTCGTGGGCGGCGGCAATACGCACGGCGCAGATAGTGGTACTGCTCATGCGCGGCGCCGCACGTCTGGAAGCAACCGCGGGTTCACTGTGCTGCCGGCGGCTCGAGAAAGATGATGTCGCTGGGCAGGATGGGGTTGCCGGCGCGGGCCGAGCCTTCTGGCGCGGCCGGGCGCATGAACACGTGCAGGTTCACGCTCTGCAGTAGCTGTACCGCTTCCGCCTCCGGCTGGCCGGGCAGCTCGCGGGCGGCGATGCTGGCCCAGGTGTCCTCGGCGTTCGGCGAGATGGATCGCCGTACCTTGCTCAGTTTGGACCGGGTCATGGTTGGGTGTCCTCCGTTTCGGAATTCATGCGGTGAAGCTGGTCGGCGAGCCGGGCCCGGGTCTCCTCGTCGAGCTGGCCGGTCTCGATGGCATTGGCCAGATTGACCCGCCAGATCCGCTGCAGGGCTTTCTCCGCGCCCTGCATGCGGGCGCGGATGTCGTCGCGGCTGCGGTCGGTGGCGATGGCCAGCAGCATCAGGGCAAGCCCGTAGTTCATCCGGGCGCTCGTTTCTTCGAGGCTGAGCTGGCCGCTGGCCCAGTTCGCCACGTTCGACAGGCTCTGCTGGCTGGTGGCGATGGCGAACGCATCCGGATCTGCCGAAGGGTCCAGCAGGCCCTGTTCCGTGGCCTGCCGCAGCAGCCGCTTCCACACGGCGTAACGGGCGCCGCTGGCCAGGTGGCGGGCCTCACCGCCGTCGCGGCTGACCGCGGCCAGCATGCCGCGGTAGAAATCGGGCTCGCGTTCGAACAGGCGGATCATCAGCGCCAGCGAATCGAACAGTACCGTGATGGGATCGCCGGTCAGTTCCGCCAGCGCGCCCTCATAGGCGGCCAGATCGTCGTCCAGCACCGCCAGCAGCACGCTCTGTTTGGAACCGAACACGTTGTAGGGCGTGGCGATGCTGACCCCGGCCTCTTCGGCCAGCGCGCGCATGGAAAAGCCTGGATCACTACCCTGCCGCATGAGCGAGCGGGCGGCGTTGACGATGTCGCCGCGGCGGTTGGAGCGCCCGGTTTTTCTGCTGGCAGATGGCCCGGCCATCGATCCCCTCGAGAGTGGCGCGCGGCAATGCCGCGGCATGCGGACGTTAGAACGCGTTGTATATCACGAATATAACGCGTTTCAAAGCGGTCCTTGGCCCGAGTCCGTGAACGGTGCTCAGGAATCCTCTACGGCATGTTCGAACTGAAAGCCCCCGGGCGTCATGATCAGACGATGGCGCCCGGCGCCCTCGGCGTCCGGATTCCAGTCCTCGTAGCCGGCGTCGCCATGCCACATGGCGACCCGCACCCCGTCATGGCGTTTGCCGAGGTGGGTCTGGTAGTACACGGGCGGCGCCGCGGCCAGGGTGGCCAGCGCGTGGTCGACGGCGTCATGCCGGGTCAGCCGGTGCAGGGTGACCCAGGTGGGCGGCGCCAGATCGATGGCGCCATCGGCATGGCGCGCCAGAGCCGCGGCCGGGCTCAGCCACTCGTGGTTCTGAATTTCGCCGCCATCGATGCGAACCTGTTGCGAGTCGGCGCGGGTGGCGAAAAACCAGGTGGCAAAGCGTTTCGGCGTGCTTGGCGGCGGGGTCCAGTGGGAGAACCAGACGAAGTCGTCGGGAACCGGCTCCAGTCCGGTTTCTTCCCGGGTTTCCCGGACCGCGGCGTTGCGGGCCGCGGCGTCGACGTCGCCATCGGGCGGATAGTCCTCGGGATCGATACGCCCGCCCGGAAACACCCACATGCCGCCGAACGCAATCTTCGAGGTCTTGTGCAGCAGCAGGACCTCGAGCTCCGGCCGTTGCCCGTTGCGGTCCCGCAGCAGGACCACGGTGGCGGCCGGTATGGCCGGGGTGCCGCCGTCACGTTGACTGATGTCGCCATAGATGTCGCTGCTGTGTTTCGTCACGCGCGGTCTCGATGCAATTGCGCCATCAGCGCGAACAGTTCTGCGGTGTTGTTGGGGCTGGTGTCGCCGGCGAACTCCTTGTACAGCACGGACACGTTGACCGCGATGCGTTCGGCGTCGCCCCAACTGTCGTAGTCGGTCAGCGAGATGTCCCGGGCGGCCTCCATGGCCGGCATGCCGGCATCGTAGCGTGCCCGGGCCTGATCGCGAATGTACTCGAGGTAGTCACGCACCGCCCGCACGCCGCGGACGTCGGTGATGGGGCCGTGGCCGGGTACCACGGTGCGGGGCTGCAGATCGATCAGGTGGTTGCAGGCATCGATCCAGTTCTGCACCGGGCCGGCCCACAGAATGGGGTGCCCTTCGATGAACAGGATGTCGCCAGTGAAGGCGAGTTGCTCGTCCGGCACCCAGACCAGCACGTCGCCGGCGGTGTGGGCCGGTCCCACCTGTTTGAGGTGAACCCGTTTGCTGCCCACTTCCAGTTCCAGTTCGCCGTCGAAGGTGCGTGTCGGCAGCCGTTGCTCGATGCCGGTGAAGTCGAAGTCGCCGAAGCAGTACTGGAAGAAGGCGCCCACGTCGCCCATGGACGGGGCCCGTTCCATGAGCCGGGCCATCATGGCCGGGTTCTCGTGGGCCATTTCTTCGGCGCAGGCCCGGGAGGCGACGATCTCGGCGCCGCTGACCAGTTCGTTGCCGTTGCAGTGATCGCCGTTGGAGTGGGTGTTGACCAGATAGTCGAACTGCGCCGTGGGACCGGGAACGGCACGGCGCATGGCCGTCAGCATCTCGGCCGTCAGGCGCTTGTCGAACAGGGTGTCCACCAGCAGGGCGGCGTCGCCATCCGTGACCAGGCCGGCGTTGGACCACCCCCAGCCACCATCCGGCTGCAGCCAGGCGAAGGCGCCATCACCCAGATCGGTGAGGCCGCGCTGGTATTCCCGTATACCCAGTGCCCGCGTACTCATGGTCGGCTCCCGCTCGTCCCCCGTCGAGACTCGATGATAAGGCATCGCTTCCCCCGCCGTCGCGGACCCGCGCCGATCGGCCCGCTGCGCCGATGTCGGTGGCGGTCGGGCGCCGATAAAGGCTTGTTTTTGTTCCGGCAGTCGTTAACTTGCGCACATGCAGAACTTCGAGTCCATCCGGCCCTATCGGGACGACGAGGTCCCGGGGGTGATCCACCGGTTGGCCCACGACGCCACTCTTCAGAACGCGGCCGCCGCGTTCTACGCGCCGCGCCTGGCGCGCTGGGTCCCGTGGCTGGCGCGATACGGCGCGCGGCGCGAGATCGAGCGCCGTACCGCCGGGCTCGACAGCGTGCAGAAGCTGCAGCTCTGGCTGGCCGAATACATGGCCCGGGTGGTGGAGGACAGCATCGATACCTTTACCGCGGATGGGCTCGAACACCTCACCCCGGGGCAACCGTATCTGTTCCTGTCCAACCACCGCGACATCGTGCTCGACTCGGCGCTGCTGAATTACCAGCTTCATCAGCACGGCCACCCGACCATGCGGGTAGCGGTGGGGGACAATCTGCTGACCCAGCATTTTGCCGCCGATCTGATGCGGCTCAACAAGAGCTTCATGATCGAGCGCAGCGTCACCGGCACCAAGGCGGTGTTCCAGGCGTTGTCGCGCAGCTCGCATTACATCCGACACTCGCTGGAAGAGGGCGAGTCGGTGTGGATCGCCCAGCGCGAGGGCCGTACCAAGGACGGTTTCGACCGCACGGAGCCGGCGCTCCTGAAGATGCTGTCGCTGGCCTGGCGCAAGGAAATGACGACGTTCGGCGACCTGCTGACCCGGGTGCGGCTGGTGCCGGTGTCGGTCTCCTACGAGCTCGACCCCTGTGACCTGCGCAAGGCCCACGAACTGTGCGTGGCCCAGCGTGACGGCCGTTACGTCAAGCAGGCCGGCGAAGATCTGGCCAGCATCGTCGACGGCATCATCGGCAACAAGGGCCGGGTCCATCTGCATGTGGCGCCGCCATTGACTGGGGATTTCACCGACCCGGATGCGGTCGCGGGCGCCATCGACCGGGTCATCGTCGGCGGTATGCGCGTGTATCCGACTCACGTCGCCGCTGCGCGTCGTCTGGGGCTCGAGTGTCCGGACAGTCCGGAGCGGCCGGTCGGCCGCACCCAACGGATCTTTCAGCAGCGCATCGATGGTTGCCCGGAGGCGGAGCGTCCGTTTCTGCTGGGCGGTTACGGCAATCTGATCCGCCACCGTATTCAGCTCGGCCTGTCGCCGACCGGCGGCGGCATGCCGTCAACCGGCAGCGCCGCGCATCTCGGCTGACCTCCGACCGGCAACGGATTGGTTGGTTTCGATCATTTCGGTAACAGAGGAGACACCATGGCCCTACCACGGGAGCTGGCGCTGGACACGGCGCAGATCGAAGACATGCTGGGCAACGACTGGAACGTGCGGATCGCCACGCTCGATGCTGCCGGCAACATCAACCTGACCCCCATGTGGTTCGCCTGGACCGGCGGCAAGGTATTCATCTTCGGGCGTGGACAGAAAGTGGTGAATCTGCGGCGCAATCCGCGCTGTACGCTGCTGGTGGACCGCAACGAGAAATTTCCGGAACTGCAGGCCATCATGATGCGCGGCAGCGCCCGGATACTGGAAACCGCGGAGGAGGAAGCCGCGGAACCCGACCTGGCCGAGGCGCGGCGCCTCATCGGCATCAAGTACAACGGCGGGCACGGACAGCCACCGGTGGAGGACCCGCCGCCCATGGCTGCCAGCGCCGGCGGCCGCAACCGGCGCTGGATCGTGTTCACGCCGGAGCGCACGGTCACCTGGGACAACTTCAAGTTGAGCCGGCTGCGCTGAAGCCCGCCGGCGCAGGGCCGGCCCTCAGCGGGACTCGAGCAACGCGGCAAGCTGTTCGGCGCACCGACTCCACCCCTCGTGAAAGCCCATGTCTTCGTGGGCCTGGCGGTCCGCGTTGGTCCAGTGGCGGGCGCGCGCCGTGTAGCGGGTGCCGCCGGCTTCCTCGTCGAAGGTCACGATCACCGTCATGAACGGCTTGTCAGCGGGCACCCACGCCGTGGTGTAGGCGTCGGTGAACACCAGCCGCCGGTTGGGCACCACCTCCAGGTACACTCCGGGATTCGGCATCTCTTCGCCCTCGGGGCTGCGCATGACGATGAGGCTGGCGCCACCGGGACGCGCGTCGACGTCGGCGTGGGCGATGGTCCACGGCGCGGGCACGAACCACTGGCGCAACAGTTCCGGATCGGTCCAGGCCCGGTACACGGCCTCGGGTGCGGCGTCGAAGTGCCGGGTCAGAATCAGGTCGCGGCCTTCGGCGCGGGTCCGGGTCGCGGAGTCGGTAGTGGCGGGCATGGCGGCGTGCTCTGGTGAAGTTACCCGTTAGTCGACCGCCGCATCGGCAATTCGACAGCGCCGGCCAGCCGCCGGCTCAGATCTGCAGCGGCGGCTCGTCCAGAGCGGCCTGCTGTTCGCGCAGGGTGAGCACGTGTTCGGACCAGTAACGGGGGCTGTCGAAGGTGGGGAAAGCCCGGGGGAACGCCGGGTCGTGCCAGCGCCGCGCGATCCATGCGGCGTGATGCATGATGCGCAGGGTGCGCAGCGGTTCCACCAGCACCAGGCTGGCGGCATCGAAACGGCTGAAGGTGTCGTAGGCCGAAACGATGGTATCGAGCTGCTGCTGCCGTTCCTCCCGCTCACCCGACAGCAGCATCCACAGGTCCTGGATCGGCGGTCCGGTGACACAGTCGTCCAGGTCCACGAAGTGGGGTGTGTCGGTGCGCCACAACAGGTTGCCCAGATGGCAGTCGCCGTGAATTCGCCGCTGGGCAACGCCTGCCGATTCGAAGACCGTGTGCAGCCGCGCCAGCAGATGCTCGGTGATGCTGGCGTAGGCGTCGGCCATGTCGGGCGGTAGAAAATCGTGTTCCAGCAGGAAGGTCCGGCTGTCGTCGCCGAGGCGGCCTACGGTCAGAGCGGGGCGGTGAACAAACGGCGCTTCAGCGCCTACCGCATGCATGCGCGAGATGGTCCGGGACAACACTTCCAGGTTGGCCTTGACCTCGATGTTGGGGGGGTGACCGCCCTGGCGCGGGAACACGGCGAAACGATGGGCCTGGTGCCGGAACAGGCTCACCCCGTCCCGTTCCAGGGGGATGACCACCGGGACTTCCGCGTCGGCCAGTTCCCGGCTGAACGCATGTTCTTCGTCGATCTGGGCATCGGACCAGCGCTGGGGCCGGTAGAACTTGGCGACTACGAAGCCGCCTTCTTCCAGTTCGAGCTGGAACACCCGGTTCTCGTAGCTGTTGAGCTCCAGCAGACCGCCGGTGGGTAGAAACCCGGCGCTTTCCACCGCATCCAGAATGACCTCGGGCCCGAGGTCGGCGTAGGGCGTGTCGGACGATGGCTCGATGTCGTTGCCGGTGGGGGGCATGGGCGCGCCGTGTTGGGATCGGCGCGCAGTCTATCAGTTACCCGGGCGGCGTGATGATGCTGCCGGCGGGCGCGGTGCGGGTCGGGCAGAGCACGTGCACGTCCCGGGCGCCCGCTGCCAGCAGCACCCGGGCCAGCTCGGCGGCGGTCGCGCCGGTGGTCATGACGTCGTCGACGATGGCAACGCAGGGTCCGCCGTCCGGCCAGTGATGCCGGCACGCGAACAGACCCGAAGGATTGTCCAGGCGCTGGCGGCGGCTTAGGCCCCGTTGCCGGCGGCCGCGGCGCCGGCGAACCGTGAGGCCGGGCGCCACCGGGATGGCGAGCCGTCGCGCCAGCGGCCGTGCCAGGGTCAAGGCCTGGTTGTGACCCCGGCGGGCCAGCCGCAGCCGGGTCAATGGGACCGGCACGATCATGTCCGGCCGTTCGGCTGCGGCCAGTGTTGCGTAGCGCCGAGCGGCGGCCCTGGCCAGCAGCAGCGCCAGGGTGCGGCCTTCGACCATGCCGAGCTTGTCCTTCAGGCGCGAGACCCAGACCCGGGGAAAGCCCTCGTACAGCAGTGGCGCTACGGTCAACGAAAACGGCGGCGGGCGCTGCCGGCAGCGTGGGCACAGCGGGTTTTCCGGCACCGCCGGGGCGGTGGCCGGCAACGGCAGCGCGCAGCGCGGGCAGGCCGGCTCGTTGTGCGGCAGTGCATCCCGGCAGTACCGGCACAAGTCCAATTCGAAGTCGGCCGGCAGCAGGGACCCGCACATCAGGCAGGTGCCGGGCAGCAGTTGTCGAAGCAGGCGAGCAGCCATGGCCGAACCTGACACGGCGGGGACTGGGTTTGCGCCGGACGGCGTCGGCTGCGGCCGTAGGCCAGACCCGGTTGCTGGTGTCAGGATCTGGATATGAAGTCAATCTTGAATCTGTAATTTTTATTAAAAGCTGTATATAAACTTATAACACTGAGCGTGCGGTGGTTCACGCCGAACCGGTGGGTTATCGGTTACATATACGCCCGGGTACCCGGTCGAGAGGTCCATATGCCACGTCAATCCAAGGCCCACGCGGTGCTCAGCGATGCCGCCATGGGATCGTTGACACAGTTGGGCGAGCGGCTGCGGGAGGCGCGGCTGCGGCGTAACTGGACCCAGGCCCAGACCGCCGAAAAAGCCGGCCTATCGGAAAGCTCCATCAAGAAGGTCGAAGCCGGCTCCCCGCGCATCATGGTGGCGGCCTATCTGTCACTGCTGGACGTGTTCGGCGCACCCACCGCCTTCGATCAGGTGCTCGGCGCCGGCGACGACACGCTGGGTGAAGCCCTGGCGCGCCAGGCGCTCAGGCAGCGGGCAGGCGGCGCCCGGCGCAGCCGCGCGGCTGTCGCACAGCCGGCGGCGGCCGCTGCCGACGACGAGTGGGAAATCTGATGGCGGAGAAGTTGTTCGTGCACGCGGACCTCGGCCACGGGGACAAGGCGCTGGCCGGGCAGCTCCTGGTGGACGACAAACAGGGCCGCTTCAAGTACGCGCGTGCCTATCTGGAGAACCCCCGTGCGTTTGCACTGGACCCCATCAATCTGCCCCTGACCGAGGGCGTGCACGTCAATCCGCGAACCCGGGAGACCCCGGGGGTATTCGGGGTGCTGATCGATGCCGGTCCCGACGAGTGGGGCCGCCGCCAGCTCACCAAGACCCGGCGGCCGCCGCCGGTGACTCACGTCGAGTTTCTGCTGGCGGCCTCGGGCGAAGGGGTCGGGGCATTACATTTCACCGCCGAAATCCGCGACCAGCCCAAGGCCACGCCGCCGCGCCCGTTCGAGAACCTGGTACACCTGCAGCACATTGCCGCCGACATCGAGGCGGGCCGGGAAGTGGACCGTAGCCTCGAACCCTACTTTTTCCACGGTAGCGGCCTGGGCGGCGCGCGGCCCAAGACCCTGATCGAACACGACGGCCGATTGTGGATCGCCAAGTTCGGCCGCGACAGCGATCTGGTGGACATGTGCCGGGTGGAGCACGCGGCCATGCGCATGGCCCGGGCCGCCGGCATCGACGTTCCCGACGTAGAACTGACCGAAACCGACCGCGGCCCGGTGGTGCTGGTGGAGCGGTTCGACTGCGCCGCCGGCGCTCAGCATCACCTGGTTTCGGTGGCGAGTCTGATCAACAAGTTCGACATCACCCAGTTCGACGAAGCGGCCATGTCCTATCCCGGCATCCTGCAACTGGGCAAGCGCATCGGGTCGCGCACCGAGAACCTGGCCGAGGAGATCTTCCGCCGCATGCTCTTCAACGTCGGCATCGGCAATACCGATGACCATCTGCGTAACCATGCGTTCTACAAGATGGCGGACGACAGCGCCTACCGGCTGACCCCGGGCTACGACATCGTGCCCAACACCGGTTTGCAGGGTTCCCACGCCATTGCGCTGGGCGCCTTCGGCAACACGCCGAGCCGCGACAACATCGAAGCCGCCGCCCATCGCATGGGCATCGCCCGGCCGGGGGCGGTGGCCATAGCCCGGCAGGTCCTCGAGGTCACCGCCGACTGGCGCAGCTACATGAGTGACTCGTCGGTGAGCGCCAGCGACATCGCGGTGCTGGAGCGCTGCTTCGCGTTGCAGACGCCGGTGACCGATTTCGCCAACGCCAGCACCGCAAACAAGGGCAAGGACAAAGGCAAGCGCGCCGCCCGGATGTGACCGGGGTCACGGTGGCGGGCTCGCGGCCGGGCCATCATGGGCCAGTCTGGTGACGAGCAGGAGTGCTGGCATGGCGGTCAATCCGATCATGAACGCTCGCATGCCGCAGGACGCGCGCAGTGCTGGAGTCAGCGGTATTCACGCTGGCCTTCGTGGCATGGATCTGGCCGCTCAGGAGATTGCCGAGTTGAACGTGCGCGGGCGCTCCGGTTCGCCCGTCACCGCGGATGGCCTGGATGATGCCGCCCGGGCCCTGATCGATCTGCAGATCTACGCCCGCAACGTGCAGGCGTCGGTGAAGGTGGTGAAGACCGCCGATGAACTGCTGGGGTTTCTCCTCGACCAGCGCGCCTGAGCAGCGCCCGCCGCGCGCGTCGCGGCACCCCGTCCCTCCCTGACCGGGGCCGGTCCACGGCCCGGCTTCCAGGGGTTAAACTGCCTCCCATCATGCAGCCAGCGCTGCGCCCGCGTCCCCGCAGGAGGTCGTATGCCGGTGTCGCTCAAGGACATCCGTTTCCAGTTTCACGAGGTGTTCGATTTTGCCGGCCATTACGCCGTCCTGGCCCGGGCGCCGGGGTTCGCTGGCGCCGAGGCGCCGGACCGGGCGTTCATCGATGCCGTGCTCGATGAGATCGCGCGATTCGCCGACACCGAACTGGCGCCGCTGAACGCCATCGGCGATCGGAATGGCTGCGTCCTGAGTGACGGCGTCGTAACCACGCCGCCGGGATTCAGGGAAGCCTTCGCCACGTTCGCGGCCGGCGGCTGGCAGGGCCTCACTGGCGATCCCGAGTATGGCGGCCAGGGTCTGCCGGACAGTCTGAGCCTTCTGATCGAAGACGTGGTGGCCTGCGCCAATCTGGCCTGGAGCATGTATCCGGCCTTGTCACGGGGGGTGATGCTGGCGCTGTCGGCCCACGGCAGTGACGAGCAGCGCGCCACCTTCCTGCCCAAACTGCTGTCCGGCGAGGTCACCGGCACCATGTGCCTGACCGAGCCCCAGGCGGGTTCCGACGTCGGTCTGGCCCGCACCCGGGCCGAGCCCAACGACGACGGTACCTTCGCCATTTCCGGCACCAAAATCTTCATCTCCGCCGGTGATCACGATTTCACCGACAACATTCTGCACCTGGTGCTGGCACGCCTGCCGGACGCCCCCGACGGCACCGCCGGCATTTCGCTGTTCGTGGTGCCGAAGCGCCGGGACGACGGCTCGGCCAATGGGGTCACCTGTGGTGGCCTCGAAGAAAAGATGGGAATCCACGGCAACGCCACCTGCGTGCTCAATTTCGACCAGGCGACCGGGCATCTGGTGGGTGAGGCCAACCAGGGTATGCGCTACATGTTCACCATGATGAACGGCGCCCGGCTGGTGGTGGGTCTGCAAGGGGTTGCCGGGGCCCACGCGGCGTCATTGAAATCCCTGGAGTATGCGCGTGAGCGGCTGCAGATGCGGGCCTTGTCGGGCCCGGTGGCGCCGGAGAAGGTTGCGGACCCGATCATCGCGCACGCCGACGTGCGGCGCATGCTGCTCACCCAGCGCGCCATCGCCGAGGGTGGCCGCGCGCTGGTGTATTACGCCGGCCAGGTGGCGGACCGGGCCGAGTGCGGCGATCCGGACAGCCGCGCCGCTGCCGAGGAGTTGCTGGACTTTCTGACTCCCATCGTCAAAGGCGGGCTGACCGAACTCGGTTTCGAATCGGTGAACCACGCGCTGCAGATCCATGGTGGCCACGGCTACATCACCGAGACCGGGGTCGAGCAATACGTGCGCGACCTGCGCATTGCCCTGGTCTACGAAGGCACCACCCAGATTCAGGCCCTGGATCTGCTGGGCCGCAAGATCCTCCAGACCCAGGGCGCGGGGCTGATGCGGTTTCTGGCCGAGATGGGTGAGCTGGCGCAGGCCATCGAGCAGCCCTTGCCCGGGTACGCCAAGGCCTTGAACGACGTGTCGGCGGAGTGGGGCGAACTGACCCTGGCGCTCGGCGGCAAAGCCGGCGAGAACCTCGATGAAGTCGCCAGCGCTGCCGTGGACTACCTGTTCTACGCCAGCTACTGTGTGCTCGCCTACTGCTGGGCCCGGATGGCTCAAACTGCCGCGGCACAGAAGGCAGCGGGCAGCGGCGACACGGCGTTTCTCGACGGCAAGCTGGCCGTGGCCGAGTTCTACTTCGCCCGACTGCTGCCGCGCCGGGTTGCCCATAAGGGCGCGCTGGAGGCCGGCGCGCGGACCCTGATGGATCCCAGCGCGGACGCCATCACATCACTTTGAGAAACCGAACTGAGCGATTGGGAACATGCTGGAATATCAGGCGCCACTCACCGACATCGACTTTCTGGTCCATCGGGTTTTCGACGTCCAGGCGGCGTGGCAGGACGTACCCGCCTTCGCCGACTTCACCGACGATCTGGTGCGCGCCGTAGTGGCGGAAGGCGGCAAGCTGGCCGGTGCCGTGCTGGCGCCGCGCAATCAATCCGGCGACGGCCATGGCGCGCGCTTCGAGAACGGCACGGTAACCACCCCGCCGGGTTTCAAGGAAGCGTTTGCGGAGCTCGCCGCTGGCGGCTGGCTGGGCTTGTCGGGAAATCCGGACTACGACGGTCAGGGTATGCCGAAGATGCTCGGCTGCCTGATCGAAGAGATGTTCTGGGCCGCCAATCCCAGCCTGTACCTGTACGGCACGCTGACCGTAGGCGCCGCCATCTGTATTGAGGCGCACGGCTCGGAGGCGCAGAAGGCGCTGTACCTGCCGAAGCTGTACAGCGGCGAATGGACCGGCGCCATGGCGCTCACCGAAGCCCACGCGGGCAGCGACCTGGGCATCATGCGCACCCGGGCCGAACCCCAGTCCGACGGCACCTACCGCATCACCGGCAACAAGATTTTCATCACCAGCGGCGATCACGACATGGCCGCCAACATCGTACATCTGACCCTGGCCAAGCTGCCGGACGCGCCGGAGGGCAGCCGCGGCATATCTCTGTTCATCGTGCCCAAGTTCCTGCCGGACGCGGATGGCAATCCAGGTGCGCGCAACGCTTTCGCGCCCGGCTCCATCGAGGAGAAGATGGGCATTCACGGCAGCGCCACCTGCGTGATGAACTTCGACGGTGCAACCGGCTACCTGGTGGGCGAGGAAAACCAGGGCCTGGCCGGCATGTTCACCATGATGAACTACGAACGGCTGTCCGTGGGGCTGCAGGGCCTGGGCGCCGGAGAGATGGCTTATCAGGCGGCCCTCGCGTACGCCCGCGAGCGCCTTCAGGGCCGCGCGCCGTCCGGCCCCACCAACCCGGACGGTCCCGCCGACCCGATCATTGACCACCCGGACGTGCGGCGCATGCTGCTGACCATCCGCGCCCTCACCGAAGGCGGGCGCGCCTTCGCCATGCTGGTGGGCATGGAGCTGGATCGTGGCAAGTACGCGGGCGACAGCCAGGCCCAGGCGTTCTCCGAGCTGCTCACCCCCATCGCCAAAGCCTTTCTCACCGATCGCGGTTTCGAGTGCGCGGTGATGGCACAGCAGGTGTTCGGCGGCCACGGCTACGTCAAGGAGTGGGGGGTCGAACAGGTGGTGCGCGATGCCCGCATCGCGCAGATCTATGAGGGCACCAACGGCATCCAGGCCATGGACCTGATCGGGCGTAAGGTGCTCCGTGACGGCGGTGAGACCCTGCGTGCCCTGCTGGCAAACCTGCGCAGTCAGGAACTGACCGACGACTACCAGGACGCGGTGGAGCAGGCTTTCGCGCGGCTGGAATCGGTGACCGCCGATCTCTGTGAGCGGTCCAGGAACGATCCGGATCTGCCGGGTGCGGTTGCCACCGACTATCTGGATCTGGCTGGCTACACGCTGTACGCCTGGCTGTGGGCGCGCATGGCGGGCGCGGCGGACGAGTCGGCGTTCGGCCGTGACAAACGCGCCACCGCACGGTTCTACTTCGAGCGGGTGTTGCCCCGGGTGCTGGGGCTCGAGCGCAGCATCGCCGCCGACAGCCAGGCGGTGGGATGAGCGGGCGCGCGCGCCATCAATCGATTTCGATTTTCCGCCGCAGCCGCCGATAGCGCCACCAGCCGGCAACCGGTACCACGGCCGAGACAGTGACGATGGGAGCGAGCTCGAATTCAGGGCTCCCCGTGGCCCAGCGGCTCACCGTCATGAGCGCCGCCATGCAGATGACGAGGATCGGCACGCAGTACAGGTAGTGTTCGCCCAGACTCTGCAGCAGTGGCGGTTTCACCGCCACGCCCAGTTTTCGAAGCACCCGGTAGCCGATGGGGTAGAGGACTCCAGGGGATTGGCCCGAGTCCGCGAGTCGTCGCTCCAGTTTCTCGAGGTCTGTCATCTGCGCTTCCTGATCGCCCGGAGGGCCGTCCGCGGCCCTCCGGGATGGGTCATGGCGCTCAGTAGAGCGGAACGTTCGGCATGGGGTAACCAGGAATGATGGGCAGGTCGTAGGTCATCTCGAGGATTTCATCGAGATTGACCCCATTCTGGCTTTCCATGGCGGCCAGTGCGCCGCCGGCGCCTCCCGCCATTGCGCCGCCCAATCCGCTGGTTGCCGCCCCGGCTGCCGCCCCGATGGCTCCGAGCTTGAATGCTTCGCTCCAGTCGATGGCGCTCAGCATGTCGGTGTTGATGCCGGTAATGCGCGGCGCATAAGCCGTGACACCCGGATACCCGGCCGGCGCGTCGGGTTCTTCACTCGTTACACACATGGTGTGGTCTCCTTGTTCGTGTTGTCGGCGTTCGTGCCCTGCGCAGGACGTCCCGGAGCCTCCCATGGTGATGACCGGCGGGTGAACCCCCCTCACGTCAGCATCAGTCAGAACCTAACCGCAGAGGGTGCGATGACTCGCGCATGGTTCGGACGTCGCTCGCGGGCTGGGCTCGCACGGGGTTGGTGGTCACGGGTCCATGGCGGCGGACCGCTGCATCGGTATCTGATCCGGGGGACGTTGAATCGGAGGCGTGACAGTGATCGAAACCCGGCCAGCACAATTCGCCGACGCGCTACGACTGGCGCCGCAGTTGCGCTTCGACGACGCCCGCGAAATTGCTTCGAGCTGGGGCGTAGGCGCCCGGGAGGGTTTACTGCGCTGCCTGCTCGGCAGCGACCGGGCGTTTGCCCTGGTCGAAGCCGGAAACGTGCTCGCGTTGTGGGGTGTCAGTGGGGCGGCGCACGAGGACCTGGAGCTGGGGGTGCCCTGGCTGCTGGCCGGGGACTCGCTGTTCCGCCGGCGCCGCTGGCTGGTCCGTAGCAGCCGGGCGTGGGTGGACCGTTTACTGCTGGACTACGACGCGCTGACCAACCTGACGGACGAGCGCAACCAGGCGCATCTGCGCTGGCTCGCCTGGAGCGGGTTTCAGCCGTTGCGGCGTCTCGACCGCTATGGCCTGGCCGGCGAGGCGTTTCAGGAGTTCTTCCGGGTCAATGGGCGCCGGCCCCTGGCGGAACGCGCGGTGCGCCGGCAGTTGCTGCAGCGAGCGCCGCATCCGGCGGTCCGCGCCGAGCTGCCGCTGCTCAGCCGGCTGGTCGACGTGGCGCTGGACTGTCTGACGGAAGGGGCCCGGCGCCATCCGCCGCCCGACTACCCGGGGTTGTTGCAGGAGCTGGACGAACTGCTGCGCGGGGGCCGCCAGCCGCGACTGCTGCGCCGCGGCCTGCAACTTCTGCTGGAAGTGGCGCCGGTGATGGCCGATGGAGCCGGACCGGGTGTTGGGGCCTCCGTGGCGGAGTGGTTCGAGCGCCTTATGGACGTGGTCGAAACCCTGTGCCTGGAGCCGGGTCCGCTGCTGGCGGCGGACGTGGCAGGCCTGCTGGCGCCGTCCGCGTCCGCTGGGCGGGGCGCATCCCGGTCCGGGCGTGCCGGTGCGGCAGAGCCGCCGGATGGGCGCGTCGTGTTGCGGGCCATGATCGAGCGTTACCGCTTCGGTCTGACGTTGCGCGATCGGGTAAGTCCGGTGCAGGGCTATCGCCTGCATGCGGCCGCCATCGGACGGGACGGCGCCAGTGCCGCGAAACCGCTGGGGCAGACGTTGGCGGCGCTGACGGTGTCGGCGTCCGAGCATCATCTCGCCGCGTGGTTGCGTGGTGGGGCGGAAGGCGGAAGCCTGGCCCGGCAGCAGGCGTTGCAACAGATCCGGCTGCATCACGGTCAGGCGGTGGCGCGCATGCAGGATTGTGTTCCGGTGGGCGGGCCGCTTCGGGCCGCGGTCCGCCGTGCGCTCGATGAGGGATTCGCCGCGACGGGAGATGGGGCCGCGCTACCGGAGATCACCTCCGTTTGCACGGCTGCCGCTGCGGTGTCCGTGGTGGCCGAGCGGGTGGCCCGGGCGCTGATGCCGGGTGCCCGGGTGGGTGGGGTCGTGGCCGGATGCGAGGATCGTCAGTGGCTGTCGCGGCTGTTGCGCTTGTCCCTCGTTACGGCCGCGGCCGGCCGGTCCGCGGACTGCCTGGAACCGCTGTTCGCCAACGAGTTCAGTGGGCTGCTGGTGGCAGCGCGGGTTCAATCGGCGTTGCTGGCGGCCGGCGGCGACGCCGACACCGCCACGCGTCTGGTCTTGTGCGACATGGAGCGGATCTGGGGCCCTGCCGCCGGCCTGGATCCGGTGGTATTGCGCGCCGCCGTCGCGCTGGTCCTGCCGGGGCTGCTGGTGCCGGTGCTGCACGAGCTGCAGCTGGCGCCGGCGCTGGCGGTCTGGCGGATGGCGGGCCGGGGCCGGGAGGCGTGGATGATGAGCGAAATGGCCGAGGTCTTCGGCAGCGGCGCAGCGGATGCGCGGCCGGGGTTCAGGAAGTTCCTACGTGTCCTGCCGGCCCACGGGCCTACTCTGGGGTCGGACAGTCCAGTGGTTGGCGAAGACCCTAATGCACAGTACCCCATCCCCGCGGCGGACCGGCCCTCGAGGGAACGCGCCGGCCCGCTGCCCGTGGCACGCCCTGCTGTGCCGTCTGCTGCGCGAGCAGCCACGGGCCCTGGCGCGACTGACGACCAGGGGCGGGGCGGAATCCTCTGACCCCTCGGTCGAGGTGGTCGATGGGCTGGTACGCGATGGCCTGGTGGGCCGGCAGCGGGTGGAGACGCTGGCGGCGCTGGCGGCACTGGCGCCGGTGTTGTGTCTGCCCGATGCCGGGCGGCCGGCGCTGGTGGAAGTGGGAGCGCCGGGACGGTTTCTGCTCGACCTGGACGAGCCCTCGGGTCCACGCAGCGTGGGTCCGCGGGTGATCGAGGCGCTGCTGCCGTGCCGGGTGCTGTACCCGGTCCACGCGGAGCATGCCGCCCCGCCGCCGCCGTCAGGGGACCGGTCCGACGGCGTCTTCCTCGGCGCTTACCTGCGGGTCGTGGCCCAGTTGCTGGGGCTTGCCATGCCGGTGGCCATACTGCTCATCGTCGACCGGGTGGTGTCCCAGGGGGCACGCGACACGCTGCTCACGCTCATGCTGGGGGTCGCGATGCTGACCGTGTTCCAGTATCTGCTGCTGTGGGCGCAGACGGTCCGTGGGGCGCGGGCCGTTGAGCTGGAAGGTCACCGGCTCCGGTCCGAGACCTTTCGGGCGTTGCTCGCTGCGCGGGACGCGCCGCGCCTTGCCAGTGTGGCCTGGGACGTCATGCAGGCGACCGCGGATGAGGCCCATCACCGGGTGGAATCCCGGGCCCAGTTCCATGCCGATTGTGTCTTCGTGGTGGCCCTGGCCGGGCTGATGGCGATGTTCGATCTGGGGCTGCTGGCAGTAACGGTGGCGTTCCTGCCGGTGTACGTAGGGGTCGACGGGTACAGCGGACGGCGCTTGCGGGCGCACCTTCGCGGCGCCACGTCCCGCCGGGCGGCCGCATCGGTGCGATTCCTCGAGCCGCTGGCGGCGGTGGAAGAGATTCAGGGCATGAACCTTGCGCCGCGCAGCGCCTGGCACTGGCAGATGCTGGACGAGGACCTCGCCGTGGCCGGGTTCCGGGCCGCGTTGTGCCGGCGGCTGGGTGGCCTGGGAATCGAATTTCTGCAGAAGCTCTCTCTGATTCTGGTGGCCCTGCTGGGCGTCAGCGCCGTGATTTCCGGCGCCATGACCCTTGGCCAGTACATCGCGTTCAACCTCCTGGCCATGCAGATGGCGCAACCGGTGCTGCGGCTTGCGGCGTACCGCCGCTCGGCGGACGAGCAGAGTCTGCGCCAGGACGCCCGGGAGCGGCTGTTGCAGCAATGCCGCAGTTCCGCCTTCCCAACCGCGGCCCGGGGATGGCCCGTGCCGCCCGGTGAGCCGCTCACCCTCGACGTCGAGCAGCTGCGGACACACGCCGATGGCGGGCCAGGCGTCACCTTCAGTGCCCGGGGCGGAACCTGGCTCGGGATCGCTGGACGCTCCGGCTGCGGCAAGTCGTCGCTGTTGCGGGCGCTGGCGGGACTGGCGCCGGCGGTGGGCGGACAGGTCCGGGTTGCCGGCGTTTCGGTCGCCGCCATCGACCCGGCGCAACGGTCCCGCCATGTCCGCCTGGTCCCGCAGCAGCCGACTCTGTTCACGGCGACCCTGGCGGAGAACTTCCGGCAGGGCGATCCGAGCGCCCCGGAGCCTTGGGCGGCGCTGGTCGCCCACGCCACCGGCCTGGCGGCATTGGCCGAGCGGCTGCCAGAGGGTTGGGAAACCGTGCTGGGTAGCGGTGGCCGGACCTTGTCCGGGGGTGAGCGGCAACGGGTGGCGGTGGCGCGTGCGGTACTGGCGAGGCCGCAGGTGCTGTTGCTGGACGAGGCTACCGCGGCGCTGGATCTGCACTCGGAAGCGCAACTGCTCGCTGGCCTGCGGCGCCTGCTGCCCCGGGCCCTGGTGGTTCTGGTGGCCCACCGGTCCCGTTCCTTCGATGGGTGCCGGCGGGTCGTTCAGCTCGACGCCGGCGATTCCGGGGCCGGTTCGGCGCTCGAAACCGTGGCAGCCGCCGGCGCCCCGTGATGGGCGGGGCGGCGCTTGCCGAGCGATTGGGTGATGGCCTGCGCTGGCGCGGGGTTGTGGTCGCCTGCAGTGCCGGGATTGCCGCGCTGGTCCTGTGGGCGGCCCTGACCCGGGTCGAAATCGTGGTCATGGCGCCGGCGACGCTGCGGCCCGCCACCCCGGTCGCGGTGCTGCGGGCTCAGGCGTCGCAGACGCTGGCCG
Organism: uncultured Gammaproteobacteria bacterium; assembly: GCA_942491135.1. Lineage (GTDB taxonomy): Bacteria > Pseudomonadota > Gammaproteobacteria > Pseudomonadales > Azotimanducaceae > UBA7803. The sequence goes on along the minus strand of CALNZS010000007.1, from coordinate 175,847 downwards.
CGGTTGCTGTCCAGGTCGGCGACAGGGTGAGCGCAGGTCAGCTCGTGGCCCGCCTAGCCGCGCGCGGGTCCGAGGCGGCCTGGCGCGCCAGCCGTGCGGCGCTGGCGGCAAGGGTTCGCGAGCGGAACGAGGAGCAGGCCCTGCTGCGCTGGCTCGATGCCGGAGCGCCGTCCGTGCCGGAACCGGGCGCCAGTGTGCTGGGCCGGGCACGCATGGCGGCGCACCTCGGGCGGGTCGAAGGGCTGCGGGCTGAGGTGCGTATCACCGAATCCCGCCTGCGCGCGGCTGGCGCCGAGGCCGAGGCCGCAGCCCGCATGCTCGACGTCAGTGCGGCGCGCCGGGACGCGCTGATGACCGCTCACCGCCGGGGCGCTGTCAGCCGATTCGATCTGCTTCAGGCCCGGCGCGCGCACCTGGCCGACCGGGGCGAACTGGACCTGGCGCAGAGCCGGCTGCTCACGTTGCGTGAGCAGCTCGATGGGCAGCGGGAAGCGGTGGACCAGGTCACGGTGGAACTACGTGCCCACCTGCATGGGGCCATCGCAGCCGCGCGGGTCGAGATTGCGGATCTGCGCCGCCGCCACGCCGTTGCCGAGGAGCAGCGCCTGGCCGGCCGGATCGTTTCCCCCATCGACGGGGTCATCGACCGACTCGACGCCGCGACGGGCGCCTTCCTGCGCGCCGGCGACCCGGTGGCGGTGGTGGTGCCCGACGCGGCGGAGCTCATCGTGGAGGCGCGGGTTCCACCGGCCCGTGCGGCATTCATTCGGACCGGCCAGCCGTGCCGCGTCAAGCTGGATGCCCTGCCTTTTCCCCGCTACGGCACGCTGCCGTGCAACGTCGAGTCGCTGGCGCTGGACGTGCGCGAGCCGGAGTCGGCGTCCGCCCACTATCTGGCCCGGCTGAGGCCGGCGCGGCAGTTCCTTTGGGCCGATGGCGCCGCCATCACCCTGCGTCCCGGCGCCACGGGATGGGTGGACCTGGTGGCCGGCAGCCGCAGCGTGTTGAGTTTTGTCACGGAGCCGGTTCGGCGCTTTTCCCGCGAGACACTGCGCGAACGCTGATGGGGTCAGTCGGACAGGGGTGGTCGCTGGAGCGGGTGTCACACACCTGAACCGACTTCATGTGGGTGCTCCAGGCCGCCATCGCCTGGGCGCTGAGGGGCTGGCGGCGCTCGGCCGGGTCGGAGTCCGCCTGCGCCGCGGCGGTCGGCACCGCCGGGGTACGGATGCGCCGGGTGATGGAATAGAACTGCTCGTTGCCGCGAATTGCCTTGGCCAGCACCACCTGACCGTGGGGTGAGTCGCGGAACTCCGGGCAGATCATCAGCCGCACCGACGTCGGGTAGCCGTTCTCGAGGCCGGACGACACGTTGATATCCTGGTAGCCCTTGCAGCGGGATTTCAGGTCCAGGCTCACCCCCAGCACGAACTCGATGGGGTCCGGCAGCGGTTTGCTCGACTGCGCTTCGAAGGTCAGCCGTTCCACGGTGTCCGCGGGCTCGTCCGGCGGACCGTACTCGGCCATTTTCAGCACGGGTGTCTGCAGCGCACCGGTCTCTATCCAGCCGTCGGGTGGGCTGGCGATGAGCAATTCGCCGGTTTGCGGTTCCGGAGCGGGTAGGGCCGCTGGCGGCGTCCGGGCCTCGCCGGCGGACGGCTGGTCTGCCGGCTGGCTGCAGCCGCCGGCCAACAGGAACGGCAAGGCGGCGCTCAGCAGCGGCCGCGCTGACGGCATGCGCCAGCTCACCGGCGCGGGAACACCCAGGGATGGGAAGCCGACAGGCCGCCGTCCACGGGGATTGCCTGGCCGTTCACGTAGGACGCCCGGTCGCTCAGCAGAAAGCACGCCATCTGGGCGATCTCCACCGGCTGGCCGGCACGCGCAGTGGGGTTGATCTGGCCGATGCGATCCTCGGTGCCCCGCTCCCGGGCGCGCACGAAGGCGCCGCGGGTCATACCGGTTTCGATCAGCCCCGGGCAGATGGCGTTGATGCGCACGCCGCTGCCGTAGAGCTGATAAGCCACGGTCTGCACGATGCTGATGACCCCGGCCTTGCTGGCGCTGTAATCCACGGGCCCGGCGTTGGCCCGCAGGCCGGCGACCGAAGCGGTGCACAGCAGCGCGCCGCTGCCCTGGGCCGTCAGGTGAGGCACCGCGTGCTTTATCGCCAGGAACACACCGATGGTGTTGATGCCAAGAGTCCGCTGCCAGTCCTCCACCGTGAGTTCCGCCAGACTCTTGCCGCCGCTGGAGACTCCGGCGTTGGCATAGACCCCGTCCAGGCCGCCGAACTCGCTGACACAGCGCTCGATGTAGCCAGCCACCGCGGCTTCGTCGCTGACGTCCGCCTGCACCGCCACGGCCTCGCCGCCAGCGTCGCGGATCTCCTTGACTGTGTCGTTGACCGCCTCGGACAGGTCCACCGCGACGATCCGCGCGCCCTCGGAGGCCGCCAGCACGCTGGTGGCGCGGCCGATGCCGCTGGCCGCGCCGGTGATCACCAGGCTTTTGCCGTCGAGCTCGTGCTGCATGGGTTCTCCGTGCCGAAACCGTGATTGAAGGCCTACCGTGTAGGGCAGGTCAGTACACCGTGGTAACCACGTCGCGCACGAACGCGGCGCGCCCGCCGTCAGTGAAGCCGGTACAGTAGGTTACCTGATCCCCGGGGTACTCGGGATCGCACTCCAGCCACGGCGTGTGATCCACGTCGCGAATCCGCCAGCCACGCTGCTCGGTGACGAAGTACTCCGGGTGTCGCAGCCAGGAGATGGCCGCCGAATCCCACGGGTGGAAACCGTTGTCCACGGGAAAGGTGCGGGTCCAGTACCGACACCAGGCCAGGGAGTTGCGGTGGAAATAATCGGCGGTTTCGGTACCGACCTTGCGAATCGCTTCCAGGTCCTGTTCCGTGACCACCACCTGACTGGTGAGCTCGAAGCCCGCCATGACCACTGGAACCCCGGCCTCGAGCAGAATGCGGGCCGCCAGCGGGTCCTTCTCGAAGTTGAAGTCGCGTACCGGGCCGGCTTCACCCAGGTAGAACGGCGCGTCCTCGCTGCGGCCGGCCACCACGATGACGGACAGCAGATTATCCAGCGCGTCCGGATGGTGCCGGGCCAGCAGACCCAGGTTGGTCAGGGGCCCGATGGCGGCGATGTGCAGCGGCCGCTCCCGCAACACGCCAGCCAGGAACGCGGCGGCCTCGTTGGCGTGCGGCAGGGGACCCGAGGCGGGCAGCGCCTCATCGGCGCCGGGAATCACCGGCACGTCGGCGTTCTTCAGGGCAGCAATCTCCCTGGCAACCCGGTGCACGTCGCGATGGGGTGCATTGCCGTGGACCGTGGTGACCCCCAGCAGGTCGATGTCCGGCGCGTTGATGGCTTCGACCATGGCGAAGCCGTCGTCGATGTCACGCGGCCGGCCCTCGTATTCGATGCCGAGGGCGACGTCGGTGTCGATGATCAGCGGAATCCGTCCGTCGCCGCTCATGAGCCGAGCACCGTGGTGGCCGACTGCAGCCAGGCCAGACGTTGCGTGTCGTCTGCGGCCAGCGGCAGTTGTGCAACCCCGAGCAGCCGCCGCACGGTTTCCATGGCGGCGAAGGCGGCCGCCAGGTCCCCGTCGTAACCCGGCGGTGCGCCATACGCGGCGGTTACGGCGGCGCGGCGCGAGGGCTCGAGGCCAGCCAGTTCCAGGTGAGCCAGCATCACCCCGACGTCGAATTCCGGCGGCCCGACGAAGGCGAACTCGGGATCGATGACGGCGATCCGGTCGCCGGCGACGTACCAGCTCCCGGGATAGAAGTCGCCGTGCAGCAGCGCCGGCCTGGATGGATACGGCGCGTCGCCCAGATAAATGGCGCCCAGCTCGGCGGCACGCCGGCGCGCCCGGCCGCAAGCGGCCAGTTCCGCCTGGGCCGCCCGCAGCGGCGCGCTGAGGTCCACCCCGTTGTCCGGGTCGAAAGGCACCTCGAAGATGTGGGCGTGGTTGAGTTCACGCATGGCCCGGTTGCCCGGAACCCGGCTGGGATCCACCGGCAGCGCATGCAGCGCCGCCAGCCAGCGTGCCAGGCTGACCAGGGTGCCATCGGCAGGCGCCGCGCCGGCATACAGTCCGGTCAGGTCGCCGCCGTCACCCAGATCTTCCAGCCACAGCAGATGGTTGGCCGGGTCTTCGCCGAGCAGCGCCGGGGTCTGACGGGCCAACCTGCTGTCGCAGCCGATGGTCCGGTAGAAGGCGGCTTCCGTTGCCAGGCGGTCCTGGGGCGCCGGTATCTGCGGATAGCGGGCCACGTAGGGCACCGCCTGTTTAAGGATCATCGAACGCGACGGCAGCCGCGCCCGCAGGGTGCGGTTCATGTTGCCGGCACCGGGCACGGTCAGCGCCAGCAGCGCTTCGTCCGTGCCCAGCCAGCCGATTCCGCGCAGGTGCGTCTCGATGTCGCGGACGTTGTCGACCACCAGTTCCATCTGCGGCCCTCCGTGGTTTACGGCTACTGCTCGGGATACTGCTCAGGCTGTTTCTCAAGCAACCGCTCAAGCCGGCCGAGCATTGGCGGGTATCGGCCGGGTGCGGCCTTCAATGTATGGCCACCGGGTTGATCACCGCCTGCACCGCGCCCACGAACCGGGGTTGACCCAGGACGAACAGGAACTCGCTGACGCCATCCGCGGCCAGGGCCCGGGTATCCATGTTCTCCAGGATGTACACCCCGTTCTTGGCCAGCAGCTCCGGATGTACCGGAAAGAGCTGCTCCGGGTCTTCGTGGGGAATGACCTCCACCGCCCAGGAATCTGAACCGATGGCAACCACGCCGAGCCCGGCCAGGTAACGGGCGCCGTCGAGCCCCAGGCCCGGCTCGCCGGACATGAAGCGCTCCGTGTCGGTTTCCGCCACGTTCAGCCAGCCGGTGTGGAACAGCACCACGTCACCGGCCTCGATGGTGACGCCCTGGGCTTTGGCCGCGGCCTCGATCTCGGCGCGGTTGAACACCGTGCCGGCGTCCAGGATGTCTTTGCCCAGGTGCGCGGCCATGTCCAGCAGGACCCCGCGGCTGACGATGGGCGGCAGCACGTCCACGCTCAGTTTTGTCAGGCCGCGCGCGGTCACGAAGTCCCGGGCGTGATTGCCGTTGTAGTAGGTGTGCTCGATCCCCATGTGGCCCAGCCCATCGATCTGGCTGCCGATACCCATCCAGGTCATCAGCAGGTCATCGTTGCCGGTGGCCCGGTTGCTGCCCATGGGCGTGGCCGTTCCGTCGCCGGGCTGCAGTACCGTGAGTGCATACTGGCGGGGCGGATAGGCCGGGGAATCCGGTCCGGTGGGCACGCCCAGGGCGTAGGTCTTGCCGGTCTTGACCAGCCGCGCCGCCTCGACGACCTTGTCGGCGGACAGATTGTTGATGGCGCCCAGGGTGTCGTCGACGCCGTAGCGTGACGGATACCAGGCCTCCTCGGCGCTGGCCCCGGCGCTCGCAAGGCTGGCGGCCGACAGCGCCAAGGCCAGCAACGGGCCGCGGCCCACAAGACAGGTCCAGTTCATACGTGCTCTCCCCGGTTTCAAGACGAAGGCCCCAGTGTAGGCAATCGACCGGCAAGTTTCCCCTTCCCGGGAGCAGCGGCCGCTCCAGGGCGGCGGCGCCATCGCCAGGTGATCAGTTGCCGCGCAGCCGTCCCGGCAGCTTCTGATAGATCCCGCCGAAACTGCCGTTGCTCATGATGACGATGTGCCGGCGTTTCGGCGGCAGCGTGGCCAGCGCGTCCATCAGGCGCTCCAGGTCGTCGAACTGCTGGGCCGGTATCACGCAGTGGTGCACCACCTCGGACAGGTCCCACTTGATGTTGTCGCCGCGGAACCAGAACACCTGATCCGCGGGGGCGCAGCAGGTGGTCAGGTCGTGGCGCAGGGTGCCCAGTGACATGGTGTGGGAGCGCGGCTCCACCACGGCGATGATCTCGTCGTTGCCGACCCGGCGCCGCAGTCCCTGCAGGGTGCTGCGAATGGCCGTCGGATGATGGGCGAAGTCGTCGTAGACCGACACGTCCCCGACTTCGGCGATCAGGTCCATCCGGCGCGCCACGCCCTCAAAGCCGCACAGCGCCTCGATGGCGATGGCCGGCGCCACCCCGGCATGGCGCGCCGCGGCGATGGCGGCCAGGGCGTTGCGGACATTGTGATCGCCGAGCATGGGCCACGACACGGTGCCCTGGGAGACGTCGTCCAGAAACACCTCGAAACGGCTGCCGTCGCGTTCCGAGGTGTCAGCATGCCAGCGCATTCCGGTGTCCGGTTCGAGCGGTTTGGCACGCATGTGCTGGGCCCCGAACCGTTCGATGGGCGTCCAGCATCCCTGGGCCAGAACCTCGTTGACGGCGTCGTCGTCGGTGGGCGCCACCACCAGCCCGCCGCCGGGTACGGTGCGCAGCAGATGATGAAACTGGGTCTGAATCGCCGCCAGGTCCGGAAAGATATCGGCGTGATCGTGTTCCAGGTTGTTGATGATCAGGGTGCGTGGCCGGTAGTGCACGAACTTGGAGCGGCGATCGAAGTACGACGTGTCGTATTCGTCGGCTTCCACCACGAAGAATGGCGTACTGCCCAGGCGGGCGGAGCTGGGAAAATTCTTGGGAACGCCGCCAATGAGGTAGCCCGGGGCCAGCCCGGCATGTTCCAGAATCCAGGCCACCATGCTGGCGGTGGTGGTTTTGCCGTGGGTTCCGGACACGGCCAGCACCCAGCGCTCGGGGAGCACACAGGTTCCCAGCCACTCGGCCCCCGACACGTAGCGCAGCCCTTTCTCCAGCACGTATTCCACCCCGGGGTGGCCCCGCGGCAGACCGGCGTTGCCGATCACCACCAGGTCCGGCGCGGGATCGAGCTGGGCCGGATCGAAGCCTTCGAACAGCTCGATATCGGCGGCGGCGAGCTGATCGCTCATGGGCGGGTAGAGCGCCTGGTCCGAGCCGGAGACCCGATAGCCCATCTCGCGGGCGAGCTGGGCCAGGCTGCCCATCAGGGTGCCGCCGATGCCGAGGAAGTAGATGTGTTCGGCGTTCACTGACCAATGGCCATCTGGCTGGCGGCGGCACTGGACAGGGAGATCAGCAGGCCGGCGCCGATGCCGATGGGCAGGGAGGTGTCCAGGGCGCGATGCAGAATGAACCCGGTTACCGCGATGGACCACACCACGAACAGAATCTGTGTCAGCAGCAGCGCCATTTCACCGAGGACGGCACTGACCGGCATGACCATGCCCACGCAGGCGGTGATGATCAAATCACAGCCGAAGATGGCAGTGACCGTGGTGACGAAACGGCTGGTCAGATCGTTCAGAGCCAGCGCCCCGAACACCAGCATGGCGGTCGTACTCTGCGCCACCACGATGGCGGTGGTCAGCCGCAACGGATCCAGGCCGCCGTCGAGCAGGGTCGAAATGATCACGCTGCAGACCAGGTTGGCCACCACCACGGCGATTACGAACCAGCCGTACGTGGGTACCTGAGCCGGGCTGCGGCGCATCAGGCAGATCTGCCAGAAGAGGTTGAAGATCGGTTTCATGGCCCGGAAATTGTCGCACAAATCGGCGCCTTCACCGACAATAGCCCGCTCCGTTCGACATTTCCTCCAGCAGACGCCAAGGAGCCGTAAGACATGGCGAAAGCCAACGCTTTCTATGCGCAATCCGGTGGGGTGACCGCCGTCATCAACGCCAGTGCCTGTGGTGTGATCGAGACCGCGCGCCGTCACAAGGACCGGATCGGGCGGCTGTATGCCGGCCGCAACGGCATCGTCGGCGCGCTGAGTGAAGAGCTGATCGACACCAGCAAGGAAAGCGCGCGCACCATTGCCGCGTTGCGGCATACGCCCGGGGGCGCGTTCGGCTCCTGCCGCTACAAGCTCAAGAGTTTCCAGGAGAACCGGCGCGAATACGAGCGTCTGATCGATGTGTTCCGCGCCCACGACATCCGCTATTTCTTCTACAACGGCGGCGGCGATTCTCAGGACACCGCCAACAAGGTTTCCCAGCTATCGAGCCAGCTCGACTTTCCCATCACCTGCATCGGCGTGCCGAAGACCGTGGACAACGATCTGCCGCTCACGGACTGTTGCCCCGGATTTGGCTCGGTCGCCAAGTACGTGGCGGTGTCGACCCGCGAGGCAGGCCTGGACGTGGCATCCATGTGCGACACGTCCACCAAGGTTTTTGTGCTCGAGGTCATGGGCCGGCACGCCGGCTGGATCGCTGCCGCGGCAGGATTGGCCAGTGAGGAGGCGGGTGATCCGCCGCACATCATCCTGCTGCCGGAGGTCGCCTTCGACCGCGCGAAGTTCCTGGCCAGGGTCAAGGACACCGTGGACAAGCTCGGCTACTGCGTGATCGTGGTATCCGAAGGAGCTCAGTACGCTGACGGTACCTTTCTCGCGGACGCCGGCGGCAAGGACGCCTTCGGGCACACCCAGCTCGGCGGGGTGGCGCCGTTCCTGGCCGCCATGGTCAAGGACGCGCTGGGCTACAAGTACCACTGGGCGGTGGCCGATTATCTGCAGCGCGCGGCGCGGCACGTGGCCTCCGCCACCGACGTGGAACAGGCCTATGCGGTGGGCCGGGCCGCCGTGGAGTTCGCCATCGCCGGGCGCAATGCGGTCATGCCGGTGATCGTACGCAAACGCGACAAGCCCTACCGCTGGGAAATCGGCGAGGCCCCGCTGGCCAAAGTGGCCAACGTGGAGCGCAAGATGCCTAAGAGCTACATCAGCCGCGACGGGTTCGGCATCACCGCGGCGGCCCGCCGTTACCTGGCGCCGCTGATCGAGGGCGAGGACCACCCGCCGTATCGGGCCGGCCTGCCGATGGTGGCCCGGCTGAAGAATCAGCTCGTCCCGAAAAAGCTGCCGGCTTTCGAGGTGTGAGGGCCATGCCGGGTTGGGGCAGCGCGGCACCTCTGTCCGGCGGGCGTCAGGGTCCGGCTTACCGGCGCCCTGGGTTCGTCGGCCGCAAGCCTGGCCGGCTGGCACTCATTGCAGTGCTGCTCGGCGCTGGCTGCGCCGGCTCGGGAATCCGCGAAAATCCGGACGGTACCCTCAGCATCGAGTGCAGCGGCGGGTATCACGACTGGTCGCGCTGTCACGACCGGGCGGCGGGGGCGTGCCCGGACGGCCGCTTCGAGATCGTTTCGCGGGTCAGCGACGAAGGCAGTTCCAACGTCGGCAGCCGGGACTGGTCGGCGGCGGGTTCCGAGGTGACCCGCATGCTGCAGATTCGCTGCCGCTGACGGCCGCGGATCAGCCGTCGACCTGATAGTTCAGCCGCAACTGTACCGAAAATGCGCCCCAGTTCTGGGCCGCCAGGGCGCCCCGTTGTTCCTGGTAACCCATGGCCGCCGACACCGTGAAGCCGGGCGCCGCCAGGCCGCCGAAACGGAACGGCGTGGTGACGTTCAGATTGGCCGCGGTCACGTCGAGCATGCCATTGGCGGTTTCGCGGGCGTCATGCTGCAGGCGCAGATTGAGGTGGGTGGCGTCCGCCAGCCGCGTGTTCAGGCTCAGCACCGCGGTGGTCGACTGCAGGGTCAGGCCCAGCGGCGTTTCGCTGGTGACCTGAGCCAGCATGGGCGACAGCACCAGCGATCCCAGGGGCCGGACATTGGCGCCGAACTCCCAGCGCGATCGGGACACGATGCCCTGGTCGCCGGTCTGGTCGTCGATGAGCGCGTTGCGCAGGTAGACCGACCCGGTCGGGATTGCTCTGGCCAGGCCGACGATGGTGGCGTCGGAGTGGTTTTCCACCTCGCCGAAGTCCTGCACGATCTGCCGGTGCCGCACGCTGGGCCGGATGCCCAGCGGCCGCCAGCGGCTCTCCAGCCACACTTCGCTGCCCTGTCCGGGCTGCCCCAGACCACTGGCGTTGAGGTGCTGACGGGCCAGCGGCTGGTGCTGGAAGCTGTCTCCCACGGAGTAGAAGGTGGCGCCGTAGTCGAGTTTGTTCCAGTGATCCTCCAGGCTCAGGCGGACCATGTGGTTGGCCTCGTTGGCCACGGTGTCCACCCCGGAGTCGGCGGGAAGGAACAGCGAGAAGTCGAAATCGGCACGTGCCTTGACCACCGGCAGGGAGGAACGGGCCTGAATGCCCCACAGCGCGTTCTGGGTGGTGCCGTCCTGCAGCGGGCGGCTGCGATAGTAGGCGTCCACCGCCAGGTCGGCGAATTCCGCGAGGGCGGAACGGACGTCGGTGGCGCTGGCTCGCGCCTTGGGGGCGCCGGGTGGGATCCCGGGCTCAAGGTCATCGACCGTAATGGCCGCCGTGGCTGAACTCAGCATCCACAGGAGTGCGCCCGCACCGGTAATCGTCCCTGCCGCGACGGTGCGGAGCGTCCATTCATAGCGCTTCAATCGAATTTTCCACATCCCGACTCCAGCGCTGCATTTGATCAGGTCGGGCTGCGGCTGTCCTGGCGCAACAATGGAATGGAAATGGAGAAAAAACGGAGTGAGAACCGGGTCACGGTGTGTCCGCGAACGGGGCCGCGTCGCCCGCAAACCCTCGCCGGCTCAGGGTCCGGTTGCGCTCGGGTTGTCGCCGGGTTCGCGGACGGAGTCGTCGTAGATGGCGATGGCCGGGGCCTTTCGGGCAGGTGCCACCGGCGCCTGCACCGGCAGGCTTGCTTCGAGGTTCAGTGCCCACCCGGTGTACCGGAGGCTCACCACGCTCAGCTTCAGCTCAGGCATGGCAGCCTCCGGCAACGGGCTGCATGGGGCCCGGGGATTACACCAGCAGCGGTGCAATCACCAGGCTGACGATGGCCATCACGTTGATGAGGATGTTCATCGACGGACCCGGAGGTATCCTTGAACGGGTCGCCCACGGTGTCGCCCACCACGGCCGCCTTGTGGGCATCGCTTCCCTTGCCGCCGTGGTTGCCGCCCTCGATGAACTTCTTGGCGTTGTCCCAGGCGCCGCCGGCGTTGGCCATGGTCAGGGCCAGCAGCACACAGCCCAGCAGGCCCCCGCCCAGGGTGCCGCCGAGCGCTTCCGGGCCGAGGCCGAAGCCGACGATGGGCGGCACCGCTACCGCGATGGCACCCGGCAGCAGCATCTTCTGCAACGCCGCCTTGGTCGCGATGTCCACGCACTTGGCGGTGTCCGGCTCGGCGGTGCCTTCCAGCAGTCCCGGAATCTCGCGGAACTGACGACGGATTTCCTGAATCATCTCCATGGCGGCGTCGCCCACCGAGGTCATGGTGATTGAGGCGATCAGGAACGGCACCAGACCGCCGATGAACATGCCGATGAGGACCATCGGGTCGCCCAGATAAAGCGTGAAGTCCGCCATGTTGTAGCGCACCGTCTCCACGTAGGCGGCGATGATGGCCAGCGCCGCCAGCGCCGCGGCGCCGATGGCGAAGCCCTTGCCGATGGCGGCGGTGGTGTTGCCGAGTTCGTCCAGGGAGTCGGTGATCGCCCGGGTCTCGGGGCCGAGGCCGCCCATCTCGGCGATGCCGCCGGCGTTGTCCGCCACCGGGCCGTAGGCGTCGATGGCCATGGTGATGCCCACGGTGGCCAGCATGCCCACCGCGGCGATGCCCACGCCGTAGAGACCGGCGAGGGAGGTCGAGACGAAGATGATGCCGCAGATGGCCAGCACCGGGATCGCCACCGACTGCATGCCCACGGCGAGGCCGGTGATCATGACGGTGGCCGCTCCGGTCTCTCCGGACTCGGCGATCCGCACCACCGGCTTGGACGATGTGTAGTACTCGGTGGTGAGGCCGATGATGATGCCGCCGATGGAGCCGGCAATCACGGCCAGCCAGACGCCGTTGGAAACGCCCAGGGCGTCGATCACGAAGTAGGCCACGGCGATGAACAGCACCGGTGAGCCGATGGTGCCGAAGCGCAGCGCGGTGGCCGGCTCCCGCGCAGACATGACGCGCACCAGCGCGATGCCGATGAGCGAGCAGATCAGGCCCGCCGAGGCCAGCAGCAGTGGCAGGCCCATGAGGGTGGCGCGGGAGGCGGCCTCCTCGGCGACGCCCGGCGTCAGGTCGCTGAGCAGGCCGATGGCCAGGGTCGAGGCGATGGCGATGGTGGCGATCATGGAGCCGCAGTAGGACTCGAAGATGTCCGAGCCCATGCCGGCCACATCGCCGACGTTGTCGCCCACGTTGTCGGCGATGACCCCCGGATTGCGCGGGTCGTCTTCCGGAATGCCGGCTTCGACCTTGCCCACCAGGTCCGCGCCCACGTCGGCGCTCTTGGTGTAGATGCCGCCGCCCACACGGGAGAACAGCGCCACGGTGGAGGCGCCCATGCCGAAGCCGTGGATGCTGTGGGCGGTTTCGGCATCGCCGCCGAACAGCAGGTAGAGGCCGCCGAGGCCCAGCAGGCCCATGGAGGCGACCGTCAGACCCATGATCGAGCCGCCGAAGAAGGCCACCGACAGAGCCGCCGCGGGGCCGTCGGTGTGGGCTGCGGTGGTGGTACGCACGTTCGCCTTGGTGGCGGTATACATGCCGATCCAGCCGGCGGTGGCCGAGGACAGGGCGCCAATCACGAATGCGATCACCGTGTCCGTACCGAGGGAGACCCACAGCAGCAGCGCCAGCACGGCGGCAAAGCCCGCCAGCATGGTGTACTCGCGGCGCATGAACACCATGGCGCCGAGGTGAATGGCGTCACCGATCTTCTTGACCTTCTCGCTACCTTCGTCGTAGCGCATGACCAGGCCGTACACGACCCAGGCCACCAGGAGCCCGAGGATACCGAACAGCGGCGGTATCAGGGTTGTATCTATCATTGATGTCCCCAAATCCGAATTACGATGGAACCAGCCAGTTGCCGCCGGCGCTTCTGGTTTCTCCGTTTGCCCAGTTGTCGCACCAGTGCAGGGGCGGGCCCCGCGGCGGCGCGTATTCTAGCGAGTCGCCATCGGAATAAGAACCGCACGGATGTGCGGGTTATGTAGACGGCTCAGCCCTGGGCCAGGAGGCTGCGCAGATCGCTGATGCCGGCGTTGGCCCGGGAGATGTACGACGCCATCACCAGGGAGTGGTTGGCCAGCAGGCCCATGCCGTCGCCATTGAGGACCACCGGGCTCCACAAGGTGTCCTGGGTGGGTTCCAGCTCCCGGATGATCTGCTGCAGGCTGACCCGGGCGTTCTTGTTCTCCAGCACGTGGCCGAAGTCCTGTTCCATGGCCTTGAGAAAATGCAGCAGCGCCCAGGTCTGGCCGCGCGCCTCGTAGAAAACGTCGTCGATCTCCAGCCACGGGGTCTGAACCTCCTCCTCATCGGGCGCCTCGGTGGCCCGGTCGGCGGCCGGATCGCCCGCCAGGTCGACGTTGAGCTGGCGCTTGCCGACGCTGGCCGAGAGCCGCTGGGACAGGCTGCCGAGGCGGGTCTCCACCCCCTGCAACCAGTGTTGCAGATTGTCCGCCCGGGCATAGAACTGGGCCCCCGGGTTGCTCGGGTTGGAAAGCTGCCGCAGGTAGCGCTCCACCAGGCGGATGCCGTCGCGGTACTCGCTTTCGGTCTGGGGAAAGGCCCAGCTCGAGTTGTCGAAGAAGAACTTGCCTTCGGCGGCGGCCAGATCCTTGTCCTCGCGGGACTGGCTCTGGGAGCGCGAGAAGTCGATCCGGTAGGCGCGGGCGGTATCGCGCAACTGGGTCAGCACGCCGAATTCCCAGTTCGGCACGTTGTCCATCCACACGCCGGGCGGGAACAGATCGTTGGAGAGATAGCCGCCGCGCTTGTCCAGCAGGGTATCCGCCACCCGGATCAGGGTGGCGGTGGCCACGTAGCCCGTGACCAGGCGCTGCTCGCTGGCCTCGGCGTGGGCGGCGGCGTTCTCCCGCACGTCGAAGGTGTCCGGTTCGTAGTCCCACCACCATCCCAGCAGCACGCAGATCAGCAGGTAGGCGCCGATCACCATGCCGGCAATGCGCCCGGCCTGACCCAGGCTGACCCGGGAGTTTCGCAGTCTGTCGTTGATCGAATTGGCCATGGCGGGTCTCCTGCGCTCGTACGTCGATGATCGCCGGAATGCGGCGCGGGTGCTAACGGATGTCGGCGCCGATGGGTACGACGTCGAATTTGACTTCAATGGGCGCGCCGTCGTCGAGTTGCAGCGCCATCTCCAGGGGCGGATCGCCGTCGTCGGCGGATTCGACCCCGAACAGCATCAGATGTTTGCCGCCGGGCCGGAAGCGGACCGAGGCACCCGGGCCGATCTCGACCCCGTCCAGCCGGCGCATGCGTGACATGCCGTCATTCTGCACAGTCTCGTGCATCTCGATGGCGCGTACCGAACTGCTCCGGGCGCCGATCAGGCGCACCGTGGCATCGGTCCCGTTGTGCAGGTCGAAGTAGCCGGCGGTTTTGTCCTGGCCGGGAATCACGGCCCGCACCCTGGCTTCAGTGACGGTCACGCCGTCGCCGGATCCGCACGCCGTCAGCAGCCACGCTGCCGCCACGGGCAGCCACAATCGGATCGTCCGGCGGGCACGCCGGCCTGTCATCGGCCCGTTCGCCGGACAGCCGATCACGGCGCCGGCTCCGGGAAACACATCACTTCCACCCGGGGCGGAGAACCGATGCTGAGTTGGGCTTGAATACGGGCCTGGCCGCGCTGGCTCATCTGCTGGTAGATCCAGCGCCCCTCGGCGTCGTTGCGGGCGGTGATCTCGGCCCGGCAGCCATCACCGCGGCTGGCCAGCCCGGCCTGGCGCAGGGAGTCGCTCAACTGAGGGTCGCGGGCCTTGAGCCGCGGCCCGTCCAGGGCGATCACCTGACGGTCGGCGTCACTCAGGAGACCAATACGGGCCTGGGTGGGTCCGATGCCAGGATGCCCCGGCTGCACCAGCCGCGCCCGGTCCAGGAGGGTGTCGGCCTGACCGAAGTCGCCGCGATCGGCCGCGTTCATGGCCATTGCCAGGTAGCGCTCGACGATACGTTCGAGGCCGCGCCGGGCATCGTCGTTGCCCGGATCGATGGCCTGCACCCGCTGGTACAGGTCGAAGGCGCTGTCTCTGGCTGGATAGGTCAGGTGATCGTCCCGTATCGCCCACTCGGCGAGGTTCAACAGATACTCGATTTCGGCCCGGTCGAAGTCGCTCAGCGCCTCGGGCGCGGCCGCCTCGGCGGCGTGTGTCACGGATGCGGCGGTTTCCGGTGCCCGGTCGGCCGGGCCGGATGGGGCGGCGGGAGCAGGTTCCGCCGGCGCCTCGTCCGGCGCCGCAGCCCCGCGCCCGGCCCCCCAGGGAGCGCGCCATTCCGGTGCACACCCGGCGCAAAGCAGTACCGCCAGCAGGGCGCCCGCGCAGAGTCGGTCGCGGGACGCCAGGACGGCATTTCCATTAGACTTCAAGGCAGAGGTCTCAGTTTGGCCCACCGGCAGCGGCTATAGTGCCCGCAGAGGGCGGCGAACTCCAACGGGTTTGCCGTGTCCGAAGGGCGTATCCCAGCGCAATGGAAGCGATCGTGTCCACATCCCGACTGTCGAATGGCGCCCGCCGGTGGCGGCTTGCGGCCGCGGCGCTGACGGCGTTGCTGTCGCTGGGGGCCCTGCCCGCTGCCGGTGCAGCCGGCACCAGCTCCGGGCTCTCGAACTGGCTCGAACAGGAGTCCGAGTTTCTGCGGGTGGACGAGGCGTTCCGCTTCCATGCCGAACTGGGCGCCGACGGCGCTGTCCTGGCCCGCTGGGCAATGCCCGACGGCTACTATCTGTACCGCCATCGTTTCGACTTCGAGGTGCGGCCGCTGGCCGGCGAGCCGGCGCCGGACGTGACCCTGGGTGCCCCGGAGATCGCGCCGGGCAAGCGTAAGGTCGACGAGTACTTCGGCGAGGTCGAGGTCTACTACCACGAGGCCCAGGTGCGGGTTCCCGTGGCGTCCGGAGCGGGCTCGGTGGAGGTCGGCATTTCCTATCAGGGCTGCGCCGACGCCGGTCTGTGTTACCCGCCGGAAACCAAGTGGGTGGCATTCAATCTGGCGGCCCCCGATCGTGGGGCTCCGGCCGGCGGCGCCGAGGCAGCGGCAATGGCCGCGTTCCCGGATCCGGCCACCGGAGTGCCGGCCACCGGAGTGCCGGCCACCGGAGTGCCGGCCACCGAAGAGCAGGCGCTCGCGTCGCTGCTGGCAGAAGGCAGTCTGATGACTGCCCTGGCGCTGTTCTTCCTGGGCGGCGTGGCGCTGGCGTTCACCCCTTGTGTATTGCCCATGGTGCCGATTCTGTCGAGCATCATCGTAGGGGAGTCCGGGACCATCACCCGGCGCCGTGCATTCACCCTGTCCCTGGGATATGTCCTCGGCATGGCGGCCACCTATGCCGCGGTGGGCACCCTGGTGGGCCTGTTCGGCGCCAGCCTCAATCTGCAGGCGGCGCTGCAGTCGCCGCCGGTTCTGGTGTTCTTCGCCGCGTTGTTCGTGCTGCTTTCCCTGTCCATGTTCGGGTTTTACGAACTGCAGCTTCCGGCTTCCTGGCAGAACGGCCTGAATTCCCTGGGTGACCGGGTGGGCGGCGGCAAGCACGTCAGCGTGTTCGTCATGGGCGCCCTGTCGGCTCTGGTGGTCTCCCCCTGTGTCTCGGCGCCGCTGGCCGGCGCCCTGATCTATCTGAGCACCACGGGTGACGCGCTGCTCGGGGGCGGCGCGCTGCTGGCCCTGGGCCTCGGCATGGGTGTCCCGCTGCTGGTCATCGGCGCCAGCGGCGGCCATCTGCTGCCCCGGGCCGGCGCCTGGATGAACAGCGTCAAAGCGGTGTTCGGAGTTGGCCTGCTGGCGGTTGCGGTGTGGCTGCTGGAGCGGGTCGTGCCACCGGCCATGACCCTCGCGCTGTGGGCGGCGCTGGCCATCGGCGCGGGTGTGTACCTGGGCGCCATGGACTTCTCGCCGCGGCAGGGGTTCGGCCAGTTGTGGAAAGCCGGCGGCGCCTTCAGCTTCATTTACGGGGTACTGCTTCTGATCGGCGCCGCCAGCGGCGCCCACGACCCGCTGCGGCCGCTTGCGGAGCTCGGAACGGCCCAGGTGGCCGGGGCGGCAGCCGCGCCGGAGGGGGCCGTTGCACCGACCGAGTGGCACGCCGTGACCAGCCTCGCGGATCTCGAGCAGCAACTGGCGGCCGCCCAGGCCGCCGGCCAGCCGGCCATGCTCGATCTCTATGCCGACTGGTGCATCTCCTGCAAGGTCATGGAGCGGTCGGTGTTTCCCCGCCCGGAGGTCGACACCCGGTTGCGCCAGTTCCGGCTGTTGCGCGCCGATGTCACCCGCAACGATGCCGAAGACAAGGCGCTGATGAACGCGTTCGGGCTGTTCGGGCCGCCCAGCCTGGTGTTCTTTTCTGCCGGTGGCCGGGAACTGGCCGACGTGCGGATCCAGGGTGAGATCAACGCCCCCAGTCTGGCCGCGCACCTGCAGGCAGTGCTCGACCGGGAAGGCGCTGCCTCGGCGGCAGCCATGGACGTCGCCACCCGACACTGACCGCCGGCCCGGCCGGAACCACCAAACTGGCCCACGTTCCGCTAATTCTGGCAAACTGCCCGCGCCCGACCCGACTTCATGCCTGAGAGGCGATCATGGCCCGTCTGCTGGTATTGCATGGCCCGAACCTGAATCTGCTCGGCAGCCGCGAGCCGGACATTTATGGGCACGACACGCTGGACGACATCAATCAGCGCCTGGCCGGCCTGGCTGGCGCGGCCGGGCATGAGCTCAGCACGGCCCAGAGCAACGCCGAGCACGAACTGGTGGACAGCATTCACCGGGCCAAAGCCGATGGTGTGGCCTTCATCCTGTTCAATCCCGGCGCCTTCACCCACACCAGCATTGCCCTGCGTGACGCGTTGCTCGGGGTATCCATTCCGTTCATCGAGGTACACCTGTCCAACGTGCACGCCCGTGAGACGTTCCGCCGTCAGTCCTATCTGAGCGACGTGGCCGTGGGGGTCATCACCGGGCTTGGCGCCCGCGGCTACGAACTGGCGCTGCAGGCGGCCATGGCGCTGGTGGCGGACGGCGCCTGAGGCCAGCGGACAGCAGGGAGCGCAACATGGACCTGGACCGAGTCAGAGAACTGATGGCGCTGCTGCAGGAATCCGACCTGACGGAGCTGGAAGTGCAGGACGGCGATTCGCGCATCCGTCTGGTGCGGCCAGCCCCGGAAACTGCGGCACCCATCCCCGGCGCGGAATCCGGCCCGGCGCGCGGCGCACCGGCAGGGAGCCCGGCGGCGCTGTCGTCGGCCGCGGGTACGCCGCTCTCCGCCCCCATGGCCGGTACCTTCTACGCCGCCCCCGAGCCGGGCGCGGAACCGTTCCTGACGGCAGGCGGCCGGGTTCAGGCTGGCCAGGTGGTCTGCATCATCGAGAGCATGAAGATGATGAACGAGATCCGCGCCGAGCGCAGCGGGGTGTGCCAGACCATTGTCGCGCACAACGGCGAGCCCGTGCGTGCCGGCGATACGCTGTTCGTCATCGGCTGAGTCCATGTCCTGGCTGCAGCTCAGTGTGGGCGTCTCGCGTGAATGCGCCGATGCGGCTGCTGATGTGCTGCAGGCGGCGGGCGCCCATGCGGTGACGTTCGCCGGCGCCGGACCGGAGGAACTGCTGGAGCCCGGCCCGGGCGAGCAACCGTTGTGGGAAAGGATCGCGCTTCAGGCGTTGCTGCCCCCGGACACCAGCCTGAAGTCCCTGCGCCAGCGCCTCGAGGTGCTGGGGGCTTCCCTGGACGACGTGGAATTCGTGGCGCCGGAGGACTGGCAGGCGCGCTGGCGGGCCCATGCGGTACGCGGCTGTTTCGGTGGCCGGTTGTGGCTGATGCCGCGGGACGAACCGTTCGATCCTCCGGCAACTTCGCCGGCGCCGGTGGTCATGCGCCTTGACCCGGGGCTGGCGTTCGGCTCCGGTTCTCATCCCACCACCCGCTTGTGCCTGGCGGCGCTGGCCGGGCTGCCGCTCGACGGCCTGGTGGTGCTCGATTACGGGTGCGGTTCCGGGGTTCTGGCGGTTGCCGCCGCCCTGCTCGGCGCAACCCGGGTGGTGGCCGTGGATCACGACCCTCAGGCGCTCACGGCGACCCGGGACAACGCCGGATTCAACGGTATCGGCGCGCCACGGCTCGAGACTCTGGCGCCGCAGGATCTGCCGCCGGCAGACAGGGCGGCGCGCCAGTTCGACGTGGTAGTGGCCAACATCCTGGCCAATCCGCTCATCGAGCTGGCGCCGCGGCTGACCGCCCTGACCCGGCCCGGGGGGCGTCTGCTGCTGTCCGGCGTGCTGGAGGCCCAATGCCCGTCGGTGACGGCCGCCTATCCGGAGATGACCTTCGCCGCGCCGGCTCGCGAGGGAGATTGGGTGCGGGTCGACGGGGTCAGGGGCACCGGCTCATGAGCGACCGGTTCGACGATGAAGCCGGTGACGATGGACTGGAACCGCTGATCACTGAATGCCCGAACTGCCAGACTCGATTCCGGGTCTCCGAGACCCAGCTTCAACAGTCCGGCGGCCGGGTCCGCTGCGGCGCCTGTCTGACCGTGTTCGACGGCGTGCAGAATCTGGCCATGGAGGCGGACAGCTTCTTTCGGGATCCGCAGCAGGCGCAGGAAGCCCTGGACGCGTTACTGGATGAACTCGCCGGTCACACGCCGGCCAGCGCCAGACAGGCGACTTCCCAAGATCTGCCGGAGGACACCCTGGCGGCGCCAGCCGGGGACCAGGAGCGCGATGAATCGGCGGCGTCGCATCCGCCTCGGGAGCCGCCGGCGGACAGCGCGCTGGTGGACCAGCCGGCGGCGGCAGGCTCTGTGGCCGCGCGGTCGGCCGGCGGGAGCCAGGAGGAGCCGGGTGGCGAGCACCAGCCTCCGGCCGGCCCTGCGGGCGCGCCGCCGGACCCGACAGGCGGATCCGGCCCGGCCTCGGAACCCCTGCTGACCGTTACGCCGCAGCCGGCGGACCAGGCCGCGGACGCGCCGGCGCCCGCGGCTGCGCCGTCCGTCGTGTTCGGTGACCAGCGGCGCCCGCGGCCCCTGGTATGGGCCGGCATCCTGGCCGGCGTGGCGCTGCTGCTGGGCCAGATTCTCTGGTATCAGTTCGACGACTGGGGCCGTCAACCATTGGGCCGGGCGGTATACCAGCCGCTGTGCCGGGTGCTCGGCTGCGAACTGCCGCTGCAGCGGGACGTGGCGCTGCTGACCACCCGCAACCTGGCGGTGCGGACCCACCCCGAGCAGCCCGGCAGGCTGCGGGTCGATGCGGTGATCGTCAATGAAGCGCCGTTCGCCCAGCCGTTTCCCACCCTGGAACTGCGCTTTACCACCGTGCACGGCAATCTGGTGGCCGGCCATCGTTTCGAGCCTGCCGAGTATCTGGCCGGAGATGCGGCAGGCCTGCGGCTGATACCGCCGCGCACGCCGGTGCGTATCGAGCTGGCGGTGGAAGACCCGGGGGGAGACGCGGTGAACTACTTCCTGCGATTCCGTTGAGGTCCCCGGGCGAAAGGGTATGATTACGCCCCTTCGCCGCAACCGCCTCCGCCATCCTTGGTTTCCATCGGGCCGTATCAGCTCCGCAATCCCATACTCCTGGCTCCTATGGCCGGCATTACCGACGCGCCGTTCCGGGACCTGGCGTGGCGCTTCGGCGCCGGTTACGTGGTATCCGAGATGCTGGCCTCGCGGCCTGATCTGTGGGACACCGAAAAGTCACGTCTGCGCCGGGTGGCGGTGACCGGCATCCAGCCGCGGGCGGTGCAGATTGCCGGGGGCGATCCACAGATGATCGCCGAAGCCGCGCGCCGTCATGCCGCCGCCGGCGCCCAGGTGATCGACATCAATCTGGGGTGTCCGGCCAAGAAGGTGTGCCGCAAGGCAGCCGGTTCCCAATTGCTTCGGGATCCAGACCTGGTGGTGGACATCGCGCGCGCCGCGGTGGCCGCGGTGACCGTCCCGGTGACGGTGAAGATGCGCACCGGCTACACACCGGAGCAGCGTAACGCCCCGGAACTGGCCTGCCGGTTGCAGGAGGCGGGAATTGCCGCGCTGGCGGTACACGGCCGCACCCGGGCCTGCCGCTTCGAAGGCCACGCCGAACACGATACCGTTGCCCTCATCAAATCGCGCCTGTCGATTCCGGTGTTCGCCAACGGCGACATCGAGTCGCCGGAAGCCGCCCGCGCGTTGATGCGGCGGACCGGCGTCGACGGCGTGATGATCGGCCGCGCCAGCCTCGGCGCGCCGTGGCTGCTGGGCATGATGGCCGACCCGGACCGGCGCGAGCCGACCCTGGCGGAAAAGTGGCAGGTGATGGCCGGGCACGTGGCCGCGATGCACGGGTTCTACGGTCCGCACAAAGGCCTGCGGGTGGCCCGAAAGCACGTCCAGTGGTATCTCGGCCGGCTGCTGCCGGATGCGGCCGACGTGGCCCGGACGTTCAACCGGCTGGACGATCCCCTGGCTCAGCTCGACTGGCTGGCGGAAGCGGCGCAACAGGCCGCCTGAGACGGGTAGCCGGTACAACGATGACGCAATCCAACGAACCGGAGGAAGGGATGGCTGCGACTGCGGAGACGAAACGGGTCATGCCGGCCAGGGCGCTGCTGAGCGTTTCGGACAAGACCGGACTGGTCGACCTGGCCCATGGTCTGGTTGCCCAGGGTGTGCAGCTGCTGTCGACCGGCGGCACCTTCCGGGCCCTGGAAGCCGCCGGCGTCGCGGTTCAGGAGGTGTCCACGTACACCGGATTTCCGGAGATGATGGATGGGCGGGTCAAGACCCTGCACCCGCGCATTCACGGCGGCATTCTCGGCCGTCGCGGCAGCGACGAGCCGGTGATGGCGGAGCACGGCATCGCGCCCATCGACCTGGTGGTGGTCAATCTCTATCCGTTCGAAGCCACCGTGGCTCGCGACGACTGCACCGACGAGCTGGCCATCGAAAACATCGACATCGGCGGGCCGGCCATGGTCCGCTCCGCCGCCAAAAACCACGCGGACGTCACCGTGGTGGTGGATCCGGGCGACTATGCCCGGGTGCTGGACACCCTTGCCGCTGAGGGCGGAACCACCGGCGCGCTGCGCCGGGAGCTGGCCGTCAAGGCGTTCCGGCACACGGCCCGCTACGATTCCCTGGTGGCCGCCTATCTGGGCGACGACGAACTGCTGCCATCGTCCCTGTCACTGACCTTCGACAAGCTGGCCGACATGCGTTACGGCGAGAACCCGCACCAGCAGGCCGCCTTCTATCGCGAAGTGCGCCCCGGCGCGCGGCCGGAAGGCAGCGTCGCCGGTCTGCGCCAGCGTCAGGGCAAGGCGCTGTCGTACAACAACGTCGCCGACAGCGATGCGGCCCTGGAGTGCGTCAAGGTTTTCGAAGAGCCGGCGTGCGTGATCGTCAAACACGCCAACCCCTGCGGCGTTGCAACCGGAGCAAGCCTCGCCGAGGCTTACGAACGCGCTTTCGAGACCGACCCGACGTCGGCCTTCGGCGGCATCATCGCCGTCAACCGGCTGCTGGACGGCGCGACCCTCGAGGCCATGCTCGACCGGCAGTTCGTGGAGGTGATCATCGCGCCGCAGGCCACCGACGACGCGGTCGAGGCGGCGCGCCGCAAGAAGAACGTCCGGCTGCTGGAGTGCGGACCGCTCGAGGATGCGTGGCAGACGCGCCTGGACTACAAGCGGGTCGGTGGCGGACTCCTGGTGCAGAGCATCGACAGCCTGTGCCTGGACCCCGACGCGTTGCGGGTTGCCACCCGTCGCCAGCCCTCGGCGCAGGAAATGGCCGACCTGCTGTTTGCCTGGAAGGTCGCCTGGTTCGTGAAATCCAACGCCATCGTGTATGCCCGGGACGGCCGTACCGTGGGGGTCGGCGCCGGGCAGATGAGCCGCGTGGTCAGCGCCCGGATTGCTGCCATCAAGGCCCGGGAAGCCGGCCTCGAAGTGGCGGGTGCGGTCATGGCGTCGGATGCCTTCTTCCCCTTTCGCGACAGTATCGACGCGGCGGCCGAGGCCGGCATCCGAGCCATCGTGCACCCGGGCGGATCGATGCGCGACGACGAGGTGATTGCAGCCGCTGACGAGCACGGTATGGCGATGTTGCTGACGGGCGTCCGGCACTTCCGGCACTGACAAAGGAACACACGATGAGAATTCTGGTGGTCGGCAGCGGCGGCCGCGAGCACGCGCTGGCATGGAAGGCCCGGCAGTCGGCGGGCGTCGAAGAGGTGCTGGTGGCGCCCGGCAATGCCGGAACTGCTGCTGAACCCGGTGTGCGTAACGTCGACATCGCCGTGGACGATTTCGAGGCGCTGGCGGAACTGGCCCGGCGTGAGCACGTGGCGCTCACCATCGTCGGACCGGAGGCGCCGCTGGTGGCGGGTATCCGCGACTACTTCGATGCCGCCGATCTGCCCTGCTTCGGACCCAGCGCCGGGGCCGCGCAACTGGAAGGCTCCAAAGCGTTCAGCAAGGACTTTCTGGCCCGGCACGGCATTCCCACTGCCGCCTACCGGACCTTCACCGATCTGGCCGAGGCCGAAGCCTACGTACGAGAGCAGGGCGCGCCCATCGTCATCAAGGCCGATGGGCTGGCCGCCGGCAAGGGTGTGGTGGTGGCGCGCAGCGAGCCCGAGGCGCTGGCCGCGCTGCGCGACATGCTTTCCGGCGGGGCGTTCGGCGCCGCCGGCAGCCGGGTAGTGGTGGAAGCGTTTCTCGAGGGCGAAGAAGCGAGCTTCATCTGTCTGTGCGACGGGCGCCGGGCCGTACCGTTCGCCAGTTCCCAGGACCATAAGGCCCGGGACGATGGAGATCAGGGACCGAACACCGGCGGGATGGGCGCCTACTCGCCGGCGCCGGTGGTGACCGACGCCGTGCATCAGCGGATCATGACCGAGGTGATCGAGCCCACCGTGGCCGGGATGGCGGCGGATGGTTTCCCCTATGTCGGCTTCCTTTATGCCGGCTTGATGATTGCGCCGGACGGCAGCCCGCGAGTCATCGAGTTCAATTGCCGCTTCGGGGATCCGGAGGCGCAGCCGGTGATGATGCGGTTGCGCTCCGATCTGGTGTCGTTGTGCCGCGATGCGCTGGCCGGCAGTCTGGACCCGGTGGCCCTGGAGTGGGATCCGCGGGTGGCGTTGGGTGTGGTGATGGCGGCGGGCGGCTATCCCGCCAGCTACCGTAAGGGCGATCCCATCGATGGCCTGGAACACAGTGGCGCCGACGATCTGAAGGTGTTCCATGCGGGTACCCGGACCGAAGGCGGCCGGGTGGTCACCGGCGGTGGGCGGGTGCTGTGTGTGGTGGGACTGGGTCCGGACGTGGCCGCCGCGCAAGCCCGCGCCTACCAGGGGGTAGCAAGGATTACCTGGCAGGACTGTTACTACCGCCGCGACATCGGCTACCGGGCCATCGCCCGCCTAGGCTGAGCACTGGCAGGGGGCCGCGGCGAGCGCTTACCGGCGCCGGGGCCGGGGGCCGTATTGCCGGATGCCGGCTTCGGGCAGCCTGGGCGCATGCCCGAACCGTCCAGCCGTTCCGATACCCTCGACCGTTTGAGCCGGTTCGAACCGTTCCATGCCGTGCCGCTTCCGGCCTTGCGCCTGCTGGCCCGCTCGGTGCGCTGGCTCCAGGTGCCGGCAGGGCGGTATCTGGTGCGGCCGGGCCGGGTGTTGAGCGATACCCTCTATCTGTGCGAAGGGCGGATCCGCGTGCTGGACGGCGGTCACACCGGCGTGGTGGAGGGCGGCTCGCGGCGTGCCAGGCGGCCGGTCTATCCCGGCGCGCAGTTGCTGACCACGCTCACGGCGAGTCGTTTCGCGGCCGTGCCCACAGCCGCCGTGGAGCGGATGCGCGGGCACCCGGCAGGGCCCTCCCGAGCGGCGGATCCGGCGCATCCGGATCCGGAGCTCGGGTCCGGTCTGCTGCCGGCCCTGCCGCGCGTGACCACAACCCCGAGTTCCTGGCAGGCACGGTTTCTGTCGTCGCCGTTGCTGCAGCATCTGCGGCCCGCGGACTGGCAGCGGCTGCTGCGCAGTCTGACCCCGCGTGAGTTCGCTGCCGGCGAGCCGGTGCTGCGCCGCGGCGAGCCGGCGCGGTGCTGTTACGTGTTGCAGCGCGGCCGGGTGGAAGTGTGGACCGTAATGGGGGCTGCGGCCGCCCGCCTGGATGCGGGCGCGCTGTTCGGCGAGGACGCCCTGGTGACCGGCGGTACCCGCAACGCGTCGGTGATCGCCAGCGGCGCCGTGGTTGCCGGGGAACTGCAGGCTGAAGGCTTCCGGCGCTGGCTGTTGTCGGCGCTGCCGGATCCGCTGCGCCATGCCGGCGGCCGCCGGCTCATCAGTCTGGAACCCGGCTGCCCCGGGGCCATGGTCGTGCCGCTCGCGGAGATTCGAGCCGTGGCGCCACGGTTGCGGCTGGACGCCGGCTATGCCGTAACCGGTGGCAACGCGCCGTGCCGCTCCCTCGCCGCGCTGCTGCTGACCCAACGTGGACTGGATGCCCGCGCCCTGCAATGAATCCCGGTCAAGCGGGGACGGTACGGTCCCGGGCCCAGGTCCGCAGGGCCGCGATACTTTCTGCCCGCACCACCGACATGGGGAACGTGCGATTGACCGCGGCCACGACGTCGGCTTCGGTCACGGTGCCGGGCTCACCGTCCCGGGCCCGAGCGCCTGCCAGGTAGCGCGCGGACACGATGGCCTCCTCGATCTCGGCGCCGGTGAACCCGTCGGCGGCTTCGGCCAGCGCCGCCAGATCGAAGTGTTCTGGATTCAGTCCGCGCCGATCCAGGTGGATGCGAAAGATCTCCCGCCGGCTGGCGGTATCGGGCAGATCCACGAAGAACGTTTCGTCGAGCCGGCCCTTGCGCAGCAGTTCCGGCGGCAGGTCGGCAATGTCGTTGGCGGTGGCAACGATGAAGACCGGCTTGTGGTTCTCGGCCATCCAGGTGAGCAGGGTGGAGAGCACCCGCTTCGACGTGGCGTTGTCGGAGCCGCCGGTGGCGATGCCTTTCTCGATCTCGTCCATCCACAGTACGCAGGGCGCCATCAGTTCGGCCTGGGTCAGGGAGTTGCGCAGATTGCGTTCGGTCTCGCCAAAGTACTTGTTGTACAGGGTTCCGAAGTCCAGGCGCAGCAGCGGCACGCCCCAGAAGCCGGCGATGGCCCGGGCCGCCAGGCTTTTGCCGCCGCCCTGCACCCCCAGCAGCATGACCCCGCGGGGCCGGTCGCCGGATGATTCCGCGGCCGCCGCCAGCAGCGCGTCGCGGCGCAGCGCCAGCCACGATTTGAGATTGTCCAGGCCCGCCACGTTGGCCAGTGCCTCGGTGTCGTATTCGAAATGCAGTACCCCTTCCGAGTCCATGAGTTCGAATTTGAGCCGGTTGAGCGCGGGAATGTCGGTTTCCGTGATGGCGCCATCGTCGAACACCGCGTGGCGGATCAGCACCTTGGCATCGGCGTGGGAGACGCCCCGCAGGTTGGCGACCAGACGGTCCAGGGTCTGCTGGTCGGTGCGGACTTTACGGCCCTCGTGCTGCTCCGACCAGCGCTTGGCTTCCGCCCGGACCATGGCCACCAGTTCGTCGTCGCTGGGCAGGTGCAGATCGAATTTGGCCGTCAGCCGGCCGATCTCCGGCGGCACCCGGAGCGCATGACTGACCAGCACCACGGTGTTGCCGGCGGATTCGTGGTCCAGGGCAATGTCCTTGAGGTAGCGGATGTGTCTGGGCTCACCCTCCAGATAAGGGTGAAAGTCGCACAGGGCGTACAGGGCCGGCCCCGGAGTGGCGGCGATGTGCGCCAGCAGCGCCTCCGGATCCGTGAGCTCACGATCCCGTGGCGGTGCGTCGCCGAATCCGCCCAGGGACAGCCCGCGGGTGACCCGCCACTCGTAGAAACTGCGGCCACTGCTCATGGCCAGCCGCAACAGCAGTTCCAGGACCCGCCGTTCGTCGGTGGATTCGATGGCGACGATGGGAATACCGGCGCCCAGGATCAAGGCCAGGTCTTTGCTTTCCGCCACGCTGGGAGTGCCTCCTGGGCCGCCACTGGCGGCTCGCTGCCGTTGCGCCCGCCGGGTCCGGACTGTCTTGGTCCGGCGGTGCGGTTTCCGTTACCCTCGTATCTAGTCTGGACCACAATGGCGAATTCGCCCGCAGGGACGAGCGCCAGCAGGAGCGAGCAAACCCGGTGAACACGCCGAATGCGCAGGACGGTCGACTCAGGGCGGGGCGCGGCTGATGGCCCGTGCCCCGGCCAGTCTGGCGGACCAGTTGATCGGACAACTCGACCGTGCGGTCAGGACCCTTTCGGGGCGCCACGACAGCGAGCGGGAGAATCCGGCGGCCGCAATGGCGCCGGCGCCGCTGGAGGCCGAGGCCCGGCGCCATGCCGCCGGCCTCATGCGGGTCAACCACACCGGTGAAGTCTGTGCTCAGGCGCTCTATCAGGGCCAGGCGCTGACCGCGCGCAGCGCGGATACCCGGTCGGCACTGACGCACGCTGCCGGGGAAGAGGCGGACCATCTGGCGTGGTGCGAGGCCCGGCTGCAGGAACTGGACAGCCGTCCGAGTGTCCTGAACCCGGGTTTCTATGCATTGTCGTTTGCCATGGGCGCGGTCACCGGGCTGCTCGGGGACAAGGTCAGCTTAGGCTTCGTCGAAGCCACGGAGGACCAGGTGTGCCGGCACCTGGATCGTCATCTGTCGGCGCTGCCGGCCGAAGATTCGCGCAGCCGGGAAATCGTCTCGCGCATGCGCGAAGACGAAGCGCGCCACGGCAGCGATGCGCTGGCCCGTGGCGGGGTCGCCTTTCCCGAGCCGGTGAAGCGCGCCATGACGTTGCTGTCCCGGATCATGACCGAGACCACCTATCGGGTCTGAACGACTCCGCCGCGGATTGCGCTCAGGCCTGGATCACCTCGAAGTCGTGGCTGATCTCGACGCCGCCCCGCTGCAGCATGATGGACGCGGAGCAGTATTTCTCTGCCGACAGTGACACCGCCCGGGCGACCCGGGCCGGATCCAGGTCGTGGCCGGTAACCCGGAAATGCAGATGAATCCGGCTGAACACCGCCGGTACGCCGTCGGCCCGTTCGGCTTCGATCTCCGTCACACAATCGACGATATTCTGGCGGGACTTCGTCAGGATATTGACGACGTCGAATGACGAGCAGCCACCGAGGCCCATCAGCACCAGTTCCATCGGGCGCGATCCGCGGTTTGCGCCGCCGGCATCCGCTGGCCCGTCCATGACCACGGTGTGTCCGGAATCCGCCGAGGCGCTGAAGTGGACCTTGTCCTGCCACCGTATCGTTGCGTGCATGTCCAGCTTTTCTCCTATCCTTCGTTCGCAGGCGTGAATGCGCGCCGGGTCGCGCAGTGAACCATGACTGCCGCGTACTGTGAATTGCCGTCGATTGTCGATTGGTTCACACGCAGTCCGGAAATCTTTGCCCCCAGTCCGGAAATCTTTGCCATAGTTAATCGAGCAAGAGGTTACGAAGGAGCGGAACGAACGATGCTTGCATCCAAGAACTCATCAGCACAAGGCCTTGCCGGTCGTTCGGCTCCCGGCCGCCCGCTGATGGCCAAAGGCTTCAATGGCGGCGCCGAGGACAATGGTCACCTCGATGCATTCCTCACGGCCGCGCATCGGCGCAAGTATCCCGCCAAGAGCACGCTCATTTATGCGGGCGACAAGAGTGACTCGATCTACTACATCCTGAAGGGATCGGTCACGGTCCTGGTCGAGGACGAGTCCGGCCGCGAGATCATCGTGTCCTACCTGAACAAGGGCGACTTCTTCGGAGAAATGCCGCTGTTCACCGAGGACACGCCGCGTTCCGCGTGGGTCAAGGCCAAATCCGAATGTGAGGTCGCCGAGCTGTCCTACGCCAAGTTCCGCGAACTGGCCGAGAAGCACACCGACCTGCTGTACGCCGTTGGCCGGCAGATGGCCGAGCGCCTGACCCGGACCACGCAGAAGGTCAGCGATCTGGCGTTCCTGGACGTCACCGGCCGGGTTGCTCGCACGCTGCTCGAACTCACCAAGCAGCCGGATGCGATGACCCATCCGGACGGTATGCAGATCAAGATCACGCGCCAGGAGATCGGCCGTATCGTCGGCTGTTCCCGCGAAATGGTCGGCCGGGTACTGAAGACCCTGGTGGATCAGGGCCTGGTGTCGGTCAAGGGCAAGACCATGGTGGTGTTCGGCACCCGCTGACGCTGCCGGCGGCTTTCCCCGCCTTTTTCCCGCCTGACAAGGATGTCAGGCCACCCCACAGCGCCCCGGAAGGGGCGTTGTTCTTTTGCGGGCAATCGATTGGGGCAGCGTCCGGGTTCAGCCGAACAGGTCGGCCAGCGCCGCCCCCGGATCCGCCGCGCGCATGAACGCTTCGCCCACCAGAAACGCGTGGACGCCCGCGTCGCGCATGGCGCCGACGTCCGCGCGGGTGTGAATGCCGCTCTCGGTAACCAGGAGCGTGGTGCCCGGCACCTGCGCCTTCAGTTCCGAGGTGGTTTCGAGCCGGGTCTCGAAGGTCTTGAGATCCCGGTTGTTGACACCGAGCAGACGGGGCTCCAGCGCCAGCGCGGTGGCGAGTTCCGCCGCGTCGTGCACTTCCACCAGCACGTCCAGGTTCAGCGCCCGGGCTGCGCCGTACAGTTCCGTCAGTTGCGAAGGCGTCAGTGCCGCCACGATCAGCAGCACACAGTCGGCGCCGAGGACCCGGGATTCGGCGATCTGATACGGATCGATCATGAAGTCCTTGCGCAGCACCGGCAGATCGACGGCGGTCCGCGCGGCCACCAGATAGTCGTCGTGACCCTGGAAAAAATCCTGATCGGTCAGCACCGACAGGCAGGTGGCGCCCCCGGCCTGGTAGGAACGGGCGATGGACACCGGATCGAAGTCCGCGCGGATCACGCCTTTGCTGGGCGAGGCCTTCTTGACCTCGGCGATGACCGCCCTGCCGCGCTCGGCGATGGCGCTGGTCAGGGCATTCAGGAACCCGCGCGGCGGCTCGGCCCGGGACGCCTGCCGTTCCACTTCGGCCAACGGATGCCGGCGCTGGCGCTCTGCCACTTCTTCCCGCTTGCGGGCAATGATCCGGTCCAGAACGGTGCCGGTCATGGCTCCCCCATCAGGCTGGTGATGCGGACCAGTTCGTCCAGGCGTTCCCGGGCCAGACCGGCGGCGATGGCGTCCTGGGCCATGGTTACACCATTGGCGAGACTGGTGGCGACACCGGCGACATAGATGGCGGCCCCGGCGTTGAGGCTGACCAGGTCGGCGGCTGCCGAGTCCGGCTCGGACAGGGCCTGTCGCACCAGCGCCAGGCTCTGCTGCGGGGAGTCGGCCCGCAAATCGGCGACGTCGCGGCGGGTGATGCCGAAATCCTCCGGGGAGATCTCGTAGCTGCGCTTGTGCGCGCCCTGCAATTCCACCACCCGGGTGCTGCCGTCCAGGGCAATCTCGTCGAGTCCGTTGCTGTGCACCACCAGCACGTGTTCGGCGTCCAGGAGCTCGAGTACGTCCGCCATCACGTCCTGGAACCGGGGGGCGAACACACCGATGAGCTGGCGCCGTGCGCCGGCCGGATTGGTCAGCGGTCCGAGCAGGTTCATCAGGGTGCGGACCCCGATCTCCTGACGGACGGGTGCGGCGTGGCGCATGGCGCTGTGATGGGCCTGGGCGAACAGGAAGCCGACCCCGACATCGCGGATACACTTGCCGATCTGGTCCGGGGTCAGCGCCAGGTTCACGCCGGCGGCCTCGAGCACGTCGGCGCTGCCGCTGGCGCTGGTCATCTTACGATTGCCGTGTTTCGCCACATGGGCGCCGGCGGCCGCCGCCACGAAGGCCGCCGCCGTGGACACGTTGAAGAGCTTGGCGCTGCGGCTGCCGCCGGTGCCGCAGGTATCCACCAGGAACGGCACGTCGACGTCGACCCGGGTCGACAGCGAGCGCATGGTGCGCGCCGCCCCGGCAATTTCCGCCGCGGTTTCGCCTTTGACCCGGAAGCCCATGAGCAGGGCGCCGATCTGCGCCGGCGTCGCTTCGCCGGACATCACCTGGGCGAACACCGCCCGGGCTTCCTCCTGGTCGAGCGACTTGCGCTCAGCCAGTTGTGCCAGTGCGGCTCGTATGTCCATGCTCGTCTCCGCCGAGGAAGTTGCGCAACAGGTCGTGGCCGTTGCTGGTAAGGATCGATTCCGGGTGGAACTGCACACCCTGAATGGCGTACTCCCGATGGCGCAGGCCCATGATTTCGTCCAGCTGGCCGTCCCGCTCGGTCCAGGCAGTGATCTCCAGGCAATCCGGCAGGGAGTCACGTTCGACGATGAGCGAGTGGTAGCGGGTGGCTTCGAAGGGCTGTGGCAGTCCGCTGAACACGCCCTGACCGATGTGATGAATCATGGAGGTTTTGCCGTGCATGACCTCACGGGCCCGAACCACCTTGCCGCCGAATACCTGGCCCAGGCTCTGGTGGCCGAGGCAGATGCCCAGCACCGGCAGGCGCGGGCCGAAGCGTTCGATGACGGCCATGCTGATGCCGGCCTCGTTGGGGGTGCACGGTCCGGGTGAGACCACGATGCGTTCCGGTGCGAGCGCTTCGATTTCGTCCAGGGTGATTTCGTCGTTGCGGTGGACCTGCACCTCGGCGCCGAGCTCCGCCAGGTATTGCACCACGTTGTAGGTAAAGGAGTCGTAGTTGTCGATCATGAGCAGCATGACGGCTTGGGTCCTCGTCGTTGATCGTTGTTCGGGAAGCCGGCCCGGTCAGGGGGCTCACCCTGGAGCTTGTTGCGCGAACGGCTGTCAGACAGGGTGCTGGTGCGGGGCGCAGCCCCACCAGTTGAGCGGTCCGGGCCGGCTCGGAATTGCGATCGGTCTGCCGGTAGCAGGCATGGACGATGTCACCATAACTCCAGGGGCCATGATAGCCGGAAATGATAACCGGATTCCCCGGAGCGTGTGGAACCTTGGTGGGCGGGGAGGTCAAAATGGGGCAGTGGCCATGGAGTCGAGCAGAATCATGAGGATCAGCAACCGGACCTTCGCCTGGGGGCTGGCCATTGCGGTCGCCGGCTGCGCCGCCAGCGAACCGACGCCGGAACAGCAGGCCCGCCAGGCCGAAAAGCAGGAGGCCATCGATGAGATCCTCTCGGAGCCGCTGGCGGCCGACGAGTACGCCTCCCAGGAGCGCTGCCTGTCCACGCACCTGTACCGGGGGGTGGAGGTCATCGACGACGAGCACGTGCTGTTCCGCGGCAGCAATGGCAGATACTGGCTCAACACCCTGCGCAGCCGTTGTCTGGGGCTGCGCCGCAACGACACGCTGCGCTTCGAGCTGCGCGAGAACCGGGTCTGTGATCTGGACAGCTTCGAGTCGGTGGACCTGTCCGGGTTCGTGATGCGGGCCAGCGGCACCTGCACCCTGGGGACGTTCGCGGAGGTCACCGCCGAGCAGGTGGAGTCGATCAAGGCCGCCGTGGCGGAGGCGCGCAAGCAGTAACCGCCGGCCGCGGCCAGGTCAGGCGCCGTCGAGCAGTTCCAGTACCCCGGTCAGGGCCACCCGCAGGGCCTGGCGGCGCACCGCATCACGATCGCCCTGCAGGTCGCAGCACGCGGTCTGAACGCAGGTGGGTCCGCCCGCAGCCAGACCCCAGGCGAACCAGACCGTTCCTACCGGGGTCAGCACGTCTCCGCCGCCCGGTCCAGCGATCCCGGTGACGGCAACGCTGACGTCGGCATCGGATCCGTGCAGCGCGCCTTCCGCCATTTCCCGCGCGGTGGGTTCGCTGACCGCACCGAAACGTTCGAGCGTGGCCGGCTGCACGCCGACCATACGCTGCTTGGCGGATAACCGGTAAGTCACGAAGGCGCCTTCGAACCACTCCGAACTGCCGGCGACGGCGGTCAGTTCCGCGGCAATCATGCCGCCGGTACACGATTCGGCGGTGACCAGGGTGAAGCCGCGGCGGCTCAGGGCGCCGGCGAGCCGGTCGACCAGGGGGCCGATTGGTTGATTGTTGTTCTCCATGCTCGAACAATATCCCCATCAGCGCCGCTTCGGACACGTCTATCTCTGCCCACCCCCTCAGCCGGCTCGCCAGCGCCTATCTGCGAGTCGTTGATCACCCCCGGACCCTGTTGGCGGGGCTGGGCCTGTTGCTACTGGTTGCCGGCTTCTATGCCAGCCGGTTCAGCTTCGACGCATCGTCCGACACCCTGGTGGTGCAGGGCGATCCGGAGCTCGCGACCTACCTTCGGGTGGGGCAGACGTTCGGCGGCGACGAGTTCCTGCTGATGACGTTCCGGCCCGCCGAGGGCGATGCGCTGACCCCAGCGAACCTGGAGGTTCTGGCGGACCTGCAGGTCCAGCTCGAGGCAGTGCCCGGAGTCGCCGGCGTGTTCTCGCTGCTGGACGTCCCGCTGCTCGAGAGTCCGCCCGTGCCCCTCGCCGAACTGGCGGACGGGTTCCGGTCCCTGCGCGACCCGGCCAAGGTGAATCTCGATCTCGCCAGGGCGGAGCTCACCGCAAGTCCGCTGTTCCGGGAGCTGCTGATCACGGCGAACGGTGAAGCCAGCGCCCTGCGCATCGATCTGGGGCTCGATGCCGAACTGGAGAGCGTGGACAGCGAGCGGGCGGCCTTGCGCACCCGCCAGCGGGACCTGGCCCGTGAGGATCAGGCCCTGGACGCCGAAGAATCGTCGCGGCTGCAGGCCCTGGAGCGCCGGCACGACGAACTGCGCGAGCGTTACGTCACCGAACGCGCGCGCCTGATCGACGCGGTGC
Source organism: uncultured Gammaproteobacteria bacterium (assembly GCA_942491135.1). Taxonomy (GTDB): domain Bacteria; phylum Pseudomonadota; class Gammaproteobacteria; order Pseudomonadales; family Azotimanducaceae; genus UBA7803. The sequence goes on along the minus strand of CALNZS010000007.1, from coordinate 142,055 downwards.
GGGAAATCCGCGACCGGTACCGTCAGTACGGCGAACTGCACGTCGGCGGGGTGCCGATGATTGCGGCGGACATGGTGGCCTTCGTCAAGAGCGATCTGGCGACCTTCGGCATTGCCGTGCTGCTGGTCATCATGGCGGCCCTGTTCGGCTTCTTCCGTCGCGTCATCTGGGTGGCGCTGCCGATCCTGACGGCGGCGGTGACGGTGGTGCTGACGGTCGGGGTGCTGGGCGCCATGGACAAGCCAGCCACCGTGGTTTCGTCCAATTTCATGGCCCTGCTGGCGATCATCTCGATCTCGCTGACCATTCACCTGATCGTGCGCCACCGGGAACTCGCTTTCCGCGAACCCGATCTGTCGGCGCCGGAACTGGTGCGCGAGACCATGACCAGCAAATTTGCACCGTGCCTGTACAACGCGCTCACCACCATGGCGGCGTTCGGCTCCCTGATGGCCTCGCGCATCGTGCCGGTGGAGGACTTCGGCTTCATGATGTGTCTCGGCATCGCCATCGGCATGGCGGCGACCTTCACGTTTTTTCCGGCGGTGCTCATGCTGTTTCCCGTGTCCGCGCCGCCGCCGGCGCCAAGCCGTGAATTCCACCTGACCCGGGTGCTCGGTGAGTGGGCCCGCTGGCGCTACGTTCCGGTGACCGTGGTCGGGGTGCTGGCGGCGGCGCTGGCCGTGGTGGGGATCAGCCGCGTGTCCATGGACAACCGGTTCCTCGAGTACTTCCAGCAGGACACCGATATCTACCAGGGCATGCACTTCGTCGACCGGAACCTGGGTGGCACCGTGCCGTTCGAAGTGGTGCTGAGTTTCGATCCCTACCAGCCGCTGGATGCCGACGACCCGTTTGCATTCGGTGACGATGGCGATCCCTTCGCCGATGGTGACGTGTATCCCGAACGCTACTGGTTCACCCGGGCCCGCCTCGATCGGGTGCTGCAGATGCACCGGTTCCTGGACTCGCGGCCGCCGGTGGGCAAGGTGGTCTCGCTGGCGTCCCTGGATCTGGTGGCGCGCGGCATCACCGGCGGCGAAGCCCTGTCGAGTGCCCAGATCGCCGGCGTTCTGGGCGCGTTGCCGGACGACCTGAGGGGAGAACTGATCGCGCCGTACGCCGATCCGGCGTCCGGCCAGATCCGCCTCAGCGGCCGCATCGTCGAGAGCGGGCCGGCCTTCGATCGCGCGGCACTGGCCGCCGAGATCCGCGCGTTCGCCGTGCAGGAGCTCGGCTTCAAGCCGGATCAGGTGGTAGTGACCGGCATGATGGTCATGTTCGACAACATGTTGAAACAGCTTTTCGACTCACAGGTGGACACGCTGCTGTACGTGCTGCTGGCGGCTCTGCTGATGTTCCTGGTGCTGCTGCAGTCGCTGACCTATTCGCTGATCGGCGTGGTGCCCAACGTGCTGGCCGCGGCCGCGGTCATTGCCATCATGGGCTTCGCCGGTATTCCGCTGGACATGATGACCATCACCATCGCCGCCATCTGCGTGGGCATCGGCGTCGACGACGCCATCCACTACCTGCACCGCTTCCGCGACGAGCGGGTGGCTCAGGAAGACGTCCGGGTTGCGGTGGCATGGAGTCACGCCACCATCGGCCGAGCCATGTACTTCACGACCTTCACCGTGATGCTTGGGTTCTCGGTACTGACCCTGTCGAACTTCGTGCCGACGGTGCTCTTCGGTGTGCTTACCGCCATCGCCATGGCGCTGGCGCTGCTCGCCAATCTGTCGCTGCTGCCCAGCCTGCTGGTGCTGTTCCTGGCGCCCCGGCGGCGTCCGCCGCCGGTGGGCTGAGCGCGGTCCTCAGCTTTTCAGCAGCCTGGCCACCTCGGCACCGGAGGCGCCCCGGCCGAGCCAGCCGAAAGTCCCCTGTTCGCGCATTTCACGGCCGGCTTCCAGCAACGGCGCAAGGGCCGCCCACGTCAGCGCCCCGCCGAGACTCACCCGGCGCGCGCCGGCGGCGGCAAAATCGGCCAGGGTGGCCTGAGGCATGAATACCCCGAGCACGTTGAACGGCCGCGCGATGGCGGCGGTTACCGTCGCCAGGTCGTCCAGGGAGCGGATGCCGGGGGCGTACAGCACGTCGGCGCCGGCGTCCTGATAGGCCTGCAGGCGCTCGATGGTGTCTTCCAGATCGTCGACGCCGCGCAGCAGATTCTCGCAGCGGGCGGTGAGCTGAAATGGCACGTCCAGTGCCCGCACCGCGGCCACGGCGGCCTGCAGCCGCTGCAGCGCTTCGCTGCGCTCGTAGAGACGGCCGTCGACGCGGCTGAAGTCCTCGATGGAGCAGCCGGCGACGCCGGTGGCTGCGAGGGCGGCGATGTTGGCCGCGACGCCTTCCGGGGTGTCGGCGTAGCCGTCCTCGAAGTCGGCGTTGATCGGCACGTCGGTGGCGGCCGCCAGCGAACGGCAGTGCTCGAGTTTCTGTTCGAGATCCGGCTTACCGTCACCCTGGGCCAGAGTGAAGGCGAAACCGGCGCTGGTGGTGGCCAGCGCGTCGAAACCCAGTCCCTGCAGCAACCGGGCGGAGCCGGCGTCCCAGGGATTGGGAATGACGAACGTGGTATCGCCCTGATGCAGGTCCCGGAACCGTTCGCACTTCTCGCGTTGGCTGGTCATGTGTTTCCCCGCTCAGCGGAATTTCGCCTCCGCCAGCGCGGCGGCATGGAAGATCGCCCGGCCTTTGTTCATGGACTCTTTCCATTCGAGCCGGCCCACCGAGTCGGCCACCACCCCGCCGCCGGCTTCGATGTAAAGAGTGCCGTCCTTGACCACCGCGGTTCGGATGGCGATGGCGGTGTCCATGTTGCCGTTCCACGCCAGGTAGCCGACGGCGCCGCCGTAGATGCCGCGTTTGACCGGTTCGAGTTCGTCGATGATCTCCATGGCGCGAATCTTGGGCGCGCCGGACAGGGTGCCTACCGGCAGTGTCGCCCGCAGCAGATCCATGGCCGACTGGCCCTCGCGCAGCCGTCCGGTGACGTTGCTCGAAATGTGCATGACGTGGGAATAACGCTCGATGACGAATTGCTCGGTGACCTTGACCGAGCCGGTCTCGGCGACCCGGCCCACGTCGTTGCGGCCAAGGTCGATGAGCATCAGATGCTCGGCGATTTCCTTGGGGTCGGCCAGCAGCTCGTCTTCCATGGCCTGATCTTCTTCCGGGGTATGGCCGCGCCGCCGGGTACCTGCCAGGGGGCGATTGACGATCATGCCATCTTCGAGCCGGGCCAGGATCTCCGGCGAGGAACTGACGATCTGAAAATCCGCCAGATCCATGAAATACATGTATGGCGACGGATTGAGGCTGCGCAGTGCCCGGTACAGATTGATGGGATCGGAGGCGAACGGAATGGACATGCGCTGGGCCAGCACCACCTGCATCACGTCGCCGGCGCGGATGTACTCGCGGATCTTCTCCACTGCCGTTTTGAAGGCTTCTTCGCCGAACTCGGAAACGAAGTCGCTTTCCTCGATGGGTTGATTGGCGGTGCTGTCCGGAATCGGCGGCACCGCGGCGCTGAGTGACCGCGCCAGGCCTTCGAGGCGTTCCACGGTGCGCCGGTAGATGTCCGGTTCCGCCGGGTCCACGAGGCTGATGATCTGCATGCGTCCGCGCAGGTTGTCGAACACCACCACGTCTTCCGACACCATCAGCACCATGTCGGGAGTGCCGAGCGGGTCCGGTGGGGCGCTGTCGGCCAGCCGTTTCTCGACGTAGCGAACGCAGTCGTAACCGAAGTAACCCACCAGGCCGCCGGTAAATCGGGGCAGGTCCGGCAGTTCGGCCACCCGATACCGCTGCTGGAAGGCCTCCACGAATGACAGGGGGTCGGGGCTGGTTACGGTTTCCACCACGTCGCCGTCGGTACGCACCTCGATGTTGTGGCCGTTGACCTCGATGACGGTGCGGCAGGGCAGTCCGATGATCGAATAGCGCCCCCATTCCTCGCCGCCCTGGGCCGACTCCAGCAGATAGGAGTAGGGGCCTTTGGCCAGCTTCAGGTAGGTGGACAGCGGGGTGTCGAGGTCGGCCAGGGTCTCGACCACAATGGGAATGCGGTTGTAACCCTGGCTGGCGAGTTCCTGGAAGTGCTCGCTGCTGATCGTGGTGACGCCATCGTCGTAGGAATCGTCGGCGGGCCTGGCCGCAACGGCGTCGGACTGGCCCGATGTTTCATCGTGGGTCATGAGGTTCTCTTGCCTGAGGGCACCGGGTGCGCTCTTTCTGCGGGCCCGGGTGCTCTTTTTTTTCGGGCACCGTGTGCCCGGGATTCTGACGCTGGGCGGCCGGGTACCCGGCGCGAAGATCGCTCAGCGAGCCTGCCAGCAGTGGCGCAGCGCGACGGCGCTTACGCGGGGTACGATGGCGCGCACCCGGGGCCGGCTGATGCGCCATCGGTGCTGCGGTGCCGTCTGTGCCTGGCGGGCTGCTTCCATGTGCGGGCCTTTCGTCTGCCGGTCAATCAGGTTGCCGGGGCAAGAAAGCGCCTGAGCCTATATGAGCGCCCGGAACGAATCAATCACGGCATCGGCGCCGAGGTCGGCGGCCGGAATCCCGTGGTTGTAGCCGTCTGGCACACATACCACCGGGCAGCCGGCGGCCCGGGCGCAGCCCACGTCGGCTGCCGAATCCCCGACGAACAGCGCGTTGCCCGGCTCGATTCCCAGGGCGCTGCAGGCATGCAGGGCCGGGTCGGGTGCGGGTTTGGGCCGGGCCGCGGTGTCGCCGCAGACGATGGTGTCGAAGTGCCCGCTCAGATCGAGGGCGTTCAGCAGCAGCAGTGACAGGTTGGTGCGTTTGTTGGTCACCACGGCCAGCCGGGCGCCGCGCCCCCGCAGTGTGCGCAGACACTCCACGACGTGGGGGTAAGGCGCGCTGTGGTCGGCGATGTGCGCCTGGTAATAGTCCAGAAAATCGGCCTGCATGGCATCCATGTCGCCGCGCCCGCTGCCGTCGTTGATCAGCGCCTGTTCCACCATGACCCGCACGCCGTGACCAATCCAGTGCCGGGTCAGGTCTTCGTCCACCGGCGCCAGCCCGGCGCGGTCGAGGCAGTGGTTGAGCGCGGCGTGAATGTCCGGCGCCGTGTCCACCAGGGTGCCGTCCAGATCGAACAGGTAGCCCTGGAAGCCGGTGGGATCGAAAGCCGCGGCGTTCAGGCCAGGGCCTCGCGCATGGCGCGGATGGTGGCGGCATAGTCGCCGCTGCCGAAGATCGCCGAACCGGCCACGAAGGTATCGGCGCCGGCGTCCGCCACTGCCCGGATATTGTCGGCCTTGATGCCGCCGTCGATCTCCAGCCGTACCTCGCGGCCGCTGGTGTCGATGATCTCCCGCGCGCGGCGGAGCTTGGCGAGGCTGGACGGTATGAACGACTGGCCGCCGAAACCGGGGTTCACCGACATGATCAATACCAGGTCGACCAGGTCCACCACCTCTTCGAGTACCTGCAGCGGGGTGGCGGGATTGAACACGATCCCGGGACTGACCCCGCCGCTGCGTACCAGCGACAGGGTCCGGTGCAGATGTTCGGTGGATTCCGGATGGACGCTGATGATGCTGGCCCCGGCCTCGACGAAGTCGCCGATCAGCCGGTCCACCGGCTTGACCATCAGATGCACGTCCATGGGTGCGTCGATGCCGGCCTTGCGCAGCGACGTCAGAACCAGCGGCCCGATGGTGAGATTGGGCACGTAGTGGTTGTCCATGACGTCGAAGTGGATGACGTCCGCGCCGGCATCCAGCACGGCGCGCACTTCGTCCCCGAGACGCGAGAAGTCGGCGGACAGAATGGAAGGCGCGATCCAGGGTTTCATCGGCGCCATTCTACACGGCCGGCGCCGGTTCGGGTCAGTGGGCGGCCGCCAGTAACGTTTCAAGGGCCTCGCGGAGTTGGGTCATGCGCCGCTGGGCTTCCAGGATGTAGTCTTCGCCCGCGTCCGCCGGCAGCCGGTCCGGGTGCCACTGAGCGATCTGACGCCGGTAGGCGAGGCGGATGGTGTCGCGGTCGTCGCCGGGTCGGACCCCCAGGATGCGGCAGGCGTCGCCGAGCGGCTCCGGTTCCGGGCGCATGGCGGCCATCAGTAGCGCCCGCTGGGCCACGGTCTCCCGGTCGCAGCCGAGGCGCGGACCCAGGTCCAGCAGCGCCGCGGTCGCATCCGGAGAGTCCGCCAGCACGCTCATCCGGCACAGGGCCTTGAGCGCGGCTTCGCGCAGGTGCGGCGCCTCGGCGAGTTCGGCGCGACACAGCGTCGCCAGAGTTTCGAATGGAAACGAGGGGTCGCGGCCGGCCTGAAACCAGACCCGGGTCTCCGGGCGCTGCGCCTCGGGAATGTGCCAGTCGGCCATGAGCTGGTCCGCCTGCCGCAGGTGTGCGGCCGCAACCTCGCCGCCGCTCTGGGCGATCCGTCCGAGGACGGCGAACACGAAGCGGGTGCTGGCTTCGCCCGGCGCGGCCCGGTCCGGGTCTCCCGGTGCGGCGCCGCTTTGCCCGGTCCCGGGGTCGCGCCCGCGTGCGTTCTGCAGCAACCGGTCGAGCACGTGACCCAGGACCAGGCCGGCGGCCAGCCATCCGAGCACCCCGGCCGGGGTGGCGGGGGCAAAGATCAGCGCCGCGGCCGCGCCGAGCGCCTTGCCGGCCCAGCGGTCGATCCCGGCGGACAGGCTTGAGGATTGAGTGCCCATGATTCGAGGCTAGCTCAGATTGCGCAGGTGCGCGTTGACGGCTCGGAGCTGTTCCAGGGAACCGATGTCGTTCCAGTAGCCGCGCCAGATCTGGCCGGTAAGGGCGCCGCGCTCGATCAGGGCGTCGTAGATCTCGAGCAGCGAGAACGGTTCCGCCCGGCGGCCGGCCATCACGCCGGGATCGAGGACGGCCACCCCGCAGAACACGAACGGCTCGCCGCGGCCGCGGATCCGGCCATCCTCGAACGCGAAGTCTCCGTGGGCCCGGAAAGCCGGGCGTGGGGTCAGCAGCAGGTGGGCACCGCCCGGCGTCGGTGGGGCGGCGGGCAGATCGCTCAGGGGAAAATCGGTGTAGATGTCGCCATTCACCAGGACAAAGGGATCCTGGCCGAGGAGGGGCAGGGCATTGACCACCCCGCCGCCGGTCTCCAGCAGGCGGGCTTCACGGCTGTAGTGGATGTGCAACCCGAAGCGGCGCCCGTCACCGGCCGCGGTGACGATCTGCTCGCCGAGGTGGTGCACGTTGATGACCACCTCGCGGATCCCGGCGGCGGTCAGCCACTCGAGCTGGTGGAACAGCAACGGCCGACCGCCGACTTCCGTCAGCGGTTTGGGCACGTGATCGGTGAGCGGGCGCAGCCGTTGCCCGCGCCCGGCGGCCAGGATCATGGCCTTCACGGGCGTGCCGCCAGCTTCCGTCGGGCGGCCGGCAGCACGGCGTCGATGTGGTCGGCGAGGGCGCCCAGGTCCGGATACCCGGCTGCCAGCGCGCCGATGCGTTCCAGTACCGGGACGATATGCGGCAGATGGCTGGCGCGGCCGTCGCGCAGGTGCAGGCGGCTGAAGATTCCGACCGCTTTGAGCTGACGCTGGAGAGCGGTGAGGTCCAGGTCCCGGGCGAACCGGTCGCGAGCCACCGGCAGCGCAGTTTCCGCCAGGTAGGCATCGCGCCAGCGCCCCACCTCGGACTCTGGAAACCGGTAGTAGCAGTCGCGCAGCAGGGAAGCCAGATCGTAGGTGGCGCTGCCCATGAGCGCGTCCTGGAAATCCACCACGCCCACGGCGCCGCTGTCGCCGACCAGCAGGTTGCGGCAATGGTAATCGCGGTGCACGCAGCAGCGCGGTTGCGCCTGGCTGGCTTCCAGCAGGATCTCGAAAACGTCGCCGAGCGCGGCCGGCGGCGTCTGCTGCAGCAGCGCGCCGAGCAGCCATTCGCTGTAGATGCCCAGTTCGTCGCGCAGGCGGCCTTCGGTGTAGGGCGGAATGCGCGGATCGCTCACGCTCTGGAGCTGGTGCAGCGTCGCCAGCGCCTGGGGCAGGATGGTCCCGGGCCCGGCCCGCTGATAGACGTCGGCCAGGTGGACGTCGCCGAGGTCGGTCATGACGAACCAGCCGCGGGCGCGTTCCGCGGCCAGAACCGCGGGTGCCCGGATGCCGTGATTCCCCAGCAGTTCGGCCATCAGCAGGAACTGGTCGTTGTTTTCCTTGCCGGGTGGTGAGGTCATAACCACCAGGGCGCGCTGCCCGCCATCGGCGCCCTGCCAGCGGATGCGGTAGAAACGCCGATGACTGGCTTCCACCGCCAGCGCTTGCCAGGCCTTGGCACCGCCCGGACCGAGCAGCGACCTTAACGCAGCTTCTGCCCAGCGCTGGAACGGCGCATCGGCGGGGGTTGTGGGGGCATCGTCCATACGCGAAGTAGAGCAGCAAAACCCGTATCATGCGCGCGATGCAAAATGGGTGGAACAGGCGTGGCCCGCTCGGGCTGTTGACCGGGCTGTGCCTGGCGGTTTTCGTCCGCGTTCCCCTGGCCGCCGAGGCCGCGAGCGGCAACCTGGCCCGGGACCTGTGGCTCGAACGCTCCGAACTGGCGCCCGAGCGGCTGGAACGGCTGCCCGACTATTGCCTGGGCGGGTATCGGGAGCAGGTGCTTCCCTACCCGGCGGGTACCGACTCCTCGACCTACCCGCTGCAGGCCACCGGCGCCCGGGCCGAGTACCAGGTGGACGGGCTGATACGCCTGGACGGCGACGTGCACCTCGGCCAGGGCAACCGGACCTTGCGCGCCGCCAACGCGGAGCTCGATCCGACTTCGCAGCTCGCTCGCGCTTCCGGCGGCGTCCGGGTCGAGGAACCCGGCATCGTGCTGCAGGGCGAAAACGCCAGCATGGACCTGGACAGCAATGCCGCGACCCTGGACCACGTGCAGTTCGTACTCCCGGCGCAGTCACTGCGCGGCACCGCGGACCATCTGGCCCAGGATCAGGCCGGCATCTTCTCCATGACCGGCGGCGCCTTCACCCGCTGCGAGCCGGGCAACCAGAACTGGCTGATCTCCGCCCGGACGGTGCAGGTGGAGCCCGGCGAGGTGTTTGGCACCGCCGAACACGCGGTGGTCCGGGTCGGCAGCGTGCCCGTGTTCTACACCCCCCATCTGCGCTTCCCGGTGACGGACGACCGGCAGTCGGGATGGCTGTTCCCGAATCTGGCGTACTCGGACTCCGACGGGGTCGACATCTCGGTTCCCTACTACTTCAACCTGGCGCCCAACTACGACGCCACCCTGCAGCCGCGCTACATGAGCGAGCGTGGCACCGGCCTCGAAGGCGAATTCCGGCATCTGGCCGGCTGGGAGGAAACCCGTCTGACCGGCGCCTACCTGTACCGGGACGACCGCTACGACGGTGAGCTGGAGCGCGACGACTGGGAAGAGCTTTTCGAAGAAGGACAGGTCAGCGGCGAGTTCGAGCCGGCGGACCGCTGGCTGTACGGCATGGAGCACAACGGCGCGGTCGGTGCGCTGCGCACCATCGTCGATTACACCGCGGTCAGCGACCGGGATTACTTCCGCGATCTCGGCAGCGATCTGGCCGTGTCCAGCGAGATTCAGCTCGAACGGCGCGGTGAGGTTCAGTATGTGTCCGGCGGACTGTTCGCCAGGGCCTGGGCCCAGCGCTTCCAGCGCCTGGACGAGGGACAGACCGATCCCTACCAGCGCCTCCCCGAGTTCGACGTCAGCTACCTGGGCCAGATGCCGGGGCCTTTCGAGTATTCGCTGGACGCCCGCTACGTGTCGTTCGACCGTGACAACGACGACCTCGGCGGCCTGAACGCGGCGGTGGGCGACCGGGCCCACTTCGAGCCGCGCCTGCGCCTGCCGCTGTACCGCCCCTGGGGTTTCCTGACGCTCACCGGCGGCTACCGGTTCACCAGCTACGATCTGCGCGACGTTCCCGCCGCTGTAGATCCGACCCCGGAACGCAACATCGGGTTCGGCAGTGCCCGCGGCGGCCTGTTCTTCGAGCGCGAGCTGTCCTGGTTCGGCGAGTCGCTGGTGCACACCCTGGAGCCGGAGCTGTTCTATCTCTACCAGGAATACCAGGACCAGCGTCAGTTGCCGCGCTTCGACGCCAGCGACCTGACCTTCAGCTACAGCCAGCTCTTCCGCGACAACCGCTTCACCGGCCTCGACCGGATCGGCGACGCCAACCAGCTCAGCACGGGGGTCACCACCCGGTTCCTGAACGCCCGGACCGGCGACGAATACCTGCGTGCCAGCGTCGGCACGATCGTCTACTTCGAAGACCGGCGAGTGACCCTGACCGGGCCCCCGGGCGATGACGAGACCGACCCGACTTCGGGGATCGCCGCGGAACTGGCGGCTTCCGTGGCCAGGCGCTGGCGCGCCAGGTCCACCGTGGTCTGGGACCCTTACGACGACCGGGTCGACGAACTCGGGGTCGCTTTGCAGTACCGGCCCGACGGACGCCACATCATCAATCTGGGTTACCGCAAGCGTACCGACCAGGACATCGATCAGACCGATATGTCCCTGTACTGGCCGCTGACCCGGAACATCGCCGTGATCGGCAAGTGGAACTACGACGTGGTCAGTGGTCGAACGATTGAGGGCTTCGGCGGCATCGAGTACAACGACTGCTGCTGGCGCCTGCGCTTCATGGCGCGGCGTTTTCTGGACAGCCCGACTGGACGCAATCTGGACACCGTGGAAGCCGACGACGGCATTTTCCTGCAGATCGTATTCAAGGGCCTGGCCGGTTTCGGCGGCAAGATGGAATCGGTGCTGGCCAACGGGATCAGAGGCTATTCAACGGAGGCGGTAGATGTGTATTGACCAGCGGCGAAGCCGCGGGTGGAGAGGATGGCGGCTGGCCGGAGTGGTTGCGCTGCTGAGCGCCGGTGCGGCTCATGCCGAGTACCGGCAACTGGATGCCATCGTGGCGGTAGTCAACGATGACGTGGTGCTGGCGTCGGAACTGGTGTCCCGGCTGGACACGGTCCGCAAACAGATTGCCGAGGCCGACGTGCAGGCGCCGCCGGACGACATTCTGGTGAGCCAGATCATGGAGCGCCTGGTGCTGGAAAGTCTGCAGCTCCAGGAGGCCGAGCGCCGCGGCGTACAGGTCGATGACGAGACCCTGACCCGGGCGGTGCTGCAGTTCGCCGAGCAGAACAGCATGAACATCGATCAGTTTCAGCAGGCACTGGCGGCCGATGGCGTGTCCTACGCCGAGTTCCGTGAGCAGATCCGCAACGAAATGATCATGACCCGGTTGCAACGTAACCTGGTCAGCCGGCGCATCGCCATCAGTGACAAGGACATCGACGACCTGCTGGATTCCCCTTACTACCAGCAGCTTCTGTCGGACGAGTACCGGATCGGCCATATTCTGCTCACCATCGCCGAAGACGCGACTGACGAAGCCGCCGCCGCGGCCCGCCAGGAGGCGGACCGGATCGTCGCCGAGTTGCGTGAGGGCGCCAGTTTCCGGGAGATGGCCATCGCCAATTCGTCGGCCTCCACCGCGCTCGAGGGCGGTGATCTCGGCTGGCGCAAGGCCGGGGAATTGCCGTCCCTGTTTGCCGAGGAGGTGCTGGAACTGCAGCCCGGCGAGACCGCCGACCCCATCGAAACCGGCGGCGGGATCCACATCGTGCAGCTGCTGGACGTGCGCGGCGCCAGTACCGAGAGCCAGTTACAGGCACACGTGCGTCATATCCTGGTCCAGCCGTCGCAGATCCGCACCGACGCCGAGACCGAGGCGCTGATCAACGACATTGCCCGGCGTCTGCAGGAAGGCGAGGACTTCGCGACGCTGGCGGCGGAATACTCGGAAGACCCCGGCAGCGCCCTGAACGGGGGTGACCTCGGCTGGACCTCCGGCGAGGAATTCGTGCCGGCGTTCCGCGAAGCCCTGGCGGCGACGCCCACGGGAGCGCGGTCAGAGCCGTTCGAAAGCCAGTACGGCTGGCACATTCTGGAGGTGATGGACCGCCGCGACCAGGACATGAGCAGCGAGGCCCGGCGGCGGATGGCGCTGCAGATTCTGCATCAGCGCCGTTTCGACGAAGAACTGCAGGAGTGGCAGAAGGAACTGCGCGACGAGGCGTTCGTCGAGATCCGCGTGGCCGATCCGGGTGATTCCGCTGGCGGTGACCCCGGGCGAACCCGCCGGGATCGGCCCCGATCTGGTGGTGACGCTGGCGAACCGGGCGCGCGCTTTCGACTGGGTGGCGGTGGCGGATCCCGCGGTACTCGAGGACCGGGCCCAGCGCCTGGGCCTGACCCTGACCGTCGATACCGACCTGGACCGTCCCGCCAGGCAGCCCGGGCGCTTGACGGTGGTTCCGGTGCAGGCGCCGGCCGCTGTGGAGCCCGGACGGCTCTGCCCCGACAACGCCGGTTACGTGCTCGAGACGTTGACCGTGGCGGCCCATGGCTGCCTGCAGGGCCGTTTTCGCGGCATGGTCACCGGCCCGGTGCAGAAGTCGGTGATCAACGACGCCGGCCACCGTTTTTCCGGGCATACCGAGTTCCTGCGTGATCTGGCGGGAGTGGGGGAGGTGCTGATGCTGCTGGTGGCCGGCGGGCTTCGGGTTGCCCTGGCGACTACCCACCTGCCGCTGCGGGCGGTGCCGGACGCGCTGACCCGTGGCGTGGTGGAACGCAGCCTGGAACTGCTCGCCGCCGGCCTCGAGGAGCGCTTCGGCATTGCCGAGCCGAGAATTCTGGTGGCCGGCCTCAACCCGCATGCCGGGGAGTCCGGCCATCTGGGGCGTGAAGAGATCGAGATCATCGAGCCGGTGTGCGCGGCGGCGCGCCAGGCTGGTCTGCGGGTGCGGGGGCCGCTGCCGGCCGATACCCTGTTCACGCCGGCGCTGCTTGCCGAGGCCGACGCAGTACTCGCCATGTATCACGACCAGGGCCTGCCGGTACTCAAGCACGCGGGTTTCGGCGAGGCCGTCAACGTTACCCTCGGCCTGCCGTTCCTGAGGACGTCGGTGGACCACGGCACGGCGCTGGATCTGGCCGGCCGCGGCGGCGCCCATGCCGGGAGTCTGACGGCGGCGCTGGACCTGGCGGACCGGCTGTCGTGAAGCGTTCGTCGTGAGGGCGCGCAAACGCTTCGGACAGCACTTTCTCACCGATGAAGGGGTGCTGGAGCGGATCGCCGCACAGGTCCAGCCCCGGGCGGCGGATGCGTTGCTCGAGATCGGACCCGGGCATGGGGCGTTGACCGCCCACCTGTACGGCCGGGTCGGCCGCTATCTGGCGGTCGAAATCGATCGCGATCTGATTCCATTCCTGCGCGCCGGCTACCCGGATCTGGAGCTGATCAACCAGGACATCCTGCGCCTGGACCTGGGGGCGGTGCTGGGGGGGTCGGGGCGGCCCTGGCGGGTCACCGGCAACCTGCCGTACAACATTTCCACTCCGCTGATCGTGGCGCTGCTTGGCCAGCTCGAACACATCGAAGACATGCACTTCATGCTCCAGCGTGAGGTGGCCAGCCGGCTGGCGGGCCAGCCGGGCAGCAAAGCCTGGGGCCGGATATCGGTCCTGACGCAGTACCACTGCGAGGTGGAGAGCCTGTTCGAGGTGCCGCCCGAGGCGTTCCAGCCGCCGCCCCGGGTGGTGTCGGCCGTGGTCCGGCTGCGCCCCCGGGGCACCCGGCTGGCCCTGGCCAGTCGCAGCGCTTTCGACGCGGTGCTGCGCCACGCCTTCTCCCAGCGCCGCAAGCAGCTGGGCAACGCGTTACAATCCCTGGATCCGGATTGGCGCCGGGCGGACGTAGACCCCCGGCGCCGGGCCGATGACCTGAGCGTGGCGGAGTTCGTTGCGCTCGCCAATACGCTGGAGAACCCGGATGACCGCCCGTAGCGCCGTTCCCGACATCGCCGTGGATGCGGCCAGCCGCTACCTGTCCAACGAGTCCGACCCGGCCCGCGAGCGGTTCGTGTTCGCCTACACCATCACTATCCGCAACGTGGGTGACTGTGCCGGCACGCTGCTGCGGCGTCACTGGTGGGTCACCGATGGGGCGGGAGAAGTGCAGGAGGTCGAGGGCCCCGGGGTGGTCGGCCAGCAACCGCGCATTCCCCCCGGCGAGTCGTTCCAGTACACCAGTGCCGCGTTGCTTCCGACGCCGGTGGGCGCCATGCACGGCCACTACCAGTTCAGCCGCGATGACGGCGCGCTGTTCGAGGTGGAGATCCCGGCCTTCTCGCTGTCCATGCCCGACATCGTTCACTGACCGGCCACGATGTCGACCTACGCCATTGGCGACATTCAGGGTTGCTGGTCCGAATTTTCCGCGCTTCTCGAGCAGGTCCGCTTCGATCCTGACCACGATCGGCTGTGGCTGGTCGGCGACCTGGTCAACCGCGGTCCCGACTCGCTGGAGGTGTTGCGTTTCGCCCACGGCCTGGGTGATGCCTGCCGCATCGTCCTCGGCAACCACGACCTGCATCTGCTGGCGACCTGGTTCGGCGGACGCGCGCCGCGCCGCAGCGACACCTTCGCCGACGTGCTGACGGCCCCGGACGCGGAACGGCTGTGCGAATGGCTGCGCCGTCAGCCGCTGCTGGTGGTCGATGAGACGCTGGGTTTTGCCATGACCCATGCCGGTATCCCACACATCTGGGATCTCGATCAGGCGCGCGCCAGGGCGGCGGAGGTGGAAACGGTTCTGGGCGGCGACGACGCGTTCGGGTTCTTTGCCGGGATGTATGGAAACGAGCCGGATCTGTGGCACGACCAGCTCGAGGGGCTGCCCCGGCAGCGCCTGATAACAAATTATTTCACGAGGATGCGGCTGGTCGACGACGCCGGCCGGCTGGACCTGGAGAGTAAGGAAGGACCGGCGGGCGCGGCGCCGCCCTGGTATCCCTGGTACGAACTGCGACAGTCACGGCCGCTGGGAATCAGGCTGCTGTTCGGTCACTGGGCAGCGCTCGAAGGACTGACGGACAAGGTTGGAATCGTGGGGCTGGACACCGGCTGCGTGTGGGGCGGGCCACTCACCGCGCTGTGCCTGGAGTCCGGCGAGTTCTCCAGTATACCTGCCCGCTGAGGCTTGTCGGCTACTGTTTTTTCCTGTCATTTTCTCTGGCACTTTCTCATCAGAAGACTACTCTAAGGGTACAAGCCGCAAAAGACCGGAAGTCGGTTCGGTGGGTTGAAGTCCGAATCTGACAGCGGTAAACGGTCGATCGAAAACAACTGGCGGAGAACACAGACCAGAGGGGGAAGACGCAGCACAGGAGGCTGACGATGGGTGTCTTTGAACACTATCAGGAACGCTACGATGCAGCTCAGGAAGAAGAGCTGTCCCTCCAGGAATACCTCGACCTCTGCAAGTCCGAACCCAGCGCCTACGCCACTGCTGCCGAGCGTCTGCTGCTGGCGGTTGGTGAGCCCGAGTTCGTCGACACGGCTCTCGATCCCAGGCTGTCCAGGATCTTCTCCAACAAAGTCATCAAGCGCTATCCGGCTTTCGGCGACTTCTATGGCATGGAGGAGTCCATCGAGCAGATCGTGTCGTTCTTCCGTCACGCCGCTCAAGGTCTGGAAGAGCGCAAGCAGATTCTCTATCTGCTGGGGCCGGTGGGCGGCGGCAAGAGTTCCCTTGCCGAAAAGCTCAAGTCCCTGATGCAGAAGACCCCCTTCTACGCGCTCAAGGACTCGCCGGTGAACGAGTCGCCGCTGGGCCTGTTCGACCCCCAGGAAGACGCACAGATTCTGGAAGAGGACTACGGCATTCCGCGCCGCTACCTCAAAGGCGTCATGTCGCCGTGGGCGGCTAAGCGCCTCAAGGAGTTCGGCGGAGACATCACCCGATTCCGGGTGGTCAAGAAATACCCGTCCCTGCTCGAACAGGTGGCTGTCGCCAAGACCGAGCCGGGCGACGAAAACAACCAGGACATCTCGGCCCTGGTCGGCAAGGTCGACATCCGCAAGCTGGAGAGTTACGCCCAGAGCGACCCGGACGCCTATTCCTACTCCGGCGCCCTGTGCAAGGCCAACCAGGGCATGATGGAGTTCGTCGAGATGTTCAAAGCGCCGATCAAGGTGCTGCATCCGCTCCTGACCGCGACCCAGGAAGGCAACTACAACGGCACCGAGGCCATCGGAGCCATTCCTTACGATGGCATCGTGCTGGCCCACTCCAACGAATCGGAGTGGCAGTCGTTCCGCAACAACAAGAACAACGAAGCCTTCATAGACCGGGTCTACATCGTCAAGGTGCCCTATTGTCTGCGGGTTTCCGAAGAGATCCGGATCTACGAAAAGCTGATCACCGAAAGTTCCCTGTCCCGCTCCCCGTGCGCACCGGACACCCTGCGCATGCTGGCGCAGTTCTCGGTGTTGTCGCGGATCAAGGAGCCGGAGAATTCGAGTGTGTTCTCGAAGATGCGGGTCTACGACGGCGAGAACCTGAAGGACACGGATCCCAAAGCCAAGACCATGCAGGAGTATCGCGATGCTGCCGGCGTGGACGAGGGTATGGATGGCCTGTCCACCCGCTTCGCCTTCAAGATTCTGTCGAAGGTGTTCAACTTCGACGCCAGCGAGGTCGCGGCCAACCCGGTGCATCTGATGTACGTGCTGGAGCAGCAGATTGAGCGTGAGCACTTCACGGAAGAGCAGCGGGAGCGGCTGATCCGTTACATCAAGGAATATCTGGCGCCGCGCTACGTGGACTTCATCGGCAAGGAGATCCAGACCGCCTATCTGGAGTCCTACTCGGAGTACGGTCAGAACGTGTTCGACCGTTATGTCACCTACGCGGATTTCTGGATTCAGGATCAGGAATACCGGGATCCGGAGACCGGAGACATTCTCGACCGCGCATCGCTCAACGAGGAGCTCGAGAAGGTCGAGAAACCGGCGGGTATCTCCAATCCGAAGGACTTCCGCCACGAGATCGTCAACTTCGTGCTGCGGGCGCGGGCCAACAACAACGGCAAGAACCCGTCCTGGCAGAGCTACGAAAAGCTGCGCTCGGTGATCGAGAAGAAGATGTTCTCCAACACCGAAGATCTGCTGCCGGTCATCTCGTTCAATGCCAAGTCGTCCAGCGACGAGCAACGCAAGCACGATGATTTCGTTGCCCGCATGGTGGACCGCGGTTATACGGAGAAACAGGTCCGGCTGCTGGCCGAGTGGTTCCTGAGGGTGCGTAAGTCCCAGTAGACGCCGAGACACGGCCGGGCCCGGTGCCCGGCAGTCATTCGCAGCCACAGGCAGACTCATGACCTACATCATCGACCGCAGGCTGAATTCCAGGAACAAGAGTGCCGTCAACCGGCAGCGCTTCCTGGATCGCTACCGGACCCACATCAAGCGGGCGGTATCCGATGCCGTGGACAAGCGCAGCATCACCGACATGGACCGTGGTGAGGAGGTGACGATTCCGGCGCGCGACATCTCCGAGCCGGTGTTTCAACATGGTTCCGGTGGGCGCCGGTCCGGAGTTCATCCGGGCAACCGGGAGTTCGTGCAGGGAGACCGGATCGAGCGTCCCGGCGGCGGCGGCAGCGGCAGCGGACAGGGCGATCCGTCCGATTCCGGCGAAGGCGTCGACGACTTCGTCTTCCAGATCAGCCGCGACGAATTTCTGGATTACCTGTTCGACGACCTGGAACTGCCGAACCTGACCAAGCGCCACCTGAAAGGGGATGCCAGCTTCAAGTACGAGCGAGCCGGCTTTGCCACCGACGGGGTGCCCGCCAAGCTGTCGGTGTTCCGGACCCTGCAGCAGGCCAAGGCCCGGCGTATCGCGCTTGGCGGTCAGTCGCGGCGCCGTAAGCAGGAACTCGAAGACGGTATTGCCGACGCCGCGGGGCGGGGTGACGAAGTCACCGGCATGCGCCTGCGCACCGAACTGGCCCGCCTGCAGCGGCGGGAACGGCGCGTTCCGTTCCTGGATTCCACCGATCTGCGCTACAACCTGCACCTGAAGAAACCGGTGCCTACCTCCCAGGCGGTCATGTTCTGCCTCATGGACGTGTCCGGTTCCATGGACCAGGCCACCAAGGACATGGCCAAACGGTTCTATCTGCTGCTGTACATGTTCCTGAAGCGTCACTACGAACGCACCGAGGTGGTGTTCATCCGGCACCACACCACGGCGCGGGAAGTGGACGAACACGACTTCTTCTACTCCCGGGAAACCGGCGGCACGGTGGTGTCGAGTGCCCTCAAGCTGATGAAGCAGATCGTCGACGATCGCTACTCGCCCGATGTCTGGAACATCTATGCGGCCCAGGCCTCGGACGGTGACAACTGGAACGACGACTCGCCGCTGTGCGGGCGGTTTCTCTCCGAGCAGCTCCTGCCGCTGGTTCAGCACTACGCCTACGTGGAAATCACCCAGCGCAGCCATCAGGCCCTGTGGCGGGAATACGAGCTGCTGGCGCAAAGCCATCCGGACGCCTTTGCCATGCGTCACATCACCTCGCCGGCGGACATCTTCCCGGTCTTCCACGACCTGTTCCACAAGCGGGAGGCCGCCTGATGTCGCCAGCCGGGACCCAAGGGTTCGCAGAGGACAGTGCCGCCGCCGGCGCGGCCAACATGACCGGTGCGCGGCGCGAACCCATTTCCACGGGCAGTGACTGGACCTTCGACCTGATCCGTCAGCTCGATCACGAGATCGGCATACTGGCCGCCGAATACGGTCTGGACACCTACCCCAACCAGATCGAGATCATTCGCAGCGACCAGATGATGGACGCCTATGCGTCAGTGGGTATGCCCATCAGCTACCACCACTGGTCGTACGGCAAGCAGTTCGTTTCGGTGTCGCAGCAGTACCAGCACGGCATGATGGGCCTGGCCTACGAGATCGTCATCAACTCCGACCCGTGCATCGCCTACCTGATGGAGGAGAACACCTTCACCATGCAGGCGCTGGTGATCGCCCATGCCTGCTACGGCCACAACTCCTTCTTCAAGGGTAACTACCTGTTCCGGACCTGGACCGATGCCGGCTCCATCATCGATTACCTGCTGTTTGCTCGGAAATACATCGCCAGCTGCGAGCAGCGCTACGGCGTGCGTGAGGTGGAGGAACTGCTGGATGCCTGTCACGCCCTGATGAACTACGGCGTCGATCGCTACAAGCGGCCTCGGCCCATTTCGGCGGACGAAGAACGCCGCCGTCAGCGGGAGCGGGCGGAATGGGTGCAGCGCAACCTCAACGACCTGTGGCGCACCCTGCCGGAATCCCAGAGCCGCCGCGAAAAGGACGACGAGCCCCGGTTCCCGCCGGAGCCTCAGGAAAACATGCTGTACTTCGTCGAGAAGCACGCACCACTGCTCGAGCCCTGGCAGCGCGAGATCGTCCGCATCGTGCGCAAACTGGCCCAGTACTTCTATCCCCAGCGTCAGACCCAGGTCATGAACGAAGGCTGGGCGACTTTCTGGCACTACACCCTGATGAACCGGCTCTACGACGAGGGCCTGCTCACCGAAGGCTCCATCATGGAGTTCCTGGCCAGTCATACCGCGGTGGTGTACCAGCCGCCGTTCGATCACCCCGGGTACCGGGGGATCAACCCGTATGCCCTGGGTTTCGCCATCTTCTCGGACCTGCGCCGGATGTGCGAGAACCCGACCGACGAAGACCGGGAGTGGTTTCCGGACGTCGCCGGCGGCGACTGGCTCAGCGTCGTGCACGACGCCATGCGCAACTACAAGGACGAGAGCTTCGTCCTGCAGTTCCTGTCGCCCAAGGTGATGCGTGACCTGCGCCTGTTCGGCATCGTCGACGACGACGCCGACGAAGCCATCGAGGTGAACGCCATCCACGATTTTCAGGGCTACCGGCGGGTGCGCGAGCAACTGGCCAGCCAGTACAACCTGGGCGACAGGGAGCCCAACATTCAGATCGTGCGGGTCGACCTGCGCGGCGACCGCAGTCTGACCCTGCGTCATGCCGAGCATCAGCGACGGCCGCTGGGCAGCAGTACCGAAGAGGTGCTCAAGCACCTGCACCGCCTGTGGGGGTTTCCGGTCCGGGTCGAATCCGTGCGCGACGACGAAGTGGTAGCCCGGACTTCGTGCCCGCCGGAGGCGACCAGCGCCGACTGATACCCGCGCTGCCGGGTCCGGCAACTCAATCCATGGCGAGAAGGGGAAAGTCCACGTCCAGGGCCCAGTAGGCTTGAGCCACCGTGGCGAACCGGCCTTCGGCGCCGAATGCGTGCTGCGCGATGACTTCGGTATCGCGCCAGGCGCGTTCGATGGGATGACCCTGATGAATGGCACTGGTGCCCACTGCACGGGCCAGATTCCGGGTAGCCTGCGCCGCGGACTGCAGAGTATGTGCGCAGGCCAGAAACAGGTCGGCTTTGTCGGTGAGGGTGAACGACCCGCGCTCGGGGGCTTCACCGGCGCGCCGTTGGGCCCGTATCAGGGTGGCGTGAAAGTAGTCGCGGGCCGCCCGGTAGGTCGCCAGCGCCTGGCCGAAGTGTTGCTGGCTGAGCGGGCGGTGTCGCAGGGAACTGGCGCTGGCGAATGGCTGGCGCGTTCGCGCGGTTTCCGTCGCGGCCTGCAGTGCCTGCGCCAGCAGGCCCAGGCTGACCGGCGGAAAGGTGGCCGTCAGGATTGCTTCCGGCATGCGGTAGAAAGGGCTTTCGTAGTAGCGATTGGGTTGCGCGCTGCCGAGATGGATGCAGCGGTGGCGTGGCACCAGCACGTCGTCGGCGGTAATACTGTTGCTGGCCGTGCCGCGCAGCCCCAGCGGCTGCCAGTCGTCTTCGATGGTCAGGGCGCCGGCCGGGTGAAACATCAGCAGCAGTTCGTCGTCGACCACGGCCGTGTGGCCAAGCCAGTGGGCATGGCGACAGCCGCTGGCGAACGGCGCGGTACCGGACACCCGGTAGCCGCCGCCCACCGGCCGGGCCGACAGGGGCCGGTTGAAGGTCTCGCAGACGATCACGTCGTCGGCGGCGAATATCTCTTCGATCAGTGCTTCCGACGCCAGCCGCAGATCGAAGGTGGTGTTGGCTACCACCATCATCAGCCAGGCTGCCGCGCTGTCGATCCGGGCCACTTCCTCCGCCGCTTCGGCATAGGCCAGCGGGGTCAGTTCCAGTCCCCCCAGAGTTGCCGGCCGCCACGACCGCAGCAGGCCTGATTGCCCGAGGGCGGTCACCGCCGCCTCGCTCAGATACCCCTGACGTTCGGCGGCGTCACGCTGTTCGGTGAGAATCGGACCCACCTTGCGGGCGGCGGCCAGGTGATCGAACGGGGCGCCGGTCGGTTCCTGCTCCGGCCGATTCCTTTCCGGTTGCTTTTTTTCCGGCTGTTTTCGTTCCGGCTGTTTTCGTTCCGGCTTTTTTCTTTCCGGCTTTTTTCTTTCCGGCTTTTTTCTTTCCGGCATGGCCTGCTCCGGTTCCGGCGCTTCATGATCTGCTGGCGTCATGATCTGCTCCCGGTGCCGGTCTGGCCAGCCGCCGGATGGTCCGCTGCATCCGCTGCCACGTCGTGCGCGGGCCCCGTGGAGGTGTTAGCGTTCGGGCCATGGACGTGTATCTGGTTGGCGGCGCGGTGCGCGACTCCCTGCTCGGGCTTCCCGTGAAGGAGCGCGACTGGGTGGTGGTGGGTAGCACACCCGAAGCCATGCTGCGGCGGGGCTATCGGCAGGTGGGCCGGGATTTTCCGGTGTTTCTGCATCCGGACGATGCGGAGGAGTACGCCCTGGCCCGCACCGAGCGCAAGTCCGGTCCGGGCCACACCGGCTTCGTCTGTCACGCCGGCCCGGAAGTGACCCTGGAAGAGGATCTGCGGCGCCGCGACCTGACGGTCAATGCCATGGCCCGGGACCAGGACGGAACCCTGATCGACCCGTTCGGCGGCCGCGACGACCTTGCCCGCAAACTGCTGCGCCATGTGTCCGACGCCTTCAGCGAGGATCCGCTGCGGGTCTACCGGGTGGCCCGGTTCGCTGCCCAGCTTCCGGGGTTTCAGGTGGCGCCGGAGACCATGGCCCTGATGCGCACCATGGCGGCGTCCGGGGTCCTCACCGAACTGGCTGCCGAGCGGGTCTGGCAGGAGTTCCACAAGGCGCTGGTCACGCCGGCCCCGGCGCGGTTTCTTCAGGTACTGGAGCAGGCCGGCGCCCTGGCGGCCTGGTTCGAGGAGCTGCAGGGCGAGCCGGTGGTGCTGCCGCCGACGCTGGCCGGCGCCGAGCAACGTTTTGCGGCCCTGGCCAGTCCACTGACCCCGCCGCGGGTGGCCGCGCTCGGCGCCCGGCTCAAAGCGCCGCGCCGGTATCAGCGGCTCGCCGGTCAGGTGGCCCGATTCACGTCCACCCTGGCGGCCTGGCGGAACCGGTCCGCGGCCGACGTGCTGGAAGCCCTGAACGGTATCGGTGCGCTGGATCCGCGGCACGATGCCGGGCCGGCGTTACGGGTCATTCAGACCATCAGCGGCCAGGATCTGGCGCCGCTGCGCTCACTCCTCGAACGACTGAAGGCGGTGGTTGCCGAGCCCTTTCTGGCCGAGGGGCTGACGGGACGGGCGGTGGGAGAGGCGATCGAGGCTGCGCGCCGTGACCGGATTGCACAGGCTCAGGGTGCGGATTCCGTCCCTGCCGGACCGGTTTCGAGTGACGGCAGGTAAGTGGGCCCCGGAATCGGTGCGCCGGCTTGTTCGAAGGCGTAAGCGGCCTGAATCAGATCCGGCTCCGAGAACCGGGCGCCGACCAGGGCGATCCCTACCGGCAGGCCGCTGATGGTTCCCGCCGGCAGGGTGATGCTGGGAAAGCCGGACATTGCGGCCAGGGACGAGCTGCCCACCTGAAAGCGGTCGCCGGCCAGCCAGTCGGTCTTCCACGCAAACGAGCCGGCCGGGGTCACCAGCAGGTCGAGCTGATAACGCGCCAGGAGATCCTCGAGCAGGCGACGCATGCGCTCCGGGCCGGCGGCCAGCGCGTCCAGATACACGGTGGCGTCGAGACCGCCGCGGGCCTCGGCGGCGACGAACAGGTCCTGGCCGAAGATCGGCATCACCCGCTCGGCGTTGGCCTCGTTCCAGGCGATCAGCTCGGCCAGGGTGTCGCGATCCTCGGCGACCGGGTGGCTGGCCAGATAGGCATTGAGGCCGGCCTTGAACTCGTGCAGCAGTACCTCCATTTCCGCTTCGGCCAGCTCCGCCGGTAACTCGAAGTCGAGCTCGTCCACCAGCGCTGCCCCCAGGCGTTCCAGGCGCGCCAGCGCAGCCTGATACACCGCCTCGATGCGCGGGTCGGTGCCGGCGCCATAGTAGTTGCGGTTTACCCCGATGCGCTGGCCGTCCAGGCGCAGACCGGCGGGGTCCGGCAGCAGAGCGCCGGCGGCCGGGTGCCCTGTGCTGCCCGGGTCGGCCGGGTCGCGGGCCACCAGCGTCGTCAGCAGCAGCGCGGCATCGGTGACCGTGCGCGCCATGGGCCCGGCGGTATCCTGAGTATGGGAAATGGGAATGATGCCGTGCCGGCTGACGGTGCCCACCGTCGGCTTGATACCCACGATTCCGTTGAGGCTGGACGGGCAGACGATGGATCCGTCGGTTTCGGTGCCAACGGCCAGCGGTGCCAGCGCGGCGGCCACCGCCACCGCCGAGCCGCTGGACGAGCCGCAGGGATTGCGGTCCAGCACGTACGGATTGCGGGTCTGACCGCCGGCGCTGCTCCAGCCGCTGCTGGACCGGTTGGCGCGAAAATTGGCCCACTCGCTGAGGTTGGTCTTGCCCAGGACCACGGCGCCGGCGGCGCGCAGACGGGTGACCAGGAACGCATCGTCCGGGGCCCGGTGGCCCGCCAGCGCCAGGGAACCGGCCTGGGTCGCCATGCGGTCGCCGGTGTCGATGTTGGCTTTCAGCAGCACCGGAACCCCATGCAGGGGGCCTAGGCGTTCACCCGCCGCCCGCCGCGCGTCCAGGTCCGCGGCGATCGACCGGGCTTCCGGGTTGACCTCGATGACGGCGTTCAGCAGCGGCCCGGCGTCGTCCAGGGCATCGATGCGCGCCAGGAAAGCCTCGGTGACGGTCACGGCGCTGAGCCGGCCGTCCGCCAGTCGGGTGGCCAGTTCGGCGGCCTCGAGGTGCGCGGGATCGGCACTGGCGCCGCCGGATCGGTCCTTCGTAGCCGCCAGCGCAGCGGCGCTGGCGGCCGCCAGCATGGTGCACAACGTGATCCGGCAGGCGAAGGTGATAGCGGAAGTGAAGCCGACGCCGGTCACCGTCAGCCGGGCCGTCATCGCTTGCGACGCTCGATGGTGACGCCGACGCTGTCGGCCTCGGCCAGGGCCTCGGGTTTCTCCACTTCGACTCGGACCCGCTGCACCGGAAATTCCGTCAGCAACAGCTGGGCGATGTGCTCGGCCAGGGTTTCCACCAGATTGAAGCGGCCGGCCACGGTCAAAGCTGCTACCCGGCTGGCGGCAGCGGCATAGTCCACGGCCAGGCCGATGTCGTCGGTTCGTGCCGGCGCGCTGGCGTCGGTGGCCATGGCGAAGCTGATGCGCACCGGCTGCGGCTGTTCCCGTTCCTCGGGATCGATGCCGAGGATGGCGCTGACGGTCAGCGAGCGAACGAATACGGTGTCCAGATCAGCCTCCGGGAACGGTCAGTTCGGTGAGGGGCCAGCGGGCTCGCACGTCGACCGCCAGATCGTTGCCCGGCATGCCGGCCATCAGGCGCCGGCAACCGGCGTAGGCGATCATGGCGCCGTTGTCGGTGCACAGTCTCGGTGCGGCGTAGTAGACCTCGGCCGGCAGCTTGTCGGCCAGGCGCTGACGCAGCCGCACGTTGGCGCTGACGCCCCCGGCGATCACCAGATGGGGGACCCCGGTCTGCTCCACGGCGCGCCGGCATTTGATGGTCAGGGTGTCGACCACCGCTTCCTCGAAAGCCCGGGCGATGTCGGCGCGGGTCTGGTCGCACAGCGGCTGGTGCGCGGCGACGGTATTCAGGGTAAAGGTCTTGAGCCCGCTGAAGCTGAAATCGAGACCGGGCCGGTCGGTCATGGGGCGGGGGAAGCGGAATCGGCCCGGATCGCCACTCTCGGCGCAGCGCGCCAGGTGCGGGCCGCCGGGATACTCCAGGCCGAGCATCTTGGCGGCTTTGTCGAAAGCCTCGCCGGCGGCGTCGTCCAGCGACTCGCCGAGCAACCGGTAGCGGCCCAGGGCTTCCACCAGCACGAGTTGCGTGTGGCCGCCGGACACCAGCAGCGCCACGAACGGCACCGGCGGCTCGCGGTCGTCGATCAGCGGCGCCAGCAGGTGCGCTTCCATGTGGTGGACGCCGATGGCCGGGATCGACCGGCTCCAGGCCAGTGAACGGGCAAAAGTGGCGCCCACCAGCAGGGCGCCCAGCAGGCCCGGTCCGGCGGTATAGGCAATGGCGTCGACATCGGCCAGGGTCCGGCGGGCTTTGTCCAGTACCTCGTCCACCAGGGGAATCAGCTTGCGGATATGGTCCCGCGAGGCCAGTTCCGGCACCACGCCGCCGTAGTTGCGGTGCAGGTCGACCTGGCTGTAGAGCACGTCGGCGAGCAGACCCTGCTCCGCGTGGTACAGAGCCACACCGGTTTCGTCGCAGGAAGTTTCGATGCCGAGAACGAGCATGCGGGCATCTTACCTGCAATGCCGGGGCGTGGCGCGGCGCCGTTGCGGCGGGCTTACGGACCCTGGCCGGCCCCTGCCAGGTGCTTTGCAAAGGCCGGGGATTGCCAGTAGAATTCGCCGCCTTTCCCGGCCCCGAAAGGGCCGCCGGTGCGGTGTGGGCGGTCTGAAGTACCGCTGCCGTGGCGATTGCCGCGGATTTTCGACCGACACCCGCCGGCCAGAAACCCGTTTCCTGAACGAGCAACCGAATGCCCAGTGTAAAAGTCAAAGAGAACGAGCCCTTCGACGTGGCGCTGCGCCGCTTCAAGCGCTCCTGCGAAAAAGCGGGCGTGCTGTCCGAAGTGCGCCGCCGCGAGTTCTACGAGAAGCCGACGGCGGTACGCAAGCGCAAGGCGGCGGCGGCGGTGAAGCGACACGCCAAGAAGCTGCAACGCGAAGCACGCCGGTTCGAAAAGAACTTCTGATTCCGAACGGGCCAGACCGGGTCGGCCGGCCACGGCGCCGCCATCCGGTGAAGACACGCAGGGCGTATCGATGACCGCCAGCACCACCGGTGGAACCACCGGCTCGGACCTCAAAGCGACCATCTCTGCCGCCACCACCAGTGCCATGAAGGCGCGCGACAAGGCGCGGGTGGCGGTGTTGCGCCTGGTCAACGCCGAGATCAAACGGGTGGAGGTCGACGAACGCCGGGTTCTGTCGGACCAGGACGTCCTGGCGATTTTGACCCGCATGGTCAAACAACGGCGCGATTCGCTCGGCCAGTACGAGCAGGCGGGGCGCGAGGATCTTGCCGAGCAGGAGCGCTACGAGCTCGCGCTGATCGGCGAGTTCCTGCCGGAGCCGCTGGGTGAAGCGGAACTGGCGGCGCTGGTGGATGCGGCGGTAACACAGTGCAACGCGGAGTCGATGCGGGACATGGGTAAGGTCATGGGCGTTCTCAAACCCCAGGTGGAAGGGCGAGCCGACATGAGCGCGGTGAGCGCCGCCGTCAAGGCCCGGCTCGGCTGATGGCCACCGTCGTCCCCGTGATTCTTGCCGGCGGCAGCGGCAGCCGCTTGTGGCCGCTGTCCCGGGAGCTGTTTCCCAAGCAGTT
Organism: uncultured Gammaproteobacteria bacterium; assembly: GCA_942491135.1. GTDB lineage: Bacteria > Pseudomonadota > Gammaproteobacteria > Pseudomonadales > Azotimanducaceae > UBA7803. The sequence goes on along the minus strand of CALNZS010000007.1, from coordinate 115,343 downwards.
TCATTCCCTGTTCGGTGCCGGGTCGCTGTTGCAGAGCACCCTCCAGCGAGCGGCCCGGGTGATGACCGGACAGCCGGTCATCGTCTGCAACGAGGAGCACCGGTTTCTGGTCGCCGAGCAGTGCCGGGAACTGGGCATCGATCCGGACAGCATCATTCTGGAACCGGAAGGGCGCAACACCGCGCCGGCCATCGGCCTGGCGGCGCACCGCGCCCGTTCGGTCCACGGCGACGCAATCCTGCTGGTGCTGCCGTCGGACCACCTGGTGGCCGACGAGGAAGCCTTCGTGGAAGCGGTTGCGGCGGCGGTGGCAGCCGCCGAGCAGGGGGCACTGGTGACCTTCGGCATTCAGCCCACCGCCCCGGAAACCGGCTACGGCTACATTCAGGCCGGCGCTCAGGGTGCGGGGGCGGCTGCTGTGCCGGTGCGTTCGTTCGTCGAAAAGCCCGACGCGGCCACCGCCCGGGCCTACCTGGATTCCGGCGATTATTACTGGAACAGCGGCATGTTCGTGTTCGGCGCCGCGGGGTATCTGTCGGAACTCGAGCGCTGGCAGCCGGACATGGCCGCCCGGGTGGACGCCGCCCACCAGTCCGCCCGCGCCGACATGGATTTCCTGCGGCCCGGCCCGGAGTTCCTGCAGTGCCCGGCGGAGTCCGTGGATTACGCGGTCATGGAGCATACGGATCACGCTAAAGTGGTGCCCGTGGCGTTCGGCTGGAGCGACGTCGGCTCGTGGTCGGCGTTGTGGGAGGTTTCTCCTCACGACGAGCATGGCAACCATCTGTCCGGGGACGTGCTGGCCATCGACAGCCGCAACTCTTACGTGCTGGCCCGTGACCGGCTGGTCGGAACCGTCGGGGTCGAGGACCTGATCGTGGTGGAGACCGCCGACGCCGTGCTGGTTGCGGCCCGCGACCGGGTTCAGGACGTGAAACAGGTGGTGAGCCGCCTCAAGGACTCCCGGCGGGAGGAGTGCCTGACCCACCAGGAGGTATTCCGGCCCTGGGGCAGCTACCAGGGGGTGCAGCAGGGCGCGCGTTATCAGGTCAAACGCATCAAGGTGAAACCCGGTCAGCGCCTGTCGCTGCAGATGCACCACCACCGCAGTGAACATTGGATCGTGGTGTGCGGCACCGCCGAGGTGACCCGGGGCGAAGAAGTCTTCACCCTGACCGAAAACGAAAGCACCTACATTCCGCTGGGTGTTACCCACCGTCTGGCCAACCCGGGCAAGCTCGATCTGGAACTGATCGAGGTCCAGGTAGGCGCCTACCTGGGTGAAGACGACATCGTCCGCTTCGAGGATCAGTACGGACGCTGACCCTGGTGCTGCCGGCGGTGCCGGCGCCGGACCCCTGAGATAGACTGAAACCCATGGGCCGCATTCCCCAGTCCTTCATCAACGACCTGCTGGCGCGGGTGGACATCGTCGATGTCGTGGATGCCCGGCTCACCCTCAAGAAGGCGGGCCGCAATTATCAGGCGCTGTGTCCGTTTCACAACGAGAAGACGCCGTCGTTTTCGGTCAGTCCAGACAAACAGTTCTATCACTGCTTCGGCTGCGGGGTCAGCGGCACCGCATTGACCTTCCTCATGGAATTCGACCGCCTGGAGTTCGTCGAGGCGGTGGAAACGCTGGCCCGGATGGCCGGGGTCGAGGTGCCGAGGGAGCAGTCGTCCCGTCCCCAGCAGGACCACAGCGCGCTCTACGACGTGCTGGGTCAGGCCGAACGTTTCTTTCGCCGGGCCCTCAAGGATGCGCCGCAGGCCGTCGACTACCTCAAGGGCCGCGGCCTGTCGGGAGAGGTGGCCCGGGACTTTGGCGTTGGTTTTGCGCCAGACGCCTGGGATGGACTGAAGACCGCCCTCGGCGACGTGCCCGAGACCCGGATGCTGGAAGCCGGTCTGCTGACCCGCAGCGATGGGGGACGGGTGTACGACCGCTTCCGCGGCCGGGTCATGTTCCCGATCCGCGATACCCGGGGCCGCGTGATCGGGTTCGGTGGCCGGGTGCTCGGCGCCGACTCCGGACCCAAGTATCTGAACTCGCCCGAAACCGAGGTGTTTCACAAGGGTCAGGAACTGTACGGCCTTTACGAGGCGCGCCGGGCGCTGCGCCGCCTCGACCGGCTGCTGGTGGTGGAAGGCTACATGGATGTGGTTGCGCTGGCTCAGGCCGGCCTGGCCAACGCGGTGGCGACCCTGGGAACCTCGGCCACCCCGGATCATTTCCGCAAGCTCTACCGCTACACCGAGGAAGTGGTGTGCTGCTTCGATGGCGACAATGCCGGCCGCCAGGCGGCCTGGCGGGCGCTGGAATCGGCGCTCCCGGTGCTGGCCGACGGACGCCAGCTCAAGTTCATGTTCCTGCCGGAGGGTGAGGATCCGGACACGCTGGTTCGGGCGCGCGGCAAGAGCGGATTCCTGGAACTGGCGGCCAATGCCCAGCCGGCCATCGAGTATCTGTTCGCCCGCCTGTCCGAGGGGCTGGATCTCGGCAGCCTGGACGGCCAGGCCCGGCTGGCGGCGCTGGCTCAGCCACACATCGGCAAGGTACCGGACGGGGTGCTGCGCACCCTCATGCTGCGCCGCCTTCAGACCTTGACCGGACTCGATGGCGGGGCTGAGGCAAGCGCCCCGGCCGCCACCGCCCGCCGTGGCGGCGGCGCCCGTCCGGCGGCCTCGGGCCGGTCCCGGCCCGATCTGGCCCTGGCCCGGCGCCTGCTGGCGGTGTTGTTGCGGCGCCCGGCGCTGCTGCAGAACCTGAGTGCCGAGGTCCGGCGCGCGCTGACGGCGGAAGGCGAGGACCCCGGTGCGGGGCTGTTCGTTGATGTAGCAAAATATATTGACAATAATCCGGAGGCGGATTCCGCGGAAATCCTGGGCCGCTGGTCAGGCACCCCGGCCCACGAGCAGCTCCTCGGTCTGCTGCAACAGCCGTCGGCCTTGCCGGCGGAGGCGTTGCAGAGCGAATTTACCGAGGGAGTCGGCAAGTATCTGGACCTGCGCCGTCGGGCCGCCGGCCGGGCCAAACTCGCTGAGGTGCAGCAGGCGCCCTCGCGGGAGAAGCTGGCCGAGTACTGGGAGCACCGGCAGGGAAGAGATGACCGCGAGGGTCCGTGACGGGGCGGGTGCCCGGATCGGCGCGGCAGCCGGCCAGGCGGGCGCGCACCGGGCCACGCGACCCGCGCGCAACCTTGCGCGCTCGGGCCTGTCTAACGGTGCACAAAAGGTTTCGTCCGGGGTGACGGACGGGTCCTGGCGAACGCTGGAGTGGTGAGAGTCGTGGACGCCCGCTATAATGGCGTGTTTGGTCGGTTACATTGGAACACACTGCCTCCTCAGCAGGTCGGGAGGGCGGTGGGGCCGTCAATTATTTTTACAGCCGAGGTGCTATGAGTACGCAAACTGAACAGCAGCAATCGCGACTGAAGGAACTCATTGCCAAAGGAAAGGAGCAGGGCTACATCACCTACTCCGAAGTCAACGATCACCTGCCGGACGACATCTCCGATCCTGATCAGATCGAAGACATCATCCGCATGATCAACGACATGGGCATTACGGTGTATGAGTCCGCACCCGATGCCGACGATCTGCTGTCCTCAGAAGAGAACACCGCCGACGAGCTTGCCGCCGAGGAAGCGGCGGCGGCGCTGGCGGCCGTGGAAACCGAGGCCGGCCGCACCACCGACCCGGTGCGGATGTACATGCGCGAAATGGGCACCGTGGAGCTGCTGACCCGGGAAGGCGAAATCGCCATTGCCAAGCGCATCGAGGAAGGGATCCGCGACATGCTGCACGCGGCCGCTTACTACCCGGGATCGGTGGAGTACCTGCTGGAAGTTTATGCCGAGGCGGCCAAGGAAGACCGGCTGTCCGACGTGCTGGTCGGTTACCTCGATCCTACCGACAACGTGCCCGAAGCGGCTCAGGTCCAGCCCGGGGCCAAGGACAATTCGTCCAACGACGACGATGACGAAGAGGAAGAGGGCAACAAAGGGCCCGACCCGGTGGAAGCCAAGCGCCGCTTCACCGCGCTCAAGCGCCAGTACAACAAGACCATGAAGTCCATCAAGGAGAACGGCCGCGCCAGCAAGGACGCGCAGGCTCAGCTCGACAAGCTGGGCGAGGCCTTCTCGCCGTTCAAGCTGGTGCCCCGGCACTTCGACGAGATCATGGAGCTGCCGCGCGAGGGTCTGGATCGGGTGCGCAAGCACGAGCGCGCCATCATGCTGTCCGCGGTCCGGCGGGCCCGCATGCCGCGCGACGTGTTCCGCAAGGAATACCTGGGCTCCGAAACCTCGGTTGCCTGGGTCAACAAGCACATCAAAGCCAAGAAGGACTACTCCGCCGCCCTGGAAGCGCAGAAGGACGACATCGTCCGCTCCCAGAAAAAGCTGAAAGTGCTGACCGACGATACCGGCCTTACGGTGACCGAAGTCAAGGAGATCAACCGCCGCATCTCGCTGGGTGAAGCCAAGGCCCGGCGCGCCAAGAAGGACATGGTGGAAGCCAACCTGCGGCTGGTGATTTCCATTGCCAAGAAGTACACCAATCGTGGCCTGCAGTTCCTGGACCTGATTCAGGAGGGCAACATCGGCCTGATGAAGGCGGTGGACAAGTTCGAATACCGGCGCGGCTACAAGTTCTCGACCTACGCCACCTGGTGGATCCGGCAGGCCATCACCCGCTCCATTGCGGACCAGGCCCGCACCATCCGGATTCCGGTGCACATGATCGAGACCATCAACAAGCTGAACCGGGTGTCCCGGCAGATGCTGCAGGAGATGGGCCGCGAGCCGACGCCGGAAGAGCTCGGTGCACGCATGGAGATGCCGGAAGACAAGGTCCGCCGGGTCCTCAAGATCGCCAAGGAGCCGATCTCCATGGAGACGCCCATCGGTGACGACGAGGATTCCCATCTGGGCGACTTCATCGAAGACGTCACCATCGGCTCACCGGTGGATCTGGCCACCGGTGAAGGCCTGCGCGAAGCCACCCGCGAGGTGCTCGGCGGGCTGACGGCACGGGAAGCCAAAGTGCTGCGCATGCGCTTCGGCATCGACATGAACACCGACCATACCCTGGAGGAGGTCGGCAAACAGTTCGACGTCACCCGCGAGCGCATCCGCCAGATCGAGGCCAAGGCGCTGCGCAAGCTGCGTCATCCGAGCCGCTCGGAGCATCTGCGCAGCTTCCTCGACGAATGGCTGGACAGCACCGGGGGACGCTAGGCCCCGGCGGGTGCGCCGATCCGGTTACATCGAGTCCAATGGCGGCCTCCTTTGCGGAGGCCGCTTTTCTTTGGGCGACGGGGTGCCCCTGGGCGTGCGGGTTTTCGCTGCCGCCTTTCTGCTCCTGACCCTGAGCTTCTACGCCCTGCCGGACCAGGCGGGGCGCAACCTGCTGCTTTATGTCGCCGCGCTGCTGGCCCACGCGGGCCTGGTCCGGATCGCGGTGGTGCAGCGCGCCTTCCGAGAGCAGGGCGGTCTCATCCTGCTGCTGCTGATCGCGGTGCCGGTGGCCAGCCTGGTGTGGAGCCGGGAGGCGGCCGCCGACGACGTGAAGGATCTGCTGATTGCCGCCTACTGCCTGGTGACGGTTTACCTCGGCGTGGCCTGGGTGGCGCAGTGGCAGCCCCGGGCCGCAGCTACTCTGGCCAACGTGATGGTCATCGGCGGCAGCGCCGCCGGCGCCGTGGCGCTGGGCTACTGGGTCGGTAGCGGGCCGGAGCCCGGCGCGTTCCGGCTCGAGGGGCTGGGCGCCATCGACAACCCGGTGCACGCTTCCGTGCTGCTGCTCGGCGGCACCTTGCCGGTGCTGGTGGGGGTTCTGCAGGGTCGGCGGCACGTTGCCTGGCTGGCCGGCGCGGTGGTGCCGGTGTGTTTTGCGGCCCTGGCTGGTGCCCGGGCCGCGGCGGTTGCTTACCTGCTGGTGGTGGCGGTCATCGTCTGGCGGCTGCGGCCGGGTCTGCTGGTGTGGCTGGCGGGGCTGCTGGTTGCCGCGGCGGCGCTGCTGGTGACCCTGCTGGGCGCGGGTGCGGCAGAGATCTGGATCGAACGCGGCTGGTCGTTCCGGGACACCGTCTGGCACCAGGTCTGGAACGCCTACCGGGCGTGCAGCGTGCCGTTCGGGTGTGGCATCGCGACACCGCTGTCCATCGAAGTGGCGGATGTGGTCGGCGAGCGCGCCCACAGCCTCTACCTGGCGGCGCTGTATCACCAGGGTGTGGTGGGCCTCGCGGTGCTGCTCGGCGCTGCCGGCTGGCTGGTCTGGCGGGGACTGACGCGGATGGACGGCCGGGCCGCGGGCTGGGCCTGCATGCTCGCCTTCACCCTTCTCGCCAACCTGACCAGCGGCGATCACCTGCTGGTCAGAGGCTCGTTGTTCTGGCCCGCGTTCTGGATCCCGGTGATGATGATCTGCGCTACGACCGGAACGGAAAACCGTTCGCCAGCGCTGCGCTGACTTCGTCAATGCCCGGTCTGTGGCCGTCGGCCTCGTTTGGCTCCAGACTGACGTCGGTCAATGAGCCGGGTTCCCGGCGGATGCCGAAGGCGCTGTAGTAGTCGTCGAATTTGTGGCGGCCCCCGATCAGTCGGTCCGACACCACGATCCAGGCATTCGGCACCCGATAGGCATCCGCGAACACCAGCCCGTGGAGGGACGACGAGATTACGAACTCGCACGCCGAGATCTGTTCGAGGACCGACTCGACGGGCGCGGTTATGTCGATGTCGGTCACCGTCGGGTGTCTGCCCAGGAAGGCCGTCACCGCCGGATCGGCCCGGTCAGCGGCATGGGCTACCAGGCCGACGGCGTAACGCTTGTGGCGCGCTGGCGCCACCAGCAGGCCGGCCAGCAGCCCGGGGTCGCCCAGCGGTACGGGGGAACTGCCGGTATCGATCCGCTCCCGGGTCAGCGCTCCGCGCAGAGCATGAACCTGGTGGCGGCCGCCCAGTTTATCGCCGGCGCGCAGGGTGCCCGTGCCCCAGATGTCGAGACGGCGCCGGAATCCCAGGCGATGCAGCCGGTGTGAGCGGTTCAGACGTTGCAGCAGGCTGCCCACGGCCACCAGGTCGCAGCGGTCCGGCGGCGCGTAGTCCACGCGCCGGCCGCTCAGGCATTCGCATATCAAGGGTGAGTACCAGTCGCCGGCGTTGCGGATACCGCCGGCGCCGCCACTGCCGCGCGCCCAGAACAGCTTGATGGGCCGCATGCTGGAGGCCTTCAGTCGTCCAGGTCGTGGATGCCGCACTCGCGCTTCAGGCCGAAGAAGCGGGTTGCTTCGGCGCTGCCGGCTTCGTGAATCGGAACCGTGGTGTGGGTGTCGCCGATAGACACGTAACCGTGCTCCCAGAGCGGGTGATAGGGCAGACCGTTGGCCTTCAGATAACGGTGAACGTCCCGGTCTCCCCAGTCGGCGATGGGGTTCACCTTGAAACGCTCGCCATTCATCTGCACGAACGGCGTGCCGGCCCGGGTCGACGCCTGATCCCTTCTCAGTCCGGTGAACCAGGTGCCGACCTCGAGTTGCTCCAGGGCGCGCCGCAACGGCTCCACCTTGTTCTCCTCGTTGTAGGCGTTGATGCCATCGACACCCTGCAGCCAGCGTTCTCCGTGGATGGCCTCCTGCCAGGCCGGATTGCGGGTGCTTCGGTACACCTGCAGGTTGAGATCGAGCAGGTCGGTCATCTCTTCGATGAACTGATAGGTCTCGGGGAACAGGTATCCGGTGTCGAGCAGGATCACCGGAAGTCCCGGGGCCCGGGTCGCCAGCAGGTGCAGGGCCACGGCCGCCTGGGCGCCGAACGACGACGTCAGCGCGTGCACCGCGGGCAGATGTTCGAGGGCGGCTTCGACGCGGTCCTGGGCCGGTAATCTGGCCAGATAGGCGTTCCAGTGGGCGATGGGTGCGGCGCCGTCGGGCCGTGTTCGCAAGGGCTTTCCTGCGGGGCTGTTGTGGTCGTCTGCAGCGGGCATCCCCGCAGTATAGCGACAGTGGTTGCTGATGCGTGAGTTCCCGGCGGGGCGAAACCCTTCATTTGCCGCCGCAGGGCAGGCTAGAATTCCGCGTCGGGGCCTATAGCTCAGTTGGTTAGAGCAGTGGACTCATCGTAAAGGTGCCCTCAGGGGGAAACCGTTGAGGTGAATCGGGATGAATTCAGGGGAACCTTCCGCCCGTTCGGGCATGGCAACCCTGAGCCAAGCCGGCGGTACACCGCCGGAAGGTGCAGAGACTACCTGAGGGCTGATGCCGCTGCGCATCGAGCGCCCTTAATGACAGGCAGGAGCGTCCCGCACCCTAACGGCGCCAGTGGGCGGCCGAGGGTGGAGAGATAGTCCGCGCCTGGCAGAAATGCCAGGGCTACGCGAATCCATTGGTCCCAGGTTCGAGTCCTGGTGGGCCCACCAATCTCCCGGCCGTTGCCCGGGCCGTCAGCGGGCGTGCCGCCCGGCGGCCGCCCGGATCAGTATCTCCAGGGTGCGGTGCGCGGCGTCATCCCAGCGGAACCGGCTGGCGCTGGTGCGGGCCTCGGCACTCAGCTTCCGGTACAGGGCGGCATCGACCGTCAGGCGGTGCAGCGCGTTGCCGATGTCCCCTACGTCGTAAGGATCGACCAGCAGCCCGGCCGCGCCGGCAACCTCCGGCATCGACGCGGTTCGCGACGTGATCACCGGTTTGCCGAACGACATGGCCTCGGCGATGGGCAGACCGAACCCTTCGTACAGCGACGGCAGGACCAGGAAATCCGCTGCCTGGTAACGCGCCGCCAGCGCGGCATCGTCCAGGGTGCTGTCCACCTCCACCTGGTCCTGGAGTCCGAGACCTCGAATCAGCCGGGTAACGTCGACCCGCCAGCCGGGTTGCCCCGCCAGGACCAGTCGATGCCGGGCAGCGCCGGATGCAACGAAGTGCGCGTACGCCTGCAGCAGCCGGCGCAGGTTCTTGCGGGGCTCGAAGGTGCCGACGAACAGCATACAGGGCGGGTCTTCGGGAGCCGCCGCCGGCGCAACCGCTGGAAGATGATCCACACCGGGATGAACCACGCTGACCCGTGCGCTCAGACCCGGGTAGTAACGGGACAGATCAGCCGCGGTGTGGTTGCTCACGGCGATGATGGCCGTGGCGCGGCGCAGGGAGGGCGGCATCGACAGCGCCTCGGACAGCCATCGGGTGGGCCGCATCGTTGCCGGCAGCAGGCGCCAGGTCAGGTCGTGGATGGTCACCGCCATGGGCAGATCCAGGTCCGGCAGGTGGTGCCGCGGCGACCAGAACAGGTCGGCCGGGTGGTCGCGTACTGCTGCGGCCGCGGCCCGGGCGAAGGCCGGTGGCCGGACCGCGTCCGGCGCCACCAGGCGGACGTTGGGGCGGACGAGGGCCGCGGGCAGCGCCGCGGCGCCAACCAGCAGCCATTGATGGTCGCCGGCCTGGGTCATGCGCTGGAGCAGTTCCAGCGTGTACCGGCCGATTCCCGACCGGGGATGGTTCAGCGGGCGGGCATCAACGGCTATGCGCACGCGGCTCGGATCGTCGTGGGGGCGATTGTGAGCGGTCCATCAGGCGCTCGTAGGCGGCAGCGTAGCGGGTTCCCATGAGCGCGCCGGTGAACAGCTCCTGAAATCGCTGCCGGGCGTTGCGTCCCATGTGATTGGCCAGATCGGGCAGATTGTATAGCCGGTCCATGGCGTCGCGCAGTGCCGTTGCCGAACCGGGCATCACCACGAAGCCGGTCCGCCCGTCGACGTTGACGTGGCTGGTGCCGGATCCCACTTCCGTGGAGATCAGCGGTTTGCTGAACATGGAGCCTTCCAGCAGCGTCACGCCGAAGGCCTCGGATCGAAGGTAGGAGGGAAACACCACCCCACGAGCGTTGCGCAGCAGCGCGACCTTCTCCTCGTCGGGTATGTAACCGGTGAAGTGAACGTTGGTCAGGCGCAGTTCCGCCGCCTGCCGCCGCAACTCGGTCTCGGTGGGACCGGAACCGGCGATGATGATCCGGTACGGCGCGCCGGCTGCCGCTTCCAGCAGGATGTGCAGGCCCTTGTAGTAGCGGAGTACGCCGACGAACAGAAAATAATCGCGCCCGTAACGGTCGACGCAGCGCCGTACCAGATCGTCACTCACCGGCGGGAAATGATCCTCGTTGAGGCCGATGGGAATGACCTCGACTTTGGAGGCGAAGCGGGCCAGGACTTCGCTGGTGGCAAAGTAGTTGGGTGACGTTGCGACAATCCGGTCGACGCTGGACAGGAATCGGTTCATGACCGGCGCGTAAAGCTGCCGCAAGAGGCGCTGGCGGACGATATCGGAGTGGTAAGTCACGATGGAGCGGCCGACTCGCCGCGACCATAGATGCAGCATGTCGGCGAACGGCCACGGGTAGTGATAGTGCACGATGTCCGCCCACGCCGCCTGCTTTGCGAAATGGCGGAACGCCGCCAGCGAGAATCCCGATGAGGCGACCTCGAAGGTCAGTCGGGAGCGGATCACCAGACCTTCCGGCCGTTGCAGCAGCTCCGGCTCGGGGTTCTTGCTGAGCGTAAGAATCCGGCTTTCGATGCCATGGGGGAGGGTGTTGGTGCAGATCTGCCGGATGACTTCCTCGAGCCCGCCCTGGGTGTCGGGAAAGTAGGTACGATAAACATGCAGCACCCGCAGTTTCGACCGGTGTGACGAGCCGCTCGACATGACGCTACCTGCTTCCCATGTCCTGGCGCCAGCGCTCCGGAACCGCTTCCTGGAAGCGGTCGACGACGTACTGGTAAGTGGGTGCAAAGAACCCGGCGATGGCGCGCCGATCCGCCGCGGGCAGTTCCTGGGGGAGGCCCTTGTTGGGGATTGTGCCGAAGTCTCCCGGAAGCGGCTCGATGTCGAGGAATGCGCACAGGCGCTCGAGCACGGCGTTGCCGTCGGCCCCGAAAAGGTCCTCGTAGAAGGTTGTGAAGAGCTGATTCCCGGGCACCGTTCGATCGAGGTTCTGCAACGTTTTTTCGTACTGAGTGCGCAGCGCGAACTGGGGGTCGTGAACCCGGCGCTGCAGCTCCGCGATGGGGTCGAAATCCTGCTGCAGGCGGCGCGCGAAACGTAGCTGGGACCAGTAGCGGTCGACCGGGTTTCTCAGGATGAACAGGAACCGGGCCCTGGGAAAGCGGCTGAGTACGTCGCGGAATCCTGCTTCGCCGAGCATGGCGTAGGAGGGCGTGATTTCGCCGAAGGCCCGGTGCCGGGGCCTGGCGAACTGTTGGAAGTACTCGACGTAGGCGCGCGGACGGTGGGTCATCTCCAGCCGCTTGGTCAGATGCTGCAGGCGCAGCAGACGGGACTTGTCGTCGATGGACTCGATGCGCGCGACCACGTGTCTGGTCTGCTCGAGAAACCGGGCAGAGACGTTGCCGGCCAGTTCCGGCAGGTGACGCTCGTCGAAGTAGTGCAGTTCCTTGAGCGGTGACACGTACACCTGGGGATGCGAACGCAGGTACCCGGCCAGCCAGGTGGTGCCGGCCTTCGCCGCCCCGATGCCGACGAAGAAGTTGCGGGTCTTTCTCACCATTGGCGGATTATACGGCCCGCTGCCGCCGCCTGGGGCTGGGATTCTCGTGCTGGTACTCGCGCAGCAGTTCCCGGGCGTCACCGATCTTGCGGACCCGGCCGTGCTCGATCCACACCGCCCGGTCGCACAACTGGCGAATCATGCCTGGATTGTGCGAGACCAGGATCACGGTGCTGTTGGACCGGATTTTCTCCCGCATGGCCTGGGTCGACTTGGCGCGGAACTCCACGTCGCCGACGCCGAGCACCTCGTCGATCAGCAGAATGTCCGCCTCCGCGTAGTACGACACGCCGAACCCGAGTCGCGCCTTCATGCCGGACGAATAGGTGGCCAGCGGGTCGTCGATCACGTCGTGCAGGCCGGTGAACTCCAGAATGCTCGGCAGGCGCTGTTCCATCTCGGGTTTGCTTCTGCCGAGCAGCATGCCGCTCAGGATGGCGTTCTGCCGCCCGGTCAGGTAAGGCAGAAAGCCGACCTGCAACGCCAGCAGCGAAGCGGTGTTGTGGTGATGGTCGACGGTGCCCTTGTCCGGCGCGTAGATTCCGGCCAGTACCCGCAGCAGGGTGCTCTTGCCGGCTCCGTTGCGGCCGATGACGCCAAGGGTTTCGCCGCGATAGACGGTGAAGCTGACGTCCTCGAGCGCCCAGCCGGTGGTGCCGCCGATGTAGCTGCGCCGGTAGCGGACTCCCACGGAGTCGAGTGTCAGGGAAACCTCGCCGGTCATGACGACAGCTTGGGGTACTGTCTGTCGAACCGTGAGATCACTCGATAGCCGATCAGCGCCGTGACCGCGCCCAGGGCGACGACATACGACAGGTGGCCCGCGTCCGGCCAGGTGCCGTCCAGCAGCACGTGCCGGTAGGCGGAAATTATGCACGCCATCGGGTTGAGATACAGTATCGACTGAATGTTCTCGGCCCGGTCTTCGATGTTGAAGAAGATACCCGACATGAAGAAGGCGATCATCAGGCCGTTGTCCACAAAGGGTCGCAGGTCCGGCAGGAACGGAATCGTCGCTGCGCACACCGATGCGAGCCCGGCGGTGACGATGAGCTGGCACAGGACCAGCACGGGCAGCATCAGCCAGGCCAGCGTCGGCCGATAGCCCATGGCGAGAATGGCGATCAGCAGCAGGCCGAGGATGATCAGCGCCTTGATCAGGTTGGCGGTGAGCAGCATGCCCACCAGCATGCTCTTGTGGAAATAGACCTGGGACATCAGGCCCTTGTTGCTGAGGATGATGGTGCTGCCGGCGGTGATCGTGCTGGAGAACCACTTCCACGGCACCAGGCCGCAGAGCAGAAACGGCACGTAGTCCTCGCCGCCCATGCGCAGACCCACCGCAAATACGAAATAGAAGGCCAGAATGTAGAGCAACGGCTCCATCACCCACCAGAGGAATCCCAGGTAGTATCTCGAGGCCTCGGCTCTCAGTTCGGCGAGTGCTTTGTACCAGATCAGCTGCAGCATATCGGCTCAGTTGGTCAGACCGGTCGGCCCCCCAACCTCGTCGGGGAAATCCGGCCTGGCGGAACACGAAGCGGGTGCGGGACGCGGGGCGCATTATGCCCGAATCGCCGGTTCTGCACATAGCGGTCCCGGGCCTTCGGGCTCAGGATCCGGGGCGCCCTCGGGGTCGGGCGATGATGACATCTTGCTTGCTGAGCGACTCCTGATCGATGGCCAGAATGTCGAAGTGGGGGCCGAACAGTTCCGCGGCGTAGGCGTCGGAGTGGTAGGTCACCCCGTAGTCGGACTGGCCGTCCCGGGAGAAGGCCATGGAATCCAGCACGTTGTCGCGGTAGCTGGCGTAGAGGATGCCGGCATCGCGAAGCTGGGCGACGTCCCGCGGGTGCAGTTCGGCATTGCGCTTGCCGTCCTGATTCAGCCGGCAGGCCCGCTCACCCAGAACGGTGAGCAGCACCAGGGCGCCTTCCCGGGCGACCCGCCCCAGCTCCGCCACGTAGAAGGGCTGCAGGTCCGGGGGAATGTGGGTCAGCACCGAGATCCCGTAGATGACGTCGAAGCTGGCGTCCTCGAAGGGCAGCCGGATCCCGGGCTCCAGCGTCTGACAGGTCAGCGATGGGCACTGTTTCTGCAGCCACTCCAGGGCTCGGGCGTCCACGTCCGCGGCGGTCACCCGGCTGTCCGGGTGACGATGATCCATGAGGACGGCGACACCGCCCGCGGCGCAGCCCCAGTCCAGGATGTCGTCGATCCGCTGCCCGGCCGGGAGATGTGCTTTTACCAGCCGGTTGACTATGCGGAATTTGGTTCGGGCCGAACGGCAGTACGCGGCCCAGTTGCGGGCGGCGGACTTGCTGATGCCGGACGCGTCCCGCATATCCGTGGCGGTGGGTGGGGTCAGATCTTCGAGTCGCATGAACGTTGACTCCGCAAGGCGAACGAAGGCGGGCGAACAGGGCTGCGCACGTCGCTTTTCAACGGCGCAGGCGCATGGCGAGTTTCTGCCAGTGCAGATAGCGCAGCAGCCGGCGCAGCAGGTCTGGCCGTTTGTCCACCCGGACCTCACGGATGGCCAGCGCCCGGGGCGGGGCCCCGGCCGGCAGATCGAGGGCGATGCGGGTATATTCGAGCGAGTGCTTGCGCCGCGGCAGCCGGCACAGCAGGCACGGGCCGCCATAATAGTGACGGACCAGGTGACGTTGGCGTTGGCCGTCGATACGGATCGTCAGGCCGCCGAGCGCCCGGCTGTCGGCCTGGTCGGCGATGCGGATGGCCAGTTCATAGGTTCGATTGCGGGGCAGCCGCAGCGCCAGTGTGGTGGTCGTGCCCGGACCGGTCCAGCGCACAGGCAGGCCATCCGCGCCGGGTTCCGCCGGCATCAGATTGGGCGCGTCGCCAAGGGAAGTGGCCGGGCGGATCAGCGGCGGCCGCTTGCCGGCGGCCGCTTTCTCGGTCAGGAAGGTGTCACTGGCGAGCAGTTGCTCCATGACGCTCAAACGCACGCTGGTGGCGGCCAGGTGGTCGATCAGGGCTTCCATGGCGGCGGCGTCCGATGCGCTGGAACGGCGTCGGATCTGCTCCCTGAGCAATCGTGACTCTTCGGCGACGAGCGCTGCCAGGTAGCGCTCGTCGTTCAGATCAGGGGTGGCGTTCAGGGTCGCCTCCAGCCGGCAGGTCTGCGTAGCCGAGCGCCGTCAGTTCGTCGCCGAAGCGGTCCAGAAAGGCGCGAATCAGCGGTTCCGAGAAGTAGTCGGTGTAGTAGTAGGATGTCATCTTGTTCAGGAAAATCCGCGCGCCGCCGTCGCTCTTGCTGCGCAGGCTGCGCTGTTGCACGTCGCTCACGGCCTGCAGGATGAGTTCCTCGGAGAACCGGAACAGCTTGGACAGACGCCGGAAATTGACCTTGTCCTGGATCAGGTCTTCGTAGCGCAACACCACGGAGGGGACGGTGGTGCTGGCGTCGATCCAGGAGCGCGCGTGTTCGAGCCAGGAGCCGCCGGCCGCTTTCAGGGTTGCTACGGCCGTGGCGTTGTCGGTGTACCGTTGCAGCGCGTGATCGAGGTTGGCGCGCGGCAGGTCATCGAGCGTGGTCTGCTGCCACTGGTCGAAAGGGATCGGCTGCTCCATGCCGAGCAGGTCGACGAACAGGCTGTACTGGTAGTCGGCGTCTTCTTTGCGGTTCGCGTACTGAATGCGCGAGAAGTTGATATAGGACAGCAGCACGTCCAGCGGATTCCTGATGACGTACACGAATCCGGCGATCTTCAGGCCGAGCTCGGCGTGGGTCCGGTTACCCCGGTACATCGAGTGGGTCTTGAGCACCGTCGGACGTTCCGCGTTGAGCCTGGCCCGGACCCCGGACACAACCACCGGGCGCCGGCCGTCGCGCTTCATTTTGTAGACGTCGATGTCCGTGGTGGGAAAGCCGAAGTCGCGGCCAGCCGTGCGGATCACGTTCTGCACCCAGGTGTTGCCGGATTTCGGGTACGAGGCGACCCAGATGACGCTGCGAGCCGGTCCCTTCGAACCGGGAGCTGCGGGCGGATTCATGTCGTGCTGGCCTCACTGTTGTCCGGTAGCGCGGATGCTTCGGGCGTCCGCTGGACTCCGTTCAGGGCATCCTGGTAGATCTCGAGATGCCGTACCACCGACGCCTCCGGGCAGTGGAAAGCGGCCGCGCTGACGTGAGCCCGGGTGGCAACCGCCAGCGGATCCGCTTCGACCATCTCCAGCACCGCGAGGATGCCGTCGGCGAAATCAGCCGGATCGCAGTAGTCGGCAATGTAGCCGGACTCGCCGTGCCGTACCAGATCCGGCACGTGGCCGACAGCGTACGCGACCACCGGCGTGCCGCACAACAGAGCCTCCCCAACCGTGAGTGGCGCATTGTCCTCGCGCGAGGGAAACAGGTAGGCGTCGGCCGCCGAATACGCGAGCGACAGCTTGTGGGAGTCACTCACGTACCCCAGCGCGTGGGCGCGCACCGGCAGATCGAGCTGGTCGTTGCCGAACAGGATCAGTTCGATGTCCCGGTGCTGATTTCGTGCCGCAAGGAGTTCGATGGAACGCTGCAGCAGGTCACCGCCTTTGCGTTTGTTGCGCAGACTGTCGGCGCCGAAGATAAGCAGCTTCTTGTCCAGGGGCAGGCCGAGGCGCCGGCGGGCCACCAGGCGGTTGGTCGGCTCGAACTCGTCGGTTGGAAAGGCGTTGGGTACGTAGTGAACCGGCCGGTCGCGGAACAACGAACTCTCGGCAGCGCACTCCGCCAGCCAGCGTGACGGGCAGATGATCTGCAGGTTTTCCAGAGCGTCGTAGGCCTGCTTCTTGGCCTTCCAGGCCTGATGGGCAAGGTCGCCATGGGCGCCCAGCAGCGGACAGTCGCGGCACTCGCGCTTGTAGCCGTCGCAACCTTCGGAGTAGTGGCAACCCCCGGTGAACGCGTTCATGTCGGCCAGGGTCCAGACCACGGGCTTGTCCGCCCAGCATGCTCCCAGGTTGTCCAGGTCCAGCATGCCGACCACCCAGTGCAGGTGCATGACGTCGAAGTCCTCGAACCGGTCCGCGATGCTCGGAAGGTGAACTTCCGAGTACGGCGCCGAGAACAGTTCCCGGGCCCGATAGCCGCCGAGCCCCGTCATCGCTTCGATGGCGTTGCGCCGGACCCGCTGCCAGAGCTGATCCTGATCCTCGTCCTCGTGGCCAGGTGTCGTCAGCCGGTGCACGTAGTCGTGACTGCTGCGCGTAACCAGGGAAAAAATCTGCGCGTCGATACCATGGGCGCGCAGTGAGGCCACCCGGCGCTGGGTGCCGGTACCGGCGCCGCCGTGATCGAACGAGGACCAGGTGGCGATGCGCAGAGGCGGGGCCGATGTTCTGGAAGGGGTGCTGCACCCCGCTGGATCCGACGCACCGTCGGCCGCCGCGTCCCCGCGGACGGTGGGCAGAACTTCGGAGAAGGCCTCGGAGAGTATGCGCCGGACCGGATTGCTGTCGGGGTCGGGTATCCGGCCGATGCCGGCCCGCTGCAGCACGGTACCCAGGGCCTGGCGAAAGCGCCCTGTCTCTTCCGGGGACAGGACCGAAGCCATGCCGGCGAAGAACGGGGGCCCCCAGTAGTCGAGCAACAGGTGCCGGCCGAGGGCCTCGAACCCGGACCGGCGCAGCGTGTGAAACGCCCGGGAGCGCCACTCCAGCGCATCCAGGTACTTGCGCAGGGTGAAGGTATTCATCGCCGATGCCGGATTGGCGTTGTAGTGATAGACCACGTCGGCGATGACACAGATGGCAGTCGCCCGCAGCAGCGCGTTGACCAGAAACAGACTGTCCTGCCCCATCTTGAGGTCGTTGGGGTAGGGAACCCGCCGCGCCAGATCGATGCGGTAAAGGAACGACCAGTGGCCCTCGGTAGTCCGCAGCAGGTCCGGAGCCTCGCTCAGAGTTGCGCTGGTCGGCCGCTCCGCGAGCCGGGGCGCAATGGTTCGTGGTTCCCCGGCGGGCTGACCGTGCACGAACTGGCCACGCAGATAGCTGCCCTTGACCAGGTCGCTGCCATGCTCGCAGGCGGCGGTGTACAGCGCCTCGAGGGCCCCGGCAGGAATCGTGTCGTCGGGGTCGATGTGAAACACGTAGCGGCCCCGTGCTTCGGAGATGCCCCGGTTGCGGGTGGCGCCTAGACCGAGATTGCGCGGGTTGCTCAGAACCCGGATGCGCCGGTCTTTGCGCGAATATTCTTCGGCCACCGCCCGGGAGCCGTCGGGGCTGCAGTCGTCGATGCAGAGAATTTCCAGATCCTGGAAGTGCTGGGCAAGAACGCTGTCCAGGCAGGCGCCCAGGGTCTGTTCGGCATTGAACATCGGCAGCACGACGCTGATGGCCGGCAACTGGTCGAGGGCCGCAAAGAAGGGGCCTGTGGCTTCGCGCCAGTCCGCCTGGGCGCGCAGGCTCCGGCGGTCTCGCGCGTAGTCGAAGAGTGCCGCGCAGAAGTCCTGGTGGCTGCCATGGCGCAGGTACAACTCGTCCATCCGCGCTGGCGTCAGGGTCGGCAGTTCGGCGAACCACTGCGCGTGATCGGCGTGCAGGAACGGAAAGCGCTGCTGCATCAGGTCCGCGCGTTCGGCGAACAATCGGTCCTTGTGGGCGTTGGAGACGCCGGTTTCGCGAAAAAACAGCAGCGGCCGGGAAACTTCGATGACCCGGTGGCCGGCGTCGTGCAGCCGGGCGGTGAATTCGAGATCGGCGATGATGCGGTAACGCTCGTCGTATCCCCCTACCTCGTCGTAGATCCGCGCCGGAACCAGCATTGCTTCGTGACGCAGCGGCATACGCAGCCGGGTCGCCGCGTCGAACGGCATGTGGCGCATGACACGGGTCGGATTACCGGCGCCGTCGACGTACTGGGCAAGCGCGGCACTGACGCTCGCCCCGCAACTCCAGCGGGCTTCGACCAGCAGTTCCACGCACTCCGGGTGGTACCAGTCGTCCGCGTTCAGCAGCAGCACCAGCTCGCCGCTGGCCAGGCTCAGACCCTTGTTCATGGCGTGGTAGATGCCGCCATCCGGCTCGGAAACGAAGTAGTCGAGCCGATCGGCGAACCGCTCGATGACCGCGGCGGTGCCGTCGTCCGAGGCTCCGTCGACGATGACGTACTCGATGTTCCGATAAGTCTGCGCGAGCACCGATTCGATGGCCTGGGCCAGGGTCGACTCGACGTTTCTGGTGACCGTCACCACCGTGACCAGAGGCAGGTCCGGCAGGGACGACTTGAAGACGCCGCGGGTGCGCTGACCGCCCTCCAGCAGCCTGCCGGCGGCAGCCGGCGGCAGCAGCAGATGCCGGCCGGTGACGGCGTCCGGGCGCAGCGCGGGCGCCTGATCGGTGACGTAGGTGGTGGTGGAACTCATGGACGAAGAACCCGCGGAGCGTGGCGCCTGGTTGCCGCCATCATGACGTCGCGTCGTTCTGTTGAAACCATTCCCAGGTCCGGCGGACGGCTTCCTCCATGGTGACGGTGGGGCGAAAGCCGAGTTCACTGGCGGCCAGGGCGTAGTCGGCGAAGTTGCGTTCGACCTCGCCGGCCCGGCCGGCGGCAAACTCGATGGGATGCTCCGGCGCCCCGGCGGCTTTGCGGATCAGATCCGCCAGTTCGAGGACGCTGACCTCACGGCCGCTGGCCAGATGATAGACGCGGAAGCCCGGCGCTCCGGCCTCCAGGGCGGCCAGGATGCCCCGGCACAGGTCCTCCACATAGAGGAAGTCACGGGTTGCCGAACCGTCGCCGAAGATCCGCAGCGGCTGGCCGGAAGTAATGGCCCGGATGAATGCCGTCGAAGCGCCTTTCTTGTGCGCGCTGATGGGGCCGATGACGTTGGCGAAGCGCAAAGCCGTCACCGACATGGGGTAGGCGTTGGCAAACGCACAGCAGTAGCCTTCGCCAGCCAGTTTGCTGGCGCCATAGGGCGAGATGGGGCGCGGAACGGATTGTTCGTTCACCGGTGGCGTGGCGTTGCCGATCAGCGCGCCGCCCGTGGACGAGAACAGCACCCGGGCGACTCCAGCCTCGCGGGCGGCTTCCAGCACGCGGAACGTTCCATCCACATTGATGGAGAAGTTCTCGGCGGGGGCTGCCACGGACTCGACCACCGAGCCGAAGGCGGCCAGGTGCACGATACAGTCCTGCCCGGAGACCGCGGCGCCGATGGCGTGTGCGTCGCGGATGTCGCCTTCGATCAGCCGGTAGCGGCCGGGATCGTCCAGATAGTCCCGGCTGCCGCGGCTGAAGTCGTCGAATATGGTGACGGTGTGCCCGGCGTCCGCCAGCATAGGCACCAGGTTGGCGCCAACGAAGCCGCAGCCGCCGGTAACGAGAATTCTGGCCACTTAACTCATCCCTCAGTTGCCAATTGAATAGCCGTGGTCGGCAAACCAGTGCGCGAACTCGCGTTCCAGGTCCCGCACGAAGTCATCGTCCAGCGTGCCGCGCCAGGACCCGTGGGTCCCATCGGTGACGTGATCGCGATGCATCAGATTGACGGTGTTGTAGCGTCCGTTGCCGTCTTCCGAGGCGGTGTAGTCCAGCCGTCCCAGTTCGGCGGCCAGGGCGGCGGCATCGCCGGCCTGCAGCCCGAAGGCGGCGGCGAGCGCTGACAGGGTCCCGGACGGATCCTGCAACATGGTCTCGTAGCGCATCACGAAACCGGCGGCCGGCAGCCAGCGGGCATGGCTTTCGAGCAGCCGCCGTGCGTGCGCCAGGCTGGGGGCGCGGCCGAACTTTCGCCGGGCACTGGCCAGTGCATCGCGCAGATCCCGGTACGAGTAGACGATCCCGGCGGCGCGCGCCACCAGCG
The DNA here is from genome assembly GCA_942491135.1 of uncultured Gammaproteobacteria bacterium. Taxonomy (GTDB): domain Bacteria; phylum Pseudomonadota; class Gammaproteobacteria; order Pseudomonadales; family Azotimanducaceae; genus UBA7803. The sequence continues at coordinate 94,972 of CALNZS010000007.1, read as the reverse complement.
CCGGGTCGTAATCGTGCACCTTGAGCAGCACCGGCTCCGTGCCGACCCGGTGCTCCAGGTCGGTCAGCCAGCCCGCCGCGTAGGAAAGACCATTGCGCGCCAGCAGCAGGCGCAGCGCGTTGTACAGCCAGGTGCTGCCGGAACGCGGCATGCCGGCGGCCAGCACCAGCGCCGTGGGCGCGCCCAGACGCTCAGGCCGCAACACGAGTGTGGCCTCCCGGCGCGAGCATGATCCGCCTGTCAACGCCGGTACCAGTCATCCCACCGCGCGGGCGTACGCTGATAACCGTGCCTGGTGAGCAGGTCGTGAATGAGTTTTCGCTGGTTAGAGTTGTTGTGCTCGATGGTGAAGCAGGACACGTTCCAGCGATCGAACGGAAAGGTCCGCAGAATCTCGAACTCGCTGCCTTCGGTATCGATACTGATGTAATCGATGTCCCGCGGCGCGTCCAGACGCTCCAGCACGTCGTTCAGCGATTCGGTACGCAGCCGCACAGTCTGCTGCTGCTGCCGGTAGGCATGGCGCCGCTCCGCGTGCTGGTCGTTGTCGGCGAAATCGACGATGCCGCCGTATTCCCGGGCCAGTACGAATTCCACCTCGTCGCCGCTGCGGGCCGCTATGCAGGCGTCGTCCACGACGCAGCTCCGGTTGTCGCGAAGCTGCGCGAAGTAGTCGGGATTGGGCTCGACGCAGATTCCCTGCCAGTCGAACTCCTTCTCGAGCAGATAGGTGTTGCTGAGCAGAATGCCGTCGGTGGCGCCGAACTCGACGAAGTATCCGCCGCGTTTGAAGCCGGTCTGTTCGAGCACCCACAGATCCTGGCCGAGCTGGGATGGCGAGCGGTCCCGCAGGGTCTGCCGGTCGTTACCGTCCTGTCGGCCGTAGAGCTGATTGCGCGCCACGGCAATGGACAGCTCGTGATTGACCGTGCCGATCTCGCTGGACAGCATGGCGATACGATCCTCTAGCCGGGTCCGGGTGGCCGGGCTTTCGGCCAGGGCCGCGTCCAGTTCCTCGTTCACCAGCCGTGCGGCCTGCTGCAGCAGGCCCAGGTTTCGGGTCTGATTGAACGCCCGCTGGTGGGTCAGGGTCGGGACCTCGCTGTCGTCCGCAAGCCCGCTGATGGTCACCGCGTGCCGGAAGTTGTGGTTGGCGCCGGCGTCGTCTCCGCTGAGCGCGCTGACCCGGCCCAGGGTGTCATAGGCCGCGCTGAGCAGGATGCGGGCCAGGGCCCGCCGCTGCGCCGGGTCCTGGCGGGGGATCGTGGCCGCCAGATCACGAGCCTGCTCCAGCCGGCCGATCTGGCTGCACGCGGCCGCCATGAGGGCCACGATGCGCGTGTTCTCGTCGCCGGTCCCGCCATCCGGCCGAGCCGTGGCGAGCACCTGCCAATCGGCGTCGCGCCAGTGCGCCAGGGCGCCGGCCAGGTCCAGGGACAGCGCTTCCCGGGATTGATCGCTGACGCCGTTACCGCTCATCGAGAAGCAGGTCCCGCAACAGGTCGATCTGTCCCTGAGCCCGCGCCAGTTCCAGGCCGGTCAGGCGCTGGCGATGTTCGTACTCGCTGACCAGGCGCTGCAGTTCGTCGCGGCGCTTACCCGCTTCGGTTTCGAACAGCACCTCGTGGGGATTCCGGATGGCCAGGTAGATCAAGAACGGCGCCGTCGGATCCGGCACCCGCATCACGGTGAAGTCGGCGGCAACCAGGCTTTCGCGCACTGGGTCGTGATCGGGCCTGCGGCCATTGTCGAGGGTTCGAACCAGTACCTGCCGGAAGTGTTTCAGATCCCGGGCCGCGGCGGCATTCAGTACCTGGGCTTCGACGGCGAGCAGTTCGCAGACCAGCAGGTGTGAGGGGCCCGCATCGAGGCTTATCCGTTCCAGCAGCGTGGCCAGAGTCAGGGTGTCGACCTCGCGGGTCTCGGTCACTCGCAATCCCGGGTAGTGTTCGAGTGCCGCCTTGGGTTCGCGCAGCGCGGAGAACCGCGGATCATTGGTCACATGCAGCGTCCCACGGCCGTCCTCCGCCGCGATGGCGGCGGGTATCACGTCGATGCGGCCCGGGTCGGCGCCGAGGTCCGCGGCAACGTCCGCGTTGGGTTCTACCAGGACCACGCGCTCCGCCTCGAGCTGCCGGTAGACGGCCAGTTCCGCGCAGGCGCCCGCACCCAGATGCACCACGGTAGCGACGTCGGTGAAGTTGCCGGCGATCAGCTCGCCCAGCAGGCCGCCCAGATTGGCGCTGCTCATCGCTGCAGGCTCCGCAGCTGGCCGACCAGGTCGATGGAAGCGCGCTTGTTCTGACGCGCCGCCAGATCGCGCGCCTGGCGTTCGCGCTGGGCAACGTTGCGGTGCAGGCGTTTGACCTCGTCTTCGAGTTGACCGATGAAGCGAAGGGCCAGACGCCGTTCGTCGCTGACGGTGGCCAGTCGTGCGGCATGATCATCGCGCTGCGCCGTGGTCCGTTCCAGGCTGGTGCGCAGGGCGTTCTGTTCCCGGCTTGCGGAGTCGATATGGCCCTGTTGCTCGCGTAGCTGGGCGCTGAGCCGCTGCACCTGCCGTAACACGGCGAGGCCCACGGCCGGGGCTGGTTCGATGTCCGCCGGAATCAGGTCCATCGCCCGCACCCTGGCTTCCGCGGCGATGGCGCTGGCGCCCGGGTGATGGTCCTCGATCCAGGCGCGGCACAGCGCCTGGGCGACCTGGTCGCCGGGACCGGACCGGTCTTCGTCCTGGGGCCCGTCCGGTTGCTGCAGGTCCAGTTCCCAGGCCCGGTTCAACTTGCTGACCAGGGTGCGTGGCGCCAGCAGGGCACTGCGGCCATTGATCATCAGGGCGGAACTCTGCTGGCAAGCCGGCTGCCGGCCGAGCAGGCTCAACATGGTCAGGGTGGTCTCGCTCCAGCGCTGCAGGAGTTCGTCCAGCTCGGCGCTTCTGGCCGGCTCTTCACGGTCGACGATGAAGGCGGCGAGTTCGACCTCGGGCGGCACGAAGATCAGCAGGAAGCGGGCTTCACTGTCGACACCGGCCCAGAAGTCGAGTGCGGCGGCGGTGCGTTCATCCGCCCATAGATCGAGTCCGCCGGCCCCGCCGCGCAGCGCTTCGCCGGCGCGGTCCCGGAGCTCTGGCGCGGCTGGCACCCCGCCGACCCATTGCCGTTGTCCCAGGTCCCCGTTGATGGCCGACAGCACGGCGCTCCGGGCGTGGTCGCCGGCACCCGCGGTGCGGATGATCCGGGCGATTCGGGATACACCGGCGTGGTGCGATCCGGCGAAGATCAGATTGGTCATAGCTGGAACAAACTCATGGCTCGCCTCGGGACCAGGTTGTCTCTGCCCGCGGCGTGCGAGTCAGGCGAAAAGCGGCCCGGCAGAGGGAGCCGGCCCTGAACGGACGGAGCGTAATGATACGCACGTTGCCTGAGTCCCGCCACAGAGCGGCGCGGCCGCCGGCGGGATTCGGGCCCTCTGTTGCGGGTCTGTGGACGGAGCAGGTGGTTTGGCGTGCGGCCTGGCCGGTGGGCTATAATCGCCGGTTGAGCAACTACCCGCCCACCGGCAGCGGTGGGTTCGTGTGGCCCCTGGAATGGACGATTTCGGAATCCTGGTATTCGGCCATTCCCGGCCGCTGCACATCGCCGACGTACTCGAGAGTCTGCACCGCCAGGATGCCTGCGGATCGGTGCAGGTCTGGATCGATGGTCATCAGGGCGTCCCGGACCTGAAGCACAGCACCGACCTGGTGGCCGAAGTCGTGAGCCGCTACCCGGTGGCCGAGGTCCGCCGTCACAACGGCATGCTGGGCTTCCGTAAGTTGATCCTGCACGCGCTACTGGAAGCGACGGCGCGCTTCAGGCACCTGCTGGTGCTGGAGGACGACTGTTTTCCCACCCGGTCCGCGGTCGCCGTGTTCCGCGAGCAGCTGGCGGCCATCGAAGACGACGCAGGTGTGTTCTCGGTCTATGGCCACCCGTTTCTGGTGGACGCGGAGGCGGGCGGCGCCTGCAGTCGTTTTCAGGGCTGGGGCTGGGGTACCACGGCGGAGAAACTGCGGCCCTACCTGGACCGTCTGATCGAGTGTTTTTCGATGCCGGAGGCGGACTACCTGGCCTTCGTCGAGGCCAGCCTGACGCCAGAGGTGCTGGCGCGGCTGGACGTGACGCCGCCCCGTCTGCCTTCGGTGACCCTGAGGAAATTTTTCGCCTGGGACGAGACCCTGGCCTTGTTGACGGCGCTGGACAACAAAGTTCACAGAATGACCCCGGAACGGACCATCTACAACTTCGGCGGCGGGCTCGATGGCTCGCGCTTCAAGAGCGTCGACTGGTATCGATGCCCGCCCTTCAACATGGTTGCCCTGGACGAGGTCTGGGATTACTTCTGAACCATGACTACCGGCCAACCCAGACCCCGCTGGACCCTCGAGCAGCTCCCGGCAGCCGTTGCCGATCCGGTGCGCCGGTTCTGCGCCGAAACCGGCACGCCGGAGCGCAACATCGTTCTCTGGGATACCGGCGACTACGGTGTGTTCGTTTCCACCAGCGAGCGTTTCTTCGCCAACCTGGCCATGAAGCGTCTCAATGCCTGCCGCTACCTGGAGCGGCGCGGCGACGGGGTGCGCCGGCGGCGGCGCCAGCGGCCTGACGCGGGCGACATGCTGGCACTGCTGTGGGACGGGCTTGCCGGCGCCACCGGCGATCCCGCGGTGCTCGACGTGGGCGGATACGTGGGGCGGTTTGCCATCGAGTGCGCCTTCATGTTGCGCGCCCGAGGGCTGCCGGGACCGGTACATTGTTTCGAACCGGGGTACACGGTGCCGCTCATCGAGGCCAACCTGGCGCTCAACGGTCTGGCGGATCAGGTGCGCGTACATCCGGTCGCGCTGTCGCACCGCAGCGCCACCATGACCTACCGGGTACGTAACGGGGTCATGATTTCGGGTCGGCTTTCCGACCTGCCTGACGCCGACTCCAGCATGGCGGTGGAGACCCTCACCGGCGTCGACTTCCTGCGTGCCCGCGGAATCGAAGGTCCTCTGGTGGTCAAAGTGGACACCGAGGGCTTCGAGCCTCAGGTGGTCGATGGCTTTCTGGATCATCCCGGGTTCCCAGCGAGCGTATTCATCGTCGAACTGTGGCCGGCGGCGCTGTCGGTTCGCATGCGCACCGGAGAGACCTTTGCCGAGTTCGTGCATGACCGGTTTCAGGTGGTCGACATCCGCAACAGCCTGTACCCGAAGTTCAGCGGCATGGTGCCGGACCTGAGCCGGTTCGCCGCCAGCTTCGATTTCCGCAAAGGCAACGTGGATCTGCTGCTGATTCCGCGGGCGCTGGCGGACGAGCCACTGCTGCGCGCGCTCCGGGAGACTCTGCAGTGACCGGCAGCGGGACCCTGTACCTGGCCGACCCGTCGCTGCGGGATCGGCGCGGCCATCACTACCAGCTTGCCCTGGCCATCTCCGCGGGGGCGCGGCAAGCCGGCCGCCGGGTGGTCTGGTTGGCTCATCAGAACGCGGACCCCGAGCTGGCGGCGTCGGGCGTAGAGGTGCGGCCGGTGTTCCGCCTGTCGATGTACGACGCCTTCAAGCCGGCCGCGGCGCCGCCGCCTTCGACTCTGGCGCGCGTCCGCGCGCGCATCCTGGCCTCGTCGCATCCCATGGCTCGTGGGCTGGTTGCCGTGTACCGCCGGCTGGGCCTGAGCCGCGATCCCGAGAAGGAGGAGCAGTCCCGGCGCCAACCCGACGAATCACCGGACGCCTTGTTTGCCGAGGATCTGCAGCGGGCATTGCCGGACGCAGCGGGAAGCGGGGACGTGGTGGTGTTGCCGACGGCCGACGCCATTACCTATCGCGCCGTGTTGCGGCTGGTGACCCGGGAGCCGGAGTTCGTCGCCCGGGCGCCGGCGCTGCACCTGGTGACGCCGTACGACGTCGACATCATGCCGCACGCACGCGGCGGCGTATCGGTGGATCGGGTGATTTTCTATCTGAGCCGCCTCGGCGTGCTGGGCCGGCGGGTCTTTCTGCACGCCGAGAACGCCTTGCTGGCGGACGCGCTGTCGCAGCGCTGGGGCGTGCCGCTGGGCACCCTGGACCTGCCACCGCCGGTGCCGGGGGACGCGGCCGCCAACGCCGAGGCCGGCGAGAAGGCGACGGCGGATCTCACTGTCGCCTATCTCGGTGCGGCGCGCGAAGAGAAGGGTTTCTGCTGGCTGCCAGCCATCGTCCGCGGCATCCGGGCACAAGCCGGGGCCGGACGGATTCGATTCTTCGTGCAGTGCAGCCCCCAGGTTCTGGGTTACACTCCCGCCACCCAGCGCGCCCTGGACGAACTACGGTCCCTCGCGTCGAGCGATCTGGAGCTTTGTGACAAGCCGCTCGGATCGGCCGAATACGCTGCCCGTCTGCGATCGTCCGACGTCGTACTGATGCCCTACCAGCCGGACCGCTATCGGGTACGCGGTTCCGGGATCGCCGTCGAGGCGGTGGCGAGCGGGTGTGTGATCCTGTGTACGCCGGACACCTTTCCGGCTTACGTCGGAGCCGAAAGCGCCTGCACCGCCGACTCGGCGGAAGCGTTCGTGGTGGCCCTTTTGGACATTCTGGCGGCGCGTGACCACTGGCGTCAGCGGGCTGGATTCCGGGCTGACCGGTACCGCCGCGAACACTCGGCGCAGCGCTACGTGGAGCGTCTGGTGACGGCTGGAACCTGGTCTCCGGGATCGGGCGCGTGCGGCCTGGCCGATCGGGTGGCGCCGGCGCGGATACCCTGGCGACGCCTCGTCAGACCCGGAAACAGTTACTGAAGGAGCAAATATGTCTGGTCGGATTCTGGTTCTTGGCGGAGATGGGTTCTGTGGTTGGCCTACCGCGTTGCATCTGTCGAAGTGCGGCTTCACCGTTTCAATCGTGGACAACCTGTCGCGGCGCAATATCGAGAACGAGCTCGAGGCGCAATCCCTTACCCCAATCCGGGCCATCGGCAAACGGCTGGCGGCCTGGAAGGATCTGACCAACAACGAGATCGGCTTCGACAACCTCGACGTGGCCGAGGACTACGCGGAACTGGTGAGGTTGCTGGAGACCTTCCGCCCCGACGCCATCATTCACTTCGCCGAGCAGCGGGCCGCGCCTTACTCCATGAAGTCGGCGGCGCACAAACGATACACCGTCCACAACAATGTCAACGCCACCCACAACGTGCTGGCGGCCATCGTCGAGTCGGGAATCGACGCTCATGTCGTGCACCTGGGCACCATGGGGGTTTACGGCTATGGCACCGCCGGAGTGGCGCTGCCGGAAGGCTACCTCGAGGTATCCATCGATGCCGGCGAGCAGGGAAGCGTGACTCAGGAGATCCTGTATCCGGCGAATCCCGGCAGCATCTACCACATGAGCAAGACCCTGGATCAGCTCATTTTCGCCTATTACGCCAAGAATGACGGTTTGCGGATCACCGACCTCCACCAGGGCATCGTCTGGGGTACCCAGACCGAGGACACCCGCCTGTCCGAAGAACTGATCAACCGCTTCGACTACGACGGTGACTACGGCACGGTGCTCAACCGCTTCCTGATGCAGGCAGCCGTGGGCTATCCGCTGACGGTACACGGTACCGGCGGTCAGACCCGGGCTTTCATCCACATCCAGGACACCGTCCGCTGCATCGAGCTGGCAGTGCGCAATCCGCCGAACCCGGGCGACCGGGTGAAAATCATGAACCAGATGACCGAGACCCATCGGGTCAAGGAACTGGCCGAGATCATCGCCCGCTCTACCGGCGCGCAGATCGCCAACGTGCCCAACCCGCGCAACGAAGCGGCGGAGAACGAGCTGATCGTCAAGAACGACGCGCTGCTCGGACTCGGCCTGAAGCCGATCACGCTGGAAGAGGGCCTGCTGCAGGAGGTCCGGGAAATCGCCGAGAAGTACGCGGACCGGTGCGATCGCTCGAAGATTCCCTGTCTGTCGACCTGGACCACGAAGCAGCGCGCGGGCGTTCCCGAGGACGCTGGCTAAGCGTCCTGACGCCCACCTCGCCGCCGGCCCGACACGGCCCGCAGACGTTTTCCGGCGAGCACCCGCAGGTAGTGGAACCAGGCCGCGGCGGGGCTCGCCAGACCGTGTCCGATGACCGAGCGGCGGAACTCGCGCAGCGCCTCGGCGTAGCGTGAATCGCTGATTCCGCCGAGTTCCATATTGGCCAGCACGGCATCCACGGCGGCGAAGCGCAGGCCCTTGACCATCGCGCGATGGCACCACTCGGCATCCATGGCCAGCAGATAACTGCTGTCGTATCCTCCGACGCTGGCATAACAGTCGCGGCGTACGAACAGAGCGGGATGAAACAGATAGGCGCGCTGGTGATGCCGCGTGCGGTCGCTGCGCACCACGTAGGTGGAACCGTCGCTGCGCACGAAGCGGACGTCCCCGTGGAGCACGTCGGGACAGCCGGCTGCGCCAACGCCGTCGCGGACCTGCGTCAGGGTGTCCGCGGTCCAGGTGTCACCGGAATTGAGAATGGCCACATAATGCCCGGTGGCCTGGGCGATGCCGCGGTTGAAGGCATCGGCGATGCCAGTGTCCAGGCCCGATTCCCGATAGGCGAGCAGGTCACCGAACCGATCGAGAACTTCCAGCGTGGGCGGGGTCGAACCACCGTCGATGGCGATGACCTGCAGCGCGGCGGGATCCTGCCGCTCGAGTGAAGACAAGGTGGCCGCGAGGCCGGTGGGGTTGTTCTTGACCGCCACCACGACGGACACGAACGGGGATGAGCTTTGAGTCACCACCGCCGTATGATACCAGCACCGCCGGCACGGGATTGACCGGACCGTGCGCTTCCTGTGCATCGTTCCGGTCTCCGTGCCGTCGCCGGCGCTGGCTGTCACCGTCGAGTCGATCGTCCGCCAGAGTGCGCTGAAGCGTCATTCGATTCGCTGCGTCATCCGCTGCGCTGATCTCACCACCGCGCTGCCGCCGGCCCTCGAACGGACGCTGGAAGCGGCAAAGGGAATCGACGGTCTGGAACTGACTCTGCTGCGCGAACGGGACAGTGGTCTCTACGATGCGCTGGCCCGAGGGCTGGCCGACAGCGGCGATGCGGACGTCTGCAGCTACATCGGCGCTGGTGACTACTACTCCCCGCATGCCTTCGAAATTGTCGCCGACGTGATGCACAACGACACCATCCGCTGGCTGACCGGATTGATCTGCACCTATAACGACCGGCATCACCTGCAGTACGCGCGGCTGCCGTTCGGCTACCGTTCGCGATTGATCCGCTGTGGCGCTTACGGACGCCTGCTGCCGTTCATTCAGCAGGAATCGACCTTCTGGGCGGCGTCGCTCAACGCCCGGCTGGACCTGACGCAACTGGCCGTTCAGCGCCTGGCCGGGGATTTCTACCTGTGGCGCCAGTTCGCCGAAGTTACCGGGCTGACCGTGGTCGAGGCGTGGCTGGCCGGATTCGAGGTGCGCGAAGGGCAGCTCAGCCGCGTGCACGAGGACGGCTACCGGCGGGAATTCGCCGCCCTCAGCCACCCCATGGGTGTAGCAGACTGGCTGCTCTCCGGACTCGACAAACTGCTGTGGAGCGCGCCGTACCGGGTGATGCGCCGCATGGCGCCGGATCTGGTCGGCTACGATGCGGCCACCGGGCGTTACCGACGCCTGTCGTGAGGGGCGGTAGCTGTGCCACACTCCGGGGCCGTGGCTGCGGGCCGGCCGGCTGCCGGCCCGGATCCGGCCCCGACTCAATGCAAGCAGAGGAGTAGCCCATGCGTCTGGTTCTGGTCATCGGTCTGCTGGCGATTGGCGTCGCCTGTACCACCAATCCCTACACCGGCCAGCGGGAAGCTTCCAACACCGGCAAAGGCGCCGGTATCGGGGCTGCCATCGGTGCGGTGGCCGGCGTGCTGACCGGAGACGACGCCGATGAGCGGCGCAAGAACGCCATGATCGGCGCCGGTATCGGCGCCCTGGCGGGGGCCGGGGTCGGCGCCTACATGGACCGCCAGGAGGCCCGCCTGCGCGAGGAACTGCAGGGGACCGGGGTCAGCGTGACCCGCATCGGCGACGACATCATTCTCAACATGCCGGGCAACATCACCTTCGACGTGGACCAGGCGGCAATCAATGCCGATTTCTACCCGGTGCTGAACTCGGTGTCGAAGGTGGCCAGCGAATTCAACAAGACACTCATCGACGTGGCGGGACACACCGACAGCACCGGCTCGGTGGCCTACAACATGGCGTTGTCGAAGCGGCGTGCCGACAGCGTGTCAGGGTACCTGCAGGGCCAGGGTGTGGCTGCAACGCGCATCCATTCCGCCGGCTACGGCCCCCATTACCCGGTGGCGGACAACGCCACCACCGAGGGGCGGGCGCTGAACCGCCGGGTGGAGATTGCCCTCAAACCGCTCACCAGTTGACTGGCGCTGCGGCTCACAGCGGCACGTTGATCGTGCCGTCCAGGTCTTGCTCTTCGCAGAATGTTTCGAAGTCGCTGCGCAGGCGCGCCGCCCGGGTGCCGTGGGGAACCTCCACCGTCATGGTCAGGTCGAAGATCGGCGTGCCGGTGTGGGGCGCCGGCGCCGATCCGGTTTCCAGGTCGCGGATGTTGATGTGGCGCGATGAGAAGAAACCGGCGATCCGTTGGACGATTCCCGGGTGGTCCATGGCAACGACCCGCACCCGGTAGGGGATGACGTCGCGCACGCCCCGGGGATCGGTGCGGCGGAACAGGTAGGCGGTGTCACTCGAGGCGGTGAGGTCCGCCAGGGTGCGATCCAGTTCGGTCAGCGCCGATTCCTCGCCGGCCACGGACATGAGCACGGCGAACTCGCCGCCGAGTACCGTCATGCGGCTGTCCTCGATGGAGAGTCCCAGGCCGAAAACGGCGTCGGAAAGCTCGTTGACGATTCCTGGCCGGTCCCGGCCGATGGTCGAGATGATGGCCCGGGTCATCAGCGGATGGACTCCTTGACGTAGTCCGCCAGCTCCCCAACGGCGACGCGCTGCTGCGCCATGGTGTCCCGATCACGGACGGTGACCGTATCGTCGTCTTCGATGGTCTGGAAGTCGACGGTCACGCACACCGGGGTGCCCACTTCGTCGTGGCGGCGGTAGGCCTTGCCGATGTTGCCCGTGTTCTCGTAGAGGATCCGTCCGAAACCGAGCGCCTGGAGCTGGTTCTTGATCTCCCGGCAGCGGTTCACGATACCGTCGTGGTTGCGCTTGAGCGGCACCACGGCCACCTTGATGGGCGCCAGGTGGGGTTTCAGACCGAGCACGGTCCGCTTCGAGCCGTTGTCGAGGGTCTCTACCCGATAGCCTTCGTTGAGTACCGCCAGAACGCCCCGGTCGACGCCGGCCGATGGTTCGATGACATATGGCACGAACCAGTCGCCGCCGTCCGGGTCCTGCACCGCCAGCTTGGCGTTGGAGTCGCGGTTCGGCATCACCCTGGCGTCGATGCCGTAATCCTGCTGGGCCTTGGTGTGCGAACCGAGGTCGAAGTCGGTACGGTTGGCGATACCTTCGAGTTCCTCCAGGCCGTGGGGGAAGTGGTACATCACGTCCACGGTAGCCTTCGAGTAGTGGGACAACTCGTCGTCCGGAACCCGGTACAGCTCGATGCGGTTGCGGTTGACTCCCTGGTCCTCCCACCAGTTCAGGCGCTCCTCGATCCAGCGTTCGTGCCACTCCTCGTCGGTACCCGGCCTGACGAAGAACTCGAGCTCCATCTGTTCGAACTCGCGGACCCGGAAGATGAAGTTGCGCGGGGTGATTTCGTTGCGGAACGCCTTGCCGATCTGAGCGACCCCGAACGGCACCCGGCGGGCCGTGGAATCCACCACGTTCTTGAAGTTGGTGAAGATCGCCTGGGCGGTTTCCGGCCGCAGGTAGGCAAAGTGGGAGCCATCGGAAACCGGTCCCACATTGGTCCTGAACATCAGGTTGAACGGACGCGGCTCGGTCAGATCGGTGGAGCCGCAGTTCGGGCACCTGGCGGATTCCAGATGATCCGCCCGATGGCGCGCCTTGCAGCTCCGGCAGTCCACCAGGGGATCGGTGAAGGTGTCTTCGTGGCCCGAATACTTGAGGGTCAGGGGGTGGGTCAGAATGGCTGCATCGAGCCCCTCCACGTCGTCCCGCTCGTAGACCATGGCCCGCCACCAGGCGGCTTTGAGGTTGTTCTTGAGCTCGACCCCGAGCGGGCCGTAGTCGTACATGCCCTGCAGCCCGCCGTAAACGTCGCTGGACTGGAATATGAATCCGCGGCGCTTACAGAGCGACACCAGCTCTTCCATGGACGATGCGGGCACAGACTGGTTCCTACAGAAAATCGGGCCGCGAACTATAGCGAAACGGGACCCTGAAGTCTGCTCGCCGGAGCGCAGCTGGCGGGGGCGCAGAGCCGGATGATGACAACCTTTGTGCCCGGATTTACGGTTCTGCCGCGGCCCGGGGACTCCCTCATATGGGGGATGCTTACATTCCTCACAACCCGCCCACAGCCTGTCACAAGGATTGACCAACCGAGCCGGGCGATTGTGGTGCAATGCTCAGCGTCCGGTGCCATTCGATGGCGGCCGGATCGAACGATGTGTGAGGTGAGCGATGAGAAAGAACGACCCCGATGACCCGAAGAAGCGTTTCTTCCGGACCATGGACCGTTTTTTCCAGGTCAACGGGCAGTGGTACTTTTCGGCGCGGGAGGGCGACATCGGGCCGTTCCGTTCGCGCCAGCAGGCGCTGCGTGAAGCCGAGGCCTACATCACTGCCCGCAACGCCAACCGGGAATCGCCCACCGAGCCCCGGCTCGGACGCCACGATCACTGGGCCGATACCACGGTGGTTCCGGGCTACGTCTACCGCTCGGTCCTGTCCATGGAGCAGCGGGTCAGCAGCGAGCATCCCATCGTCCTCGAGATCGAGGACTGACCCGCCCCCCTGGGCCCGGGGCGCCCCGGGCCGCGATTCGCCGGTTGCCGGCGATGTATTTCCTTCGGGACTTTGCCATCATCTCCCTTCGATTAAATTCGGGGCGGAGGAGCAGTTGGGCAATTCGAACTGGAACTACGGCGACATTCTGGATGGCGTCGCGGCGGCGCTGCCGGCGGACCGGCCGGCGTTGATTCACGGTGACCGGGTGATTACCTGGGGGGAACTGGACAGGCGCAGCAACAATCTGGCGCGGCGGTTCCTGAATCGGGGGCTGCAGGCCGGCGACAAGGTGGCGTTCTACATGCGCAACCGGCCGGCCTACAGCGAGGTGCTGGCGGCCTGCTTCAAGGCCCGGCTGGTGCACGTGAACGTCAACTACCGCTACGTCGATGACGAGCTGCACTACATCCTCGACAATTCCGACAGCCGGATCGTGGTCTACGACAGTGAGTTTGCCGGTCACGTCACGGCACTGCGTGAACGGCTGCCCGACGTGGTCCAGTGGGTGGAGGTCAGCGACAGCGAGCAGGTGAGCGCCGAGTTTGCGGTCAGCTACGAAGAGATGGCCGAGATCGGTGATGGCGAGCCCCTGCGTCTGCACCGGAGCGGGGACGACCTGCTGTTCCTGTACACCGGTGGCACCACGGGCATGCCGAAAGGGGTCATGTGGGCCCATGACGACCTGTGGCATGCCGGCGCCGCCGGCGCCACCCCGGCCAACGGCATGGTCCCGCCCAAGGACCTTGCCGAGCACTGCGCCAACGTGACCGCCAATCCCGGCGGCGTCATGGTGCCGTGCTGTCCGCAGATGCACGGCACCGGGCTGCTCACCAGCATTGCGACCCTGGCCATGGGCGGCACGGTGCTGACCCTGACCCATCCCAGCTTCGATCCCGCCGAGCTGTGGGAAGCCGTAGGCCGCCATGGGGTCACCTCCATGGCCATCGTCGGCGATGCGTTCGCCAAACCCATGCTGCGGGAACTGGAGGCCAATCCCGGCAGATACGACATCAGCTCGGTGCTCAGCATCGTTTCCAGCGGCGTTATGTGGAGTCCCGAGGTCAAGCAGGGTCTGCTCAAGCACAACGCCGCCATGGTCCTGACCGACTCCTTCGGCGCGTCCGAGGCCGTCGGTTTCGGCCGCTCCGACACCACCGCCGACGGCACCACCGAGGTGGCCCGATTCCAGATCGGCGAGCACTGCAAGGTGTTTTCGGAAGACCTGCGGGAGATCGAACCCGGCAGCGACGAGGCCGGCTTCGTAGCCCGCTCCGGCGCCATTCCGCGGGGTTACTACAAGGACGAAGCCAAAACCGCCAAGACCTTTCCGGTCATCGACGGGGTGCGCTATTCCATGCCCGGCGACTACTGCAAGGTCGCGGCGGACGGCACCCTGCTTCTTCTGGGCCGGGGCAGCGTGTGTATCAATACCGCGGGCGAGAAGGTTTATCCCGAAGAGGTGGAAGAAGTCCTCAAGACCTACCCGGGCGTGGTCGATGCGCTCGTGGTCGGCGTGCCGGACGACAAGTGGGGCCAGATGGTCACCGCCGTGCTGCAGCCCGAACCCGGTACGGAGCTGAACGAGGCCGAGGTGCAGGCTCACGTGCGCAACCACCTGGCGGGTTACAAGACCCCCAAGCGGGTGCTGGTGAAAGCCGACCTGCAGCGCGCCAGCAACGGTAAGGCCGACTACAAGGGCATTACCGCCTTCGCCCGGGGCGAACTCGGCATCGCCTGATCCGGGCGCCGGCCGCCGGACGCCGGGCGCCGCCGGCGCCCGGGGCCTCCGGGCGAGGCGTTGAGGTCGGCCCGTGCCAGCGCCTATCATCCCGGCTCTCCATTCATAATCAGTCACCGAGGTTTTCGTGCCAAGCAACCTATTCGACCTGACCGGCAAAGTGGCCCTCATCACCGGCTCCAGCAAGGGCATCGGTAAAGCCATCGCCGAGGAAATGGCGCGCCAGGGCGCGCAGGTGGTCATTTCCAGCCGCAAGGCCGAGGTCTGCCAGGAGGTTGCCGACGCCATCAATGCCGAGGTTGCAGACGGCGCCGGTGGCGCTGTGCCCATTGCCGCCCACATCGGGCACCGCGAGGATGTGGAACGGCTGGTCAACGAGACCCGGGAAAAGCTCGGCCACATCGACATTCTGGTATGTAACGCTGCGGTGAACCCCTACTACGGTCCCATGCGCGAGTTACCGGACAGCGCCTTCGAGAAGGTGCTGGGGGTCAACATCATGTCCAACCACTGGCTGGCGCAACTGGTGCTGCCGGAAATGATCGAACGCCAGGACGGCGCCATCATCGTGGTGTCGTCGGTGGGCGGGCTGAAGGGCAGTGGCGACCTGGGCGCTTACTGCATCTCCAAAGCGGCGGACCTGCAACTGGTGCGCAACCTGGCTGTGGAGAACGGGCCCCACAACGTGCGGGTCAACGCTATCTCGCCGGGCCTGGTGCGCACCGACTTCGCCCGGGCCCTGTGGGAGAACCCGGACATTCTGAAGAAACGTACCGCCGGCGACCCGCTGCGCCGCATCGGCGAGCCCGAGGAGATTGCCGGGATTGCCGTGTACCTGGCGTCCCGGGCCGGCAGCTTCACCACCGGGCAGAACTTCGTCATCGACGGCGGCAGCACGATCACCTGACCGCCACAGGCTGGGATCGCAGCATGGTTCGAACGGATCAGGGGAGAGAGTCATGAACGAGGTCAGCAACGGCGCGCCGGGTGAACAGCGGTGGTGGTCCAGGGCCATAATGTTGGGCGCGCTGGTGGCGGTGGCCCTGCTGCCCATCGGCGCACTCGGTTCGCGCTTCGGCCTCTGGTCGTTCGGCGTCGGCTTCATGATGCTGGCGGCGGCTGTGGTGCTGGCGGCGGTGGGCCTGATCTGCGGCATCGTCGGCCTCATTGTTGCGCATCGTGGCGGTTTAAGGGCCGACCGCCCGCCGCTGTATCTGGGGACGGTCATCAGCGCGCTGATCCTGGCGGTCATGGGCAACCAGTTTCTGACCGCCTCGGCGGTGCCGCCGATTCACGACATCTCCACCAATGTGATCGATCCGCCGCGCTTCGAAGCGGTGGTGGCGCTGCGCGGCAAAGAGGCCAATCCGCTGGAGTTCGATGCCGAGAAGATCGCCCCGGCGCAGGCCGAGGCATACCCGTGGGTACAGACCCTGGAGAGCGAGCTGAGCCCGGATCAGGCGCTGGAACGGTCGCGTCAGGTGCTCGAGGACATGGGCCTGGAGATCGTCGACGTCAACCCGTCCGGCGGCAAGGTGGAGGCGACCGCAACCACGTTCTGGTTCGGCTTCAAGGACGACGTGGTGGTGCGGGTGCGCCCAGGGGCCGGCGGGTCCGTGGTGGACGTGCGCAGTATCTCCCGGGTGGGGGTCAGCGACCTGGGGGTGAACGCCCGGCGCATCGGCACCTTCCTGGACGCCTTCAACGCCGGCTGAGCCCGCCCGCCGGATCGATGCCGCTGCCGCGACCGTAGCGCAGACTGTTGTAAACGCCCTCCACGACCCCATGGTACGGGCGGCAGCGGAGGCGTCGCGGAACCCGATGAACGCTGGCCTGCCAATTCGGGCCGCCGCGCAGTTCAGCCGGGACGTTGCAAGCCATCCGCCGGAAGCGACGGTCGGGCGCGTAAATCGTTCAGCACACCCGATTCCCCCAACGTCAATGCGGCAGTCTTAGCGCCCGACCGTCGCTTCCGGCGGGTGGCCGTCCAGAAACCCGGTCAGAACTTGAGCAGTTCCGTGCTGAGGTCGGCGAGGTCCACCACGCCGATGGCGTTGAAACCCTGCATGTGGCCGGCACATTCGCCGGGATTGAAGAAAGTCTGCCCGTCCAGCCGCTCGTAGCGGTAGAAGTGGGTGTGGCCGTGGAGCGCCAGTTCATGGGCGCCGGTGAGCGTTCCGTCGAATTCCAGCGGGTCGTGCACGACGATGATGCGGCGCTGGTGCCACACCAGTTCGAAGGGCGGCTCGCGGAACTCGAAGCCGAAGCGGTCGATGGCCGCGTCGAGTGATTCCCGTTCCTGATCGTTGTTGCCGAACACCCCGTACAGAGGCGCGTCGAGCTGCGCAAACACTTCCAGGGTCTTGGCCTGGGTGATGTCTCCGGTGTGCACCACACGGCTGACGCCGGCTTCGTTGAACAGCTCGACGATACGGCGGGCGCTCTTCAGGTTGTTGTGGGTGTCGCTGACGACGCCGATGCGCATGGGAAGGATTCCGGGGCGGGGCGGTCTGCCGGAGCGAGCGGACGCTCGCTCCGGGCAGGTTCCTCGGGCCGGCGTGGGTTACGCCTTTTCGAGGATGTGGATGCCGCAGGCGCTGCCCAGGCCGATGACGTGGGTCATGCCGATGCGGGCGCCCTCCACCTGACGTTTGCCGGCTTCACCCCGCAGGTGGGTCGACACTTCGTAGATGTTGGCGATACCGGTAGCGCCGAGCGGGTGACCCTTGGACAGCAGGCCGCCGGAGACGTTGACCGGAATGCGGCCACCCAGGGCCACTTCGCCGTCGTCGATCATGCGGCCGGCTTCACCGTCCTTGCACAGGCCCAGATTCTCGTAGTGCAGAATCTCGGCGGTGGCGAAGCAGTCGTGCAACTCCACCAGATCGATGTCGTCGGCGCCCAGGCCGGCCATTTCGTAGGCCTGCTTGGCCGCCAGCCGGGTGCAGCTGTTCACGTCCGGCATGACCAGGTCGCGCTCCTGCCACGGATCGGAGGTCAGCACCGAAGCCCGGACCTTGATGGCGCGCTTCATCAGACCCAGTTCCTTGGCCTTCTTCTCTGAGCAGATCACCGCCGCGGCGGAGCCGTCCACGTTCACCGAGCACATCAGCTTGGTGTTGGGGTAGGCAATCATTTCCGCGTTCATGACCGTTTCGAGGGGCGTCTCGATCTGGTACATGGCCTTCGGGTTCAAGGTGGAGTGATGGTGATTCTTCACCGAGACCTTGGCGAACTGCTCGAAGGTGGTGCCGTACTTGCGCGCATGCTCCATGCCCGCCTCGGCGAACACCGCCGGCATGGTGCCGGAGCCCAGCAGACCTTCCTTGGGAATGCCGGTGGCGCCGCCGGCGCCGCCCAGCAGGCCCTTGCCCATCTGCTCGACGCCGACCGCCAGCACGCAGTCGTACAGGCCGGCCTTCACGGAAGCCCAGGCTTCGCGGAACGCGGTGGCGCCGGTGGCGCAGGCGTTCGAGACGTTGACCACCGGAATACCGGTCTGGCCGATCTGCTGCAACATGCGCTGCCCGACCATGCCGCTGGCCTGGCCCAGGTTGCCGCAGTACAGCGCCTGCATGTCCTGGATGGTCAGACCGCAGTCGTCCAGCGCCAGCAGGGCGGACTCGGCCGCAATTTCAGGGACGGTCCGGTCGGGAAACCGGCCGAACTTGATCATATCGACACCAACTACGTATGCGTCAGTCATGTCTTCCTCCGGGATCAGCTTTTGGGTTTGAAAAAGAACGAGAGGTAGGCGTTGCCGTCCCGATCCTTGCGGCCGAGGGCATCGTCGAAGACGACGTCCACGGGCATGTCGAACGCGATTTTCTCCGGATCGGGTTCGACGTCGATCAGGTTGCCTTTGATGGCGACCCCGTCATCCAGGTCGACCACGGCGCTCACGTACGGAACGTCGATGCCGGGAAACGAGCGGTGAACGATGGAGAAAGAGTACAGCTTGCCGCTGTTGGAAAGTTTCACGGTGTCCATCTGATCCCGCGCGCCGCACTTCGAGCAGACGTTCCGCGCACCAAGGAAGATGGCCCCGCAGCCGCCGCACTTGTGGCCCTCGAGGTACGGGTCACCACCATCCGGAATCTTCAGATACTCCACTACGGGCAATGGTTTGGCGCTCAATGTGTCCCCCTCTAAGAGTTGTCGAGTTAACTGGTCAGAATGCGTTCTAAGTCAAAGAGCATACTACCTCGCCCGGATCAGAGCGACCCTGCCGGAAGCGGGCGGCCAGGGCTCGAGGGCTGCCCGGCCGGGGCTTGACCCGCCCTCTGCATGCCTTAAATTGGCGGCATGCCCTCCACCGAGCTGCTCATCGCGTTCTTCTCGGCCACGGCGGTGTTCGCCTACATGCCGGGGCCCGCCATGTTGTACGCCGCTGGCCAGACCCTGGCCCGCGGCCGCTCCTCGGGACTGCTGGCGGCGGCCGGGATTCACCTGGGCGGGTACGTTCACGTGCTGGCCGCGGCGGCCGGCCTCACGGTGCTGTTCAGCGCGGTTCCGGCCCTGTACCTGGCGGTGAAACTGGCCGGCGCCGGCTATCTGGTGTGGTTGGGCTTGAGCCTCATCCGCCAGAGCCGCCAGTCCCTGCCAGGGGCCACCGCGGTTTCCGCCAGGTCCGGCCGGCGGGCCTTTGTGGAGAGCATCACCGTGGAGGTGCTCAATCCCAAGACCGCCATCTTCTTTTTCGCCTTCCTGCCCCAGTTCGTCGATCCGGCCGCCAGCCTGCCGGTATGGGCGCAGTTCCTGGTGCTCGGCACCGTGGTCAACCTGATGTTCTCCTCCGCCGATCTGATCTGTGTGGCGGCGGCCGCTGCGGTGGTGGGCCGGCTCGAGCGTTCCAGCGCTGCCCAGCGCTGGATGAAGCGCGCCGGCGGCACGTTGCTGGTGGGGCTCGGCGCCCATCTGGCGCTGCAGAGAGCCTGAGACGGGCGCATCGGCCGCTGGCTCGCGGACCGCGCGGTCAGGGTCTCACCGGTTGGCGTCGGCGCCGGCGCGTCTGGCGATCCGCTCCCACCGGGTCAGGTACTCGCGCACGTCCGGGCCGGATTCCCGGGCCAGCGCGCTGATGAATTCGATATGGTCGTCCGGCAGAGCCCGCGCCACCTCGGCCAGATGGCGGCCGACCCGACCGATGTGACAGGGTTCATCGAGTCCGAGCACCGCGGCGGCGCCGGCATTGTCCAGGGCCGCCAGGGCGGTCGCTTCGGTGTCGGACAGGTCCGGGCGCTTCAGGGTCTGGCGCCGGGCGCCGAACTTGACGGAGTCGCTCACCAGCGCCGTATCGCAGGTGACTTCGACCCCCGGCAACAGGTGGTCGGCCACGGCGTTCAGGGTCGTCTGCCAGTCCATCAGCAGGGCCGACTGCGGCACCACCAGGATATCCAGCGGCTGGTGGTGCCGGGCGCAGGCGGCCAGGGTCTTGAGCAGAATCATCATGTCGCCGGCGGCGAACAGGGCGCTGCGCCCGCGCGGCCAGCCGGAGCGCTTCTCCCGGGACTTCATGTTGTACGACTGGGCGACCCGCAGCGGCTCCCGGGCGCACAGCACGCTCTTGGTGGTGCCGAGTTCCTCGAAGACGCCGCGCAGGCGGCGGTAGTAGAGGGGAAACTTGTTGCCGTAGGCCCGGACGTCGCCTTTGCCCTGGAGGATGGCCATTTCCTCTTCCGGGTCGATGGGTTGCCGCTTCCCGGCCTCGATCTGCTCCCGATAGCGTGCCAGGAAGGCTTGGTCGACATCGATCTGACGATGATCGTCGATGGGGTTGAAGAGTTCGATGCCGCAGTGGATCTGGTTGATGGCGCGCAGCATTTTGGCCAGCGCCGTAGTGCCGCTCCTGGCGCAGCCGAATACGATGAAGTCCAGTTTTCTCATGCTGCCGCCCGGGGACACAGCGCGCATGATACAGGATTGACTGCCGGCCTGGCGCCGCGGAACCCGCCGCGCGGGCCGGTCAGGGCTTCGACAGGGCGGTACGCAGCAGTTCGTTGACCTGTTTCGGATTGGCCTTGCCCTGGGTGCGCTTCATGACCTGGCCGACGAAAAAGCCCAGCACCTTGTCCTTGCCACCCCGGAACGCCTCGGCCTGATCCGGGTGCTCGGCCACCACGGCGTCGACGATGGCCTTGAGTTCACCGCTGTCGCTGACCTGGCGCAGGCCGCGCGCCTCGATGATGCCGTCGACGTCGCCTTCCTGGCGCCACAAGCCATCGAACAGGGTCTTGGCAGTTTTCGACGACAGGGTGTCGTCCTCCAGGCGCTCGATCAGGGTAGCGAGCTGGGCCGGGGTGACCGGCGACGCGGTGATACTCAGGCCGTCGCGGTTCAGCGCCGCGGACAGATCGCCCATGATCCAGTTGGCAGCGAGTTTGGGGTTGCCGCCGGCCGCCACCACCGCATCGAAGTAACCGGCAACGGCCGGATCCTGGGTGAGCCAGTCGGCGTCGTAGGCGGACAGCTCCAGGGCCTGCTGGTACCGCTGGCGTCTGGCCGCCGGCAGTTCCGGCAGCGCCTCGCGCAGCGTCTCCAGCATGGCGGGATCGACCTGTACCGGCAGCAGGTCCGGGTCGGGAAAGTACCGGTAGTCCTCGGACAGCTCCTTGCTGCGCATGACCCGGGTCTGGTCCTTTTCGGCATCGTAAAGGCGGGTTTCCCGACGTATCCGGGCGCCGGATTCCAGCTCGTCGATCTGCCGTTCGATCTCGTAGGCAACGGCGCGCTCGACGAACCGGAACGAGTTGATGTTCTTGATTTCCGTGCGCACGCCGAGCTCGCTGTCGCCCCGGGGTCGGACCGAGACGTTGGCGTCGCAGCGCATGCTGCCTTCTTCCAGGTTGCCGTCGCAGATCCCCAGGTAGCGGACCAGCGTGTGCATCTGACGGAAATAGGCGGCCGCTTCCTGCGGGGTGCGCAGGTCCGGCTCGGAGACCACCTCGAGCAGAGGCGTGCCGGCCCGGTTCAGGTCCACGCCGGTCAGACCGGGAAAGGCGTCGTGGACGGACTTGCCCGCGTCCTCCTCCAGGTGCGCGCGGGTGATGCCGACGATCCGCTCGCTGCCATCGGACAGCGGTACCGTGAGCTCGCCAGGGCCGACCACGGGATGCGCGAACTGGCTGATCTGGTAACCCTTGGGCAGGTCCGGATAGAAGTAGTTCTTGCGGTCGAACACCGAGAACGGCGGAATCTGCGCGCCAATGGCCAGACCGAAAGTCAGGGCCATGCGCAGGACTTCCTGGTTGATCACCGGCAGGGTGCCGGGCAGCCCCAGGTCGACCCCGCAGGCCTGGGCATTGGGCTCGGCGCCGAAGGCGGTGGCGGCGCCCGAGAAGATCTTGCTGCGAGTCGCGAGCTGAACGTGAATTTCGAGGCCGATGACGGCTTCCCAGGCGCTGTTCGAACTCATGGCGCGAACGCCTCCGGCACCTTCTGGTGCCAGTCACTGTGCTGCTGGTAGAGCGCGCCGGTCTCCAGCAGCACCTGCTCGCCGAAGTGGGGCGCGATGAGTTGCATGCCCAGTGGCAGGGCGCCGGCGAAACCGCAAGGCACGGACATGGCCGGCAATCCCGCCAGGCTGGCCGGGGTGGTGAAGATGTCCTGCCGATACATGGCGACCGGATCGCTGGTGAGATCTCCCCGGGGAAACGCCGGCCCGGGCGTGGTCGGGGTCAGCAGCAGGTCCACCTGCTCGAAGGCGGCCAGAAAATCGTTCTGGATCAACCGGCGCAGCTTCTGCGCCTTCAGGTAGTAGGCATCGTAGTAGCCCACGGACAGGGCGTAGGTGCCGGTCAGAATCCGCCGCTTCACTTCGGCGCCGAACCCTTCGCTGCGGGACCGCCGGTACAGGTCCTCCAGGTTGTCGGGGGCGTCGCAACGATGGCCGAACCGCACGCCGTCGAAGCGGGACAGGTTGGTGGAGGCTTCCGCTCCGGCAATGATGTAGTAGGCCGGGATGGCCATGTCGGTGTGCGGCAGGTCGATGTCCTGGAAGCGGCAGCCGGCCGCTTCCAGCGCCTGGCGCGCAGCCTCGACGGCCGCGCTACCCTGGCCTAGGCCCTGGAAATACTGACGAGGCAACCCGATGACCGGGGGCCGTTGCGGGGCCGCTAGCGGCCCGTTGCGGCGCGCTGCCAGCCAGGCATCGGCGTGATCGCTGCTGGTGGAGTCCAGCGGATCGAAGCCGCTCATCCAGGCCAGAACCCGGGCCGCGTCGGCCACGCTGCGGGCCAGCACGCCACCCTGGTCCAGGCTCGAGGCAAAGGCCACCATGCCGTGCCGCGACACCCGGCCGTAGGTGGGCTTGATGCCGGTCAGTCCGCAGAACGCAGCCGGTTGGCGTATGGACCCGCCGGTGTCGGTGCCGGTGGCCAGGGGGGTCAGACCGGCCGCCACCGCCGCCGCCGAGCCACCCGAGGAGCCGCCGGGAACCCGGTCCGGGCTCCAGGGATTGGCTACCGGGCCGAAGTGGCTGTTCTCGTTGGATGAGCCCATGGCGAACTCGTCCATGTTGGTCTTGCCCAGGGTCACCGCGCCGGCACGGTCCAGTAGGCTGACGACCGTGGCGTCGTAGGGGGCCACGAAGTTCGCCAGCATCCGTGACCCGCAGCTCGTCAGCATGCCGCGGGTGCAGTAAATGTCCTTGTGGGCCAATGGGATACCGGTGAGCGCTGTGGCGTCGCCGGCACGCAGACGGGCATCTGCGGCGTCGGCCTGGGCCAGGGCCCGTTCCTCGTCGACGGTGATGAAACTGTTGAGCGCGCCGTCGTGGGCGGCAATCCGGTCGAGAAACGACCGGGTCAGCTCACGGCTGGAAAAGCGGCCGTCGCGCAATCCTCCGGCGAGCGCCTCGAGCGAGTCGAATGCGGCCATCTATTCGACGACCCGGGGTACCAGATAGAACCCGCGCTCCACCGACGGGCCGAGTGCCTGCAGGGCGTCACGGTCGACCGTCTCGGTCACCGTGTCGGCGCGCAGCCGCGCCTGGTGGCCGAGCGGATGGGCCAGCGGCTCGACGTCGTCGGCCGTCACCGCCTGCATCCGGTCGACCATGGCGATGATTCCGTCGAGATCGGCGCGCACGGCAACGCGCTCGTCGTCGTCGAGGGCCAGTTGCGCCAGGCGGCAGAGGTGATCGAGGTCGATGTCGGCCATAGGCGCGCAAGCCTAATCCAACGGTCGCGTGATGCCAATGACACGCCCCGCCACCGGGAGTCTGTGCGCCAGCGCACTGGTTCCAGGCAGTGATGCAAATTGTTAGAGTAGCGCGGCTCCGCGCACTCTATACTTTTCCAACAAAAGCTGAGTTTTCTCTTTATCCATGTTCAAGAATATTCGCGGCTTGTTCTCGCGGGATCTGTCCATCGACCTGGGAACGGCCAATACCCTGATCTATGTGCGCGACCAGGGCATCGTGCTCAACGAGCCGTCGGTGGTGGCGATCCGGGTGCAGGGCAATCAGAAGAGCGTGGCTGCCGTTGGTCTGGACGCCAAGCGCATGCTGGGCCGGACCCCGGGCAACATCACCGCCATCCGCCCGCTCAAGGACGGCGTGATCGCCGACTTCCTCGTCACCGAGAAGATGCTCAAGTACTTCATCAACAAAGTGCACGAAAACAGCTTCATCCGCCCGAGCCCCCGGGTGCTGGTCTGCGTTCCCTGCAAGTCCACCGAGGTGGAGCGGCGGGCCATTCGCGAGAGCGCCCTGTCCGCCGGCGCCCGTGACGTACGTCTCATCGAGGAGCCTATGGCGGCGGCCATCGGCGCCGGCCTGCCGGTACAGGAAGCGGTGGGCACCATGGTGGTCGACATCGGCGGCGGCACCACCGAGATCGCCATCATCTCCCTGAACGGGGTCGTTTATTCGGACACCGTGCGGGTGGGGGGTGACCGCTTCGACGAATCCATCGTCGCCTATGTGCGCCGCACCCAGGGCAGCCTCATCGGCGAAGCCACGGCGGAACGCATCAAGCAGGAAATCGGCGCCGCCTACCCGCAGAAAGAGATCCGCGAGATCGACGTGCGCGGCCGCAATCTGGCCGAAGGCGTGCCCCGCAGTTTTGCACTCAACAGCAACGAGATTCTGGAAGCCCTGCAGGAACCGCTGTCGATGATCGTGCAGGCGGTCAAGAGCGCGCTGGAGCAATGTCCGCCGGAACTGGCCTCGGACATCGCTGAAACCGGCCTGGTGCTGACCGGCGGCGGGGCGCTGCTGCGCGACCTCGACGTGCTGCTGCAGGAAGAAACCGGCCTGCCGGTGATTGTCGCCGAGGACCCGTTGACCTGTGTCGCCCGCGGCGGCGGCAAGGCACTGGAACTGATGGACAAGGCCGGCGACGCCGACCTGCTGTCGACGGAGTAACGGGTGTGGCCGCCACACGGATCATGACCGCGACCGTCACGACGAGCCGCACGCCTGACGCGGTCGCGTAGACGGGGGGAATCCGCCGATCAAGGCCCTGTTCGTTCGAGAGTCCGGTGCGGGATATCTGCTGACGGCATTGGCGCTGGTTTCGGTCGTGCTCATCGCGCTCGAATCCTCCACCCGGCTGCTCGATCCGGTGGAGCGCGCCCTGATGACGCTGGTGGCGCCGCTGGTGCTGGTCGCCGAAATGCCCTATCTGCTGTCGGACGAGGTCGGTGACGTCGTCGCCACCCGCGAAACCCTGCTCGATCGGAACGCCGCGCTGGAACGGCGCATTCTCGAGCTGTCCCAGGTCTCGCAGCAGTATCTGTCCCTCAAGACCGAGAACGAACGCCTGCGGGCGTTGCTCGGCAGCCGTGCACGGCTGCCGTCGGAGGTGCTGATCACCGAGATCATCGGCGTGGTGCCCGGACCCGGAACCCATCAGGTGATGCTCGACAAGGGCCTGGACGCCGGCATCCATCCGGGAGACGCGGTGATCGACGCCAAGGGCCTGTTCGGGCAGGTGGTGGAGGCCGGCCGCTTCACCAGCCGGGTGATGCTGGTCACGGACCCGAATCATGCAGTCCCGGTGCAGGTCAATCGTAATGGCGTTCGCAGCATTGCCGGCGGTACCGGTCAGCCTGACGTTCTGCAACTCGAGAACGTTTCGGTCACCGCCGACGTACGCGAGGGCGACCTGCTCGAAACCTCCGGTCTGGGCGGACGTTTCCCGCGCGGTTATCCGGTCGGTTTCGTCAACGCCGTTGCCGTGGAGCCGACCACCGCCTTCGCTCTGGTCACGGCCCGGCCGCTGGCGGAACTGGACCGGTCGCGGCACGTGCTGGTGGTGCTGTCGCGTGATGCCGCGGCCGATGCCGAAGCCGCCGCTGAACCCGGGGCCGATGGCGATGGGGATGCCGATGGAGATGGCGGCATCGAAGCCGATGCGGATGCCGCGGGCGACGATGCGGCCATGGATCCGGACGCGGCCTCGGCCGACGCGCCCTCCCGGGCAGCGGAGGACATGCCGTGAATCCCACCCAGGGCGGCTGGATCATACTGCTCACGGTGGCCGCCGCGCTGATCCTCGCCATCGTGCACCTGCCGGAGTCGTGGCCGGCCTGGCTCGGCTGGCTGCGTCCGGCCTGGGTCGCCCTGGTGATCTTCTACTGGGTCACCGAACTGCCCCACCGGATCGGCTTGATCATCGCCTGGTTGATCGGCGCGCTGGTGGATGTCCTGCAGGCGGAACCGCTGGGCCTGAACGGAATCATCCTGGCTGGTGTCACCTATGTCGGCTGGCGGTTCTACGAACGCCTGCGCATGTATTCCATCATCCAGCAGTGTGGCGTGGTGTTCGTGCTGGTGCTGGCTTCCGAGCTGCTGCGGGGGTTGATCCTGTATCTGGTGGACGACCGCAGCCTGAGTTGGGGGCTTTTCGGTCCCGCCTTCACCAGTCTCTGTGTATGGCCGTTCCTGGCCCTGCTGTTGACTCGGCTCCGAGTGCGCTTCAGGGTTGTCTGATATGCGCCTGATACTCGCTTCCGGCTCGCCGCGGCGGGCCGCGCTGCTGCGTCAGATCGGTGTGCCGTTCGAGGTGATGGCGGCTGATGTGGACGAATCCGTGGCGACGGGCGAGTCGCCGCAGGATTACGTGCAGCGCCTGGCTCTGGCCAAATCCACGGCGGTTCTCACCCGTCTGGGTGAAGGTGGCGTGGATGCGGCGGCGGCCGGTCCCACGTCCCTGGTGCTCGGTGCCGATACCGCGGTGGTGGCGGACGGCCGCATACTCGGTAAACCGGATGGCCGGGATCAGGGGGTGGCCTGGCTGCTGGCCCTCTCCGGGCGCTGGCATCAGGTCTGCACCGGCATCGCCGTGGCCGGCCATGGCTATTCGGCCCGGGTCTGCGTGGTCACCGAGGTGTACTTCCGCCCCATCGAACCCTGGGAAGCCGAGGCCTACTGGCAGACCGGTGAAGGCGCCGACAAAGCGGGCGGTTACGGGATTCAGGGAATTGGCGGTATATTTGCCGAAAGCATCCGTGGCAGCTACAGCGGCGTGGTGGGTCTGCCCCTCGCCGAGACGGAACGCTTGCTGCGGGAGGGCGGCATGAATACCTGGTACTGGCGCAGCCGGTCCGCCGATCTGGTGGCGGATCATGGCTGAAGAACTCCTGATCAACGTCAACGACTTCGAAACCCGCGTCGCGCTGGTGGTCGGCGGTGCGGTGCAGGAGTTGCATCTGGCGCGCTCCGAGGGCTACAGCCTCACCGGCAACATCTATCTGGGCCGGGTCGAGCGCATCGTTCCCGGGATGCAGGCGGCCTTCATCGACGTCGGGCTGGAGCGGCCGGGATTCCTGCACGTCCGCGACATCGAAGGGCCGCGTCTCATGCTCGGCGAGGCACCGGACCGGCAACTGGACATCCGCGAGCTGCTGCACGAAGGGCAGCAGATCATGGTGCAGGTGGCCAAGGACCCGATCTCCGGTAAGGGCGCCCGGCTCACCACCCAGCTCGCCGTTGCGTCCCGTTTCCTGGTGCTCATGCCGTTCAACGACCACATCGGCATTTCCCAGCGGATCGAGGAAGAGGAGGAACGCGAACGCCTGAAGACAGCTGATCGACGCATGGCGCGTCAGCGCCGGGCGTCGGCATGGGCGTTCATCGCCCGCACCGCGGCGGATGGCGTCAGCGACCGGAGTCCGTCGACAGCGACATCCGCGTGCTGACCCGGATCTGGGAGAAGATCCTGGAGAAGCGCCGCGAGATCACCGGCACCGGCACCGGCATCGTCTACCAGGAGATTCCGCTCCACATCCGCGTGGTCCGGGACCTGGCCAGTCCGGAGCTCGAGAGCATTCACATCGATCACGCCGACACCTACCAGCGGGTGCTCGACTTCGTGTGCGACTTCTTCCGGAGTTCATCGACCGCGTGCAGCTCTACCAGGACACGCGGCCCCTGTTCGAAAGATATGGCGCCGAGGCCGAGATCGACCGGGCGCTGGCCAAGCGGGTGGACCTGCGCTGCGGTGGTTACCTGATCATCGAGCAGACCGAGGCCATGATCACCATCGACGTCAACACCGGGGGTTTCCTGGGTGCCAACGGCAACCTGGAAGACACGGTGTTCCGCACCAACCTGGAAGCGGCGCAGGTCGTTCCGCGACAGCTCCGGTTGCGCAACCTGGGTGGCATCATCGTGGTCGACTTCATCGACATGCAGAGCGAAGAGCATCAGCGACAGGTATTGCGGGCGCTGGAGAAAGCCTGCGAGGCCGACCCTGCGCGCATCCGGCTGGAAGGCTTCTCGTCGCTGGGTCTGGTGCAGATGAGCCGCAAAAGGACCCGGGAATCCCTGGTGCAGCAGGTGTGTGAGCCCTGTGCGGCCTGCGGCGGCCTGGGTCAGGTCAAGTCCGCGCAATCGGCCTGTATCGAGGTTTTTCGCGCGCTGGTGAATGACGCCCGCGCCCGCTGCAACGGCCAGCCCGGCCTGGTCCCCGACCCCGGCGAGTACCTGATCCGAGCCGCCGACCCGGTCGTGGACAGGTTGCTGGACGAAGATGCCGCCCAACTCTCCGCGCTGGCCCGGCAGATCGGCCGCGAAGTCCGGATTCAGGTGGAGCCGAGCTACGGCCCCGGCGAGTTCGACATCGTGCTGGTTCAGGGCATGCGCCGGCCCGGATGAGGGTCGCGGCGCCCGCGCCACATGAGCCCTGCGGGGCCGGGGGAATTTAGTCCCGGTCCAGCGGGTCATATATCCTGCATGCTTCATTGGCCGGGCCGACGCCCCAGGTAGCGCCGTTGCTTCGACTCGTACTCAAACCCCTGCTCATCCTGCTCACCCTGGGGTCGCTGCTGGTCGCCGTCGTCCAGATGGCGGGCCGGGTGGTGTTCAATGTGCTGGACGACTTCGAAGCCCCGCTCAACCGGATCCTGGCCGAGCGCAGCATGCAGGTGAGCGGCCTGTCCGGTGACTGGCGCATGCTCAACCCGGTTCTGCGTATCGAGCGCCTGGAGCTGCCCGCAGGCCGCGTCGACGATCTGGTGGTCGAGGTGGATGCGGTGGAAAGTGTGGTGCGCGGCGAGTTGCTGCTGCGCCGGCTGCGCATCGGTGATGCGGAACTGACCCTGCACAAGGCGCCGGGAGAGCCCTGGCGCCTCGCGGGCGCGGCCGCAACCGCGGACTTCGATCCGCTGCCGCTTTTGCAGCACAGTGACCAGCTCGAGGCCAGCGGCACGGTGCGTCTGCAGCGCGACGGGCTGCCGGCGGCGCGGATCCAGGTCGACTACCTGGGCCTCAACGCCGGCGGCGAACACCGGCATCGGCTGGCCCTCTACAACGAGGGCGCCGAGTGCCGGGACGGCGCGGCCTGTGCCATCAGCCTGGACCTGCACCGCCGCAGGGCACTGTGGCCGCTGTGGCCGGAGACCATCAGCGTCCGCGCCGTCGCCGACGAATTCGTTCTGCCGCGGGCGGTGACTGGGGTGTCGGCGTTACGGGTCGAAGCGCTGGACGCCGGCTGGCGCGCCGACGCCGATCAGTCCCGGGGCTTCGCCACGCTGCGCGCGGAACAGGCCGTGGCTGCGGATCGAACGCCCCTGGCATTGTCGTTGGATGGGGTCGTCAGCGGCAGTTCCCGCCGCTATCAGGGCGCCTTCAGTCAGTTGCGGGTATCGCGCGGGACCGATCTCTGGGAGTTGCCTCGGGTGCGGGTGGAGGCCAGCGGCGAACAGGTCTGGATTCGCCTGCCGGAACTCGATCTGGCCCGTGGCAGCAGCTTTCTACGCCAGGCCCTGGAAGGCGTGGAGCCCGCGCAGCGCTGGCTCGAGGCGCTCGACATCGGCGGCCGGGCGCGCAATCTGCGCGGCTACCTGACGCTGGACGACGGATCGTTCGGCTACGCCATGGCGCTGGACGGCCTGTCCATGGAGGGCTACAAGGGTGCGCCGACGGTGCGCGGCGGCGCCGGCCGCCTGATCGGCACCGGTCGCTCGCTGCAGCTGGACCTCAATGCCGAGAACATGTCGCTGCGCTTTCCGGACCTGTTCGCGGACACCTGGCAGATGCCGTACGTCCAGGGCCGGCTGCAGGCATGGATCGGTCCCGACTACTTCGGCCTGCGCGGATTGAATCTGCGTACCGAAACCCTGGGCGCCCGGGCGGCCGGCGGGTTCGCGCTCAGCCGTCCGCCGGAACGGGAAGGTCAGCGTCTGACCCTGCTCATCGGCACCGACCGGATCGCCGTGGATGCCATCCGCAGCTTCGTTTCCTACAAGCTCGACGACGAGCTCCGATCCTGGCTGCAGACGGCGCCCCGCTCGGGACTGCTGGAGTCCGGCACCGTCGCCTACCAGGGTCAGTTCTCCGAGGAGCCCGGCGAGTTGGGCCGGCGCTTCGAGCTGAAGGCCTCGGTGCGCGATGGCGCATTGACCTATCACCCGGACTGGCCCGCGGTTTCCGAGCTCGACGGTGAGCTGGCGGTCGCCGGCCCCAGCGTCGAGGTGTCCGTGGACTCGGCTGTCAGCGCCGATGCGCGGATCGACGCCTCCCACGTGCGGGTGGTGGCCGGTGGCGCCGACGTATCACTCGACGCTGAACTGGACAGCGCGGCATTGCTGGCGCTGGTGCGCTCCACGCCGCTGCAGCAGTGGCTCGAGTTCGTCGAACCGGACTGGTCGGCGCAAGGTCCACTGCGGGTTTCCGGCGAACTGTCGGTGCCGTTCGGCGCCGCTGACCCGGACAGTGCGGTCGATCCGGCGGTACGGCTGCGCGCCGACCTGGAAGGCGTGAATCTGGCCCTGCCGGGGTATCGCCTGGAACTGGCGGGGCTGACGGGCAGCCTCCGCTACCGGTTTCCCACCTTCGTTGATGCCAGCGGTGTGGAAGGGAGCCTGTTCGGCGAACCGGTGACCATCGGCGCCCGGACCGAATCCGATGGCGACACCGTGCATCTGCGGTTCTCCGGCCTGGCGCGCCCCGCCGATGTCTGGCACGTCACCACGCTCGAGGATCCGGGTATGGTGGCGGGCAGTTTCCGGTATGACGCCGACCTTGGCATTGCGGTTGAGCCGGGGCGGCAGACCGAACTGGTGGTGTCCAGCGACCTCGCGGGGCTTGCGGTGGATCTGCCGGCAGGACTGGGCAAGGCCGCGGAGTCCGGGCGGACCGCCGAGGCCCGGCTGGTGTTCGGATCCCCGGCGTTCGATCTCGATTTCGTTTATGGGGATACGCTCGGCTGGCTCGAGTTCGCGGACCAGCCGCTGCGCGGCGCCCTGGCATTCGGCGGTGGTCGGGCGCCGGGCCGCGCTGCGGTCGGCGCGTCGGAACTGCAACTCGCCGGGCGTCTGCCCGGAATCGACCTGGAGTCCGTTGTCCCGGCGGGCGACGGCGATTCCGTCCTGCCGCTGCCCCTGCGCCTGATGGATCTGCGGCTCGGCGCCATCGGCGTCGGCGGCTTCACCGTGCAGGAGGCGAAGGTATCCGGCACCATCGCCGATGCCGGCCTCGACCTGAACGTGCACAGCCGTGAACTGGAAGGCCGTATCAGCCGGCAGGGTGACGAACCGCTCACGATCGACCTGGATCGCCTGCAGATTCCGGCCGGCGACGTTGCCGACGAAGCCGATTCCGGGCCGGGCGCCGACCCGCTGGACGGGTCGATGATTGCGGCCATACCGGCCGCCGATGTGCGCATCGGCAAACTGCAGCTTGGAACTGACGACTACGGGGAGTGGCGCTTCGAGCTGCGCCCGGAAGGTGACGAGTTGCGGATCGACGGGCTCACCGCCACCGTGCGCGGGGTAGCTATCACGAGTTCCCGGAGTCTGGTGTGGGACGGCGCCGACGATCGCAGCCGGTTCGTCGGCACGCTGGATGGCGGCAACCTGGCGCAGGCGCTGCCGCAGTGGGGTTACGCGGCCAGCGTCGAGACCGAGAGCGCCAGCCTCAGCGGCGAATTCTCCTGGCCGGGTTCACCGCTGGCCGTGGACCTGAGGCGACTCACCGGGGCCGCTCAGGCACTGGCCGTGGATGGCCGCTTTCTGGACGTGGAAGCCGGCTCCGGCTCTCAGCGGATCTTCAGCCTGCTCAATTTCACCAACATCGCGAAACGGCTGTCGCTGAACTTCTCGGACGTCTTCGGCAAGGGCGTCAGTTTCGACGAGATCCGCGCCCACTTCGCCCTGGACGAGGGGCTGCTGACGTTCCTGGAACCGATGGAGGTCAAGGGGACCGGCAGCCGCTTCCGGGTCAGCGGCAGCGTCAATCTGGAAGATGGCCGCCTCGACAACGACATGGTGGTTACCCTGCCGGTGAGCCAGAGTCTGCCTTGGTACGCCGCCTATGTGGCGCTGGCCAACCCGCTGGCCGGCCTCGGCGTGCTGGTCGGTGAGCGGGTGCTGCGCAAGCCGCTGGAGCAGGTGAGCAGCGCCAAGTACCACATTGGTGGTACCTTGGACGAACCGGAACTGAACTTCGTCAGCGTGTTCGACACCGGACCCTCGACCCCGGCGGCGGGTAACGGCGCCGGGGAGCCCGGCGCGGCAGAAGATGCCGCCGCGCCGCAGGGCGAAACCGCGCCGCAGGACGATGCCGCCGCGGAGCAGGGTGCACAACCCGCGGAATCCGCGGATGTCGACGCTGCCGAACCACCTCCGGAGCCGGAGACCGGCCCCGGATCGGCACAGCGGGAACCATCGGAAACACCATGAGCGACGTATTGGAACAGGCCCGGGATACCCTATGGGTGCCCACGGGCATCGAGCAGAACGACGTCGAGAAGCTGATGAGCAAGCTGGCCGGGCAGGCCATCGACGTGGGTGAACTGTACTTTCAGCATCAGCGCAGCGAGTCCTGGGCGCTGGAGGACGGCACGGTCAAGGACGGCAGTTTCAGCGTCGACCGCGGGGTCGGCGTGCGCGCCATCAGTGGCGAAAAGACCGGATTCGCCTATGCCGAGGACATCGTCCTGCCGGCGCTGACCAGTGCCACCGAAGCGGCCCGCTCCATCGCCCGGCATGGTCAGACCCAGGCCGTCAACGCCTGGACCCGGGTGCCGGCGCCGCCCCGTTATGCCATGAACGACCCCATCGCCAGCATGCCGGAGGCGGACAAGGTGGCCCTGCTGCAGGCCGTGGATGCAGAGGCGCGCCGTCAGGACCCGCGGGTCAAAGAGGTGAACGTCCGGCTTTCCGCCAGTCACGAGTCGGTGCTGGTCATGGCATCGGACGGTACGCTGGCGGCCGACGTGCGGCCGCTGGTGCGTCTCGACGTGTCGGTGATCGTCGAGCAGGGCGGCCGCCGGGAGCGCGGCAGCGCCGGGGGTGGGGGCCGTGGTGACCTGTCCCGGGTTGCTGCCGGTGACTACCCGTTCGGCCTGGCCCGGGAAGCGGTGCGCATGGCGCTGGTGAATCTGGAGGCGGATGCCGCACCGGCGGGCACCATGACCGTGGTGCTGGGGCCCGGCTGGCCGGGCGTGCTGCTGCACGAAGCCGTCGGCCACGGTCTGGAAGGTGATTTCAACCGGAAGGGATCTTCCGCGTTCGCCAACCGGATGGGTCAGCGGGTGGCGTCGGACCTGTGCACGGTTGTCGACGACGGCAGCCTGCAGGATCGCCGCGGCTCCCTGACCGTGGACGACGAAGGGACCCCGAGCGGCGAGACGGTACTGATCGAGAACGGCGTGTTGAAGGGCTACATGCAGGACAAACTCAACGCCCGGCTGATGGGTGTCAAACCGACCGGCAACGGCCGGCGCCAGAGCTTCGCCCACCTGCCGATGCCGCGCATGACCAACACCTTCATGAAGCCGGGGCCTCACGATCCCGCAGAGATTCTCGCCAGCGTCCGCCATGGGGTGTACGCGGTCAACTTCGGCGGTGGTCAGGTGGACATCACCTCCGGACGCTTCGTGTTCTCGGCGACGGAAGCGTATCTGATCGAAGACGGCAAAGTCGGCCGTCCGATCCGCGGCGCGACCCTGATCGGCAACGGCCCGGAAGTCATGACGCAGATCTCCATGGTGGGCAACGATCTGGCCCTGGACCAGGGGGTGGGTGTCTGCGGCAAGGACGGGCAGAGTGTGCCCGTAGGTGTCGGCCAGCCGACCCTGAAAATCGATCAGGTGACCGTCGGCGGTACTCAGGCCGGATGAATGGCCTCGCGCAGAAACCGGAACAACGCCCGGGCCGCGGTACGTTGCTGTTGTTCCCCGCGCGCCTTGTGCACGTGCTGGATGTGATGGCGAAGCTGCTGGGCGTCGGTTGCCGGATGGGCGTCCAGGAATTCGGTGAGCGCCCGGGGGCTCTCGATCAACGCCGCCCGCCAGCGTTCGACCTCCTGAAACTCGCGGCGGGCTTCCGTCGAGTGACCTTCCTGGGTGTCCAGCGCGGCCAGCAGCGGCGCCGGATCCACGTCGCGCATCAGCCGGCCGATGAACTGGAGCTGGCGGCGGCGGGCACCGTGGGAGCCAAAGCGCTGGTATTCGCGGATGGCGGCCCGCACGTCTTCCGGCACCGGCAGTTCCGCCAGCCGCTCCGGGCTCAGGGCCGCCAGTCGTCCGCCCAGTTGCTGCAGCCGCTCGGCGCGGCGCTTGAGTTCGGACTTGCTGACGCTGTCGTGTTCGGCGGCGTCGAGCCCGCTGGCGGCAGGTTCCGGGGCCGCGCGAGCCGGCCGCCGGCCAGATTGGCGGTTCTTTCCACTCATGAGCGACAGCTTAACGCATCATCATTTAACGCATTTCCCCCTGGCGGGGTACACGGGGAACGACTGATGCACGAGAGCAAAACATGCCGCTTCCCGAAACGGAAAGCCGTGAAGACACTGAATCCAGGAAACTGGAGGCCTGGTCGCGACATTCTGGCGAAGCCGCGCCAGGGCGCGAGTGCGGCGCGAAGTTTCTGCCTCAGAAGACGTTGGTCTGTGGGTGACCGTGCGCAAGGGTGAACTGGAGACCGTTGAATTCAATCACGACCGCGGTTTCGGCATCACCGTGTACTTCGGTCAGCGCAAGGGCTCTGCCAGTACCTCGGACAGCAGCCCGAAGCGCCATTCGCGAGACCGTGCGCGCCGCGGCCAACATTGCCCGCTACACCGAGGAAGATCCCTGTGCCGGGCTGCCCGATCCGGAGCTGATGCCCACCGAGCTGCCGGACCTGGATCTTACCACGACTGGGACATGGACCCTGCGGCGGCCGAATGCTGGCGCGCGAGTGCGAAGCAGCGGGTCTTGCGCCGATCCCGCGCATTTCAACTCGGAAGGCGCACAGGTCACCACCCAGCAGTCCTGCCGTGTCTATGGCAACAGTCACGGCTTCATCGGCAGCATGCTCGGCACCCGCCACGGCGCCAGTTGTGCGGTGATCGCCGACGACGGGTCCGGCATGCAGCGCGACTACTGGTACACCGTGGCACGCAGTGCCGGTGCGCTGGAGGCGTTGCCGTCAGTCGGGCAGCGGGCCGCCGAGCGCGCCGTCAACCGCCTGGCGCCGCGCCGCATCCCCACCGGCCGGGTACCGGTGCTGTTCGCTCCGGAGGTGGCCACCGGGCTGATCGGTCATCTGCTCGGCGCCCTGAGTGGCGGCGCCCAGTACCGAAAGGCGTCGTTCCTGCTCGACGCGCTGGGCCAGGCAGGTGGCCGCCAGCCACCTGACCTTGCGCGAGGAACCGCACCTGCCAGGCGCGCTGGGCAGCGCCGCATTCGACGGCGACGGCGTGGCCACAGCTGCGACAAACCGTTCGTCGCCGCCGGCATCGTCGAGAACTACATGCTCTCGAGCTACTCGGGCCGCAAGCTGGGTATGCCGACCACCGGCAACGCCGGCGGCGTGTTCAATCTGACGGTACGCGGCGAGTCCCGGCCCTTCGCCGAGCTGCTGACCACCATGAACCGCGGACTGCTGGTCACCGAACTCATGGGGCAGGGGGTCAACGGCGTGACCGGCGACTACTCCCGCGGCGCCTCCGGCTTCTGGGTGGAGAACGGCGAAATCGCCTACCCCGTGCACGAGGTCACCATCGCCGGCAATCTCAAGGACATGTACCGGAACCTGGTCTGTGTTGGTGACGACCTGGACACCCGAGGCAACATCCGCGCGCCTTCTGGTGGAGTGATGACGGTCATGACGCTTCTTCGTTCGTTCGTGTTCCTGAATTGCGGTCAGGGCGTTGCGATGGAGCGGGCGGGAGATCGATTCGCTGAGCGCGCCCGCCGAAGTGAAACCCAGCGCGCGCCCGAAGAACGCACACCCCAGCCCGCGTAACTCCGTCAAGCGTAAACGACAGTAGCAAGCCCCAGGAACACGAAGAAGCCGGTAACGTCGGTGATGGTCGTTAGCACCACGCCGCCCGCCAGCGCCGGGTCGATGTTCATGCGCCGCAACAGCGACGGCAGCAGGCTGCCGGACACTCCGGCAACCAGCAGATTGATCACCATGGCCAGCGCGATGACGCCGCCCAGCAGCAGGTCCTGGAAGGCGATGCCGCGGCCATGGCCGCCACCACCGGCCAGCAGCAGGCCGTTCAGGACGGCCACCAGGAACTCGCGGTTCAACAGGTAGCCCAGGTTGGCGCGGCCGATCTGACCCAGGGCCATGCCGCGGATGACCAGGGTCAGGGTCTGGGTGCCGGCGATGCCGCCCATGCTGGCCACGATCGGCATGAGCACGGCCAGCGCCACCACCTTGGCAATGGTGTCCTCGAACAGGTTGATCACCGCCGAGGCCAGGAACGCGGTGAGCAGGTTGATGCCGAGCCAGACGGCGCGGCGCCGGACGGTGGTCAGAATGGGCGCGAAGGTGTCCTCTTCCAGGTCCAGGCCGGCCGGTGCGAGCAACGCCTCCTCGGCGTCGTCGATGATCACGTCGACCACGTCGTCGATGGTGATACGCCCGACCAGCGTGGCCTTCGTCATCGACCACCGGCGCGGAGATCAGGTCCTGCTCGCGAGAAGATCCGGGCCACCTCGGTATCGGGCATGTCGACGGGAATGGCCACGGCATCCGAGTCCATGATTTCGCGGACCGTGACCGATGGGTCGGCGGTCAGCAGCCTGGCGATCGGCAGCATGCCCAGGTATTCGTCCTGGCTGTTGACCACGATCAGGGAATCGGTGGGGTCCGGCAGGTCCTTGCGCAGGCGCAGGTAACGCAGCACCAGTTCTACCGAGTGACGCGGCTGCACCGAGATGGTGTCGGTGTTCATCAGACCGCCGGCGCTGTCCTCCGGATAGGACAGCACCGCTTCCAGCCGGGCCCGGTCTTTGGCATCCATCGCGGCCAGAACCGAGTCCGGACAGCGTATCCGGCAGCTGCTGCAGAATGTCGGCAAAGTCATCGGTGTCCAGCTCGTCGGCGGCCGCGACGAGCTGTTCCGGCTCCATGGATTCCAGGAACCGGGCGCGGACGTCTTCGCCCAGGTACTGCAGCGCCTGGTTTTCCTGCTCGTCGTCCAGCAGCTCCCACAGCACCCAGCGCACTTTGGGCGGCGTGGAGGTGAGCAGGGTGGCGATCTCCTGGGGCCGCAGGGACTCCAGCAGGTAGCGGGTTTCGTCCAGCGTGCCCGGTCGCCGAAGGACTCGATGACCTCGTCGAGCTGGTCCTGAAACTCGCATGGAGCGGCTCAGTCCAGCTCGCCGAAGCCGTCGTTGATCAGGGCCACACAGCGCGGCGAACGCATCATTCCTCGTCCGGGCCCTGACACCGTCAGCTCCACTTCGCTGCCGACCGGGAGCTGCCAGCAGCATCACGCTCATGATGCTCTTGCCGTCAGACGTGTTCACCGTCCTTTGCCGAGCGGACCTCGCTCTCGAACGACTTCGCCAGGTTGACGAACTTGCTGGCTGCACGGGCGTGCAGGCCCAGCGGGTTGATGATGGTCAGACAGGCGTGGGGCACCAGCTTCCTCGGGATCGGTTCGCGGGACCGGAGCGGACGCCCGCGACCCGATCAATTGGACGGGTCGGTGCCCAGTTCGCGGTGGCGTACCAGCACGCCGGCGAACCTGTCACGAAAGTGGGCGCCGAGCGCTTCGGCCATGTACACGCTGCGATGCTGCCCGCCGGTGCAGCCTATGGCGACCGTCATGTAGGCCCGGTGGTCCTGCTTCGAAGCGCGGCAGCCAGCGTTCCAGGAAGCGGCGCATGTCGTCGAACATCTGCTGCACCATGGTCTGAGCTTCGAGATAGTCGCGACTCGCCGCGTCCAGCCCGGTCAGGGCGCGCAGCGGCTCGACCCAGTACGGGTTAGGCAGACAGCGGATGTCGAACACCAGGTCGGCATCCACCGGAACCCCGAACTTGTAGCCGAAGGAGCGGAACAGCAGCGACATGCCGGTGCGGCCGGCCCCCACCACCCGGGCGGCGATGAGTTCCGTCAGTTCGCGGCCGCGCATGGTGGTGGTATCGATGGTCAGGTCAGCCAGGTTGGCCAGGTTCTCCAGTACCTCGCGTTCGCCCTCGATGGCCTGCAGCAGGTCGGTGTGCTCGTCGGTCAGGGGATGGCGGCGCCGGGTTTCGCTGAAGCGTTTGACCAGGGTCGGGGTCAGCGCGTCCAGATAGATGACCTGGCTGTCCAGCGCCAGCCGGTCGAGGGCCAGCAGGATGTCCGGAAAGCGTTCCAGATCGCGGCTGCGGGCGTCGATGCAGACGGCGACGTTGTTCTGTTTGTCAGTCGGGCTCTGCAGCGCGTTGTGTACCAGCGACTGCAGCAGGGTCACCGGAAAGTTGTCGATGCAGTTGTAGCCGGCGTCCTCCAGCGCGCGCAGGGCCGTGGTCTTTCCGGACCCCGACCGGCCGCTGATGATCACCAGCTTCATGCTGCCTGGCTGCTCACCAGTGCGATCAGATCCTCGTAGGCCTCGCGGTCGGACGTCGCCGGCGCGCAGCCGCGCGCCGGTTCTCCGGGTTCTGAAACAGGCGGGCCAGCACCGCCAGCACTTCCAGGTGAGCGGTGGTTTCTCGGCCGGCGGCACGACCAGCACAAACAGCAGGTCGACCGGCTGGTCGTCCGGCGGCGTCGTAGTCGACCGGTTCGCTCAGGTTCAGAAACGCGCCGAGAATCTGCTCGCAGGGTCCAGTCCGGCAGTGGGGAATCGCGACACCTTCTCCGAGGCCGGTGCTGCCCAGGCGTTCCCGGTTCATCAGCTCGTCGAACAGGGCCCGAGCCGACAGGTCGGGATGCCGTGCCGCCAGCAGATCGCTGGCCACTTCGATGGCGCGTTTGCGCGACTGCGCGTGAACGGCGACCCGAGTGGTCTCCGGGGTCAGGATGTGGGTGATGTCGAACATGGCGGCGGACGCTAACGGCCGTGGTGGCGGTTGACCAGTTTTTCCTTGTGCTTGAGCAGTTGCCGGTCGAGCTTGTCGGTCAGGGCGTCGATAGCCGCGTACATGTCGTCGGAATCGGCGTCGGCAAACAGGTCGGCGCCACTGGCGTGTACTGTCGCTTCAGCGCGCTGTCTCAGTTTGTCCACGGACAGCACCACGTGAACGTTGGTGATGTGATCGAAGTGACGCTCCAGTTTGGCGAGCTTTTCGGATGTGTAGTTCTTGAGGGCGTCGGTCACATCGACGTGGTGTCCGGAGATGCTGAGCTGCATGGTGTCCTCCTGAGCGTAATACTGAGCGTGAAGGAATGAATCGCGGGCGACGGGCGCCCGTCGTGAGGCTCGCAGACGCTGGTGCTGGCGGCGGTTGCACCATCAGACCAGGCGCTTGCGTTCATTGGAAGGCGGAATCGACAGGGACTCGCGGTATTTCGCCACGGTGCGCCGCGCGACGTTGATGTTCTGGTCCGCCAGTATTGCCGCGATCTTGTTGTCACTCAATGGCTTTCTGGGGTTTTCCTCGGCCGTGAGCTTTTTGATCAGCGCCCGGATCGCCGTGCTCGAGACCTCGCCACCGCTGGCGGTTGAAACGTGGCTGGAGAAGAAGTACTTGAGCTCGAATATCCCCCGGGGAGTATGCATGTACTTTCGATTGGTCACCCGAGAGATGGTCGATTCGTGCATGTCCACTGCTTCCGCGATGTCGTGCAGGACCAGCGGCTTCATGGCTTCTTCCCCGTACTCCAGAAAGCCGCGCTGGTGCTCGACGATTCTGGTGGCGACCTTCAGCAGGGTTTCGTTGCGGCTCTGCAGGCTCTTCAGGAACCACCGGGCCTCCTGCAGGTTATCGCGCAGAAAGGTGTTGTCGGAGCTGTTGTCAGCGCGTTTGACCAGGCCGGCATAGGACTCGTTGATTCGCAGACGTGGCGTCGCTTCGCCATTCAGTTCCACGGTCCAGCGTCCGTTCTTGCGGGCGACCAGGACGTCCGGCACCACATACTCGGTGGTCTCGGGGGCGATGCTGGAGCCGGGCCGCGGGTTCAGGGTCTGGATCAGACCGATCACCATGGTCAGGTCTTCTTCGCTGAGCTTGAGCTTGCGCTTGAGCGCCGCAAAGTCCCGGGCCCCGAGCAGCGCCAGATGTTCCTCGGCCAGGGTCAGGGCCTCGCTGCGCCAGGGGGTGTCGGGCGGCAACTGGCGAAGCTGCAGGGTCAGGCACTCGGCCAGATTGCGGGCCGCAACGCCGGTGGGATCGAACTGCTGAATCCGCTTCAGAACCGCGGCGACTTCGTCCAGATCCAGGCCGTCGTCGTCCCCGGCATCGACGTCGCCGGCGGCGGCGGTTTCGGCCGGGTCATCGCCGGCCGCGTCGTTGTCGTCACGCAGGCCTTCGAGCAGATCCTCCAGGGAGGTCGTCAGCATGCCGTCCGGACCGATGGCGTCGATGATCGCCAGTGCGATGGTCCGGTCGGTGTCGGACATCGGCGACAGATTGAGCTGCCAGCGCAGGTGGTCCTGCAGGCTCTCGGCCGCGCTGTTGCGGGCGTCCAGGTCCCAGTCGTCGTCCGGCGCCGGGCCGCTGGCGCCGGAACTGCCCTCGTAGATGTCGTCCCATTGGGTGTCTACCGGCAGATCGTCCGGGATCGGGTCGTCGCGGGTGTTGTCGGCGTCGTTACCGTCGCGCAGGTCCGGTCCGAAATCCTCGTCACCGGCCAGGCCGGTGTCGTCGGTGCTGTCGCGGGACTCCAGGCCACCGGCATCCAGCTCGCCGCTGAAGTCGTCGTCGAAACTGTCTTCGTAGCCGTCGTCGCCGCCTTCATCGTCCCCGCGGTCGCCGGCCCGGTCGTCGTCGGCGCTGTTCTCGAGGCCCTCGTCGGCCAGGCTGTCGGCGTCCTCTTCGAGCTCCAGCATGGGATTCGACTCCAGCGCGGTCTGGATTTCCTGCTGAAGGTCCAGGCTCGAAAGCTGCAACAGACGGATGGCCTGTTGCAGCTGAGGCGTCATGGTCAGCTGCTGGCCGAGTTTGAGGGACAGAGTCTGTTTCATACTGCGTGTTCGTCCGCCCGTCGCGAACCGGGAGCCATTGCGGCGGGCGCGGTCATAGCCGGAATCCTTCTCCGAGGTAGACGCTGCGTACGGTTTCGTCGTCAAGTATGGCGCTCGGATCGCCATCTGCAATGATGTGCCCGGCACTGACGATATAGGCACGGTCGCAGATATCCAGGGTGTCGCGCACGTTGTGATCGGTAATGAGCACCCCGATGCCACGCTTCGCCAGCGATCGGATTTCGGACTTGATGTCGGAAACGGAGATGGGGTCGACGCCGGCGAACGGTTCGTCGAGCAGCATGAAGGCCGGTTCGCTGGCCAGCGCCCGGGCGATCTCCAGATCGCCGCCGTTCGCCGCCGGACAGCCGTTCCCAGACCGTTGCGGACATGGCCAGGTGTGAACTCGTCGAGCAGGCTGCTCCAGGATGTCCTCGCGCTGGCTCGTTCGATCCTTCCGCAGTTCCAGGATCGCCAGATGTTGTCTCGGTCACGGACAGCTTGCGGAAGACGCTGGCCTCCTGGGGCAGGTAGCCGATACCGGCTCGGGCGCGCTCGTGCATGGGGGCACGGGGTCAGGTCACGGTCCCCCAGCCGGATGCGGCCGGCGTCTACCCGGACCAGGCCGACGATCATGTAGAAGGTGGTGGTCTTGCCGGCACCGTTGGGGCCCAGCAGGCCGACGATCTCGCCGTCGGACAGGCTCAGGCTCACGTCTTCGACGGCGACCTTGGTGCGATAAGCTTTGCGCAGCGCCTCGGCTGCCAGCGTGGGCACGGCTACTGGGAACGGGTGGCAGGTTGGACGATGACCTGGACAGGCTCGTTCTCGCCCGCTTCGGCATTCACCTTGCCCGCCACGATGTCGTAATGGATCACTTCGCCGGCGATTTCGTTGCCGGCCTGTTCCAGAAACGCATCGCCGTGCAGGTCGACCCGTTCGTCCTGGGTATGGTAGACGATGGTCAGGGCGTCGGCGCGCACTTCGCCCTGGTCGGCTTCCAGCTGCTGGCGGTATCGGGCCGGCTCGCCCACCGCGGTGATCCGCACCACTTTGCGGTCCTGGTATTCCACCGTCATCTCGTCGGCGGACACGTGCATGGTGCCCTGCTGGACCTGGACCGAACCGCGGTACACCACCGTCCCGGCGTTGCGATCCATCTCGGCCTGATCGGCCTGAATGTGAATGGGCTGTTCTGCGTCTTCCGGCAAAGCCAGGGCGGTAACGGTCAGGCCGAGCCCCAGGCAGGCAGCGAGTACCCTCAGCACGGGCAGGCGTCCGGGACGGGCCTGCCCCCCGGAGCTATTTGAATTCTTCCGGCTGCAGAACGGTCTGCACCCGGTCGCCGCCGGGGCCGGAGAATTTGAGAATGCCAAGCTGCAGATCACCTTCCAGGCCCGTCGCTGTGGTTCGGCCCATGTCGCCGCGGATCATAACATCTTGGTCGGTTGCGGCGTATTGGCGGCGCGGGTACAACGTCAGTGAAGGCGTCTCCAGCCGGACCGGTCCGGCGCCGGGCGGGGCCTGTTCCAGTATCACGGCACCATCGAGGTGGAGTTGTTCTTCGCTGGCGCCGGTCGGCGGCCGGCGCAGTACGCCCCGTTCGGCGCTGGCTTTCCAGGGTGGCGCGTCGGGATCGTGCAGCGACAGCCTGGGATGCTCCAGTTCGGTGCGCGCGTCACTGGCGAAGTGGCGGATCCGCGCCGCGCTCAACTCGTATTCCAGACTGCCGTCGCCGCGGTACTGGGCAATGTCGGCGCCGTCCATGTAGAAGTCCGGACTGATGGTCTGACCCGGCATCGGGTCCAGGGGCACGGTGGACGGATCGCGCGCCCGCAGCACCAGCAGGGCGACGCCGGCCGCGCCGAGGACCAGAACCAGCATGATCCAGGTGCGGTTGCGGCCGGCCCGGGCCGGTGTCTCGACAGTTGCGGATTCCGCCATGGCGCCCGGCCCGGCCGGGCTCAGGTGTAGGGCCACTGGCCGCGCGCGCGCAGGACCAGTTCACAGACTTCCCGCGCGACCCCGTGGCCGCCGGGAACGCGGGTGACGTAGTGAGCGCGGTCCAGCACCGCCGGATGACCATTGGGTACGCCGATGGCCAGTCCGACCGCGTCGAAGGCCGCGATGTCCGGCAGGTCGTCTCCAACGTGGGCCGCCGCCGCCGGACCAAGACGCAGTTCGTGCAGCAGTTCCTCGACCACGGACGCCTTGTTGCGGACCCCCTGGAAGATGTGTTCGATGTCCAGTTCGGCGGCGCGGCGCTCAACCATGGGCGAACTGCGTCCAGTGATCAGCGCTACCTGAATGCCGCACGACGCAAGCAGCTTGATTGCCGCGCCGTCCTGAACGTGAAAAGCCTTGATCTCGTCGCCCGCCGAGGTATAGACGATGCGGCCGTCGGTCAGTACACCGTCGACATCAAAGCTGACCAACGATACCGAGCGGGCGCGCGCCAGAAGCGCCTCCGGAAACGGGGTCTGGTTGGGTTCGCCGGCCATGAATG
Source organism: uncultured Gammaproteobacteria bacterium (assembly GCA_942491135.1). Lineage (GTDB taxonomy): Bacteria > Pseudomonadota > Gammaproteobacteria > Pseudomonadales > Azotimanducaceae > UBA7803. The sequence continues at coordinate 50,997 of CALNZS010000007.1, read as the reverse complement.
GCGTCTCCGCGCTACAGCTCGACCTGCTGAAACAACACCAGATTGTAACCTATCCACCCGGCCAGAATGACCGCGCCCTCGAAGCGGGTGATGACCGGGCGCGACCCGATGGCGTAGGCGAACAGAGCCAGCGCCAGGGTCAGCGCCAGCATCATGCCGCAATCCCGCCATAACACTTCGATGTCGACCAGGGGGGCGCTCACTATGGCGGGCACGGCGAGCACCGCGAGCAGATTCAGAATGTTGGACCCCACCACGTTGCCGATGGCGATGTCGGTGTGTCCCTTGACGGCGGCGCCCACCGTGGCCGCCAGTTCCGGCAGGCTGGTCCCCACGGCGACCACGGTCAGACCGATGATGAGCTCGCTCACCCCCAGCCAGCCGGCAATCTCCACCGCCGCCCACACCAGCAACTCGGCGCTGGCCAGCAGCACCCCCAGGCCCACGAACAGCCAGAACAGGGCCCGGGACAGGCTGAGTTGGGGCAGGTCCTGCAGTTCGTCCTGAATCGCGTCAGAAACTTCGCCGCCCTCGTGGCCCTGATAGTGGCGCAGGCGGTACAGGATGTAGATCAGAGCGCAGATGAGGATCATCCCGTCGAGCCGCGACAGGCTCATGTCGAACAGCAGGATCAGGGTCAGCACCGTGGCGCCGAGCAGCCATGGCAGTTCGGTACGCAGTACCCCTTTGGAGAACGGCAGCGGGGCGATCATGGCGGTGATGCCGAGCACCAGACCGATGTTGGCGATGTTGGACCCGATGGCGTTGCCCACCGCCAGCAACGGATTGCCTTCCACGGCGGCGGCCAGGGCCACCAGGATCTCCGGCGCCGAGGTTCCCAGGGAAACCACCGTGAGGCCGATCAGTACCTTGGGGACGCCCAGGTTGCTGGCGGTGCTGGCGGCGCCGGTAAGAAACCGATCCGCGCTCCAGACCAGTGCGATGAATCCCACAATGAGTGCTAGCAGGGGAACCCACATATCGAGGCCGGGTCGAATCGGTTTCCGGGTCGCGTTCGAGGAGCCCACTTTAGACGGAAGTCGACCCAGCCAACAAGCTTGCGCAAATCCGACAGTTACTGCGGCTTAACGCCCGTCCTCCTCAAGCCGTCGCTGGACGAGACTCCGGCAACACCGATGTTATAGTTGCGCCCGCTCGGGCCGGCGCGATGGCAGGCACTATCATTAACCCGAGATCGTTAACCGGATCAACGACGGAATCCACAGCGCGACATTTTTCCATGACCAGCAGCCGACCCGAAAGCCAGCCCGACGAGGATCTGATCGTGATCCGCGATCTGCATTTCTCCCGTGGCGAGCGCAAGATCTTCGACGGGGTCGACATGAACATTCCCCGGGGCCGGATCACGGGAATCATGGGGCCGAGCGGCACCGGGAAGACGACGCTGCTGCGCATCATCGGCGGTCAGGTTCGGCCGGATTCCGGGCAGGTTCTGGTGGACGGGCAGGACGTCTGCCGGCTGTCCCGGGACGAGTTGTTCGAGCTTCGTAAGCACATGGGCATGCTGTTCCAGTCTTCGGCCCTGTTCACCGACCTGTCGGTTTACGAGAACGTCGCGTTCCCGCTGCGGGTCCACACCGAACTGCCTGAAGACACCATTCGCGACCTGGTCCTGCTCAAGCTCAACGCGGTCGGTCTACGGGGCGCCCGCGACCTGTTTCCGAGCGAGCTCTCCGGCGGCATGGCGCGGCGGGTGGCGCTGGCTCGCGCCATCGCCCTGGATCCGGATCTGCTCATGTACGACGAGCCGTTTACCGGCCAGGACCCGATTTCCATGGGGGTGCTGGTGACCCTCATCAAACGCCTCAATCTGGCCCTCAAGACCACCAACCTGCTGGTTTCTCACGATATTCACGAAACGTCGAGCATTGCCGACAAGCTCTACATCCTGTCCGACGGCAAGGTCATCGGCGAAGGCTCGCCGGACGCGCTGCGCGCCGACTCCTCGGCCTGGGTCCAGCAGTTCATGCACGGCTCGCCGGATGGGCCGGTGCCGTTTCACTATCCGGCTGACGAGCTGGTCTACGACGTGCTGGGGGAAAGCGGTACGTGATTACCCTGGTTCGCGGTATCGGAATCCGGGCCCTGGCGCGGCTGGAGAGCCTCGGTCAGGCCACCCTGATGTGGGCAACGGCCATGGCCGGGCTGCCGCGGCGCGGTGACTTCGCGCTGCTGGCCCGGCAGATCTACAACATCGGCGTGCTGTCGCTGGTCATCATCGTGCTGTCGGCGTTCTCGATCGGCGCCGTCATCGCCCTGCAGTTCTATACCCAGCTGTCCCGGTTCGGCGCCGAGGACGCGGTAGGTCTGGGGTTGGCGCTGGTGCTGCTGCGGGAGCTCGGCCCGGTAGTCACGGCGCTGCTGTTCGCCGGCCGCGCCGGTTCGGCGATCACCGCGGAGATCGGCCTCATGAAGAGCACCGAGCAGCTTTCCAGCATGGAGATGATGGGTGTCGACCCGCTGCACCGGATCGTCGCGCCGCGCCTGTGGGCCGGCCTGATCTGCATGCCGCTCCTGACCGCCCTGTTCAACGTAGTCGCCATTTACGGCGGCATGGTGGTGGCGGTGGAGTGGCTGGGCAGCGACCCGGGCGGGTTCTGGTCCGGTATGCAGGGGACCGTGGAGGTATGGGAGGATGTCGGCAAAGGCATGCTCAAAAGCCTGGTGTTCGCCGTCGTGGTGACCTGGATTGCGGTGTTCCAGGGATATGACACCGAACCGACCGCAGAAGGCATCGGCCTCGCCACCACCCGCACCGTGGTCATGTCGTCGGTCATGGTGCTGGCGCTGGACTTCCTGATGACGCTGGGTATGTACGGAGACTTCAAATAATGAACATGCGAACCGTGGAGATCAGCGTCGGCGCCTTCGTGCTGGCCGGCATCCTGGCGCTGATCGTACTGGTGGTCCGGGTCAGCGGCGTGACGCTGGCGGCCGGGGGCGATACCCATCGGGTGTTCGCCGAGTTCGATGACGTTGCCGGGCTCCGGGCCCGGGCCAAGGTCAGCATGGCCGGTGTTACCATTGGCCGGGTCGCCGGTATCGCGGTGGACACCGACTACGGCGTGGCCGTGGTGGAAATGGAGATCAACGAACAGAGCTGGCCGTTGCCGCAGGACACGGGCGCCAGGATTCTCACCGAAGGTATTCTGGGCGCGCGTTACATCGGGTTGATGCCCGGTGCGGACCCGGAGCCCCTCAATGAAGGTGATTACATCACCGATACCCAGGGCGCGCTGGTTCTGGAGAACCTGATCGGCGATCTGGTTACCCGGCTGGGAGGTTCCTGACATGAGTTGCAGCGTCGAGTTTGCGGGCGCCGAACGGCGTAACGGCCTGACCCGGTCCTGGCGGCCGGCACTGGCGGCGATCCTCGGGGTGGCCCTGACGCTGTCGGCGGTCCTGGCCAGGGCCGAGTCCGAGGGCGGGCCGCAGACGCCGCAGGACATGGTGCGGCAGACGTCGGACGCGGTGCTCGAACTGATCGACGAGGCGCAGGGTTACGCCCAGGAGGATCCGGAGCGTTTCTACCGCGAGGTGGAAGCGGTACTGGCGCCGGCCGTCGATTTCGAGAGCTTTGCCCGCAGCGTCATGGCGGTTCACTACCGCGACGCCACGCCGGAGCAGCGGAGCCGCTTCGCGGAGTCGTTCAAGTGGGGGCTGGTCCGGACCTACGCGCTGGCGCTCACCGAGTTCCGCGACGGCGAGGTGGTCGTGGTGCCGCCGGACCGGCCGCCGCGCAGTCCCACCCGGCAGACCGTCAAGATGGAGATCCGTACCAGTTCCGGCGAAGTGTATCCGGTGCTTTATTCCGTGACCCGGGACGACGACGGTAGCTGGCAGGTACAGAACCTGATCGTCAATGGCATCAACATGGGGCTGACCTACCGTAACCAGTTCAATGGCGCCATGAAGGATCCGAAGTACGGCGGGGACCTCGACCGGGTGATCGACGGCTGGGGCGAGATGCTCGAGTCCGAGGCTCCGGAACTGCCGGGCACCGCGAGCGACGCGGAGACCCCCACCACGGAAACCGGCGCGGAGTAGGGCGTCTTGGCTGCAGAACCCCAGGTGCACAGGTTGAGCGAGCCGGTGACCTTCGAGTCTCTGACCCGTCTGCGGGCGGCCGGCGAATCGGCTATCGCCGCCACCGCCACCGGCGTGGTCATCGATCTGTCCGGGCTGCCTCAGAGCAACAGCGCGGCGGTGGCGCTGCTCCTGGCCTGGTGGCGTGAAGCCGATCGACTGGAAAAGCCGATCGCGTTCCGCGACCCGCCGGCGAGCCTGCGCGACATCGTCGAGTTGTCCGGCATGACCGATGTGCTGCCCTTCGAACCGGCCGCGGATGCAACGGAGGCCGCATCATGAACGAGCAGATCAGCGAAGCCATTCGAGCCCGCCTGCCCGACGCCCGGGTGGAGGCCGAAGTGGACGGCAACCGGGCGCAGATCACGGTGGTCAGCAGTACCTTCGAGGGGCTGTCCCGGGTCAAACAGCAGCAGGCGGTGTATGCCTGCATCAATCACCTGATCGCGGATGGCACCCTGCACGCCGTGTCGATCCGGGCCCTGACCCCCGACCAGGCGGAGTGACGCCGCGCCATGGATAAGTTGCTGATCGGCGGCGGCAAACGTCTGGACGGCACGCTGCGGATATCCGGGGCCAAAAACTCCGCGCTGCCGATTCTCGCGGCAACCGTCCTGACCGAGGAAGCGGTGGTTCTGGACAACCTGCCGCATCTGCACGACGTCACCACCATGCTGGAGCTGCTGGGCTGCCTCGGGGTCGAGGTAGTGGTGGACGAGAAGATGCGGGTCGAGGTGCGCGCCCGCCAGCTCGGCTCGCTGCGGGCGCCTTACGAACTGGTCAAGACCATGCGCGCGTCGTTCGTGGTCATGGGCCCGCTGCTGGCCCGCTTCGGCGCCGCCGAAGTTTCCCTGCCCGGTGGCTGCGCCATCGGCGCCCGGCCGGTGGATCAGCACCTGAAGGCGTTCGCGGCCCTGGGCGCCGAGGTCGACGTCAGCGACGGTTACGTGGTGGCGCGCGCACCCCAGGGGCTGCGGGGCAGCAATTTCAGCTTCGACCTGGTGACCGTCGGGGGAACCCAGAACCTGCTGATGGCGGCTGCCCTGGCGCGCGGTACCACCCGCATCGGCAATGCGGCCTGTGAGCCCGAGGTCGAGGATCTGGGCAACTTTCTGAATGCCATGGGCGCCCGGGTGTCCGGTCATGGCACGCCGGACATCGTGGTGGAAGGCGTCGAGCGTCTGCATGGCTGCGACTACGCGATCATGCCGGACCGGGTCGAAACGGGCACCTACCTGATTGCGGCCGCGGCCACCGGCGGGCGGGTGCGGCTCAACCGCACGGCGCCCCGCACCCTGGACGCGGTGCTCGACAAGCTGCGCGAGAGCGGGGCCGAAATCACGCTCGGTGACGACTGGATCGAACTCGACATGCACGGCCGCCGGCCGCGTGCCGTGGACATCGTGACGGCCCCGTACCCGGGGTTTCCCACCGACATGCAGGCCCAGTACCTGGCCATGAACGCCATCGCCGAGGGTGATAGCTGTATTACCGAGACCATCTTCGAGAACCGCTTCATGCACGTGCAGGAGATCAACCGGCTGGGGGCCAGCATCGCGCTGCCGTCGGCCTCTCAGGCGCTGGTGCATGGCGTCGAGCGGCTGCAGGCGGCGCCGGTCATGGCCACGGATCTCAGGGCCTCGTTCAGTCTGGTGGTGGCCGCCCTGGTGGCCGAAGGGACGACGCTCATCGACCGCATCTACCACATCGATCGGGGCTACGAGACCATCGAGGAGAAGCTGTCGCAACTGGGCGCCGACGTGCAGCGGGTCTCCCGGGCCCCTCAGCCGACCCGGGCCGCCGGCTGACCGCGCCGGTCCTGGCGTCGAAATCTGCAACAGCGAACGGCGGGATGGAGTTGTCATGCCGGGTCTGACCATTGCCCTCAACCGGGGCCGGATACTGAGTGAATGTCTGCCGCTGCTGGCGGCCGCGGGGATCCGTCCCAGTGAAGACATGGATGCCAGCCGCAAGCTGGTATTCGACTCGGAGCAGGGGGATCACACCCTGGTGGTGATGCGCGGTTCCGATGTTCCCACCTACGTGGAGTTCGGTGCCGCGGATGTCGGCATCGTCGGCAAGGACACCCTGCTGGAACATGGCAGCGCCGGCTTCTACGAGCGCCTGGATCTGGGCATCGCGCGCTGCCGGCTGATGACCGCGGCGCCGGTGGGCGCCGATCTGTCCGCCACCCCGCTGCGGGTGGCCACCAAATACGTCAACGTGGCGCGCCGTTACTTCGAGCGGCAGGGGCGCCAGGTGACCATCATTCCGCTGTCCGGGGCCATGGAGATTGCGCCGCTCATGGATCTGGCCGATTGCATCGTGGACATCGTCGACACCGGCAACACCCTTCGGGCCAACGGCCTCGAAGCCCTGGAACTGATCGCCACCGTCAGTTCGCGGGTCATCGTCAACCGCGCCTCCATGAAGGTGCGCTTCGATCAGGTCGAAGGTCTGATCGGCGCCCTGCGCGGTGCGCTGCCGGCGGGCGGCTCATGAGCGGCGCACCGCTGCAGGTGCGGCGCTTCGACGCCGGTGCCGTCGGCTTCGACCAGGACCTCGATCAGCTGCTGCACTGGGACGTCGGCGAGGACGACGAGGTCAACCGGATTGCCGCGGAGCTGATCCGCGACGTCCGGGAAGAGGGTGATGCCGCGCTGCTGCGGCACACCGCCCGGCTCGATCGCTGGCCGGCCCGGCAGGCCGACGACCTGGTGATCGGCGCTGGTGAGTTTGCCGCGGCGTTCGAAAGCCTGGGCGACGCCGAGCGCGAGGCGCTGGTTCTGGCGGCGGCCCGGATCGAGGATTACCACCGCCGTCAGCTCGACGATGACTGGGAGTTCAGCGATGCCCATGGCAACCGGCTCGGCCAGCGGGTCACACCGCTCGACCGGGTGGGCCTGTACGTGCCCGGCGGTCAGGCGGCCTATCCGTCCACGGTGCTGATGACCGCTATTCCGGCCCGGGTGGCCGGCGTCCGGGAACTGGTCATGACGGTGCCGACGCCGGATGGCGAACGCAATCCTCTGGTGCTGGCGGCCGCTTACGTGGCCGGGGTGCAGCGGGCGTTCGCCGTGGGTGGTGCCCAGGCCATCGGCGCCCTGGCCTTCGGCACCGCCACGGTGCCGCGGGTGGACAAGATCGTCGGCCCGGGCGGCGCCTTCGTGGCCGCGGCCAAGCGGCAGGTGTACGGCGCCGTCGGCATCGACGTGATTGCAGGGCCCAGTGAGGTGCTGATCATTGCCGACGACTCGGCGCCGCCGGACTGGATCGCCCTGGATCTGTTCTCCCAGGCGGAACACGATGCGGCGGCTCAGGCGATTCTGGTGGCGGCGGATCCCGAGGTGCTGGACCGGGTGGCGGCGGCCATGGACCGGCTGCTCGACGAACAACCGCGTGCCGCCATCATCCGTCAGTCCCTGGAGGCACGGGGCGCACTCATCCTGACCCGGGATCTGGACCGGGCGGTGTTGCTGGCCAACCGGATCGCCCCGGAACATCTGGAACTGGCGGTACGGGATCCGGATGCGCTGATTGGCGCGGTCCGGCATGCCGGGGCGATTTTCGTCGGCGCCCACTCGCCGGAAGTGATGGGCGACTATGCGGCCGGCCCCAGCCACGTGCTGCCGACCTTCGGCACCGCGCGCTTCTCCTCGCCGCTGGGGGTCTACGACTTCCGCAAACGCACCTCGGTGATCCGCCTCAGCCCCCAGGGCGCCGGCGTGGTGGCACGGATCTCGGCGACCCTGGCGCACGGGGAAGGATTGACCTCGCATGCCCGCGCCGCCGAGGTCCGGGTCGAGGGGTTCGACCACAACCGCTGATGCCGCCGCCCGTCCGGATGAAGATCCGGGCGGGTCAGTTGGGTACGGGGCGCTCGCCGGACTGGGCGCTGATGGTGAGTTGCTGGTCGCCGCGCAGCACGTCCAGCTCGATGACGGAACCGGGCGCCGCCCGGGCGATCTGCTGGCTAACCACGGCGACGCTCACCGCCGGCTGCCGGTCGATGGCGACGATACGGTCGGCGACCCGCAATCCGGCCAGGTCCGCCGGCCCGTCGCGCAGCACCCGGGTCACCGCCAGACCCACGGCCATCCCCTGGGCCGGAGTGCTGGCCAGTTCGATGCCGAGCCAGCCCCGGGTCACCCGGCCGGTTTCGATGATCTCCTCGAGCACCGTCATGGCGAGCCGCGCGGGCACCGCAAAACCGATGCCCTCGGATCCGCCGGAGCGCGAGTAGATCAGGGTGTTGATGCCGATCAGGTTGCCGCCGGCGTCGATGAGGGCGCCACCCGAGTTGCCGGGATTGATGGCGGCATCGGTCTGAATGAAGTCGTCGTAGGGGCTGGGGCTGATGCCGGTGCGGCCCTTGGCGCTGATGATGCCGGCGGAAACGGTCTGACCGATCCCGAACGGGTTGCCGATGGCCAGCGCCACGTCGCCCACTTCCACCTGGTCGGTGGCGCTGGGCGCAATGGGTTGCAGGCCGCTGGCTTCGACCTTGATTACCGCCAGGTCGGTCTCCGGGTCGCTGCCGATGACTGCGGCGGTGGTGGCCTGGCCGTTGTTGAAGGCCACCAGGATCTCGTCGGCCCCGGCGATCACGTGGTTGTTGGTCAGGATGTAGCCATCCTCGCGGACGACGACCCCGGTGCCGAGGGAACTCTGGGTGGTGCTGCCGGGGCCGTCCATATAACGCTCGCACCACTCGGCGAACCGCGGCAGCTGACAGATGGGCGGGGTCAGGACCTTGCTGGAGTAGATGTTGACCACGCCGGGTGCGGCGCGCTTCACCGCCTCGGCATACCCCGGTTTCGCGGCGGAACCGGACATGCCGTTACTGGTGAGCATGACGGCCAGACCCACCAGGCCACCGATCAGGGCCGGCAGCACCACGTATCGCATCAGTTCCCGCATGGGCCGGCAAGTTAGCAGAAAGGGCCGGCTTCGGCACCGGGCCCCGGGCCAGCGGCTGCGGCTGCCGGCTGGCCTACGGACGGGCCAGCGGCTAAAGTCCGGAGCCAGTCCATTGGGAATAAGTTCGCCAGCAGATGTCAGCAACCCAACTGCCTGCCAGGGAGGCATCCGCCGGGGGTGCGTCGCCCCTGGCAAGATACGAGGCGCTGCTGGCAACAGCGGGATTCGCCCCCGACCCCGCCCAGCGACAGGTGGCCGAACTGCTGGACGGGCTGTATCGGGCGCTGGCGGCCCGGCGCGGCCGGCGCCGGCGCGGCAACTGGTTGTCACGGCTGCTGGACCGGACCCGCCGGCAGGCCGAAGAGCCGGTCCAGGGCCTGTACCTGTGGGGTGGGGTCGGCCGCGGCAAGACCATGCTCATGGACCTGTTCTACGAAAGCCTGCCGCCGGACGACCGGATGCGCATGCACTTCCACCGGTTCATGCAGCGTACCCATCGCGAGCTGCGCGACCTGGCCGGAACCGCAAACCCCCTGGAGACGGTGGCAGAGCGGTTCGCCGCCGAGTCGTCGGTATTGTGCTTCGACGAGTTCTTCGTTTCCGACATCGGGGACGCCATGATTCTCGCCGAGTTGCTGGACGGGCTGTTCGAGCGCGGGGTCACGCTGGTGGCCACCTCCAACGTGGAGCCGGTCCACCTCTACGAAAACGGGCTGCAGCGGCGCCGCTTCCTGCCGGCCATCGATCTGCTGGAGCGGCACACCCGGGTGGTCAACGTGGACGGCGCCGTGGACTACCGGCTGCGGGTGCTGGAGCGGGCCGAGATCTACCACCACCCGCTGGATGCGGCCGCCGAATCGAGTCTGGAGCGCAGCTTTCTGGCCCTGGCGCCGGACACGCCCGAACCCGGCCTGGTGCTGGACATCGAAGGGCGGCCGATCCGCTCCCGGCAGGTGTCCGAAGACGTGGCCTGGTTCGAGTTTGCGGAGTTGTGCGAGGGTCCGCGCAGCCAGAACGACTACATCGAGCTGGCGCGCATCTATCATGCGGTGCTGGTCTCCAATGTGCCCCGGTTCACCGACCAGCGGGAGGACGCGGCCCGCCGCTTCATCACGCTGGTGGACGAGTTCTACGATCGGAATGTGAAGCTGATCCTGTCCGCCGAGGTCCGATCCTGGAGCTGTACGCTGGCGAGCGGCTGCGCTTCGAGTTCGAGCGCACCGAGAGTCGGCTGCTGGAGATGCAGTCCCACGATTACCTGGCGCGCACCCACCGGGCCTGATCAGCGGGCCTGGTCAGCGGGGACTGGCCGGCTCCCGGGACCCGGAGCGGCGGCCTCAGCGGCCGGATCCGCCGAGCGCCGCGGTGATTGTAATGTCGTGACCCCTCCGCTAAGATTCGCGCTCCCAAATTTCCGGGCGTCCGGCACTGCCGTGCGCGCCCGCCGCGCCCTCCGGGGCGGCGAAAACTAAAATCCGAGAGACGGACCCTGATCTCATGAAGACTGTAAGCATGCGGGCCGAGGACGTTCGGCACGGCTGGTATCTGGTCGATGCCGAGGACAAGACCCTGGGCCGGCTGGCCACCGAAATTGCGCGCCGGCTGCGCGGCAAGCACAAGCCCGAGTACACCCCCCACGTGGATACCGGGGACTACGTGGTCGTGATCAATGCCGGCAAGGTCAAGGTCACCGGCGCCAAGACCACCGACAAGATCTACTACCGCCACAGCGGCTATCCGGGTGGCATCAAGAGCCGCACCTTCGAGCAGGTCCGCGACAGTTATCCGGAGCGCATCATCGAGAAGGCCGTCAAGGGCATGTTGCCGCGCAACCCGCTGGGCCGGGCCATGCTGAAGAAGCTCAAGGTGTACCCCGGCGGCGAGCATCCGCACGCCGCCCAGCAACCCGAGCCGCTGAACATCTGAAGACGGATCGCGACCGATCCGAGACTGGAATCCCACTGGAACAATCGTCAATGGCAGCAACCCAGAACTACGGCACCGGCCGGCGCAAGACCTCCACCGCGCGGGTATTCGTCACCCCCGGATCGGGCGCCATCGTCGTCAACGACAAGCCCCTGGATAAGTACTTCGGCCGCGAGACCGCCCGGATGGTGGTGCGGCAGGCGTTGGAAGTGGCCGAGCTCACCGACAAGGTCGACGTCAACGTCACCGTGCGCGGCGGCGGCAACACCGGCCAGGCGGGCTCCATTCGCCACGGCATCGCCAGGGCCCTGGTGGAGCACGACGAGTCGCTGCGGGGCGCACTGCGCCGGGCCGGATTCCTGACCCGTGACGCCCGCGCCGTGGAGCGCAAGAAGGTGGGGCTGCGCAAGGCCCGCAAGCGGCCGCAATACTCCAAGCGCTGATCGGAACCCCGGTGGCGGACGGCGGCACCCAGCCGTCGGCCCCGCCGCTAGTCAGAACCGCGGCACGCCGTCAGAGCGACCCGAACGGAGGCTCGAAACCCCGTCGGGAACGGTCCGATCGAGTCGGGCTATGTTAAAATGCCGCGTCTACCAACACTGTCTGGAGTTGCTGTGAGCCAGGGCGATCAGGGGGCAGCATCCGCGGAAGATCTCGCGGAGAGCATCGACACCGGTAACATCAACAAGGAGCGCCGCTATTTTCTGATCGGCGCAACCGCAGCGGTCGGGGCCGTGGGTGTCATCGGCGCGGCGGTCCCGTTCGTCGCTTCCTGGCAACCGAGTGCCAAGGCGCGGGCCCTGGGGGCGCCGGTCACCATCGACATCAGCAAGCTGCGCCCCGGCGAGATGCTTGGCCCGACGCCGGCCTGGCGCGGCCAGCCGATCTTCGTTCTGTACCGGACCGAGGAAGCCATCGAGCACCTCGTGGCGGACAATCCGGACCTCGCCGACCCCGATTCCAACAATCCCGAGCAACAGCCCGCCTACGCCCAGAACCCGGTGCGCGCGCGGCGGCCGGAGATCGGCGTTTACGTCGGCCTGTGCACGCATCTCGGCTGCTCGCCCAAGTATTACGGCGAGGTGCAGCCGGAACCCTTCGATGCCAACTGGCAGGGCGGGTTCTTCTGTCCGTGCCATGGCTCCAAGTTCGACCTGGCGGGGCGCGTGGTCAAGGGGGTCCCGGCGCCGGACAATCTGCCGGTACCGCCTTATCAGTTTCTCAGCGATACCGTGTTGCTGATTGGTGAAGACGGGGAGACCGCCTGATGGCCGAGACTCAGCAGAAGCCCGGCAAAGTGGCGGCGGCCTGGACCGATTTCATGGGTTGGGTGGACGAGCGGTTTCCGGCCACGGAAACCTTCGAATACCACATGTCCAAGTACTGGGCGCCGAAGAACTTCAACTTCTGGTACCTGTTCGGCGTGCTGTCGATTTTCGTGCTGGTCAACCAGCTCCTCACCGGCATCTGGCTGACCATGAGCTACGTGCCGAGCGGTGCCGGCGCTTTCGAGTCCGTCGAGTACATCATGCGCGACGTGGAGTACGGCTGGCTGCTGCGCTACCTGCACTCCACCGGCGCATCGGCGTTTTTCGTGGTGGTCTACCTGCACATGTTCCGCGGGCTGATGTACGGCTCCTACCGCAGACCGCGGGAGCTGTTGTGGCTGATCGGCATGGCGATTTTCGTGGTCCTGATGGCGGAAGGGTTCTTCGGCTACCTGCTGCCCTGGGGCAACATGTCCTACTGGGGTGCTCAGGTCATCGTGTCGCTGGTCGGTGCCATTCCGGTCATCGGCCCGGACCTCACCGAGTGGATCCGCGGCGATTTCCTGATGTCCGACATCACCCTGAACCGGTTCTTCGCGCTGCACGTGGTGGCGCTGCCGCTGGTTCTGGTGATGCTGGTGTTCGTGCACATCGTGGCCCTGCACCACGTCGGTTCGAACAATCCGGACGGGGTCGAGATCAAGAAACACAAGGACGCCAACGGCGTGCCGCTGGACGGGATTCCGTTCCATCCGTACTACACCATCGGTCACGATCTGCCGGCCATCGTGGCCTTTCTGTTCGTGTTCTGCGCGGTGGTCTTCTACGCGCCGGAAATGGGCGGCTACTTCCTCGAGAAGCCCAATTTCGAGGCGGCCAATCCGCTGAAAACCCCGGAGCACATTGCGCCGGTGTGGTACTACACCCCGTTCTACGCCATGTTGCGGGCATCGACGTTCCCGCTGTTCGGGCTCACCGCAAAGTTCTGGGGCTTCGTGGTCATGGCCGGCGCCATCGTGCTGCCGGCGGTCCTGCCCTGGCTCGACCGGAGTCCGGTCAAGTCGATCCGCTACAAGGGCATCCTGTCCAAAGTGGCACTGGGGTTGTTCGTGGTCAGTTTCTTCGTGCTGGGCTACCTGGGGACCATTCCGCCGTCGGACGCGGCCACCATGCTGGCGCAGGTATGCACCATGATCTACTTCGCCTACTTCGTGCTGATGCCGTGGTACACGAGGGTCGAGAAGACCAAGCCCGTTCCCGATCGGGTGACCATGCGATGACGGGGCGGACGAGCGCCGCTCGCGGCGACAACAAAAGCAACAGCGAGACGATGGGGCACATGACGATGCGCATCCCGAGGATTCCCGCGCTGGGAGCCGTGCTGGCGGTATTGGTGTTGACGCTGGCCGGCCTGCCGGGCGCCGCGACGGGGGCCGAGTCCAATTATCCCATGGAGCCCATGGATCCGGATCTGAAGGATCTGCCGTCGCTGCAGAACGGCTTCCGGATCTACGTGAACTACTGCCTGGGCTGTCATTCGCTGCAGTTCCAGCGCTACGAGCGGACCGCCGACGATCTGGGCATCCCTCACGACGTGGCCCTGGACCAGCTCGTGTTCACCGGCCAGAAGATCGGCGAGAAGATGTTCAGCGCCATGGATCCGGAAGGCGCCAAGAACTGGTTCGGCGCGCCGCCGCCGGATCTGACCATGGTCACCCGGGTGCGCGGTCCGGAATGGGTCTACAACTATCTGAAGACGTTCTATCTGGACGATTCACGGCCCCTGGGCGTGAACAACAAGGTATTCCCCAATGTCGGCATGCCCAATGCGCTGATCGATCTGCAGGGTGTGCAGCGCATCGGGTGCGTACAGAAGCCAAGAATTGCCGGTAATGGCGGCGAGATGCGCGACCCGCTCACCGGCAAACCGATCACCGAAGAGCGCTGCGGCGAACTGGTGCTGGAGGAAGGCTCCGGTCAGTACACGCCGGAGGAGTTCGACCAGGCGGTCTACGACCTCAGCAACTTTCTCTACTACGTTGGTGAGCCCAGCCGCCTGGAGCGTCACCGGATCGGTGTCTACGTGTTGCTGTTCCTGGTGGTGTTGTACGTCTTCACCTGGCTGCTCGGCAGGGAATACCACAAGGCGGTTCGATGAGTGATGCCCGGGACCTCCCGGGCCTGATGCAGATCATCGGGGGCGCGGAGACTTCGTCCGCGCTTCGTACCGCCCGCGACTGCGTTTCTGAATATTCGTTTTCTGACATTGCCTCTGGGTGAAGCTACATGAGTCTAGTGACCAAACGATCCTCCATGACGCTGTTTTCCGACGCGAGGGATCATTATTCGCACCGGGTCCGCATGGTGCTCGCGGAAAAGGGCGTGACCTGCGACATCGTCGATGTCGACCCGAACAACAAGCCGGAAGACCTGGCGGAGATCAATCCGTACAACAGTCTTCCCACCTTGCTGGATCGCGACCTGGTGCTGTACGAAGCCAACGTCATCATGGAGTACCTGGACGAACGTTTTCCGCACCCGCCGCTGCTGCCTGTCTACCCGGTGCAGCGGGCGCTGTCCCGCCTGTGGATCACGCGGGTCGAGAAAGAGTGGAGCGGACGCCTGGACATTCTGATGGCCGGCAAGGGCCGCGAGACGGTGATCACCCGGGCGCGCAAGGAACTGCGCGAAAGCATCATCGCGGTGGCCCCGATCTTCTCCGAAAAGCCGTACTTCATGAACGACGAGTTCACTCTGGTCGACTGCTGCGTGGCGCCGATCCTGTGGCGGCTCGAGTCGGTGGACATCAGTCTGCCGGAGCGCAGCACCAAGCCGCTGCAGAAATACATGCAGCAGACGTTCGAGCGGGAGTCCTTCCGGGCCAGCCTGACCGAGTCCGAACTGGAAATGCACGACTGAAACCGGTGGGAGCGTGACGACCCGACCGAAGCGACCGTACCTTCTTCGCGCGCTCTATGAATGGATCGTCGACAGTAGTCTGACGCCGTACGTGCTGGTGGATGCCCAGCGTGACGGGGTTGTGGTGCCGTCGGAATTCGTGGAGAACGGCCGCATCGTGCTCAACGTGGCACCGAGCGCGGTGATCGATCTGGTTCTGGACAATGAGGCCGTTGCCTGCCAGTGCCGTTTCCGCGGCCAGCCCTTCGCCGTTCATCTGCCCATGGCCAGCATTCAGGCCATCTACGCCAAGGAAACGGGCGAGGGGATGGCCTTCGAGGCAGAAGAGTTCGGGCCCTCACCCGACGACCCCGGGTCCGGACCGGACCGGTCCGGCGGTCACCTGAAGGTGGTCAAGTAACCCGGATCCGCGCCAGGCGGCGAAACGGCTAGCCGCTGATGTACTCGAACACCTTTACGATGCGCTGCACGCCGTAGACCGAACTGGCCGCTTCCACCGCAGCGTCGGCTTCCGAGCGCGGCAGCATACCCATGAGATAGACGACGCCGTTGTCGGTAACCACCTTGACCTGGCCGGTTTTGACCCCGCCGGCGCCCAGCAGCCGTGTCTTGACCTTGGCGGTCAGCCAGCTGTCGTTGGCGCGAGCCACCATGGAGATTGGCCCCCCGACCTGCAGTTCGTTGTGGACCTTGCGCACCTTGTCGTGAGCGGCAGCGATCTCTTCTGCGCGGCGTTTGAGGTCGGCCGTGTCGACCTGGCCGGCCAGCAGTAGCACGCCGTTGTAACTGACCGCAATCAGGTGAGAGGAATCGAAGGCCGGATCGGAGTTCCAGATGCGCCGCTTGACGGAGGTTTCGATCATCTGATCGTTGAACAGGGTGCCCGTGGGTCGATCCCGGGGGTCGTCGGAGAACAGGGTACAGCCAGTCAGCAACATCACGCTGAATGCCAGCGCAGCCAGGCGCTGCGCACTACGGTTCATCCTGGCCGAAGGCATCTCTGATCCACACGAACTCTGCCTCGTAGTTTGGCTTTGTGACGGATACGACGTCAAACCGGCAGCTCCGGCCGGCATGACGATGACGGGCCAGATAGGCTCTGGCAGCGGCCAGTAGTTTGCGCTGCTTGCTGCGGGTGACGGTCTCGAAACCGGCGCCGTAACGGGCGCTGCGGCGATAGCGGACCTCGACGAATACGAGTTGTTCACCGTCGCTCATGATCAGATCGATCTCGCCGAGCCGGCAGCGGAAATTGCGCTGGTGCAGCCGCAGGCCGCAGCGGATCAGATAAGCCGCCGCAGCCTCTTCGGCCCAGCGGCCGCGGTCCTGGGTCTGGTCGGTCAGAGTTCGCCGCGCGGGTCAGCGGCCGGCGGCGCCGGTCGCGTTGATCAGGGCGCCGGCGCTGATGCGGGTCCTGGCCAGGTGCCGTTGAATCCGCCCGTCGCTGGCTACCTCGAGGACCCCGGTGCTGCCGAGCAGGGTGGTCGTTTCGGCACCGGCGAGCAGCAACGGCGTGCGCTCGGCGAGCCGGAACGCATCCACCCCCAGCGCATACAGGGCCGCGAACGGGCTGCCGTCCAGGTCGAAAGCCAGATCGAGTTGGTCGTGGGTGGTGGAGTCGCCGGTGAACCAGGGCAGTTCGCTGATGCGGAAACCGTTCAGTTCCCGCAGCTGGCTGGAGGTGGCGCCCCGCACGATCTGCGAGGTGGCGTATACGGGAACCTGGTCGGCGAAGTGGTATTTCAGTGCCGGAACCAGGGCGCTGGCTTCGAGCCGCGTCACCAGCGCGACGATGGCGTCGACGTCGCCGCGCGCCCGTGGCAGAAACTCGAGCTTTTCGCCTACGATCTGCTGCAGTTCCTCGTGGCGTTCCTGGCTGGCCGCCACGTGCATGGCGACGCCGACGCTCTCGGTAATGGTGCGGATGTCCTCGACCGTCTGGACGGTGATTTCGTCCTGCCATTGACCCGTCAGGGTGTTGCGGGCGCGGATAGCCCAGTCTTCCGAGTTGTGAAGCAGCAACAGGCGCTGCCGGCGGTCCGCGGCCAGCCAATCGTGCAGGGTGTCGGCTTCGTCTTCGATCGCGAGGCCAATCTGCAGCACCTTGGCTGCCGGCACCTCGTCACCGAGGTAGTTGAGGGCCAGGGTCGGAATCTCCGGGTTCAGACCGTTCAGTTCCGCCACGGATTCCTTGGTCAGCGGTCCGATCATGACATCGGCGCCGTCGTCGAGTACCTGCTCGTAGATACTGCCTAGAGGCTGGCCGGCAACGTCGTACAGCGCGACGTCGAAGTCGACGTCGTCGCGGCTCAACAGGTAGCTGGCCACGAACGCATCGCGTACCGCTTTGCCGGCCCGGCCGAGGGGGCCGGACAGCGGCAACAGCAGGGCGACCCGGCGGACCGGCGGCAGGGTGCTCGACGATGCCGATGCCAGTGCCAGCGCAGTGGGCGGGGTCAGCGCGGCAGGATGATCGGGATGCGCGGCCTCCCAGGCCACCAGCCGGCGTTGCTGTTCCGCCAGGGTCAGGCTGTCGGAAGCCAGGTTGCGCAGCGCCCACCAGCCCCGTTCCCGGGCGTCCAGATCGCCGCTCTGCGCCCGCGCCCGGGCCCGGTACGGGTCGACCTGTCCCAGATAGCCCCAGATGGCGTCATTGATCTGCTGGGCGGAGCTGTCCGGCGGCGCAGCGCCGGCGTCCTCCTGCTCAGGGTGATCCACGTCTACCGCCATGAGTACCGTGGCCGCATCCTCCGGCCGGCCGGATTCGCTCAGGACCTCGGCGCGGGTCAGGGCCCCGGTCGCAGGATCGGGCAGATCGGCGTCCATCAGCGCCGCGAGCGCCGCGCGCGCGGCGTCGAGATCCTGATCCAGCAAAGCCAGTCGCGCCGCGGCCAGGTGATAGCGGGCCTGGGCCCGGCTGCCCAGACGCCCGGGTTCGACCCGGGACAGGGCCGCGGTGGCGCCGTCGCCATCGCCGGTGCTCAGAAAGCCTTCCGCGGCGCTCAGAAACAGGCCGTTGGCCCGCGACCCGGACGCCCGCTCCGCGCGCAGCATCAGATCTTCCGGAGTGGCCGGCGTTCCATCCGGCTGGGTGGGTACGGAGACCGGCCCCGGCGAGGTGCTCTGGCAGCCCCCGGCGAGCAGAATCAATGCGAGAATGACCGCCGTCGCCGCGAACCCGATCCTGGAAGCGCCGGCAGCGGACCGGCCCACAGTAAAAGCGATGGATGTCTTGAACATGCCCGGAGTGCTCTACGTCGTTGCGACGCCCATTGGAAACCTGGACGACCTCAGCCGTCGAGGGGCAGATGTCCTGGGTTCGGTTGCGACAATCGCAGCGGAGGATACCAGACGGACCCGGGTGCTGTTAGACGCCCTCGGCATCGCCGGGGTGCCGGTGGTGGCGCTGCACAGCCATAACGAGACTGCGGCCACCGAGTCGGTGCTGCGCAGTCTCGAGGCCGGTGCGGACGTGGCGTTGGTCTCGGATGCCGGGACGCCGCTGCTGAGCGATCCGGGTTTCGAGCTGGTTCGGGCCTGCCGCCGCGGCGGTATCGAGGTGCTGCCGGTGCCGGGCCCGAGCGCGGTCACCGCCGCGCTTTCGGTGTGTCCGCTGCCGGCACATCCCTACCGTTTCGAAGGCTTCCTGCCGGCACGCTCCGGCCAGCGCCAGGCTCGCCTGCGCGATCTGATTCTGGCCGACGTGGCTACGGTGTTCTTCGAAGCGCCGCATCGTATCACCGAGGTGCTGAACGAACTGGAAGAGCTGGCCCCGGAGCGGCGGTTGTTCGTCGCCCGGGAGATGACCAAGCGCCACGAGCAGTACCTGTGCGGCTGTGCCGCCGAGGTGCTGGAGCGGTTGACCGCCGGCGGGCATCTCAAAGGCGAATTCGTCTGTGTCCTGGAGGCGGCGCCGGCAACCGCGGCGCCCTTGCCGGTCCGCCATACCATGGAGATTCTGGTGCGCGCCATGGCGCCGGCCCAGGCCGCCCGGATCGGCGCCCAGCTCCTGTCGCTGCCCCGGCGAGAGCTCTACGAACTGGCCATGAGCCTGCGCCAGGAGTAGTCTCACGCGCGGAGTCGGCCAGGCTTGTCGCCGCCAGCCAACCCGTGACTTCGGTCACTGGAACGCTGGGGGAGGAAAGTCCGGGCTCCACAGGACGAGGCGCCAGGTAACGCCTGGGGGGCGCGAGCCTACGGAAAGTGCAGCAGAGAGTAGACCGCCCGCGCGTCCTCGCGGATGCGCGCGGTAAGGGTGAAAGGGTGCGGTAAGAGCGCACCGCGCGCGTGGTAACACTGCGTGGCTAGGTAAACCCCGCCTGGAGCAAGGCCAAATAGGAATCCCATGGTGTGGTCCGCACCGGATTCGGGTAGGCCGCTGGAGGTCTGTGGTGACGCAGATCCTAGATGAATGACTTGCCCCCGTTGTGGCGCCTCGGCGCCACCGGGACAGAACCCGGCTTATCGGCCGACTCCCCCCTATCTTTCCCGCCGGGACCGCGCCGGCGTTTGTTCATATAGAAAATGATTCTTATGAACAAACAGTCTAATAGTTAAAGCTGATTCTAGATAGCTGCAACACCTCGCAGTTTCTTATCGCTTAATTGGGTCGAATTCGAGTGCCGCATCACCTCCACCCTCAAAAATCCTTTAAAAACCGCTAGTTAAGGCCAATATGCCGCCTTGACACCCTATGGGGCCGGCTTTAGTGTCGCCCGATGGTGAGATGTGGGGAAAAGTGGGTCGTTCCGGATTGATCTGAAGCAGTTTCCGGAGGCTCGGGGTCGGTAACGCCGGGAAAGCGGGGTCAGGAATCGCTGGCAGGGACGGGTTGCCCTTCGCCAGGTTCCGCAAGCAATGTTTCGAGGAATCAACAACGCCACTCTGGACGCGAAGGGCCGCATGGCCCTGCCCGCGCGCGTGCGCGAGACCCTGGCGTTGATTTCCGAAGAACATCTGGTGGTGACCATCGATACCCAGGAGCGCTGCCTCCTGCTCTACCCGTTGCCGTTCTGGCGCGAAGTGCACGCCAAGCTCGAGAACCTGCCCAACATGACCGGACCGGCGCGCATTCTGCAGCGCCTGATCGTGGGTCATGCCACCGACCTGGAGCCCGACGGCGCCGGCCGGGTGCTGCTGCCTCAGAGTCTGCGCAGCTACGCCGAGCTGGATAAGAAGCTGGT
This sequence comes from uncultured Gammaproteobacteria bacterium, assembly GCA_942491135.1. GTDB lineage: Bacteria > Pseudomonadota > Gammaproteobacteria > Pseudomonadales > Azotimanducaceae > UBA7803. Next base: position 30,674 of record CALNZS010000007.1, on the reverse strand, counting down.
GCTGGTGGGGCAGGGCAACAAGGTGGAAATCTGGAGCGAGACGCGCTGGAACGAGCGCATGGAAGAATGGCTGTCCGACGAGTCGGTTGCGCAACTGGCGGCGGCCACCGAGCTGACGGGGATCACCGTTTGACGGATCACCGGCCGGTACTGCTGGAGGAATGTGTGACGCTGGTCAGCGGCAAAGGGCTGGACGGATCGGGTGAGGCGCGCCGCGGCGTGTACCTGGATGCCACCTTCGGCCGCGGTGGCCATGCCCGGCGTCTGCTCGCGGAGTTGTCGGCGGATTGCCGGGTGATCGCCCTCGACCGCGATCCCGCCGCGGTGGCCGCCGGCCGGGACCTGGCCGCCGCCGACGCCAGGTTGCAGGTCCACCATGCCAACTTTGCCGACCTCGGCCCGCTGCTGGACCAGATCGGTGTCGACTGCGTGCAAGGGGTCATGATGGATCTGGGCGTTTCCTCTCCGCAGATCGACGATCCCGAGCGCGGCTTCAGCTTCCGCCACGATGCGGCCCTGGACATGCGCATGGACACCAGCCGCGGATTCACCGGTGCCGAGTGGCTGAACAGCGCCGACGAGCAGGAAATTGCCGGCGTACTCAAGACCCTGGGCGAAGAACGCTACGCGCGGCGTATCGCGGCCGCCATCGTCGCGGCCCGGCCGGTTCTTACCACCGGCCAGCTCGCCGGCCTGGTGCGTCAGGCTCAACCCCGGGGAACCCCGGGCAAACACGACGCCACCCGGGTGTTCCAGGCCGTTCGCATGCATGTCAACAACGAGCTGGGCTCGCTGGAAGCCGGCCTGGCAGCCGCTTTTGAACGTCTGTGCGCCGGCGGGCGTCTGGCGGTCATCAGTTTTCACTCCGGCGAAGACCGGATCGTCAAGCAGACCTTTCGCGCCCTGTCCGCGCCCCCCGCGCTGCCCCGGCGGTTGCCCGTCCGGGCCGACCAGGCCACTGCCCGGGCCCGCACCGTCGGCAGTCCGGTGGTGCCGGCGGAGGCGGAACTCAAGTCCAACCCGCGAGCCCGCAGCGCGCGGCTGCGGGTACTCGAGAAGCTGTCGGAGCAGGCGGCATGAGCGGGCGCCGGATTCTGCTGCTGGCCCTGCTGCTGACCGCCGTGGTGGGGTCCGGCGTCCAGGTCGTCCGGGTGAGTCACGACGTGCGCCGCCTGCACGCGGAACTCGAATCGGCCCAGCACGCACAGGACGAGCACCTGTCGGAGTACAGCCGCCTGCTGCTGGAACGCAGCGCCCTGTCGGCCTACCAGAACGTCGAGCGCATCGCCGAACAGGAACTCGGCATGACTTTTCCGGAGCGCCTCCCCGAGCTGGACGACGAAGACGCGGCGACGCGTCTGGCCCAGGCCGCCCCGAGGCGTGCCCCATGAAGGGCTGGCGGCATTACACCGTGGTTCTGCTGTTCCTGGGCGTCTGCAGCGGCGTGGCCGCCCGGGTGGTGGTGCTGAACGTCACCGACCGGGATTTTCTGCAGCGCCAGGGTGATGCGCGGGCGGTGCGTCACGAGAGCCTGCCGGCATACCGGGGGGTGGTTTACGACCGCCATGGCGAAGCGCTGGCGGTGAGCACCCCGGTGGCGGCCATCTGGACCGATCCCAGCTTCGTGACGTTGAGCCCGGAGGCCATTGCCAGGGTGGCGGCGGCGCTGGAACTCGATGCCGGTGCGCTGGCCGACCGCCTGGAAGCGGCGGCCGGCCGGGAGTTCGTTTATCTGCGGCGCCGCGTACCCTGGCAACTGGCGGAAAAGGTTCAGGCCCTTGGTCTGGACGGAGTCTACGTGCAGCGCGAGTACCGGCGCTATTACCCGGCCGGCGAGATGGCGGCGCACATCGTCGGAATGACCAACATCGACGACCTCGGTCTCGAAGGCATCGAACTGTCCTACGACCAGCATCTGCGCGGCCGCCCGGGCAGCAAAGTCGTGTTGAAGAACCGCCGCGGGGAAACCATCGAGGATCTCGAATACCTGGAAGCGCCCCGATTCGGTCACGACATCACCCTGAGCCTCGACATGCGTCTGCAGTTCGTGGCTTACCGGGAACTGAAGGCGGCGGTCGCTGGTAATCGGGCCCGGTCCGGCTCGCTGGTGATGCTCGACGCGCGCACCGGCGAAGTACTTGCGCTGGCCAACGAGCCGTCCTACAACCCCAACGATCTGCGCAATGCCCTGCGTCAGGGTATGCGCAACCGGGCCGTGACCGACTCCTACGAGCCGGGTTCCACCATCAAGCCGTTTACGGTGCTGGCGGCGCTATCTACCGGCCGCTGGCAGCCGGGGACCCTGATCGACACGGCCCCCGGGTACTTCCGGGTCGGCCGCAAGCTGGTTCAGGACCCGATCAATCGCGGCACCATCAGCCTCAGTCAGGCTTTGCAGAAGTCCAGTCAGGTGGGCATCGCCAAAGTGGCGCTCGACCTCGGCAGCGAAGACGTGTTCCAGGTGCTCAGCGATGCCGGCGTCGGCAATTTCGTCGGCACCGGCCTGCCCGGCGAGACCGCAGGCCGGCTGACCAATCACGGGCTCGACAATCCCATCGTGCGCGCCACCCTGGCCTATGGCTACGGACTGGCGGTGTCACCGCTGCAACTCGCCCAGGGTTATCTGACCCTGGCTGCGGGCGGGCGCCGTCTGCCGGTCTCCATCCTGCGCGCTGGCGACACGTTGCCGGGCGGTGATGCGGTGTTCGATCCGCGCCTGACCGGTACCGTGCTGAACATGATGGAATCGGTCACCGACGACGCCGGTACGGCGCCGCGGGCGCGGGTGCCGGGGTACCGGGTCGCGGGCAAGACCGGAACCTCGCGCAAGGTCGGGCCGGATGGTTACGACGACGAGCGCCACGTGGCGCTGTTCGCCGGCGTCGCGCCCATCAGTGACCCGCGTTTTGTCATGGTGGTGGTGATCAACGAACCCGGCGGCGCGGCCAAAGGCGGCGGCGCCGTAGCAGCGCCCGTGTTCGGGCAGGTGGCGGCTCGGGCGCTGCGGCTGCTCGGGGCTCGCCCGGACGGTCTGGCCGGCGACGAGGTGGTGCTGTGAGTCTGGCGTTGTCCAGCCTGCTGGAAGGCCTGGCGGTGACGGCAGCCGACGTTCCCGTGGGCGAGCCCGTGGAAGATTCGCGGCTGCTGCAGCCGGGCGGCCTGTTCGTGGCCATTCGCGGCGCCACGGCGGATGGTCACGATTATGCCGCGCAGGCGGTTGCCAACGGGGCGGCCGCGGTGCTGGCGGAGCGCCCGCTGCCGGAACTGGGCGTGCCGGTTGTGGTGATTCCCGATCTGAGGGCCTGCCGCGGTGTGCTGGCAGCCCGTTATTACGATCATCCGGCCCGCAGTCTGCACTGCGTGGGTGTCACCGGGACCAACGGCAAGACGTCCATTGCTCACTACATTGCCGATCTCGCGACCCGGATGGGGCTTCGCGCCGGTTACCTCGGCACTATCGGCTGGGGCGCCGTCGGCGACCTGCAGCCGGCGCGGCTGACCACCGAAGACCCGTTTACCCTGCAGCGGCGGCTCAGGGCGCTGGCCGACGACGGCTGCGTCTGGGCCGTGCTCGAGGTGTCCTCCCACGCGCTGGAGCAGGGCCGGGTCGACGCGGTGCCGTTTGCCGATGCGGTGTTCTCCAACTTGTCACGCGATCACCTGGACTACCACGACAGCATCGAGGCCTATGGCGCGGCCAAAGCCCGGCTGTTTGCAGGTACGGATCTGCGCCTGGCGGTTCTCAACGCCGACGATCCGTTTTCGTCGACGCTGGCGGCAGCCCTGCCGCCAGCGGTGGCGTGCCTGAGTTATGGTGCCGGCGCCCGGGCCCCGACCTGGCCCGGTATGGCCGGTGCCATAGCGGGCCACATCGGGTTTTCCGGTCTCGACTTCACGTCCGGTGCGGCGCGCGGTACCTGGCATACGCCGTGGGGCGAGGCGCCGTTGACCCTGCCGGTACAGGCGGTTTTCTCGGTCGCCAACGTCGCCGCGGCGCTGGCGGTGCTGTGCCACGCCGGCGCGTCCTTCGACGACGTGCTGGCCGCGGTGGCCAGTCTCGGCCCGGTGCCGGGACGCATGGAGCGATTCGCCGGCGCTGGCGCGCACATCGTAGTGGACTTTGCCCACACCCCGGATGCCCTGGACAAGGTGCTGGCCGCACTGCGGCCGGCAACCGCCGGCCGCCTGATCTGCGTGTTCGGCTGCGGCGGTGATCGCGATCCCGGCAAGCGGCCGCTGATGGCGGCGGCGGCGGAACGCCACGCCGACGAGTTGTGGCTGACCAGCGACAACCCGCGCTCGGAGGAACCGCTGGCCATCATTGCCGACATGCGAGCTGGCCTGACCGGCGCCCGCCGGGTACGGGAGTGCGCCGACCGCCGTGAGGCCATTCTGGCGGCCGTGGCGGACGCCGGCCCCGGCGACACGGTTCTCATCGCCGGTAAGGGCCACGAGGACTACCAGGAAGTCAACGGAAAGCGGACTCCGTTCAGCGACCGCGCCGTCGTGCAGGAAATACTGCCACCCAGGGAGGCGTGCTGATGTTGCTGTGGTTGACCGAACTGCTGACCCAGTACGTCAGCGGCTTCTCGGTGTTCCAGTACCTGACGTTCCGTACCATGGTGAGTGTGGTGACCGCACTGGCCACGTCGCTGGTCATCGGACCCTGGATGATCGACCGGCTGACCCATTACCAGATCGGGCAGAGCGTGCGCGAGGATGGGCCCGAAAGTCATCTGTCCAAGGCCGGCACGCCGACCATGGGTGGCGCGTTGATACTGATCGTCATTCTGATCACCACGCTGTTGTGGGGCGATCTGGACAACCGTTATGTCTGGACGGTGCTGCTGGTGACCCTGGCGTTCGGCGTCATCGGCTGGATCGACGATTACCTGAAGATTTCGCGCAAGAACAGCCGCGGGCTGATCGCGCGGTGGAAATACCTGCTGCAATCCATCGTCGGGCTGGGTGCGGTGTGGTTTCTGTACAGCACCGCCGAGGTGCCGGCGGAGACGGCGCTGATCGTGCCGTTCTTCAAGGAAATCGTCATTCCCATGGGGATATGGTTCGTGGTCCTCGGTTACTTCGTGATCGTCGGTACCAGCAACGCCGTGAACCTCACCGACGGTCTCGACGGCCTTGCCATCATGCCCACGGTCATGGTCGGCGCGGCACTCGGCCTCATCGCCTATCTGGTGGGACATGCGGAGTTCTCGCAGTACCTGCAGATTCCATACATTCCAGACGCCGGCGAACTATCCATTTTCTGCGGCGCCCTGATCGGCGCCGGACTCGGGTTCCTGTGGTTCAACACCTACCCGGCTCAGGTTTTCATGGGCGATGTCGGTGCCCTGGCCCTGGGGGCGGCGCTCGGCATCGTGGCCATCATCGTGCGCCACGAAATCGTGTTGTTCATCATGGGCGGGCTGTTCGTGCTGGAGGCCGTGTCGGTGATACTGCAGGTGGCGTCGTTCCGCCTGACCGGAAAACGGATCTTCCGCATGGCGCCCATCCACCACCACTTCGAGCTGAAGGGCTGGCCGGAACCCCGGGTGATCGTGCGCTTCTGGATCATCACGCTGGTGCTGGTGCTGGTCGGCCTGTCGACGTTGAAGCTGAGATGACCACGCGCGCCGCCACATCCGCCATCATCGGCCTCGGGGTCACCGGATACTCGTGTCTGCGTTATCTGGCTGGATCCGAGCCGCTGCTGGTGCTGGATACCCGGGAGGCGCCGCCCAACCTGGCGGCGGCCCGGGCGCATGCACCGGACGCCACGTTCGTGACCGGCGCGGCCACCAATCAGGTGTCTTTCGACGGCATCGAGCGGGTGATCGTCAGCCCGGGCGTGAGCCTGACCCACGAACTGGTGGGCCGGGCGGGCGCGGCCGGCGCCCGGGTGGAAAGTGACATCGATCTGTTCTGTCAGGCCGCAACCGCACCCGTTTACGCCATCACGGGTACCAACGGCAAGAGCACGGTAACGGCCCTGGCGGGGCACCTGCTGGAGTGCCTCGGCCGCAAGCCGGGCGTTGGCGGCAACCTGGGTGAACCGGCTCTGGACCTGCTGTCCGGTGACCACGATTGTTACGTACTGGAGCTCTCCAGCTTTCAGCTCGAGCGCATGGACCGGTATCCGTTCCGCGCCGCCACGGTGCTGAACGTCAGCGAGGATCACCTGGACCGGCACGGTAACCTGGTGGCCTACGCCGAGAGCAAGCGGAGGATTTACGCCCGCGCCGAGCGGGCCGTTACCAACCGCGCCGACCCCCGGACCTGGCCGGACGAGTTCGCCGGAGAGCTGGTCAGTTTCGCCGCCGACGTGCCGTCGCCCGGCAATTGGGGTGTCGGTACCGACCGCGGTGACCGGACGGCAGCGGCGGCGATGCTGCTGCGCGGCGAAGAAGCCGTCATGGCCGTGGCCGAGCTGCCGCTGGCCGGCGCCCACAACGTGCTCAACGTCCTGGCCGCGTTCGCCCTGGTAGCGACCGCCGAGACCGCCAGCGCCGACCTGGCGGCAGCGGTGCGAACGTTCCGCGGTCTGCCGCATCGCTGTCAGCCTGTGGCGGAACGCGCGGGCGTGACATACGTCGACGACTCCAAGGCCACCAACGTGGGCGCGGCGCTGGCAGCGCTGGAAGGACTCGGCGGTAGCGGTGCCAACGGGCAGCCGCACCTGATCCTGATCGCCGGAGGCGACGGCAAAGGCGCCGATTTCCGCCCCCTGGGCGAAGCGCTGGGGCGCAGCGTCAAGACTGTGGTGCTGATCGGACGCGATGCCGAACGGATCGCCGAGGTGGTGCCGGCATCGATTCCGCTGGTGCGTGCACCGGACATGAACCAGGCGGTGTGCGCCGCGGCGGCGGCCGCGAGTTGCGGTGACACGGTTCTGTTGTCACCCGCCTGCGCCAGCCTCGACATGTTCAGCAACTACGTGGAACGCGGCCGGGCCTTCCGCATCGCGGTGGAGGCGCTGGCGTGACCGGCACCGGCGACAACGTGCTGCTGCTGGCCTGGGTCGCCATCGTCGCCATCGGCGTGGTGATGGTGGCATCGGCGTCCGTCGCCATCGACGACGGCCTGCTGCTCAAACATCTGGTGTATCTGGCGGCGTCGCTGGGCGCTCTGGTGGCGGTGCTGCTGATCCCTCTGGACTGGTGGCGTCGTGGACATCGGCTGGCGTGGCTGGCGGCAGTGACCCTGTGTGTGCTGGTGCTCATTCCCGGCATCGGCCTGTCGGCCAACGGCGCCCGCCGCTGGATCGGCCTGGGCGCCTTCTCGCTGCAGGCGGCGGAGGTCTGCAAGTTCCTGTTCCTGGTGTACCTGGCCGGTTATCTGGAACGCTTCGGCGGCGCCATCGCCGACGATTCCCGGGTGCTGCTGCGGCCGCTGGCGATGCTGGCGGTGCTGGCCATTCTGCTGCTGCTGCAGCCCGACTTCGGAACCACCGTGGTGCTGGGGGTGACGGCCTGCGGTCTGTTGTTCGTGGCTGGAACGCGCCTGCGTCACTTCCTGGCAATCGTGGTCCTGGGCGCCGCCCTGCTGGCGGCCCTGGCGGTGCTGCAACCGTACCGGCTGCAGCGTCTGGTCACCTTCGTCGACCCCTGGCAGTTCGCGTTCGGCAGCGGCTATCAGCTCACCCAGGCGTTGATCGCGTTCGGCCGCGGCGAGGTGTTCGGCCTCGGCCTCGGCGAGGGCATCCAGAAGCTGTTCTACCTGCCGGAAGCGCACAACGACTTCATCTTCGCGGTGATCGCGGAGGAACTGGGGCTGGTTGGGGCGCTGCTGCTGCTGGCCCTGTTTGCGGTGCTGGTAGTGCGCATTCTGCGTCTGGGGCGGCGCGCCCTCGACGCCGGGCAGGCCTTTTCCGGCTACCTGGCCTACGGCGTCGGCCTGCTGCTGGGCATCCAGTGCCTGATCAACCTCGGGGTCAACACCGGGCTGTTGCCGACCAAAGGACTGACGCTGCCGTTCGTGAGTTATGGGGGCAACAGCCTCATGGTCAGCTTTGCCATGATCGGCCTGCTGCTGCGCATTCAACTCGAGGGCGAAGCCGATGGCTGAGTTCACGCCCGCCTCCGCCGCCAGTCCCTATCAGGTGCCGGAGATGCGCCGCATCCGGCAGATCCACTTTGTCGGCATCGGCGGCGCGGGCATGTGCGGGATCGCCGAAGTGCTGCTGAATCAGGGCTACCGGGTGTCCGGTTCGGACCTGAAAGCATCGCCGGTGACCGAGCGCCTGGCGGGCCTTGGCGCCGAGATCGGTATCGGTCATCGCGCCGAAGCGGTTTACGGCCGTGACGTGGTGGTGGTCTCCAGTGCTGTCGACCCCGCCAACCCCGAGGTGCGCGAAGCCCACGAACGGCGGATCCCGGTCGTGCGCCGGGCCGAGATGCTGGGCGAACTGATGCGTTACCGCCACGGAATCGCCATTGCCGGTACCCACGGCAAAACCACCACCACCAGTCTGGTGACCAGTATCTTCCAGGCGGCCGGCGCCGACCCGACCTTCGTCATCGGCGGTCTCCTCAACAGCACCGGCACCAATGCCCGACTCGGCGCCAGCCGCTACATCGTCGCCGAGGCGGACGAGAGCGACGCATCGTTTCTTCACCTGCAGCCCATGCTGGCGGTGGTGACCAACATCGACCGGGACCATCTCGGCACCTACGGCAACGACTTCGAAGCGCTCAAGACCACGTTCGTCGAGTTCCTGCACCGGCTGCCGTTTTATGGTTCCGCGGTGCTCTGCAGCGACGACGCCGAGGTGCGCGCGGTGCTGCCGCGGGTGGCGCGGCCCATGCTGACCTATGGATTCGGCGACGATGCGGATTTCCAGGCGCTGGAGCTGCAGGATGATGGCCGGGTCTGGCGCTTCCGGGTGCGGCGCCCGGCCGGCCAGGCGGAACTGGCGATCGCACTGGCCATCCCCGGCCGGCACAATGTCCTGAACGCGCTGGCGGCCATTGCGGTAGCCACCGACGAAGGCCTGCCGGACGAGGCCATCGTACGCGGTCTGGCGGATTTTTCCGGGGTCGGGCGGCGTTTCCAGGTCACGGACGACGTCCCGGTGGGCGACGTCCTGGTCACCCTGGTAGACGACTACGGCCACCACCCCACCGAAGTTGCCCGGGTGATCGAGACGGCGCGCAGCGTCTGGCCGCAGCGGCGCCTGGTCATGGCCTATCAGCCGCACCGCTACAGCCGCACGCGGGATCTCTACGACGAATTCGTGCGGGTTCTGTCGGCGCTGGATGTGCTGGTTCTGCTCGAAGTCTACGCGGCCGGGGAAGAACCCATTCCGGGTGCAGACGGCAAGGCCCTGGGCCAGGGCATCCGTCAGCGTGGTTCCACCAATCCGCTGGTGGTGGACGGGCCGGACGAAGCGCTGGCGGTCCTGCCTGGCCTGCTGCGGGACGGCGACGTCCTGCTGGTGCAGGGCGCGGGCAGCGTCAACGCCATTTCCAATGTGCTGGCCGCAGGGGCCGGCGGGAGCGGGCACGATGGCTGAGACCGCGGCCGTCACAACCCGTAACCTGCTGCGCAAGCTGATCGGCGTGGTGGTGGTGCTGCTGCTGACCTCCGCCGGATGGTCGGTCTGGCGGCAACTCGACCGGCCGGTGCGCACCGTCCGGGTGGAAGGGCCGCTGTCAGCCGCCGAGCAGCGGGCCATTCGCGAAGTGGTCGCTGCCAACCTCGATGCCGGCGTGCTCAGCATCGACACGGCGCGGCTGCGGGAAGCGATTCAGGCGCTGTCCTGGCCGCGGTCGGTACGGGTGCGGCGGGCCTGGCCGGATGGGCTGGAAATCCGGGTCGAGAAGGAGTCCGTGGTCGCGGAGTGGGGTGACGGCGGTTATCTCACCACCGCCGGCAAGGTGGTGCGTCTGGCAGACAACGGTCTGGAAGCGCCGGATGATGGGCTGCCGGCGCTGGTGACCGAACTGTCGCCGCCGCGGCGAGCCATGGAGGTGTACCACATGCTGCAATCCCAGGTGGTTCGCGAGGGGCTTTCCATCGTGCGCCTGGAGGAAAACGGACTCGGTGAGTGGCAGGCAACCTGCGCGGACGGCATGACCGTGGTACTCGGCAGCGAGTCGCTGTCACTGCGCCTGGAACGGTTCCTGGCGACCTATCGCCAGGCCCTGGCCGGGCGCCCCGGCGAGGTGGCGCGGGCCGACGCGCGATACGACAACGGGGTGGCCGTGCATTGGCGGCCGACCGGCGAAGACTCAAGCATGGAAGCGAAATATGCCCTCCGATAGCGATCTGAAGAAGGTGGTCGGCCTGGACATCGGCACCAGCAAGGTGTCGGCCATCGTCGGCGAGATCGACCCCGAGGGTGAACTGGAAATCATCGGCATCGGCTCGCATCCGTCCCGCGGGCTGAAAAAAGGGGTTGTGGTCAACATCGAGTCGACGGTGCAGTCCATCCAGCGCGCCGTCGAGGAAGCGGAGCTCATGGCCGGTTGCCAGATCGACGCGGTGTACGCCGGCATTGCCGGCAGTCATATCAGGAGCCTCAATTCCCACGGCATCGTGGCCATCCGTGATGGCGAGGTGTTTCCCCAGGACCTGGAGCGGGTGATCGACGCCGCCCAGGCCATGGCCATTCCGGCGGACCAGAAGATCCTGCACGTGCTGCCCCAGGAGTACATCATCGACAGCCAGGAAGGGGTCAAGGACCCTCTCGGCATGTCGGGGGTGCGCCTCGAAGCCAAGGTGCACCTGGTGACCTGCGCGGTGAACGCGGCGGCCAACATCGAAAAATGTATCGAGCGATGCGGCCTGCACGTACATGACGTCATCCTCGAGCAGCTCGCTTCCAGCTACGCCGTGCTCACCGAAGACGAGCGGGAGCTGGGCGTATGCCTGGTGGACATTGGCGGTGGCACCACGGACATCGCCATCTTCACCCACGGCGCGATCCGCCATACGGCGGTTATTCCGATCGCCGGTGACCAGGTGACCAACGACATTGCCATGGCGCTGCGCACACCCACGCAGAACGCCGAAGAAATCAAGATCCGGTATGCCTGCGCGCTGACCCAGCTCGCCGGTCCGGACGAGACCATCCAGGTTCCGGGTGTCGGCGACAAGCCGTCCCGGGAACTGTCCCGCCAGGCGCTGGCGGAAGTGGTGGAGCCCCGCTACGACGAGCTGTTCACGCTCGTTCAGGCGGAGCTGCGCCGCAGCGGTTATGAGGACTTGATCGCTGCGGGAATTGTGCTCACGGGAGGCGCCTCGAAGATCGAGGGCGTCATCGAGCTTGCGGAAGAAATCTTCCACATGCCCGTGAGCCAGGGGGCGCCACGACACGTGGCGGGCTTGAAGGACATCGTGAGAAACCCCGTGTACGCAACCGGCGTGGGCCTGCTCATGTACGGCAAGGAACGGGAAGAAGAACAACGCGGCCGAAAAAGAGTGCGCGGGGGCGGTTTCAGCCGCCTGAAGAAATGGCTAAGCGAAAACTTTTAAGGAGCTCAAAGATGTTCGAAATCGTAGACAGTGCCCCGCAAAGCGCCGTGATCAAAGTCATCGGCGTTGGCGGCGGCGGCGGCAATGCCGTCCAGCACATGGTGGTGAACAACGTCGAAGGCGTGGATTTCATCGCCGCCAACACGGACGCCCAGGCGCTGAAAGCGCTGGAGGCGAGAACGCTGCTGCAACTCGGCAGCGCTGTCACCCGCGGCCTTGGCGCGGGCGCCAACCCCAACGTCGGCCGCGAGGCGGCCCTGGAAGACCGCGACCGCATTGCCGAAGTGCTGTCCGGCGCCGACATGGTGTTCATCACCGCCGGCATGGGTGGTGGCACCGGCACCGGCGCGGCGCCGGTGGTTGCTCAGATTGCGAAGGAGCTGGGCATTCTGACCGTCGCCGTGGTAACCCGGCCGTTCAAGTTCGAAAAACGCCTGGCCATTGCCGAGCGCGGCATTCTGGAACTGCAGGAGCACGTGGACTCACTGATCACGATTCCCAACGACAAATTGCTGGGGGTGCTCGGCGAAAGGGCCAGCATTCTGGACGCCTTTGCCGCGGCCAATGACGTGCTGCTGGGAGCGGTTCAGGGGATCGCCGATCTGATCATCCGCCACGGCCTGATCAACGTCGACTTCGCCGACGTCCGCACGGTGATGTCCGAGATGGGCATGGCCATGATGGGCACCGGCCGGGCCGCCGGAGAACACCGCGCTCAGGAAGCGGCGGAAGCGGCCATCAAGAGCCCGCTGCTCGAGGACGTGGACCTGCACGGTGCCCGCGGCATCCTGGTCAACGTGACCGCAGGTCCGGACCTGGCCATGGGCGACTTCATCGACGTCGGCAACGTGGTGGAAGAGTACGCGTCGGATCACGCTACGGTGGTGATCGGCACGGTCATCGACCCGGACATGGGCGAGGAGCTGAAGGTGACGGTGGTTGCCACCGGTCTCGGCGACCCGGTCCGTCCCAGCGTGGTGGTGAACAACGTGGCCCGGGAACCGGAGCGCGATGCCATCGCCCCGGCGGCGGCGCCCTCGGCAGCACCGGCAGCAGCGCCCTCGGCGGCGGAAGCCCGGGCCGACGGCCGGCCGGAATACGGTCACGACCTGGACCGGCCCACCATCTTCCGGCAACGGGACGCGGTGGTGTCGCAGCAGAACCACCTGGCGTTCGATCAGGACGGCAACGACGACATGGAGTGGATCGACATTCCTGCGTTCCTGCGCCGGCAGGCGGACTGAACTCGACGCACCAGGCACGGACCCGGGCGGCACGAGACCTGGGTCACGGTTTTCCGGCGCGGCGCCTTCGCCGCCGCGGCCGGGAAGCGCCTGCGGCGTGGAGGGTAAAGCGCCTGCGGCGTCTGCGAAACAATATGTAACCAATTCGTGAAAGGCTGCCATACTTGCTGTACCGGTGGTTTGTTAGCATGTCTCATTCGCCGGCCGCTGGACTGGCCGGCGGCGCGGATTCCCGGCGAGCAAGCGCCGAACCAGACCAACGATCTGAAGACCAAGAACAACTGAATGGCTAAAGCGCTGCTGCAACGGACGCTCAAGAACGTGATTCGCGCGACCGGCGTGGGATTACACACCGGTGAAAAGGTGTATCTGACCCTGCGTCCGGCGCCGGTGGACACCGGCATCGTATTCGTGCGTTCCGATCTCGACGAGCCGGTGGCCATTCCGGCCCGGGTCGAGAGCGTGGGCGACACCACCATGGCCACCACCCTGGTCAACGGTTCGGTCTCCATTTCCACCATCGAACACCTGATGTCGGCCTTTGCCGGACTGGGCGTCGACAACGCCTTCGTCGACGTCAGCGCCCCGGAACTGCCGATCATGGACGGCAGCGCCGCGCCTTTCGTGTTTCTGCTTCAATCCGCGGGAATCGAAGAGCAGGAAGCGCCGAAGAAGTTCCTGCGGGTGAAAAAGAAGGTCGTTTTCGAGGAAGACGGGGTAAGCGCCGAACTGGCTCCCTACGACGGCTTCCGGCTGGAGTACACGCTGCTCTACGACCACCCGGTATTCCGCCGCCACAGCAAAACCGCCACGGTGGAGTTCTCCACCATGGCGTTCGTCAAGGAAGTGAGCCGGGCCCGGACTTTCGGGTTCCTGGCCGAATACGAGAAGCTGCGGTCCATGAACCTGGCCCGGGGCGGCAGTCTGGACAATGCCGTGGTCGTGGACGACTTCCGCATCCTCAACGACGAGGGTCTGCGGGTGGCGGACGAGTTCGCCAAGCACAAGATTCTCGACGCCATCGGCGATCTGTACCTGCTCGGGCACAGCGTGATCGGTGCGTTCCGCGGCTTCAAGTCGGGCCACGGACCGAACAACGCGTTGCTGCGGACGCTGCTGGCCGATCCGCAGGCCTGGGAAATCGTCACCTTCGACGACGAAGCCCGGGCGCCGATCTCGTTCGGACGCCGGTTCGCCGCGGAAGGCGCCTGAGCTGCACCCCTTTCCTGCGCCCGGATGCGCGCCGTGGTGAGTCGGTGCCGGTACCGGCGGGTACTCGATAGGCGCGATTGCCGAGCCCATCACACATCCGGCCGCCATCCCCGCGGATAATGAGGCGAGGCGCGATTCAGACCGCGGACACCCGGATCTGAATCTTTTTAACCCGGTTGAAATCCGATAGGCGGGTCAGCTCGCTGAGCAGCTCGTCGGTGAGGAAGCGCAACCGGGTGGCGCTGGCCGCATTGCGGCAGACGACCACCGCCGTATCGCCACGGACCTCGGTCACACGGCAATCGCGGCTCAAGGGATCGGGCAGCAGCGCCTGCAGTTCCGCGGTCCAGGTTTCCTGGTCGGCGGCACGGCGCAGCAGCCGTTGTAATGGAGTGAAGCGCCGGTGGCGTTCGTCGAGAATATCATTTATCTTGCGTTTAGACACTTGAACGCCTGGCGAATCTCGAGTTCGGACGCGTCGGGCCAATATCGCAGCGATCTCGCCGCGCGCCACACGTTCGTGGGCCGGTGGGCCGGCTGCGAACATAACAAAATTACCAGAACTACACTCGAATCATGAGAATCATTCTGCTCAGGGAAACCGGGGGCAGAACCGGACGTGTGCAGGCCCTCAGCGTGGGGCGCCGGCACGTAGTGTGCCTGGCGGTCGCCGCGGTGGCGATACTCGGTGCTCTGGTTTTCTCCGCGGTACAATTCGCTCCGGGCCCGGTCACCGACCAGGCGCTGGTGGATCAGTGGCGCGCGCGGATCGCCGAGCAGAGTCGTGAACTGGAGCAGCTTCGGTCCCGGGCCGTGGCCCAGTCCCAGGCCGTTGGCCGGCAACTCGCCGCCATGCAGGCTCGGCTGCTGCGAATGGAAGCGCTGGGCGCTCGGGTGACCGAGGTTGCCGATCTGGAAGAGGGTGAGTTCTCCTTCGACAGCCCGCCGCCGGTGGGCGGACCCACGGAAGGCTTCCAGGCTGAACTGGTCATGACCGACCTCGACGCCAGCGTCCGCGATCTGTCGGCGCAACTCAAGAGCCGCGAGTCCGAACTGGAAGTTCTGGAATCCCTGCTCAGCAACCGCGAATACCGTCAGGGCACCGAGGTGGCTGGCCGTCCGGTGACCTGGGGCTGGATGTCCTCGGCGTTCGGCAAACGGGTGGATCCGTTCAGCGGCCGCATGGCCTGGCACGCGGGGGTCGATTTTGCGGGCCGCGAGGGTTCCGACGTGGTGGCGGTGGCCAGCGGCGTGGTGACCTTCGCCGGGGAGCGCCACGGCTATGGCCTGCTGGTGGAAATCAACCACGGTGACGGTTACGTAACCCGCTACGGGCACCACGAGTCGCTGGCGGTGGGGCTCGGCGACATCGTCAAGAAGGGCCAGGCGGTGGGTTCCATGGGCTCCTCCGGCCGATCCACCGGCCCGCACGTGCACTTCGAAGTGCTGAAGAACGGCCGCCACGTGGATCCCACGTCCTACGTCGCCCGCCGCCGATAGGCGCCCTCCGCCGCCGCGGATTTCCCGGACCGGCCGGTCCATTGAGCTAGACTTCCCGGGTGACCGTCACGCCATGGACGGGGTACACGCGCTGGAACCTCCGATTTATACCGCAGGTCCAAAACGTTAAACTGCCGCATCTTCGCGGCCGAGATGGATCTCTAAACCCTTGTTACGCAAGATTTTTGGTACCAAAAACGCTCGTGAGCTGAAGCGCATGGGCAAAATCGTCACCAAGGTCAACGCCTTGGAGGATGACTTCAAGGCGCTCAGCGACGAGGAACTGCGCGGTACCACCGACCAGCTCAAGGCCCGGCTGGCCGAAGGCGCCAGGCTAGACGACCTGATTCCGGAGGCGTTTGCCGCGGTGCGCGAAGCGGCCAGCCGCAGCAAGGGCATGCGCCACTTCGACGTGCAGCTCATCGGCGGCCTTACCCTGCACGAAGGCCGCATTGCCGAAATGCGCACCGGTGAGGGCAAGACCCTGATGGCCACGTTGCCGGCGTACCTGAACGCATTGACCGGCAACGGCGTACACATCGTCACCGTGAACGACTATCTGGCGCGCCGCGATGCCCAGTGGATGGGCCCGATCTACGAAGCCCTCGGGCTGACCGTCGGGGTGGTGCAGTCGCGCCAGAATCCCGCCGACAAGCGCGCGGCGTACCGCGCCGACATCACCTACGGCACCAACAACGAATTCGGCTTCGACTACCTGCGCGACAACATGGCCTTCACCCTGGAAGACCAGTACCAGCGCGGCCTGAACTACGCCATCGTCGACGAAGTCGACTCGATTCTGATCGACGAGGCGCGCACCCCGCTGATCATCTCGGGCCCGGCGGAGGAGAGCACCGAGCTCTACCTCAAGATCAACCAGCTCGCGCCGCGTCTGAAACAGGTGGTGCAGAACGAAGCGGCGGACCCCAACGCCGATCCCGACGGCGACTTCAGCCTGGACGAAAAGAACCGCCAGGTGGAGCTGACCGAGTCCGGACACCAGAAGGTGGAAGACGAACTGGTGCGGATGGGCCTGCTGGAAGAGGGCGACAGCCTCTACGCCGCCACCAACCTGGGGCTGCTGCATCACGTGCATGCGGCCCTCAAGGCGCACTTCCTGTTCAAGCGCGACGTGCAGTACATGGTGGTCAACAACGAGGTGGTCATCGTCGACGAGCACACCGGCCGGGCCATGCCGGGCCGGCGCTGGTCCGAAGGCATTCATCAGGCCATCGAAGCCAAGGAAGGGGTGTCGATTCAGAACGAGACCCAGACCCTGGCGTCCACCACGTTCCAGAACTATTTCCGCCTGTACGACAAGCTGTCGGGCATGACCGGCACGGCCGACACCGAGGCGTTCGAGTTCCGTCAGATCTACGGCCTGGACGTGGTGGTGATTCCCACCCACAAGCCGATGGTCCGCAAGGACAACAACGACCTGGTCTACCTGACCATCGACGAGAAGTACGACGCCATCGTCGAGGACATCGTGGATTGCATGGAGCGGGGCCAGCCGGTGCTGGTGGGTACTGCTTCCATTGAATCGTCGGAGCGCCTGTCCGCTGAGTTGAACCGGCGCAAGATCGATCACAACGTGCTGAACGCCAAACAGCACGAGCGCGAAGCCGAGATCGTGGCCCAGGCCGGTCGGCCCGGCGCGGTCACCATCGCCACCAACATGGCCGGCCGCGGCACGGACATCGTGCTGGGCGGTAACTGGGAAGCGGAAGTGGCGGCCATGGGCGAGGTCAGCGAGGAGCAGGTTGCGCAGATCAGATCCGACTGGCAGGCCCGCCACAACCAGGTGATCGAAGCTGGCGGACTGCACATCATCGGTACCGAACGGCACGAGTCGCGGCGCATCGACAACCAGCTCCGCGGCCGTTCCGGCCGTCAGGGCGATCCGGGCTCGACCCGTTTCTACCTGTCGATGGAAGACAACCTGATGCGCATCTTCGCATCCGACCGCATCCGCGGCCTGATGCAGTCCATCGGCATGGAGAAAGGCGAGGCCATCGAGCATCGCATGGTCAACAACGCCATCGAGAAGGCCCAGCGCAAGGTCGAAGGGCACAACTTCGACATCCGCAAGAACCTGCTGGAATACGATGACGTGGCCAACGACCAGCGTCAGGTCATTTACCAGCAGCGCCGCGAGCTGATGGCGTCCGAGGACATCGCCGAAACCATCGCCGGTATCCGCGAAGAGGTGGTGATCTCGCTGGTAGTGGACTACATCCCGCCGCAGAGTGTCGAGGAGCAATGGGACACCGAAGGTCTGGAACAGGCGCTGCTCACCGACTTCGCCAGCCGCCAGCCCGTTGCCCAGTGGCTGGAAGAAGACGACGACCTGAACGAAGAGTCGTTGAAGCGCAAGATCCTCGAGCAGATCGAAGCCGAATACACGGCCAAGGACGAAGAGTGGGCGGCCCAGGGCATCGAGATGCGTCAGGTCGAGAAGCAGATCATGCTGCAGATCCTGGACCAGCGCTGGAAGGAGCATCTGGCGCTCATGGACCACATGCGCCAGGGCATTCATCTGCGCGCCTACGCCCAGAAACAGCCGAAACAGGAGTACAAACGGGAGAGCTTCGAGCTGTTCCAGCAACTCCTCGGCAACATCAAACACGACGTGATCCGGCTGCTGTCACGGGTGCAGATCGAAAAGCCGGAAGCGGTGCAGGAAGCGGAGCGCAAACGCCGCGAGGAAGCGGAACAGCGCATGCGCTTCAGCCACGCCGAATCGTCGGCCCTGCAGAACGGCCGCCAGGAGGCGCCAGCGCCCGGCGCGGCTGCCGGCGGGCCGGCCCCGGCGCCCGCTCAGCGCGGACAGGCGGCGGCTGCGGCCAGACCCGAAACCTTCGTGCGCGGTGAACGGAAAGTGGGCCGCAACGAGCCCTGCCCCTGCGGCTCCGGCAAGAAGTTCAAACACTGTCACGGCCAGGCCGCTTAGTGGCCGTCAACCTGCCGCCGCTCGAAGACCTGCATCCGGTGCCGGGGGTTACCCTCGGCACGGCGGTAGCGGGCATCAAGAATCCGGCCGCACACCGCACTGATCTGGTGGTGATGCTGCTGGCCGAAAGCTCGACCGTGGCCGGGGTTTTTACCCGCAACGCGTTCCGCGCGGCGCCGGTGTGGCTGGCGGAAGAAGTCATCTCCGGTGGCGCCGTGCGCGCGCTGGTCATCAACAGCGGCAACGCCAACGCCGCCACGGCGCAGCCCGGCCTCGCCGATGCCCGCCAGGTGTGTGGCGCCGTGGCCCGCGCCGCGGACCTGCCGTCGGGTTCGGTAGCGCCGTTCTCGACCGGAGTGATCGGCGTCCGGCTGCCTGTGGAGCGGATGGAAAAGGCCATTCCCCAGGCGGTGGCCGCCGCCCGGGCCGATGGCTGGGCGGATGCGGCCCGCGCCATCATGACCACGGATACCGGCCCCAAGGCGGTGAGCCGCCAGGTTGACGTGGCTGGCGTTCCGGTCACGGTCACCGGCATGGCCAAGGGCGCCGGCATGCTGCGGCCCGACATGGCCACCATGCTGGCCTATGTCTGCTGCGACGCTTCGATCGATGCCGGGTGTCTGGAAAACCTGGTCCGTGAGGCGGCTGACGCCAGCTTCAACCGCATCACCGTGGATGGCGATACCTCGACCAACGACGCCTTTGTGGTGTGCGCCACCGGGGCCGCCGGACATGCACCGATCAGCGGACCGGAAGACGACGGTTACGCGGCGCTGTCAGCCGCGCTGCACGACGTGGCCCGGGAACTGGCCCAGCGCCTGGTGCGCGACGGCGAAGGCGCCACCCGCTTCGTGACGGTGCAGGTGGAGGGCGGCCGCAACGCCGACGAGTGCCTGCAGGTGGCCTACACCGTGGCTCAGTCGCCGCTCATCAAAACCGCCATCTTCGCGGGTGATCCGAACTGGGGCCGGTTCTGCATGGCCATTGGCCGCGCCGGGGTCGACGGGTTGGATCCCTATGCGGTGGATCTGTTCCTGGACGATGTCTGTGTGGCCCGTGGCGGACTCATGGACGACGGCTATCGGGAAGACGATGGCGCCCGGGTCATGGCGCAGCCAGAATTCACGGTACGCATCGACCTTGGCCGCGGGGACGCCTCGGAAACGGTGTGGACCAGCGACCTGTCCTACGACTACGTGAAGATCAACGCCGAGTACCGCACCTGACGGTTACCGTTCGCCCGCGTCTGGATCCAGGTTTCCGCTCAGCAGGTCGTCGCTGTCGGCGTCACCGGGTATCCGGTGTTCCTCGGCGGCCCAGGCGCCCAGGTCGATCAGCTTGCAGCGCTCGGAACAGAACGGCCGGAACTCGTTCTTAGGCGACCATTTGACCCGTTTGCCACAGGTCGGACACAGCACGATGCGCGGGGTGGTTTCGGTCATTCGGCAGCCATCTCCAGGTACTGGCGGTGCAGGCGGGTCACCTCGGCGTCCAGATGCTCCAGACCCTGATCGTTGACGATCACGTCGTCGGCAGCGGCCAGGCGGGTCTGGCGATCCACCTGCGCGCCCATGATCGCGCGCACTTGCGCCGCGCTGTTGCCGTCCCGTGACATGGTGCGGTCGAGTTGTACGGACTCCGGCGCGTCCACGACCAGCACCCGGTTGCATCGCCCGCTCTGGCCGGACTCCACCAGGATGGGATTGACCAGCATGCTGTAAGGCGCGTCACCCTCCGCCAGGCGGTCGGCCAGCCATTGCCGGATCAGCGGGTGGGTCAGGGCTTCGAGCCATCGGCGCTCGCCGGCATCGGCGAACACCCGGGCCCGAAGCGCCGCGCGGTCGAGGGCGCCCTGGGCGTCGAGCAGGTCGCGGCCGAAGTGTTCCGCCACCTGTTGAAGAGCCGGCGTGCCCGGCGCCAGCACGGCACGGGAGGCCAGGTCGCCATCCACCACGTTGACCCCGAGGGCGGCGAATCGATCGGAAACGGCGGTCTTGCCGCTGCCGATACCACCGGTCAGGCCGACCACGAATCGGGACATGTAACGGTTCAGCTCAGAAACAAGCGCAGAACCGTATCACGCTGCACCAGGCAAACCCAACCGGCAATGGCCAGGAACGGGCCGAAGGGTATGGGCTGGCTGGCCTCGCGCTTGCCGGCCACGCTGCTGCCCAGCGCGTACAGCAGACCCACGCCGGCGGCCACCAGCACCGCGCCGGGCAGCACCTGCCAGCCGAGCCAGGCGCCAATGGCGGCCAGCAGCTTGAAGTCGCCGTAGCCCATGCCTTCCTTGCCGGTAAGCAGTTTGAAGCCCCAGTAGATGCTCCACAGGGACAGGTAGCCCACCACGGCGCCGAACACGGCTGACGTCAGATCGGTGAAGGCGCCGAAAACGTTGGCGATCAGCCCGAGCCATACCAGCGGCAGGGTGAGCTGGTCCGGCAGGAGCTGGGTGTCGTAGTCGATGAAGGTGAGGGCGATCAGGATCCAGGTGAACAGCAGTGCCGCCAGTCCCACCCAGGTGAAACCGAACAGGGCCAGCACCGCCAGGGTCATGATCCCGGTCAGCGCCTCCACCAGGGGGTAACGCAGGGAGATACCGGCGCCGCAGCTCGCGCAGCGGCCGCGCAGGATCAGCCAGCTCACCACCGGGACGTTCTGCCACCACTTGATCGAAGCGCCGCAACTGCCGCAGCGCGAGCCGGGCACGGCCAGGTTGAAGGGGGCCTGCTCCGGCAGCGGCTGCTCGGGGCTCAGGATCTGCTGGGCTTCGGCGCGCCACTGGCGCTCCAGCATCACCGGGATGCGGTAGATCACCACGTTCAGGAAGCTGCCCACGCACAGGCCCACCCAGGCGGCCAGGAACAGGCCGAGCCATCCGTGGCTGAGCAGCGCTTCCGTCAGTGTTTCCGTCATGGAAACGCGGGCGGTCGGCGTCAGCCGCCGACCACGGCGCCGAGCTGGAAGATGGGCAAATACATGGCGATGATCAGGCCGCCCACCAGCACGCCGAGGACCGCCATGATCATGGGTTCCATCAATGCGGTCAGGTTGTCGACCAGGTTGTCGACCTGCTCTTCGTAGTAGGTTGCCGCTTTGTCCAGCATGGCGTCCAGGGCGCCCGCTTCTTCACCGATGGCCACCATCTGAATGACCATGTTCGGGAACACGCCAGTGGACTTCATGGAGAAGTTGAGCTGTTGACCGGTGGAAACGTCGTCGCGGACTCTGTACACGGCATCGACGTAGACCGAGTTGCCGGTGGATCCGGCGACGGAGTTCAGCGCGTCGACCAGAGGCACACCGGCGGCGAAGGTCGTCGAGAGCGTGCGCGAGAAACGGGCCACCGCGGACTTTTCGATGATGTTGCCGGCGATGGGTGCTTTGAGCGAAATTCTATCCAGTGCGCGCCGCAATTTCTCGGAGCGCCGTTTCGCCATAGAGAATCCCACAACCGATGCGATCACGCCAGCGAGTATGATGAACCACCAGGCTTGGACGAACTCGGACAAGCCGATGACCATTTGTGTGAAAGCAGGCAGTTCCGCACCGAACCCGGCAAATACCTGCTCGAACTGTGGCACCACATAGATGAGTAGAATGCCCGTTACTACAAAGGCAACTACCAGCACGGCGATGGGGTATGTCATCGCCTTTTTGACCTTGGCTTTCAGCGACTCGGTCTTTTCCTTGTAGGTGGCGATCCGGTCCAGCATGGTCTCCAGCGCACCGGATTGCTCCCCGGCTTCCACCAGGTTGCAAAAGAGATCATCAAAATAGATGGGATGCTTGCGCAGCGCTGAGGCGAAGTTGCTCCCGCCCGCGACATCATCTCTGATGGAACGGATGAGTTCCGCCAGCTTGGGTTTGTCTGAGCCGTCGGCCACGATCTCGAAGGACTGAACGAGCGGCACCCCAGCCCGCATCATGGTGGCCATCTGTCGAGTAAACAGAGCAATATCACCCGGTTTTACGCTCCCGCCACCACCCGAGAGTAGACTCTTGGTCTTTTTCTTGACCTTGGTGGCGTTGATGCCCTGACGACGCAACTCGGCCTTGGCAACGGCCGGCGTGCTGCTGTCGATCTCGCCCTTGGTTTTTTTGCCCTGGCGGTCGGTGCCTTCCCAGAGGAATGTTGCGCTCTCGGCCATCTATCAGTGTCCCGTCGTTACCCGGTTGACCTCGACAAGGCTGGTCACGCCCTGCATGACCTTCTCGAGCCCGGACCGTCGGAGGTCGTTGAAGCCCAGCTCGCGGGCCTGATTGGCCAGCTCCAGGCTGTTTCCGTCCTCCATGATAATTCGGGACATCTCCCGGGTTATTTTAACTACTTCATAAATCCCGACTCTGCCCTTGTAGCCGTCTTTGCATTTGCTGCAGCCGTCAGGGTTTCCTTCGAACACTTCGAAGCCGGTGTCGATCTGCTCGTCGGTGAACCCCTCGGCGAGGAGCGTTTCCTTCGGCACTTCGATGGTCTTCTTGCAGTTCGGGCACAGGCGCCGGGCCAGGCGCTGGGCGATGATCAAGGCCACACTGGTAGCCAGATTGAACGCCGGCACGCCCATGTTGCGCAGCCGCGTAAGCGTCTCTGCGGCGGAGTTGGTGTGCAGGGTCGACAGCACCAGGTGACCGGTCTGGGCGGCCTTGATGGCGATCTCCGCCGTCTCCAGGTCCCGTATCTCACCGACCATGACCACGTCCGGATCCTGACGCAGGAACGAGCGCAGGGCGGAGGCGAAATCCAGGCCCACCCGGCTGTTCACGTTGACCTGGTTGATGCCTTCCAGGTTGATTTCCACCGGATCCTCGGCGGTTGCGATGTTGCGCTCCGAGGTGTTCAGGATGTTCAGACCGGTATAAAGGGAGACGGTTTTGCCGCTACCGGTGGGCCCGGTCACCAGAATCATGCCCTGGGGGCGGGCCAACGCCTCGAGGAAGAACTTCTGCTGCTGCTCCTCGAAGCCGAGGGCTTCGATACCCATTTTTGCACTGCCCGGGTCGAGAATCCGCAGCACGACCTTCTCGCCCCACAGGGTGGGCAGGGTGTTGACCCGGAAATCGATGGCCCGGGTCTTCGAAAGCTTCATCTTGATGCGCCCGTCCTGGGGCACCCGGCGTTCGGAGATGTCCATTTCCGACATCACCTTCAGGCGCGCGGCCAGGCGGGTACCCAGGTTCGACGGCGGCTGGGCCACGATGTGCAGAATACCGTCGGTTCGGAACCGTACCCGGTAGGTCTTCTCGTAGGGCTCGAAGTGGATGTCCGAGGATCCGCCTTTGATGGCGTCGAGGAGCATCTTATTGACGAAGCGCACCACCGGCGTGTCGTCCGTGGCGCTCTTGACGTCGGCTTCGTCCTCCTCGTCCTCCTGGAACGCGTCCATGTCCAGGTCTTCGAGCTCGTCGTCACCCAGGTCGCCCAGGGCGTTCTCGTCCTGGCGGCTCAGGAACTGATCGATCAGGGTCTGGAGTTTGTCCTCCTCCACCAGGACCGCTTCGGTATTGACCCCGGTCTGGAACTTGATCTCGTCCAGGGCCTGGAGGTTGGTCGGATCGGAAACCGCCACGAACAGCCGCATGCCGCGCCGGACCAGCGGCAGGGCGTTGTGCTGGCGGATCAGCGACTCCTTGACCAGATCCTTCGGTATCGACTCCACGTCGAAAGCCGACAGATCCAGGAGCGGCACGCCGAACTCTTCCGACGCGCTGACCGCGATGGTGCGGGATTCCGCCAGGCCATTGCTGACCAGGTACGCAACGAATGGCGTCCCTTCCTTTCGCGACTCCTCGGTGGAGCGCAGAGCGGAATCGGCGTCGAGAATGCTCTCCTCGACCAGGCGCCGGGCCAGGCCGCTTAGTGGAACCGGTTCGGAGGCCATCAGGCTGGTGCTATCCCTGTCGTTGTAGTCAGACAATTTGCCCGTATTTCATGGCATTACGGGCAAAAATCACCTTAGCGTTCAAGGCGCGCGCAGTCCATTCGCAGGTCACTGAAGTGTCGATAAGGCGGTCACAGAACCACCATCGACAATCCGACGGTGCCGGCGGCGGCTTTCCGCGCCCACTAATGTGAGTGTAGACGCTATCTGGCAACGCAAGCGGCCGTTCAATGTGACCCGCGTCGACACTCTGAATGTGACCCTGGCCGTCAGGTACTGACGTGTCGTGATACCTACGACGGGATCCGTCAGTGGCTCTCAGCGATGGGAGTGTCTGACTTCAGGATGGCTAAGTGATTGACGCTGCTCAGGATTCCGCAGATTTTGCGATCCTGGGTGCGGGTCTGGCACGGCGGTTGCAATTTCCGTCGTGACAATCGGCGCGAGTGCCTTGGGCAAGCGTGGCCACTGTTGAACCTTGAAATTTCTGGAGTGACTGCAAATGAACAAGGCTATTCAGAAGGGTTTCACCCTGATCGAATTGATGATCGTGGTTGCCATCATCGGCATTCTGGCCGCTGTGGCTCTGCCCGCGTATCAGGACTACATCGAGAACGCCAACATGGCGAAGGTGAACTCCCACTACGAAGAAGGTGCGCGCTTCGTCGAGAACGAGATGCGTAAGATCAGCGCTGAAGTGGCCATGGGCCGTGATACCGTCGGCAACCTGATGCCGGCTAACTCTGCTGCCTGGGTGGCTCTGGTCAACCCGAAGGACGTGGTATCTCCCACGGGCGATCCGGCCTATCTGGCTGATTCGGCTGCCGGCGTTGCTGCCACTGGTCAGATCGGTGTGACCTGTAACCCCTGCGGCGACGCAACCGCGGTTGTTGTGGTTGCACGTCCGAACTACGGCGGTGCTACTGGGCTGGATGCCGATACGACTACGATCGCCTACGCGACCCTGGTAGAGGTCACCTGATTGGAATCGCAAGATGTACATCGCATGATGTAATGCAGGAAGGGGCTTCGGCCCTTCTTTGTTTTTGACCTGGTACAGCCTGGCGCAGCTACCACTACCAGCATCGAGAGTGCCGTCCTATGGACGCGGCTAAGCGTAAACGAACCCGGTTTCACCCTGGTGGAACTGATGATTGTCGTGGCCATCCTGGGAATCCTGGCGGCTGTGGCCCTCCCGGCTTACAACGGCTACATAGATTCTTCCCGCGAAGGCGCCCTGGTTGGTAGTATCGGCACGATTCGCGTGTTTCAGGAAGACTTCCGACTGCGCACCGGCGCTTACGCAGTGGACCTGGCTGACGGCGGTGCGGACGTTGACATGCGCCTCATGGCTGGGACCCGGAGTCCGATGACTGGTGTTCGTCGTCGTCGCCGGTGCCAACGATGCCACACCGTTACCGGCTACGGCGCATCCGGTCTGTCAGTCTCTGCCGCGCCCTGCCCCGGCGCCAACGCCTGTCCATGATCCTGCCTTCTTTCGCGGGGCCAACCGAGTGGTCCTCCGCGCTGCGCCGGAACAGCTCAGTCGGTAGAGCGACTGATTCGTAATCAGTAGGTCCGCGGTTCGATTCCGCGTTCCGGCACCAAGCCCCAGGCGAGACTCTGAGTAAGCCTACACTAACCCTAATGTACGCTGGGTAACGCCGTGGGTGTCGCCGTGCGCGTCATGGCGCGCTACTTATGGCGCGGCCAAAGGTCCAATCAGCACAACGAACGCTACGTCCGTTCGACGTGGGGAAACCGAGAACAACGTGCTGGCAATCGAATGCGCACGCAAATTTGACACCAAGAACTATATGGATTGACTGCCGCCGGCATTGAGATGAGACGGACGCTGTAGACGGCGGCGATTTTCTCAGCCGGTGTTCGCTCCCGGCGCCTCGAAGCGCGGGCATAAGTCCACAGCCGCCCGGTCCGGGTCTTACAGCGTCCGGGCTCAAGAACCGGCACCGGCGTATCGTCGTGGCATGGACCTTCTCTCCAGCGGTGACGTAGCGACCGTTCACCCCGGCTCGCCGAGACTAGAAGAATATGGCGTTGCCCGTGAGAGACTCCGGGCCGCTATCGCAAACTAACGCTTTGGGCAGGCGCCGCCCCGAGCTCATCCAACTCCCGCGTCAATTGGTGTCCCGAAATCGAGCAGTCCACGATCTGATGAACGCATTCCCGTGAGTAGTCATCCAAAGATGTTCAGGACCCCGGAAGCGCCGCCGGTTGGCCAACTTATCTCGCTTCGACCAGCGCTCGTTGATTCCGTCCGGCACAGGCATAGTCACCGGACGAAAGGCTTTCGCGGCGTTTGTTCCTGCAGGACGAGGTGCTCGCTATGAGCCCCGTGTTTCTCGGCGGTCAATGTGCCTCGTAGATCGAGCGCAACCGCTGGCGCTTCCATTTCCTTCACGAGTAACTCTCGGATGCTTCGGCGGAATGATCGAGGCTGTGTCCAGGTACTCTGGAAGCGGCACGATCTCGATGAACAGTACTAGTCTCGGCTGGAGGTCCCGAACCGCCGGTACAGCTACTGACACATCCGCCTGGCTCTGGGCTGGCTACTCTCCCATACAACATGCTCGATCCGTACGTAATGCCTGCGTCTGAAGTAAAAACTACACGGTTAGGTGTTGCCAGCGTCATGAGCTCGGCCTCAACTTGCGCCGGTGATCTCGTTGGATCCTGCTCCAATATCAGTGCGGCGACACCTGCGACCGCAGGGGCGGCTGCCGAAGTGCCCCCAAAGCTGGCTGTCCGCCAAGATTGTGTATGCGTGTCAAAGTAGGTGACATCTTTCGCGGTGCCCAGGCTATGGAGTATGTTGCGTTACATGGGTGCAAATGCGGAACAGGAGTCGCCATTATTTCAGTCGGAGTAAAGGATGTGCCCAACGGTGATGAACAAATGACATTGCCGGGGCGTACAACGGGCGTCGCTGGAGGTTACCTGCTGAGACAACACGGTGATTCCTGGTGGATAGATCATGTATCGCGTCAACTGTAATCTGTTTGATGGACGTGGGGCAACTACACCGCAGGGTGTTGGTTCTGATCATTCCGGTTGACACCTTCTACCGTCGACACGTCATTTCCGCCCAGCATGGCAAATTTGGACGAAATGCCATTGCGTCGCCACTTTCAGCCGTGCGCTACAATTCGCTACTCGATCATTGCCTGTTGCGGATATAGAACGTATTTTGGTCTGTTATTGGTGTAGTTATTTGAGTTGTGGCGAACATCGTATCCGGTCGATGTTGGCTGAAGTCTTCAGCTGCGTCTGGTAGTATATGCGCCGTTACGTCGAGCGTACTCATGGGATTCATGCTCGCGGTGTTTCGTCTTCGTCCAACCCGATCGAGTTGCATGGGTGGATCTCGCCGGACAGTCCATCGAAAGGCGCTTGACCTGGGTCATAGCTTCGCCCATTAGAGACCTGGGGCACCTGCTTGCCGGTCAATCAGGCCTTGAAGACCCGTACATTGCGGCCGCTGATCAGTTGATCGTACTCGCCGACTGGTATGCCTTTGCCATACCGTTCTCCATGTATCAATGCGCTGCAGTTCGTTGGAATCCGAAGTGCTTCAAGTCGACGCCCATCATCGGCAGTCTCTCCCGACCGCAGGAACCTCGCCTCCCTCCGGTGACCGATGCAAGACTTACCGTAGTGGTGCAGGTCGTGGCGATCTTCACTGGCAAGAGGAGTTAGAAACGAGAGAAGTCGCGTAAAGAAAGTCATGTGTCTGTACGTCCTCCTCCTGTTCGCACCAAACATGCAAGGCGTACCGGAACCATGAACGCGGGTACCGGAATCGAGTAAAACCGTGGCCACCAAAGCTGAACCCGGGGGAGTCACCGGCTGCGTTCGTAAAGCGCATGCATTCGCAAAGCGGGTACTCGGACCTCGATGCAAGCGGAACTCTCGTCGAGCAAGCGCGCTTTGCATCGTTAGAATGTTTCCGTAGGCCTCTAGACCATGGACGCACCGATTCATCCAGTGAAAATGTCACAGTCCACTCGAGGTGGCGCAGAGAAAGCAGGTAGCGTGGCAACAAGCGAAATTGCCGTCGATGCAATCGTTTCACTAGGATCTCCGGCGACTAAGGGCCGGAATATGCGAGCGCCTGAGTGCCATGCGCCCATTCGGGTCGCGAGGCCACCAAAGCTCTACGGGAACCTCCATCGTAGTTGAGGGTGATGGGAATGGAGAGAATGTCTGTAGTTGAACAAGGCGTATCCGGGGCTCGCCGAAAACGGGTGTTGTTGCGGGGCGCGAAACGCCAGATGCGATTTTCCCATTAAAGGTTCGCGCGGGTCGCCGGTTCAATACTCAACCTCGTCCGTCCCGGCTAGGTGTCGCCGCGGCGCTGCTGGACGTAACGGGGCACCAGCAAGTGCGTATCTCACGGCTCTCACGGAACGCTGCTCCCGCGGGGGCAATCAGCTGGCCTCTTGAACGGCGCCACGGCTGGCTCCATTTGGGCATGTTCGACTGGCGACCCTTCTTGAAGTCGGGACTCGCGTGCGCGCATTTCATGCGTACTCGCAATTCCAGCCATCCGGGCGATCCGGGTTGTACGCCGGATAAGGCTCGCTTCTTGCTTGGTCTCTGGAGTTTAAGAAGAACTGCATGGACTATCTGTCGCGCTTGTGTCTACGATTCGGTATACAGCATTGTTCGGCTGGGTTGCGCATCGCCGAAGTGCTACAAGTCGGACCTCCTATCGGCCCCTCGTTAATCCAATTGTTGCGGGTTGGACTGCAGGTAATACCAACCAGGAAAGTCATCCAACGGCGTAAGGTCGGAACGGGAAGGCCAATCGACCTGGTGGTAGTTCACCTCGTCATAGCCGTGATCAATGTCACCGTTTGGGTAGCGCCCTTAATTTTTGTGCGGAATTCCGGATGCATCGATCGCATCCATTTGGTTAATGTTTCTTTGGTTTGGCTAGTAGGGGTTGCGCAATTCGAGCCAGGTGGGACTGGGAGTAACGCTCTGGTGCGAGCGGGGCGTCGTACAGTTAGTGACACAGGGTCAAGGCCCAGCACCTTGGCGTCGGCGGAACCTCCTCCATGATCCCGATCCGGGTTCGGCCGGCGCAACGTCAACCGCCCGCTGGGGCTGGTGCCCCCCCCATGCGCCGAGTCGGAAGGCTGGGATGCGGGTAAACCGTCGCCAGCCGGTTTCGCGTCGTCGAGTACGGGCAGCCTGTTCGGATCGAGGCATCGTGGCATCAGTTGGGTATGGGTCGCTCACCAGTAGGTCGATTCATGCGGACTGATATGCCCAGGCGCGGCGAGTACATGCCATTGTGGACCCCTCTCTGATGTGGGGCGCTCCAAAAGTCGCCATCAGCGACCCTCGTTCGTATGAGTTGTCGCAGGCCTCCGGCGACCAGCCAGTGACCATGACCGATGGGAACTGGGTCGCCATAGAGTTCCGGGCCTCATGCTTGCGGCGGACCACGCGCGCCCTGGTGGCGCCGGCCTGGCCGGTGATGAAGTCTTTCCAGCGGTAACGGTCGCGTACCTCGTTGTCCGCCGTAGAGGCTCGGCCAGGCGCTGTCCAGGGCGCCGACCGCCGGTAGGCGGTTGCGCTCGGCCTTGTAGAACGCGAACTGGCGGATCTGCAGGTTCGTGCCCACGCCGTGATTCGCTCTGCGGCGAGGCCGAGGGGTTGCCGAAGGCGTCCTGGCCATTGCGTCCGCCGTCCAGGCTCTTGGCGATCGCCATGGCGAGATAGCCGGCCGCGGAACCCTTCGGCGCAGTCAATGCAGACGTTGACGCCCCGCCGCTTGCGTACTTCAGTTCGTCGGCGAAGTCCTGCATGGCGTGGCAGCGAACGATCCGCTGGACCTGATTGAAGAATTCGACGCCGGGTACCCAGATCGGCACGTACCAGTGTAGGCGGCCGTCTTCGCGTGCCGGTCCACTGGACGAAGCCGGCCATGGGATTCCGTCCCGGTCCAACCGCACGTTGCGCCGGACTCGGCAGGTAGTCGCTCGCCTGGCGCGGCGTAGTGCCGTCAAGGGTCGGATTCTCGGTACCAGATTTCCTTGGCGTATACGGCTCGGGCGAATCGAAGTAGCCGCGTGGCGCTCGGCCTCGGCCTCGGCGTTGTCCAGGTCACGGGCCTTTCATCGGCGATGGGGCCGGTGCGAGGGTTTGCAGGCTGGCGTCGTGAAGCTCGTCCCGGGGGATCTCGTCGCCGTGGTCTGACACGGCGATTCGTGTCGATAGCGGGTCTCGATTTGGCGACTGCGCGCTGCTTCGTCCGTGGTAAGACCTGATCAAGGAATTGATAGATCTGGCGGTACCGGCTAGCGAATCCGGCGGTCGCGGACGATCCCGCACTGGCTGGAGTAGGCGACAGAGGACGCGCCGCCAGTACCGGGGTGATTC
>CALNZS010000006.1:0-320801 GCA_942491135.1 uncultured Gammaproteobacteria bacterium | reverse complement strand
CTTCCGCGTTTCACTTGCACCCCGCGGTTGCAGCGCGATGATCGGACCGGGCAGTTCGGGGATCTCAAAACCGGCGCGGCGCAGGCTCCGCTTCACCTGGTCCGCGTTGCGGCGCAAACGCAGGCGCAGCCCGGCCCCTCGGGCCAGCCGGCTCACCGATTGCAGCGCGGCATGGGCCAGGGGCAGCGGCAGGGGGTGCATCCCAGAAACGCACGGCTGCGACGCAGGATGCGATTGCGCAACGCCCGGGTGCCGATCACGGCCCCGCCGTAAACGCCAAATGCCTTGCTCAGCGTGATGACTTGCACCAGGCGATCCCGGCGAACACCTTCGTGCTCCGGACTGCCTCCACCCCGCTTACCCAGGACCCCTGCCCCATGGGCATCATCCACCAGCAGCATCGCGGTGCGTGGGAGACCGGCGAGGTAGTCCTTGAGGGGAGCCACCGATCCATCCAGCGCAAACATCCCGTCGGTGAGCACGACCAACCGTCCACGAGAACCCGCCTGCCGAACCTTCCGGCTCAGGTCCTCCGGATTACGATGGCCAAAGGTCACCGCAGAGCAGCCGAAATGCATTGCCGCATCCTTCAAGGCGGGATGCGACCGTTCATCGAGAAGGACCCGGGCAAAATCGCCCGCCATTGCCTGGGCCACGATGGTGCTGGTCAGGTAACCGGTCGGCACTACGAGAGCGGCGGGAGCACCAAAGTACTGCGCCAGCCGGATCTCGAGTTCCTCGTAGACACGGTGATTTCCTGTCGTCAGGCGTGACGCGGCGACGTTCAAACCCAGGCGCTCAACCCCCTGGGATGCGGCGCGAACCACGTCCGGATGGCGGGACATCCGAAAGTAATCGCAACCGGCAAAGTAAAGGAGGACACGCCCGCGCCAGCGAACGCGAGTGCCGTCGAGGTGCTGTAGTGAGTCGGGTTCCTTCATGGGATGCGTCCGCTACCTGGCGATCAAACTCTGCAAGGATACCGCGTGTCACGCTGATGGCATTGATCATGTTTAATAGTCCCCAAATCGTCTGAGTGGCAACCGATCAGGCATTTCGGCGCATGATCCCAATCGGACGATGCCTGAGCATGTCCATGGCCCACAAAATCGCAACCTGTTCTTTGGCAGTGTTGTATCGAAAGGCCGCAAACCGTTGCACTCGAAGATTCTGTCGTTCACGCCGACCTGCCGGATCCAGGCCCCCAGCCACCTCGACACCTGGGCTTGGCGGGCTTTGGCCGTGAATCTCCCTTTCGGCTACAAGCCGGATGCTACAACCTCACCCGCGCGGACAGGTGTGATCAGGACTGGGTGAGGTTGGGACCGGCGCGGCTGCGCCGTCCCCCGCGCCGTCACAGGCGCGGAACGAATCCCGGCGAGCGAGTGCTATTTCGTCCATTCGTTCCGACCGCTCGACGCGGTCGGGGCCGGCGCAGCGCGCCCAGCCCTACCTCGGGTAGCACATCACCCACCTCGAATCACGCCACGCGCGGAGAGACCCCCAGAACGTGCTTGACAGACGCGCCCTGAATCCAGTAGATAACAGCGTATAGTTCCAGTTGAAACGCACCGCGGGTGGAAGCGAATGAGTAGTGCTCTGAGGTGCGTGACGGTACAGACCCGCCGGACAACCAGTAACCAAGCAGGAAAGGATACATCAGTTATGACACAATGTTTAACCCCCTCCCATGGAAGTGCATTCTCCAGAGTGGCAATCGCAATTATCGCCGCGGCAAGTCTGAGTAGCGGCTCAAGCCGCATTTACAGTGGCTGCCGACCTTGATCCGGGTGCCGCTCAAGCTCTGAATCCCAACCTCAGCTTTGGTGGCGACACCTTAGCCGCGAGGTTCGAGAATACCGCGAGCGCCGCTGTGGGATTGGTTCCCCACCAGAGCATCTATGGTGGGAATGGAGTAGACTTTTCCCGACACGGACCATCGTTTCGTACACACCTGGAACCGATGCCGATAACTTTTCCCCCGCAGCCAACAGCCTGCTCGGCTCAACCACCGGGTTCGGGACCGAATTGGCCACGGGTTCCTTGGGTGGTGGTTCGGGCAACTACAACGTCTATCTGACGGTTCCTTCCTCGGCCAACATCTCGGGCGGGCCTTCCCAACCATCACCGTCACGGGCGACGGAGCGCCGGTCGTGGTTGCACTGGACCTGAATGATGCAGGGACTGGAGCAGACCTGGATCCGGGGACGGCATTTGTCGGCGGTGCCAACAATGACCTGGTATAAGGTGGGCACGGTGAGCCTTACGGCCGGCACCACGTATACGCTGACAATGGAAGCGGCCGGCAACACGTTCGTTTCACAACGCCTGGCTGGTGTCATGTGGGAGGTCATTCCGGAACCCACAGCCTTCGCCCTCGGCGCTCTGGGCCTGTTGGCACTCGGCGTCCGGCGTCGCATCGCGAGTCGCTAAAGTTCTCAGCGACTCCCAATTCATATCTTCATGAAGGGCGGGCTGTCTCAGCCCGCCCTTTTTCGTTATCTGCCAGCAACCAGCGGACCGCGAGTCTGCGACTCGCAGCAGCTTCGCTTGACCGGAAGCGCAGAAACCGGTCGCACCCCGCGCTCAATCCGAAGATGCTGCAGCTCACAGAGCCGCGGTCCGAAATCTACGCGTGCTGAGAAACTCCTATGGAAGCAGCAGGGATCACACGGATTCTGCTTTGATTACCAGCGTGATCCGGGTGATCCGCGGTCTTCCTCCCCCATTGGTCAACGTCGAGCATTGGTGGGGCTTCACAACGACCTCCGGATCGAGCAGGTCTTCCATGAACCTGCCGAACGTCCTCGTCCTCGATCCGGCAGTTTCTTTTCGAGGACGAGCACAGTATGCGGCTCATGGTCCCGATGCGCGATGTTGTCATCGTGGAGGCTCCACACGGACCTTTGCCCCCAACGACCGGGCCAACCACGCCACCGCCAGGGTGACGAGGGTTCCGACAAGCGTGAACCAGGGCCAGAACAGTTCCCCACCAAAGGTCCGCAGCCACCATGCGTTGAGCCCCTCCAGTTTCGGCGGCCAATAGATCAGGTTCATCGTCAGCACCGAGACAACCATGCCGGTCATGGTCGGCCCGACCCGATCCACCTGGCAAACAGCGCGATGAGCACCCCGCCCAGCAGCGCGCCGCTGACCAGGCCGCGCAATGAAAACGCGGCGTTCAGGACGAACTGTGCTTCCCGTGTCAACCAGGCCACCCCCACCAGTCCTGCCGCCCAGACCACGGTCGAATGACGACTGAGTTTCAGGTAAGCGCTTTCTTCCCGAGGCTTCAACAGTTGCCGCAGAAAATCCATCGTCGAGACTGAAGCCAACGCGGACAGGCTGGAGCTGATGGACGACATGGCGGCGGCGAGAATGCCCACCAGCAGGAAACCCTTCAGCACCCGGGGCACCTCGGTAATGATGAAGATGGGCAGCACAAAGTCATTGGCCTTGATGCCCGGCTGGCTCTCCGGCAGCGGCGATCTGGAACGGGTGCACCTGGTAGAACACCCACAGCATCGCCCCCGCCAGCAGGAAGATCAGAAATACCGGAAAGATCATCACCGCACTGAAAACCAGCGCCTTGCGCCCCTCGGCGACATTGGCACAGGACAGCACCCGCTGAACGATGAGCTGGTCGGCTCCGTGTGTCGACAGCACCATCACCGTGCCTCCGATGATGCCCATCCAAATGTTGAACGGTGCCGAGAAGGAGAAACGGGGATTGAACCATTCCAGCTTTCCAGCCGCGCCGGCTTTTTCCAACACCGTGCCCCAGCCCCCCTCGATGAGGGTCGGGATGTAGAACAACACGAACAGACCGCCAGCCACAAACAGAACCATCTGAATGGCATCGGTCCACACCACCGCCTTCACTCCACCCAGGTAGGTGTAGGTGAGCGAGAGCACGATGAAGAGCAGGATGGCACCCAGGATGGGATCCACCAGGCCGCCCAGGCTGCACACGGAATCGCCCAGCATCAGTTGGATGGGAATGCAGGCGACATAGACCCGCACACCCGCCGAGAGAGTTTCCGCGAGCAGGAAAAAGCCACCGGCCAGACGTCGTGGTCCGCGGCCCAGATGCTGTTCCAGCAACTGGTAGGGTGAGTAGATCTCCCCTTTCATGTAGTGCGGCACGAGGATCACCGCGATGAGGACGCGGGCAATGACGTAGCCCACGATCATCTGCAGGAACATCATGTTGCCGCCATAGGCAAGGGCCGGCACACCAATGATGGTCAGGGCGCTGGTCTCCGTGGCCACGATCGACGCGCCGATGCCCCACCAGCGGATGTTGCGGCTGCCCAGGAAGTAGTCGCGTGTGTTGTGTTGCTGCCGGCCGAACCAAACCCCGATCGACATGACACCAACGAGGTAGACCGCCACGATCACCCAATCAGACACATTGAGTTCGCTCATCATCTCGCGGTGAATCCGTTGGCCGCGCGATGCCGGTCGCCCGCCCGGGACGGGCGAACGATCGGAACGACCTGAGCAGACAGTCGCGACGACGGAATGATCATTCATCCGTGGTTGCATTGTCATCGATCGTTTCCAGTCTCAGATGGCCCCGGCCTCCGGCGGCCACTCCAGGCGCACGCCGTCGTTTCCGAAGCAAGGTTTGGAACTCCGCCAGCAACGCGGGCTGGGCGCGGACTTCACGCGGCAGCCGTTTCCGTGCGGTGCAGAACGCGGCCAGAGCACCCACGGCTTCGCCGATGTTCCATTCGATCGGATGCAGCCGATACGCCCCGTTGGTGAGGTGCGTCACGCCGAGATTCTTGCAGGCGGGCAGGAGGTTCTCCACCCGCTGCGGCAGCAGCGAGCCGAGCGGAATCTGGAACGGCAGGGTGCTGCCGAATTTCGAGGAGTCACCGCGCGTGGTGATGTGCAGGTCCATCCAGTAACTGCCGATGCCCACCGAGTCCGCAAACGGCGTCGCCCGCACCTCGGCCTTGCTCAACCCGGTTTCCTGCATGCGCGCCTCGGTGGTGATGTGCTGCTCGAGCACGGTGAACTCGGCCTGGATGCGCCGGCCTTCGCGGATGTAGGCGTGCTTCGCCAGCCCGTCCTCGGTATCCACGACGTCGGGCCGCAGCCTCAATCCCTTCCAGCCGGTACCGCCATCAGGCCGGGGCGCCTCGGTCTGCAGCCAATAGAGCAGCGACAGGCTCAACTGCTTTCCTCGCTCCCGGTGCTTCGCCGCTTCCCCGGGACTCACCTCGCAGATCTGGCCGAATGCATAATCGTTCTGCGGCCAGTTCACGATGGTGATGTCGCCCGGATAAAACCCCGGCTCAAACAGGTCGCGGTCCGCAATGCGGCGATAGGTCCAGAAGCCCTTGCGCGCTTCAGGATCGAATCCGTGCTTGCGGGTATCAGGCGAATCGAAGGTCAGCAACGGGTGAGATCCCCGTTGCGGTACTGCACGTTGAAATCGCGCCAGTCGCTGTAGTCCATGGGCCGATCAATGGTATGATCCTCCCCGGACTGGTAATCCATCGCGAAACACCAGGTGAACCCCTGGACGTTGTCGGGTTCCGGCACGTCCTTTGCATGCGGCTCGCCGGTCTGGGCTTTGGATTCGGCACCGAAGGTGTACTCAGTCTTCGTAAGCGGCAGCAGATCCCCCTGCTCCGTCGCATCGGCAAAAAAGGGCGCCCGCAGCACCAACTCGTGACTGGTCAGCCCGCTGCGCACCTGCACCGCCTGGACGCGGTCTCCCTCGACTTCCGCGGCGACAGCACGGTGATGCAGGAGAATCCGCACCTGCCCGTTGCCCAGGTAGGGCGCGAGCATCTCGTGGAGCACTGCCAGGCCAACACGCGGTTCGGCCCCGATGCGTGACACCCAGCAGTTGCCCGGGTTGAACTGTTTGTTCGCACGCGATGTTTCCGTGAGTGGATAGTGACGCCCGTAGTAATCGCGGATCCCCTGACGCAGGGCCTGATAACTGCGCGTGCCGCCGAAGGTCTCGATCCATCGGTTCTCGTCCGGGGGCACCGCCTGCTGGGTCAGCTGGCCGCCGATCCAGTCGGTTTCCTCCGTCACAATCACGCGCAACCCGTTGCGGGCGGCCGCCAGGGCGGCGGCGCATCCGCCCAACCCGCCGCCGATGATGACAAGGTCCGCCACCATTTCCGATGCGCCCCGGGTGGCGGTGAGCACAAGGTCGTTCGTAGTCGACCGGGCACAGGCAGTCAGGAAGAGCGGTCCACCGAGCCCGACGTTCTTGATGAACTCGCGGCGTTTCAATACGGGACGCTCCTCCTACTTGTCGGTGACCATCGAGCGCACGCTCCAGTCGTAATACAGATACTGGCGCGTGGCGGGTGTGGGACCGCCATGGACCGGGAGTGGTGCGATGTAGTTGATGTAGGAGGCAGCGGAGATGCCGAGGCTGGTCATCAACTGCTGGTCGCAGTCCGTCATGGCCCAGGAATCCGACGGGCGTTTGATCAAGGACTGCTTCTTGGGGGCCGCATAGGGATTGCTCGGCCTGCCAAAGGGGTAGAGCACCCGGTCCCTGCCGATGGGCGGGTCATTGGTCACCATGCTGAGCGAGAAGTAACTGATCGGAACCTGAAGCGGCGGCCGCTCGGGCGGAGTCGGGGAAGCACACGCATTGAGGCCGGACACTGGGCCACCTTGGCAGTCCGCACCTCACGCCGATCCGGCGGCGGATAGCCCAGGTAGGTGGCGATATAGGCGGCCAACGAGCCGTCATAGCGGTTGGGATCGTCGGGGTTCCCCGTCCCGTCGCGGTAGGTGAAGAACATGCCGGTCCAGCAGGGTCCTGGAAGCTGGTCCTTGTGGTCCATGGCATAAAGGTTGATGGCGAGGCCGATCTGCTTGAGATTGCTGGTGCAGTTGGCCTGAAAGGCCTTGCTCTTGGCCTTGCTCAGCGCCGGCAGGAGCATGGCCGCAAGGATGGCGATGATGGCGATCACCACCAGCAACTCGATGAGCGTGAACGCGATGCGCGCCCGGCGGGAGGTCTCGACTGCCATATGCCTGTTTTTCATAAGCTCTGGTTCAATGGAGCTTCACTGACGAGCCCGATAAAACCGCACCGGTTGGTTGGTGGCATCCCCCCCCGGCAATCCACTTCATGTTTCCCCTCAGTCCTGCATGGACGGTTGTCTCAACTGATCCCCAAGGCCTTGGCCTCTTTCTGCAGAATGGCCGCTACCTGAGGTACGGCCTTCACACGCGAAATCAGACCGGCCAGAGCGGGCCAGCTCGAGCCGTCGACGTCGTATCTCGCGTAGGAGGCGTTGATGAACGGACTGACGATACTGAGGTCGGCCAGCGTGAAGTCTCCGAAGATGAAGCCATCGTCGGGTAGGCGACTCTCCAGATAGTCGAGCATCGGCGGCAGTTGGCTGGTGATGATCTTCTCCACCAGCTCTTCGTCCGGTTCCTGTTTGAAGGCGAATGGGCGCATGAAGCGCTGGAAGAAGATGCCGGTGGCGAGCTCTGTGACGTACGTGCCGCCAAGCTCTTCGTACCAATCCGCCATGGCGCGATCCGCCACGTCTGCCGGGTAGAGCGCCGGTTCGGGATACGCGCTTTCGAGGTAACGGCAGATGACCTTGGAGTCGCCGAGAATCAGGTCGTCGTCGACCAGGGTCGGTACCTTACCGAGCGGGTTGAGCTTCTTGTACGCCTCGTCGCCGGAGAAAGGCATCTGCCGCACGATCTCGTATGGAATGTTTTTGTAGTCGAGCGCGATGAGTACCTTGCGAACGAATGGTGAGCCGTGAACTCCGTAGACCTTAATCATCCAATCAATCCTCTTCTCTGCTGATGGTGACGTGCCGTCCTTACATACAACGCGCGGCCAGGGATCATGGCGCCTTCCCCTTTGCCGGGGCGACCAGTGCCTCGCAGCCGGTGCCGGCGAGCATGGCGTCGACCCGGTCGCGGTCGGCGTCCCCCAGTCGCGCGTACTCAACACGCAGCCACTGCAGGCATTTGCCCTGATAGGGGAACGGCTGCTGTTCCCAGGGTTTGCCTTCCACCACCGTCTCGACCTTGTCGAGCCCCTGATCCAGGGCCCTGGCGTTGGCCAGCATTACCGGCACGTAGGTGCGGCCGATCTCGCCGAGCAGGGCCTTGAGGGTCTCCGGCAGCGCGTCTGCGTCCACGAAATCGTCGGCGCCGGGCTCCAGGCCCGACAGATCCTCCATCTTGCTCACCCAGGCATGCACCCGCGGATACTGGCGGGCGGCGATGGCCGACGGCGTCGGGTCGAACTGCACCAGCTGGGTGAGCTGGCCGAAGCAGCCGAAGTCACCGGAGCCGGGCCGGCGGCCGAGCAGGAACGGGTAGACCTTCAGGTGCTCGTTCAGACAGCCCAGGAAACGCCGGTAGCTGTCTTCGATCACGGGCGCGGTGGTGTCATTGGAGCCGACCACGTACAGGCGACCGATCTGGCGTTCCGAGAACGCCTGCTTCATCTTGGCGATCTGCGCGTCCGGCTGGGAGACGTCGGCGTAGTGGGGCAGCACCGAGCCGGCCATGTCCACGTCGGCGTCGTAGTACCAGCGGTAGTGGAACATGCACTTGGTCAGCCACTCGTCGCCGTAGTCCTCGATCAGGTAGTTGAGAAACGCCACGGCAGGGTCGTCCGGGATGATCGAACGGCCGCCGTACTCGTCCTCGAGGCGGCGAATGATTGGGGTGCTGTCCACCTCGGCGCTGAGCTCGCCATGTTCGTCGGTGAAGTAGAACACCGGGATCAACCGGACCTTGGGTTCCGGCAGGTCGAAGGCATTGGGGTCGTTGCCCTGGACGTAGCGGTAGGGAATGCGGCGGTAGCGCAGTACCCCCAGCATCTTGCGGGTGTAGGGCGAGCCGGGTGAGCCGCGCAGCGGCAGTAGATCGTCGGTCATGGTGGCTACTCCTTAGCGGGTTTGCGAATTCGGCGCAGGCTGCGGACGCCGGTGCGGAGGTATCGGGTTCATCAGCCCACCGCATCGGTGATCGGCAGCACGGTCTTGCCGGCATAGCGGCCATCCGGTGCCACGACGGCGATCAGGATGCCGAGCCCGGTCACCAGGCGCCGGGTCCAGCTGATGTCTCTCACGGTTGCCTCCGCTGTCTAGTTGGCCTCATGGCGACGCTAGTCGATCTCGATCTCGTCGCTATCGACGGGGAGCGTGAACCACATGCCCTCACGCGTAAGCAGCATGTTGTCGTGGATTTCGCGCTTGAAGATGTTCTCCATGAGCGCGTTTCGCGGGCCGGGGACCATGTGGTAGAGCGCGGTCATGCCGACGCCGCTCGTGCGGGTGAGTTCGGCGACGTCGGCCACCGAGGCATGGTAGTCCTGAATGTCGAACAGCACCTTGGCGAGGCGTTGCTGGCCACGCGCGGCCGCCGCTTCCTGCAGGGTCTTGACGATGGGCAGCGACAGCGCATCCGAGAACAGCAGATCGACGCCGTCCACCGCCTCACGCAGCCGGTCCGTCACCACGGTGTCGCCCGAGATCACCACCGAACGGCCCTTGTAGTCGAAGCGATAGCCGACGGCGGGATCGATCGGCGCGTGATCCACGACAAAGGACGTGATGGTCAGCTCGCCGAGCCGGCGCACCGATTCGACGGGCTGCTCCACCGCCTCGAGCATGCCGTATTCGATGGGCATGAAGTCTTCACCGTGGTGGGCCGTTCGGTACTGGCGGTCCTGCGCATAGGCCTCGTTGAAGCCATCGACGATGCGCTGCACACCGGGTGGTCCGTACACTTCGAGCGGCCCCTGGCGGCCGGCCAC
The DNA here is from genome assembly GCA_942491135.1 of uncultured Gammaproteobacteria bacterium. Taxonomy (GTDB): domain Bacteria; phylum Pseudomonadota; class Gammaproteobacteria; order Pseudomonadales; family Azotimanducaceae; genus UBA7803. The sequence continues at coordinate 311,014 of CALNZS010000006.1, read as the reverse complement.
CCACGACGTGAGGTTGATCGTCGGGATCGCGGCAATGTGATCGGAATGATAGTGCGTCAGCAGCACGCCGTTCAGCCGCTCGCCGGGCAAGCCCGCCAGCCCGATCGTGTTGGCTGAGCCGGCGCCGGCATCGACGATGAAGTAGTGGTCGGGTGTCAGCACGGCCAGACAACCTTGCTCGCGACCCTGGGTCGGCAGCGGCGCGGCGCTGCCGCAGACGAGCACTCGAAGTCCATCGGGTGGCGACTCGCCGCCGGCGACCTGCATGCTCACCGCGCGCGACAGCAGGAAATCCTGACCTGCGGCCGTATGCATGACGATGAAGTAGCCCAGGCCGCCGATGACGGCGACGGCGGCAACCAGGGTGATCAGTATTCGCTGCATCGACTTCTCTCTGTGGCCTCGTACGTCTGCCAGCCGTGGCTGCGCTGCAGAAAGTGACCTGCATCGGCGATGGGATCGAAGGTCGCGTTCATGCGTTCGGCCCAGGTCCGGCCCCGGTCATGACGGGCCCATATTGGACGGACGAGTGGTGAGCGGGGCACGGTGAACCATTAGATCGGCCATGGGTCGGTCTCCTTGCTGTCGTCCGGGTCAGTTCGTGTTGCCCTTGTCCGCCGCGGCCAGTATCGCGTCCGCGCCATCGTGCACCACCCGCCGGGCGGCGGCTGCAGACAGCTGCTGGTCCCGCCGCAGGCGGATCCACATTTCGAAGCTGAACAAGGCGTCCAACGCCTCGAAGCACACTTTGTGCTCTGCTACCTCGTCGGGCAGGACACGTCGCAGTACGTCCCTGGCCAGGTTGATGAAGCGGCGATGATCTTTCTGCAGGAATGCCGACCGATGCCGCGTGGCGTCCGCGGACATCCGTATGGGCGTCAACTCCTCGTAGACATGGGCGCGGCGATCGATGAAATTGTGCAGCGTTGCCTGCCACGTGTCCGCCTCGATACCGTTTTCGAAGACGGCCTGAACCCGGGCATACATGCGCCGGGAGATCTCCCGGTACAGGCTGTCCATGTCCTTGAAGTGCCGGAAGACGGTTCGCATTGCGAGACCGGCGCGGTCAGATACCTGCTCGGCCGTCGGTTCGAGTACGCCCTCGGTTACCAGCTCCAGGATGGCGTCAATGATGCGCTTACGGCTTTCCTGGCTGCGCCGGTGGCGTCCGTCTGCGGTGGCTGTGGTCATCTGCTGGCGCGCTGCGCAGGTAGTGGCATGCATAGTGACAATAGTAGCCGGGGCTGTCAATCGTCTCCGGGTCCGGTGCGCTCACGGCTCGGGGGCGGCCACCCGGCGCTCCTGGCGCTGGGGAACCTCTGCACAGGCAGCTGTGTGAGGGGCCGGATTAATGAATATGGCTCGGAACATCAGAGATTTCGGCGGGAAACCAGCGATTGAGCGCCAGTAGCGGCCATTTTCGGCCGCTTCCGGGCCATCATCCCGTTCACGAGAGACACCACTCCCGTGGTAACAACCTGCGTCGGAGCATGTACAGGTTCGCCAGCGCAAACGCGGTGTAGAGCCGCGCCGTGTTCTTCGCCAGGCCGCGATAGCGGACCTTGCTGAAGCCCCACAGCCGTTTGACGACGTGGAACGCGTGCTCGCCTCGGGCCCGCGCCTTCGAGCGGCATCGGTTGATGTAGCGCTGGTGCTCGGTCAGCGGCCGCTGCTTGGTGCCGCGACGGTTGACCCGGTAACGGACACCCCGTTCGAGGGCCGCCTGCCGATCCGCCTCCTTCCAGTACGCCTGGTCCCCAAAGATCTCGCGTTCTTGCCCGTGCAGCAGCTCCGGCATCTGAGAGATGTCCGCAGCCCCCGCATCGGTCGTCGTCAGGCTGTGGACGATGCCGCGCCGATCCGTGCCGACATGGGCCTTCATCCCGAAATGCCACTCTTTACCCTTCTTGCCTTGGCGCATCTCCGGGTCACGCGCCTTCTTGGCGTTCTTCGTCGAGGGCGGCGCGGCAATGACCGTGGCGTCGACGATGGTGCCGCTCTTCACCAGCAAATGCCGCTCCTCAAGCAAGCTGCGCACCTCGTTGAAGATCGCCTCGGTCAGATCATGGGCTTCCAGAAGGTGCCGGAACCGCAGAATCGTCGACTCGTCCGGAATCTTGTCCTCGGCCAGCTCGATCCCGGCAAAGCGTCGCATCGACTCGCTGTCGTACAGCGAGTCCTCGGCCTGCGGGTCCGACAGGTTGAACCAGTTCTGCATGAAGTAAACACGCAGCATCCGCTCCAGCGGATGGGGATGCCGACCAGCGCCTGCCTTCGGATAGTGAGGCTCGATCAAGCTCACCAGCCGCGGCCACGGAATCACCGCGTCCATCTCCCTGAGAAACCGCTCGCGGCGCGTCACCTTGCCCTTGCGATCCCACGCCGCCGATGCAAACGTCGTCTGCTTCATCAGTCCCCAATACCTCGACAACCTGGCGAGAAGTATCAATCATCCGCCTGGTTCCCCCTGTGGGGGCCCCCGCCCCCCCCCCGCGGGTCTCTCCCCCCCCCCTCCTCGCGGCCGCGCAGCCGGATCGGGCGCCGCGCCGAACGGGGCCGGGGCCTGGGTCCGCGCACCTGCGTTCGTTTTTGGGCAACTTCCGTCGCGAGAATCTTCAGGATGGAGGACTCGTCTCCCGGGGAAGCACCGTCCGCGATGGAGGCCAGCACCCGCAGCACCGTCACGTCGAGCGCATCGAGCCGCACGTCCAGGTCGTTGAACCTGCGCACAACAGCCGGGTCGTCGCGCAGCTCGGCGTGCTGGCCGATGAAACTGCGGATGGCGGCCATCTTCATGCGCTTGCCGGCCACGTGCGCGTAGGACGTGCGTTCGTTGCCCAGCAGGAAGTTGGCATAGCGCCAGCCTTCTCCCTCTTCGCCGATGCGGTTCGCTACCGGCACCCGCACATCGTCGAACGTCACCCGGTTCAGAGAATGTCGGCCGTCGATGGTGATGATGGGGTGAACCTCGAGTCCGGGCGAGTCCATCGGCGCGCACAGGAAGGTGATGCCCTGCTGCTTGCGCTCGCCGGTGCTGGTGCGCACCAGCGCGAATATCCAGTCGGCGTGCTGGGCCAGGCTGGTCCAGATCTTGGTGCCGTTGACGACGTAGTCATCGCCGTCGCGCACCGCACGGGTCTGCAGCGAAGCGAGGTCCGAGCCGGCACCGGGCTCCGAGTATCCCTGTGCCCAGAACGTGGTGCTCTCGCGAATGCCCGGCAGCCAGCGCGACTGCTGCTCGGCGCTGCCGAAGGCGCAGATAACCGGTCCGACGTAGATCACGCCCATTGGCACCGGGCTGATGGCGCCGGCGCGCTCAAGCTCCTGATCGAAGATGTATTTCTGGTTGGTGGTCCACCCCGGGCCGCCGTGCTCGACAGGCCAGTTGACGCACAGCCAGCCTTTGGCGGCCAGCGCCCGTTCGGCGCGCTGCAGGTCGTCCTTGCTCAGCGGATAGCCGCTGGCGGCCTTGGCGAGCAGGTCGCGCGGGTACTCGTGGGCGAAGAATTCCCGGACTTCGGCCCGGAAGCGTTCGTCGGCGGCATCGAAGGTCACGTTCATCATGTTCTCGCTCGCGTCTCTGGATCCATGGCAGCATTGAACCCTGCCTGAGATCTCTACCGCAATCGAGACGACACGAGGAGGTGCCATGAAGGGTCCGAACAAAACGATGTCTCTGGAGGAAGTGCAGGGCTACGTGGGCAAGGAGATCGGCGTGTCCGACTGGTTCGAGATGGACCAGAATCGCATCAGCGCCTTCGCCGACATCACGGAGGACCACATGTTCCTCCATGTCGATCCGGAGGCCGCCGCCCAGACGCCCTTCGGCGGCACCATTGCCCATGGCCTGCTGACGCTGTCGATGATGCCGGTCATGGCCTACCAGGCCGTGCCGGGGATATCCGGTACCCGTATGGGGGTGAACTACGGCTACAACCGCATCCGTTTCATGGCGCCGGTGAAGAGCGGCAAGCGGATCCGCGGCCGGTTCGTGGTGAAGAGCGTGGAACCCAAGGACGGTGGGCGCATGGAGATCAACCATGAGGCCACCATCGAAATCGAAGGCGAGGACAAGCCGGCCCTGGTCGGCGAGTGGCTCACCATGGTGTGGATGTAGCGCCGGGCCGCCGATACCCCGGCTTTCGCAGCGTCGGCCCGATATCCGCGGTGGCAGTCAGTCCGCGCCGCCGGGGACGAACCGCATGGAGACCGAGTTGACGCAGTGTCGGGTGTTCTTGGCCGTCAGGAACTCGCCCTCGAACACGTGTCCAAGGTGGCCGCCGCAGGCGGCGCACAGGATTTCGGTGCGCATGCCGTCCGGATCAGGCTCGCGCCGCACGGCGCCTTCGATTTCGTCGTCGAAGGCAGGCCAGCCGCAGTGGGCCTGGAACTTGTCCGCGGAGCGGTAGAGCGGCGCTTCGCACTGACGACACACGTAGGTGCCGGTCTCGAAGTGGTCGTCGTACTCGCCGCTGAATGGCATCTCGGTGCCTTTCTCCAGAATCACCCGCCGTTCCGCAGCGGTGAGCGGCTTGAGACGGGAGGGTTTGTGTTGTTCGCTCATTTCGAGTCTCGCTGATGGTCGGTTGTCGGTCTGCGGGTCAGGCCTCGCGCCCGGAGGAATGGCGAGGCGCCAACATGCATGTAGAACCGCGCGGCTGCAACCTCGGTCACTGGGGCGTCTGCTCACGGGCTTCGGTGATGACGCGATAGGCGGCGGTGATTTCGCGGGTCCGCTCCTCGGCGATCTCCCGCATGCTCTCCGGCAGCCCGCGGCCGGCCAGTTTGTCCGGATGATTTTCACTCATCAGGCGCCGGTAGGCGCGCTTGATGTGGGCATCGCTGGCGGAGGGCTCGACCCCCAGCGCGGCATAGGCGTCTGCCAGCCGCGTGCCGGAAGCCTCGGCGGGCCCGGCAGTGCCGGAGGCGGCCCGCAGCAGGGCCTCGAGGCGTGCGACCTCCGAGTCGGCCAGGCCGAGGGCGCGCGCCATGCGCACCAGCATGTCGTGCTCGGCCGGGTGAATCCGGCCGTCGGCGGCGATGCTCTGCAGCTGTACCTGCAGGAACAGCCCCGACAGCGGGCCGCGCCCACGGCTGATCCGGCGCAGCCGCGCCATCTCGCCGTCGAGGTCGAAGTCGGGAGCCTTGCCGCGGTTGAAGGCGGCCTTGGCAGCCTGCCGCTGCTCGGCATTCAGCCGCATCCGGTCGAACAGCGCCTCTGCCATCTGGATCTCGTCCCGGGTCACCTGACCGTCGGCCTTGCTTAGCGCCCCCATGGCCGTAAAGATCGACTCGAGCAGTTGGCCCTGCACCTGCGCCAGGCCGTGGCGCAGCAGGCGGGGCAGGAGGCGGGTGACGGCGTAGCCGAGGCCGAGGCCGATGAGCAGACCGGTGGATCCGCCGACGGCGAGCCCGATGAGGCCGAGGATGATGATGCTCCAGGGCACTGCGCGATGACTCAGCGCTGGCGCTCGAGGAAGCCGTCCATCAGGCCGCCGATGGCCCGCTCCACGGCACTTGCCTCGGGCTGGGGCTCCAGTGCCGCTGTCTGCCCGACCCAGAATTCATGCCGGTCGGTGGGTTCCGCACTTCGCCGTGCCGGCATCAGCGCGAGACAGGCCATGTTGCCAATGCGGCCACTAGCTGAAACACAACCAGCACCTCCAGTAGTGTAATGGCAGAGGTAACGGCCGCAATTCGGCCGTGGGCAACCTCATCGAACAGGGTTTCGACGACAGGCAGATAAGCGTCGTGCGAACGGCGGCCAATTGTGGGCCCCGCAATCGGGGGATTCAAGTTCCGTCAACTGGCTGCGACCTCTTCAGCCCAAACCTTGAACCTGGTCAGTTCGCTGGGACCGAAGCTGTTGCTGAGGGGAACATCGGCTGCATCCCGGCCGCGCGCCATCAGGACCCGGCCGATACGGCGCATGTTGTTGCGTGGATCGAACACGTACCACCGGCCGCCCAGGTAGGCTTCGAACCACGCGGCGAAATCCCCCAATCCCTGGGGCACGCCGATGTCCGCCAGGTGGCCCGTGCAGTAGCGGGCAGGAATGTTCATGCATCGGCAGAAGGCGACGGCGAGGTGCGCATAGTCACGGCAGACCCCGATCTTGCCGTTGAACGTCTCCAGCGCCGATCGCATGGGGTTGGCGTTCTGATAGTCAAAGGCAACGTGCTGGTGAACGTAATCGCAGATGGCCTGAACACGGCCCCAGCCTGGAGGGCTGTCGTCGAAGAGCTCCCAGGCGTGTGCCGACAGCCGGTCCGTTTCGCAGTACCGGCTGCCCAGCAGAAAGATCAGTGTTTCCTCGGGTAGGTCCGGCACCGCCAGCTGTTCTGCGTGCAGGGCGACCGGGTCCGGCTCACCGGAGTCGTTGATGAGCGTGTCAGAGAGAATCCGCATGCTGCCCGCAGGCGCAACGACACGCGTACACCAGTTGCCGAAACCATCGCGGTAGCCGGTCATCGGGACCGCCGGGTCGATCAGCAGATCATCGCGGGTCACCAGATCCGATATGCGGCTGTAGTGAACATTGAGCGAAAGCAGCATCGGCGTGGGTTTTGGACATTGATAAATCATTTCGAAACCAATTCGGAGTTGCATCACGCATCACTCAGGTTCGTTCGAGGGCCATTGGTAGAGACAGGTTTAGAGCCCCTGAGGCCCTGCTTTGCAGGCGCTCGTTCCTGCAATGCGAACGCATTGCATGCTGCGCGCAACGATTGGGCCAGCAGCGCACGCAGCGCGCGCCAACGACGGGCGTCGGCAGAAACGAAACGTTGGTTGACCTCGAGCTCAATGCCGATGTAGTCGCCTGCGGCAAAACAGCAGCGCATCCGGGCCGTCAGGCCGGCCGCCTTTCCGCGGTAAGGATAGTTGCGGCGTACGCGAAGCTCAGGTTCGCGTTCGACAAGCGCTGCCTTCCATCGGGCACAGAGTTCTGCCTCTCCCGGCCGACCCGGGTCATACAGCAATCCGACGTCAGCCGTACGCATCTGCCCATCCATCACGGGCGTGAAACTGTGCGATGAAATGTGAATCGTCCGTTGGCCGGACGCCACCGACTGCCTGACGAACCGCCTGAGTCGGATCCAGTAAGGCTCGTGGTATCGGGTGCGGATCTTCGCGCGTTGCGCGGCGGACTCGTGACGGGTGACCGCGGAGAACAGGTGCGGATGACCGGCAGGCCGATTGAGATCGATGAGCAGGCGGCTGATCGTGGAAGTCAGCGTTGCAGCATCCAGAGCTACCGCCAGCGACCGGGCCATGACGAGCGCTCCGGCGTCGTAGCCGCGGTGCGAATCCAGTAGCGTTTGCTGCCCTTGAAACAACGCCTGGTAGGCTGCAGGTATTCGATTGCCGCCATGTTCACAGGTGACGATGCAGGCATCCACGGCCGTTCACCACACCACGTCGGGTAAGCGGCGGAACACCCGGCGAACGCCGCGACCCCACTCCCGACTGAGAGTCCGGAAATAGGGGTCGTCGTCGTCATAGCGCTTGCGCCTGCGTACCGCGAGCTCCCCGCGCTGGTAGCAGATCATGTCGATCGGCATGCCGACGGACAGATTGCTGCGCATGGTCGAATCGAACGACACGAGGACGCACTTCGCCACGTCAGCAAGGGGCGTATCCCGCTTGATCACACGATCCATGATCGGTTTGCCGTACTTGGCCTCGCCGGTCTGAAAATAGGGGGTGTCGAAACCAGCTTCTATGAAATTTCCTTCCGCATAAATCCGGAACAGGCGCATGGGCTCCGAGCCTATCTGCCCACCCAGAATGAAAGAAGCATTGAAACCGGCTGGATTCTCTTCCAGGTACGGGGAGTCACGGCAATCGATCTCGCGCATGGCGTCGGAAACCAGACGCGCGACATCGTACATCGTTTTTGCGTTCCACAGGCTTGCCTGATCATCAGCGGCGCATCGCTGGTTCAGCAGGCCGATGACGGCTTGCGTGCCCGCCAGGTTGCCGGAGCTCAACATCACGATGACACGATCATCGGGGCGATCGAACACGTTCATCTTGCAGAACGTGGCGATGTTATCCAGACCGGCATTGGTCCTGGAGTCCGATGCGAAAATCATTCCCTCTTCGAGCAGCACTCCGACACAATAGGTCATGACCAAGGGCCGCGGAGACGACCGTGGCTCATGACCAGGTCGGCCGCGTCGATTGGCGGTAGGACTTTCCTCAATTGGCTGTTCGTTCCGACTATTGAATGAACGACTGGTGCGACTCCGCCTGTTTCTTGAGACGTTTCGCGGTCTTCTTTTCCTTTGCCGTATGTTTAGAGGGTTTCTTGGATTCCCGATTGGATCTTTGAGATTTGGACATCGCGTCTGCTCCCGTTGCACTTGCGGGCAATTTCCCGAGGTACGCCGATTCGACCTTCCGGGGCATCCGGTTCGGTCAGCGTCGACACCACCTACATTGCGCTCATCAGCCCAGATAGCAAGGAAGTAATTGAGGCGGCGTGCGCTTCTACGAGAGTCTGCCCCAAGGCCATGATTTGGCGAGAAAAAATGGCGACGTGCCGGGTGATTTCGCTGACGGACGACTGGCCCAGATAACGCCCGTCCAGCCCACGGTGCGGAGCACGCTCCGGAAGACATGGACGGCGCACCGTCCTCCGCCTTCGTCAGAACCTGGCGCTGTAAAGCCGGTTCAGATTGGCGAACCGCTGTGGATCGAGATCACGGTCTTTCAACCCCGGATAGTTCGGCCCATAGCGGTGCGCGCGGAACACCATGTTCATGCGGCCGCCGAGGCGCGGGTTGTTGATGAAGATCGGGTTGATGTACTCCCACACGACCTTTTTGTCGCGCGTCACCTCGAAGAACTGGCCTTTGGAGGTCTCGCAGATCAGCACGTTGTTGTTAGGCAGCACATCCGCGCTGCCGCCCATCAGCGTGAAAAAGGAAAACGGTGGATCGTCTGCGTACTCCCACAGGACTTCTTTGGTCTTGGCGTCGATTTCCAGGACCCGCGAGAACTGCATGCCGCTTCTGCGAAAACACCCGTTGTCGAAGATCGATATGGTGTTCTTCGTCACGTACTTGACGTCGTGTTGCGATGCGAATTTTATCCCATCGCCGTGTTTCCAGCGGATTTTTCCGGTTTTCGGGTTGACCTGCATGATGGCGTCGAACTTCCTGAAGCTCATCAGCCAGTCCCCGTTCGGGGCGAGCGAGATGGAGTTGCAGTGGCTCCACTCCTTGCGATGATAAAACGGACCCGTAACTTCCGTCCTGGGGTCGAAGTGGTGCCAGGACTTCCACGTATTCACGATCTCGCCGTCGGGCGTGACCTCGATGACTGCGTCGCCGAGCATGGTTTTCGGGTCGTCATCGTCGGCGTGGTATCCGCCCTTGACTTTGCTGACCAGTGACTTCGGTAGATCCATCCATTTCACGAGCAAGGTATTGCCATTCGGCAGGCGCTCGTAATCGTGGTGGATCCAGGGATCGTCGTAGCGCCACGTGATACGGCTATCCCAGTCGAGTTCATAGCAGGCCGCGGACTGGCCGTTCAGGCCGCGTTGGCCCTCGACGTCTGGTGACGGCATGGCAAGGGTGATCAGGCTGCCGTTCGGCAGAAGCGTGGGATTGGTGATGCCGAGTTCGCAGGTCCACTGGTGAACAAAACGGCCGTCCATGTCGATCAGGTAGGCATTCTGGCCATTGGCGCTGAACAGTGTGTAGCCCTTGTACGCGAGCTGCCGGTTGTAGTGAATCAGGCCGTTGGGGTGGTGTTCGGATCTGGCCACGCGGTGGTACCTGTTTTTCGTTTTACCTGGATACTACCATTTCGGTCCGGACAGACTCGGCGCGTCAGGACACATTGCGGTCTTCGAGCAGGGCTCCGTCTGCCGTGTCCCTGCTTCCTGCCGCGCCGTGTCTGGCTGCAAGCTGCGCCTGAATTTCTGTGACTCTGGTCCGATCGAGGCGGTACCCCAGGTAGAATGCCAGTATGGCCAGCCCGAGAACCGACGTCATCGGGCCGGCGACCAGGCCCAGTTTGAACAGGACGTCTGAGGCTACTTCGCCCGGTGCGGCGCCCCGCGGAAACTCGATCAGGTCGAGGCCGATGCCGCCGAAAATGCTGGCTAACGCGCCGCCAGCTTTGAACGAGAACGACCGGGCCGAGAAGATGATGCCCTCCTGGCGCTCGCCGGTGATCAGCTCCTGCTCATCGGAGATGTCCGCGAACATCGAGTTCAGCGTGATCATTACCGCGGGGGCGACAAGCCCGGTCACGAAAACGAACGTCAGCAGCATCAGCAGCAGATCGATGGTGCCGTTTGCCGGCAACCAGTCGGTGAACAACCGCAAACAGATCATGAGATTGTTGCTGATGATGATGACGATCGACAGACCGATCAGGATTTGACGCTTGTCGAAGACCCGGGTCAGCTGAGGTGCAAGCAGGACCGAGAATGGCAGGGCGCCGAGGGCGGTCAGTCCTATCCAGCGCATGTTCTCCGTTTCCATGCCCCAGAAGTGCACGTACATGTAGACCATGAACACGCCTTCGACGCCGAGCAGTATGACGGCACAGAACAGGCCGCCGACCAGCATCCGGTAAGAGTGATTGCTGAACGCGGTCACCAGTTCCCGGGCAATCCGTTGCGGGCTCAAGCGTTGCTGCGCTTTGAATGGTGTGTGCGGCAGGTACGGAATTTCCCGAGCGGTTCCGACGACGCACAGGCCGATGGAACAGATGATGCCGACGGCCGCGACGAGGGAAAAAGGCCGGTAGCCCTCGGTGTTCAGCATGCCGTGACTGTACGCTTCGGTGGTGGGGAAGATCAGCGTCAGCATGAGGAAGGCGAACCCCGCATTCCCCACGGTACCGAAAAGCTGGCTGTAGCTGTAGACGCGGGTGCGATCCAGATAGTCGTGCGCCATCTCGGCACCCAGCGCCAGATGAGGGATGTTGTACAACGTAAGGAACAGCCGGGCCAGTACGGCGAACAATACCAGCCAGCCGAAGTAGAAGAACTCGGTCATCCCGGCCGGCGGATTGAACAGGGCGACGATACTGAGTGCCAGCGGTACGGCGGCGCAGGCCATCAGCGGATGGCGCCGGCCCCAGCGAGTCTCCAGCCGATCTGAAATGGAGCCGGCAATCGGGTCGGTCACGGCATCGCAGAACAGCGCGATACCCAGCGCCAGGCCGGTCAGCGAACCTGGGACCTCCAGGATCTGGTTGAAGTAGAAGAGTACGAAGGTGCCGAATACACCCAGGGTGATTCCCTCGGCAAGCTGGCCTACACCAAAGGCCAGCTTGGAGGACATTGGCAAAACGCGAGCCATCCACCGTCTCTCCCTCTTGTCTGATGCGGAAGGCTATCCGCCCCGCCGGCGGATGAACAGGAGAAAGCGCTTTCGCTTCAGCTGCTATCGGGGGATTCGATGAACTGCAGCATGGCGCTGCGTAGATCTTCCAGCCGGCGTCGATTGGCGCCGAGGTCGGAATAGCCGAGGCGCGATGCCGATCGCATGGCAATCTCGCGGCTGTCGGGCCGCAGAACGAACTCGACGTCGTCGACGAAGCGCAGCCACCGGGTGCGTGCCTCCAGCCGCAGGTAGTCGGCGTGCTGCTCCACGATGGTGTAGCTCCGGTCGGACCGGAGCTGGCCGATCAACGCCTGCCACGCCCGCTCGGGCTCGGCACCGGTGGCGATCGGCGCAATGTAGTGCGCGCTGTCATCGGCATCGCTGCTCACACAGTTGGGCGAGTCCGGGCACGGCGGCAGACGTCTGTCAGCTTGCAACGGGCTGCTCCGTCCGGTGCGGTTGAATCCGGTAGTGCAACTCCGCGAAGCCTGTTCCCACCTGCCTAATCACGTCGCCACGCACGAACCGGATGTCGGCGCCCTCGGTTTTGCGGCAGGCGCCGACTGGAGAAGATCCAGGTTGGCTGAGCCAGTCCAGTGAATCGTCCTCGGTGGCAATAAACCCATCGAGGGACGTAGCGGTGTAATACTGCGTACTCATGGCTCGCTCCGGACTTGACTACGCTTTCCCTGGGATCCTCCGATAGTGGCCAAGGATACCCGAATTGGGGTCGGTCGACGCCGACGGAACTGCGATCCGCAGGCAGGACAATCCATGGGTGGTGGCCGGCGTCCGCAGAGGTACGAATCGAGGTCCGCCGCAGAGTACACTCCGGGTAGGGCCACGCTAGCCAGGGTCAGATGCAAGGAAACTCCTCATGCCGCGTTCCGGGCGATCGATCGTCGCCGCTGTGTTCGCCACCTGCTGTCTGGGTGCGGCGGTGAGCGGGGACGATGCTTTCCTGTGGCTCGAACAGGTCGAAGGCGAGCGCGCCCTCAACTGGGTGCGTGAGCGGAATGCCGAGACCGAGGCACTGCTGGCCACGGATGAAGCGTTCGCCCGCCTCGAGCGCGATCTCGAGACCGTACTCGATTCCGACGCCCGCATTCCCTATGTCAGCAAGCTTGGTCCGCATTACTACAACTTCTGGCGGGACAAACGCAATCCGCGCGGTATCTGGCGGCGCACGACGCTCGACGAGTACCGCAAGGCCGAGCCCGCCTGGGAAGTGCTCCTTGATCTCGATGCGCTGAACGAAGCCGAGGGGGAGAACTGGGTCTGGCACGGCGCCGACTGTCTGAAGCCGGATTACCGCCGTTGCCTGGTTTCACTCTCCCGAGGCGGTGCCGATGCGGATGTAACGCGGGAGTTCGATCTGGAGGAAAAAGCGTTCGTCAAGGACGGCTTCTTCCGCCCGGAATCCAAAGGCAGCCTGACATGGATCGACCACGATCAAGTGTACGTACAGACGGACTTTGGTGCGGGCACCATGACGGATTCCGGCTACCCGCGCCTGGTGAAGCGGTGGCGGCGTGGAACACCGCTCGCCGCTGCGGCCCTGGTGTTCGAAGGCCGGCCACAGGACATGAGCGTGTTTGCGGTTCGTGATCACACCGCGGGTTTCGAGCGGGATTTCGTTCGCCGGGCAGTCGCTTTCTACCAAGCAGAGCTGTATCTGCGCCGCGGCGACGATCTCATCGAGGTCGAGGCGCCCACGTCGGCGAATAAGTCGGTGCATCGGGAATGGCTGCTGCTGGAACTGCGCGAGCCCTTTAGGGTCGGCGCCAGAACCTGGCCGGCGGGCGCGTTGATCGCAACCCGTTTCGAAGCGTTCCTGGGTGGCAAACGGGAGTTCGTTACGCTGTTCGAACCCACGGCGCGCGAGTCGCTTGCCGATTACCGCTGGACGCGCAACCACCTGCTGTTGAATGTGCTGGATGACGTCAAGAACCGGCTCTATGTGCTTACCCCGTCAAATGGGTCCGAGAACTGGGAGCAGGCGTCGCTGGGCGACGCTCCCGCTATCGGTACCCTGTCCGCCTGGGGCGTGGACGACGAGGAGTCGGACGACTATTTTCTGACGGTGGATGGATTTCTGACGCCGCCGACGCTTCGGTTCGGCACGATCGGCGGCGCAGCGGATGTGTTGAAGACCACGCCGGCGTTCTTTGATGCGTCCCCTTTCAGCGTGTCCCAGCACTTCGCCACCAGCAAGGACGGTACGCGGGTGCCGTATTTTCTGGTGGCGCCGAAGGCAATGAAGCTCGATGGCGGCAACCCGACGCTGCTCTATGGCTACGGCGGTTTCGAGGTTTCGCTTACGCCGAACTACTCGCCGCTCATGGCTCGCGGCTGGTTGTCGGCCGGGGGCGTGTACGTGGTCGCCAATATCCGCGGCGGCGGCGAGTACGGTCCCGCCTGGCATCAGGCCGCGCTCAAAGAAAATCGTATGCGTGCCTACGAGGACTTTGCAGCGGTGGCGGACGATCTGGTGTTGCGGCGGGTCACGAAGCCAGCTCGTCTCGGTATTCAGGGCGGCTCGAACGGCGGACTGCTGATGGGCAACATGCTCACCCACTACCCGGAGAAGTTCGGCGCCGTGGTGTGCCAGGTGCCGCTGCTCGACATGAGGCGTTACCACCTTCTGCTTGCCGGCGCTTCCTGGATGGCGGAGTACGGTGATCCCGACGACCCGGAGCAGTGGCGGTTCATCCGCACGTTCTCGCCGTACCACAACGCCGACGGGGAGGCGGACTATCCGCCGGTGCTGTTCACCACCTCGACCCGGGACGATCGTGTGCATCCGGGGCACGCCCGCAAAATGATGGCGGCCATGTCCGCCCAGGGTCACGATGTGCATTATTACGAGAACATCGAAGGCGGGCACGGTGGCGCTGCCGACAACGCGCAACTCGCGCACATGCAGGCGCTGGGCTACCGGTTTCTGCAACTGCGGCTGATGCCCGGGTCCTGAGGCTGCGTGGATCTCCGGGGTTACGCTTCGATGAGTTCGAAGGGGCGCTTGCTACGCGTTCTGCCGTTGACGACCAGCTCCACATAGTGCGTGCCCGGGTAAAGGGTTCTGGTGGTGATCGGCTTGAACGGGATCTTCTTTTCGATCTCGAGCGCTTCTTTGCCGGCCTGCACCTCTTTGACCGCCAACACCCTGGTTGAATGGCCGCCGTTGGCCTTCAGGAAATGGACGCGTAGCCCAATCTTGAGGTTCTGTGGAGCGCTGGATCGAAGGGTGCCGCGCCAGTGCAGGACCTCACCGATGGCGACGGATTCGCTGACCGAAACCCTGCTCAAGGAAAACTTCGGATCCGATGGATAACCCAGCAACTCGAGAGCGCGTTTGTCGTCTGTCTTGATCAGCGTCCGTAGCGCATGTCGGGTGATCCAGTCGAGTTCGGCCTGGAGCTGTCTGGCCGATCGGCGCCATTGTTCGAGTGTGGTGATGACAAGCTCGGGGTGATCGCGTGACAGATCGTTCAGGGTATTGGCAACCGAGCGGGTTACGTATCGGGTACGGTCGCCGTGCAGTATGTTCAGAACTTCGATGACGCTCTCGGCGGGTAACCGGACTCTCTGGGCCCAGGGTAGATATGGACGAATACCCTCCGAGGCCAGTCGCCGGACGTGGTAGTTCGAATCGGTGGCGCAGCTCCGGATGAAGCGCATCGTCTGAGCGGGATAGCTGGCAAGAAAGGGCCGGACTGCGTTCTCGGCGGTAAACCGCATGGTGACTTGTCTGAGGAAACCCAGAGAACGCTCCAGGCGCGCTTCGGTGCAGCCGTTCAATGCGATCCAGTCCGCGGGTACGGACCAGATGAAATGACCAAAGTCATCGTCGGTCAGTGTCGGATCGAGCGGTTCAGGCAGCGCGGACTCCAGAATACCGACGGCCTGCTCGAAGTCATCGGGAAGCTGATCGTCGAGTTGATCCACCATATGGCGTATGCGTTCTTTCAGCGCCAGGCGGGGAAAGGCGGCCAGAGTGGCCGTGGTGAATCGTGTCTTGTCGAATGGCCGCCAGGACTTTGCCAGGGCGTCAGCGAGCGTAGCTGCCGACTCGGCATTGAACAGGTGGTCCGCCAGCGAAAAGGACGGTTCTGCCTTGATTGCCATGATTGAGCCGGCCGCCTTGGTCAGGCGCCCCGTGTATGGGGGGCACTGAAGTCCAGTTCCGGACCGCCCGGCAGGATGCCTGGCGTTCTCGAGCCGTAGTAGATGGCCTTGATGGCCTCAATGTCCACGGTTTCTGCAACACCAGGCTGCTGATACAGGTCGCGTGTGTAGGGCCAGAGGTGCTCGAACTGGCTGAGCAGGTTCCGATTGCAGCGGAATAGACCGTAGTAGGCCGTATCGAAGCGAACCAGCGTGGCAAAGAGCCGCCAGTCGGCTTCGGTAGTGGTGTCGCCACACAGGTAACGCTGGGTAGCGAGACGGGCGTCGAGCCGATCGAGTGCCTCGAACAGTGCTTCGAATGCCTGGTCGTAGGCGCTCTGTGTGTTGGCAAATCCGCAGCGGTAGACACCGTTGTTGACGGCGCCGTACACCCAGTCGTTCAGTTCATCGATGTGGGCAGCCAGAGCCTGCGGATAATAGTGAGCCGGGCTCACACCAGGCATGCCATCGAACACCGAGTCGAACATCCGGATGATGTCAGCGGATTCGTTGTTGACGATGGTTCCTTTCTGCAGGTCCCACAGCACCGGTACCGTACAGCGGCCGGTGAATGTTGGATCGGCGGCGGTGTAGATGTCGTGCATGTGGGTGGCGCCAAGCACCGGCTCCGGTGCGCCGAAGGTCCAGCCCTCGGGGCCGGCGGCGGCCTGGGTGAACGACATACTCATCACGTCGTGCAGATGCTTCAGTGCCCGGTAGAGAATGGTCCGGTAGGCCCAGGGACAGCCGGCGTTCACGAACAGGTGGTAGCGTCCCGCTTCTGCGGGAAAGTCGGGGTCGCCGATGGCGGAGCGATAGGGCGAAACGGGTCGGATGAACTCGCCGCTGTCCCCGTGGCGGGGACGGTCCTGATGGCTCCACCGGCCGTCGATGAGCATTCCCATAGTTCAGTCCCTGATGGTCGGTTCGAGACGGATGCCCGGTGCGCGCTACGACCGGTTCATGACACGGCGCAGAACCGGGGGTAGAGTGGCAGCGTAGTGGCGCCCTATCAACTCTTCCTCCGGTGGCGAGTGGTGGACAGGCGCCACCCGGTGCGGCTGTTCGACAGCGCCGGACCATCCCCGGCTACGTCCAGGGGCAGAACCGGATGCACGGAGTGCCTGGGGAGAGCACTATGGCAGGAGCATCGAACCCGTTGGCCTGGCTGCTCATTGCTGTGGGCCTTGGCGGCAATCTGGTTAGCACGGCGGCCCTTGCCGCCTCGATCTCGAGCCAGGAAGCCCCACCCAACATCATCTTCATCCTAACCGATGACCAGCGCTACGATGAGCTCGGGTTCATCAACCCGGTGCTGCAGACTCCGCACATGGATGACCTGGCGGCGGAGGGTGTGCACTTTTCCAATGCGTTCGTCACAACGTCACTGTGTTCTCCCAGTCGGGCCAGTATCCTCACCGGACAGATGATGCACAACCACGGTGTGATCGATAACAACCGTCCTCTGCCGGAGGGCCTGGAGCTCTTTCCGGAGCGGCTGCGCGCCGCTGGTTACCAGACCGCTTTGATTGGTAAGTGGCACATGGGCGGGGACATTGCGCAGCCCCGGCCGGAGTTCGACTTCTGGGTCAGCTTCCCGGGGCAGGGGAGCTATTTTCCGACAGACGCGTTTGGCCAGAAGGTCATGCTGAACGTCAACGGCCAGGAGATTCCCCAGGCGGGGTACATTACCGATGAGCTGACTGACTACGCGCTCGATTTTCTCAACGGCCGGGACCCGGACAAACCGTTCTTTCTGTACCTGTCGCACAAGGCCGTGCACCTGACCTTCGAGCCGGCGGAGCGGCACCGGCAACAGTACAGCGACGCCCCGATCGAGTTGGGAGAACCGCCCCGAGACGACGCCGACGTGCCGAGGTGGGTGATCAATCAGCGCAACAGCTGGCATGGGAGTGAGTTTCCCTACCATAGCGACCTGGCCTTGACGGAGTTCGTTCGGGACTACCACCGGACGTTGAGCGCCGTCGACGACAGCATCGGGCGCCTGCGGGACTGGCTGATGGAACACGGCCTGAGTCGGAACACGGTCATCGTTCTCATGGGTGATAACGGGTTTCTGTTCGGCGAGCACGGTCTCATCGATAAACGCAACGCCTACGAGGAGTCCATTCGGGTACCCCTGCTGGTGATGGCCCCGGAGGTCTACCGGGCAGGCCAGGTCGTGGAAAAGATGGTCGCCAACATCGACATTGCACCGACCCTGCTGGCGCTGGCCGGCGTCGACATCCCGGACCACTACGATGGCCGTAGTTTTGCGCACCTGCCGGCGTCGGCAATCAGATCCGGCTCCCCGGCGGCCGATCACCCACCCTGGCGGGACGCGCTGGCGTACGAATACTACTGGGAGTTCAACTACCCCCAGACCCCGACGGTTTTCGCCTTGCGTACCGAACGGTACAAGTACATCCAGTACCATGGGGTATGGGACACGGAGGAGATTTACGACCTGCGGGCAGACCCCTCGGAGTCCAGGAACCTCATCGATGACCCCGCATTGTTGCAGGTGAAGGTCGACATGCGTAAGCGACTGTACGCTGAGCTTGCCGATCGACGGGGCGGACACACCATTCCTTACTCGGAGAAGTTCAATCAGGGCGCGGTATTCCGCCATCCGGAGCGCTCCAGGGTGGCGGAGTCACCGGAGAAGTGGCTGCGCCGCGGCGACGCGCCCGATCGGTGGGAGCATGTGATACCGGACGGTCCGGAGAAGGCGGAGCTTCTGAAGGTGATCAACGAAGCTCTCAAGGACCGCTGAAGTACAAGGGAGACTCTCCCGAAGGGCCCGTGCTACGGGCCCTGTGGCGGTGTTGCACTTCTTGCCAATGGCTACGGCCATTGCCGGCGAAGCGCGCCTTGCCACAGAACCCGTAGCGCGGGCTGAGCCGCCGTAACTTGATCAGAGGCTCCCAAGGGGAAATCCGGCATGCGTTTACTGTATTCAAGCGGGCTCGTAGCCCTGCTCGGACTGTCCGGCGTCTACAGCGCCACGGCGGACGAGGTGCCGGCTAAACCCAACATCGTGATTCTGTTCGCCGATGACCTTGGCTATGGCGACCTGGGCAGCTATGGGCATCCGTACATTCGCACCCCGAATCTGGACGCGCTGGCGGAGGAAGGCCAACGCTGGACCGATTTCTACGTAGCGTCTCCCGTGTGTTCGCCCAGCCGCGGGGCGCTGCTCACCGGCAGGCTGCCGAACCGGACCGGATTGTATGGACGCCGTATCGGTGTGTTGTTTCCGGGCGAAACCGGCGGTATGCCGGCGGAAGAGTGGACCCTGGCCGAGGCGCTGCAGGAACAGGGTTACACAACCGCCATCATCGGTAAGTGGCATCTGGGGGATGCCCCCGACCATTACCCGACCCGTCATGGATTCGACTACTGGTACGGGGTTCCCTACTCCAACGACATGGACTGGACCGGAGAACCCGGCTTCGATGAAGTGCTGGCGATGTCGGTGCAGGGCAGGGCGGACGAGCTCGACGAACTCAGCGCCGGCCATCTGCAGAAGTACTTCGATCCCAGAAACGACTACTGGAACGTGCCGATCATTCGCAGTCAGCGGTCGGGAGAAGAGTTCACGGACGCTGTGATCGAACGCCCGGCGCAACAGGCTGAGCTGACCAGGCGTTACACCGAAGAGGCCATGGCGTTCATGGAACGGAACCAGGAGCGCCGGTTCTTACTCTACGTACCCTACAGCATGCCGCACACACCCCTGTTCTGGTCGGAAGCGTTCGCCGGACGCAGCCTGGGTGGCCGCTACGGCGACGTGATCGAGGAGCTCGACTGGAGTGTCGGGCAGATCGTCGCCAAGCTCAGAGCGCTGAACCTGCAGGGCGACACGCTGGTGCTGTTCTCCAGTGACAACGGCCCGTGGCTGTACATGGATCAGCATGGCGGAAGTGCCGGTCCACTGAAGAATGGAAAAGGCACGACCTTCGAGGGCGGCATGCGGGTCCCCGCGGTCTTCTGGTGGCCTGGCCGTATCCAGCCCGGGGTGGTGAGCGGCATCGGATCGGCACTGGACGTGTTTGTTACGGCGCTCGAACTGGCGGGCGCGGATGGCCCGGCGGTCACCGATGGGCTGGATATCTCGCCCACGTTGCTGAAGGGTGCGTCCAGTCCCCGGGACACGCTGGCCTATTATCACCAGGGCGAACTGCGCGCCTACCGCATGGGCCGGTTCAAGCTCCATCTGGTGACGGAGGGGGCGTACGGTCTGCCGCCGGAACGCACCGAACACGAGAAACCGCTGCTGTTCGACCTGCAGACGGATCCCGGCGAGCGATTCGACATCGCCGCGCAGCATCCGGAGGTGGTCGCGAAGATGCTGCGCGCCATCAACGCCCATCGCGCTGCGCTGGAAGAGAAGCCTCCGCTGTTTGATCGTCGTCTGGTTCAATGGGGCGTCAGCCCTGAGTCTGGTCTCCATACCTCCAGTGGCGAGCCGCGCCCGTGAACGAGCCCATCGATCACGTTCTCAACTGAACTCGATGCCGCCGAAGTTGCCGCCGTGTTCCAGAATGCGTAAGTCCTGGATGCCCTGTACGGCGAGCCGGGCACCGGTCGTGGCGGTTGTATTCACAGCGACTCCAGGTTGTCAGCCAAACAACTCCCGCTGGGCGCGGCGCCAGAAGATCAGGCCGATCACCGCGTTGAAGAGAATGAAGAAATTGTGCTGTACGAAGCCGAACGCAGCCATCTGCCCTTCGTTCTCCGGAAACAGAATGACCCAGAAGGTGATGGCGGCGGCACGCATGGGGGTGGGTACGGCGGCGGCGAAGAAGATCACCGGCAGGTATGGCAACAGCGTCAGGAACGACGCGTCCACGCCGAACAGGTTCAGGGCCGCGGTATAGACCACCACGGCGGCCAGCAGCGCCGGTGACCGCAGCAGGAAGAAGGCGGCGTAGTGCCAGGGCCTTGCCTGGCGGAAGGCGCTCAGTATGCGGCGTTCACGGAACTTGTTGGCGGGTAGGATCCGGCCGCTGAAGTACAGTAGCCATAACCCCAGGAACACGGCGGCGCCCACACTGATGACGGGCAGAATATCGAACACATCGGGCAGTTCATCGGCGCTGAAGACGAACCCGACGGTGGCCCAGATCAACAGGTAGAAGACCTCGCAGAACATGATGAACAACATCACCGAGCCTACTTCCCAGCCGGGCACCTTGTCGCGCCGGTTCAGGTAGTAGGCCATGGCGCCCTTGCCGATCTGTTCGTTGAAGATGGAAATGATGTAGGCGCTGGCGCGGATGGGCAGGATGTCACGATAGCGGATGTCGGCGAGGAACCAGTTCAAGGCCCGGGTGACGACGAGCGTGTCGATCAGGAAGTAGAACAGCGAATAACCCATCATCAGCGCCAGCCACGGCAGCCAGTCCACCATGGCGAACACCTGTGCCATGTAGGCCGTGAAACTGAGGCCCTCGCGCATGGCGGCGCCGTTCAGCCGGTAGTAGAGGTAGCCGAAGCAGACGATCGTGATCAGCAGGAAGACGATCCGCCCCAACGGGTTCACCTTGCGGCGAGCGGCCGGCGACTGCTCGCCGGCGGGCTCGTCGGGACCTTCGGGGGGTGGCTTGGAACTCTGCCGGTCAACCATCCTGGGCGGACTCCTCGAAACTCGGCTGGTAGTATCCCAGATAAATGGGTTCGAAACTCCGGATCCGGCAGACCCACCCCGGAGTCACGTATCCACCAGAGGCTCGGCTTCGTCCGGCGCGCCGTGGTGATGGCCTTCCTCCGGCGCGAACCGCCGCGTCAGCGCCGACACCGCTGCGAGCAGTTCCGCTGCCTCTACTGGTTTTGCGATGTGGCTCTGGTAGCCACTGGAGAGCGCCCGCGTGCGATCGTCGCTGCGCGCGTAAGCGGTCAGGGCTACCGCCGGCACCCCAATGCCGCGGGCGCGAAGGTCCTTCATGAACTCATAACCGTCGCGGCCCGGCATGCCGATGTCGCTGATGATGGCGTCGAGAGGCTGGGCCGTTGCGATGGCCAGGGCTTCTAACGCGTTGGTCGAGGTGACCACGGCAGCGCCGCGGGCCTCGAACAGGTTTGCCACCATCTGCAGGGAGTCGGCGTTGTCTTCCACTACCAGCAGTCGGAGTCCGTCCAGGCGCAAGGTCGGGTCGGCGCTGGGCTGGTAGGGCGCGGCCAGGGGGTGGGCTTGCTCCTCCGCCGCGGCGGGCTTCATGATGGCCAGGGGCAGGGCGATGGTGAATCGGGCGCCCATTCCCTTGCCGTCGCTGGCGGCCGTCACGCGTCCGCCGTGGAGCTCGACGATCTGTTTGACCAGCGCCAGGCCCAGTCCCAGCCCTTCGTGTCGACGGCTGGTGCTTGCGTCCGCCTGGCGGAATCGCTCGAAGATCCTGGGCAGAAACTCGGCATCGATGCCTTCGCCGGAGTCGCTCACGCTGATCTGGACATGGGAGTTCACCCGGGCGGCCACGATCTGCACCTTGCCGCCGCGCGGCGTGAATTTCACGGCATTGGTGAGCAGGTTCCAGATGGCCTGCTGTAACCGGCTGGCGTCGCCATGGACGGCGCTGCCCAGCGGCTCGAGCACCTGTTCGATGCGGATCTCCCTGGCCTCGGCCGCTGGCCGAACGGCATCGATGGCGTCGCCGGCGATGGCGGCAATGTCCACCGGTTCCACGTGCAGCCGCATCTTGCCCGCCAGGATCCGGCTCATGTCGAGCAGGTCCGCGATCATCTGGGCCTGCAGGCGGGCGTTGCGCTCGATGACCTGCACCGCCTGGTCGATCTGCTCGGTGTCGTTGACATCGGCCTTCAGGATCTGGGCCCAGCCGAGAATGGCGTTCAGCGGCGTTCTGAGTTCGTGGGAGAGGGTGGCCAGGAACTCGTCGCGAATGGTTGCCTGGCGCTCCGCTTCGCGGCGGGCAGCCTGTTCCGAGAGCAGAAGTTGCTGGCGTGCTGCCTCGGCCTGGTCACGCTGTTCGGCGTGACGCATGACGGATCTGCCGGTCCACCAGACAAGCCCAAGCAGCAGGGCAATCTCCACCATGTTGTGCAGCGCCACGCCGAACGCGGTGTCGTAGAGGCCGGCCCGTTCTCCGGCGAGACGGAACAGGCCGGTGACGATGGGCACCGCGAAGATGAATGGCAACAGCAGGCGGGCCGCGATGCCGGCGGCGCCGCGGTCGCCGAAAAGTCTCATGGGGCCGCCCTCGCTATGGGCGATCACCGCCACTGACAGAGCAAAAACGTAGGTTGCGGTCTGCAGCGCAATGGCCGTCAGACCAGGGACGGCGTAGAGCAGGCTGGCACCGTAGAGATAACCCAGTATCGACAGCGTCGAGATGGCGAAGGGAATCAGGGCCAGCCATGGCCCCCACTCCCGGGTGGTGGGTGTCGACCTGAGATTGGCGAAGAGCAGACAGATTCCGAGCACCGTCCAGGACAGGCTGGCAGGGAGGCCCATGCGGCCTGGCGCTGTGGTGCCGAGGGTGCCCCAGGGCCGATCGAACAACAGCAGGCGGTCGATGCCGGCGTCGATACCGGTGACGTTTTCAAACGCTGTCACCGCGCCCAGTACGGTGCCCAGAGCGGCCGCGATGCTGGCCGCCCGGCTGCGCTGCCACACCGCAAGCAGCATAGCCGCGGCCAGGGCGCCGGCAGCCAGGCTGGCGTTGGGTTGAATGGAAATGCCGTCGCCGGACCAGTTCGTCAGCGAGCGGATGTCCAGGCCCCAGCCCAGCAGGGAGACGCAGGCGCTGACCAGCGTATAGAGGGCAAACACCACCGCTACGCGCGCGCCGACCCGGTCGGGTGGGCGAACGCCGCGCGTTGCCGGAACCGCGGAGTCCATGAATGGTTCACCGTCAGGGACGATCCGTTCCATTATGCCATTTCGCCGTTCCGCGGCGAGGGGGTGATTCGGAGAGCTACGGTTGCCGGAGGCGGAGATCGGCACATGGTTCCGGTGCCGAGTCCGGCGCCAGGTGTCCGCCGGGCCGCACCGGGCGCCTTGTTCTGCCGTGCTGCAGTCGGGTCAGGGGGCTGCGGGTTGATTGCGCGTCAGGGCCTGCGCCTGACCGACGTAGCCACGGTTCCAGGTCGGGCTGACGGTCAGCTCGTTGATGCACACGTGCGCCGGCAGCCGGGCCAGAAACGCGATGATCTCGCCACAGTCCTCGGGCTGCACCATCCGTGCCTTGTCGGCGCTGCTCGGAGGTACCGGCCGGCTGTCGAGAATGGGCGTAGCCACCTCGCCCGGACACACCGCACAGGCGCGCACGCCGTGGATGCCGGCCTCCATGTTGATGGTTTCGTTCATGGCGTTCATGGCGTGTTTGGCGGCGGTGTAGGCCGGGCCGGTGACCAGGGAGACGTGGTTGCCGGCCCAGGAGGACACGTTGACGATCAGGCCGCCACCCTGGGCGATCATCGTGGGCAATACCGCGTGTGCGCAGTAGAACGCGCCGTCCAGGTCCACGCGAATGACCTGGTCCCAATCGGATGGCGCGAGCTGGTGCCAGTAGCGGTTGACGACGTTGAGGCCAGCGCTCGACACCAGCACGTCGATCCGCCCATGACGGCTGACGATGTCCTGCGCCGTCGTGGCCACCGCAGCCTGGTCCGCCACATCCAGAGGCGCGGTCTCCGCCGCGCCTCCCAGGCTTGCGGCCACAGCCTCGAGCAGCTCACGCCGGCGGCCGGACAACACCACAGTCATGCCCGCCGCCGCCAGCGACCGGGCCGCCGCCTCGCCAATGCCGGTTCCGGCGCCCGTAATCCAGGCCACCTGACCCTTCAGATCTCTCATGCCGGATCTCCGCGTGCTTACAGACGCTCCTTTGTAGCGATTGCTTCGTGGCCGGGCAACACCGTTGTATCGGCGGTAGGCTCCGGCTGCCGCCTGCAGCGCCTCGACGCCAACCTCTTGGCCGCTGAGTCGGTCTGCGCTCCGGCCACACCTGGACATCGAATGTTCAAGAGCGTGGCGGCGTGACGCCTGTAACCGGCCGATATTGCCCGTAGGCCGGGGTTGTTATATAACAGGTGTTACACAAAAACGGCGACCGGTCATGAAGCTCGATATCTTCACCGAGATTCAGAAGCGTAACTGCGATGCCAACGGCGGGTTTCGCGTGCTCCTGGAGGAGTCCATCGAGCAGGCGCGGACTGCCGATGCAGCCGGGTTCGAGTGCTGGTGGCAGGTGGAGCACCACTGCGCGGCGGACTTCAGTTACAGCTCCTGTCCAGAGATGATTCTGCAGGAAGTGGCCCGGGCCACCGAACGTCTGCGCATCGGTCATGCCGGCGTGCTGGCCCCGTTCGAGATCAACCATCCGCTGCGTGCAGCCGAGCGGACGGCGCTGCTCGACGTGCTCTCGGGCGGGCGCCTGGAGGTTGGCCTGGCCAAATCCGGCGGCAAGGAATGGGACACGTTCGGCGTGTCCGAAGCGCAGGCTGCGCAGGACCTGGTGGAAGCCACCCGGTTGCTTCCTCGGGCCTGGACCGAGGCGCCGTTCCGCTGGGAATCGCCGCGCTGGCAGGTTGGCGAACGGGACGTTCAACCGAAACCGCTGCAGCGTCCGCATCCCCGGCTCTGGCACACCTGCTCCAGCCCACCCTCGTTCGAGCGAGCCGGGGCGTTGGGAGTCGGGGTGCTGGCGACCACGCTGTTTGCACCACTGGATCAGCTTGCCGGCATGATCCAGGGCTACCGTGCGGTCATACGCGGGTGCCAGGAGCCGGCCGGGGCCGAGGTCAACGATCAGGTCGGCGTGTTCACCTTCGTGCATGTCGCCGAGTCGGAGCGAGCAGCGGTGGCCAGCGGGGCGCCTCAGGCAGCGCTGTGGTACGTAAGCTCCGCGCCCAGGGTGTTCAACGTGCCGCGGGACATCTTCTATGGTGCCATCCGCGGCAGCACCGACCCGCGTTCCGCCGGGTCCATTGCCGCGCTGCAGACCTCGGAGCAGCCGGATGCCACAGACGTGAGCGATCCGAATCCGGTGGTGGCGCTCCTGAAACGGGAGTTCGCCGGCGAAACCATCAGCAACGAAGAGATCTTCGAAACCATCCGGATGCTGGACTCGGTGGTCATTGGCGATGTCGAGACCTGCCGGCGCAAAATGGCGGGCTTCCGCGACATCGGCGTGGACCGCCTGATGTGCCTGATGCAGATGGGCAGCGTTCCTCAGCCGGCGGTGCTCGACTCCATTCGGCTGGCCGGTGAGCGGCTGATTCCACACTTTGCGTGAGGTTTGATCCATGAGCCCGAATCCAGTGCTGCCCGACGTTACCAGCGGGTACTGTCAAACCCTGTGGCGGCAGGTGTGCAACTGGGGGCGCTGGGGCGCCGATGACCAGGCCGGGGCGCTCAACCTGATTTCCGGCGACAAACGGGCGGCGGCGGCCCGCCTGGTCCAGGAGGGCACGTGCATCGGTCTTGGCAATCCCTGGCCGGTTGATCCGGCGCCTGATAACCCGTGGCCTGCCCAGCACTTCATCATGCGCGCCGGCGATGCCGGACCGTACCCCGGATACCCGGACCTCAACGTCGCCCTGGATTACATCGGCGTGGCCTGTCATGGGGTGGCCGTCAGCCACGTGGATGCGCTGTGCCATGTCTTCGTCGATGGCCACATGTACAACGGATTCCCCGCAGCAGACGTCAGAAGCGACGGGGCATTGAAGAACGACGTGATGCCCATGGCCGATGGGGTGGTGACCCGGGGTGTGGTGCTGGATGTACCCGGGGTGCTCGACGTCCCGTTCCTTGCCGGGGATTTCCGGATCGGGGTCGCTCATCTCGAAGCGGCAGAGCGGGCCCAGGGCGTCCGGGTGGAATCGGGAGACGCCGTGCTGGTCCATCTTGGCCGCGAGGCGCGCGTCCGGGCTGAAGGCAGCGTACTCAGCGCCGAGGGGCTGGCCGGCCTGCACCCTGAATGTGCCGGCTGGTTACACGACCGGGGCGCCGCCATTCTGGGCAGCGACGGCATGAACGATCCGCAGCCCAACTGGAGCGCACCCGGCTGGCCGCTGCCCATTCATTACCTGGGCATCTGTGGAATGGGCATGACCCTGATGCACAACCTCGAGACCGAGCGCCTGGTTGCCGCCTGCCGTCAGCGCGCCCGATACGAGTGGCTGTTCACCCTGGCGCCCCTCAAAGTGCCAGGGGCTACCGGGTCTCCGGCCAATCCGCTGGCGATGTTCTGAGTTGAGAATGTGTCCCGCGGCTTGATTGATCGACAGATCCGTCCGAAAGTGCCGGTCCTTCATTCTGATTCAGGGAACTGACTCCGTGCCGAAAGTCGTCGATCACGAAGCACGGCGGCGGGATTTCATCGAAGCCGCTTACGAGACCATTGTGGAGCGGGGGCTCGCGAACACCACCATCCGCTCGGTGGCCAGCAAGGCGGGTTATACCACCGGGGCCCTGGTTCACTACTTCAAGGACAAAGACGAACTGATCCGCGAGGCCCTCAATCAGTTCGGTGACGACCTGCGCTCGCGCATGATCGAGGCCCACCGGCACCATCAGGGGCGCGCCGGATTGAGGGCGACCCTGATGGAAGGACTGCCGTTCAGCAAACGGGAAGCCATGAGCTGGCGGGTCTGGCTGGCGCTCTGGTACCACTCCGAGGGCAACGAAGACATGCGCCGTGAGCAGCGCCGCCGCTACCGGGAGTGGTTCGGGCGCCTGACCGAACTGCTGCAGGAATCCGTGGCGCTGCAGGAACTGCCCGAGGGACTGGATCTCGAGTGGGAAGCGCGTTCCATCGTCGCCTTCATGGATGGTCTGGGTGTCCAGTACCTGATGTCAGGCGGGCGCATGCCCCGGCGCCGTCTGGAGCAGATGGTGGATGTCTATCTGCGCCGTCTTTACGGCCGGGATGCCTGACCTCCGGCCGCCCGAAGCCCTGGCTGAATCGCTCGTTGCATCCCTTGCGCAGCGGGGCGGATCTATAATATAACGGGCGTTATACAAAGGCGGCATGCCCAGGGGAGAGGGTCGATGAGCCATCGTCCGCGTGTGAATTTGCTGATTCTGACCGGTACCGCGATGGCGGCCGGGCTTGCCGGCCAGCGGGCTGCCGCTGCCGAGTCGGAACGCTACATCGAGGAGGTGCTGGTAACCGCCGAGAAGCGAACCGCCAGCATTCAGGAAACCTCGATCGCCATAACCGCCTACAGCTTCGAGGACCTCGAGTTGCGGGGGATCGACGAGATCGAGGATCTGCAGTTCTCGGCGCCGAACCTGGTGATCAGCCACAACTCCCAGTCCCCGGTTACCTATGCCTACATCCGCGGAGTGGGATCGGATCAGCTCGTTGCCGGATTCGACCCGGGCGTGGCGTATCACGTGGACGGCATCTACGTGGGTCAGCCGTCCTCGATGCCGGTAGACCTCTGGGACATGGAACGGGTAGAGGTGTTGCGGGGACCACAGGGGACCCTGTACGGCCGCAACACCACCGGCGGCACCATCAACATCATTACCAAGACCCCGACCGACCAGCTCGACGGGACCTTCGACGTGACGGCTGGCAACTACGACCGGTTCCGGGTGCGCGGCGCCCTTGGCGGCCCGATCGCAGGCGACCGGGTAGCGGGCCGGATCTCGTTCATTTCCGACGAGTCCGATGGTTACCAGGACAATCTGACCGGTGACGACTCGGACACCATCGACCACTGGGCGCTGCGCGGCAAGTTGCGCTTCGACGTGACCGACACCCTGAGTCTGCTGCTGACCGCGCAGCGGTTCGAGAACGAAGGCAACCAGAGCCAGAAGCGCCGGGAATCGTTTGCGCCGGTGGAACTGGCGCCCGGATTCATCATCGACATTTTCGACGGGGCAGTACCGAATCCGACCGACCCGCGTAAGGTTGCCAAGGATTACGACGAAGAGCTGGAACTGGACAACGATTTCTACTCGGCCCGCCTGGAATGGGATTTCGGCGCCGCCATGCTGGTGGCGACCACCGGCTACATCAGCAACGACTGGTACCAGTCCACGGACATCGACATGTCCAACAATCCGGTGCAGTACCAGGCGTGGGAGATGGAGACCACACAGTTCACCCAGGAACTGCAGCTCATCTCCAACTCGGATGGCGCGCTGGACTGGATCTTGGGTCTGTTCTGGTTCGACGAAGAACTGGAAACCGACTATCTGTTCGAAGACAGCTCCGTTGCCGGGTTCAGCTTTTTCAACGGCGGAAAACTCGACACTCAGTCCTGGGCGGTTTATGGCCAGGGGTCCTACGACTTCCGGGAGCGTGGTGCGCCGTTGCGGCTGGTGGCGGGTCTGCGCTACACCGAAGACGAAAAAAAGGTCGACGAGTATCAGCAGATTCCGCAGTTTCTGCTGGATCTGGCGGGCGAGATGGACAACACCTGGGACGAGGTCACCGGCAAGCTGGGCCTGGACTGGTTCGTGGCGGACGACGTGATGGTGTACGGCTCGTATTCCCACGGCTACAAGGGCGGCGGTTACTCCATTGGACAGTTCGACGAGTTCGAACCGGAAACCGTCGACACCTTCGAGGTGGGCATCAAGTCCCAGCTTCTCGATCGCCGGGCCCAGGTCAACGTGTCCGCCTTCTACAACGACTACCAGAACCTGCAGGTCAACTATCTGGTGGGTACGGTATACCAGACCTACAACGCGGCTGAGGCGACCATTCAGGGTGTGGAGCTGGAGAGTACGTTGCTGGTCGGCAGCCAGCTCACCCTGGGCGCCAATCTGACCTGGCTGGATGCGGAGTTCGACAAATACATCTTCGATCCGGGTCCGCCGGTGATCGACCTGGCCGGCGACACCCTGAACCGCGCACCGGAGTATACGGTTGCCCTGTCGGCTCAGTACGACTTCGCTCTGGACCGGATCGGCAACTTCACCGCCCGCGTGGACTACTACTGGCAGGACGACGTGTACTACCGGCTGCAGAACATCCCGAGGCACCAGGCCGATGCCTTCGACACTCTGGACCTGCGGCTGGTGTGGACCAGCAACGATGGGCACTGGGCCGTTGACGCTTTCATGAAGAATGCGGGTGACGAGGACAATCAGCGCAGCCTGACCGTCAACGACGGTCTCTCCTCGGGCACCGCCAGTTTCGTCTCGTACTACCCGCCGAAGACCTATGGTCTGCGAATCGGCTACTCATTGGGGGACTGACGCCGTGAGCTCTGCATCCAACGCTGCTGGCGGGAACTGGAAAGCCCGTTCGATCTTTCACTTCGTCCTGCCATGCACCAACGTCGAACGCTCCATGGCGTTTTATGGTCACTTTGGATTTACCGTGATCAAGGACAACCGTGACGTGCAATGGCCCGACTTCGTGGGCGAGAACTTCAACATGATGTCCGGAGCCCAGGGACGGGCGGTGCAGCTCATTCTGCCCCACGACGACGATCTGCAGACCCGTATCGACCTGATCGAGTGGCTGGAACCGCGCTGGCGGAACGAAAACGACGACCGGCCGCTGGAAGCCCGCATTCCCAGGGTCATGGCATTGCTGACCGAAAACATCGCAGCCGCCGCGGAAGATCTGCAGAGCCGGGGTCTGACACCAACCCGGCCACTGCGGCCACCGGATCCGGTCATCGGGGTCAAGGGTGTGGTCTGTTTCGCCGATCCGGACGGACACATCGTCGAACTCATCGAGTATTTCGCCGATCAGCTCGGCAGCCGGACCGACGATCTGCCGCGCCGCGGATAAGGGGCGGCGGGCCGGGTTCACCACCAGACCGCGTAGAGCCCCGCGAGCATCACGATAACGCCCAGCGCCGCCGTGTTGTAACCGCGGCTGGTCGAGGTGTCGATCCGCTCGTAGGCAATGGCGCCCGCCGGGTGTTCTCTGCCGTTGCGCAGCGATACCAGAACGCCGATGGCCAGGCAGGCCAGGAACACCAGACCCACGCGGTCGATGAAAGGCAGGGTCGGCCAGCCGAGTTTTAGGATGATGGACAGCACGGCGGACGCGATGGCCGCGGCCAGGGCGCCATCGGCGGTTGTGCCCTTCCACAAGATCCCCAGCAGGAACAGGGCCACAACCCCCGGGGTGAAGAACCCGGTGAACTCCTGAATGTACTGAAATGCCTGGTCGAACTGGCCGAGCAGGGGCCTGGCGACCACCATGGCCAGGGTGATCGCCGAGAAGCTTACCCATCGGCCGACCCGGACCAGGTGGTGCTCGGGCCGTGCTGCAGCGCCGATGTGCCGATACAGATCCATGGTGAAGATGGTGGCGACGGAATTCATCATCGAGGCCAGCGACGATACGATGGCGGCAATCAACGCCGCGAAGACCAGGCCTTTGATACCGGCCGGCAACAGCCGCATCACGGTGGGATAGGCTTTGTCGGCAGCATCCAGGTCGGGCGCCAGAACCACGGCGGCGACCCCGGGCAATACCACCAGCAGCGGCATGGCCATCTTCAGATAGGCGGCGAACACGATTCCTTTCTGGGCTTCGCGGACGCTGCGGGCCGCCAGTGCGCGCTGAATGATGTACTGATTGAAGCCCCAGTAGGACAGGTTCATGACCCACATGCCGCCGACCAGAACGGAAACGCCCGGCAGCAGGTGATAGTGGGGGCTGTCGGGGGAGAATATCAGGTCGAACTTGTCTGGAACGCGGTCGAGCAGGACGCCGAAGCCCGCAACCACACCGGCGCCGTTGGCAACCTCATTCAGGCTGATGGCGGCAATCAGCAGTCCGCCGAGGACCAGCAGCACCACCTGAATGATGTCGGTGAGCGCCACCGCCTTCAATCCGCCGTAGAGCGAGTAGGCGGCGGCGAAAGTCCCCAGGCCCAATAGACCCCAGGTCATGGCCAGTCCGGTCACGGTATGGACGGCCAGGGCGCCCAGCCACAGGATCGAGGTCAGGTTGACGAACACGTACACGGTCAGCCAGAAGATCGCCATGACCATGCGGACGCGATGATCGTAGCGGCGCTCCAGGAACTGCGGCATGGTGTAGATCCGCTGTTCGAGCAGGACCGGCAGCAGCCATTTGCCCACCACCAGCAGGGTGAGGGCAGCCATCCACTCGTAGGCGCCGATAGCGATGCCGAGCACGTACGCCGAGCCGGACATGCCGATGATCTGCTCTGCGGAGATGTTGGCCGCGATCAGTGATGCGCCGATGGCCCACCACGGCAGGGCACGCCCGGCCAGGAAGTAGTCGCCGGTATCCTTGGCGTGCCCGGGACGCTCACGGGAAACCCATTGGGCAACGATCAGCAGCGCCGTGGCGTAGATCGTCAGGACCACGTAGTCCGGTGTCTGCAGATGCAATGGCGTCCCCCTGTATCCCCGGGCGCTACCATAGCCGACGCTTCATGGGCGATACTACCGGGCCGAAGTGCTTGTGATTGCGGGTCCGGGTTGGATTCATGGCAAACGACAAGCCCCTGCCGCCGTTTTCCTCCTACCGGGGCCCTGAACCCTACGTGTTCGTCTGTTATGCCCACGCCGACGCCGACGCGGTGTACCCGGCCATAACGAGCCTGCACCAGGCTGGTATCCCTGTCTGGTACGACGAGGGCATCAGCCCCGGCCGCCAGTGGCGCGACGAACTGGCGGAAGCCATCGGCAACTGCGCGCTGTTCGTCTATTTCGTGTCACCCAGCGCCGTGTCCTCCACCATCTGTCGCAAGGAGTTCAATTACGCGGCGGAGCGCGAAGTCCCGGCGCTCATGGTGCACCTGGGCGAAACCCGGGTTCCGCCCGGCCTGGCGCTGGCCGCCGGTGACGTGCAGGCGCTGCTCAAGTATCGGATGAGCGATGCAGCATTCGAACACAAGCTCGTAAATTCGGTTTCCGGGCTGCTGAAACCGCAGCCGCACGACCTGCCACGGCCCGGGCTCAGCGGTGGCGCCGCTCCCCAGCGGGGGCAGCGGGGCTGGTGGCCTGCCGTCGCGCTGGTGGCGCTCGTTGCCGCCGCGGTCCTGGCGGTTGTGGCGCTCGGTCCATGGCAGGAGGCGCCACCGCCCGAGCCCCTGCACACCATTGCCGTGCTGCAGTTCGAGAATTTCACCTCGGACCCGGAGAACGACTACGTGTCCGCCGGGCTGGCCGAGGAGATCATCAACCTGCTGGAGAAAGTGGGCTCACTGGATGTCGTGGCGCGGACGGCGTCCTTCTACTTCAGCGGTAAAGATCTGGAGTTCACCACCATTGCCGAACGGCTCAAGGCCGACGTGATTCTCGAGGGCAGTGTGCGGCGTGAGGCCGACCGGTTTCGAATCGCCGCTCAGCTCATCGACGGCCGGACCGGCCTGCACCAGTGGTCGGAGATCTTCGAGGAACGCACCAGCGACCTGATGACCCTGCAGTCGACCATCGCGCTGCAGGTGGCTCGGGCTCTCACGGTGCAGCTCAGCCCGGATGAAGTGGCAGACCTGGAGCGCCGGCCGACTGAGGACTCCGAGGCCTTCCGGGTGTACCTGGAGGGCCGCAACGCGCTGCGGATAGCCTCGACCCGCGCGGACCTGGACACGGCGCGCAGCCACTTCGAACAGGCGGCCGAACGTGACCCGGATTTTGTCGAAGCCCGGAGCGGTCTGTGTGAAGTGGAGCTCAGGGTCTACCAGCGCTCCCTGGCGCCGGATGATTTTGCCAGGGCGACGGCGGTGTGCGCGCGTCTGATGAGCGCAGATCGAGGGCCGGTGGAAGTGTTGCTGGCACTCGGTAATCTGAACCGCCTGGCGGGCAACCCCCGTGAGGCCTTGCGGCTGTTCGATCAGGCGATCGAGGCCGACTCTGAGCTGGAAGCCGCCCATTACGGGCGCGCCATGGCGTTGCAGAGCCTCGGGCGGCTCGAGGAAGCCGAAGCCGAACTGCTCCGTGGCATCGAACTGGAGCCGGGATACTGGCAGACCTATTCGGGCTATGGCGTCTTTCTGGCCCTGACCGGGCGCCTGAAGGAAGCGGCGGAACAATTTCGCCGGGTGGTGGAACTGACCCCTGACAATCCGCAAGGATACGGCAATCTGGGTACCGCCCTGTTCGCACTGGGCCGCTGGCCCGAAGCGGAGTCGGCTTGGCGGATCTCACTGGATCTGGAGCGCACGCCCCATGGCTACGACAATCTGGGCACGCTGTTGTACCACCGTCATCGCTATGCGGACGCCGCCGGCGTTTTCGAGGAGGGCGCCGGACGTTTCCCGGACAACTTCCGTCTGTGGGGAAAACTCGGTGCGGCGCTTGCGGAATCCGGTCAGGACGAGGCAGCGCGGCAGGCGCTGGAGCGGGCCGTTGCGCTGGCGGAATCGGTACTGGAGATTAACCGCGCCGATCCGTTCGTGCTGGTTCATCTGTGCGTCTACCACGCGCGGCTGAACGACGCCGACACCGCGTTGCCGCTGTGTGACCGGGCCAGCGGTCTGGCGAAGGGTGATCCGGAGGTGTGGTACATGCGTGCCATTGCCCTGGCGCTGTCGGGCCGTCAAGACGAGGCGGAAGCTGCCGTCGCCGAAGCGCTGGCCCTGGGGTACTCCGAGCAGGTGCTGGCCGGCGACCCGGTTCTGGCTCGACTCTGACGCCGGCGGCTGGGTTACTGCTGGCTCTGGTCCGGCTCGTCCTCCGTCAGTTCCCGGTAGAACACACCTGAGCGGCAGATGCCCTGTTGCTTGCCGTCGGATTCGTCCCGATGGAACAGGCGCCCGCCGCCATCGCGGTTGAAGTAGCGGCCGCCGCCGTCGGCATCGCGTTTGAAGTAGATGCCGGCGCCATCCTCCTGGACCAGCCCCGGATGGCAGTAGATCTCCGGGCTGCACGCGCCGAGTGACAGAAGCAGCGCAACCAGCGCGGCCGCCGGCAGCAGTGACAAGCTCATGGTTCTCTCCGCGGCAGGCCGGAGGGTGGACTGCGCGACAGGTTGTCGAGCGCGATCCGGGCTCTGGCGGCATGGCGGCGCAGGTCGCCGCCGATGTAGAACTCCACCACACGCCGGGTTTCTGAATCGACTCTCACCCGTTCCGCCTCCGTCGCCCGTTCCAGTTCGATGCTAAGGATCTCCGCCACTCTGGGCCGCAGCCGCTCGGCGTATTGCCTGCGGCGTTCCTCGAGCACCTCACTGTCCCCTTCATTGGCGACAATCAGCTCCAGCCGCGGCCGGACCTGCCGTCCGAGGTAGATGACGTACTCATACTGACCGTTGTAACACTCCTCGCAGTCGAGCCAGTTGTAGATCGCCCGGCCCTGCTCGTCGTCCGACAGAGCGGGCGGCGGTGGTCGACTGGTACATCCGGCGGTCAGTGCAACCATGATGCCGATGACGATTCCGGATACGGTCTTCACGGGGAGTCCGGGGTGTCACCGAGTGGCGGGCAGACCTTCCGGGAACCATCGTTTTCGACGGAATCCAGATCGACCAGTGACCAATCGGGACAACGGAACGTTCCCCCGGTACGGTCTTCGTTGACGTTGAGCGCAGAAAAAGCGTTACACACGATACGTTGCCGCTGACCGTCGGCGATGTGGCCGCGGTTCGTTTCCGCTGCCCACATGACGTTTGCCGGGGAATAGTCGCACTGGTCGTCGAAGTAGTCGTACTCGACGCAGTACTCCTTTTTCCTCCGGTCACTGGGATCCTGCGCCGCGTAGCGGGGAAGGCTCAGAAAGTTGACGTGTTCCAGGGAGAACGCGTGGCCGAACTCGTGAGCCAGGGTGTCCCAGGTCACGTCGTGGGGAACGAATATGAGATTCCCCTGCTGCTCGTCCGCTCCAGTGGCCTTGATGTCCCGCACGTGCATGCCTCTGAATTTGTCCAGCAGCGTGCCATGAATGACGTACACGTTGATCTCGCCCGGCTTGAAGAAGGCTTTGGCGCTCTGCTGGCCCTCGGTGGTGAAACCGTGGATGTCGTCCCAGCTGATGTCGTTCTCGTGGAGGTTTTTCGCAGTCTTGTTGATCGTATTGGTCAGGGCGCTGTCGGTGATCGGTACCATCGGGCACGGCTCGGGCGCGCTGGGCCGGTGGAAGATCAGTGGCAGGTTATTGCCCTGAAAGGTGGTTTGAACCAGCGGGATGGTGAAGTCGCAGAAGGGACCTGCCTGACCGGAGCCGGTGTTCTGAGCATCCACGACTTGCTGGCCGACCAGCCACACTGTGTAGCTGACCTCGATGTCGACCGCATCGTAGCTGCATTGCCACGGCTCGTCGTCGGCGGGCGTAGCTGCAGAGGCGGGCTGCAGGCACGTCAGTCCGCAAAGGGCGAGCAGGATCAGAGTCGCGGATCGGGTCACGATTCGCCTCCACCTCACAGGGCCATCCTGACACAAATGCGTTGGACTGCAAATCACCCGGATGGATGTACCGGTATCCGCGGCTCAGGTCGGCGCCTGGGGAACCGGGTATCGCTGTTCCAGACCCCGCTCCTCCAGCAGGCGGGCCAACGGGCCGCGCCAGTGGGGTGATTCGGCGATGGTCGTGGCGATCAGGCGGTTGATTTCTTCATCCGGCACGTTCCGTTCGCGCAGCGGGTCGAAGGCCGCGGTGGGATCCTGCCGGAAGGCCCGATCGAGCAGACGCCGCGCGTTGGCGTCGTTGCTCACCTGGCGTGCCAGGGACACATGCAGCCTGGGTTCGAACAGCGGATGCGGCGAGGTGAGCAGTACCTGGGCCGCTTCGTCCGGGCGCATCGAACGCTGCAGAAGACCGGCCAGGCGAAGACGGGACTCGGAAGACCAGGGGATGCGCACCATCCGACGGTAGAGCGCCTCGGCGTGATCGTGCCGATGGCTGCTCTCGTAGATCGACCCGAGCCGCAGCGCGGCGTCTTCGATGGGATGCTCCCCGCCTGCGGCGATGGTGTAGTAGTACTCGGCGGCGGTGATCAGGTCCTTGCGCTCGGCGAGCTGGCCGAGTTGATACGCGGATTGACGGGCTGGCGCAGTGTCCGGGTGCGACTCCATCTCCCACCGGTAATACTCCTCGGCGACGTCCGGCCGGCCGACCGCCATCTCGAGCTCCGCCATGCCCAGATTGGCGCCGGGTAGGGTGAGGCGCAGGCCCTGCTGCAGGGC
The DNA here is from genome assembly GCA_942491135.1 of uncultured Gammaproteobacteria bacterium. Classification (GTDB taxonomy): domain Bacteria; phylum Pseudomonadota; class Gammaproteobacteria; order Pseudomonadales; family Azotimanducaceae; genus UBA7803. Next base: position 274,454 of record CALNZS010000006.1, on the reverse strand, counting down.
CGCGCGGGCGTTGGCGACCTCGTTGAGTTTGCGATAGACGGCGCCGAGCGGCAGGGCGGCTTCCGGCATACCGGCCAGAAGTGCCTGGTCGAAATGGGCGGCAGCCTGTCTCCACGCCGCGAACCGGTCTTCCGGTTGGCTGGCGTGGTTGCCCTGACGGTCGTAGATCACAGCCAGTTCGTGGTGCCCGCGCGGATCGCCCGCGTCGGCCAGTTCGCTGAGCAGCGCCTTGGCGCGCTCCGGATCCTGCTCACGTACGGCATGGGCAAGGGCCGGGATGACGTCGGTTTCGCCGCCCTGGTAGGCAAGCTCCAGCATTGCTGTGGCTTCGTCCTTGCCGGCAAAGGGTTCGGCAAGATATCCCGCCATCGCCGCGCAGGCCGCCGATACCCGGCCCTGACCCAGGCCGGCGCCGGACTTCGCGGCCTGGTAGCGCTGCCGGTCGTCCCGGGCATACAGACTCACAAGGTAGGCGGCGTCCGCCGACTCGAGTTGCCGGTAGGTCCGTTCCCAGATCTGAACCGCCTCGCCGGGATCGACGGCATGAGCTCGCCAGCCCAGGTCGATGGCGTCGAACGGACGCTCGGCGCGGATGGCGTCATCGGCCAGCGCCAACGTTTGGTGCAGCACCGACTGTCCGTCCGGGGCGGTTCCCGGCTGTCCGGGCCCGGGGCCAAGGCGGAAGGCTGCCAGATCCACCATCAGCAGGGCTGACGCCAATGCCGCGAAACCGAGGGCCATCCGGGTTTGCGGATTGGAAACATCGGCACCCGCAAAGTGCCCGCCGAGTTCGAACAGTACCGGGGCGGCCATGATGGCCAGTGACAGGCAGAATGTGGCCACGAACAGCGCAAGGCCGGGGCGGGACGGCTTGCCGCGGCCGCCAACCTCCACGGCATTCCAGCCGCGCCAGGCCAGAGCGCAGGCCGCGTAGGTCACCGCCCAGAACGCCGCGGAAACGAACAGGGCAAACCACTGCCGTCCGGAAACCGACAGCCCCAGAAAATAGTCCGCCAGGGCCGCGTCGCCGAACACCACGCTGCGCAGGCGAACGTTCGGATCCGGCTGCGGCATGCCCAGGTCTGCCAGCCGCGCGAGCACATCGCCAAGCCAGGTGGTGCCGCTGTGGGTCGCGGCGGCGAAGACGGCGAATGCGGCCGCTGCCAGCGTCAGGCGGCTGGCGACGAGCCATCGTACGCGCCAGCGGCGGCGCTCCATTGTTGCGTATTCGGCCCGCGCGTCACCTGCGGGGCAGATCCGGGCCTGGGCGACGATGAGGTTGGTCACGGGCGCCACGAAGCCATCGCGGTTGTGCCAGTAGGTGGTGTGGTCGCGCAGGATCGAACGCAGGTTGTCCACGGCGGTGGAGCGCAGTTTCTGCGGCTGGAAGCGGTCCAGCAGGGGTCCATTGGGGACCGGGTCGGCGGACGCGAAATAGTCGTGCCATTGAAATCCCCGACCCGGGAACTGATAGCGCTTTGCGTACAGGGTTCGATCGAGTGCTTCCTGCTCGCGCCGGTCGGTGGAGCGGCCGGAGAGTTGCCGCCAGTGCATCAGCGCCGTGTAGCCGACGCCGAGGCCGGCCGCCATGGCCGTCACCCACGGCAGCAGCCCGGCGATGTGGGCCATCGACAGGCTTCCCGGGCCGAGGAAACGTAGCGTCAGTACCACCATGAGGCTGAGACCGCTGGCCAGCAGTATGAACAACACCGTGGACAGGACGTTGGTGCGAGACAAACGGGGCGGTGCATGCGAGCGGGTCCCGGCCGGGCGGGTCCCCGCGGGACTCGATGCCGTGGCGGGGGGGGCGGATGTCCGGCGCCGCCAGACCTGCAGCAGACCGATCAGAATCCCGCCGAGACCGATCATTCCCATGACCAGCAGACCGGAAACCAGCAGCGCGCTCCAGGCCGGTAGCGGCAGGGCCAGATACAGCCAGCGCAGGGACAGGGCTGCGGTCACCGCGCCGAAGGCCGCCCACCAGATGGCGGCGCGGGCCGATGGGAAATGGGGATGCGCGCGCATGCGCTCGATTTCGGTGAGTTTGCGGAGCCCGGATCCGAAGGTAATCAGGGTGTCCTCGGATCGCATCGGTTGGTTGCGCAGCGCGCGGTGGGCAACCGCCGCACCCTGGGAATGGGCGATCACGGTCACCCGCCGGCAGCGGGAGGACAGCCAGGCAAAATCCCGGGCGACCCGGCGGGTAACCGCGGCGGAGGTGATGGACTGCCCCATGAACACGAAACTGTCGCCGATGTAGGCGGAAATGGCTCGCTGCAGGGTTCCCACCAGATCGCGAACCGCGGTGATCGGCACAGCGCCGAGCACCAGCAGCAGGGCAATGACCAGCATCAGCAACGGCACAAGCAGCAGCCCGATGAACAGCCAGAACGCCTCGGACAGCCACCCCAGGAGCGCCTGCCGCCGGGTGACCAGCTTGTTGCCGGGCTCGATGGCCTGAATGGCCTGGTACCCCAGACGCCTCAGCCGATCATCGAAATGGGCGACCAGGGTCCAGGGAATGGTCTCGAAGCCCCAGGCCGCGACGTCGCTGAAAGTTGGGGTCGGAAAGGACTCTGCCCACCAGGATTCCGCGATCAACCAGCGCTGCGTGGGCCGCTCCGGTTCATCGGGATCCGGAACCCCGACGTGCACGGCGGCGTATGCGGGCGCACCTTCCTTGCCCGTCAGTTCCGCATCGAGCACCTTAACGGCCGGCTCACCGGGCGGGTTCGTGCCGCGTCGCGCGTAGTCTTCTTCGATCAGTTCCCGGACGCGGGTCAGAACCGGTTCGGCAAAATGCACCAGGGTCTCGGCACGGCGGCTCTCGCCAATGCCGTGCACGAACAACACGCCGAAGTCATGTATCGGAGACGGGCCGATGCCTGGGCGGTAATCGTGATCGTTCACGGCGCAGCGTTGGCCGAATCGACTGAAGCGAGCGTACCATGCCACAGGCGGGTGCAACGTGGCGAGCGGGTCGCGGGGGTGAACCATGGGGATGACGATCGGGGTTCTTCACGTCCGGCGCAGCGTGCTCATCGAGGCGCCGCCGGAGCGGGTCTGGAAGGAGTTCACCACTTTCGAGCGGCTCGACGCCTGGTTCGGCATCGGTCATCGTCTGCACAACTTCGAGCCCTGGGTCGATGGCGACGTGGAGCTCAGCGTGACCCTGGATGGAGAAGCCCGGCATTTCGGCGGCCCGGTTCTGGTGTGGGAGCCGGCGGTTGAAGTGTCCTTCGAAGACAACTGGGACGAGCCGCTGGCGTGGCCGGTTCCGACGTTCTGGACGATCCGTCTGACCCCGCTCTACGACGGTACGCTGATCGAGTTGTTCCACCACGGGTTCGAGCGCCTGGGGGCTGAAGCCGCGGACGCGCTGGAAGACTACGAAGCGGGATGGGACGTGAAGCATCTGCGCGCTCTGCGTTCCGTGGTGGGGCGCTGAGCCGCTGCCTAGGGCGAAGGCATGCGCGCCAGGTGCTCCAGCGGAAACGGCGGCTCGGCAATGGCCCGTACCGCCAGGGACACCAGGCTCAATGGGTCATCGTCGCCGGCGATACGGTTGGACTTCAGGATGCCGCAGGCCTGGCAGCGATGCACCAGGGCCCATTCGCCGCCACGGCGGACCCAGACGGCAATCGGTTCCATGAGCCCGCCGCAGGCGGCGCTGCGGTCGCCGGGCAGGTCATCGAGGTGCAGCGACCACAGGCAGCCGGGACAGTGGTTGCGGTGTCCGGTGCCGGGTGCGGCGATGGCTATGGATTGCCGGCAGCGCCGGCACGTAAAGCGGTTCGAGTCGGTCACGGGTGTCACTCCAAGCACGCGGATACGCCGCGCGCCCCGCTGGGCCCGCGGCAACGACAGGACCGCGCGCTAGCCGATCAGCCGCGCGGCCGCCTGGAGTGAGTGACAATCATCTTCGGTCCTCGGAAATGGCACCCGAATACGGCATTGTAGGCAGAGCCAATCTGAAAGTCTGCCGGCGCGCTCAGGTCTTGCGCTCGAGGGGACGGCGGGCCACATTGGCGGTTGTGTCGTCTCGGCAGGGGGAGAGTGCCATGAGGGCAACATCGGTCAGTGCCCTGGGCTACCTGGAAATCGGGGTGTCGAGCCTGGCGGATTGGCGGTCCTATGCGCAGGAGGTGCTGGGAATCGGCGGCGTGTCGTTGCCGGACGGGCTCGGCCTGCGTTATGACGCCCATCGCTGGCGTATCCGCCTGGTCGAAACCGGTGAGGACGATATCCGCTGTGCCGGATTCGAGGTGTCGTCGCCGGTGGAACTGGAAGCCATCGGCGCCGGTCTCGACGCTCTGGGTTTCCCGGTCAGAACGGGTACGGCGGCGCAAGCCGCGGATCGGGGGGTGGCGCAGCTTCTGCTTACTCAGGAGCCGTTCGGGCTGCCGATCGAACTCTACTGCGGCGACCGGTCCGCTGCCGATACCTTCCGCTCGCCGCGCGGTGTCAGTGGTTTTGTCACGGGTGCCCAGGGTCTGGGGCACATGGTGATCGCCGTCGGTGACCAGGCCCAGGCCGAGCGCTTCTACATGCAGGGATTGGGGTTGCGGCTCTCCGACCATATCGTTCTGGGCCCGGAGGGCAGGCAATTGACCCTGACCTTCCTGCACTGCAATGCGCGTCACCATACCCTGGCGCTGGTGCCGGCGCCGGGCCCGAAGCGCCTGAACCACATCATGCTGCAGGTCGCCACCCTGGACGACATCGGGCACGGTCTGGATGCGGCTCAGAAAGCCGGCGTCCGGATCTCCTCGTCCCTCGGCCGGCACACCAATGACCAGATGGTCAGCTTCTACATGCGTTCACCGTCCGGGTTCGACGTCGAGTACGGCTATGGGGGGGTGGAGGTGGACGATGCCACGTGGCAACCGCAGACCCACTACGCCACCAGTTTCTGGGGCCATCAGTCCGCCGCCCGGGCCGGACGCTGAAACAGCGGGGTTGAGATGTCGGACGCCATCATCGCCAGTGACCGCGGACCGATCGACGTCGGCGCCTGTTTCGACCGGCAGACGGGTATCCTGGATCGACGCATTTTCGCCGACGAGTCCATCTATCGGGAAGAACTGAAACGGATCTTCGGCCGGGCCTGGAACTTCATGTGCCACGAGTCGCAGGTACCCGATCCCGGCAGCTTCTTTGCGAACACCATCGGTGAGGATCCGGTCATCGTGGTCCGCGATCGCCGGCAGCGCATCAACGTGCTGCTGAACACCTGTCCCCATCGGGGTAACACGGTGTGCCGGGCCGAGTTGGGTACGACACGCAGCTTCCTGTGTTCCTACCATGGCTGGAACTTCGACCTGGACGGCACCCTGGTGGGCATGCCGGGTGAGGAGGCGTTCTATCGGAACAATCTGGAAAAGCCGAAGTGGGGGCTGACGCCGGTTGCAAAGGTTGAAGCATATCGCGGCTTCGTGTTTGCGACCCTGGACCCGGAGGCGCCACCGCTGGAGGAATATCTGGGCTGGGTCGGGCGGTTGGGTATCGACTTCATGGCCTCCCAGGGTGACATCCAGTTTCTGGACGGCGTGCATAAGAACCGGATCAAGTGCAACTGGAAGATTGCCGTCGACAACCTGTTCGACTGGTACCACGTCAAGGTGTCCCACGGCACCGCTCTGCGCATCGGCGTGATCAGTGACGAGGCCATGGCGCCGGGTCATCAGATGGTGATCCTCGGTGAGTACGGGCACGGCATCGGCGGGCCCGGCATCAGCGAAGCGATGCTGGCAGAGTTCGATGAGCGTATGGCCAGCGGCAAAGGCGAACCGAAGTGGTACGACCGTTCCGCTGCCCAGCGCCAGGATCCTGAAGTGCGCCGGCAACTCGGCCCCGTGGGTACGCGATCCTTCGGTCACCCGAACATCTTTCCCAACCTGTGGGTATCGCTCACCCGCCAGGTGTGCCTGCGCATTCCCCGCGGTCCGTTCGAAACCGAGTTGTGGTGGTTCAACTACCTGCCGAAGGACCTGCCGGAGAAGGAGCGCCGCTACTCGGTGTTCGCACAGAATCACATCTTCGGTCCCGCGGGGCTGCTGGAGCAGGACGACGGGGAGAACTGGAGTCATGCCACCCGGGGCGCCATGGGCGCCTACAGCCGGACCCGGCCGCACAATCTGTCCATGGGCAAAGGACTGGACTCGGTGACGGTGGATCCGTCCGGCCAGAGCCGCATCGAAACCGTGGTCAACGAACACGGTCAGCGCTGGACCTACCAGGCCTGGCAGGACTGGATGCGCGCGGATTCCTGGCAGGAACTCATGGCCAGCCATACTGTGCCGCCCACCGGGGCGGTGTGATGAGCGTGCAGCATGACCTGAGCCTTCAGGAGCGGATGCTGCTGACGTTCGAGGCCGAGGAGTTTCTGTACCGGGAAGCCGGTCTGCTGGACGCGCGGCGGTTCGATGAGTGGCTGGACCTGGTCACCGACGACATTCACTACTGGATGCCCATCCGGCGCACCGTGCAGGCCCGCGAAATCGACCGCGAGTTTACCGGTCCCGGCGGCATGGCATTCTTCGACGACGACAAGGAAATTCTGACCCTGCGCATCCAGCGGCTGGCGGTGGGGCGGGCCTGGGCCGAGGACCCGCCGTCGCGCACGCGCCGGCTGATCTCCAATGTCCGGGTCGATCAGGCCGACGGCCACGAACTGACCGTCCACAGCAACTTTCATCTCTACCGGACCCGCCTCAACAGCGAGGAGGATTCGTGGATCGGCCGGCGCGAGGACGTGCTGAGGCGCTGCGGCGGCGCGCTACGCCTGGCCAGGCGTCACATCTACCTGGAGCAGACCGTGATCCTGGCCCAGAACATGAGCAGTCTCTTCTAATGGAGCCACGGTGACGGCAAGACTCGACAACCAGACCGTGATCGTCACCGGCGGCGCTTCGGGACTCGGCGAGGCCATCGTGCAGCGGTTCGTGCGCGAGGGCGCCCGCGTGGCGGTGCTGGATCGTTCGGCAGACGGTTGCGCGGCGCTGCAGGATGCCCTGGGTGACCACGTGCACTGTGTCGTCGGTGACGTGCGCCGGGCCGACGACAATGCACGCCTGGTGGCTGAGTGTCTCGAACGATTCGGCGGCGTGGACTGCGCCATCGGCAACGCGGGACTGTGGGACTACAACGCCCGGTTGGCCGATCTGCCGGCCGACCGGCTCGCGGATGCCTTCCGTGAACTGTTCGACGTCAACGTGCTCGGCTATCTGGCGCTGGCCCGGGCCGCGCTGAAGCCGCTGGTGGCGTCCCGGGGGTCGATGATCTTCACCGTGTCGAACGCCGGATTTCTTCCGGCAGGCGGAGGCGCGTTGTACACCGCCAGCAAACATGCCGTGGTCGGCCTGATCCGCCAGCTTGCCTGGGAACTGGCGCCCCACGTGCGGGTTAATGGCGTCGCCCCCGGCGCCATCGCCACCCGGCTCAAAGGGCCGGAGGCCCTGGGCATGGAAAATCGGACCTTTCCGGCCGAGTCGCTGGCTGCCGGGGCCGACGGTTTTGTACCCCTCGGCCGTCTGCCGACCCCCGCGGAGTACGCCGGCGCCTACGTGTTTTTTGCCTGCCGGGAAGACAACGTGCCGTCCACCGGCGTGATCATGAATCACGATGGCGGGTTGACCGTTCGCGGCCTGGGCGCAGTGCCGCGCGGCGGCGACGATCTGCCGGACCGGCTCGGCTAGGGCGACGGCTGCCGGTGCGCGCAAACGGAGTCAGGGTTGTGGCGCGGCGGGCAGGGACTCGATGATGGTGTCCCGCACCACGCGGAAGAACGGATTGCTGCGGATCCGGGCGAAGGTGCCCATGGGCAGGACCAGGGCGCCGCTTTCTCCGCGCAGCGCGACGTCGCCCAGACTGAAGCCCATGGCACTCACACGGTCCGGCCGGATGCCCAGCACCGGATCGTCGGGCGCAATCGGCACCGCCAGATGCCCCAGCGAGAACACGCCCCTTGGCCAGCTCAGGTCGAGAGGCTGCACCGACACCGCACTACCGAGTGCCTCGCGCCGGTAGGCGGCGACGTCAGCCGTATCGGGGCCGGCGCTGCCGATCAGCGTCATGGCAAACGGCTGTCCGGCGGCCTGGCGCAGACGCTCGAGATCGGCACTCGGCCCGGCCGCCAGCAGCCCCTCGGTCAGCGCCTGGCGGTTGACGTCGAAAATCACCAGGTGATGGCCGCCCGGCGGCAACCGGGCCAGCAGGCCGTGGATCACTTCGGCGGCGGTTACGGTGGAGTCCACCACGGATTGAAACATCACCACCGGCGCCAGGCGATCGAGACGGCCATGCTCGTCCGCGTCCAGAAGTTCCTCGCGCAGGGTGTGAGTCAGGGCGTGGACCTGGTTCGCCGCATTGACTGGAAAGGAGTTGTACTTGTAGGGCTCGTATTCCGGCAGCACGTCCAGCCAGCGGGATTTTTCGAAAGGCGGCAGGAACGCGAGACTCGACACGATGTTGGTGAGCACGGCGAACGGGGAGATGCCGATCGCCGCGGACAGCAGGTAGAAGCCGTCCGGCTGGCGCAGGTCCGGGTCCTCGAGGGCGCGCAGCCCGTAGAGCGACAGCAGGGCCGCGCCGGTCGAAAAGCCGCTGACCAGGAACGGCTTGTCGGGCCCCGCCAGCTCGGCGCTATGGCGTGCGGCGAGCTGCACGGCGGCGTACCAATCCTGCCAGCGCACGTCCAGCAGTTCCGATGGCAGGGTGCCGTGGCCGGGCATTCGCAGCAGCACCACGTGATAACCCCGGGACCGGAATACCTCGGCTACGTGGCGCATCATGTAAGGCGAGTCGGTGAGGCCGTGAACCAGCAACACAGCGCCCCGGGGTTCGCCCTCGGGCGCCATGACGACGGAGCGGTTGTAGGGCGAGTCGAAGGCGAGCCGCGAGACTTGACTCCCCGGGTTGTAGCGCCCGAGCACCAGATCGTCGGCCACCGCCGGATCGTTCAGGACCCGTGCCCGCAACTCGCCGAACAGGCGCCGTTCCAGCGCCAGATAGTCGTCGAAGGTAGCGGTCGCCCGACCGGCCCGGAATTCCTCGGCGAGTTGCATCCGGTGCCAGGCCTCGAGATCCGCCAGGCGCAGCCGGGCCTGGACGGCGAACACCACAACGATGGTGACGACGATGGTCAGCGCGATCACCGCCACCTGGACCAGAGGCCGGAGTAACCACCGCCGCAGGGGGCTCATGCGCCCGTCAGTTCGTAGCACAGCACCGAAACCACCCGCGCGGCGCGTGGGCCGGCCGGGGTCACGACATGCGGGACGACACCGCCGAGAAGCACCGCACTCTGGCCCGGGGTCAGGGGGACCGCCACGCAACCGTGGTGCGGGCTGCCCTCGATACGCTCGAGGGGCTCGAACGGGCGGGCCGGGTAGGCGTTCAACTGTGACGTAGCGGCGCCGATGTCCCAGAGCACGGAGATCACGGCCAGATCGCAGGTTTCCATGTCGCGGTGCAGACCCAGGTAGTCGCCGCTCCGACAGTAGTAGCTGTAGGTCCCGCGGCTGCCGGTGGCGGCCACCGGACACGCAGCGATATCCGACAGCAGGTTCAGGACCGCCTCCGAACGGTAGAAGGCATCCTGGGTCTGGTCGCCGGGCGCGGTCAGGTAGCGGCAGGCGGGATGTCCGCCGCGAGGGCCATCGATGTCGGGCCGGTTGTTGCGGACGTCGGTTGCCAGGCGGATCCGGGCTCTGGCTTCGGCCCGGAGCGCTTTCAGCCAGCCGCCGCCAAGCAGGTCATCGGCGATACCCACGCCGCCCATGGCGAACAAATCGGAACGGACCAGAGCGGACGGCAGCGGATCCATCAGCGCGGCTTCGATCTGCGGTGGTGCAGGCATGGCAGCTCAGAAGTCGGACGGGCCGAAGTCGATGGGCTCGCCGAACGACACGGAATGCACCAGGCTACGAAGGCGCGGGTCCAGTCTGTCGAGGGGCAGGTCGCCACCCAGTGGGCGCCCGTCGCGTTGGGCCTGGTAGCCGCCACCGGCGGCTGGTTCCACCCGGACTCCGAACACCTGATCGAAATGCAGCGCGGGCGCCGAGATGGTGAAGCTGGCGCCGGCCTGGTAGTCGACGTCGAACCCCAGATCGCCGAATCGCGCGCGGGCAGACTCGAGTGACTCGCGCGAGGGCAGATGGCGTGCCAGGGACTCGGCGGTGATCGTGGTTCCGGGCGCCACGCCGTGCAGCACCAGTACTTCCGCGTAAACGATGTCTTCGTCACTCATGTTGCGGTCACCTCGATCTCTCGCGTCGGCAGCCGGCGCGGCAGCGGCGTCCGGGCCGGCCGCCAGATGGCGGTGGCAAGATAGTGGGTTCCATCGCTCACCATCAGCCGATTGCGCACCATGTTCTGCAACCAGCGGCCGGTCTGGACGGGGTCCAGCGCCGGACCATCATTCGCGCCCAGCGCCCTCACCAGTTGCCGGACGGTCTGCAGGCTGTCGCACTGTTCGTAGAGCCGCCGTTCCGGCCCGTCGAGCGCCAGACGCGGACGTACCGCAACCGAGCGGGTGTCCTGCAGGATCAGCCTTTCGCCTTCGACGCTTGCGCACAGGGTGCCGGGCTCGCCGTCCCGGCGCCAGGCTTCGGCCCACTGCACCACCGCCGCGGAGGCATTGCGCGGATCCACGGCGTCAGCGTAGTCGAAGTCGAAATAATAGGCGATGCGTTCGGTGCTGCGGCGGCCGAAGGGATACAGGAACTCATAGGCGGGAACCGGGCGCACGTTGCGCAGTCCGAAGTCCGCGGCCTGCTGGAAGTAGGGGCTGAATCGGTCCAGCCGGATGGGTCCGCAGGCCCCCGGGGGCTGCAGGTGCCGGATGGCCGGCAGCAGGTCCAGCATGCGCCGGTAGTGTTCGTCGGTTTCGCCGGGAAATCCGTACAGGATGTTCCAGTCCACACCCACGCCATACTCGCGGCACCACTTCAGCATCTGGATGTTGCGCAGAGCAGTCGTTCCCTTACGCATCAGGCGCAGAATGTCGTCGCTCAGGCTTTCGATACCGGGCTGCACCCGGTTGATGCCGGATGCGGCGAGCAGGGCCACCTGCTCGCGCGAGAGGTTGGATTTGACCTCGTAGTACAGCGAAAGAGCGGGCTGCCGGACACTCAGGCGCGGCAGCAGCTCGCGGAAGTAATCCATGCTCAGAATGTTGTCGACGAGCTGTACTTGACGGATCTGCCAGCGGCTGCTCAGGTCGTCAAGCTCCTGGTAGGCTCGTGCTGGACTCTTGGCGCGGAACGCCATGCTGTCGCCGTTGAGCCCGCAGAAGGTGCAGTGGGACCTGGCGCCCCACCAGCAGCCCCGGGCGGTCTCGGCGAGCAGCCGCGGCGCCACCCGGTCGTGCAGGGATTGCGCCCGTAACGCATCGAAGTATGCGCTGAAATCGGGCACGGGTAGCGTGTCGAGGTCCTGGACCCGTCGGCCGGGCGCCGGCAGCCGGGCGCGGCCCTTGCCGCTACCGCTGGCGTTGCCGCGGGCGATGACCCCGGGGACCGTGGACGGGTCCCGGCGATGCTCGAGTGCCTGAAGCAGTTCGATCAGTACCTTGTCGCCTTCGCCGGAGACTGCAAAGTCGACGAAGCGGAAGCGTTGCACCAGCTCGCAGCCCATGACCGATTCCCAGTTGGCGCCGCCGAACACGACGGTCAGCCGGGGCCATCGCCGTTTCAGCTGCAGGGCCAAAGCGAGCGACGCCAGGTTCTGTTCGAAGGTGGACGTGAAACCGACCACGTCGTAGTTGACCCAGTCGGGATCCGTAGCCAGGCGCTCGACGAACGCGCTGGCGCGGGATCCAATGGCCAGCAGCCGGGCGATGGCGTTGCGATCGAACTGCCACTGGCGCACCAGAACCTGCTCGAGGTAGTTGCGGTGGGCGCCGCGGCGCCGTCCATACAGGGCTTCGGCAAACGTCGACTCGCCGGCGAACGCCGTGTGCGGTTGATCGTAGGCGAGCCAGTTGTAGTGGTCCGGTCCGATCTCGCGAGCGAACTCCAGATTGGCATAGCGGATACGGCACCGGAACCCGGCGGCCTGTACCGCCGGCTGCAGCAGGCTCAGCCCCAGCGCCGGGCGCTCCAGCGGGCCGTACGGCATGGACACCAGCGTGACACGCAGGCGGTGTCCGCGGCCCGCTCCGATCTCTGGCGCGCTAGAGGTCATCCAGATCGAGCTCACCCCGGTCGACCATCTGCTCCAGCGCGCGGATGTCGTCTTCGTTCAGGGGTTGTGCCGTCCGGGCGTCGGTGGCGCCGGCGTCGTGTGGGCCGGCCTGGCCCTGAGGAATCGGCGACGGCTGCACCACCGGCCCGACCGGCTGGATCGGGGTAATGGGCCGGATCGGCCTGATGGGCTGCACCGGCATGATGGGCGGCTGCACGGGTTGTATCGGTTGAATCGGTACCACCGGCGGTACTGGCTGTACGGGTAGAGGAGTGACCACCAGACAGCGCAGCTTGGCACTCAGGACCGCCCGGTGCGCGTCCACCAGACCATTACCGGTCGCCGTGTCCGGACCGGCCGTGGCGCTGTTGGCACCGGTGTTCGGATGGCAGGTCCCGGCGGTGACGTCCCGGGCCGTGTCCATCAGAATCTGCCGGATCGCCTCCGGGCCGAGCCGTGGACAGGCCTGTTTCACCAGGGCGGCCGCACCGGCCAGTTGTGGCGCGGCGGCCGAGGTACCACTGAACGAGGCCCAGCCATCGTTACTGGCGGTCTCGTCCCCGTTGGGATGACTGCCGCCGGCCAGGCCGGTGTCGATCTCGTCGCCGGCTTCCACCGGCAGGGTGATGTAAATGGCGCGCGGCCGCATGCCGACCAGACCGCTCAGATCCGGGACCCGCCGGCCGGGATAGATGTTGCTCATGAAGCCGGACGCGTAGTCCGAAGCGCGCATGGCGCCGTCCTGCTCCAGAAACACGCCGCCGGCGGAAATGACGTCCGGGTGCTGGCCCGGGAAGCCCCAGTGACCGTTGCCCGCGGAGAACACCACGCAGATGCCGGCACTGACCGCAGCGGCGATGGCAGCCGCCAGCGCCTGGTCGGCGGCGGACAGCGGTCCGAAGCGTTTGTCGCTGCCCCAGCTATTGGTGATGATGTCCGGGTTGAGGCCCACCGCCGCATTGAACGCGGCCGTGCTGTTCACGAACGACATCTTCACCGGCAGCAGATGCACGTCCGGCGCAACGGCGAAGATGTTGGCGGACTCACCGGTGCCATGACCGCTCTCGTCGGCGTCCGGATTGCTGGCTCCCGGTCCCAGGATTGCCGCGTCCGAGCGGTAGCCGCGATCGCTGAAGAAGGCGTGGCGGTACCAGCCGCTGTCGCACATGGCGACCCGGACGTCCTTGCCCGTGATCGCGCCGCGGTGAGCGCGATCGGCGTTGCAGGCGAGGGAGACGTCACCCGGGACATCGAGGTGCCAGTAACCGAGTGGCGGGGCGAAGGCGCTCTCACCCGCCATGAAGTAGCGCGGCTCTTCCAGTGCCACACCTTCCAGAATGTCGTTGAACTTCGAGTGCCGCACGGACAGCAGTCCGGGCCGGTCGGCGTTGTGGCACTCCATGAAGGTGGCCACGTCTTCCCGGGCGCCGCCTTTGATCACCGGGCGATCCTCGGCCACGATCTCGGCGCCGAATGCATCGCGGTAGGTGCGCGCCGAACCGGCGATGTTGATGGTGGTTTCGCTGACCTGGATGACCTCGAACCCCGCCTCCTGAAGCCGGTAGACGCAGCGCTCCATCAGCGCCGGCTCGGATGCGAAGTTGCCGACCGTGTCATGCCGGATCATGTCGTCCACGTCGAACAGCGACACGCCGCCCAGTGACTTGGGTGAGGCATGCGCAAAAATCCGGCGTGCAACCCGGGGGGGCGAACCGGACCTGACCGGTGCTTTCTTCCTTGCCGGTGTCTTGCCGGCGGCGCCGGACTTCTTGCGCACGGCCGTCTTCTTGCGCCGGCTGCTGGCGGCAGACGCCTTGCTGGCTGGTGCCTTTCTGGAACTCGCTTTCCTGGCTCGTGTAGCCATGCTCGTCTCCTTGCGGTTTGACCGCGTGCTGATGGGCGAGCGCGACGAAGCCGCTTCGGGCAGACGCAGGTTGGAGAACGTCGGGAGTTCAGCAATCGGATCCCGCGAGGGTGCTCGCGAGCGGAAAACAGGGCGGCAGCCAACCTGATCATGCCTGGCTCCTTCCCGCCAATCCGTGGTCGGGTTTGTGGCCGTGGGGCTTCAGTCGAACCGCTCGCCGGGCACTCTAATCCTGGTTGGAGGTAAGCTCCATAGCCCGTTCGGCCGATACACAGCGACGGTGAGCCTTACGACGGCGTGATCTGGCTGGAACAGTGGCGTGGAGCCCCGTGGTAGTCCGGGTCGCTGGGCCGGGCCATGGGCCTGATCTCGGCGCTGTCCAGCCAGTGGCTCGCCGACGCATCGTCACGGCACACGTGGAAGTCCACACCGGCGCCGTCGGCGTAGGCCTCGAACATGCGCAGGTAACCGAAGGTGCTGGCGTCGCGGGTGATGATGCTGACCCGGGGGATGATTTTCCCCGGATTCAATGAGCGCTGGCCGACGGGAACCAGCGTACGGGCCAGCATCCGCACTTCGTCCGGTTCGGCGGACAGATGCGCGTGCGTCATGTCGACAAGTAGCTTCAGTGGCAGGCCCGGAAGAGCGCCCTGGGAGCGGATCACATCGATCAGCTGCTCGAGGCGGACCGGGCCCCGCAGCGTTGCGGTTTTCATGATTCGAGGGGTGGCTCGAGGAGGGACGCGCAGCCTAGAGGCCCGCGCGCGATACATCGATAGTCGGGCCGTATGTTACGGTAGGTTACAGGCTGGATATTCTGCAGGCGGCTGCCAACGGGAAGACGGTACGTTGGACGAAGCATCGGTTACTCCGATTCTTGAGGAAATACTCGCGGACGAGGGCTTTCAGCGGGCACCCAGAATGTCCGCGTTGCTGACGTACCTGGTGGCAGAGGAGGTGGCGGGGCGCGGTGACAAGCTCACCGGTTACAAGGTGGGCGTCGAGGCGCTGCGCAAACCCGATCACTTCGATCCCGGTTCCGATGCCAGCGTGCGCGTCGAGGCCGGCCGCCTGCGCCGCATGTTGAGCGCCTATGCGGCGGCCAGGCCCGGCGCCGAGTGGTCGCTGGTGATTGCCAAAGGCAGTTATCGGCCGCGGCTGGAGCCGCGCCGGACCCGCCCGGCGAATCCCATCAGCACGGTCACCTCGCCGTCGTCGGGGCCGGCAGTCGCCGTACTGGCGTGCGAGGCACTGGACGACGACGTTCAGGCGACCCGGTTTGCAGTGGGCCTGCGGCAGGAGCTGCTGACCGAACTGTTCCGGTACCGTGAGTTCCACTTCGTCGATGCTTCGGGATTGTCCGTTGGCGGGGACGTCGCCAGTCGCTGTACAGCGGAGTTCGAGTGCGAGTTCATGCTCGGTGTCCGGGTCAGCGCATCAGCGAGCCGGTTCCGAGTGCATCTGGGTGTCACCGACCTGGAGCTCGACCGCCTGGCCTGGAGCGAGCGCTTCGATCTGGATCGCGCCAACCTCGACATCCTGGCCGTATCCGAGGATCTGGCGGCCACGGTCGCTGACAGACTGGCTCGTCCCGCCGGCGTCATCGTCACCGCCGCAGCGAGTAAACGGCAGGGAAAGCGCGGCGTGGACTGGTCGGCAACGGACTGTATCGTCCAATGGCATCAGTACCGGCTGCGGGAGCGCTCCAGGGAGGGGCATGCCCGGCTCAAGGGTCAAGTCACCCGGACCCTGCAGCGCGATCCCGGTTTTGCCCTCGGGTTCGTCATCTACGCGCAACTGGTGATCGACGAGGTGGTCTACCGCATGGACGATCGCGCCGAACCGGGCGAACGGTTTCAGCGCGCGTCTCATCTCATCGAACAGGCGCTGTCCATCGATCCCCATAACGCCGTTGCACACTACGTGAAGGCCCAGACGCACTACTTCCGGCGGGAATTCGAGCCGTTCCTGAGTGAGGTGGAAAAGGCCCTGTCACTGCAGCCCCGCAGTACCGACATGCTGCACCAGTGCGGTTCGTTCCTGTGTCTGTACGGCCGCGGGGACAGCGGCCGTGACCTGCTCGAAAAGTCCGGCATGCGTTATCACTCCGGGGTCGGTTACCGGCTCGGCTACCTGATTGCCGAGTACTTCTACAATGATGATCCGGAGCCGGCGCGCCGTCTGTACGAAACTGCCTACATCCCTGACGACCTGGCTATGGTTTACCTGATCGGCGCCCTGATCTACGCCAGGTGCGACAATCTGGACATGGCCGCGAGGCTGGTGCGGCAGGCCTATCAGAGTCAGAGCGGATTGCGTGGCGGGGTCGAGGCGCTGGCGACGTCATGGTTCGCCGATCCGTCGCTACGTCAGCGGGCGCTGGCGGAGCTGCGACGGATCGAGGCACATCTGCGGGGTGTTTCCGTTCGCGACCGGTCCGGGGGTTGATTCCGGATCGAGTCACTGCAGATCGAAACGGTCCGCGTTCATCACCTTGTTCCAGGCGGCGACGAAGTCGTTGACGAAACGCATCTGATTGTCGTCCTGGGCGTAGAACTCCGCGTAGGAGCGCAGTACCGAATTGGACCCGAAAGTCAGGTCCAGATCGGTGGCCGTCCAGCGGCGTTTTCCGGTGCTCCGGTCACAGAGTTCGTACAGACCATCGCCGGCCGGCCGGCAGACATGAGCCATGTCCGTCAGGTTGACGAAGAAGTCGTTGGTCAGCGCGCCTTCCCGGTCGGTGAAGACCCCGTGCTTCGAGCCGCCGTGGTTGACCCCGAGCACCCGCAATCCGCCCGTCAGTACGGTCATCTCCGGCGCCGTCAGGCCCATGAGATGAGTGCGGTCGAGCATCAGTTCCGCGGCGCTGACGGAATAGTCTGCCTTGAGCCAGTTGCGATAGCCGTCGTGGATCGGCTCCAGGGGTTCGAAGGAGTCGGCATCGGTCATCTCGTCGCTGGCGTCGCCGCGGCCCGGAGAAAACGGCACGGTGACCGTCACGCCCGCTGCCCGGGCCGCCTGCTCGATGCCCACGTTGCCGGCCAGGACAATGACGTCGGCCACGCTTGCGCCAGCGTCGGCAGCAATGGGCTCCAGCACTTTCAGCACCCGGGCCAGGCGTTCCGGTTCGTTGCCGGCCCAGTCTTTCTGCGGGCTGAGCCGGATACGCGCGCCGTTGGCGCCGCCGCGCATGTCGGATCCGCGGAATGTGCGGGCGCTGTCCCAGGCGGTTGCTACCAGATCGGCAACCGGCAGTCCGCTCCTGGCAATGCGGGTCTTGACGGCATCCGCGTCGTAGTCAGTGGGGCCCGCCGGCACGGGATCCTGCCAGATCAGATCCTCGTCCGGGACGTCCGGTCCGATGTAGCGGACCTTGGGCCCCATGTCCCGATGGGTCAGTTTGAACCAGGCCCGGGCGAACACCTCGGAGAAATAGTCGGGGTCCTTGTGGAAGCGCTCTGCGATCTCCCGGTAGGCCGGGTCCCTGGCCATGGCCATGTCGGCGTCGGTCATGATCGGATTGTGGCGAATCGACGGATCCTCGACGTCGACCGGCCGGTCCTCGTCCTTGATGTCCACGGGCTCCCATTGCCAGGCCCCGGCCGGGCTTTTCTTGAGTTGCCACTCATGGTTCAGCAGCATGGAGAAGTAGCCGTTGTCCCAGCGGGTAGGGTGCGTGGTCCACGCCCCTTCGATGCCACTGGTGACCGCATCCCGTCCGCAGCCCTTGCCGTTCGGATTGCGCCAGCCGAAACCCAGTTCCTCGACCCCGGCCGCTTCGGGATCCGGGCCCAACGCCCCGGCATCGCCGTTGCCGTGACACTTGCCGACGGTATGGCCGCCGGCCGTCAGGGCGACGGTTTCCTCGTCGTTCATGGCCATGCGGGCAAAGGTGTCGCGTACGTCCCGGGCGGTTTTCAGCGGGTCCGGTTGACCGTCGACACCCTCCGGATTGACATAGATCAGTCCCATCATGACCGCGGCCAGCGGGTTCTCCAGTTCCCGGTCTCCCGAGTAGCGACTGTTGGGGTTTTCGGAGGGCGCCAGCCACTCTTTCTCGGAGCCCCAGTACACGTCTTTCTCCGGATGCCAGATGTCTTCGCGGCCAAAGGCGAATCCGAATGTCTTCAGGCCCATGGACTCATAGGCAATAGTGCCGGCCAGGATGATCAGATCGGCCCAGCTCAGCTTGTTGCCGTATTTTTTCTTGATCGGCCACAGCAGCCGGCGGGCCTTGTCCAGGCTGACGTTGTCGGGCCACGAGTTGAGGGGCGCGAAGCGCTGGTTACCGGTGCCGCCGCCGCCACGCCCGTCGGCAATCCGGTAGGACCCGGCGGCATGCCAGGACATGCGGATCATCAGTCCGCCATAGTGGCCCCAATCCGCCGGCCACCATGCCTGGCTGTCGGTCATCAGATCGTGCAGATCTTTCTTGAGGGCATCGAAGTCGAGGGTTGCGACCTCCTTGCGATAGTCGTACTCGGCGCCCAACGGATCGGTTTTGTGGTCGTGCTGGTGCAGGATGTCCAGGTTCAGCGATTCCGGCCACCAGCGGGTGATGGACTGGGAACTGGACGTGTTACCGCCGTGCATTACCGGGCACTTTCCGGTACTCGAGTCGGGCTTGGTCATGGTGCTCTACCTTCAGAGTTGCTGCTAAGCGGATTGCGGTCATCTGGGTCCCCACCTTAGCCGGTTCCGGGCACCCTGATAAATCGAAAGAATCGTGCGAATGGATAGGCGGAACCTATCGCCTATCGGCCCTTCCGGTAGCTCTCGATCAGCGGTCGCAGTTCCAGGTAGCGGCGCAGGCTCGCTTCGGGCCAGAGATCGTCGCGGCGGTAGTACTCGTCGCAGACGGCGGCGTCCGGCGGCAGCACCACCCAAGGCTGTCTCGAGCGAGCGAAGATGTGCACGTCCGGCGGCAGCCGGTCGGGTTCGTCGAGGGTGCCCACCCGTACGAATGTGACCACCGGTCCCGCCGCCGAATAGTGGCTCCACAACGCGACCCGGCACCGGGGGCAGCGCGCGACGTGCTGGCCGGCGCCGCTCTCCGACGGCGTGGGCACCAGTTCCGGGGCGCCTTCGAGGGTCGTCACCCGGCTGCTTTCGATCAGAGCGTTCAGGGCGAACGCGGCCCCCGATTCCCGCTGGCACCAGCGGCAGTGGCAGCAGTGCACGATTAACGGCGCCGCCGTCATTCGATAGCGGATGTTGCTGCAGGTGCAGCCGCCCTCGGCGGTGAAAGTGGTTGGACTGTCAACAAGTCGGTCCATGTTGCGTGTTCTGTGAATCAATTCCGAACCGAATTCCGAAATCCCAGCAAACTTGTCGGCGTGGGAGTGCGGCGCGTTGGCTACCCGAGGGGAATCATACGCTCAAGACTCTGGCGGGTGCGCCTCAGCGCCGCCCGGGTTCACGCACGCCCCGGATAAGGTCTCATCTGATTGGAGTAGAAATGAAAAAGTTCCTGTTTGTTGCGTGCATGACGGCTTCCGCGGTGTCCTTCGCGGGCACGGAGGCGAAGTTTGCCTGGTCCGCCGGCGATCTGACCTCGGCGGAAGGCGTAACTTCCACCTACGAGCGTGCGGAGCAATTCGCCAAGCGTTTCTGCCGCAGTCATCTCAGCGGCAGCGCCCGGGAGCTGTCGCGCAGCTCGAGCTGCCGGGTTCAGGTCACCAAAGAGATCGTCGCCGGGGTCAACGACGCCCGTCTGACGGCCTACGCCGAAACCGGCGTGGTCGATGCGCGCCTGCTGGCTCAGAAGTGAGCCGCCGGATGACCGCGCCGTCCTGGCGCGGTCATCATCTCTCGTAGACCAGCTTTCCGCCCAGGTAGGTCTGCACGACCTCGAGGCCGAGCAGATCGGCTTCGTCCACTCGCATCGGATCGTCCGCCAGCACGATCAGGTCGGCGAGCTTGCCGGGCTCCAGGGTTCCTTTCAGTTCTTCCTCACGGGTCAGCCAGGCCCCTTTGATGGTGTAGCCCCGCAGCGCCTCGAGGCGGGTCAGGCGCTCTTGCGGCGCGAACGTCCGTCCACTCATGCCCCGCCGGGTAACCGCGGCGTAGATGCCGGTCATGGGACCGATGGGCAGGACGTCGCTCGACAGCGCCACGTGAATGCCGTGATCCATGGGGCTGCGCAGGGGATTGTTGGTTTCCAGCCGGTCCCCGTCGAGGTTGGCCGCGTAACGGCCTTCCAGGGTATAGGTGAAATTGGGCTGCTGGGTGATGGCGATGCCGCGCTCGGCCATGGTGATCATGGTGGCGTCCGACGGCTCGACCGTGAAGTGGTTCAGATAGTGGCGGTGGTCTGCCCGTGGTGACTCGTCCAGGGCCGCGCTCAACGTCTCGACGGTGAGCTCGATGGCGGCATCGCCGATGGCGTGAATGCCGAGTTGCCATCCGGCTTCATGGGCCTCGGTTAAAACCTGGCTGAGCTCCGCCGGAGTCAAGTTGAGTTTGCCGCGGTATTCATCCTCGCCCTTGTACGGCCGGGTGGTGTAGGCCGCGGGGCCGGTAAAGCCCCCGTCGACGAAGACCTTGATCGGACCGACGCGCAGGTGCTCGTCACCGGCGCCACTGATGGCGCCGAACTGCGCCATGGTTGCCGTGCCTTCCCAGGCCAGTTGCACCGATGCTCTCGGCACCGTGCCCCGATTGTCCCGATAGATGGCCTGCCATTCGGGAAAATGATCGATGGTGTCACTGGCCTGGGTAATGGAGGTGATCCCCAGCGCGAACAGCGCCTGCAGATTGGCCAGATGGCTGGGACGCAGATCTTCCGCGCTGGTTGGCGGCACCAGGTCGCCGACCATCCCGTGACGTTCGCGGATGATGCCGTTGAGTGCGCCGTCGTCGTCCCGTTCGATGATTCCCCCTTCCGGGTTCTCCGTGGTGGCGTCGATGCCGGCCAGTTCCAGGGCCGCCGATGACACCACGGCGCTGTGCGCACCGGCGCGGGTCAGAATGACCGGATGACCGGGAGCGGCTTCATCCAGGTCGCTCACCAGCGGCCGCCGCCCCTCCGCCAGTTCGTCCTCGGACCAGCCGTAGCCGGTGATCCAGTTGCCGGCGCCGACTTCGGCAGCCTTGGCGCGTACCAGCTCGCGAATCTCCGCCACCGAGGTGGCTTCGGTGAGGTCGATGTAGTGGGGCGGGTTGCCGCTGATGTGTATGTGGGTGTCGATGAATCCGGGCATCACGGTACGCCCGGCCAGGTCGACCACGTGCTCTGACCGATAGCGATTGGCCAGTTCGTCGCCGCCCACGGCGACGATGCGGTCACCGGTCACGACGACCGCGGTGGCGGTCGAGCCGCTTGCGTCCAGAGTGAGTATGTGCCCGTTGTGCAGGATCAGATCTGCCGGGGAGCCGTTGGATTCAGGGGAGGCAGGGGAGGTCGGGTTGCCGTCCGGTGCCTCCGGTGTGCAGCCCAGCAGGGAGGCCGCCAGGATCAGCAGCGGCGTGGTCATTCGGTTCACTGGCATTCCCCGGAGGGTGTCTGGTGAACGGACAAGCTACCACACGGATGGCATCAGGGGGATGGCCGCCAGGACATGCAGCAGGAACGGGAGGGGGCAGGCCCCCCCCCGGGATCCCGACGGTGCCGGGCGCGTGTGCACGCACCCGCTCCGTCTGTTACGGTCCGCGTTGCCTACGGTCCCGGATCGACCGACGGCTGCTCGTCGTAGGTGGACGGCTGCTCGTCGTAGGTGGTCGAGTGCTCGGAACGTTCGGCAGGATCCATGGCCTGATGCTCCGGCATCTGCTCCCCGCTCATGGAATCACCGGTACGGCCGGTCTCGAACGCCGCAAACTCGGTCCGGCTGATTTTGCCGTCCTGGTCGGTGTCCACGGTGGTTGCACCCTCGGATCCGGTCACGCCAGCTACGGCGCTGAACTCCTCGCGATCGAGGTAGCCGTTGCCGTTGGTGTCGAGCTGGTCGAACTGCATCCCGGCCTGATCGGTACCGGACGTAGCCGTCTTGGCGGTCGTGTCACCGGTCGTCTCACCAGTCATGGTGTCTCCGGTGGCCGTCTTGCCGGTCTTGTCGCCGGTCATGTTGCCGGTCATGTTGCCGGTCATGGGGTCCTTCTGGGCCATGGTATCCGGCTCGGCAATGGCGGCGCCGGCGATGGTAAACGTTACCGCCGCAATTGCCGCTTTGAGCGTATTGGCCGTGCGCTTGGATTTGGGAAACTGAGTGGCTTCTTGCATGTTGTTTGACTCCTGGGCCCATTTACCGGGCCTCTTCGGTTGATTCGGCCGGACACTTGTCGAGGCAGGTCCTCTCGTGCCACGTGCCTGCACAACAGGTAGTGCAAACGATGTGCCAGGCTCGATGGCCGGCTGTGGTTCCGTCAGCCGCCGGTGGGTGCCAGAGCCTGGCAGTTGCTGAGCAGCAACTCCGGGGGGTCGAAGGAAAGTTGCACGGGGGATGCTTTGCGGATCGCGCTGAGACCGAACAGACCCCGGGAGGCGCCGGGCAGAACCGCAACCTCGACGTTCTCGAACCGGCAGGCCGGACCGATGGTGATGTACTCCAGGCGATACACCGGAACCCGGACGATCGATCCGTCCGCCAGGTGGCCTTCCACGTCGCGTATCCGGGTCGCGGTGCCGGCGCGCTGCAGCGACGCCAGGGTGGCGTTGGTGATGGTCATGTAGCCGGCGCCGGTGTCTACCAGGTAATCGGCACTCTCGCCGCCAGCCACCCCCACATTGACGTAGAACGTGTCCAGGCCACCGGGATTGCGCAGCGGCACGGGCGTCTGAGCCAGCGCCTGGATTGCCCAGGAGCAGAGGGCGGCCAACAGCGCCAGTACGGCAGGCAGGCGTTGCAACAATGGGTCCATCCGAGAAGTCTCCCGGAAGTGTAGCAAAGGGTGCCGAGGGTGGGGTCCGGGGCCGGCGGTCCGCTATGATGAGGGCCAGACCGTCCCCGCTGGGAAGGCTGGAACGCGAGCCGGGGGCGCACTGGAGGGAAGCCTGCATGATCAAAGGGGCATGCCACTGCGGCGCGGTGAACTGGGAATTCGACGGCGTTCCGCAGTCCGCAACCGCCTGCAACTGTACCGTGTGTCGGCGCTACGGGGTGCTGTGGGCCTACGACTACGAAGACCAGGGTATCCGTGTGCGTGGCCCCACCACGGCTTACCTATGGGGTGACCGCGGGCTCGGCTTTCACTTCTGTCCGGCCTGCGGCAACGTGGCCTACTGGCGCGGCGTCAATCCGGGTGACGACGGCCGCCGCCGCATTGCGGTCAATCTGCGGCTGGCGGAACCGGACCGGGTGGCATCTATTCCGATCCGCCATTTCGATGGGCTGAACGCCTTCGAGGACCTGCCGCAGGATGGCCGCTGCGTGCGCGATCTGTGGTTCTGACACGGTAGTGGCCGCAGGCAGCGAACCTGCCCAGGGGTTATAGTCGCCGTTTTGTCCGCCGGCCGCCGGGCCGGTCTACAACCTGCGAGGTAGCCTTCATGAAGATCTCCATCAGCGCTCACTACTCCAAAGGCAACATCGCCGAACAGGCCGACGAATTGCGGGCTCTGGAAAAAGCGGGTGCCGAGCACATCTGGGTGGCGGAGTCCTACTCGTTCGATTCGGTGAGTGCGCTGGGGTATCTGGCGGCGGTGACCGAAACCGCCACCCTCGCAACCGGCATCGTCAACGTCTACAGCCGCACCCCGGCGCTGCTGGCCATGACCGCGGCCGGTCTCGATGCACTGTCCGGCGGACGTTTCATGCTGGGGCTGGGCGCATCCGGTCCCCAGGTGGTGGAAGGTTTTCACGGGCTGCCCTACGACGCGCCGCTGACCCGGACCCGCGAAGCGGTGGAGATCTGCCGCAAGATCTGGAAACGTGACGAGAAGGTCAGCTACAGCGGCAGCAAGTATCAGCTTCCGCTCCCGGCCGAGGCGGGTACAGGCCTGGGTAAGCCACTCAAAATCATCAATCATCCGGTGCGCGATGCCATTCCGGTGGCGCTGGCGACGCTCGGCGAGAAGAGCGTCGAGGTGACCGCGGAGATTGCCGATGCCTGGCTGCCGGCGTTTTTCATGCCGGAAGGCGCAAGCGCGGTGTGGGGCGAGGCGCTCAAGCGTGGGCACAGCCGGCGCGACCCGGCGCTCGGACCGCTGCAGGTGTTTGCCGGGGGAACCGTCGCCATCGGCACCGGCCTCGAGAAGTACCGCGACATGGGTCGGCCGCAGACCGCGCTGTACGTAGGCGGAATGGGCGCCAGGGAAAAGAACTTCTACAACCAGATCTTCCGCAAGTACGGCTACGAAGCCGAGGCCGAGACCATTCAGAACCTGTTTTTGTCCGGGCGAAAAGCAGAGGCAGAGGCGGCGATTCCCCAGAGCTATCTGGATGCCGTGAGTCTGGTGGGCGAAGAAGGCTTCGTGCGCGATCGGCTGCAGGCCTACCGGGAGGCCGGAGTGACCCATCTGTCGGCGTCCTTCCTCGGTGAGACCACGGCGGACCGGGTCCGACAGTGTGAGACTCTGCGTAACCTGCTGGAAAAGATCTGAACCGGGCCGCGTGCCGCGCCGGCGCTCAGCGGATCCGGACCCGTTCCAGAACGTAATCGGCGACGCGCCGGGACGGCCGGGCCGCGGGCGCCGCCGCCGCGCCCGCCGTCGTCTGATCGGACAGGCTGTCACGCCAGGTTGTGCCCCGGGTCAGGGTCCGGGGTAGCGGTTGGTCGGCGAGAAAAGCCTCGAACGCCCTCAGCTCACCGGGGTAAAGACGCTGGCCAACCGCCAGGGTGCGGGACATGACGTGCTGGGCGCCGATCCTGCCGCGCTCACCCCACGCCAGCACCGCGTCGTCGGCATTGCCGCTGGCCGGTGGGTGCACGATGGCCGTGTCTTTGTCGTACCCGAAGTGCCACTTCATCATCGCCGTCTCGAACTGGGTCGCGAAGTCTTCGTACCGGGTGCTGTAGGCGTAATACTGGGTCGCACCGTCGTTGCTGAACTCGACCACCAGATCATCCGGCGCCAGGGTCCTCTGCGCGGCCGTGGACGTGGCGCCGAGGAACGACACCGCAGCCAAATCCTTCAGCAGGGTAGAGTTCAACGGGTAGCTGGCGGTCAGCAAGGACGACAGACGGCGGCCACTCAGGATGGCGCTGCGCGCGGTCTGGGTGTTAGACAGGCCTGACAGATCGGCCGGCGGCATGAAGTCCGTCGCGTGCGCGAGCTCGTGATAAAGCAGGTAACCTAGGATCTCGATGATCTGGTCCGGGTCACGGGAGCCATCCGGGTTCAGGTAGACGGTCAGCCGCTGGCCGTCGCGGACGTAACGCCACGGCATCTGGAATCCCAGGTCACGGCCGAATTCGCTGCGGAAGTCCGGGGTGTCCGGTACCTGGTCACGCTCGCTGACGCGCAGCCAGAGGAACTCGGGGTCCAGATAGATGGCGCCGGTGTCCGGGTCGTAGAACGACGGCCGGACGTCGCTGGCGATGACTACCGCGGTGACCGAACGGAACAGGGGCAGCAGGTCCGCCGGCAGCCGGGCCAGCGCGCCGCCGAAGTTGTCGCCCATCCAGCGATGCGACACCAGGGTGCGGGACAGCACCTGCTCGATGGTCACCGTGTCGGTCTGCATGCCGAGGAATGGCAGCGTGCTCAGCGGGCACGCTTCGGTTGCCTCTCCCGCGTAGGTGCAGCGCTGCAGTGCGCCAGCGTAGGGTGCGCCGGTCCGGTAGGCGCTGGTTGCCACCACCGTGGCAGCAGGCCCCTGGGGTGGATTTGCGCCGCGCGCGGGGGGTGCGTTGCTGCGCCCGCCGCCACCGCCGCCGCAACCGCTGACGCTAATGCAGAGCAGCATCGTCAGGGCGACGATAGGGCCGCGGCGCTGAAGCCAGTCGAACAAGGAAGGACCTATCCGTTCCGGTACAGGTAACTGTAGCCGTTGATGGCGGGAACGCCGCCCAGATGGACATAGAGGATGCGCGCGCCGCTGGGGAAGTAGCCGCTTTGTACCAGACCGATCAGTCCCTGCATGGACTTACCTTCGTAGACCGGGTCGGTGATCATGCCCTCCAGACGCGCCGCCAGCCGCATGGCGTCGCTGGTTTCGTTGGAGGGAACCCCGTAGGCGGGATAGGCGAAATCCTCGATCAGAACGATCTGATCGTCGTCGATTGCCGGCGCCAAGCCGATCAGGTCGGCGGTATTGCGGACGATATCGCGAACCTGGGCACGGGTCTGGTCCGGGGTTGCCGAGGCATCGATGCCGATGACCCGCTGGGCACGCCCATCTGCGGCAAAACCCACCACCATCCCGGCATGGGTCGACCCGGTCACGGTACAGACCACGATGTAATCGAAGGTAAAGCCCAGATCCCGCTCCTGGGCCCGCACCTCTTCGGCGAAACCGACGAATCCGAGGCCGCCCAGGGGGTGTACGGAAGCCCCGGCCGGGATCGGGTATGGCTTGCCGCCGCGGGCTTCCACGTCGGCGATGGCATTTTCCCAGCTCTCGCGGATTCCGATATCGAACCCCTGGTTCACCAGTTCGACTTCGGCTCCCATGAGCCGGCTCAGCAGGATGTTGCCGACCCGGTCGTAGACGGCGTCCGGAAACGGCACCCAGCTTTCCTGAACCAGCCGGCACTGGAGACCAAGGCGGGCGGCAACCGCCGCAACCTGCCGGGTGTGATTGGACTGCACGCCGCCGATGGTCACCAGGGTGTCGGCGCCGGAGCGCAACACGTCCGGCACGATGTACTCGAGCTTACGCAGCTTGTTGCCGCCGAAGGCGAGCCCCGAATTACAGTCTTCGCGCTTGGCGTAGATTTCCACGCCGCCGCCGAGGTGTTGACTGAGGCGCGGCAGCTTTTCGATGGGGCTCGGCCCGAAAGTCAGCGGGTAGCGTTCGAATCCGTCCAGCATTCCGGTACTCCAGGGCGTCAGGGTGCGCCCGGCTCAGTTGCGCGGGACGTCCTTGAACGGGCCGCCGTCGAAACGGGCTTCCTTGGGCAGCTCGAGAATCCGTTCGGCGATGATGTTCTTCTGGATCTCGTCGGTGCCGCCGGCGATGGAGGTGGCCGGAGTGGACAGCAGAATTTCGCCGACGATGCCGTCGGCCGGACTGTCAGCGCCCTCGAACATGGCGTCGATGCCGCTGACGACGGTGTGGGCCCGGTTGGCGGCTCGCGCTACCCGGCTGGCTGCCAGCTTGGCGATCGATCCCGCCGGACCTTTTGCCAGCCCGCGCGCCGTGTACCAGTTGGCACATTGTTGCAGGGCCAGGGCGGTTGCGATTTCCTGGCGCACGGTCGGATCGTCGATGGCGCCGCTTCGGCGGGCCTGCTCCAGCAGCATGTCGGTGCGGCCGGCGCGCTGCGGATACCAGGTATAGGGCTCGTTGGCGATGGCCAGTTCTTCAGCGTATTCCCGGTAAATCCGGCCCTCGGCGGGATCGGTATTGCGCACTGCGCGATTGCGGCCGAAACCGGCGCGCTCGTGAGCCAGCGTGGTCAGTGCCACCTGCCAGCCCTGACCGGTCTCGCCTACCAGATCACGGGGTTCGACGATCGCGTCGACGAAAAACACCTCGTTGAATGAGGCGTGGCCGTTCATCTGCTTCAGCGGGCGCACCTCGACACCGCGTTGACGCATGTCGATCAGGAAATAGCTGAGTCCCTGATGTTTCGGCAGGTCCCAGTCAGTGCGTGCGACCAGAATGCCGTAGTCGGCGTGGTGGGCGCTGGTGTTCCACACTTTCTGGCCGTTGACCACCCAGCGCTCGCCGTTCCAGTCGGCCCGGGTTGTGGCCCCGGCCAGGTCGGAGCCGCTGCCGGGCTCGCTGAAGAGCTGGCACCAGGCATCGCGGCCGGTGAGGATGCCGCGCAGGTAGCGGCGCTTCTGATCGTCACTGCCATGGGCCAGCAGGGTGGCAGCGGCCAGACCGCGGGGACCCGCCGTGGCAGCGCCGATGGCGCCGGCGCGCTCGAACTCCCGCTGCACCGTTCGAGCCTCGCCGTCGTCGAGGCCGCGCCCGTAGTATTCCTGGGGCCAGGCCGGTTGACCCCAGCCGGAGTCTGCCAGCTTTTCACGCCATGCCGCCAGGGTGGCGTCCGGGTCCCAGTTGGCATCCAGCCAGGTCCGCACTTCCGCGGCGATGGCATCAGCGCTCATGCCAGCGACTCCTGAATCATGCGTTCCCGGTGGTGCGCCGGGGTGCCGAGGAACACCTCGGAGGACTTGGCGCGCCGGTACCACAGGTGCGTGTCTTCCTCCCAGGTGAAACCGATACCGCCACGCAGCTGGATGGCTTCCCGGGCCGCGGTCATGTAGGCGTCGCTGGCGACAAACTTGGCCAGACTGGCGGTAGCCGACACGTTTTCCCCGCTGGTCAGGGCCTGTGCCGCCTGATAGGCGGCGACTCTGGCCAGCTCGACGTCCGTCAGCAGGTCGGCGAGACGGTGTTTTATGGCCTGGAAGGATCCGATCTGGCGGCCGAACTGAACCCGCATCCGGGTGTATGCCACGGTCGTGTCGAAAAGCGCCTGAGCGCCGCCGACCATCTCGTTGGCCAGCGCCACCAGAGCGGTGTCGTAGATCCGTTTGCAGGCGGCCTCGCTGAGGACGCCGAGAGCGCGAGACGGACAACCCTCCAGCGTGACTCGCGCCAGGCGCCGGGTGCCGTCCATGGTGCGGCGTGGGTGGCGGGTGAGTCCGTCGGCATCCGAATCCACGGCGTACAGGGTCGCGCCGCCGCTGGTTGGGGCTGCCACCAGAATCACGTCGGCGTGGGCGCCATCGAGAACCGCCGGCGCCTCTCCGTGCAGGCAGGACGCCCGGCAGCTCATTCGGTCACTGACGGGACTGCCATGGCGCGAATCCAGAGCCAGCGTCACGACGCGTTCACCCTGGATGATCTGATCGACGAGTGGTCCGGTTCCGGCGCCGCCGCTGGCCTCGGTGAGCGCCGTCAGCGCCAGCACCGATGACAGGTAGGGCGCTGGCAGCAGGCTGCGGCCGAACTCCTCCATGACGATGCCCAGTTCCACCGGGCCGAGCCCCAACCCGCCGCGGTCTTCGGCGACGTGGATGCCCACCAGGCCGAGGTCGGTGCAGATCCGGCGCCACACCGCCGCATCGAATCCCGGCTCGCTTTCCATCAGAGCGCGCACGGTGCTGGCCGGCGCCTGTTCGCGGCAGAAGCGTGCGACGCTGTCGCGAACCTGAAGCTGTTCCTCGGTGAAGGCGTATTCCATAGGACGAGGCTTCGTGGTGTTACCAGCGGTGCAGCCGCACGGGGAGGGTGGCGTAGCCTCGGACGAAACTCGACTGCACCCGTTCGGGCGCGCCGGTGACCTCGACCAGCCGGAAACGTCCCATGATTTCTTCCCACAGCACCCGCAACTGCATTTCCGCCAGCCGGTTGCCCATGCAGCGATGGACGCCGAATCCGAACGACAGATGGTGGCGCGCGTTGGGACGGTCGATCCAGAAGCGGTCCGGATCGTCGATCACCTCGTCGTCGCGGTTGCCCGACACGTACCACATGGCAACCTTGTCGCCCTGGCGCAGGTGCTTACCGCCGAACTCCAGATCGCGGGTCACGGTCCGGCGCATGTAGGCGAGCGGTGTCTGCCAACGGATGATCTCGGAGACCATGTTGGGTATGAGCGCGGGATTGTCCCGCAGCTTCTGGTACTCCTGTGGGTTCCGATTCAGCGCCAGAACGCCGCCGGAGATGGAATTGCGGGTGGTGTCGTTGCCGCCGACGATGAGCAGCAGCAGATTGCCCAGGAACTCCATGGCCGGCATGTCCCGGGTGTCCTTGCCGTGGGCCAGCATCGACAGCAGGTCGGGCCGCGGCGGTTCGTTGATGCGCTGATCGCGCAGCCGGGTGAAGTAGGCCAGACACTCCAGCAGCGCCGCTCGCCGTACCGGTTCCGGGGTCGGACCGCCGGACAGTTCGCCCGAGGTCGCCATGTCCGACCAGTAGGTCAGCTTGCGGCGCTCCTCGAACGGGAAGTCGAAGATGGTCGCCAGCATCTGGGTGGTCAGTTCGACGGAGACCCGGTCGACCCAGTTGAACTCCTCGCCGACCGGCAACCCGTCGAGAATGCGGGCCGCTCGTTCACGGATGGTGCCCTCGAGGCGCGCCAGATTGACCGGCGCCACTACGCCCTGCACGGTTTTGCGCTGCACGTCGTGTTTGGGCGGGTCCATGGAGATGAAGTTGACGGTCTGAAAATCTTCCGGCCGGTCGGCCAGCACGATGCCGTCCGCGGAGGAGAAGTCCTGGTGATTGGCCTCGATGGCCATGATGTCGCGGAAGCGGGTAACGGACCAGTACGGGCCGAACAACGGGCTGACCCCGCGATGAACGGGATCCTCGCGGCGCAGGCGCCGGAAGTAGGCCCAGTGGCTGTCGGTCCGGAACAGTTCGGGATTGCTGACGTCGATCTGGTCGAGGGGCAGGTCGTCGACGTGCTCCGCGGCGCTTGCGTGGGCTTCCGCCATGGTTCTCCCCTGCGCACGATGGTGCCGCCGATCATGCCGCCAATGACGACACGTTGTCGACCCGCCGTTACCAGTCGAGGTCGTCGGGAACCTGGAATTGCGCGTAATAGTCGTCGTCGCTGTCCGACGCCGCGTTGCTGCCGGCGCTGCCGTCGTTGGCGACGATGATGCGCTTGGCGTCCCGCTGGCGGATCTTCTCCGCCGCTTTCTGTGGCAGCAGATGGTAGTTGCCGTCGTTGTTGACGATCACGAGCTGGCCGCGGCTGATCTGCTCCCGCTGCGCGGGCGGCACGTAGATGCGCTTGACCCGTTTGCCGTGGACGAAGTTGTAGGGGACGTCGTCGTCGCTGCTTTTCTTCACCCGCTGGTCGTGGGCCTGGATGATCTGCTTTATCTCGGCGCGCAGCGCGTGGGCCTTGGCACGATCGGCGATGGCCCGCATCTGGGCCCGGTCCCGCTCGGCCTTCTCGTGGTTGATGGCGGCCGCCCGGGCGCGTGCTTCCTGCGCAGCCGACGGCTCGGCAGGGCGGGTCTGGTCTTTCTTTGCCTTGCCCGACTTGCCCTTGGCGGCCCCGGCTTTGCGCTTGGCCTGCTGCTCGGTACGGGCCTGGCGCTCCGCTTTGCGGGCCTGATCCGCGGAGACCAGGCCGGCCTTCAGAAGTTGATCTCGCAGACTGCCGGCCATGGACCTCTCGTGATCGAACGGGGGAATCCGGATTATCCGGGAACTCGGCAGCCGGTTCCAAGCCCTTCAGTTGCCGGCCTGATTCCGCAGTTGGCGCTGGAGCGCCAGCAGTTCCGGCTGAGCAGGCGCCCGGGTCAATCCCAGCGACACGATTTCCAGCGCCTGACGATGGCGGCCTTCGGCCTGCAGTGCCCGGGCGACGTCCGCCAGGCCAGTCACCGCGCGCGGGTTGCCGGAGTCCAGGGCCGCGGCCTCGGCGTAGGCCGCGGCCGCGTTGCTGGTATCCGGTTCCACCAGGCGGCCCATGGCAAGATGCAGGTCCGCAGCTTCGAGTATCCGCTCGAGCCGTCGACGGCTGGCCGAATCCAGCGGCGGGCCAGGCGCTGCTGCCGGGCGCGTCTGTGTCGCGTCAGGAAGCATGGACGCCGCGGGATTGGCGTGCTCCGGGGCCGATTGCCACCAGAGAAATCCGGCCAGGCCCAGGATCGCGGCCGCCGCAGCACCCGTGGCGCCTTTCAGCCACGGGGGTGGTCCGGCCGGCGCCGTCATCTGGCCGAGGAACGTCCGGGCATCGGCTGTTCGCCCGCCGCGGTCGAATGCCAGTGCGCGCCGCAATGCCTGGTTCCGGCGCTTGTCGAGGGTGTCGACGGGTGGGGCAACGAGGCCTGCCGCGCGCGCCTGGGGCGCGCTCTGGCGACCGAACGGATGCCGCCCCGTCAGGAGTTCATAGCTCACGCAGGCCAGGCCGTAAACGTCGTCGCGAGGGTCCGGCGCGGCGCCCTCGAACATCTCGCCGCTGGCGTAGGCCGGGGTCAGGGCATTGAACGCAGCACCGTCAAATCGGGTGGCGGCGCCGGACTCGGCGTCGGGTAGAACCCGGGCGATGCCGAAGTCCAGGATTTTCGTGTTCCCGGCGCGGGTCACAAACACGTTGCCGGGTTTGAAATCAGCGTGCACCACGCCGCGCGCATGGGCATAAGCCAGGCCCTCGGCCATGTCGCGAATGATGGGCTGCGCTTCCTGCCAGCTCAGGCCGCCGTCCCGACAGTCGTCCAGAACCTGGCTCAGACTCCGACCGGTGAGCAGCTCCATGCACAAGTAAACGACGTCACCGTCGCGATCGAAATCGTAGACCGTCGCGATGTTGGGATGCGCCAGTTTCTGGGCCCGCTTGGCCTCGCGCTGCAGCGTCCTCAGGGCATCGGCGCGGCCACCAAGATCACGGCTCATGACCTTGATGGCGACGTGGTGATCCCGATCCTGCGCTTCTTCGCGCAGCAGGTCCCGGGCCCGGTAGACGGTGCCCATGCCGCCGCGGCCGATTTCGGCTTCGAGAACGAACCGCTGGCGCAGCACCCGCCCCACCAGGGATGCCGCGGGCTGCGGGGCGATCCGCGTGACGTCGGTGGGGTCCGGGTCGTCGTGGCTCATGGCCAGCGCCGGCGTTCAGCGGGTGACCAGCAGAAACTCGCCGTACTCGTGGCCGCTCTGTTTGAGTTCCGCATAGGTGGGGGTCTGCTCGACCTGCAGTGACTGCGCCCGTTCCTCGACCCGTTGCCGCACCTCGCGGAACAGCATGGACACCTCGACGATGCCCGCGGACCCACGCAGGGAATCGAGGAAGGCGTTGGCGAAGATGGAGTGGCCGTTGCCGGCGTCGTCGGGTACCGGCCG
Source organism: uncultured Gammaproteobacteria bacterium (assembly GCA_942491135.1). Classification (GTDB taxonomy): domain Bacteria; phylum Pseudomonadota; class Gammaproteobacteria; order Pseudomonadales; family Azotimanducaceae; genus UBA7803. Next base: position 241,544 of record CALNZS010000006.1, on the reverse strand, counting down.
CAGTCCGCCGGAGGTCAGAACATGCCGGGACCGGTTGCGTGCCATGGTCTGCAGCCAGCGCTGGCGCAGCGCGTCGGACATGCCGGGGTCCAGGTCGGTGCTGACGTCGCGGCTGAGCGCGCCGGAGTAACAGGAGTCGGCCACCACCAGGACATGTTTCGCCGACATGGCGTTGACGACGTCGGTGACGTCCACCGTGGAAACCCAGTTGGCGGTGCTGTCATGCTCGGCGTCAATCGGCAGCCAGTGGCCGCGGTTGTTGACCGGGTCGTAGGCGCCGTGGCCGGCGAAGTAGATGAGCAGGTTGTCGTCCTCAGTCAGTTCGCTGCGCAGCGCGTTGAGCTGCGACAGGATCTCGTAGCGGCTGGCATCGAACAGGGTGACCGTATGGAACCCGAAACGCTCGTCCAGAATCCGGGCCAGCGCCAGTCCGTCGTTGGCCGGTGTCGCCAGGTCGTCCAGGTGCTGGTAGGCGTTGTTGGCAATGATCAGTGCGTGGTAGCGCCCGAACCCGCCGGTGCTGGCGTCGCCGGTGCTGGCGTCGTCGGGGCGCTGACGCACCAGTTCGAACTCGAGGCGGGTGTCGTTGCCCTGGCGGTCGACGGCCACGATGGATATCGGTGTGGTGGACTCGCGGGTCACCACCCGGGCTTTGAACAATCCGGCAGGGTCGGGCTCCAGGTCGGCGCCGTTGACGGTCAGCGACAGCATGCCGGCGGCGGCGTCGACCCGGCCCACCAGGACCCTTTCCCGGGTGTCAGGGGCGACGATGATGCGGTTGGCGGACCGGTTCTGTCTGACCGGCGGGTCGATGAGTTCGATACGCGGCGGCGCCGTCGTCGCCATGGTCGCGGTGGACGCTGCCGCTGCCGCGGATGTGGCCCCGGCGCCCGTTGCCCGTTCGCTGTCTGGCGTTTCCCGGTGCTGGACCTGAATTTCCGCCCGGATCTGCGACTGGGTGAGGTTTTCCAGCCGGGCCCGGCTGACCGCGCGCACCTGCTCGAGAATGGCGGTTGCTTCGTCCTGGGTCACCTGGACCACGTCGTAGCGTGTCAGGTCGCTGTCGGAGCGGATCAACACCTGCTGCAGGCGCTGCCCGGGATTCCCCGGGTCGGCGCAGGTGCCGGGCTGAATCTTGTAGAGCCGGTCGACGTCGAATGTCGCCAGCCCGGATTCGCCGCCGCATTCGGTGGTCTGAACGGAAATCGGCACGTCGGCACGAAGGCCGCCCTGCCAGCCGAGCAGCAGCGCCAGCACCAGCATCCGGGTGGTTGCCGCCTGGCGAAAACGGGGTTCGCGCATTGCCGACCTCCTGTTTCGCCCCCAGGGATTCCCGATCACATTAGACCCGATGTGCGGCGCCGGGCAAGGGCCCGGACGGGCTATTGACAGGGGCGCGCCTGTCTTTGATGTTGCACGGCGGTTTTGTTTTACTCGACTGCCAGGTTCGGCGGGAGCGGCAACATGAGCAGGATGGTTCGCTTCGTGGTAGTGATGACCGGACTCTGGGCCGGGGTTCCGGCACATGCCGACTATCTGGCTTATGCGGTGGGCGAACAGGCCAGAGTGCCGCTCCCGCAGTCCATCGACGCCATCGACTCGCGCTACCTGCTGAACCTCGAGTGGGGGGAATACGACGGCGCCCGCGCGCGCCTCGGGGTTCTGCCCGTGGACAACACCAGCGGTTCCCGTTCATTCACCATGTCCGGTTCGGGCGGCGACTATGGCTGGAGTCTGGACAACGCCGATCAGGTTCCGGTGAACGGCATCGAGGCCATCGTCACCGACGTGCTCAACCGAACCGGACGATTCCGGCTGCTGGAGCGGCAGGCCCTCGGCGCGGTCCTGGACGAGCAGGATCTCGCCTCCAGCGGCCGGGTGGCGCGCCCGTCCGGCGCCGCCACCGGCAACGTGCTCGGCGCCCAGTTCCTGGTCCAGGTGGTCGTTACCGACTACGAGACCAAAACCTCGGAGACCAGCGGCGGACTCGGTGCGCTGGTTCGCGATCGGGTGCCCATGCTCGGCGGAGTCGGGGTCAAGAGCGGCACTGGCCGGGTCGGCATGAACTTCCGCCTCATCGATGCCGAGACCAGTGAAGTGGCCTATACCCGGCAGGTCGAGAGCACCATCAACGAGACCGGCATCACCTTTGGCGCCGGGGGCAGCAGTGACGAAGGGTCGCTGGCCGGTTTTTTCTCGGATTATTCCCGGACCCCGATCGGCCAGGCGGTCATCGCCGGCATCAACAAGGGTGTTTATGAGCTTGTCAAGCAGGTCGGCGCGGCGCCCGCCAGCGGCAGCGTAGTCAAGGCCGAGGGAACCCGGGTGTGGATGAATCTGGGGTCCGGCTCCGTGGCCGCCGGCGATCTGCTGCGGGTGCTCCAGGAGGGTGAAGCGCTGATCGATCCGGATACCGGTCTCAACCTGGGCAGCAGCACCATGGAGATTGCGACCGTGCGTGTCGACCAGGTCGAGGACAAGTTCAGCATTGGCTCGCTGGATTCCGGCAGCCTGCCGGCACGTGGCGACCGGGTCGAGTCGACGGCGCTGGCGCCCGCCATCGAGTTTGCCGATACCTGGCAGGAGCCGCGACGCTTCTAGCGTAGTATCCGGCCCGCGAATAGAACGCCCCGCATCGGGACCCTCCCGAACGGGTCATGGTTTGTCTGGTTGAAAGGGAGGGGGCGTGTCAGCACGGCCGATGTTCGAACGGGTTCTGATTGCCAACCGCGGTGAGATCGCCATCCGCATTGCCCGGGCCGCCGCCGGGCTGGGTATCGATTCGGTGGCGGTGTATGCCGCGCCGGATGCCGCGTCCCTGCACACCCGGGTTGCCGGGTCGGCGCACGAACTGAAGGCGCCGGACCCGGTGCGCGCCTATCTGAATATCGATGCACTGCTGGATGTGGCCGCGGCCACGGGGTGCGACTGCGTGCATCCCGGCTATGGCTTCCTGTCCGAGGACGCGGAGTTTGCCGAGCGCTGCGCGGCGGCGGGGCTCACCTTCATCGGACCCCCGCCGGCGGCGCTGGCCCTGTTCGGCGCCAAGGTGCAGGCGCGCCGGCTGGCGGCGAGTCTGGGCATTCCCACGGTTCCCGGCAGCGCCGATGCGCTGGAGTCGGCGGCACAGGCCCGCTCCGTGGCCGCCGAGGTCGGCTATCCGGTGATGTTGAAGGCCTCGGCCGGCGGCGGCGGGCGCGGGATGCGCCAGGTAGAGTCGGCGGACCAGTTGGACCAGGCCTTCGACCGCTGCCGGAGCGAAGCCGAGGCCGCATTCGGCGACGGCGCGCTGTTCCTGGAACGCGTGATCGAGCGGCCCCGGCACGTCGAGGTGCAGGTCCTGGCCGACGGAGAGGGCCGGGTAGTGCATCTGCACGAGCGCGATTGCTCGGTACAGCAGCGCCACCAGAAGGTCATCGAGGTCGCCCCGGCGCCGGCCCTGGCGGAAGGGCTGCGGCGCCGTCTGCACGATGATGCGGTACGGCTGGTGGCCGCTGCCGGCTATCGCAACGCCGGAACGGTGGAGTTTCTGGTCTGCCCCGAGCGCGATGAGTACTTTTTCATCGAGTGCAACCCGCGCATTCAGGTGGAGCACACCGTGACCGAAGCGGTGACCGGCATCGACCTGGTCGAGAGCCAGTTCCGCATTGCTGCGGGGGCGAGCCTGGCGGACCTGGGCCTCGCGGATCAGGCCGCAGTGGGCGCACCTCGCGGGTTCGCCGTGCAGGCCCGGGTGGTGGCGCGGGGTGGCGGAACCCTCCGCGGCTACAAGGAGCCAGCCGGCTTCGGCGTCCGGGTCGACGCCTGTGGCTATGCGGGGTACCGGCCGGCCCTGCAGTTCGATCCGCTGCTGGCCAAAGTGATCGGTACGGCCACGGCGCCGCCGGCGGCGGACGCCCTGGACACCTATCGTGCGGCGCTCGACCGGGCCCGCCGTGCGCTCGACGAGTTTCACATCAGCGGCGTGCCGACCAATCTGGCGGAATTGCGCTCGATTCTGGACCATGACGCGGTCAGAGCCGGTGACGCCCGGGTGTCGCTGCTCAGCGAGGATCCGGACTGCCTGCGTGGCGCCGGCCCGGTCAACGGCGCGACTCTGGCGCTGCTCGAGCAGGGTACCGGCGGTGCCGGGCCCGGCGTACTGGACGATCACATCGACGAGGCGCCGGCGCTGCCGGTGGAGGATGGCCAGATCGGCGTGGAGTGCCCGATATCCGGTCAGGTAATTGCCTGGTCCGTCGAAGCAGGTGACGCTGTGGCGGCGGGAGACACCCTGCTGGTCATCAGCGCGATGAAGATGGAAACGGTGATTGCGGCGCCGGAGTCGGGAACGGTGGCGGCGCGACTCGAGGCCAGTCCGGGTTCGACGCTCGGCGCCGGCTGGCTGGTTGTGGTCATGGCGCCGGACCGCAAGGGCGGCGAAGCGTCCGGGCGGACTGGCCCGGAGCGTGGCCCCTGGCAGGACGTACTCGACGAAGTCGACACCTTGCGCGCGATGGCGCGCGAGCGCCTCGCTCCGGGTTCCGAGGATCCGGGGGTAGTGCGTCAGCGCAGCCGCGGCAAGCTCACCTGCCGGGAACGCATCGACGCGCTGCTGGACCCCGGTTCGTTCCGTGAGGTGGGCAGCGTGGCCGGGTTTGCGTCCTACCAGGAAGACGGCCGGGTGGCCAACTTCACGCCGGCCAACCACGTGGGCGGGTGGGGCACCATCCAGGGCCGCCGGGCGGTGGTCTGCGCCGACGATTTCACTTCACGCGGCGGGCATTCCGACGGCGCCATCGGCGCCAAGAGCCTGTACCTGGATCGCCTGGCGCTGGAACTGCAGGTGCCCTGCGTGCGTCTGCTGGACGGCTCGTCCGGGGGCGGCAGCGTAGCCTCCATGGTGCCCGAGCAGAAGCAGCAGGCGGCGGGCAGCGCCGAGGAGAGCAGCGGGCATATCACTGCAGGGCGGCCCCGGGTGGCCGGGACCGGCGGCTCGTTTCTGCCAGGACACCTGGGCAGTTCCCATTACGCAGAGCAGTTGGCGACCACGCCGGTGGTCAATCTGCTGCTGGGCAGTGTGGTGGGAATTGGTGCCGCGAAGGCCGTGCTGGGTCACTTCTCGGTCATGGTCCGGGACATTGCGCAGCTCTTCGTCGCCGGCCCGCCGGTGGTCCGGCACGCCATGGGCTACGAAGTCAGCAAGGAGGATCTGGGGGACTGGCGCATCCATTGCCGTAACGGCTCCGTGGACAATCTGGCGGAGTCCGAAACCGATGCCATCGACCAGGCCCGACGCTTTCTGTCCTACCTGCCGGACAGTGTCTACCGATTGCCGCCGGTGCTGCCCCCGGATCCGCGGGATGCACCCGACCGCCGGGTGGAAGCGCTGCAGGACGTGATCCCCCGCAAGCGCACCATGACCTTCGATGTCCGCCGTGTCGTTGCGCTGATGGCCGACGAAGGTTCGTTCTTCGAGATCGGCCGCCATTGGGGCAGCGACCAGGTGACCGGATTCGTGCGGTTCCATGGTCACGTCCTGGGGGTCATCGCGTCCGACAGTCGCCACGTCAATGGCGGCGCGTTGACCGCGGACGGTTGCCGTAAGCTGACCCGGCATCTCGACCTGTGCGATCTGTTTCACGTCCCCGTGCTCAACCTGGTGGACAACCCGGGCTTTGCGGTGGGAATCGAGCACGAACGGGCCGGTACGATCCGGGCCGGGGGCGAGTGGATGATTGCTTTCGCCCAGGTCAACGTGCCGATCTTCACGGTGATCATGCGGCGTAGCTTCGGCGTTGCGGGCAACAACTACGCAACCCCGCGATCCCGCCCGTCAGTGCGCGTGGTGTGGCCGGCCGCCGATGTCGGGGGCATTCCGCCGGAAGGCGGCATCGAGGCCGCGTACGCCCGCCAGCTCAGGGAAGCGCCTGATCCGGACGCGTTCCGGGCCGAACTCATGGCCCGGATCGAGAGTGCGAGAGGGCCCTCGGGTCCGTTGTCCCGGTTCCAGATGGAAGAGATGATCGATCCTCGTGATACCCGGCGCCTGGTCTGTGAGTGGGTGGAGCTGGCCTACCAGCTCATGGAGCGCCCGGACCGGCTGGGGCCGCGGCCACTGCAGTTCAGGCCCTGAACACCCGGTCGCTCCGAACCGTCGGCCCCTGACCGACAGGCGGGGCGGATGTGTCTGGGGCAGGCCGACGGTGTGGAGATTGCCCGCGTGGATACGACCAGCTCGCGGCGCCCGCGCGGCGCCCGCGCGGCGCCGTGGCGCGGGCGATGGGGCCGCTGCAGTGGGTTCTGGCCCGGTCCTTGCTGACCCATTGGACAGGGAAGTCTGAACGAGACCGCAAGGGCCACCGACATGACCAACGCCAGCGTAGATCTGCTGTCCTCGACCGTGGCGCCCGCCGGGTGCCCTCCGCGCCGCTACGGCTACGACCGGTCTCGCGCGCTGCCGGCCATGGAGCCCTGGCTGACAGGGCCCGGAACCGGACTTCTGGCGCGGCTCGGCGAGCGGGTACGCGCCTATTGCATGCGCAACATCAGGGTGCGTACGTCGGCCAGTATCTGCCGCCGGGTGGGCTCGAAACCGGGAACATGACCAACAATCTGATCAAGGCGCGCACGCTTACCGTCCTGATCGAGTTGCCACCACGCCAGGAGCGACGCTGCGTCGGCCTGGAACGCGTTGCCAGGAACCTGACCGGCGGCCTGCTCGCCGAGTAGTGCATGGACTTCGACGGCCCACTGAAGCAATTCCAGATAGGGGTCGTCGTCCGGATTGTTGGAGCCGAGCCGTCCGGCTTCGCCGACCGCGGCGGCGGCTCCGTCCCGATCCAGGGACTCGTAGGCGGCAGTCCAGCCGGGCAGCACCGCGTTCAGGGTGGCGGTGGTTGCGATGCGCGCCAGCTCCGGGTCGAACGGGCCCGCGTCGAGCATGTCGTTGGCGGTGCTGGCGGCACGCGGGTATTGCTGGCTTTCCAGCATGCGGTACAGGTCTGCGGCGCCCGGACCCGGGCCGAGCCACCACCAGCCGAGCGCCGCCGTCACCGCCAGGGCGGACAGGCCGAGCCACCAGAACGCCCGGGTACCGGCGCCGCCGCGTCCGTCGCCGGACGGGCGGCTGGGAGCGCGCGCCGGCCGCGGTTCCCGGTTGCCGGCGGCACTTGCCGGGGCGGGTGCGGACCGTTCGGCGGGCGCTTCACCACCCCCGCGCCCGGGCTCGGCATCTTCGCGCCCTGGCGCCGCGCTCTGGGAACCGGATCCGGCAGCCTCGCGCGCCTCTGCGGATGGATCGCCGGTACGGAAGATCTCGATGAACGATGCCGCCGACTCGACGAACACGGTTCCGTCGGCCTGGGTCACACGGTCGATGATCCGAGTCTGGGTATCGGTGACTTCGGTGCCGTCGATGCGTACGGTAGCCAGATAGGCGAAGTCGTCGCTACCGAAAACGATGCGGTCCCGGTCTTCCACCGCATGGGCGTGTTCCTCCAGCTTGTCGCCGTTGACGTAAGTGCCGTTAGTGCTGCCCAGATCCTCCAGGAACACCCGGTCTCCGCTGCGGTAGAAGTGCGCGTGGCGTTTGGAAACGAAGTCGAGCTGCTCGACCACGGCGCCGGCAGCGTTGGCGAACATTTCGCTGTCCCGGTGGACCAGATAGGGGAACTCGGTGATGACCACCGGCGCCACGCTGCCGCCGTGAGCCTCGGGTAGCAGAATGAGCTGGATGCCCCGCTCCAGGGACCGGGACGGTTCGGCGTCGACGTGGACCTCGTAACACAGATCGCCCACTTCCAGGCGGTCTCCGTCATGCAGCGCGGCCGCGGTTTCCGACACCGGAGCACCGTTCAGCCGGGTACCGTTGGTGCTGCGCAGGTCGGCCACGTAGGCCCGGTTGCCTTCGACGAACAGTTTGGCGTGGCGTTTGGACAGCCGTGACGTCAGGTTGCGGTCGTAGCTCTGAAACGGTTGCTCACTGCGGCCGATAGCGAACAGCGCCTCGTCGATGTCGATTGGCGCGAGCTCCGGATGGGACAGCGGCCGCAGCGTGATCTTCATCGGCGCCGGCCCCGCGCTCAGGACAGACCCGAAACGGATACCTCGCGATAGCGCTTGCGCATGGCGTAGTTGACCGCCGTATCGTCGCCGTGCACGTCCCGGGTATCGGTGAGGGATTCGAACCGGATTACGGCCAGAGTCACGTTGTCCCTGGCGCCGCGGGCCAGAGTCAGGCGCAGCAGTTCGTCCGCGGCTTCGCCGCAGTCCATGAATTCCAGCACCGGGGCCAGCTCGTCGTTGGCCAGTTCCTTGGTCAGGCCGTCGCTGCATACCAGGAAGGTATCGCCGTCGCGCAGCGAGCCGCGGCACTCGTCGAGCGCCAGGGTCCGGGTGGCGCCCAGGGCCCGGGTGACCCGGTTGGCCAGACGCGGGTCTACGGTGGTGCTGTCCTCGCCACCGTCGATGTGTTCCTGCATGAGGGTATGATCGTGGGTGAGTTGCTGGAACCGGCCGCGGCTGAGCCGGTATACGCGGCTGTCTCCAGCCCACAGGCAACACCAGCGGTTGCCGGCGACGCCGAGCGCCGCCACTGTGGCGCCCATGGTCGTTCCAGCCTCGCTGGCCTGGTGCCAGACCCGTTCATTGGCTTGCAACAGCCGGGCCCGGAGGTCGGCGCTGAGGGTGTCGACGTCGGGAGTACGGGCCAGGCCATCGAACGCTTCGGTGACCATGCGGCTGGCCAGATCACCCCGCGCGTGTCCGCCCATACCGTCTGCAACGACCCAGACTCCCGCCTGGGTGGACTCGAAATAGGCGTCTTCGTTGTTGCGCCGGCGTTTGCCGGCGTGAGTGATACAGCTGGACCACCAGCGGAAGCTCATTGCCGTTCTGCCGTCTCCTGCGACTCGCAGGGAGTTTACCGGCTCGCGGCGGCGACTGCGATACGGGGTTTCCGATCTCGAACCGGTGGCCGAAGGACCCTGCGACGACACCGAAATCTGGCGGTCCTTGGGGTAAACTGGCGATTCGGGTCCGGGACTCCAGCCCTGAATGAGCACTGACTTCGACAGTCCGGCGAGCGCCGTTCGTGCCTACGGTCAAGGTGCCGTCGGGCTCGACGTCGTGGCTGCCGTTTTTGACGATTTTCTCGCCGAAGGCACGCAGCTCGAAGATCTGATCCGTGCCGTGGACGAGGCCTGCGACCGGGAGTGGGTCGACGTCGACCAGCATGCCCGCCTGCGCGCCACCATCGCCGACTCCATGACGCTGTTTGCCGGAGCGCTCGATGCCACCGCGGAGCCGGCTGGCGGACCCGCGGACACCGGCGCCGACACCGAGCAGGACGCGGCCCCGATTTCCCGGACCCGGGTCGTCAGCAGTGCCGACAGTGCCGCCGACGATCCGGTGCAGGTCGGGCCGGGGACCCGGCTGCGGGATCGTTTCATCATCGACGAGGTACTCGGCGCCGGCGGCATGGGCACCGTCTACCGGGGCCGCGACGCCCTCAAGCTGGAAGCCCGGGACCGTAATCCGTACCTGGCCATCAAGGTATTGAACGAGACCTTCGCCCGCCGTCCGGATGCGTTCATCGCTCTGCAGCGGGAAGCGAGCCGGCAGCAGCGGCTGGCGCATCCGAACATTGCCACCGTGTTCGATTTCGATCGCTCCGGCGGGACCATGTTCATCACCATGGAACTGCTCGAGGGCCGGACCCTGGATCAGTTCATCCGGGCCGATGTGCGCAAGCGGGGCGGTATGCCGCTGGACGAAGCCATGCCGCTGATCGAGCAGATGTGCTCGGCACTGAGCCACGCCCATCAGCGCGGCATCGTGCACGCGGACTTCAAACCCGGAAACTGCTTTCTCACCGACAGCGGCGAACTCAAGGTGCTCGATTTCGGGATCGCCCGGGCCATGAAGGACCCGGCGGGCTCGCCCCAGGACCAGACGCTGTTCGATCCGCGATCCATGGGCGCGCTCACGCCGGCCTATGCCAGCCCGGAGATGCTCAACAACTCTCACGCCGCCGATCCGCGGGACGATCTGTACGCACTGGCGTGTGTGACCTACGAACTGCTCACGGGCATCCATCCGTTCAAGCGCGTGCCCGCCGACGAGGCCATGGACCAGGGGCAGGTGCCGGAGCGGATCAAGTCGTTGTCCCGGCGTCAGAACGCCATTCTGCAGCGCGGTCTGGCCTTCGAGCGCGAGGACCGCATCGGCTCGGCGGACGAGTTTCTGGAGGGGCTCCGGGAAGGGCACAGCTTCCGGGTCGGCCGCACCGTGGCCCAGGCCGGCATCGCGGTGCTGGTGCTGGTGGTGTTCGGCGCCATCGCCGTCAATTACCTGCGTGACATGGAGCAACGGACGCTGGCGGATGCGCTGGCGCGGGGCGATCCGGCCGTGGTCGATGCGGCGCTGCAAGACGTGCTGACGCTGGCCCCAGGGGCCAGCCAGCGGGCCCTGGTCGCCAACCGCGATGGGTTGGTCGGCTATTTCGATGGCCGCTACCAGGCGTTGATGTCGGAGCCGCTGGACGCGGTTCCCTTTCAGACCGTTGCGGCGCTTCTGGCCACCGCCGATGTGGTGCTGCCGGATTCGGCCGCGGTGCGCGACCTGCGCGAGGACTTCACCCGCCGGCGCGGCGCCTATCTGAGCGATCTGTCGGAACGGTTCGAGGCGTTTCTGCAGCCCGAGTTCCTGGTGCCGTCGACCAACCGCGACGATCTGCACGATCTGCTGCAGGACATCGCCCGGGTCGATCCGCAGCATCCCCTGCTTGTGGATCTGCGCGTTGCCACCGCCTATGCCGATGCGGCGCAGGATGCGGTAGAGGCGGGCGATCTGGATGCCGCCCAGCAGATCGTCAACAGCGGCCTGGTGCTGCGGGTGGACGATCCGGCGCTGCTGGACATCGAAGATCAGATCAACGCGGCCCAGGAGGCGGCGGCGCGGCTGGCGCGTATCGAAGACCTGGAACGGGATCTGCTTGCCGGCTCCGCCGCCCTCGAGAGCGCGGCCGCGGTCTTCGCCGATGATCTGGTGGCAATCGCCCGGCAGCACGCCGACCTGGCCGCCCTGCAGAGCGACTCGGCGGTCCTCGACGTGGCCATGGAACGCGTCGACGGCTGGCTGGCGCCGCGCGTTGCCAGGGCCCTGGAGAGCAACAATCTGCCGGATCTGGAGGATTTTCTGGCGGAATTCCGCAGCGCCCTGGAAACCCTCGGCCGGGCGGATCAACTGGACGCTCTGGCCACGCATCGGCGTGAGCTGGCGGACCGCCGCGACCAACAGGTGGCCGAGGCCCGCAAGACCCTGACCGAGGAGGCGCCGCTGGCCGAGCGTCAGGCGGCGCTGCAGGCGGCGCTGCAGGAAATCGATCGGCTGGACCCGGATTACCTGGCTGACTCCTCACTACCGGCGGACATCGTGCAGGGGCAGAGTTCCCGGGCCGAGGTTGCGGCCATGGCCTATGACTGGGATCAGGCCCGGGGCGAGCTGAAGCTGGTCACGGAACTGGGCCTGGGGGCCGAAACCTCGGCCTTCGTAGACGAGCGGCTGGGGCTGCTGGCGGAGCGCGAGCAGGTGTTCCAGGCCCAGGTGGCTGCGGATCGTGCGGCGGATGCCGAGCGGCGCCGGACCGCGGCCATCGCGGCGGCCGAGGCCGATGTCACTCAGGCCTTGGAAAGCCTGACCCTGGATAGCGCCGGGGTCGACAGTCTGACCGCGGCGGCCCGGCGCCTGGCAGCACTGGATGCGGACAACCCGAGGATTCAGTCCGCAACCGAAGCAGCCTCGGAGCGCATGCTGGAAGCGGCCCGGCAGGCCGCCGACGGATCGGGTTTTGCCCGCGCCTATACCCTGATCGAGTTGGCCGAGGGCCTGGCGCCGGAAGCGCAAGGACCGGTTCGGACGCGGGCCGCCATCGAAGAGCGGGAAGCCCAGTATCAGGCCCAGCGCCAGCAGGCGGCGGTCGACGCCGCCGTTGCCGATCTGGAACGGCAGCTCAACCCGGCGCAACGTCTGCAGGATGCCGACGCCCGGGCCCAGGCCGTTCAGGACCTGCGCGCTCTGGTGGGAATCGGCGCCGCGGATGGAACCGTCCGCGATCTGGAGACCCGTTTTGCCGAGTCTTATCTGGATCTGGCCCAGGGGCTGATCGAGCAGAAGCGCTTTTCCGCTGCGGAAACGCTGCTGGAGGAGGCCCGTGCCCTGGACGGCAACGCCCGCGGCCTGGGGCCGGCCCAGCAATCCCTGGATGCCGCCCGTTCCGCCTACCGGGTGGAGCGCGCCCGCCTGGAGCGGGAAGCCCGGGTCGCGGCGGCGGAGCAACGGTTTCGCAGCGAGTTGAGTTCCGGTCAGCTCGAGCGGGCCCGGGCCACGCTGGAGGAGGCGGAGTCGCTGGCTCCTGACGGTTCTTATCTGCGGCAAGAGGCGCCGCTGGCGCTGGCTGGGAGTTATGCATTGCGGATCGAGCAGCGGGCGGCAGCGGGGGATCTCGGCGGCGCCGAGCGGGCCCTGACAGAGGGCCGTGCCGTGGTCACGGATTATCCGCGCTGGCCGGCGTTGGCGGCCCTGATCGACGCCGAACGCGCTCACGGCCAGGTGGATGGGTGGCTGGCGAATCCCGAGACGGCATCAACCCAGCAGGTCCGCGGCTGGCTGGACGAAGTGCGCCGGTACCAGGGCGAAGCCTACGCCACACAGGAGTCCGCCTGGATCGATCTCGCCGTAGCGGGCCTTCAGGCCCGGCGCGCCGAGCCGCTGTCCTACAACCGTGCGCTGTCACGTTATCAGGACGTCTGGCCGCAGGCCCAGCGTCTGGACCTGCCGGTCCTGAGCACTGCCGAAGCCCCGGCCCGCACCGCACCAGCGGTGGTGGAACGGCAGCCGCCGAGGCCGGAACCGGAGCCGGAACGGGTCGCGGACGCGGGTCCTGCGAACGGCGACACGGCTGTCCGCGCAGCGGACGCTGCCGGCACAGCGGTAGTGGTGGCGGAGGCGGACTCCGCCTCGGACCGGGAGATCGCCGAGGGCGAGGCCGGTCCCGCGGCGGAAGTCGAACTGGCCTCACTACCTGCTGAGCGGACGACCCCGCCAGCGCCGGCAGACCCGGGTCTCGACCCACAGGTGTTGCTCGGCCGCTGGTGCGGTGGCGACGTGGACCTCGAGTTCACCCGCGACTCGCTGCGTTTTCTCCTGGGACGCCAGTCCGTGGAGTACCGGATCGAGGCTTATCAGAGCGAAGACGCCCGCAACATCACCGTGGAGTGGGAGGATCCCCGTCAGGGCACCATGCTCATGGAATTCGGTGACTTTTCCGGTGACGGGGCCAGCATGCAGCAGTTACGCGGCAAACGCGCCCGGGATTCCGCCTGGCAGGAGTACGGCCGGGCATTCAGCCGTTGCGGGTGACCGGTATGGCACAACAGATGCTGACGAAGCGTCGGTGTGGCGCCGACGAATCTTTCGTCGCTTAGCGCCAGGGCTCCAGCGCTCATACTTGTCCCGTGCCTTGAAATACCTATAAATCAAATAGTTAGGGTAAATCTGGCGCTCAGGGAACGATTCTGGCACGAATCCCGCAATACCTATGGCAAGTGACAACGAACCCGAGTCACCCGACTGACACCACAAACGCCGAGGAATTGAACATGAGCGCACTGATCATCAACGACATCAACAACGCCACCGACCTGGACAACGCTGCCGCCGCCGCCGTGAAAGGTAGCGGCATGTGGCACCTGAAGAGCTCGTCCGTCGTGACCGGCAACTGGGGCGCCTACCAGCAGCTGTCTTCGGTCCAGCAGGGCATCACGTTCCACGACGGCTACCTGAGCCGCCACTACGTGGAAGGCTGGAAGCGCCAGCGCACCCAGACCGAATACTCGACCTGGGACAAGTTCGTCAAAATCTACTGAGCGTAGATTCGACGAACCAGCCGGGACGGCCTGACCGTCCCATCTCCCGGGGGCCTTTGGCCCCCGGGCTCTTTCCGGTCCTGTGTAGTCAGCTACGGCGGGCTACTTTGGTGGCCAGGATCGAAATCAGGATCCCCAGCATCACATATCCGACCACCACCTCGATCATCACCACCACCGCCGCCAGTCGGGTCATCGGGGTCACGTCGCCAAAGCCGAGGGTGGTGAACGTGACCACGCTGTAGTAGAGCGCCACGAAGCCGTCCCAACCCAGGGTCGATTTGTTACTGACGGCAAAGGAGGATTCGCCCAGCCACAGGTAGGCGGCGGCGAACATCAGGGTCAGCCCGGCCGACCAGAGCACCACCCGGGTCATGGAGCGGCCACAATCGGTGAGCACCAGCCAGATGCGATAGGCCGCCGGGTGAGCTTCGCGGAACTCCTCGATGTAATCCTGATCCTGGGCGAAGCGGCGGAAGCGGCTGCTGCCGTAACAGCTCGCCACCCGCACGCCTCGAAAACGCGCCTGCCGGTCGTAACGGATTCTGTGAACGTTGGCATCGTGCAGATTGGCGCCCTGCAGGTTGGCGCCACTGACATCGGCGTCCGACAGGTCGGCCTCGGACAGATCGGCGTTGGCGAGCTGGCAGCGGGCCAGGCTCAGTCCGTGCATCCGGCAGCGCGCCAGGTTGGCGGCGCCGAGATCGGCACCGGCCAGGCGCGCCTCGCTCAGGTCGTTACCCGACAGGTTAGCCTGCCGCAGATCAGCTTCGCTCAGCGTGGCCCCGGCGAGCTGGCAGCCGGAGAAGTCGGAATTGCGGCAGTGGGCGCCGGTCAGGTCGGCCTCCCGCAGTACCGCATCACGAAAGCGCGGCCCACGCTGCACGTGGCCCAGTTCTTTTTCCGACGTGGAGATGGTGTCGCGCAGGTTCGCGCCGGTCAGGTCGGCGCCGGAGAAGTCGGCCAGCAACAGGTCGGCGCCGGTCAGATCGGCAGCGCGCAGGGACGCATCGCTCAGGTCGCTGTGAGTCAGCCGGATGCCGCGCAGATTGGCGCCGTTCAGCGACGCCCCGCACAGCACCGCACCGCTTAGGTCGGCCCCGCTGAGGTCGATGCCGTCCAGGCGCGCGCGACTCAGATCGGCGCGGGTACCGCGGCGTTCGTCGGATGCCAGCCAGTCGGCGTGCTGGCGCAGGATCCAGGCCAGTTCCCCGGACTGATCCGCGTTGCCGGGTGCCGTTGGGTTACGGGGATCGCTCATCGGGTATCGCAGCCTCGTCGTCTGCCCGCGGTTGCGGAGGGACTGAACGGCACCCAATAATAGGCCCTCCCTCGAAGCGAATCGATGCCGGAGTCTGCGGCATGATCAAACTGCAGTTTCGCGACGATCCGGGCCGTTTCCTCAGCCTGACGGCGGATGCGGTGACCCTGGGGCGCGATCCGGCCAACGACCTGTGCATCGATGATGCGTCCATCAGCGACTTTCACGCCGAGATCGTGAGCGGCGAGCAGGGCCTGATGGTCATCGATCTGGTGAGCGCCACCGGCACTTTTGTCAACGAGCGGCGGGTGCGCATCCGTCAGCGGCTGGCTGCCTGGGACCGGTTGCGACTCGGCACGGTGGAACTGGAGATCAACGATCCCAGCGTGCCGCGGCCCGGCGACTGGGCGCTGCGCAGTGATTCCGAGCTGCTGGCCGATCAGTTCTATTCCCTCGGCGGGGAAACCGTGATCGGCCGCGGCTCCGAGTGCGAGATCGCCATCGACGATGCACTGCTGTCGCGGCGCCATGTCAGGATTTCCATGAACGCCGGGGCGGGGACCCTGGTGCTGCAGGATCTGGGCTCCGCCAACGGCACCTATGTGAACGGGGTTCGGGTCGGCGACACCACGCTCATGCCCGGCGACGAACTGCGCATCGGCTCGCGCCGGTTCATCGTGGTCGGGCCGCTGCGGGAAGCGGCGCCGGGCGAGGGTGAGGAAGACGTGACCATGCTGGCCATGGATGCAACGGTGGCCACGGTGGAGGCGGTGACCGAAGACCTCGATTCGCGGACCGAACTGATCAGCGCAACCACGCTGCCGGCCTGGCTCTCGGAACAGACCGACTTCGGCGGCGCCGGCGACTGGCCGCTGTCGGCGCCGGAGTGCTGCATCGGCCGCACCGACGACAACGACATCGTGATCCGCGACGGCAGTGTCTCGCGCACCCACGCCCGCCTGCGGGTGGAGGGGGATGGCTGGCGGATTCAGGATGCCGGTTCCAGCAACGGGGTCGTGGTCAACGGCGCCCGGGTGCAGAGCACCGTACTTCAGCCCGGCGACGTGGTGGAACTCGGCCGGGCCGTGCTCACCTACCATCAGGGTCCCAGGGTCTGAACGCGCTTCCGGTCAGCGCGCTTTGAAATCCTTGGATCGCAGTTCGTGCTTCTTCAACAGCGCCTGCACGTGGCTGCGGTTCATGTCGAGGCGTTTGGCCAGTTCGGTAACGTTGCCGCCGGTATCCAGCAGCCCGGTCCTCAGGTAGTCACGTTCCGCGGAGTCACTGGCCAGGCGCTTGGCTTCGGCCAGGGAATCCGCCGCGGCCGGGTCCGATTCGCCGTCGGCGACCGGCGCGCCGTTGCCGGCACTGTCTGGCCGGACGTTGTCGGGAAGGTGAATCAGGTCGGCGGCGCCGTCGGCCAGACAGACCACCCGGAACACCAGGTTTCTCAACTCCCGGATGTTGCCGGGGTAATCGTAGCTCTTGAGGAACGACTCCAGCCGCCGCGACAGCTTGACCGTGCCGCGGCCCAGTGACTGAGCGGCTTCGTCGAGAAAATACTCGATGAGCAGGGAGATCTCGTCACGCCGTTCGCGCAGCGGCGGCAGGGTTACCTGAATGATGCTGAGCCGGTAGTAGAGATCTTCGCGGAAGGTGCCGGCCCGGCACATTTCCAGCAGGTTGCGGTTGGTGGCCGCAATGATGCGGGCGTCCACCAGGGTCGTCTGGTCCGAGCCGACCCGCTGCACCTCGCGGGACTGCAGTACCCGCAGCAGCTTGACCTGGCCGGGCAGCGGCAGTTCGCCGATCTCGTCCAGAAAAATGGTGCCGCCATCGGCGCTCTCGAACTTGCCGGCCCGGTCACTGGTGGCGCCGGTGAAGGCGCCCTTGCGATGTCCGAACAGTTCCGACTCGATGAGGTTTTCAGGTATGGCGCCGCAATTGACGGTGATCAGCGGCTGCTCCGAGCGGTTGCCGTTGGCATGAATGACCTTCGCCATCAGTTCCTTGCCGGTGCCGCTCTCGCCATCGATGAGCACCGGCAGATCCGTGGGGGCGGCCTTTTCGCCAACCTCCAGTGCCTCCAGCAGCCGGGCGTTGTCGCCGAACACGCCATCGAATTGGAATTGACGATCGAGCAGGCGCTGGCGCCGGCTGGCTTTGCTCTGGGTTGCGGCGGCCCGCGGCAGGTCCATGGCGGACACGAAGCGCTCGGCATGGGACAGCCGCAGCGCCTCTTCGCGCACCGAGTTGGTCTGCTCCAGCAGCTTCTGGATCTGCGGGCGGTTCAGGGACTCCGACCAGCGCAGCGAAGAGCGCATGATCTCGACCTTTTCCAGCAGCGTGCCGAAGCTGACGCTGGGGCTCTGCTGCTCGCTGCGCTTCATCGGCAACTGCCTCTCAACACATCTCGATGCGGATTTCCTGGGCCCGTTCCGCGAGCCACTCTTTCTTCATGAGACGCTTGACCTCCTGGCGGGTCGCGTCGTCCAGGGTTGCCGGCCGCTTGTCGTTGATCATGAAGATCTCGAACGTCCCCTTGTCCGGCGTCTCGAAGGGGCCAACCACGTCGCCGGCGCCGGCATGGAAAACCTTGGCTTCCACGTCGTTGATGAGCATGCCGCGGCTGATGGTGCCGAGGTAGCCGCCGTCGGCGGCAGTGTCCGCCGTCGAATGGGTTCGGGCCAGTTCTTCGAACATGTCCGGTTCGTCCAGGGCGATGGCTTTGATCTCGTTGGCCTTGCCTACCGAGTCGACCACGATGTGGCTGAGCAGCAGGGCGTCGAATTTCGGCGAATTGAGCTGGAAATAGGATTCCACGGCGTCGTCGCTGACGATGGTGGTTTCGGTCTTCTCGATCACCAGGGCCTCGACGATGAACTGCTCGAAGTCGTCCAGACCGACCCGCATCTGGTCCAGCCACTGGTTCATGTCGGCGGCCCGGTGCAGGCCCATGACGCGACGGATCTGATCGGCCCGGGTCTGGATCTCTTCCGCCGAGGCCTCGATTCCCATGGCAGTTCCGGCATGGAAAGTGAGCTTTTCTTCGACCAGTTCCTCCAGCAGATCGTCGAAGCGGCCGTTGATCTTCAGCCGGTTGACGAAAGCCTCGGCACTGACCACTTCATCGTGAATACGAATCAGGTCCGTCATTTCAGGTACCCCGACTCAACGCCGGCCGGCGCCGGGCAGCCGTGAGCGCAGGACCAGACCGGGCACCAGACTGGATGGCCGCTGGCCGCTGTCGAGCGTCGGCCGCGTGGCCAGGGTGAGCGCAACGGACCGGGTCCTGGACCCGCCCAGAACCGTCCGCATGGCTTCGGCGTCCAGGGTCTCGTTCCGGTCCAGATCCTTGATTTCGATGCAGGACATGACGGAAATCTCCTAGATTCGGCTGGCAGAGTATAAATAAACCGTTGCCGGCGCGCTTAGCCCGTTCGGTGGATGGCGCAGAAGGGCCAATCGCGCCCCCCCACCGGGTGCATCCACACCGGGTGCATCCACACCGGGTGCATCCACAGTCAGGATGGATAGAATCGACAGGGGTCCCGCAGCGGAGTTGCTTCGACGTGACGCCCTGGTTCTGGACATCGAGTGCGCTGACCGACGTCGGTCGGGAGCGGTCTCTGAACGAGGACGCCTTCCTCGACGGGGCGGAGCGTCGCCTGTGGGCGGTCGCTGACGGGATGGGCGGCCACGATGCCGGTGACGTCGCCAGCCGCTGTGTCATCGACGCACTGGCGGCGCTGGAGCCAGCCGCAGACCTGGAGACCTACACCCGAGCGGTCCGCGACAGCCTGGAGCAGGCCAACAGCGCGTTGCTGGATCTGGCATCCACCCGGCCGGGCGCCATCGTCGGGAGCACCGTCGTTGCCCTGTGCCAGGTGGCGGATCAGGTAGCCGTGCTGTGGGCCGGTGACAGCCGGGCGTACCGATTGCGCGACGGGGTTCTGGAGCAGGTGACCATCGACCACAGCCGGGTGCAGGAACTGGTGGATCGCGGCCTCATCCGCCCTGAGGACGCAGAAACTCACCCGCAGGCCAACGTCATCACCCGGGCCATCGGTGTGGCCCGTCCGCTGCAGATCGATTCCCGGGTCCTGGACCTGGCCGATGACGATTGTTTCCTGCTGTGCAGCGATGGCTTGTCACGCTGCGTGTCGGCGGACGATCTGCGTCAGGCGTTGACCCATCCGGTGACCCGGACCGGATGCCGTATGCTGCTCGACCAGGCGCTGGCCGCCGGCGCACCCGACAACGTCACCCTGGTGGTGGCGCGTTGCCGCGAAGATACCCAGTCCGCCACGGTCTTCAATCCCGATGCCCGGGCCGGCGAAGACCTCACCGGTTCCGACGCTACGCTGCTGGCGGACCCGCCCGACGAGTCCGATCGCTCGCCATGAGACTGCCCAGGAGATCGGCCGTGAACCGGGGCGCTGAACGGCCGGACCCGGCAGGTGTCTGGCCGGAGCCGTCATCGCTCAGGGCCAGCGGCGGGCCTTGGTGCGCCAGATCGCAGAATTTATCTGAATAAAATCTAATAAATCATTGATATTTATGTGGTTATCTGGCTGTAGTAAGCCGTTGGCACGAACCGTGCTCCTTCTTCGTGACACGGAACAAACAGAAGGCCCAGCGATGACCACGACCAATCGATCCCAGCAGCGTGCGCCGATTTCCGAACCCCGCGGCCTCTCCCGCGAAGAACTGCTGGACCGCTTGCAGGACGTTCTGCAGGGGCGGGTGCGGATGAGCGCCAGCCGTTTCATGGCCCTGGTCAAGGCGATCAACGAGGCGTAGGCCGCGGCGCTCTGTGCTGTTGGCCCAGGCCCGACAATCCGTGCCGGATTGTCGGGCCGATTCCTTCTCAGATTGCCGGTGCTTCGGGTCCGCATACTCGAGTTGTTCGGAAAATCGTCTTAAAATCAGGCAGTTACCAGAAAAGCTCGATTGCCGAGGATGCTGGCACGGTTCTGGCTCTCCCCTTGCGGCAGACCCAGGCGCCGTGCCCCTGGCAGGCACGGGAACTCAACCACGAATCGAGCCGATCCGAGACGACGGCTCCAGACGATCAGGGAGATCGACCATGACGCAACGCGCTGTTCCACCGCACCGATACTCGCGCGGCGGTCGCCTTCACATTGATTCGGCGGGGTCCTATGCTGACCGTTCGTTGCGCTGGTTGCCGGGGGAGCATTGCATCGTGCGCACGCTGACTCCAGTTCCGAATCTGATGCCGCAGTGGCTGCCGTGTCTGCTGGTGCTGCTGATTGCGGCCGTCCTCAGCGGGTGTGCTGCGGTGGGCAGCGGTGAGCCCTACCGGCGCCCGGACCTGCCCGAAAAGGAAACCTGGTCGCAGCTCGAGAGCCGCGAACTGATGCCTTCCGACGTCATTCATCCCCAGTGGTGGTCGGCGTTCGGCGACCCCTATCTGAACGAGCTGGTCGAGAGCGCCGTGAGCGGCAACACCACTCTGTCCCAGGCGGCGCTGCGGCTGCAGCAGGCCGGCATCGATCTGAACAACGAGCGCCGCAACCTGGTGCCGGACATTACCGGCAATCCGTCGACCCGGGTCGGCGGCGGCAGCGAGATATCCGGTGCCACGGTCGACAACGAACTGGTGGGCCTGAACGTGAGCTGGGAGATCGACATCTGGGGCAAGGTCCGTAAGGGTCTGGCGGCTCAACAGGCCGGCTACGCGGCGACGGAGATGGACTGGCGCGCGACCTATCTGAAGCTGGTGGCCGATGTCGCCAGCCGCTATTTCCTGATTCGTCAGTTCGACGAGCAGATCGCGCAGCAGGAAGAGGCGCTCGCCACCAGCAAAGACCTGTTGTCGATCTATGAGATGCAGTACCAGGAGGGGCTGGTGGCCAAGACCCAGGTGCTCAATCAACGCTCGGAGTTCCAGCGCATCGGCACCGACGTCATGGAGTCCCGGCGCGCCCGCCAGGAGAACGAGCTGAAGCTGGCGCGGCTCCTGGGCAAGGCGCCGGGGGAGTTCGAGGTGCCGGTGGCGTCGCTGCGCGATCACGTGCAGACCATCGAGGTCCCACTGGTTCTGCCCGGCGAGGTGCTGGCCCAGCGCCCGGACGTCCTCAAAGCCGAGTACTCGGTACTGCGGGCGCATCACCTGCTGGGCAAGGCGCGGCTGTCGCGGCTGCCCACACTCAATCTGTCGGCCGGATTGAATATGGCGTCGCTGGCGGCCACGAGCTGGACCTGGGGCATTACCGGATCGTTTGCACGCCTGTTCGACCACGACACCGAAGTGCAGATCCAGTCCAGCGAGATCGCCGTACGTGACGCCGAGCTGCAGTATCGGGAGAGTGTTCTGACCGCCTACGAGGAAGTCGAGATCGCCATGCTCAACCTGCGCTCACGCAAGCTGCAGATGGAGAGCCTGGAAGATCAGATCGCGAATCTCACCGTGGTGCGGGACGTGCAGCGCGAACGCCTCAAGGAAGGGCTGGTCTCCCAGCTCGAGCTGTTCGAAACCGAACGGTCGCTGCTGAGCAGTCAGCAGGCCATCCTGCAGGCGTACCAGCAGGTTCTGTCGGACACCGTGACGTTGTACATGGCGCTCGGCGGCGGCTGGTCCGAGGGGGAAGCCGGGGACCGCAAGCTGGCGGCTGGGGGCTGACCGGTCTCGCTGACGATTCTCTGGGGCAGAACGAACAACAAGGATTCACATGCTGACGCTCGTGCTCAAGCCCGTGTCCCACCCGGACCTGGGGCCGATTCACATCGACGATGCGCTGTTCGCGATCGGGCGCCGGGAGGAACCCTTCGTGTCGGACAGCGGCGGTTCCGCCAGCAAGCTGTCGCGGCGCCACGCCCGGATCTTCGTCGAGAACGACGTGGCGTACATCGCCGACCTAGGCAGCCTGAACGGGACCGTCCTCAACGGCCGGCCCGTGGGGCGGGAAGCGGTGGTTCTGAAGTCCGGTGACGAACTGGGTCTGGGTGGTGAGTTTCAGTTTCGCGTGGACATCGCCGAGTCGGCCCCGGCGGAGGCCGCCGAACCGGCCATTGCGACCCGGCTGTTGCTGACCCCAGTGGACCCGGAGGCTGGTCTCGAGACCATCGTGATCGAACGTTTTCCGTTCCTGGTGAACCGCAACGACGAATTGTTCGCCCAGTATCTGAGCCGCTTTCCGGAAGACGTGCGCCGCATCTCCCGGCGCCAGGCCGTCATCCTGGAGAAGGGCCAGGATCTGTGTGTCGAGGACCTGGACAGCGCCAACGGCACCTTCGTCGGCGGCGAGCGCCTCGATGAGCACGCACGGCCCCTGGCCAGCGGCGACGTGATCGCCTTCGGCGGTGAGCGTTTCGCCTACCGGACCAGCATCGAACGTTTCGATTCGACTGCCGGACAGGACGCGACCGTGTTCGTGGCGGCGGAGGCGACAGACCCCGGGGCCGCGGCGGTCGCCGATCCGGCAACCGCCGCCGGCAGCGCGGACGAGGCGCAACCGGAAGCCGCCGATCACACCCGGTTCGTCGATTCGGCCACCTCGTTTTTGGACGTTTTCTGCGCCGACGACGAGCCAGCCGATGCCGATGGCCGCGCGCCCGCCCAGCGCGAGCCCGCCGGCTCGGCGCGCGGCGCCATCGGGCGCACCGCCGCCGCGCTGGAGATTTCCGGGCCGAGCCGCCGCACCGTGGTCGTCTCGGTGGGGCTGGTGCTGCTGGTGGCGGCGGTGATTGCCGGACTGTACCTGTCCGGCATGGACCGGCGGGCCATCAAGCAGGCGCTGGAAGCCGGCGAGGTACGGCGCAGCGCCGAAGCGGCGCAGGTCTACCTGACCGCTCATCCGGATGACCAGCAGGTTTCCCGGTGGGCCGAGGAGGCGGTCATGCGAACCGTTCTGCCGGGCTGGATGGAGGCCATGGAAGCCGGCCGTTTCGATGCCGCGGCCGAGACCGTGGCCAGTGCGCGCCGCGATTTCGACGCCATCCCGGACGCCGGGGAGTCGCTGGCGTTGCTGGACTGGGCGACCCGTATGCAGGTCTACCTGGACCAGCGCGGTGGCGCCGATGCGCCCATGTCCATCTATGGCGGCGAACGCACCATCGGCGCCCTGGTGGAAGAGTGGGACGCGGAACGTTTCCGCAACCAGCAGCTCCTGACCCAAGCGGGAATCTGGGTGCCGCCGTTCGAGCCGGTGGCGTCCGCCCTGATCAGTGATCTGCGCGCGTTGCGCCGTGACCACGCGACCTACGGTGCCGACATTGCGGCGCTCAAGCAGGACGTCACGGCCGCCCTGCAGAACGGTGAGTTCGAGCAACTCGACGGCACCCTGGAGACGTTTGCCGCCGAGCATCCGAACCTGCAGGGTATCGAGGTACTGGCCGCGGACGTAGCGCGCTATCAGGCACTGCGGGCAATGGCCGACAGCGACCCGCTGGAACTGGCCGACGCGGTGGCTCAGCAGCAGTTCGAAACCGATCTGGTAGCGGACATTGCCAGCGGCTGGATGGCCACCGCCGCCCCCTCGGAGACTGCCCTGGCCGCTTACCGGCAAGCCCGGGCAAGCTGGCAGGAAGCGGATCTGGAGGGCGCGCTGGCCGCGCTCGAACCGCTCACCGACGGACCGGATGCCGCCGCCGCCCGCCGCAAGATGGCGCACTACCGGCAGATTGATCAGAGCTTCCGGGCTCTGACCGACGGCGGCGCCGCATCGCGGCAGCAGCTACTGGCGTTCCGGGCCTCGCTCAAATTGCCGGAGGACGTCTACTTCCGCACCGCCACCGAGGACCAGTTTCAGCGTTACCGCAGCGAGCTGCAGGACGAGGTCGTGGCGCACCAGGCCAGCGCCGCCGCGGCCTGGGACCAGTTCCGCCGCAATGGCGGTCTGCCCAGCGTAGTGCGGGTCGAAGAGCAGGTGTCCGACCGCTATGTGCAGCAGGCCGGGCTGCTGGCAGAAGCTCATCAGGCGCTGACCGCGGGTGCCGCCGGTTACCGCATGCTCGGCACCGAACCCCCCGCCGACTGGCTGACCCTGCGCGTGCGGGTCCTGAACGAAATTACCCGGCAACGCCGGGCCCTGGGTGATCTGGCCATCGTTCTCGAGCCGGATCTGCTCGAGTCCAAGCTGCGCCTGTTGCCTGAAGTGTCCGGCAGTACGCTGGTCGAATCGCCCGAAACCTCACTCTGAACGGAGGAATCCCAATGCCACCGGTATATCACCGATCCAGCAGACAGGTAGACCGGATCACCGAGGATCACACCGCCGAAGGGGTGGCGATCCTGACCGACGAACCCTCGCGGTTGATCCGGGCCACCATCCTGGTGCTGGGCGCCATGCTCGTCGCCGCCGTGGTGTGGTCGTTCTTCGGCCGCATGGACGTGATCGTGCAGGGCGCCGGCACCATCAAACCGGAAACCCGGGAAAGCAAGGTGCACGTTCCCATCAAAGGTCAGATCGCCGACATCTACGTGGCCGAGGGCGTTCCGGTGGCGGCCGGTGACGTGCTGCTGCGGCTGAACTCGCCGAGCGCCATCGAGCTGGCGGGCCAGGCCACCCAGGCCGAGTTGACCCTGGCCTCGGCCGAACAGCGCTACCGCAGCTATCCCGACGACCGCCAGGCCATGGAGAAGGAGCTGCAGGCCATCCGCGAGAAGCTCGTGGCCGAGCAGCGCGACTACGATCGCAAGGTGGCCGAAGACATGGCGCAGCTCGCCGAAGAACAGGCGCTGAAACTCGAGAAGGCCCGGGCCAAGCTCGCCAAGGCTCAGGAAGAGGCGGATCATGCCCAGCGGGTCGTGGAGCAGTACGAGCGGCTGTTCGACTCTCCCGGCGGTGGCGGCGTGTCCGGCCAGCAGCTCGAAGAGAAGCGCAAGCAGTCGCGGGAGAAGGCCATCGACCTGCGGCTCGCCGAGGTGGAACTCGGCGAGTTCGAAATCGAACTCAGCGAGGAGACCGCCGAACAACGGGCCGAGATCGAGAAGAAGTCCCAGGAACTGCTGGGCCTGGAGGCCAAGTACCAGGCCAGCGTCCTGCAGATCGCCAAGTCCGAGCAGGAGGTGGAAACAGAGCTGCGGATGTCCCGGGCCAAGGCCCGCTCCGCGACCCAGGTGCGTTACAAGGACATCGATGACGACAACTTCCTGCTGATCCGGGCCCCCGTCGACGGCGTGGTGACCTGGGTCACGGAGGCGCAGGAAGGTACTCAGGTTGATGACAAGAGCCCGGTGGTGACCATCGCGCCACGCGGCGTGCGCAAGATCCTGGAAGTCGAGATCGCCGAAAGCGACCGGGCCTTTCTGACTCCGGGCGCGCCGGTCAAGGTCAAGGTCAACGCCTTCTCCTACCAGCGCTACGGGTTCCTGGACGGCGAGCTGGAGTACATCGCCCCCTCCAGCCACATGAGTCAGGTCAGTAAGAAGATCGTCTACACCGGCCGGATTGCCCTGGACCGGGATCACTTCGATATCGGCGGCAACCGCATACCCCTGCACTACGGCATGGCCGCTCAGGCCGAAATTGTGGTCCGGGAACGGCGCATCATCGATCTGGCGCTGGATCCGCTGCGTAACGTGGCGGGCTGAATCGCATCGTGCCGGCCGCCGCCGGGCCGGCACTCGACCTCATTTGCTGAAGGAAAGGGGATCTGATGAGTCAGGACCAGGAAAGTGTCGCGGATTTCCTCGCCGGGGTGGAGATGTTCTCCAATCTCCGTCGCGAGCACATCGAGGCTCTGGCGGAAGCGGCGGAGCGCCGTCACTACCAGTTTGGTGACACGGTGTTCAACGCCGGTGACGAAGGCGACGGCTTCTTCGTGATCCGCAGCGGCACGGTCCGGGTCTTCACCAACGACGAAGGCAAAGAGATCAGCATGGGTATGCGCCGGGCCGGCGAAGTGGTCGCCGAGCTGGGCGCTCTGCGCAAGGTTCGGCACGAGTCGTCGGTGCGGGCATCGTCGGATGCGGAACTGCTCTACATTGCCCACGGTACCCTGGCGCCGCTGCTCCAGGCGGACCCTGAAGCGGCCGGATTCGTTTCCAGTTACGTGGCCATTCGCGCCGCCGGCGGGGTGGTTGGCCGACTGTTCGATCTCAAAGGCAAGGTGGACACCGCCGAGCTGGATCAGCTCGTGCGCAGCGTCGGGATCAAACGCGCCAGCGCCGGCTCCGTGGTGCTGGAGCAGGGCGGTACCGACGACCGCCGTCTGTACCTGGTGCGCCAGGGAACCCTGAGCGCGGTGCGCGAAGAGGACGGCCAGGAGATGGCCCTCGGTTCCCTGGATCGCGGCGACGTGTTCGGCGAACACAGTGCCCTGCGCCGCACCGCCCAATATGCCACGGTGACGGCGGAATCCAACGTGGTCCTGCTGGTGGTCCCGGAAGAGACCCTGCAGCGAATCCTGGAACGCAATCCCCAGGTCCGGACCCATCTGGAAGACCGCATCGACATTGCGGAACGCGAGCTCGACCGGCAGCGGCGAATCGCCGAGCAGCGCGGCCAGCGCAACGTTCTGGATCTGGTCAGCCGGCCCAAGGCCGGAGAGAAGGTGCTGCGCCGGTTCCCCTGGATCGAACAGGCCGAAGAAGCGGACTGCGGGGCCGCCTGTCTGGCCATGATCTGCCGCTACTACGACATCGGCCTGACCCTGGGCAAACTGCGCGAGATGGCCGGCGTCACCACGGAGGGTGCGACGCTCGATTCGCTGGCCCGGGTCGGTGATTCCCTCGGATTCACCACCCGGGCGGTGAAATGTACGTTCGATGCCCTGCAGGGCGTGGACCTGCCGTTCATTGCTCACTGGGAGGGTTACCACTACATCGTCGTCTACGGTGTCTCCAGGCGCCACGTCTGGGTTGCCGATCCCGCCCGCGGCTTCGCCAAGATGAGCGTCAGCGATTTCGAGAAGGGCTGGACCGGCACCTGCCTGCTGTTCGTCCCTTCGGCGGACCTGCAGCCAGGGGGCGAACGGAGCGCGTCGCCGTGGACCCGTTTCATACGCTACCTGGCGCCTTACAAGCAGATTCTGGGATACGTGCTGCTGGCGACTCTGGTTATCGAACTGCTGGGGGTCATTCCGCCGGTCATCGTGCAGAACATCCTCGACCGGGTGGTGGTGCATGCCAACATCGAGCTGCTCAACGTACTGATCATCGGTCTGGTGATTGCCAGCGTGTTCGCCCGGCTCACCACCCTGATGCGGGGACTCCTGACCAACTACCTGACGCGGAATCTCGACTTCACCATGATTTCGCACTTCTTCAAGCACGCCATGTCGCTGCCGCTCAGCTTCTTCGACACCCGGCGTACCGGCGACATCTTCGCCCGCTTTCAGGAGAACATGACGGTCCGCAACTTCCTGACCGAGTCCACCATCAGCACCATCCTGAACGTGCTGATGATCTTCATCTACTTCTCGGTGCTGTTCATCTACAACGTCAAACTGACCATGCTGCTGATTCTGCTGGTGATCCCCATTGCCGGGCTGACCCTGGCCATCACCCCGCGCATCAAGCAGTTCGCCCGGGAATCGTTCGAGAAGTCGACCGATGCCGAGTCGGTACTGATGGAGACCATCAGCGGCGCCGAGACGGTCAAGGCCATGGGTAACGAGCGCGCCATGCGCTTGCGCTGGGAGAAACGGTACGCGGCCGCACTGGATGTCCAGTATCGGGCTCAGCGCTTCGATATCGGCGTGGGATTCGTCAGCCATCTGCTCAACTCCGCGGCTACCATCATCGTGCTCTGGGTAGGCGCTGGCATGGTGCTGACCAACGAGTTGTCCATTGGCCAGCTCATTGCTTTCAACATGCTGATGGGCAGTGTCATGGCGCCGCTGATGGGAGTCATTGCGCTGTGGGACAATCTGCAGGAGACCGGTGTGGCCATGGAGCGCCTGGGCGACGTGCTGGATCTGTCCCCGGAACAGGAGCCGGACGAGGCCGGGTCCCGCATCGTGCTGCCCGACTTCCGCGGCAACGTCACCTTCGACGACGTGTTCTTCCGCTACGGCGGGCCGGAAAAGCCGTACGTGCTGGAAGGCGTCAGCTTCGAGATCGGTGCCGGTCAGCTCGTGGCGATCGTCGGCCAGAGCGGCTCCGGCAAGTCGACGCTGGCCAAACTGATCGCCGGATTCTATCCGCCGACCGACGGCCGCATCTCGGTGGACGGCTACGACATGGCCCTGATCGATAAGGACGTCTACCGCTCCCAGCTGGGCTACGTGATGCAGAACAACCTGCTGTTCTCCGGAACCATTGCCGAAAACATCGCGGCCGGGGATGAAAACCCGGACCGCCGGCGCATCGTCGAAGTCGCCCAGCTCGCCGATGCCCATGGCTTCGTCAACGCGCTGCCGCTGGGTTACGAGCAGCCCGTGGGGGAGCGGGGCATGGGTCTTTCCGGCGGACAGGTACAGCGCCTGTGTATCGCGCGGGCCCTGTACCGCAATCCCAGCCTGTTGATACTCGACGAAGCGACCTCGGCCCTCGACAGTCACACCGAGAGCAATATTCTGGGCAATCTTCAGCAGATGCTCGAAGGCCGGACCGCGGTCGTGATCGCCCACCGGCTGAGCACCATCATGAACGCCGACAAGATCCTGGTGCTGTACGACGGCAAACTGGTGGAAGAGGGCGCGCACGACGATCTTTACGCCCGCGGCGGCATGTATCACGAACTGGTGCGCCGGCAGATGCAGAGCGCCTGAGCCGCCCTGTCTCCTGGAGCTGTCGGCCTGGCGGCAACAGTTGTCTCGCCGACGTCGGCTGGCGCCCCGCAGTTGCGGCTGACGGGTTCCGGCCGGTCCCGGCCCACTCCTGCTGACTGTTGTAAAAACGTATATAAAACATATAGCTACGAGTTCCTTTCCGGCCATCGCAGAATCTGGCACAGGCCGTGCAATACCTCTGGCGTGAGGATGAGAAGGGTGCGGGTACGCCAACCCGCCGATTCGAGAGACACGCCGACACAGGGGTTCATCATGAATCAGGAACGAGACGACATGGACTTCATCATCGACCTGGACGACGACCACACCGTCGAGGCCTGGTCGCTGGACGACTTCTCCGATCTGGTTGCCGACCGGTTTGCCGTTGCCGAGACCTGAGACGAGACCTGAGACGAGACCTGAGACGAGATCCGAGACGAGATCCGTGGCGAGGGCGGGAAGCTGCCTGAGAGGGATGCAGCCGGAGCGCCGTCACCGACGCTCCGGGCCGGAGCCAGGGCTCAGTCCAGAATCAGGTCGAAGCCGATGCCCCAGATGTAGTCCGCGCGCAACCCGTCGTCGTTGAGCGGAACGCTGACGAAGGCGTTGATGGGGGCGTTGTAGCGCGAGAACGGGTTGAACTTCACCGCAAACGCCGCGTCGACGATGTTGTTGCCGATGGCGTCGAGATCCGGGTTGTTACGCCCCAGAATGTCGGCAGCCACCGTGACCCGGTTGGTGATGCGGGCGTCCAGACCTACCGCGTAGGTGAAGTTGTCCAGCTCGTCCGACTTGGCCAGCTCGTAGGCCAGGTTGACGTGGGGCGTGTAGCGTCCGTAGGTCTTCGACGCGATCAGCATACCCCGGTATTTGGTTTCGCCGGTGCCGAGCAGCTTGTCCTCGTCACCGGTGGCGAAAGTAATCTGACCCAGCACCGACAGATCCATCGGGCCGGTGGCGCTGTCCATGAACTGGTATTTGGTGCGCAGGATGACGTCGCCGAGTCCGGATTCCTTGCCGCCGGTCTCCGAGAACCGGGTCGAATCATCTGATTCGAAGGAGTGGACCGGGTTTCCACCGATGACGGATCCGCCGGTCGGATCAGCCAGTACCACTTCCGCCCGCGAGAACGCCCGGGCCTCGATGGAAATGTAAGGCGCTACCACCCCGACGTCCCACCGGTCGGTGAGGCCGTAGTTGGCGTAGAAGGCGTACACTTCCTGCTCGATATCCAGATCGATGTGCAGAACGATGGTGTCCTGCTCGAAGCCGGTGCGTTCACCGTCCGGCGGGGGAATGGGCGGCGGTCCCACCGCGCAGCAGTCCTGGTGAATGAGCGACACCTGGACGTCGTTCAGGCTGTCGCCGTCCAGTTCGTCGAAATCTTGACTCGAGTAACCGAAGCCGAGGCTCAACCGGTGCTTGCCGACCGTCGTGGCGCGCTCCGCCAGCAAGGGCCCGAGGCTGTCCTCTACCGCCATGGGGATACCCTGTGACAGGTCGAAGGACACGCCGGCGACGGTGGAGCTCAAGGCAAAGGTGCCGACCGACGACAGCAGGCCGTTACTGAGTTCGCTCAGCTCGGCAATCTGCTCTTCGCCGGTGAAGTGCGGCACGTGGGCATCGGCGATCTGTGCCGGAATGTCCGGCGCCGGCGGCAGGAAGATGCCGCCGCCGCCGTAGAGATCGGTAATGAAGTCTGCCAGGTGATCCCCGTAGGCCGGCTGCGCGATGGCGCACAGCAGAGCAAGTGGCAGCGCCGGCGGTAGTGCTCTCGCGATCCAGCGAATCATCGTACTCTCCACCCACCCCGAAGTTCTGAACGAGTGTAACGGCCCCGACCATGCGGTCAACCCGCCAAACGGACTAGAACCAGAAAAGCCGGAGAACGGCCCCGTACCAGGATCAGGAATCGCGGTAGCCGGCAGCCGCCAGTTCGTCGCCGGCAATCTGCTGAAACTGCTTCTTCCAGCGCTCGGGCCAGTCATCCCAGTGGCCGCTGGGGCGGTAGTCGGCCGGTCGGCTCTGGTGCTGCTGCCAGTCGACGCTCTTGTCCTGCTGGGCTGCCAGGGTGGACGAGCCGATGACTGGGACGTTGTCGATGGTGTGGTACGGATAGCGGTCGGGATCGAGATCGAAGTGGGCGCAGGCATCCCGGACGAATCCTTCCGGGTTGCCCACCACGTCCTCGAACCGCACCAGCATACAGCGCGGCTCGCGCTGCCGGTGGGCCTGGAAGTAGGCGCGAGCGGCCCGGGTGCTGGCCGCCCAGCGTTCGCAGGCGGTTGCGAAATCGGAATCGGGCCAGGTGCGCATGGTCGAGTTGACCAGGTCCCGGCCGTCCCGCAGCAGCAGCAGCAGGTGGGCCTTGGGGAAGACCCGGGGAAAGTAACGCAGGTGTCTGACCCCGGCTTCCTTGAGCAGCAGGCGCGGCGGCGCCCGGTCCGGGGCCGCTGCGTCTGCCGGAACCAGGGTTTCCAGGTGGCGCAGCAGGGCGCTGCCGAAGATGGGCAGAAAATCCTCGTCGCCCATGCGCTCGCGGTTCTGACCATAACCGTCGAAGAAACCGGCCTGCAGATCGAGTATGGCCGGCGCCTGCTCCAGGAACGGCAGTTCCCAGATGTCGTTCGGATAGGCGTGAAGATCCGGGTGAGCGCGCAGCAACTCGCCGACGAATACGGTGCCGGAGCGCGGCATCACGCCGTGCAGCATGATGGCCGGACGGTAACCGGGGCCGAGCAGGCGGGCCGCGGTAGTCAGGGCGGCTTCGGACGGGCCGGGGCCAGTCAGGTGCACGGCATACGGATCCATTCCGCCCATCGGCGCACGCCGCCTGCGCCGGAAGAGTCTGGCCAGCTTCGGTTTCAACAACGGGGTCATGACAGCGCCAAATGATTCATCCGGCGTTGGCCGGACGGAATGCGTACTGTTGCCCGTTGCGGGGCGGATGACAACTTAGCGGTGTAAGTCTCGTGTAAGGGGGTTGCAGGGCGGGTGCTAGCGGACCGTCATCATCGCCGCAGACGCCGGGCAGATCGATGTCACGGGCCGGCGATGGGACCGCCGTGGGAACAAAGCCGGAACCCCGGGTCGGGGCTCCGGCCGCGTGCTTCCAGGAAGCGTCGGCTAGATGCCGGCTCAGAAGCCTTTGTCGGATACGCCGCCGCGGAATCGTCCGCGGTAGTCGTAGTAGGCCTTCTTGCGCCAGTTGCTGCAGCTGGGCTTCCAGTTGATCTCCGGCGCAAAACGCGGATCCAGGTCCTTGAGCTGCGGGAACTCGCTGCAGTTGCCCGAGATTTCCGGAATCACCTCATTGGTGATGTTGCGCGCCGAACGGTCGCCGTTGCCGCTGATGATCTCGTAGTCGGCAAAGGTCGGCCGGTCGGAAACCCGGGGCGGACGGGGGTGAGCGGAACGGAATTTCACATTGCCGCCGTACTCGTCGTTCTTGCCTTTGCAGTCGCGGTCGATGGAGCCAGGAACTTCACTCCACACATTGGCTTCGTAGTGGGGGCGATCGCCGCCGCCACGGCACTTGGACTTGGCGCCCGAATTGGCGCCGAGCAGCACGTTGTTGATGACCTCGTTGTCGAGCTGCAACTGCTGGCGCGGCGTGTTGCCGTCGCTGAAGGCGCGCAGGGTAGCCATGTGCGTCGTATTGTGCAGGTAGTACTTACCCATGCGAAGCCGGTTGCCGGCATCGGCATAGCGCTCCATGGATGCGCCCCAGCCGTCTTCACCCCAGACATAGAGGTTGTGACGGACCACGTTGTCCTCGGAATTGGTGGTGCCTTTGGCGCAGGCGGTTACCGAACGGCAGCCGGCCGGGTAGTCCTCGATCTGCCAGCGGGCGCCGCCCTGGGCGCTGGTACCGTTGCCGAGCGGCCCACAGTTTCCTCGGGCCGAGTAAATGTCGCACTGGTCGCTGGCCAGGTAGGTGATGTTCCACTCCACCACGCTATGGGCAACGTTATCCAGGTAAATGCCGGTGTTGCGGGTGTTGTAGAAGATATTGCCACGGATGATGTTGTGCGACGAATCCAGGAATCCGGCTTCGCCGGA
Source organism: uncultured Gammaproteobacteria bacterium (assembly GCA_942491135.1). Lineage (GTDB taxonomy): Bacteria > Pseudomonadota > Gammaproteobacteria > Pseudomonadales > Azotimanducaceae > UBA7803. The sequence goes on along the minus strand of CALNZS010000006.1, from coordinate 208,634 downwards.
GCAGTTGCCGACGATGTTGCCTTCGAAGATGCCGTGGGCCGGCCGGGTGCGATCGGCGTGGGTGCCGCGGGCGAACTGGAAGCAGGTTCCGCCGATGCTCTGACGCGGCATGAAGGCGCCGGAGTACCGGTAGCCGGCGTTGGTGAATTCGTTGTTGCGCACGATGTGGCGGGTCGACGGGGCGGTGCCGAGGTGGAAGAAGTTGGAATCGTAGAGGTGATTCACGTCCATCTCGATGATGTGATTCTGGGTCTGGCCGGCGCCGGAGAAGAAGATGCCCCGCGCCGCCGAATCATGCACTTTGAAAGCCCGCAGGGTGACGAACGAGCCGCCGACGTTCACCAGACCGGCCCACTGGCTGTTGGGAACCTGGTGGCCGCGGTGCGGCGCGCAGGCGTAGTAGCCCATGTTCTTGCAGGCCTCGTCGAAGGTGCCGTTGAGTTCGGCTTTCTGCGTCTGGCGGGCACGGGGTCCCTCCCACCACCAGTAGGTGCTGCTGCCCGCGGTGTAACAGGTGCCCACGTTGACCCGGTCCCGGGCGGAGCCGTTCCAGTTGATGGAGAAGTCCGTGTCGTGGAACACGGAGCCGTCCATCAGGCAGATGTCGGCGCCGTTGGGAATCCTGGCCTGTTCAGCGTCTTTGGGTGAATCCCATGCGCGGGCCGGCGACTTGCCGTCGCACCCGCTCCTGCAGGGGGAATTGGAATCGATGTAATAGGCATTGCCGCTGGCGGCATAGGCAGGGGAAGAGAAGACTGACAGCGACAATGCAGACAACGCTGCAACCGCCAGGAAACTACAAACCAAACGCATTCCGGCTCTCCTTCTTGCGCGCGTCGCTGCGCGCATCGGCGACGTAGACGCACGACCGCCGCGATCAGTACGCGGCGGTTAAAGAAGGGAAGTCGGCAGATTTTGCGAATTTAGCCGATCCGGACGATCGACATCAGGGAGTATAGCCCAGTCCCGGAACACGTGGGAACCCGCGATTCGGTCCTTGTCCGACCATGGCGGGCCTGTGGCCCGGGCTTTGAGCCCCTGGCTACCGCTTGGCTTTGACGAACCGGACGATTTCGTCGATGCAGCCCAGGTTGTCTTCATCGGCTTCGTGGGGCTCGACGGAGATCCCGTAACGTTCTTCCAGAAAGTCCACCAGTTTCAGAGTCGCCAGGGAATCGAGGATGCCGTCGGCGATGAGCGGGGTGTCGTTGGTCAGTTCGTCCGGATCTTCACCCGGAAGGAACTCCTTGAGGATGTACTCTTTCACCGTGATCGCGATATCGTCCATGGGGTCGTGGTCCTGTCTCTTGTTTCGTGAGGTGCTTCGTGAGGTGCTTCGTGAAGTGCCTGGTGGTCCGTGGGATGATTTGTCGCCCGTGGGCGGTGTTCAGTTGGCTTCGCCGACTCCGATCCAGCGCGCGATGATGTTGCGCTGCATCTCCGAGGTGCCGGAGTAGAGCGTGCTGCCGATGGCATCGCGCAGCAGACGCTCCACCTCGTATTCCACCATGTAGCCGTTACCGCCGTGAATCTGCAGCGTGTCCAGCGCCGAGCGTACCAGCGACTCGCTGACGAACACCTTGGCCATGGCTGCCTGCAGCGACGCGCTGCGCCCCTGGCTGAGCTGCCAGGCTGCCCGGTAGACCAGCAGGCGCGCGGCCTCGAGGTGAATCTTCATGTCGGCCAGTTTGTGCGAAATGGCCTGGTAGGTCCCGATACGTTTGCCGAACTGGGATCGGGTGCGGGCATATTCGACGCCTTTTTCCAGGATCCGCTCCATCATGCCGACGTGGGCGGCGAACAGGCAGGTTCGCTCCCAGTCCATGGAATGGGTGAACAGGTTCGCGCCGGAGCCCACCGCGCCGACGATCTGTTCGGGTCCGGCATACACGTCGTCGAACACCAGCTCGCCGATGGGCGAGGTGTGCAGACCCATCTTGTCGAAGGACTGTGCAGGCCGGTAACCGTCGCTGTCGCGATCCACCAGAAAGGCGCTGATACCCCCGTGGTAGCCCTTGTCAGGGTCGGTCATGGCGAAGGTCAGGGCGACGTCCGCCACCGGACCGTTGGTGCTGAAGGTTTTGGCGCCGTTGATCCGGTAACCGTCGCCGTCGGCCACTGCGCGGGTCCGCAGGTTGAACGCATCGGAGCCGGACTCCGGCTCGGTCATGGCGTTCACGGCGATGATGGAACCATCGCAGAAACCGGGCAGGTAGCGGGCCTTCTGCTCTTCGGAGCCGAACCGGACGATGGGTACCACGCAGGCCAGCAGGTGGGCGCAGACGGAGAACACCAGCCCGCCGTCCTCGCAGCCGTAACCAAGGGCTTCCAGCGCAATGGCGGTGGTCAGGCCGTCGGCAGCGCCGCCGCCGAACGCCTCCGGCACCACCAGGCCGGTCAGGCCCATGTAGGCGCACTTCTGCCACAGCTCCCGCGAGAACTCGTGGTCCCGGTCGCGCTGTGCGGCACCGGGGCTCAATTCGGCTCGGGCGAAACGGACGATTCCGTCGCGCAGTACCCGCTGTTCTTCCGTCAGGCCGAAATCCATCAACCACGCTCCGTCAGCTTCTGATAGTCGGTTTTGTCCGTAGAGGTCCGCGGCAGAGCGTCGAGCATCTCGAAGGTGTCCGGCACCATGTAGGCGGGCAGGTGGCCGGTGCAGAATTTCTTCAGCTTGATGATCGACAGCCGCTCTTCGCCCCGGGGCCGCAGGTAAGCCCGGACCAGCAAGGCGTCTTCGGCATCGCGAACCGCCACCACGGCGGCCTCCTGGATACCCGGATGGCGGTACAGGCAGGCTTCGATTTCGCCGAGTTCGATCCGGTAGCCGCGCTTCTTGACCATGCGGTCGCGGCGGCCGACGTACAGGAAGTCGCCGTCGCTGTTGCGGCGGACCACGTCGCCGGTCCGGTACCAGCGCCTGTCGCCGTCATCCAGGAACGCGGCCTCGGTGCGCTCCGCCAGAGCCCAGTAACCCTGCATGACCCCGGGCCCGCTCATGCACAGTTCGCCTTCGGCATCGGGGCCGTCGACGTCCGTGCCTGCTTCGTCCACGACCCGGGCCTGGTAGTGCGCGCAGGGTTTGCCGATGGGATAGGGCTCGCGGCGGCCAGCCTCGGCCTGCGGCGGCAGTTCGTACCAGGTACAGACGTTGGTTTCGGTCGGCCCGTACAGGTTGAAGTACCGGGGTTCCGGCCACAGCGCGCGCAGGGCGTTCAGGTGTTTGACCGGGAACACTTCACCGGCAAACAGCACCAGCCGTAACCTGGAGTGATCCCGCCCGGGCAGGTCGCCATACTGCACCAGCAGGGTCAGTATCGACGGCGTCGAATACCACACGGTGATGCCGTGCTGCGCGATGGCGGAGGCCAGGGTGGCCGGGTCCTTGCCTTCCTTTTCGCCGATCAGCAGCAGCGATGCGCCGTGTTTCAGTGGCACGTAGATGTCCAGAATGGACAGGTCGAAATGAAACGGTGCGTGGGACGAAAAGCGGTCGTCGCAAGCGGGTTCGAACACGCTGCTGCACCAGTCCACGAAGGCGCGGGCGTTCCGGTGCGAGATCATGACCCCCTTCGGCCGGCCGGTAGACCCGGAGGTATACAGAATGTAGGCCAGGGCATCCGGGTCGGGCGCAAGGTCGTCAGTGGGCTCAGGCACCCGAGCGCCGTCCGCGGGCTCAAACCCGGTCAGCGCGGCGCGGATGCCGTCGCCGCCTCCGGGTGAGTCGACGTGCAGCAGGCGCGGCGCATCGGTTGCCTCTGCGAGCAGTGGCGCCAGCTCGGTGGCCAGTGCGGCGCTGACGATGACCGCTTTCACAGCGCAGTCACGGAACACGTAGGCGTTACGCTCGGCCGGTGCGGTCGGGTCGACAGGGACGTAGGCGGCGCCGGCACGCAGGATGCCGTACAGGGCAACCAGGGAATCGATGGTTTTGGGCAGGCAGATTCCCACCCGGTCGCCGGCGCGCACCCCGGCGGACTGCAGCCAGTCGCACAGACGCCCGGAAAGTTCGCCGAGCTGGCGGTAGCTGATGGTTGACCCGGACACTTCGGCTGCCGCGATCCGCTCGCCATGGCTGGCGACACTGCAATCGATCAGGGTGTGCAGCATTCCGTCGTCGTTGGCGCTGCCGCGCTGCATACGATCCGCTCCCGTTCCGGTGTCTGAACGTGCCGCCGCTGACGGCACACGGCGTGACGCGTCGGGCACGCCGCCGACGCCATTTCATGGAGTTGGGTCGCCGAGGTCAATGTCCGAGTTGTAGGAAAGCTGTGTGACTACCGTCACGAAACCACGCAGCGCCCATTGCGCCCCCGCGCGTGCTCTCGATACTGGTGGCGGAGTCGCCGAATCGGAGTCCTGGGTTGAGCGAAGTCGTCCGCCGTTGGCCGGTGGCGGGCCTGCTGGTGCTGGTCTGTCTGAGTGGCTGCGACGAAATGCAGTTCGGCTTCGCGCCCGGTGCGCGCTTCACGCCGTTGACCGTGCAGCCGGACACGGGCGCCGCGTATTGCATGGACGAACTGGCGACCGCCGACGTACGGGTGCACCCGTCGCCGCCCATTTTCGCCGAACGGGCGGCCGCCCTGGGGGCTATGTCCGAACGGGCCTACCGGCAGCAGGAGCGGCGCCGCCAGCGGGACTGGGATCAGTACTACTGCCGGCGCGAGGCGGAGTGTCTGACCATGGCCAACCCCGGCACGGCGATGGCCGATATCGGGGATCACCTGGAGGTGTGCCTGCGCGACCGGGCCCAGCGCCGGGTCGCCATGGCACTGTGAACCGAACCGGCCGGGGGACGCGGCGCGGCCGTCGGCGCTACACTGCGCGGATGAACGTCGCCCCTGTTCCCCTGGTGATCGGCGTGACCGGCCACCGGGATCTGGTGCCGGAAGAAGAACCCGTGCTCGAAGCGGCCGTGGAGCGCTTTCTGCAGGACCTGCGGGCACGGTTCGACGGCCTGCCGTTGCGTGTCATGACCCCGCTGGCCGAGGGCGCCGACCGGCTGGTGGCGCGGGTCGCCCATCGGCTCGGTGTCGACATCAGCATCGTGCTGCCCATGCCCCGGCGCCTTTACGAGCAGGACTTCGGCGACGTTTCGGCCGAGGTCTTCAACGAAATGCTGCAATACGGCGAAGTGATGGAGATGCCGCTGCTCGAGGAGCTCGGCGACGATCGCATCGCTCCGGAGCAGCGGCGCGATGCCCAGTACGAGTTTCTGGGCGTCTACCTGGCCGCACACTGTCACGTATTGCTGGCGCTGTGGGACGGCAAACCGTCCAGCGCCCCGGGCGGCACCGCCCATGTGGTGCGTTTTCACCACGACAACGAACTGATCCTGATCAGCGGGGACGAGCCCCGGTCGGCCATCGACTTCTCCGAAGACGAGAGCGACCTGGCGTTTCACGTCGTCTGTTCGCGCCGCGATTCCGGCCCGCCGGCCGATGGCCTCCGGCCGGGTCAGGGTTACTGGCTCACCCGGGACGAGCTGGCGCCTCACAGCGTCGACATGCCCGAGCGTTACCGCGCCGTGTTCGTGCGGCAGGCGCTGCTGAACCGGGATCTGGCGGGTCTGGCCCGGGCCGGGGTCGAGCTGAAGTCGTCGCTGCCGCAGGTCAGCGCCCTGGCGGATACCGACATCGGCAGCCTGTTTGCGGCCGCCGATGCCCTGGCCCTGCATTTTCAGCGCCGGGCCCTGCGGGCGGTGCGCAGTCTCTACGTGCTGGTGGCGCTGGTGGGGCTGAGCTTCATCGTCTACGCGGATTTTCCGGGTAACGAATCGGCCATCTGGCTGTACCTGGGCTTGCTGGCCCTGGGCATGACGTTGTTCCTGGTGGAACGGCGCGGGGCCTGGTACCGGCGCTACCTGGACTATCGGGCGCTGACCGAAGGACTGCGGGTGCAGTATTTCTGGGCGCTGGCCGGGGTGCGCACGCGGGGGCTGGCCGAGTTTCCTCACGACAAGTTCATGAAGCGCCAGGATCTGGAGCTGGGTTGGATCCGCAACGTCATGCGCTTTGCCGCCCGGCGCACGGATGCCGACGCGCGGCCGGTGCCGGCCGAGCATCTGGAAACGGCCATCGAACACTGGCTCGGCAGCGGCGAGGACAACGAGGCCGATTATTATCGTGACCGGGCCGAGCGGGGGCAGCGGCGCAGCCGCATCACCCGGCTGCTGACCGTGCTCGGGTTCAGTGCCGGACTGGCCGCCGCCGTGATCCTGGCGCTGTTCCAGGCCCGGCTGGGCACCCTGCAGATCAATCTGCTCATCGCCGCCATGGGCGGCTTTCCCTACCTGGCCGCGGTGCGTTCCAGCTATGCGCAACGGGTTTCGGAACGGGAACTGATTGCGCAGTACCGGTACATGCAGAGAATCTTCGCCAACGCCGCGCAACTGATCGGCCATACCCGCGACCAGGCCGGCCGTCGGGCCATCCTGCTGGCGCTGGGAACCGAGGAACTGGACGAAGTCGGGCGCTGGCTGGTGCGCCAGCGGGAGCGGCCGGTGTCCGGTGGTCAGTTGTTTACGGCCGGCTGATGGCCGCTGGCGCCAAGCCGCCGGCCACCGGCGGCCGGACCTTCGGGATCGTGCTGGCGGCGGGCAGCGGCCGCCGGTTCGGGGCGCCCAAACAGTTCCAGGCGCTGGCGGGACGAACCCTGGTGGACAGGGCCCTGGACCTGCTGCGGGCACCCTGCGAGACCCTGGTTCTGGCGTTACCCGACGGCGTCGCCTGGTCCGGCTGCCAGGACCTGACGGTATGTGGCGGAGCCGGGCGACTGGATTCCCTGGCCAGTGCCCTGCAGGTGTTGCCGGCGCGGCCCGGGGCCGGGCGCCATGCGGACGTCGTCGTCATTCATGACTGTGCCCGGCCACTGGCGCGGGCCGAAACCGTGACCCGGCTGATCGAAGCGGTCCGTGCCGGCGCTGATGCCGCCGTGCCGGCCTGGGAACCGCCGGACGTCATCAAACGGCGGCGCCGCGACGGGAGTCTGGAGCACGTGGGTCGGGAGGGGTACCTGATCGTGCAGAGCCCGTACGCCTGTGCGGTCACGAGCCTGCGTGAGGCCCTGGGCGCCGGATGTACGGACGTGGTCGAAGAGACCGAAGCCATTGCCCGCTTGGGTGGGCGGGTGGTCGCGATTGCCGGCGACCCCTGGTCCCACCACGTCGTGGAGCCGCGGGATCTCGTCTACGCCGCGCGGTTGCTGGGGATCGAGGCGCAGTGATGGGCCGGAAACCGGAGCAGATCAGCCGCTCAGGCGCTCGAGATTGTCGCGGTACCAGTCCACGGTGCGGCTCAGGCCGCTCACCAGGGACGTGCCGGGGCGCCAGTTCAGGCGTTCGGCGCTGGCCGCCGTGTCGGCGCGCCGGACCTGCTCCCGGGAGCGGTCGGCCACGTCGCCGAACTCCGGGTGGCCCGGTGCGTCCATGATGTCCCACAGGGTTTCCACTACCTGGCGCACGGTGAACAGTTCGCCGCGGCCGACGTCGATGGGGTCGATGCCCGGCCTGGCGGCAACGGCCGCGTGCAGGTAAGCCGAGGCCACGTCCTCGACGTAGATCCAGTCCACTTCGCGGATGCCGCTGGTGTATTTCGGCACTCCACCGCGCAGCAGCGAGGTAATGGTGTAAGGCACCAGTTTGCGCAGGTCGTGCTGGCCCGGCCCGTAGACCATGAAGACCCGCAGGGTCACCACGTCCAGCGCGAACAGTTCGGCATACATGCGCCCGTAGGCCCCGGCCGCCAGCTTGGCGGCCGCGTACGGTGAACTGGGAACGCTCCACTGAAGGGCCGGCTCCGGCTCTTCCAGGGAGCCGGTGAGCACCACGCGCTGGCAACCGGTGTGCTGGGCCGCGGACAGGACGTTGACGGTGCTGGTCAGGTTGCTGTGGAAGGTGGACAGAACCAGTTCCGGATCCCGGGCGCCGGTGACGTGACTGGCCAGATGAAACACCAGATCCGGGCGGAAGGATTCGAACAGCGCCAGGGTGGCATCGGCGTCGGCGGCATCCAGCACCGCGGATGCCGCGATCCCGGGGCGGGGGGTGCGGCCCACCGCCAGCGGCTCGGCGCCGGCCCGTTGCAGGGCCTGGCAGACGGCGGCGCCGATGAAGCCGTGGCCCCCGGTGACCAGGGCGCGTTTACCGCGCAGTGCGTCGAGTTCCGGCGGGGCTGCAGGTCTGGCGTCGGTCACCGCGGGTGTTTGGCGCCGGATGTCATCAGAGCTCGCAAGCGTCAGTCGGCGTGCCACTGGCGCCGAGGCCGATCATCTTCTGCCACAACGCGGCCATGTCGCGATAGCCCTGGCCCGTGGGATGGGTCAGGTCGGCGTTGATCAGACCGGGGTTGGCGTCGAAGTAACACTCGAAGTCCGGCGGCTCGACGTAGATGTCGGCGTTCTGGGGCTCAGCCAGCAGAATGTCGATCTGGTCATTGTAGGCCGACATCTGGTCACGCTGGGCCTGGGTCGGCCCTTCGGCCGGCATTTTGGCGATCAGCGGCAGTTTGCCGGCCTCGCGCACGTCGTCGACGATGGACTGCAGCCGGGTGCGGTAGGTGGTCGGGCCGATGGTGGTGGCCTGCTGCAGCGCGTCGTTGGTGCCGATCATGATCAGTACCACCTCGGCCTGGGGATGACGGTTGAGCAGATTACCCACCTCGTTCAGGGCGTCCAGCACCCGCATGCCGCCAAAGCCTTCGTTGTAGACCGCCTGGGAGGTTACCAGTTCGTCCAGCAGGCGCCGTTGCAGTTCGATGGGAAAGCTGCGGCCGTCGGTCGAGTCGCCGTCGCCGGTGCCCTCGGTGATGCTGTCGCCGAAAGCCACGTAGTAGTCGAGCTGATCCGGCGCGATGGGCTCCTTGATGATGTTGTCGATGCGCGCGTCCTGGCCGTCGAACAGCAGACGCATGCGGGACACCTGAATGGGCGTCGAGTCGCCGCTCATGCTCACCACCCGGGGCCGGAGTTCGGTGAACTCGGTGGTCATCCGCGCCGGTGAGAAGTACACGTTGATGCTGTAGCGCAGGCCGTTGGTGTAGCCGAAGGGGTCGGCGCCCATGTTGAAGGCCTTGGGGGGAAACTCCGCTTCGTCTACCATCACCCCGTTGACCCATTTGCTGATGGACGCGCCGGACTCACCCGAGGCCACGGTGGCGTCGCCGCGCACCAGATAATAGGTGGTGGCGTTCTCTTCCAGGTACAGCGAGAACGACGCGTTGGCGTGATTGTCCTGCTGCGGCCAGAAGTGAATCTGGAAATAGGCTTCGCTCTGGGCCGGCAGATCGCGGCTGATCTCGAGCTGGCCGGTGCCGGCCACCACGTTCAGGTAGTCGCCGTAGTCCGGATCGGCGCTGCTCACGTGGGTCACCGACTGGCCGGAGCCGGTGGTGTATTCGTAGGACCCGCGGCTGTCGGTATCGAAGAAGTCCCGCAGCGACAGCGAGCCGGGGTCCAGAACCGTCACCTCGATGGTCACCGGGTCGGACAGCAGGCCGTCGTCGTCTTCCACCCGCAGTTCCACCTGGTACACGCCGACGTCTTCGAACGTGTGCTGGGTCTCGGCTCCGCTCACGGTGGTGGTGTCGCCGTCGTCGAAGTCCCAGTGATAGAACTCGACGGTCCCGTCGCTGTCGCTGGAAGCCGAGGCATCGAAGGTGACCACGAGGGACGGCCCGCCGGAATCGGGGGTTGCGGAGGCCGCCGCGGTCGGCACCTCGCCGACGCTGACGATCCGGGTCAGGGTCTGGACCCCGCTCTCGTTGTCGGCCACGGTGAGGGTGACGTCGTAGGCGCCTGGATCCGTGAAGGTATGGGAAATGGTTGCGCCGCTGCCGGTGTCGCCGTCACCGAAATCCCACAGGTAGCTGACGATGTTGCCGTCGGGATCGCTGGACCCGCTGGCGTCGAAATCCACGGCCAGCGGTGCTGGTCCGCTGTCGTCGGACAGGGTGAAGGCCGGCTCCGGCAACTCGTTGTCGGGCGGGCTCACCAGAATGGTGACGGTCGCGGTATCGGTCAGGCCGTCATCGTCGATCACCGTCAGGGTTACGTCGTAGCTGCCGGCCTGGAAGGTATGGGTCGGATTGGGGCTGAAGCTGACTGCGCTGCCGTCGTCGAAATTCCACCGGTAATCGGCGATGCTGCCATCCGGGTCGCTGGAACCGGCGCTGGAGAAATCCACGACCAGGGGCGCCACGCCGTTCTCCGGGTCGGCAGCGGCCATGGCCACGGGCGATTCGCCGTCCACCGCGTTTACGGTCACCGTTACGGTGCTGCTGGCGGTGGCGCCGTCGTCGTCGGTGACGGTCAGGCGCACCTGATAGGTGCCGACGGCGCCGAAGGTATGATCAACCGTTTCGCCGGTGGCTTCGCCGGAACCGTCGCCGAAATTCCAGCGGTAGCTGGTGATGCTGCCGTCGCTGTCGGTAGAAGCGCTGCCGTCGAAGCTGACCGCGAGCGGCGCCGCGCCGCTTTCCGGGGTTGCCGCCGGCCGCGCAATGGGCGCCGTGTTGCTGTTGCCGCCGCCGTTGCTGCCGCCGCCGCCGCCACCGCATCCGGCAGCGACCAGGGCTGCCAGAACCAGAGCGGCCCGGACGGACACGGCGGGCGCGTGGCGCCGGCCGGGCATACGTCGACACCAGAACCTATGCACTGAAGCACTGAACAACGAACCACTTCTCCTGATCGACGGGCGCTATCCCTGCGCGGGAACTTCGAGTGCAGCCACGGGCGAAAACCGTGCAGGCAGGAAGTCAGATCCTAACGCGGCGCGATAATAGGAAGATCACGGCCGGTAAGCTAGCGTCTAGTACATACTGAGAACAAAAAATTTCTCCCAAGTTCCCGATTATCAGTAAGTTAGCCCCACAGTTGTTGGCTGCCCGAGCGGCTCCTCCGCTTTCCCGGCCCGGTGCATGAGAGGCGCTTTTGACCCGTAACGTTCTGTTGTCCGCAAACAATTACCACTATCCCAGAGGTGGCGCGGAAACCGTGTTCCTGGCCCATAACCGGCTGCTCGAAGGCGCCGGCTGGCAGGTGGTTCCATTCGCCATGCGCCATCCGGAGAACCTGCCGTCGGAATGGGAAGGTTACTTTGCGGAAGAAATCGAGTTCGGCCAGGACTACGGCCCGCTCGAGAAGGCCACCATGGCGGCCAAGGTCATCTATTCCTTCGAAGCCCGGCGCAAGCTGGCGGAACTGATCCGCGTCACCGGGCCAGCCATTTTTCACGCCCACAACATTTATCACCACCTGTCGCCCTCGGTACTGGACGCCGCCGGCGCCGCGGGTGTGCCCGTGGTTCTTACCGTTCACGACCTCAAGGTGGCCTGTCCGTCGTACAAAATGCTGGCCTCGGATGGCGTCTGTGAACGCTGTCGCGGCGGCCGCTTGCGGAACGTGGTGCGCTACCGGTGTATCAAAGGATCCCTGGCGCTGAGCTCCATCATCTATGCTGAATCCAAGCTGCACCGATTGCTCGGGACCTATCAGCGGCAGGTGGACCGGTTCGTGGTTCCGAGCCGTTTCTATGGCCGGAAACTGGTGGAATGGGGGTTCGACGCAGCTCAGATGGTTTATGTGCCCAACTGTATCGACGCGGCGGATTTCGAGATGCGCAGGGAGGTTGGCGACTACTTCGTCTATATCGGCCGGCTGGCGCCGGAGAAAGGGCTATTTACCCTGGTGGAAGCGGCGCGTCTGGCGGGGGTCCGGCTGAAGATCGTCGGAGACGGCCCCGATTTCCAACAATTGCGTGAGGTGGCGGCGGCCAGTGGTGCGGACATCGAGTTCACCGGCGTGCTGCGCGGCACGGCGTTGCGGGCTGCGGTGGCGGGCGCCCGGGCGCTGGTGCTGGCATCGGAATGGTACGAGAACGCTCCGATGAGCATACTGGAGGCGTACGCGACCGGGGTGCCCGTCATCGGCGCGGACATTGGCGGGATTCCGGAAATGGTAGAGGCCGGTCAGACCGGCTGGATTTTCGAGAGCGGCTCGCCCGCGGCGCTGGCGTCAGCGCTGCAGGAGGCGGCATCTACAGAGGGGAAGCAATTGTTGGAAATGGGTGCGGCCGGACGCCGTCTGGTCGATGGACATTTCTCCCGCGCGGCCTATCTCGAGCGGGTTCTGGCGCTTTATCGTGGGCTGGGAGCGGCGGCGTGAGCGATCGCCTCGTTCCTGCTGGCCGGCATTCCGAGGTTTAGTGTGCGCGTACTCGTCGCCGGACTGCGCGGAATTCCGTCTACCGAAGGCGGGGTCGAGACCCACGCCAAACACCTGTACCCGCTGCTGGCGGAAATGGGCTGCGAGGTCGAGGTGGTGGTCCGCACGCCATTTCAGCCGGCGCCGGCACCGGATTCCTGGCGCGGCGTAGCCATCCGGCCGCTGTGGTCGCCAACCACGGCAGGGCTGGAGGCGCTGGTCCACACCTTCCTGGCGACCCTCTACGCCATCCGCACCCGGCCTGACGTTTTTCACCTGCACGGCGTCGGTCCTGCCATCATGGCCCCGCTTGCACGCCTGTTCGGCGTGCGGGTGGTGATCACCCATCACGGTCCCGACTACCGGCGTGAGAAGTGGAAGACCTTCGCGCGCTTCGTGCTGCGCCTCGGCGAACGGCTGGGTATGAAACACTCCAACGGCCGCATCGTCATCTCCCGGACCATCCGCGATCTGGTGTACGAGAAGTTCGGCATCGACAGCGACATCATTCCCAACGGCGTTGACGTGCCGGCGCCGGTGGACAGCGACGAGGCGGTCGCTGAACTCGATCTGACCCCCGGCCGCTACGTGCTGCAGGTCAGCCGCTTCGTGCCGGAGAAACGGCAACTCGACCTGGTCCGGGCCTTCAACAGCGCGGAACTGAGAGACTGGCGGCTGGTGTTCGTGGGCGCCTTCAACCCCAATGCGCCGTATCCCGCCAGAGTGCGTGAGGCGGCGGACGAGCGGGTGGTGTTCGCCGGCTACCGATCCGGTTCGGCGCTGGCCGAATTGTTTCATCACGCCGGGGTGTTCGTGCTGCCGTCCTCTCACGAAGGGCTGCCCATCGCGCTGCTGGAGGCTCTGAGCCATGGCCTGCCGGTGGTTGCCAGCGACATCGATGCCAACGTCGAGGTGGGGCTGCCGGACAACTGCTACTTCCCGTTGGGCGACGTCGATACCCTGGCGCGGCGCCTGGAAGAACACGCCCGCTGCGGCCGCCTGCCGCAACAGGTCCAGGAGCGCCGGGAGTGGGTGCTGGAGCGCTACGACTGGCACCACGTCGCCCAATCGACCCTGAGCGTCTACGAGAAAGCGTCCGGCGCTGCCTGAAGCCATTACGGCCGGCGTCTCGAATCGTATAGAATGCCGGGCCGTCCAGTGATGGCCGGGCCGCATCGCCGCGGCCCATCTGGCAGGTTGAGGAGTCGAGGTGCCGGGAACATTGCGAATTCCGGGTTGGCTGGTACTCGGCGCGGTGCTGGGCGCTGCCTGTGCCGGCACGCCGCCGGAGCCGGCCGAGTACGTGGATGCCGAGGAAGTCACGGCGACGGTGACCGCCATCGACCCGGCGGCGCGTCTGATCACCCTGCGCGGTGCGCCGGGACAGGAATTGACCCTGGAGGTGCACGACCAGGTGCGTAACCTCGACCAGGTGAACGTCGGCGATCAGATTACCCTCGGATACTATTCGGGCCTGGCCGCGGCGGTGACCGACGCCGAGCGGACCGATCAGGTCGGTGACATCGAGATGCTGGCCGGCCGGGCCGAACCCGGCGAACGGCCAGCCGGGCTGGAAGGGGCCCGAGTGTCGTCGGTCGTGGTCATAGAATCCGTGGATACCGATCGCAATACGGTAAGCTTCCGCGGTGCCGACGGACTGGTCCGGGTGGTGGACGTGAAGCGTCCGGAGATGCAGAAGTTCATTCGAGGGCTCGACGAGGGCGACAAGGTGCGCCTGACCTATATGGAAGCTGTTGCCGTGCGGGTCGAGCCCGCGTCCTGAAACGGCAGTAAGGAAAACGGATATGATGAGAGCGATAGTGGCGTTCTGTGTGATCCTGGCGGCCGCCAGCGGTGCGCGCGCAGACGAGTTCAGTAATGCCGCCGACCTGTTCCGCAATGCCGGTGCCAGTCAGGCGTATTTCGACGATGCCTACGGTTACGCCATCTTTCCGACGGTCGGCAAGGCGGCCTTCGTCATCGGCGGTGCGCGCGGCAAGGGCCGGGTGTTCGTGGGCGGCCGGGCCGTGGGCGACACCACCGTGACCGAACTCAGCCTCGGCTTTCAGGCGGGCGGTCAGGCCTTCAGTCAGATCATCTTCTTCCAGGATCGGCGCGCTTTCGAAGAGTTCAGCAGCGGCGGCTTCGAGTTCGGCGCCGGTGCCCGGGCGGTGGCGATTACCGCCGGCGCCTCGGCCATGGCCGGCACCACCGGCGGGTCGGCGGGTTACAGCGGCGGCAAGCGCGACGCCGCCACCTCCGGAGCCGGCTACTACAAAGGCATGGCGGTGTACGTCATCGCCAAAGGCGGGCTCATGCTCGATCTGAGCGTCAGCGGTCAGAAGTTCTCCTACCGTCCGCTCTGACCGGCCGCGGCGCGATGTCGCCGGTGCGCCGGCTGGCGCTGTGGTGTCTGGCCGGCGCCGCGGCCCTGTTGCCGCCCGCCGCCTTCGCGGTGGGCGAGGAACTGATCGACGCCATCATGCGCAGCGACTTTCTGTTCGATCGCGGCGTCTCCAACGTCCCGTTCCCACCGCTGGCGGAACTGCGCTACGACAATTTTTCCGAGGCCGGGTTCGACGGTGACTGCGGCGCCGCCGAATGTCGTTTCGAAGCGCAGCAGCTATCGCTGGCGGCGGGTCTGCCGGTCTGGGTCGGCCGGAAGAACATGCTCATTGGCGGCGGGGCCGTCTCCTACAACTGGCTCGACGGGCAGCACAGCGAACGCGTCTACGACGCCGGGTTCCTCGGCGCCTGGGTCGGCCAGCCAAGCGCGTCCTGGCAGGTGGGGGCCTTTGCCTTTCCTCAGTGGCACGCCGTGACCGGGGGCGGGGCCGACAGTAGCGAACTGATTGCCGGTGCGGTAGGCCGGCACCGCCACTCGGCCACCTTTCACACCTATTATGGTCTGGTCTGGATCGGCGGCGAACCGGATCAGTACCTGCTGCCGTACTTCGGACTCGACTGGTATCCGACCCCGAAATGGGTGATCTCCATGATCATGCCGTGGCCCGCCGTCTCCTGGGGTCCGGACGCCAATCAACTCGTGCGGTTCGGCGTCAGCCCGGCTGGTGCGAGCTGGCAGTTCGATGACGATGGCGATTCCCGCACCGCGGATCTCTCCCGTTGGAACCTCGGGCTCAGTTACGAGCGTCGCCTCGCCGGCAGAATCTGGTGGGGTCTGGGCGGTGGCATTTCCGGCCTCGGCAGTCTGCGGATCAGTGACGATGACGGTCTGGATCTGACGGAAGGCATCGGCCGCGAGCCCTATTTCGAGCTCTTCCTGCGTTACCACCCGGAGATCTGACGCCGTGGCCGGCCGGGCATCGTCAGCGTGCGGTCGAGTCACGTTTTTCCCGCTGCGGGTCCTGACGCTCCTGGCGGCCGTACTGGCGCTGGCGGCCTGCGCCCGTCATGCCGAGCCACGCTGGCTGGTGCGCGCGCTGCCGGGCAGCTACCCGGAGATCGTCTACTTCGTGCCGACCGCGCTATGCGCAATCGGTCTGACCATCGATGATGGTCCGGATCCGGATACGACGCCGGCCATCCTGGACGTGCTGACGCGGCACGGCGCCACTGCCACCTTCTTTCTGCTCGGTGATTCGGTGGCCGGGAACGAAGCGCTGGTGCGGCGGATGTTGGCGGACGGCCACGAACTGGGTCATCACATGACCGAAGATGAAGTCACGGTGCGCCTGTCCGATGCGGATCTCGAGCGTAAGTTCCTGAGCGCCGCCCTCGTGCTGGAAGCGTTCGGCCCGGTGCAGTGGTTCCGCGCCGGATCGGCCCGCTACGACGACCGCATTCTGGCGCTCACGCGCAGCCGCGGCTACCGCATTGCCATGGCGTCGGTCTTTCCTGTCGACACGCTGGTCGATGAGCCGTCCCGGGTTGCGGATTTCGATGCCGCCATGGTGCAGCCGGGCTCTATCGTCGTGCTCCACGATCGCGGCGAGCGCGGGCAGCGCACCGTGCAGACACTGGATCTTCTGCTGCCGCGGCTGGCCGCTCGTGGCTACCAGGTGTCCAGCATCGGCGCGTTGGAGGAAGCGTCGCGCGCGGACCCGGAAACGACGCCGGTCTGTGAGTGATTGGACCGCAGTCGATCCGTTACTTACGCAATCATGCGTTTTTGACACAAGACCCGGTAGTACCATTCACAACGGATTAAGCGGCCGGTCGCAGGGCCGGGTCGGAGAAACGATGTGGTCTATCAAGCGGCTTGAGCGTCGTTACATCACGGGCCCAGCATGACTGATCGGATGACACATCTGCTTCAATCCCTGGGTAAATACAATTACCTGGGTGTTAGGCGAGGCATGGAAAAGCTCACTGCGGATGACGCGGAACGGTACGTCGCCTTCCTCGGTGATCGATGGCTGGCGCGCGGCGCACTGGCCGAGGTGGCGCTGGCGGTGTTTCAGCACGCGCCCGGCCAGGACAGCGATGCGGTACTGGTTCTGGACGAATCCACCGGACGGCCGGTGGATCTCAACGTCAGCGGTTCCGAGCAGGACGTGCGCGCCCGTTACGGCATGCCGCCGGACGACGACAGTGCGCCGGCGCTCAAACGCCGCCGCCGTGGCCGGCCGCGGCTTGGTGTGGTGGGCCGGGAAGTGACCCTGCTGCCTCGGCATTGGGCCTGGCTGGACGATCAACGGGGCGGGGCCTCGGCCACGCTGCGTCGACTGGTAGACCGGGCCCGCAAGGACCTGGGTGGAGCCGACCGCCGCAACCAGGCCCAGGACCGTACGCACCGGCTCATGACCGTGCTGGCAGGCGAACGCCAGGGTTACGAGGAAGCCTGCCGGGCCCTGTATGGCGGCGAAGAAGCCCGCTTCAACGAATACATCCGCGTCTGGCCCCGGGACATCCGGGAGGTGATCCAGAATTCCTCGGCGGAAGCGTTCCGCAACACCGATCTGCAATAGCCCGGCCGGGAGGCGGGCGTCATGCGCCGGTGTTGCGGCGCCAGCATTCCACTCGATCGCGGCCGTTGCGTTTGGCCTGGTAAAGGGCTTCGTCGGCGTGCCGCAGCAGATCCGCTTCGACCTGCACGGCTCCGGTCAGGTCGGCAACCCCGAGGCTCAGGGTCACCGACAGTTGCTGCACGCCATTCTCCCCGGTATGGGGGATTCTGAGATTGGCCACGTTGCGGCGAATGCGTTCGGCGACCACCCGCGCTGCGGCCGCGTCGGTATCCGGAAGAATCACAGTCAGCTCCTCGCCGCCGTAACGGGCCGCGATGTCGGTGTCACGGCAGGCTTCCCGGACTGCGGCAGCGACCTCGATCAGCACTTCGTCACCGATCTGATGTCCCCAGGTATCGTTGAAGCGCTTGAAGTGATCGATGTCCGCCAGGATCAGCGACAGCGGCCGTCCGTGGCGTTGGCTGCGGGCCAGTTCCTGGCGCAGCATCGACTGAAAGTGATCGCGGTTGAACAGCTGGGTGAGCCCGTCCAGGGCGGCCTTGCGCGACAGCTCCAGGCGCCCGGCTGCCGCCATGACGATGATCTCCAGGGTATCGAAACGCTGTTCGGTGAAGGTGTGGCTGGCGCGGTTGTTCTCCAGATAGAGCAGGCCGATGAGTTCCGCCTCCTGATCGGCAGCGGCAACGATGGGCAGGCACAGGATGGAGCTGACCTGGCCGCGCAGCACGTGTTCGTCGAGGTCGAGCCCCGGTATCTCGCTGCCGGGTTCCTGAGCGTCGTGAATGACCACGCTGCGCCGGGTTCTGGCGGTGTAGTTGACCACCGCGTGTGACAAATCGGTAAACGATTCGACCGGCTTCGACTGCAGCACCTGCGGTGTACCGCGGTCCACTGAAGCTTCCGCCTCCACCCGGAACTCGGCGCCGGCGGCGTCCCGGGACCAGTGCCGCAGCATGAGTACGCCACGCTGGGCGCCGGCAAACTCGATGGCGGTGGAGATGATCGAACCAAGCATACGGCTGTAGATGGTCTCGTCGGCGATGGCTTTGAGTGCCTTCATCAGCGCCGATACGTCGAGATCGCTCTGGGGTGTGCCACTGGTGCTGCCGGGGCCCGACCAGCGGTTCTGGGTGCCGGCAACCGGTAACTCGGGATGCACCTGCTCCAGATGGGCCGTCAGCGCGTGGGCGCCCCAGCGCCGGTAGCAGTCGTGGGCCTGGAGCAGATAAGCCCGGGCGATGGTCGTCCGGCCGAGGGTCTTGTTCATTTCGCCGCACAGACGGTTGGCGCTGGCTTCTTCCCATGGCAGGCCATGGGTCCGGGCGGCTGCGACGGCACGGTCGAAGTGATCCTGGGCCAGGTCCGGCCGTCCCCGGGCTCGTTGCCATTGCGCATCCACCAGTTCCCGGCGGGCCAGGGCGTTCGCCGGTATGGCTTCGGCCCAGCGGTCGAGCACGCGCCGGCTGCCGCGCACCTGCTTGAGCAGGCGTCGGCGGGTCTGGGGGTCGATGTCGACGGCGGGGTCGATGATTGCCTGCAGACGGATCATGGCGTCGAACTGATGCACCACCATGCCATCCAGCACGTTCTCGAACGCCGGAAGGTAGCCACGCAGCCGGTCAGCGCACGCCAGCGCCTCCTCAGCGTGGCCGAACGCGTTGAGCAGACTGGCCTGGCGCGCCAGGGCGGCAACGATCAGACGCCGCGCCTGGGTGTGCTCATGGTCCGGCAGCATACGCTCGAAGTCGTAGTAGCGGCCGCTCAGTCGTGCCGGGTCTGCGGCCTGGCCGCGCAGGTTTTCCACGAGCTGCTGCAGCAGATCCAGAAAAACTTCCGATTCCCGCTGATTCAGTGCGCCGACGGCGGCGCGCCAGCGGGCGGCTTCTTCCGCAACCGCGGACAGCGTTGCACCGCCAGCAAATACGTATCCCACCTGATAGGTGGCGGCTTGCGCGGCGCCCTCGAAGTCGCCGTCGACGAGGCATTGCTCATAAATTCTTGGCAGCTCTGCCGTCACTGCCGACAGTGGTTGCCGCCAGGGCCCGGCGAAGCCGGTCCAGTTGAACCGGACCCGGCCGAGCGCGCGGGCCTCGGGATACCTTTCGCACAATTCCAACGCAAAGGCCGCGACCCGTTCGGCCTCGTCGAAACGGCGCAGGTGAGTACAGAGTATGACCGACATGCCGCTGAACGAAGTGACGGAACGCTCGTGGATTCCCCATCGTAGCGCCGCCTTGATGCCGTGCAGAACCATCAGCGGCAGCAGTTCCGGCTCCGCGAAATGCGCCGCCGCCGCCACCCGCTCGGAAAGCAGGGTGCGCTCCCGGATACCGGACTGCCGGGTCTCCGGCAGCCTGCGCAGATCGTCCAGCGAGCGCCGGCGCAGGCGCCGCTGGACGTCGACGAAGGCGAGCAGCAGGCGGGCGCGGGACGAACCCATGGGAAACGGCAGACCGAAGGCGGCCACCAGTGACCTGCCGCGCCGCAGCACTTCCGGGTGGCGTCCCTGGGCTCCCAGGGAGGTGAGAAAGATCCTGTTCAGGCGGCTTGCCGCGATGGGATCGCCGACGTGGCAGAGCGCCCGACCGACGATGTCGTCGCAGGCGTCATACCGGCCGCTCGAGAGTGCGGCGTCGGCGGCGTTTTCGTGGATTTCCCGGGCCCGGTCCGGGAGCCGGTCCCAGGCGTCCTGGGGCAACAGCGTCAGGGCCCGGGAGAAGTAGCCGTAGGCCGCGTCATAGGCAGCCGAGCGCTCGGCCTGGCGCCCGGCGTCGCAGTTGAAGTGCAGGAGCCGGCTGCGACCCTCTTCGTCGACGATCAGGTCGGTGGCACAATTCAGGTGATCGGTGATGCGGAACACCTGCTCGCTGCGGCCCTGCTCGTCGAGCATGGCGATCAGATTCTCGGCGATTTCCAGGTGGGTACGCTGGCGCGCGTGGGGAGACAGCAGGTCGTGCGCGGCCTGCTGAATCCGGTCATGGGCGAAGGCCAGTTCGGTGTCGCGCAGGCGGGCTTCCGGCGCCGCCGACAATTCCAGACGGCGGCCGCCGATTGGCGCGATCAGGCCATGACTCATGGCCTCGCCCAGAGACCGGCTCAGGCGCGCCCGGTCGCCATGGTAAACGGCGCTCAGCATGCCGAGATCGAAGCGGTGACCAATGCAGGCCGCGCGCTGCAGCAGATGTCGGGTGTCCTCGGACAGGCGGCGCAGCTTCGCCGCCATCAGGTCCACCACGTTGTCGGTGATGGCCTCCTGACCGATCCGCTCGACATCCCAGACCCAGCGGCCGCTGGCGGAATCGAGAGAAATCAGATCGCGCTCGTGCAGAAAGCGCAGGAACTCCCCGGCGAAGAACGGGTTACCCGCGGTCTTCTGTTCCAGCAGAGCCGCGAGCTGAGCAACCGAAGGCTCGGGAACGTCGAGCGACTCGGCGAGCAACTCGGCCAGGTTCCGGCGGGACAGCGGGGTGAGGGTCTGAGTGCTGACTCGGGTTCCCGCGTCCACCAGCCGATCGGTCAGGAGCATGAGCGGGTGGGCGGCGTGAACCTCGTTGTCCCGATAAGCGCCGATGATCAGCAGGTGGCTCGCGGCGGGATCGGTCAGAAGCTGTTCCAGCAAGGCAAAGGTGGCGCTGTCCGCCCACTGCAGGTCGTCCAGAAACAGAACCAGCGGGTGATCGACGCTGCAGAAGGCGCTGATGAGGCCGATCACGGTTCGGTTGAAGCGGACTTCTGCGTCGCGTCCGGAAAGGCTCGGCGGCTCCGGCTGTGGGCCGATGATGAGCGCCAGTTCCGGAACCCGTTCGGTCATCAGACGGCCGTTGCCGCCCAGCGCTCTGGTGAGCCGCTGCCGCCAGCCGGCAAGGCGGGTTTCCGGTTCCGTGAGCAGTTGCCGCACCAGGGCGCGCAGAGCCCCGACCGGCGCCGCCAGCGGCACCCGGCGATGAAGCTGATCGAATTTTCCCGTCACGAAGTAGCCGCGCCGTTCGGTGACCGGGCGGTACAGTTCCTTGACCAGGCCGGATTTGCCGATGCCGGAGTAGCCGGCGACCAGTAGCAGTTCCGGGGCGCTGACGCCGGTGCGGGCGACCCGGTCGAAGGCGGCCATGAGCTGGGCGACGTCGTCATCGCGGCCGTACAGGCGCTGGGGTATCTGGAATTTTACCGGCGGATCGACGGCGGCGATGGCGAAGCGTTCGACCCGGCCGGCGTTCAGCTGTTCCAGGCACCGCGCGAGATCGGCGCGGACGCCCCGGGCACTTCGGTACCGCTCATCGGCGCTCTTGGCGAGCAGTTTCATGACGATGTCCGACAGCGTGCGCGGAATTTCCGGGTCGAGGTCATGGGGCGCGCGCGGCTGCCGGGCGATGTGGCAGTGCAGCCACTCGATGGGCTCCTGAACGTCGAACAGGGGATGGCCGGTCAGCAGTTCGTAGAGTGTGGCGCCCAGAGAATAGAGGTCGGTCCGATAGTCGATGGCCCGGTTCATGCGGCCGGTCTGCTCCGGTGACAGGTACCGCAGGCTGCCTTCGAGCAACGTCGGGCTGGTCATCTCCGCCTGTTCACGGGTGAGCTGAGTAGAGATGCCGAAGTCGATGATCTTGGCGACGCCGGTTGCGGCGTTGTAGACGATGTTCTCCGGGGTGATGTCCTTGTGAATCACGTCTGCGGCGTGAATGTCCGCCAGGCCGGCGGCGATCTGCACGCCGATGGACAGCACCTCCCCCAGGGTCAGCCGCCGTTCGCCGATGATCCGGTCCAGGGACTGGCCGCCAAAGTCCTCCAGCACCATGAACGAGGCGCTGGCGTCCGAGTCCAGGGCATAGGCCTTGATGACGTTGGTGCCCATGAGCGCCTGAGCGATGCGGAACTCGTGCGCCAGGTTGGCGATTCCAGCGTCGTCGGCCGCAGAGCGGGAGTTGATGACCACCGGCCGGCCGTCGGCCGCCCGGGTGCGCACCACCCGGGTAGGCGAGGCGTCGAACAGCAGTTCGGCGTCCGGAGGCGGGGATTCGTCACCCGTTTGGTGCTCGTGAGGCGGCTGGATCATGATCTGTTCTGAGTATAGACAGGCAACCCCGCGGTTCCGGGGCGGTTTTTGCGTGCCAATGCCCAGAATCGCGGGGCCGCGACAGGCACCGGCTGGCGCCGGTTATGTCTGCTTTCTTGTCCGAAAAACGCCCGGGCGTCTCGACGGTGCGGTCGCCCGGGGCCTCAGAACATGACGGTCATGTAGATCTCGGGACCCTGATACTGGTATTCGACGGCGTAGGTGTAGTTGTTATCGTCCTTGTCGATATCCAGGGTGTACCAGGTGTACCCGGCGCCCAATGCCAGGGTGTTGGCAAAGCGGTACTCGGTGGTCACCCGGGCATCCACCAGATTGCCGCTGTACTGGTCGTAGTCCAGGCCGAAGTACTGGGCCCGGGCGCCCAGGCGCCACTGTTCGGTGAGCAGCAGGTCTCCCTGCACGCCGAACACCGGCAGCGGCGCGGACGCGACCTCGGTCTCGGCAGCACTCTGGTACCCCGTGTCGTTGACCAGTGCGGTGCCTTCCACGCCGAACTGGAAGCGGGCCCAGTGGAAGCCGACGGTGGCGGCGCCTTCGAAACGCTCGTTCTGGATCAGTGAATAGGTGTAGGTGACCGGGATCAGGCGCCAGTCGAACTCGGTGCGCACCGCGACGCCGACATCGAACTCAAGGGTCTGATCTGCGGTATCTGTGGTGAAGCTGCGCTGTGTGGCGCCGGTCGAGGAACGGTCGAATTCGTAGTAGGCGACAGCGAGCCGGTGGCGGTCGGCGAAGCGCCAGGTGAGTTCGCCTCGAAACGTCGATTGCTCGGTATCCAGATCCAGGTCGTCCTCCAGGTTCACCTCGGTGCCGCCGCGAGGACCTTTCAGAGAGACGTCGGTTTCGAAATCACCGACGAAAGCACCGGCTCGGAATTCGATATGCGATGCCGTCCAGGGCGACTCCTGGGCCATGGCGGTGGACACCAGCAGTACCGACGGTACCGCCAGCATTCTAACGAGACGGTTCATGTTGCTGTTCCGGGTCCTGGCCACGGCCCTGTTCCGTGCGCGATTGATTGTTGTGCATTCTAGACCGTTACCCGCTCAGTTCAGAAACACCCGCCTTTTCCGCGGCCGAACACGCCGGCCTGTCACCCGGCGGCGCCGAGCGCCATAATGCAGTCAAGGCAGGCGATTCATTGGAACCAGCAGGAGCACGGCATGATCATCGACCAGGTCTGGACCGGTAACGCGTATCGCAACTTCAACTACCTGGTGGTCTGCCCCGAGAGCGGCGAGGCCATGGCGGTGGATCCGCTGGATCACGAGAAGTGCCTGGCGCGGGCACGGGAGCAGGGCTGGCGAATCACGCAGGTGCTCAACACCCACGAACACCCGGACCATACCGGCGGTAACGCGCCGGTGGTCGAAGCCACCGGCGCCAAGCTGCTGGCCCACCACAACGCCGGCCGGCGCATCAGCAACGTCGATCGCGGGCTGGCCGCCGGCGACGTCATCAAAGTCGGCAGGACGGTGGAACTGGAGGTGCTGGATACCCCGGGCCACACCATGTGCCACATCTGCATTCTGTCGCGGACCGATACCCCGGCGCTGATCTCCGGCGACACGCTGTTCAACGCCGGCGCCGGCAACTGCCACAACGGTGGGCACCCGAGTGAACTCTACGATACCTTCGCCAGCCAGCTTGCCCAGCTACCGGACGAGACCCTGATTTATCCCGGGCACGACTACATCACCAACAATCTGGCGTTTACGCTGGATCGTGAGCCCGACAACCAGCGCGCCCGGACACTCCTCGACGAACTTGAGGGCAGCCACGATCCGGCGCATGCAATGGTGACCAGCCTCGGTCTGGAGAAAGAGGTCAACACCTTCTTCCGGCTCAGTAACCCCAGCGTCATCGCCGAACTTCGGGCCGCGTTTCCGGATCTGCCGGACCAACCGTCGCCGCGGGAGGTTTTTCTCCGCTTGCGGGAGCTGCGCAATAGCTGGTAGCCGCCCTCGGGGTGCGTTGCCGCGCCCGCTGGACCCGCCCCGTTGGACAGGTCAGAGCACGCGGCCTTCCAGCGGGCCGATGACCATCCAGTCGACCAGGAAACTGATCAGCGCCAGCAGCACCACCACCCCGGCGATGACACCCAGCAGGCGCCAGCCGTGGAACTTGCGTTCCGGCGGTGATTGCCGGCCCTGACCCGGCTGATTGCGATCCGGCTGTGATGTGTGAGATTGCTGCATGGGATTGCGGTGCGGTATGGCGCGCCCGGAGAGATTGATTCGCGCCCGGTGACAGGCGCTCACCCCTTCGGGGCGCACTGCGTGCGTCCAAACCTGCTCTGCAGGTTTGTCGAACGGTGGAGTCCTCATCGGACCCACCCCCGCCACTGATCACACCGTTGCACGGTCTGATCAATGGCGCGCCCGGAGAGATTCGAACTCCCGACCTTCTGGTTCGTAGCCAGACGCTCTATCCAACTGAGCTACGGGCGCGTAAAGGCCGCGTATTATCTGGAAGGGCTCTCAGTGCGTCAACACGGCAGGGCCGATTCGCCGGCAGGCGCCGCCGGATGGCGCCGGCAGCGGGTCCGGAGCCGCCGCCACCCGCCATGTATACTCCGGCTAGAGACGGACATTGGGAGCAGGCATGGACACGGACCTGTTGCGTCAGGGACTGGAACTGATGCTGGTGGGCATGGGCACGGTGTTCGTCTTCCTGAGCCTGCTGGTGCTGTCGACCCTCGGTATGTCCCGTCTGGTCATGCGCTGGCAGCCGCCCGCTGAAGTGGCTCCCGGTGCGGCCGATTCTGCCGCGGTGGTGGCCGCCATGACAGCCGCCGTGATTCATCACCGGGCCCGTCATGGCGCGGCGCCGGGCGGCCCTCGGAGCGGCCGGCCATGAGCGCTGCGCCCCTCGGTATCACCGAACTGGTGTTGCGCGACGCACACCAGAGCCTGCTGGCAACCCGGCTGCGCATCGAGGACATGCTGCCGGTGGCGGACAAGCTGGACCAGGTGGGATTCTGGTCGATGGAGTCCTGGGGCGGGGCCACTTTCGATGCCTGCATCCGTTACCTGGGCGAGGATCCCTGGGAGCGCATCCGCACCCTCAAGGCCGCCATGCCGAATACGCCCCAACAGATGCTGCTGCGGGGTCAGAACCTGTTGGGTTACCGTCACTACGCCGACGACGTGGTGCGCAAGTTCGTGGAACGGGCAGCCCTGAATGGGGTCGACGTGTTCCGCATATTCGACGCCATGAACGACCCGCGCAACCTCGAGACCGCCATCGCGGCCGCCATCGAGGCCGGCAGACACGCTCAGGGAACCATCTCCTACACGGTCAGCCCGGTGCATACGCTGGACATGTGGATCGATCTGGCGAGGCGCATCGAAGACATGGGCGCCCAGTCGCTGTGCATCAAGGACATGGCCGGGCTGCTGCGGCCCTACACCGCGTTCGAACTGGTGAGTCGCCTGAAGACGGCGCTGGCCATTCCCATCCACATGCAGTGTCACGCCACCACCGGTCTGTCCACGGCGACCTATGTGAAAGCCATAGAAGCCGGTATCGACAACGTCGACACCGCGGTGTCGTCCATGAGCATGACCTATGGCCATTCCGCTACCGAGTCGCTGGTAGCCATCCTCGAGGGCAGCGATCGCGACACCGGCCTCGACATCCGCCTGCTGGAAGAGATTGCCGCCTATTTCCGGGGTGTACGGCGCAAGTACGCGCGTTTCGAGGGTTCGCTGCGGGGCGTGGACTCACGCATTCTGGTGGCCCAGGTACCCGGCGGAATGCTCACCAATCTGGAAAACCAGTTGCGCGAGCAGGGCGCCAGCGAGCGCCTCGACGAAGTGCTGCAGGAGATTCCCCGGGTGCGTGAGGAACTCGGCTACATCCCGCTGGTCACGCCGACCTCCCAGATCGTCGGCACCCAGGCGGTCATCAACGTCCTGACCGGTACCCGCTACGGTACCATCGCGCGCGAGACCGAAGGCGTGCTCAAGGGCGAATACGGCGCCACTCCGGCGCCAGTGGACCCGGAACTTCGGGGCCGTGTGCTCGATGGACACCCGCCGGTGACCTGCCGGCCAGCGGACCTGCTGGCGCCGGAACTGGAGGACCTGGGCAACGACCTGCAGGCCCTGGCGGCCGAACGCAAGTTCACCCTGGCGGATCCGGTGATCGACGACGTACTGACCTACGCCCTGTTTCCCCAGGTGGGCGCGAAGTTTCTGGCGCATCGCGGCGATCCGTCGGCGTTCGAGCCGGCCCCGGATTCGGTGCCCGCGGTAGACCCCGCGCCTGCCTCCACGGCACCGGTCCAGCCCGCAGCGCCGGCGACGGCCGCCTACGATGTCACCGTCGATGGCCGCACCTATCGGGTAGAGGTGGCCGAGTCCGGAGCCGCCCGGGTCGCCGCGGCAACCGTAGCCGGCGGTGCGGTGAACGGCTCCACCGCTGGCAGTCCGGTGCCGTCCGGCCTGGCGGGAACGGTGCTCAAGGTGCTGGTCGCGGTGGGCGACTCTGTGGACGCCGGTCAGCCGGTGGCCATTGTCGAAGCCATGAAAATGGAAACGGAGATCAGTTCCCCCGCCGCGGGCCGGGTGTCGGCGATTCACGTGGCCGCCGGCGATGCGGTGGCCGCAGGCGCCACCCTCATGACGCTCGGCTGAGGCGTGGAACGCTTTTTCGAACTGTGGGCCGCGTCCGGCCTGGCGCAGCTTACCTGGGGCCAGTTCGTCATGCTCGGGGTGGGGCTGGGGCTCCTTTATCTCGGCATCGTCAAACGATTCGAACCGCTGCTGCTGGTGACCATCGGCTTCGGCGGGCTGCTGAGCAACATCCCGGGGGCCGAGATCGCCACCGGCAACGGTCTTCTGCACCTGGCCTACGTGGTCGGCATCGAATCCGGTGCGTTCCCGCTGATCATCTTCATGGGGGTCGGCGCCATGACCGACTTCGGCCCTCTGCTGGCAAACCCGAAGACGCTGTTTCTGGGCGCCGCAGCCCAGTTCGGCATCTTCGCCACCCTGCTCGGTGCGCTGGCGTTGTCGGCGGCCGGTGTGCTGGACTTTACGGTGCGCGAGGCCGCCGCCATCGGCATCATCGGCGGCGCCGACGGGCCGACGGCAATTTACCTCGCCGGCCGGCTGGCGCCGGATCTGCTGGGCGCCATTGCCGTGTCCGCTTATTCCTACATGGCGCTGGTGCCGCTGATTCAGCCGCCCATCATGCGCGCGCTGACGACGCCGGAACAGCGCGCCATCGAGATGCGCCAGCTGCGGCCGGTGTCGAAGACGGAACGGATTCTGTTCCCGCTGTTGCTGCTTCTGCTGGTGGCGCTCCTGCTGCCGTCGGCGGCGCCGCTGCTCGGTATGTTCTGCTTCGGCAACCTCATGCGCGAGTGCGGGGTGGTAGAGCGTCTTTCCGATACTGCCCAGAACGCGCTGATCAACATCGTCACCATCTTTCTCGGCCTGGCGGTGGGTTCCAAGCTGTCGGCGGACCAGTTTCTGCAAGCAAGCACCCTGGGAATCCTGGTGCTCGGCATGGTGGCTTTTGCCATCGGCACCGCCAGCGGCGTGCTCATGGCCCGGTTGATGAACCATTTGAGCCGCGAACCGGTGAACCCGCTCATTGGCGCCGCCGGCGTCTCCGCCGTACCCATGGCCTCGCGGGTGGCCAATCGGGTGGGCCTGGAAGCCAATCCCCATAACTACCTGCTGATGCACGCCATGGGACCCAACGTCGCCGGTGTCATCGGTTCGGCCGTTGCCGCCGGCGTGCTGATCCTGTTTGCCGGCGGGTGAAGGCGGCGGCGTCCCGGAAGGAAGCCCAACTGGGTTAGACTGCGCTGCCTGTGGCCTCGTAGTTCAACGGATAGAACGGCCGCCTCCTAAGCGGCAGATCCAGGTTCGATTCCTGGCGGGGCTACCACGCATTCGCGACAGGAGGATTCGCATGATTCATCTGCACTACTGGCCGACACCGAACGGGAAGAAGGTCAGCATCCTGCTCGAGGAGTGTGGCCTGCCGTACCAGGTGGTGCCGTGCCATATCGGCCGCGGGGATCAGTTTTCCGAGTCGTTTCTGAGCATCAGTCCCAATAACCGGATGCCGGCGCTGGTGGACGACGAACCCGACGACGGCGGTGAGCCCCTGAGCGTGTTCGAAAGCGGGGCGATGATGATGTACGTCGCCGAGAAGGCCGGGCGCTTCTACCCGCAGGAGACCCGCGCCCGCTACGAGGTGAATCAGTGGGTCATGTGGCAGATGGCGAACCAGGGGCCCAAGACCGGAGAGTGCGGCCACTTCCGCCGTCTGGGTGATACCCAGGGCGATCAGAGCTATGCGGTGCGGCGGTTCACCGACGAGGTCAACCGGCTTTACGGGGTTCTCGACAACCGCCTCTACGACCGTCGTTATCTGGCCGGTGACGACTACACCATTGCCGACATGATCTGCTATCCGTGGACGGTGAACTACGCCGGCCAGGGACAGGACATCGATGATTTTCCCTATTTCAAGCGCTGGTTCGAGGAACTTGCGGCGCGGCCGGCGGTTCAGCGCGGCATGGCCGTGGGCAGCGATCTGAGCGAGGATCCGGCGCAACTGTCCGAAACGGAAATGGCGCGGCGCCGCAGCCTTCTCTACAACCAGCGGGCACGGCCGTCGCCGCCCGGCGGATTGCTGTGAGGCGCGTTGGCACGACAGGGCGGCGTGTCTGACAGCGGTCCGGGCCGATTGCCGGTGTCCGGCGTGTCCGTACCGGTCCAGACTGACGCGTTCGTTCACCGCTCAGGAGGATTCATGGTTTCGATGATCGGACGGGCAGGGGTGCAATGTCTGCCGGGCATTGTGCTGTTGACGGGCCTGCTGGGCGCCGGCGCGGTCCGGGCGGAGTGTGCGTGCCTGTGCCTGGATGGTACCTACCAGACCGTGTGCAACACGCTGGAGGAGGTTCGCGCCACTCAATCCAGTTGTCAGTCCCAGGCCGGGCAGGGCTGCCCGATTGCCCACAACGCGCCGGCGCCGCGGCGATACGGCGCCCCGCAGGACGGCGCCGACAACTGCCGCGACGCCGCCATCTACGACCCGGCAGAAGATCGTCACCGTACGGTCAGGGTCTGCGACGCGGCGCCGGATCCGGGTTGACCATCGCCTGCCGGGACAGCGTGTGGGCCGGTCCGCGGTGTGCCCGTGCGGAGATCGGTCCTCCGTAGTACGCTTCGCGCCGTAGGTTGCGATGGCGCCGTTGGCCGGGAGGAAGCGTTGGCGGAAGCAAAGCGAACAGGGCCGCTTGCGGACCTGACCATACTGGATTGCACCATGGCTCTGGCCGGGCCGTTCGGCACTGCAATCCTGGCGGACCTCGGGGCCGACGTCATCAAGATCGAACCGCCGGCGGGCGACATGAGCCGCGGTACGCCACCCCATCCCGCGGATTTTGCTACCCCATCCTCGGATCGCGAAGCGGGTTGTGACTACGGGGGTTACTTCGCCAGTATCAACCGCAACAAACGCAGTATCCGTCTCGACCTGAAGCAGCATGGGGATCGGGAGATCTTCCTCACCATGTGCGAGCAGGCCGACGCGGTGCTCGAGAACAATCGGGCCGGGGTCATGGATCGTCTCGGCTGCGGCTACGAGGTGATCGCTGCCCGCAATCCGCGCATCGTCTACGGCGCCATTCGCGGGTTTGGCGATCCGCGCACCGGTGAGAGTCCCTATGCCGACTGGCCGGCGTTCGACATCGTCGCCCAGAGCATGGGCGGACTGGCGCACATCACCGGGCCGGCCGGCGGCGGCGGATTCCCCAGCGGCGCCAGCGTTGGCGATCTGTATCCCGGGACGCTGCTGGCGCTCGGCCTGGTGGCCGCGGTGCACCGCGCCCGGGTGGCCGGGCACGGCCAGTTCTTCGATGTCGGCATGTACGATGCGGTGGCATTTCTGTGCGAGACCGTGGTGGTCAACTACGGCTATCACCAGGTATCGCTGGGCCCGCGTGGTGCCGGTCACCCGAACCTGTGCCCGTTCGACATCTACGCCACAGCGGACGGTGCGGTGGCCATCGCGGCGCCCCGGCCCGGCCAGTGGCTGGCCCTGTGCCGGGCCATGGGGCGGCCCGATCTGGAGCAGGACCCGCGCTGCAGTGACGTCCGCCGGCGGGTGGAGAACCGGGACTTCGTGAACGCCACTATCGTCGAGTGGACCAGCCATCTGCCGAAACAGGCGGTGGTGGCGGCGTTGGCCGGCGAGGTGCCGTGTGGCCCGGTCAACACCGCGGCGGATCTGTTTGCCGATCCCCATCTGCGGGCCCGGGGCATGATCCGCGAGGTCGACCTCCCCGGCGCCAACGGGCCAGTCAGCATCGCCGGGTCGCCGCTGAAGTTCACGGACACCCCTGCCGACGTTTATCGCCGGGCGCCGCTGCTCGATGAGCATCGGGCGGAAATTCTCCGTCAGTTCGGTATTGCGGACGGGCTCGCCGGGGCCGTGGCGTCGACGCCGGCCGCCAATGACGACTGACGGATCGGACGGTGGCGCGGCCAGAGCTGACGGTGGTCATTCCGGTGCTCGACGATGCCCGGCCGCTGGATCGGCTGCTGGCTGAACTGCGGGCCGCGGCTGGCGCAGCCCTCGACATCGTGGTCGTGGATGGCGGCAGCCGGGACGACTCCGGCGCCATAGCCCGGCGCTGGGGAGCCCGTCTGATCGAGTCCGCGCCCGGGCGCGGCAGTCAGCTCCAGCAGGGTGTGGTTGCTGGCCGCGGCGACTGGCTGTGGCTGCTGCACGCCGATACTTCTGACGTGGCGGCGGCACTGGCGTTTCTGCAGGACAATCTCGGCACGGCGCCGGGCTGGGGGCGGTTCGACGTCGCTTTCGACCAGCCTTCGGCCCTGCTTGGCGTGGTTTCGGCCATGATGAACTGGCGGTCGCGCTGGAGTGGCATCTGCACCGGTGATCAGGGCATATTCGCTCACCGGCGCCTGCTCGAGTCCGTGGGGGGCGTTCCCCGGCAACCCCTCATGGAGGACATCGAATTGAGTCGCCGCTTGAAGCCTTTGTGCCGGCCCCAGGCCCGGACCGAGGTGCTGACCACCTCGGCCCGCCGTTGGCGGCAGCGCGGCGTGGTTCGCACGATTGCGTCCATGTGGTGGTTCCGGCTGCGTTACTGGCTCGGCACCGACCCGGCTCAACTGGCGCGGCGATACTACCGTGGCGCCTGATGACCTTGGGGCGCCTGAACCCGGCGCCCGTCTGTGTATCTTTGCCCGCGCCCCGGTGCGCGGCCACGTCAAACGCCGCCTGGCCGGATACCTGGGTGTGGACGGCGCTCTGGCGGCTCACGTGCGGCTCGCCGAGGAAACCCTCGATCGCCTGCAGGCCGTGCCCGGCACGCGCACCGAACTGTGGCTTTCCGGTCCGACCGGCGGCGAGACCGTGCGGTCCTGGCTGCGCAGGTACCCGGTGACCCTGCACCCGCAATCGGGCGCCGACCTCGGTGAGCGGATGTGGGGCGCCATAGCTACGGCGTTGGGGAACGGGGTGCCCGGGCTGGTCGTGGGAATCGATTGCCCCGGCATCGATGCCGCCTATGTGGGTCTGGCGCTGGAACACCTGCGCCGGGTCGACGTGGTGTTCGGACCGGCGGAAGACGGCGGTTATGGTCTGGTCGGCGCCGCAACCGCCAGCGCACCGCAGCTCGAAGCGGTGTTCCGTAACGTGCCGTGGGGAACCGACCGGGTACTGGATGTGTCGTTGCAGAACTGCCGGCATGCCGGCCTCAAGGCGACGTTGCTGCCGATGATCTGGGACGTCGATACGGCGGCCGACTGGCACCGCTACCTGGCGGAGCGCGAATCCCGGGAGTGACCCGTCAGGCCATACCAGCGCTGGCTTTGCGGTTCTGTTCGAGCAGCGCGTCGAGCGCAGCCTGATCGAGTTCCTCGCTGCCGTCCTCGCCAGCGCTCGGATCCGCTTCGGGCTCGGCGCCAGCGGTGGCCTGCTCGCCGGGTCCTGCCGTGACCGTTCCGGCTGCGCCGCTGGCGCCGTCGATTGCGGCGTCCGCGGCGGCGGCATCTCCGCTTCCGGTGTCTCTATCCGCTGCTGCGGCGTCGACCGGGTGGACTTCCAGCGGCGGCAGTTCGATGTCGTAGGCTTCGTCCAGCGGTGCGATCACCTCGAAGAGCTGGGCAATGGGTTCATGTGCAGCCGGGTTGTCGGCGATCAGAAACATGGCGAACTGATGGCATTCCTGACGGATGGCACGCCAGCGGCGGGCGAACTCTTCTTCGTCCGGCGGTGACTCGGGCGCCAGGTATTCGGCGATCCGGTCCCCGAAATCCGCTGTCGGTTCCAACTCGTTCTGCAGCACCAGGCGCCGGATCTTGATCAGCGGATCGTCGCCGGACAGAGCCTTGATGCGTTCGCCGAGCATTTTTTCCGGCGGCGCAGTGGTCTCCATGGCAGTCAGGCGTTCGGTCAGCGCCTCGAGCGCTTGGTGGGCGGACGCGCACAGCGCCAGCAGTTCGTCGCCGCGCCTGGCCAGACGCCGGTTGCGCAACCACAGGGCGCCCATGGCCGCGGCGGCAAAAGCCGCGAACTGGATGATGGTGAACAGTTGCCAGGACATGGCCGTGTGATCCGGCTCAGCAGCGGTTGGCGAGCTTACTGGAGAGCTGCGAGACGTAGTGCTCGAGCCGGCGCCGGTCGGCAATGCTCATTTCCGAGAACTCCAGACCGCAGGTCGTGATCCGACGAGTGGCGTCCCAGGAGCTGTGCCGGACGATGGCGGTGGCGGCAACGGAAAAGGAACTGCTGATCCGCACGTCGCAGTCGGCGAGTTCCTCGACCTCCAGCGCGGGCACCAGGGCGCCGTCGAACACGGCGCGGCAACCACCAACCGATACGTCGATGAGCCGGCCGCTATGGGGCTCCGTGCCGCGATGAGTCGTCAACTGAATAACGCCATCGTTGGGGCTGACCCGGGGCGGCAAGGTGATCCGGGTGTGGCGGCGGCGGCGCTGCCGCAGCATGCGGCTCGGCATGTCGGCATGAAAGTAGGGCAGGCCCCGCTCCGACTCCACCCGGGTGATATGGCAATCCTCACCGCTCACGTAGATGTCGTCGGCACGTGCCGAAAACGAAAACCGGGTGCCACGGCGAAGTTGCGCGATGCCATCCCGGGGCCGGATGTCCTCGAGCAGGAAGTCACGTTTGGACAGATCGAGGATCCGGGCCGTATAGCGGGCATCCACCCCGGCCAGGCGCAGTTCAATCTCCGCGGCGTGATCCCGCAGCAGTTTGAGCAGTGGAAGAATGTCGTCGGCTTGGGTCAGATAGACCGTCCGGCGCATTGCCGGGTGGTTGCCCGATTCCTTGGCGGCGTCCTTTGCGGCTGCGTCCATCTAACCTCGACCTCGGTAGTTGTTACGGTCGGCGCCTGCCGTCCGTGCCGGCCTTCTCCGCATCCTTGCGGCAAGACGTCATCGGGGCGGCGGGCCGCCGCCCCGACGTCACACTCACTGTCCCTGGAAGGTGAAGCGCAGTTGCGCGCGCACCGGCGCCGGGGAGCCGCCGAGCATGACCGGCTTGAACTCCCACCCCTGCAGGGCCACCAGCGCTTCGCGGTGGAAGATCTTGGAGCTGGAGTCCACGACGTGGGCTTCCTGCACCTCGCCGCGCGGGCTGACGGTGAATTCCAGATCGACCCAGCCGTCGAAGCCGGCGCGTGCGGCCTGACGCGGGTAGTCGGGCGCCACCTGACGCACGACGTCCAGTTCGCTCAGCGAGTAAACCTTGTCCTCTGCGTGGACGGGGGCGGAAACCGCGGCCAGTGCGACCGACGTTGCGAACATCGCGGTGGCTGCGAGCTTGGAAACAGACATCATTTGAGGAATCCTCCGTGTACCTTGTTGTGCTGGAGTGGTTCGGCGTCCCTCCAGCCATCGATCGGCCCGCGGGTTTGCGGGCTTTAGGGTATCGGCACGCCGCTGCCGAAATCCGGGGCCTGGTTCACATCCTGCCGTGATTCGTCACGGCAGGAGTCGTACCGGTCGCCGCTAGAACTCTTCCCACTCGGTATCGTCGGTCCCGGTAGCAGCTACCGGTCTGTGAGCCTTTGCGGGCGCCTGGGTGCGATTACCGCTCCACGGCCGGTTGGCTCCGCGGCGTTCCACTTCGGGTCCCGGCCGGCTGGCGCTCTGGCTTGCCGGGGCAGGGGCGGCGGGCGCGGCGACGGCCTTGAAGGAGCCGTCTCTGGCAATGCGGTAGGTGCTGACCAGTTTGTGCAGGCTGTTGGCCAGATCCGCCTGCGCCTGGCTCGATGCCGTGGCTTCCTCCACCATGGCGGCGTTCTGCTGAGTCAGTTCGTCGAGCTGCATGACCGCCCGATTGACCTGCTCGATGCCGGAGGACTGTTCCTCGCTGGCAGCCGCGATCTCGGCCACGATCTCGGTCACCTTGTTCACCCGTTCGATGATCTCGTTCAGGGTCGCACCGGAGTTCTCCACCAGCTCGGCACCCTGATTGACCTTGGTCACGGAGTCCTCGATGAGTTCCTTGATTTCTTTGGCGGAGCTGGCCGAACGCTGGGCCAGGTTGCGCACTTCGGACGCAACCACAGCAAAGCCGCGACCCTGCTCGCCGGCCCGTGCGGCTTCCACGGCGGCATTCAGGGCCAGCAGATTGGTCTGGAACGCGATCTCGTCGATGACCCCGATGATGTCGGCTACCTGCTTGGAGGAACGGTTGATCTCGTTCATGGCTTCGATGGCATCGGCCACCACCGCGCCGCCTTTTTCGGCGGACTGGCGGGCCTCGCTGGCCAGGTGGTTGGCGTGGCCGGCGTTCTCCGCGCTCTGACGCACGGTGGAGGTCATTTCTTCCATGGAAGAAGCCGTTTCCTCCAGAGAGGAAGCCTGCTCTTCGGTACGCTGGGACAGGCTGATGTTGCCGGCCGCAATCTGATTGGCCTCGGAAGCGACGGTCAGACTGGACTCGGTCACTTCCTTCACGAGCTGCTGCAGCTTCTCGCTCATGCGGCCCATGGCATTGAGCAGCATGCCCGTTTCATCGGAACCAGAGCTGTCGATACGGTTGGTCAGGTCGCCTTCAGCGATGGCGTTGGCGACCCGTACGGCCTCGTTCAGCGGCACCACCACCGCGCGGACGATCAGCATGCCGACCATAGTGGCTCCCAGAATGGCGGCGATGACCACGGAAATCATGATGCCGCGGATCATGCCGAACAGCGCTGTCGCGTCTTCATACTGGATCCGCGCACTTTCGAGCTGGTAGGCCATCAGCTCGTCGGCTTTGTGCAGCAGCGGCTCGAAGGCCGGCTCCATGACATCGAAGGCGGTGTTGAAGCCTTCCTCGAGGCGGCCCGCCTGCAGCGCGGACATGGTGCCGAACAGACCATCGTTGACGAAGATCTGGCGCTGCGCCTGGAAAGCATCCGCCAGCGTCACTTCCTCGTCACTCAGGGGCAGGCTGCTGTACTTGTCCCACAGGCGATCGATGCGCTGCTTGTTCTCGTTGATCTGAGCCGAATTTTCCCGGATGACCTCTGCGGCCGGATCGTTGATGGCGTCCAGCGCCAGCATCCGGTTTCTCATCATGAGGGCGCGGATGTCGGCGATCTGTCCGGTCGGAACCGTCCGGTGCTCGTAGACGCTCAAGAGGTCCTGGTTGCTCTGGTTCATGCCATAGATGCCCAGGCCGCCGATGGCCACGAGCATCAGGGATAGGAATCCCAGCAGGAAGATCAAGCGGTTCTTGATCGTCATACTCTGTTTCAACATCGTAACTCCTTGTATCGCTTCCAGGCGCCGGAGGCCGTTGTGGATGGGTTCCGGTCGCGTCCGAGCCTCTGCTCGTCATCGCATGACCTATCGGCGGCCGGGCCGGCAACTTGAGGCCTCCGTGCGCTGGATTGTGCGCTGGTTGGAGATCCTGCTGTTTTCCGATCCGAGCGGACGAGGGCCACTGTCTACGCGACAGCACGGCAACCGCACTGGGCTACACTGGAGTCTAGAAGATGAATCGGGGCTGTCGCGCAGTAAGTCTCGGAGAAGGAACGAAGCGATTCGAGAAACGCATGGCCGATCACATTACAGCCGATTCCGGAACGGATTGCGCCGGTTCGGACCCTCAGCCAGCCGCTGTGCCGGACGTGCAGGGGGAGTCGTGTGCGTCCGAGTCATCGAGTCCGTCCGTTGCCAGCGAGGAAGTTCCAGAGTACTCCGTGGGCGTCGAACTGCATTTCGACGAGTCGGCCAACGTGCTCGCCGCGCACCTGGTGGAAGTGCCGGGCAATGAGCCGGTAACCCTGGAGCAGCTTCAGGCCATGGTCCAGGAGGGTGGCTTCTCCGAGTTCAGTTTTCAGCCGGAAGCGCTCGAGAGCGTGTTACGCCGGGCCGTCAACGGCGAGACTGGAGAGTTCCCCATCGCGGTTCGCCGCGATGCCGAAATCTCCGTCGGGGCGACCTCGGACCGTTTGCAGGTGCTGCTGACCACCAGCCGCGCCTACGGCGGCGAGCCGGTGACCGAGGAGCGGCTGAAGAGTGCCATGATCGGAGCCGGGTTCGAAACGAGCCTGTTCAATCGCAAGGCCCTGGCCAGAGCGGCGGCCGGGGAACCGGTGAGCAACCTGGTGGTTGCCCAGGGCGTTGCGCCCCGGTCCGGTCAGAACAGCCGGGTGGAACTGCTGGTCGACCTCGATGGCGAAGCCACCGGGCCCAAGGAGGCGGGCGCAGGACGGGTAGACCACTACTCCGTTCGCGATTTCGTCATCGTGGACCCGGGGCGGCGCCTGATGCGGCGTCACGAGCCCACCCGGGGTGTGCCGGGTCAGGACGTGTTCGGCAAGGTGATTGCGGCGCGCGATGGCAAGGATCTGCCACTGCCGAAGGACATGCCCGGGGTGATCGCCGATGCCAGCGACCCGCTGCTGTTCCTGGCGGAGTACAAGGGACACCCGGTAGCCATTCCCGGTGGGGTACGGGTCGACAAGACGCTGCTGCTCGACTACGTGGACCTGCGCACCGGCAACATCGATTTCGATGGGTCGGTGCTGGTGGCGGGTGATGTCGCCGCTGGTGTGACCGTCAAAGCCAGCGGCGACATCATCATCAAAGGGTCGGTGGAGCGCGCGTTCCTGCATGCCGGCCACGACCTGCACGTGGCCCGGGGCATCACCGGTTCGGAAAGTGCGATGCAGGGCGGCAAACGGGAAGTGTTCGTGCAGGCCGAACACGACGTACAGATCGGCTTCGCCAGCGGCG
Organism: uncultured Gammaproteobacteria bacterium; assembly: GCA_942491135.1. Classification (GTDB taxonomy): domain Bacteria; phylum Pseudomonadota; class Gammaproteobacteria; order Pseudomonadales; family Azotimanducaceae; genus UBA7803. Next base: position 171,177 of record CALNZS010000006.1, on the reverse strand, counting down.
TCCGGATCCGCGCCGGCAGCAACGTCGTGGTCAAGGAGTATCTGAACCATTGTGACGTGCTCGCCATGGGCAAGGTCCTGGTCGGCCAGACCGGGGGCCGGGGCATCGTGGTGGGGGGCTGCTGCCACGGCTGCCGCGGGGTCTCGGCACGGGCCTCCGGCACTTCGGCCAGTGTCATCACCCGGGTCCGGGCCGGTCCCCACGACGATCTGAGCGAAGCGCAGCGCAAGGCCTTCGAGGAGCGGGGCGCGTTGAAGGACCGACTGGCCCAGCTCAAAGAAATGCTCGCCTCCATGGCTGAGCGCGACGGCAGCACCGACGAACGTCAGCACCTGATGGACAAGATCCGCCGTACCGTCGACGACTACGAGGCGCGTTTCGCCGAGGCGGATCTACGCCTGGACGAACTCAACGGTGATCTCGCCGGCGCTGCGGAAGCCGTGATCGAATGCTCCCAGAGAGTTCATGCCGGCTCGATCATCGAGATCGGCGGGGCCACCCTGGCCATCAAGACCGAAGCCTCCGGCGGCCGGTTCATGGAACGCGAGGGCGAGATCGCCTGGGATTGACTGCGCGAATTTGCGTGGCGGTTGGCATTGATGGCGCGCTGATCCCGATGGCCTTCAGATCGTGTGTCTATACTCGAAAAAGCTTCTTTCTAAGGATGGAACGAGACAACCATGTCCCACATACTCGTCGTTGATGACTCCAGCTCCATGCGGGAGATGGTCACCTACACGCTGCGCAGCGCGGGCCACAGTGTGGTTTCGGCACCCGATGGAGCGGAAGCCCTGAAGATTGCCGAAGACGACTCCCAGCATTTCGATCTGGTGATCACCGACATCAACATGCCGGTCATGGACGGCCTGACGCTCATCAAAGAGCTGCGCGGCCTGCAGAGCTATACCTACCGGCCCATCCTGGTGCTTTCGACGGAGTCGTCCGCAGAAACCAAGAGTGCCGGCAAGAGTGCTGGTGCCACCGGTTGGATCGTCAAGCCCTTCGACCCCGACCAGCTGCTCGGTGTGGTCGGCAAAGTGCTGCCCCAGTAGCCGATGGTGTCAGTCGCGGGACGATTCGTATGAGCATGGAGGAATTCCACCAGATCTTCTTCGAGGAGGCCGACGAGCTGATCGAGGCCATGGAGGCCGAGCTGCTGGAGATGGTGTTCGACTCCGACAATCCGGAGCGCATCAACAACGTCTTCCGGGCGGCTCATTCGATCAAGGGCGGCGCCGCGACCTTCGGCTTCGCGGAGATTACGGAAACCACCCATGTCATGGAGACGCTGATGAACTGCGTCCGTGACGGGGAGATGCAGGTCAGCCGTGATCTGATCGACCTGCTGCTGTCCACGGTGGATTGCGTCAAGGAACTGCTCACCGCTGCCAAGCAGGGCGTCGAGGCCGATGCCGTGCGTGCCGCTGCGGCACGCACGGCACTCGAGGCCTACCTGAACGGGGACGCCGCCGAAACGGCGCCTGAGAGCTCGGCTGCCGGGGAGCCGGAGGAGCCGGCGCAGACGGCGGATGCCGTGTCCCGGGTGGCGGGGGAATCGGACGGAATCGAGCCCGATGCCGCGCAGGACGTCGCAGCGCCCGCGGCCCCAGCGCCCGCAACGCCTGCGGCGGTGCCGGTCCGAACCTACCGGATCGACTTCAGGCCTTCCCACGAACTGTTCAAGACCGGCAACGATCCGCTGCACATCTTCCGCGCCCTGCGTGAGCTGGGTAATCTGGAAGTTGAGGTGGACGACAGTTCGCTGCCGGAACTGGACGCCTTCGAGGCCGATACCCTGTACCTGGTGTGGTCCCTGAAGCTGGTGACCGAAGCCGATCCGGAGACGGTGCTGGAAGCCTTCGACTGGGTCGAACACGTCTGCGAGATCAACCTTCAGGAATTGTCCGCCGGTGACGCGGACGGCCCTGGCGAAGAGGCCGAGGCGGCAGCCGAGGAAGAGACGAGCGCCGGGTCCGAGCCGGAGCCGGCGAACGAGGCCGGTCCCGGTGAGGCGCCGGCGGCCAGGCCCGCCGGACCGGCGCGCAAAGCGGCATCCACGGAACCAACCTCGATCCGGGTGGGAATCGACAAGATCGACACCCTCATCAATCTGGTGGGTGAGCTGGTCATTACCCAGTCGATGCTGGGCGAGATGGGCGAGCAGATCGAGACCTGCGACCTGGAGAAGCTGCGCGAGGGGTTCGTGCAGCTCGAGCGCCATACCCGCGAGCTCCAGGAAAACGTGATGAAGATCCGCATGGTGCCGATCTCCAACGTGTTCAACCGGCTGCCGCGCACCGTTCACGATCTCAGCGCCCGCCTCGGCAAGAAGCTCGATCTGGTCATGCGCGGTGAGCAGACGGAACTGGACAAGACGGTCATGGAGCGCATCGGCGATCCGCTGGTGCACCTGGTGCGCAATTCGGTGGACCACGGCGTGGAGTTGCCGGAACAACGCCTCGCTGCCGGCAAACCGGAGCGCGGGCTGCTGGAGCTGTGCGCCTACCATGCCAACGGTGACGTGGTGATCGAGATCCACGACGACGGCGCCGGCCTCAACACCGGGAAAATCCTGGCCAAGGCGCGGGAAAAGGGCCTGGTAGGGCCGGAGGAGCGCCCGAGCGATGCCGAAGTGCATCAGCTCATCTTCCATCCGGGCTTTTCCACCGCGGACCAGGTGAGCGACATTTCCGGCCGCGGCGTCGGCATGGACGTGGTCCGCCAGAACATCCGCGAACTGGGCGGGGCCGTGGACATCGTCTCCGAGGCCGGGAAGGGTTCCACCTTCACCATCCGTCTGCCGCTGACCCTGGCGATCGTCGACGGCCAGCTTCTGCGGGTGGCGGATCAGGTGTACATCATCCCGCTGGTGTCGATTCTGGAGTCGATCCAGCTCAAGGAGGACAACCTGAGATCCCTGGCGGATCGCGGTCAGCTCTACCGGATCCGCGGTGAGTACGTGCCGGTCGTGGCCCTGACCCGGCTGTTCGGCATCCGTGAGGCCGACGCCGAGCGCGCCCGGGAGCCGCTGCTGGTTCTGGTGGAGAGCGGCTACGGAAAAATCGGCCTGCTGGTCGACGACCTGCTCGCCCAGCAACAGGTAGTGATCAAAAGCCTGGAATCCAACTATCGACCGGTTCCGGGCATTTCGGGCGCCACCATTCTCGGCGATGGCCGGGTGGCGCTGATTCTCGACATTCCGGGCCTGCTCAAGCTGGCCCGGACCGACGGCGTCGCGGCGTCGGATTCCCAGGCAGCATGAGGGACCATTGATGAGAGCTCAGACGATGAATGAAGTCAGCGTGGCGGACCAGCCCGGGATGGCAGGGGTCGCTTCCGTCGCATCGCAGTACCTCACCTTCATGCTGGACGGCGAAGAATACGGTGTCGAAATCCTCGGCGTGCAGGAGATCAAAGGCTGGGAACGCTGTACCGAGATTCCCAATACCCCGGACTACGTACTCGGCGTCATCAACCTGCGCGGCAGTGTGATCCCGGTCATCGACCTGCGCCGGCGTTTTGGCCTGACCCCCCGGGAATTCGGCAAACTGACCGTGGTCATTGTGGTCATGGTGGAAACCGTAGACGGGGAGAAGATCATGGGCTTCGTCGTGGACGCGGTATCCGATGTCTACAACATCGATCTGGCGCAGGTGAAGCCGACCCCCGAGTTCGACGCCAACGTTGCCACCCGGTTCGTCAAGGGTCTGGCGACGGTCGATGACAAGATGATCATTCTTCTGGACCTGGACCATATCGTCCGAGAAGACTGACCCCTGCTGGTTCCTTTTCCGTAGCACAGGACATGACCAAGAAACCCGACAAGCAGGCGCCACTGAAGGCGCCGGAACGGCTCACTGTCGAGCACGCGGCTGGCCTGCTGGAAGCGGCCCGAATGCGCGTGTCCGCGGGAGAGCGCGTGGAGATCGACCTGTCGGCAGTGGCTGTGGCCGACACCGCTGGAATACAGCTGTTGGCCTTGCTGCACAAGCGGCTGGCGGCCGCAGGTACGGAATGTGTGCTGTCGTCGCCGGGTGAATCCGTGCTGCAGGGTGCGGAGCTTCTGGGCCTCGCGCCGGTGTTCCAGGAAGCGTAGGCGCGTGCCGGTGACCGTGGACGGATCCCCCAATACGCCTGAACGGCAGGCCCAGGCCATGGCGTTCACTCGCGCCCTGCTGGAACTCACGGTGCGTGAGAACGGCGAAGCGATGAATACCATCACCCGGATCTTCTCCGAAGTGACGCGTCTGTTCGCCGATGTCGAGCGGCGCTGCGAGCGGATACGGTCGGCGGCGCCGGAGCATGCCGGGCTGGCGTCCGTCGGCGATGATTGCGCGGCCGCGTCGGAAGCGTTGCGGACCGGGTTGCGGGCGATCCAGCTCCATGACATCACCGACCAGCGGCTGTCCCATGTGGCGGCCATCCTGGGGGCTTTGAACGATCGGCGCGAGTTCGACATCGCCTCGGTGCTGACCGACGACGAAGAGCGGGCCCTGCTGCGACTGATCGAAGCGGGGGTCCCCGGCACCGACGTGATTGATCGGCTCGGCGAGAGCCAGGTTCGTGGCTCGGTGGAGCTCTTCTGAGGTGGGAGCGGATCTGGCCCTCGCGCCAGAGGAAGAGGACGGACTGATCTCACTGGAGGATCATGCGGTCTTCGCCCGGTTGATCCGCGAACACGCCGGCATCAAGCTCGGCGAGCACAAACGCCAGCTCGTCTCCGGCCGGTTGCGCCGTCGCATGCGGGTCCTCGGCATCGACGCCTATGGGGACTACCGGCGCTATCTGCAGGACAACCTGGACCAGGAACTGGGCGAATTCATCAACGTCCTGACCACCAACCTCACCTCGTTCTTCCGCGAGAACCATCACTTTCAGCACCTGGCGCGGCTTCTCGACGGCTGGCCAGGCCGGACTCCGATCCGGATCTGGTCGGCCGGCTGCTCCACGGGAGAAGAGCCCTACAGCATTGCCATGGTTTACCAGGAAAGCGCAGCGGCCGGGCGCCGCGTGCCGCTGACGCTGACCGCCACCGACATCGACACCCAGTGTCTTGCCAGGGCGGCCCGGGGGGTCTACCAGCAGAAGGACGTGGCGGGCATCGGTCGCGAGCGTCTGTCCCGGCACTTCCTGCGCGGGACCGGGGCCAACGCCGGCATGGTTCGGGTTCGCGAATCACTGCGCGACCTCATCGAGTTCCGCCGTCTCAACCTGCTGGGGCCCTGGGACCTGGACGGTCCGTTCGACGTCGTTTTCTGCCGCAACGTCGTCATATATTTCGATGACGAGGTACAGCGCGCGCTATTCAACCGGTTTGCCGACACCCTGAAAACGGATGGCCTGATCCTGATCGGTCACTCGGAAAACCTGCAGCGGGTGTCGGGCCGATTCCGCAGCCTGGGCCAGACGATTTACCGAAAGGTGCAGGAATGACCGCTTCCCGCCAAAGAACACCGCCGTCGACGGTGCCCGGATTCGAGCACGTGAGGCGCTTCTGGCAACCGCAATACGACGCCTTCGTGGCTAAGGTCCTTCCGGGCGAGTACTACGTGACCCGTGGCGGCGAATGGGTGGGTACGGTACTCGGCTCCTGTGTTTCGGCATGTATCCGCGATCCGCAGGCCAGGGTCGGCGGTCTCAATCACTTCATGCTTCCTGATGCGGGAGACGGCGGGCGCTGGGGCAACTCCGACGTGGACCTGGCTCACCGCTACGGCTCCTACGCCATGGAGCACATGATCAACGACCTGCTCAAGCTGGGCGCCAGGCGTACCCGGCTGGAGATCAAGCTGGTCGGCGGCGGCCGCATGATCGAACACATGTCCGACGTCGGCGCCCGCAACATCGAGTTCGTCCGCAGCTATCTGCTCAAGGAAGGATTCCTGGTGGCCGGCGAAGATCTGGGCGGCGCCCACCCGCGGCGGGTGGTCTATGACGTGGACAGCGGCCGGGTACGGGTGAAGAAACTGCCGCTGCAGAGCGGACGCACCATCGCCCGCGAAGAGATGGACTACCGCCACGTCATCCGCGAACAGAAAGTCACCGGCGACGTGGAGCTGTTCTGATGGCCGTCAAAGTCCTGATCGTCGACGACTCCGCGCTGATCCGCAAGCTGCTGAGCGAAATGCTCTCCGCGGATCCGGGCATCGACGTGGTCGGCACCGCGCCGGACCCCTATGTGGCCCGGGACAAGATCAAGGCCCTGCATCCCGATGTGGTGACCCTCGACATCGAGATGCCACGTATGGATGGTCTGACTTTCCTGTCCAACCTGATGCGGCTGCGGCCGACACCGGTGGTGATGATTTCCACCATGACCCAGAAGGGCGCGCGCACCAGCCTGGAAGCGTTGCACCTGGGCGCGGTGGACTATGTCAGCAAGCCGCAGACCGACGTCCTGACTGGACTCGAGGATTACCGTCAGGAGATCACCGACAAGGTCAAAGCGGCGGCCTGCGCCAACCTGTCGGCGCTGGTTCGGGGACGGGAACGCAAAGCGGCACCTACCTGCAGCGTGCCCCCGAGCACCGAGATGCGCCCCGGGGCCGTCTACGGCCGGGTCATTGCCATCGGCGCGTCCACCGGTGGCACGGAAGCCATTGCCGAGGTGCTCGGGGCCATGCCGGCGAGTGCGCCGCCCATCGTCGTGACTCAGCACATTCCGGAAATGTTCAGCGCTTCTTTCAGTGAACGGGTCGACCGGATGTCGGCCCTGACGGTGCGCGAGGCACGCCACGGTGAGCCGCTCCAGGCCGGTCATGCCTACATCGCGCCGGGCAACCACCACCTGAGCGTGGCCCGGGTGGGCAGCGGGTATTCCTGCGTGGTGAACCAGGAAGAACGGGTCAACCGGCACCGTCCATCGGTAGACGTGTTGTTCGACTCGGTGGCCCGGGTGGTCGGATCCAAGGCGGTTGGGGTCATTCTTACCGGCATGGGCCGGGATGGCGCCCGCGGCATGAAGGCCATGCGCGAGGCCGGCGCCATGACATTCGCCCAGGATGAGGCTTCCAGCGTGGTCTGGGGCATGCCGGGCGCCGCGGTGGAGCTCGACGCCGTACGGAAAATTGTCACTCTGTCCGCCGTTTGCGGCGAAATCGTCAATTACATCAGCGGTTGAGCGAGTCCGCCGGCCGGTTCGCCGGGCGCGGTGGACGGCCCGGACGCTTGAACTAAACTGACCTTAGAATCAGCGGTACGCTCTCGATGGATCCGAACGCCAAGATACTCATTGTCGACGACATGCAGACCATGCGGCGCCTGCTCAAGAGTGCCCTGAACGGCCTGGGTTACAACAACGTGGTGGATGCCGATGGCGGCGCCGCCGCGCTGACTCTGCTCGAGTCCGGCGGGTTCGCCCTGCTGATCACCGACTGGAACATGCCGGGTATGGAAGGCATCGACGTCCTCAAGGCGGTACGGGCCAACGACAAGCTCAAGAGCCTGCCGGTTCTCATGGTGACCGCCGAGGCCAAGAAAGAGCAGATCCTGGAGGCCGCGGAAGCCGGGGTCAACGGCTACGTGGTAAAGCCCTTTCAGCCGGCTCAACTCAAGGAAAAGCTGGACCGGCTCTAGAACCACCCAAGCCGGCCGATCACCGCTGGACGCGGAGTCCGAACCTTAACGCAGGGGAACCGGGGAACCCATGTCTGACAACTCGATCCTGACGCAGGACGAAATCGATGCGCTGTTGAACACCGTCGACAATGCCGACGACGCGCCGTCCGGCGCCGATGGCGGCCTCATCCTCGTCGACGGGAAGGAAGTCGAGGTCCGCGACTACGACCTGGTGGCGGGTGATCGCATCGTGCGCGGTCAGTTCCCGATTCTCAACGTCATCAATCAGAAGCTGTCCCGGGAGTTCCGGGCCCACCTGTCCAAGTACATATTCTCCGAGGTCAGCGTATCTCCCACCGGCGTGGAGATCAGCCGCTACTCGGACTACATCTACACGCTCTACGTGCCGACCAGTGTGCATCTGGTGACCATGGCGCCCCTTGGCGGCGAGGCCATGGTGGTGTTCGACGCCAAGTTCATCTACGAGATCGTAGACCAGTTCTTCGGTGGCGGCCGCAACCGGGTGAAGATCGAAGGGCGGGAATTCTCCGTGAGCGAGAGTCGCATCATCAACAAGATCTTCCACTTCGTCCGGGAGTCTCTGGAAGAAGCCTGGCGGGCAACCATCCCGGTCACGGTGGAAAAGTCCGGATACGAAGTGAATCCGTCTCTGGTCAACCTGGTGCGCGCCAACGATGTGGTGGTCGTCAATTCGTTCGACGTGGCCTTCGACTCCGGCCGCGGGACGCTGCAGATCGCCATGCCGTACAGCATGCTCGAGCCCCACGCCGAACTGGTGGACAGTGTGGTCGGCAAGAAGGACGAAGAAGATCCCCACTGGCGCAGCAAAATGGAACGGCATCTGCTGGACGTCGACATCGATCTGAACTGCCGGATCGGCGATCGCGACCTGCTCATGTCCGAAGTGCTGGCCATGAAACCGGGTGACTTCATTCCGCTGCCCATGCGGCAGATTCACGCCATTACCGCCAACGGCGTTGCCGCGTTCCGCGCCCGCCTCGGCGCTGCCGGGGGCAACGTGGCTCTCGAGTTCGAAGACGATCGGGTTTCCTGACGGGGCGGGCCGCGACCGTTCAGGCCGCGGTCATTCAACAGACGGTGCGAATCAGGCGGAGCCCAGACGGTGTCCGCCGGCACTGGCAGCCTGTTCGGTTCCGCGGCGTCCGTATACCTGACCGGGTGTCTCGCCGGTCAGCACCGCCAGCAGAGTCCGGGTGGTGTGCCTGGCCCTTACCGCAATGCGTCCGTTGAGTGCATTTTCGTTGCGGCATCGTTCGGCCAGAGTCCGCAGCTCACCCATGGTATCGGGCAGGACCGTCGCCGGAGCGAGGCTCGCCAGCAGTGCGGCCTGGTGGGGCGCGATCTCGGCACACAGCGCTTCCTTGCGGGCCAGCAGGTCGGCGAGCCCGGATTGAGCCGGGTGGAGCAGGGCGTCGCGCTCCGCCAGCAGCACTTGAAGGAGCTGGTTGAACCGGTCGACCAGAAAGGTCTGGGACGTGGACCCGGCTTCGCAAGGCTGGGAATCCGGCTCAGCCAAGCAGCTCACGCTCCAGGTCGAGCATCCTGCCGGCCAGTTTGGCCGGGTCCACGTGGTACTGCCCTTCGGCAATCTGCGCGCGGATCCGCTCGACCTTGCCGGCATCGATTTCGCTGCCGGCGGCGGCCATTTCGGCCAGTCCCTTGAGTCTCTGGGCGGTTTCGCTCAGGGCGACGCGGTCGGCCCCGGACGAAGTACGCTCGCCGGTGCGCGGCGCGGTGGTTTCGTCGTGACCCTCGCGAGGCGCCGGCACAGCACCCGCTCCGGCGGTCTGGCGACTCAGAATGTTGCGGATGTCGATGCTCATGTTGGTCCCGCCGCTGGCAGCCGATTGGTCCGGTTCATGATTGGAATCGGCTCGGATACAGAAAACTTTAGTTCAGTTTCACGTTTTTTGAAGCAGGGCCGGGAATCACGGATGGGTCGATACCCGGGCCGGCCCGACCACCCAGGCGCTCAACACGCGATCGGAGCGGGGGTTACGTACGTCGACCTTGTCTCCGTACACACCGTCTGACAAGGCAATTGCTTGTGTGGTCACCACAATCAGGCCCCGGCGTGCTGCCAGGGTCACCGGATCGCCCCGGGTGACCATCCTGGGCGCAGAAAGCTGGCGCTGATACAACACGGCGCCGAACCGCAGCGGGGTGCGGGCCACCATTCCCTCGGCGACCGCCGGATCGGTCAGATAACCGTCACGAAGGTCGGCGAGATTTGCGGGCTGCAGGGCCAGGTCGCCGGCGCGCAGAACCGTGTCACGTGGCACTGGACCGGCCACCGTGACTACCGGCAGCACGATGTCCACCTGGGCGGTCAGATAGATGCCCCAGGCCGCCGGGGCGCTGCAGCGCGCGTGTACGGTGACCCGGCCGGCGGAACGCGAACCCGGAAGCTGAAGATCCAGTTGCTGGCAGGCCTCGAGGGACAGACGGGGATCCAGCGGCACCATGCGCACGTCTATGTCCGCCTCCGGATAGTCGCGCCGGGCCGCTGCCCGAACCGTGGCTGCGGCCCGGTCCGGCAATTGCTCCAGACTGACTGACGAACCGTCACTGGCGCCGCTGGCGGCGACGGCACAGAGCGCCGCGGCCAGGGTCGCGATCAGCCGAGCCGGTTTCCGGGCCAGCCGGGGATGAGCCTGAAGGGTCGGAAATCGTTGCCGCATGCGGGTCTCGTTCCTGTTGGCCGGGTGGGGATCGGACGGGACGTATCGGCGTCGTCTGCACCCACACCCGGGTGTGGTCGTTGCGACAATTCATAGCAGATCAGCCGATTTCTGCCTGGCGGCAGCCCCTTGCCGCTCGACCGGCAAACGCTTGCCGGTGAGGCTGCCGACGGCCAGGCTCCGCCGATCCAGGTCTTTGTCCAGAAGCCGCGACAGGCGTGGTGCAGCGGGCAATTGCCACCGTCAATGGAGTCCTGGCACGGGTCTTGCTCTCACCGTGTCGATTGTTGCGTCCGCGCCCCTGGCCGGCATGCACGACCTGAACAAGAGGACCAACGTGTCATGAAGATCGGCTTCGACGCCGCACTGGGAATTCACCCCGACGCGCTCAACCTGCGGGCCCGGCGCACGGAGTTGCTGGCTAACAACATGGCCAACGCCGACACGCCCAATTTCAAGGCGCGCGACATCGACTTCAAGTCGGTGCTGGCGGCCCAGAGCGACGCATTGGAGCCCGGCGAAAGGCTGCACACCACCCATGGCAGGCACCTGCAGACCACGCGCAGCCCCGCTTCGGCCGATCTCATGTATCGCACGCCGACGTTGCCCTCGTTGGATGGCAATACCGTGGATGGACATGTGGAGCAGGCCGAGTTCGCCGACAACACCGTGCACTTCCTGGCCTCTCTGCGCTTCGTCGACGCCAAGTTCAAAGGCCTGATGACGGCCATCAAAGGAGAATAGACATGCCGCTGATGGACATCTTCGACGTCGCCGGCAGCGCCATGAGTGCACAGAACGTGCGGCTCAACACCACCGCCAGCAATCTGGCCAACGCCGACAGCGTGTCGAGCAACATCGGTGATACCTACCGGGCCCGGCATCCGGTGTTCGCCGCCCGGCTCGCCGAGGCGCAGATGGGTGACGTGTTCCGCCCCGCAGGCGTAGAGGATGCCTCCTCGGGGGTCATGGTCTCCGGCATCGTCGAGAGCCAGGAGCCGCTGCAGATGAAGTATGAGCCCGGCCATCCCATGGCGGATCAGGACGGTTACGTCGCCTACCCGAACGTCAATGTCGTGGAAGAGATGGCCAACATGATGTCTGCCAGCCGTTCCTTCCAGATGAACGTAGAGATGCTGAACACGGTGAAATCCATAGCGGAACGTCTGCTGGCCATGGGCCGCTGAGTCCGCGCCGGCGATCGAGGTAACAGACAGTGATTGGTGAAATACGCAGCACGTCGGACATCGGACTGAACAACAGCGCGCCGGCCGGCGGCGACGAGCTGGGCAAGAATGCGTTTCTCGAGCTGATGGTGGCGCAGTTCAACAACCAGAACCCGCTGGACCCCACCAAGAACGAGGACTTCATTGCCCAGCTCGCTCAGTTCAGCAGTCTGGAAGGTATCCAGAACCTGAATGCATCGGTGGCGGACATGGCGGCGGCCATGCGCTCGAACTCCACGCTGCATGCGGCGTCCCTCGTTGGCCGGTCGGTCCTGGCGCCGGCGTCCCAGACGCTGGTTGAAGGCGACGGTCTGTCCGGGAACATCGTCCAGAACCAGGGCGAGAGCGACATTGTGGTCGAGATCAGCGACTCGGCGGGCAGCCTGGTGCGCCGCATGAGCCTGGGTCCGCGGCCCGACGGCGACGTGCGCTTCGACTGGGACGGCTTGACCGACGACGGCGCCGAAGTACCGGCGGGCATCATCGGCATCAAGGCCTACGCCATGGGCGAAGAGGGTCCCGTGCAGCTCGACGTCGAGCTGCCGGAGCGGGTAGCCAGCGTGTCCTTCTCGGAAGATGGCACCACGCGTTTGAATCTGAGCGGCGGCACCAGCGTTGCCCTCAGCGAAATCAGAGAACTTCAGTAAACGGAAACGGATTGGGAGCAGGGTAGCAATGAGTTTCAACACCGCATTGAGTGGCCTCAGCGCAGCATCGTCGGATCTGCAGGTCACCGGCAACAACATCGCCAACTCCAGCACGGTGGGTTTCAAGGCCAGCCGGGCGCAGTTCGCGGACGTCTACGCCTCCTCACTGATCGGCGCAGGCTCGAATCAGATCGGCAGCGGCGTCAAGCTGGCCAACGTCGCCCAGCAGTTCGATCAGGGCACGATATCGTTCACCAACAATGCCCTGGACCTGGCCATCGACGGATCCGGCTTTTTCGTACTGAGCGATCAGGGTGAGCGGACCTACACCCGCGCCGGCATGTTCGGCGTGGATGACGGCGGCTACATCACTTCGGCCAGCGGGGCCCGGGTGCAGGGCTTCCCGGCCAACTCCAATGGCAGCGTCAGCGGCATTCTGGGAGATCTGCAGATCCAGACCAGCAATCTGTCGCCGGCCCGCACCACCCTGGTGGACGCCACCCTGAACCTGGATGCCCGCGAGTCGGTACTGTCGCGCATCGGCACGCTGGCAAACACCGAGGGCAGCGCCGTTGGTGAGGCTCAGGGCGGTATCGCCACCCCCACCACCTCGCTGCTGGAAACCGCCGGTCCGCCGACCCCGTTCGACTACAGCATCGATCAGCCGTCGTCGTTGACCGGATCCAATGCCCTGGTGCCGTTCGACTTCCGCGGCACCGCGGCGACCACTTTTGAGGTGTCCCTGGGGGGAGCCAGCGATCCGCTCCAGAACCAGACGGTCACCGTCACCCTGGACAGCAACATCAATACCCTGCAGGACCTGATCAACGACATTCGTGACGATCTGGTCGGCAGCAGCATCGGGGTCGACGTGCGTGAGAATCCGGCCCAGCTCGGCCGGCTGCAGTTCTACGCGGTGAACAGCGGCGAGAGTTCCACCATCTCCATCGATCCCAACGACAACGCGACCCTGGGCGCTGGCGTAACCGCCGCCGATCTGGAGAGTGTGCTCGGCGGCGTGTCCCTGGGGCAGGGCGGGACGGGTGGCTCCACCAGCGTCGATCCAAATCCTTATGGCGGCGCCGGCGCCACGGCCCTGACCGGCGACCGCAGTTCCGCGAGCTTCGATCTGACCCTGTCCGGAGCCAGTGCCAACAACGGCACCGTGACCATCGACCTGGACAGCAACATTCAGAACGTCAGCGATCTGATCTCCGCCATCCGCGCTGATCTGGCGCCCTCGGGGATCGGTATCGACGTGCGTCAGGATCCGGCCGATCCCACTCGCCTCGAGTTCTTCGCGGTGCAGGAGGGTGAGCCGGCCGACATCACCATCAGCAACGTGGATGCGTCCAGCATCGGGGTGTCGGTGGCTGACGTGACCAACACGCTCAATCTGGCCACCGGCGTGACCCAGCAGGGTATTCCCTCGGTGGACAACGGTTACGCCGCCCAGGCGGTGAACGTGGTCTACCCGGACGGTACTACCCAGACCGTGCAGACCGACGCCGGCGCCAGCGCGGCGGAAATTGCCGGAACCTTCAGCTCCGCGGCAGTGGAGGGGGTCACCGCGACGGCCAGCACTACGGCGACCATTCCGGCCGTGGGCTTCACCAACGCCAGTGGCACCCTGGGCATTGCCGTCAACGGTGTCAGCGTGACCGGCGGTACCCTGGCGGCGCTGGCCGACTCCATCAACACCACCCCGGGTCTGGGTACGGTCAGTGCCAGCATCGATGGGGCCGGCGACCTGGTCATCACCGATCAGGTGGGCAACGACGTGGTGGTCCAGGTTGCATCCGGCATAGCCGGCGACTCGCTGCGCGTGCAGGGACAGCAGGGCACGCCCATCACCATCGCGCCGGACGGCACCGCCGCGGCTGCGGTAGGTGGCAGTGTCGAGTTCACCCTGGACCAGGGAATCACCTTTGCGGACGCCTCTCCGTCCGGCAGCAACCTGTTCGGCGCACTGACCCCGGCATCGTTCCAGTCCTTCGAGCTGAATACCTTCGACCCGGACAATCAGGAGACCTACAACGCCGCGTCGTCCACGACCATCTACGACAGTCTGGGCAATCCGCACGTCATGAGCATGTACTTCGTCAAGGACCGTTTCGATCCGAACGATCCTGCGCAGCCGGAGAACAGCTGGACCATGCACGTGCAGGTGGACGGCCGTGACGTGGGCGACCCCAATCCGAACCTGCCGCCGCCGCTGAACAGCGAGCCGACCCGGGCCTCGTTCAACGTGCGCTTCAACCAGGACGGTACCCTGGACACCTCGGCTACCGAGCCGATGCTGATCTCCAACTGGGTGCCGCTGGACGCCGAGGGTAATCCCAACGGTGCTTCGGGTCCGCTGCCTGAACTGCTGGGCGGCACATTGCCGATCGCCAACCCGCCGGGCAGCTCGAACTTCGAGATCCGGCTCAACGACACTACCCAGTTCGGCACCAGTACCGCGCTGAACAACGTGGACCAGAACGGTTACACCTCCGGTGAGCTGTCCGGGCTCTCGATTGACGAGGAAGGCCGGGTAGACGCGCGCTTCACCAATGGGCAGTCCCAGACCCTGGGTCAGATTGCGCTGGCGGACTTCTCCAACGCCCAGGGGCTGAAAGCCACCGGCGACACGAGCTGGGTGCAGACCAACGATTCCGGCGAGCCGGCCATCGGCACCGCCACCTCGGGATCGCTCGGCGCTATCACTTCGGGGGCCCTGGAGGATTCCAACGTGGACCTGTCCGAGCAGCTGGTGCAGCTCCTGATCGCTCAGCGCAACTTCCAGGCCAACGCCCGGACGATCTCGACCAGTGACGAGATCACTCAGACCATCATCAACCTGTAATCGGCGGGTTCAGCTCAATGGACAACGTGCTCTATCTGTCGATGTCCGCCGCCCGGGAGTTGATGCAGGCCCAGGCCGTGCATGCCAACAACCTGGCCAATGCCAGCACCGGCGGCTTCAAGGCCGACTTTGCCCAGGCCCGGGCCATGCAGGTGTACGGCGAGGGGTACGCCGGCCGCGTGTACGCGGCCGCCGAGAGCCCGGCCACCGATCTGTCTGCCGGCAGTCTGGACCAGACCGGCCGCAACCTGGACGTCGCCATCGACGGTGACGGCTGGCTGGCGGTCATGCGTCCGGACGGCACCGAGGCCTACACCCGCTACGGCAGTCTGCACGTGGATTCGGTAGGCATGCTGCGCACCAGCCGCGGGGATCCGGTGCTCGGCGACGGCGGACCGATTGCCCTGCCGCCGTTCGAAACCGTGTTGATCGGCGGCGATGGCACCGTGACGGTTCAACCGGTCGGCCAGGAGCCGAACAACCTGGTGCAGATCGAGCGCCTGAAACTCGTGCAGCCGGAACCGGGTGCGCTGGTGAAAGGCGCCGACGGACTGTTCGCGCGGGCTGACGGCCTGGCCGAACCGCCTTCCGCCGAAGTGAGCGTGGTGGCGGGGATGGTGGAGAACAGCAACGTCAACGTGGTCGCCGAGATGACCGAGATTCTAGCGCTGGCGCGTGAATTCGAAATACAACTGAAGATGATGCAGACGGCGGAACAGAACGACGAGGCCGCCGCGTCCTTGCTCAGCATCAGCTGAGCCGGGGCGGCGGCGCACCGCATCCCATGAAATTCTTGAGCAGAACCAGTTTCGAGGAGAACCAGAACCCATGATGTCAGCACTCTGGGTCAGCAAGACCGGTCTGGCAGCGCAGGACACCTCGCTGCGGACCATTTCCAACAACCTGGCGAACGTCAGCACCGTGGGCTACAAGCGTGAGCGTGCGGTGTTCCGGGACCTGCTCTATCAGATTCAGGAGCAACCGGGCGGCCTGTCTTCCCAGGACACCACGTTGCCGTCGGGTCTGCAACTCGGTACCGGGGTGGAAGTCGGCGCCACCCAGAAGATCTTTACCAAGGGCGATCTGCAGGCCACCGACCAGCCGCTGGACCTCGCCATCGACGGCCGTGGGTTCTTCCAGGTTTCGATGCCGGACGGTTCGCTCACCTACACCCGGGATGGCCAGTTTCAGCTCAGCGAAGACGGTGACATCGTCACCGCCGAGGGTTATGCGCTGGAGCCCGGCATCAACGTGCCCCAGGATGCCCAGTCGCTGACCATTGCCGCGGACGGTACGGTCACCGTGATGCTGGCCGGCGACACCGATGTCTCGCAGCTCGGCAACCTGCAGCTTGCCGACTTCGTCAACCCCGCCGGGTTGCAGGCGGTGGGCGGCAATCTGTTCCGCGAGACACCGGCCAGCGGTGCGCCGCTGACCGGTGATCCCGCCAGCAACGGCCTGGGCGGACTGCTGCAGGGCAAGCTGGAAAACTCCAACGTCAACGTGGTGGAAGAGATGGTCAACATGGTCTCTACCCAGCGGGCCTACGAGATGAACAGCCGAGTGGTGTCCACCGCTGACCAGATGCTGCAGTTCGTCACCCAGAATCTCTAAGTAAGTCGGCGGCGCGAGCCGCGCCCGGCCGGGACACGGATCCCGCCGGGACACCGGGGAAGAAACCACACCATGACTCAGTTGCGTAGTGTTCTGCTGCTGCTGGCCGGCGCCTTCGGCGCCGCCGGCTGCATCATTCAGGAGCCATCCCGCGAGGAGCCCGGCTACCGGCCGGCGTATCCGGAGCTGGCCCTGCCACGTAAGAGTGACGATGCCAGCCTGTTTCAGGCCGGGCAGGGTGCCTATCTGTTTGCGGACAGCCGCGCCAGCCGGGTTGGCGACATCATCACCATCCGTCTGGAAGAGCAGACCAGTTCCAAGAAGTCTGCTGAGACCAGTTACGCCAAGTCTTCGGATCAGAGCATCGGCGAGCCCACGATATTCGGCTCGATGATCGACGACCTGACCAATCAGTTCCAGAGCGACAACGAGTTCAACGGTGAAGCCGAGAGCGACCAGAGCAACAGCCTGTCCGGCACCATCAGCGCGGTGGTGGCCGAGGTGCTACCCAACGGGCTGATGGTCGTGCAGGGCGAAAAATGGCTCAACCTCAATCGCGGCGAAGAGTACATCCGGGTCAGCGGCCTGGTGCGGGCCGAGGACGTGGACGGTGAGAACACGGTGTCCTCGCTGCGTCTGGCGGATGCCCGGATCGCCTACAGTGGCACCGGCGCCTTCGCCGATTCCAACCAAGCGGGCTGGCTGAGCCGCTTTTTCCTCAGCCCTCTGATGCCGTTCTGATGATGAACACAACCAGACGATCGATCCTGGGTCTGATGCTGGGTTTGCTGGCGTTGAGCGCCGGACCGGCGCAGGCACAGCGGCTCAAGGACCTGGCCGTAGTCGCCGGCGTACGCGCCAACCAGCTGGTGGGCTACGGCCTGGTGGTGGGCCTCGACGGAACCGGCGACCAGACCACCCAGACCCCGTTCACGGTGCAGGCGTTCGAAAACATGCTGCGCCAGTTCGGCATTCAGCTACCGCCGGGGCAGAACATTCAGCTCAAGAACGTGGCCGCCGTCTCCGTACATGCTGAATTGGCCGCATTCGCGAAGCCGGGCCAGGCCATGGACGTGACGGTTTCGTCCATCGGCAATGCCAAGAGTCTGCGCGGCGGAACCCTGCTGCTGACGCCGATGAAAGGCCTCGACGGCCAGGTTTATGCCGTCGCCCAGGGTAACCTGGTGGTGGGCGGCTTCGGCGTGGAAGGCGCCGACGGTTCGTCGGTCACGGTAAACGTTCCCAGCGTCGGCCGTATTCCTGCCGGGGCCCTGGTGGAGCGGCCCTCGCCGAACGCCTTCGCCCAGGCCGAAGAACTGGTGTTTCACCTGCACCGCAGCGACTTCACCACCGCCCGCCGGGTGACCGAGCAGATCAATCAGACCTTCGGTCCGGACGTGGCCCACGCCATCGACGGCGGGTCCATAGCCGTGCGGGCGCCGGCGGCGCCTGATCAGAAGGTCAGTTTCCTGTCGGTGCTGGAGAACATCGAGGTGCAAGCGTCGGCAGCCGCGGCTCGGGTCATCATCAACTCCAGGACCGGTACCATCGTGATCGGCGAACGGGTCGAAGTGGCGCCGGCGGCGGTCACCCATGGCAGCCTCAGTGTCACCATCTCGGAGAATCCCGGCGTCAGCCAGCCCAATCCGTTCTCCGGCGGGGACACCGTGGTGGTGCCCCAGTCCGACATCGAGGCCGAGCAGGACGGCAGCCGCATGTTCTACTTTGCGCCCGGCGTTGCGCTGCAGGACATCGTGAACGCGGTCAACGAGGTGGGCGCGGCACCCGGCGACCTGATGGCTATACTCGAAGCGTTGAAGCAATCCGGCGCCCTGCGCGCGGAGCTGGTCGTGATCTGATGACACTGTCGAGTTCAATGGTGGAACCCGCGTCGGGATTCGCCTACAGCGATATCCGGGGGCTGCAGCGGATCAGCGACGATGCCGAAGGCATCGCGGCTGCCGCCGAGCAGTTCGAGTCCCTGTTCGTGGGCATGGTGCTCAAGAGCATGCGCGACGCCAACGCGGCGCTGGCCGAGGGCAACCCGCTGTCGTCCAGCCCGGAAATGACCATGCATCAGGAGATGCTCGATCAGCAGTGGGCCATCCACATCGCCGAGAACGGCGGGATCGGGCTGGCGCCGATCATCGAGTCTCAGCTTCGCGGTGAGCGGATCCCGGGCGGCGCTGAGTCTCTGCGCAGCGGCGACGTTCCCCGCTCGGCGGTATCCGGCGTACTGGAACCGCGTGCGTCGGCCATAACCACCGTGGCCGCTGGCGGCGCCAAGCGGCCGGCCTTCGCGGATCGGGGCGCTTTCGTCACCGAACTGCTGCCGGAGATCGAGCGGGCTCTGGACCAGGCTGGCGCGCCAGACCTGGATCCTCACAACGTGCTGGCCCAGAGTGCGCTGGAGACAGGGTGGGGACAGCACGTCATTCATCGGCCGGATGGGCGCAGCAGTCACAATCTTTTCGGTATAAAGGCCGGGCCGGACTGGCAGGGCGATACGGTGCAGGTGCAGACCCTGGAAGTGGTCAACGGCCGTCCCCGGGTCGAGACCGCCAGCTTCCGCGCCTACCAGGACGTGTCCACGGCGATCCGGGACTACGTCGATTTTCTGCGCGACAACGGCCGTTATCGCGAGGTGCTGAATGCCGGTGACGGCGCTGCTTTCGCCGCCGCCATGCAGGACTCGGGGTACGCCACGGATCCGGCCTACGGACACAAAATCCTGTCGGTGCTGCGCTCGCTGCCCGGCGTTTTCGACGCAATGGGCGCTGACTGACCATGGCCGACGCTTCGCTGATCAACATCGGTCTGTCCGGAGTGCGTGCTCACCAGGCGGCGCTGGCAACCACCGGTCAGAACATCACCAATGCCTCGACCCCGGGCTACACCCGGCAGGTGGTGAACCTCGAGACCATCACCTCGAACGGTGACGGTATCGGCGCGCAGGGTGTGGCAGTTCAGGGCGTGCAGCGGGTTTACGATGCGGCCGCCGTGAATCAGATCCGGCTCGATTCCTCCGCCAGGGCCCGGTACGACGAACTGCTGGGTCAGTTGTCCCAGGTGGACAACCTGCTGGCGGACGAAGCGAGCAGTCTGAATCGAGGTTTCGAGCGCTTCTTTGCGGCGCTGCACAGCGCGGCCAACGAACCCAGTTCGCTGCCCGCGCGGCAACTGGTCATGTCCGAGGCCGAAGGCCTGGTGGCGCGATTTCAGGCGCTGGACGGGCGCCTTCGCGATCAGCTCACGGCGGTGAACCGGCAGGCCGGGAGCGAAGTGGCGGCCATCAACGAACTGGCTGCCGGAATCGCCGATCTGAATGCCCGTCTCGGGCCCATGCGCGAAGACGACCCCAACACCAACGCGCTCCTCGATCAGCGCGACGAAATGCTGCGGCAACTCTCCGAGCACGTGGACATCAAGACCACGGCCGAAGGGCTCGGCATGAACGTTTTCATCGGCAAGGGCCAGTCGCTGGTGGTCGGCGCCAGCGCCACCCGGCTGGAACTCTCCACGGATGGTGGATTGCAGATCCGCACCCGTGACGATGGTTCGGCGCTGCCGGTGACGATCCGCGGCGGCTCCCTGGGCGGGCTGCTGTCGTTTCGCGACGATACCCTGGAAGGGGTCAGCGACGAGCTTGGCCGTCTGGCGCTGTCGTTCAGCGCCACGGTCAATCAGGTGCATCAGGAAGGGATCTCCCTGCGCGGCGACTACGGCGGCAGCCTGTTCAGTGACGTCAACTCGGCGGCTGCGCAGGCCGCCCGGGTACGCGCCGACGGATCAGCGGCCAACGCCAGCGACGTGGCGCTGGCGCTGCGGGTGGACGACCCGGCGGCGCTCGCGGCCAGCGACTACCGGGTTACCTTCGACGGCGACGTGGGCGCATTCACAGTCCGCCGCGACAGCGATGGGGCGGTGGTTGCCAGTACCACACTGGGTACCGCCCGACCGGTGGAACTGGCTTTCGACGGCCTGACCCTGATGGTCGGGGAAGGGCACGTGGCTCAGGGCGCCGAATTCACCCTCACCGCGGCCGGTGCCGGCGTGGCTGGCCTCGGCGTGGCGCTGGCGGACCCGCGGGACCTGGCGTTGGCCAGCCCGCTGTCGGTGAGTAGCGGCGATCGCAATCAGGGTACCGGAGCGCTTTCCGTGGAATCCGTCACGGACGTCACCGACCCGCTGTTCGCCGGTGACGACGAGCTGGTGCCGCCGTTGCTGGTGCGTTTCACCTCGGCCACCAGCTACGAGGTGCTGGACAACTCGGACCCGACCAACCCGGCGGCACTGTCGCCACCGCTGTGGGGGCTGCCGTTCGTACCCGGTGGAGAGCAGCCACTGTTCCCGGGCGAAGGTCAACAGCTCCTGGTTTCGGACGGGCGTGACAGCGGGGCATTGCCACCGGCGGTTACCGCCAGTGGAGATCTGTCTGCGCCGGCCAACGGGCTGGACGCGGAAACGGTCCGGTTGTTCAGACGTGACCCGGCCACGGGACAGGACGTGCAGTTCGACCAGGTGGACATCCAGGCCGGCATGAGTGCCCGGGCCATTGCTGCGGCATTGAACGAGGCAGAGGGTGTTTCCGCGGCAGCCCGCACCGAGGTGCGCCTCAGCGGCCTGCGGGACAACGGGGTCGGCGAGCCGCTGACGGTGGCGATCAATGGCGAGACCCTCACGCTTCCGGCCGGTTCCGGTCTGACCGACCTGGCGGATGCGGTTGCCGCTTCGAGTGCGCTGGCGGCTGCCGGAATCACCGCGATCAGCGACGGAGACAGCCTGACCCTGAGCTCGTCCCTGGGTGACGACATCAGTCTGCACGTCGCCGGCGACGTCAGCGACGGTGTAACGCTCACCGATCCCCACGGCGCGACCCTCGATCTCAACGGCTCCGGCCCGGGCGGCGCCTACCAGAGCGCCACGGTGGCGGGGAGTGTGCGCCTGCTGATGAGCGAAGGGATCAGCGTGGAAAGCGATAGCGGGGTCCCGGCGGGCGGGTTGTTCAGCGCGTCTCCAGTGGCCCTGTCGGCAGCGCTCGGATTCCAGGCCACCATCAGCGGGCGCCCCGAAGCCGGTGACAGCTTTGCGATCAACTTCAACGACGCCGGCAACCTGGACAATCACAATGCTCTGGCCCTGGCCGATCTGCAGATTGCGCCCAGCCTCGGCGACCCGCCGGTGAACTTCTCCGAGGCCTATTCGAGCATCGTCGAGCTGGTGGGAATCCGGACCAACCAGGCCCGCTCCGACGCCAGTGCCGCCGACGGGCTGCTGCAACAGTCCGTGGCGCGCCGGGACTCGCTGTCGGGGGTCAATCTGGACGAAGAAGCGGCCAACCTGATCAAGTACGAGCAGGGTTACAACGCCTCGGCGCGGGTGATCTCCATTGCCAACGAGATCTTCGATGCGCTGCTCGGCGCGGTGGCCTGAACGAAGTGAGTTGACCCGATGAGAATCTCGACCAGCCAGTTGCATACCCGGGCGCTCAATCAGATGCTCGATCTGCAGCGCCAGGCGGCGGACACCCAGGAGCAGATCGCCAGCGGCCGGCGCTACGCTACAGCGGCCGACGATCCGGTTGGCGCGGTGCGGGTAGAACGGCTCAATGGGGAGCTGGCGCAGCGCGCCCAGTACCAGAAGAACATCGATCTGGCCGAAAGCGAGCTCAGCTTCGAGGAAGCCTCTCTGGAGCAGGCCGGCAACCTGCTGCAGCGGATCCGGGAGCTGACGGTCCAGGTGGGGAACCCCATTCATACCCGCGAGGACCGGAACTTCATCGCCGCCGAGATCGAGACCCGCTTCGACGAGCTGATGCAACTCATGAACACCCGGCTGGCATCCGGCGACTACCTGTTCGGCGGCAATGCCGGTGGACAGCCGCCGTTCGTGCAGGATGCCGACGGCAGCGTGCGCTACCAGGGTGATCAGGGGCAGCGCGCCGTCAAAATCGACGGTTCCATCAGTATTCCGGTCAACGACTCCGGCAAGCGCCTGTTCGTGGACGTTGCGGCCGCCTCGGTGACCGCCCGGGCCTCCGCCCTTCCGGCCAATTCCAGTGATGGCACCGCGGCGGTCAGCGTCGACGTGGTCGACCAGTCGGCCCTGGAGGCGTTACATCCCGGGGCGCTGGTCATGGAGTTCGAACCCCTGTTGGAGGCTGGCGGCCTGCCCAACTTCACGGTGCGGCGGCAGAGTGACCAGCGTGTGGTGGATGGCCTGGAGAACGTCGTCTATACCCCGGGCGACATCGTGACCGTGGGTGGTATGGAACTGGAACTGCAGGGCAACCCTGAGGTGGGCGACCGTTTCGTCGTCACGACCAGCGACCGCCAGGACGTACTGACGACGGTGGCGCGGCTGGCGGAGGGCCTGCGCACCGCGCCGGCGGTGGGCCAGGACGACGAAGCCTACCAGACCATGATCGCCGACACCCTGACCAACCTGGACAACGCCATGTCCACGGTGCTCGAAGTCCGTTCGGAGATCGGCGCCCGGATGGGTGTGCTCGATTCGGTTCGCGGCCTGCACGATCAGGTGACGGTTCTGTCCACCGAGCTCAAGAGCGAAATCGAGGACGTCGATTTCGCCAAGGCCATCAGTGATCTGAGTCAGCAGACGCTGGTACTGCAGGCCGCTCAGCAGAGTTTTCTGCGCGTGTCCCGCCTGTCGCTGTTCGACGCCATCTGATTGCTCAGGGCGCGCCCCGGTGCGCCCACCCGGGCTATGTGATCCGCGTCTCGATTTTCGCTTACATTCCCCTCAAGCCGCTAAAGACTCGTTCGAACCTGCCGTTACAGATCGTCGAAGGGCAACGATTGCCCGGTTAAGCCCGGCTTGGCCGGACCAACGACAGCAAGTTAGGAACGACACATCATGGCCCAGGTAATCAATACCAACATCGCTTCGCTGAACGCGCAGCGTAATCTGAACTCCTCGCAGGGTGCACTGCAGACCTCTCTGCAGCGGCTCTCTTCCGGCCTGCGTATCAACAGCGCCAAGGACGATGCTGCCGGTCTCGCCATTTCCGAGCGTTTCACGGCCCAGATCCGCGGCCTGAACCAGGCGGTGCGTAACGCCAACGACGGCATTTCGCTGGCCCAGACCGGTGAAGGCGCGCTGGCCGAGACGGTCAACAGCCTGCAGCGGATTCGCGAACTGGCCATCCAGTCCGCTAACGACACCAACTCCGCCTCCGACCGTGCCTCGCTGCAGGGTGAGGTGAACCAGCTCGTGGCAGAGATCCAGCGGATCGCCACCAGCACCCAGTTCAACGGCCAGAACATCCTGGACGGATCGTTCACCTCGGCCAAGTTCCAGGTCGGCGCCAACGCCAACCAGACCATCGACGTGTCCATCGGCAGCGCCGAAGCCACCAGCATCGGCTCCAACGCCGTAACCGGTGGTGCCAACGTCGGTACCGCTCCGGCAGCCGCTGCTGCAGGGGGTGCCAACGGTGTCGCGGGTCAGACCCTGACGGTGTCCGGCAGCGCCGGTACCTCCACGGTCACCGTGGCCGGTGGCGCCACCGCGGGTGAGATTGCCGAGTCGGTGAACAACGCCACGGCATCCACCAACGTGTCGGCTTCTGCCCGCACCACGGCAACCCTGGACGGCTTCGACGCTGCTTCCGTGGGCCAGGTCGGCTTCAACCTGACCGGCGCCAACGGCACCGCTGTTGCCATCTCGGCCAACGTGGCTTCTGCTACGGACCTCTCCGGTGTCGCCGAAGCCATCAACAACAACTCTGCCAGCACCGGCATCACCGCTACCCTGTCCGCCGATCGCGCCTCGATCGAACTGGTGAGCGAAGCGGGTGACGACATCGTCATCGACACGGTCGTCGGTGGCGGCGCGGACGGCACCGACGTGTTCGACGTCGAAGGCGCCACCCTGGTGGACGACGACGCGGCCGACGGCGGCAACGACAGCATCGTGGTCGGTGGCCAGGTCAGCTTCGCTTCGTCGCGCAGCTTCACCGTGAGCAGCGACCAGACCGACGTACTCGGCGCAGCTTCCGTGTCCAGCACCCTGAGCTCGGTGTCCTCGGTCTCCGTGTCGACCCAGAGCAGTGCCGCAGACGCCATCTCGGTGATCGACGGCGCCCTGGAATTCGTCAACGGTCTGCGCGCCGACCTCGGCGCCGTGCAGAGCCGTTTCGAATCCACGATCTCGAACCTCAGCACCACGGCAGAGAACCTGTCCGCTGCACGTTCGCGGATCCAGGATGCGGATTTCGCACAGGAAACCGCGGCTCTGACCCGGGCACAGATCCTTCAGCAGGCGGGTACCTCGGTTCTGGCCCAGGCCAACCAGACCCCGCAGAGCGTTCTGTCCCTGCTGCAGTAAGGGGCAGACCCTGAAGGGAATGCTGCATAGGCGGGCCCCCTCGGGGGCCCGTTCGACTATCAACTAGTTGGACGTGTGAGCATGACGACTTCCATCAGCGGCGCCGACGGCGTTCAGGTTGCAAGACCGGTGGTTGTCGACGGCAGGCCTCAGGACGAGCCGTCATCGTCAACTGCTGCTTCCGACCGGTCCCTGACCGGCAAACGGACCGCTACTCAGGTCCTCACACCGGCCGGCCAGGACGCCGATGCGCTGTCCGAGCAGGTCGTGGAGGCCGCTCGCAAGGTCGAGGAACTGTTTCAGACCGTGCGCCGCAACCTCCATTTTCGAGATGATCCCCATTCCGGTCGGATCATCGTCTCGGTCATCGATGCCGACAGCGGCGAGATCATCCGGCAGATTCCGCCCGAGCGGATGCTGCAGATGGCCGCCAACCTCGAGCGGATCGACGGTCTGCTGTTTGCCGACCGTGCATGATCGTCTGGCGGGACCGTTCGGTCCCGCCCTTCGCCCCCTGCATTTCCAAACAGTGCTTAACTGAAGAGTACCAATGACGCTGCAGCCGGCGGGCAGGCAGTGACGACGGGCGTGGCAGTAGCTGGACCGTCAAGTAACCAGAGGTAGTTTGCGTAATGGCTGGTATCAGTTCCCTCGGCGTCGGGTCCGGTATCGATATCCGCGCGCTGGTCGACCAACTCGTAGAGGCCGAGCAGACGCCGGTCAAGAGCCGCCTGGACCGGCGTGAAACCACGCTGCAGGCGGAACTGTCGTCGTTCGGGGTGCTGAAGTCCGCGCTGTCGGAATTCTCGTCGGCGGTCGATTCGCTGTCCGAAGCCAGCGCCTTCCGCAGCGCCCTGACCAGCAGTTCGAATGAGAAAGTGATAAGCCTCGAGGGTGCGGCGACGGTTTCCCGCAGCATGCGCCTGGGTATTCAGGTGGACGCCCTCGCGCAGTCCCAGTCCGTCGCGTCCGCCGCCTTCGCCGGCCTCTCCGAGGAGGTCGGCAGCGGCAGCCTGACGTTCCGTTTCGGCACCGTCACGGACGACGGAGCGGGAAGTCTCACGGGCTTCGAGCAGAATCCCGAACGGGCCACCGCCACCATCCAGATTCCCGCAGACGCATCTTCCCTGGAGGACGTGCGGGACGCGGTCAACGCGGCGGAAATCGGCATTCGTGCTTCGATCATCAACGACGGCAGCGGCGAACGCCTGGTATTCGTCGCCGAGGACACCGGCGCCGCCAACGGTTTCATCGTCGACGTGAGCGACGACGACGGCAATCTGGCGGACGATGCCGGGCTGTCCCGGCTGGCCTACAACCTGGATCAGGCTGGCCTGCAACTGAACCGCGCCGCCGGCGATGCCGCGCTGGTGGTGGATGGTCTCGCCGTGACCCGGCCGGACAACGAGATCGACGATCTGCTGGACGGCGCGACGCTCAAGCTGCTGGGCACCTCCACGGTACCCGTGGACGTATCGGTGGAACCGGACACCTCGAAAGCCGCCAGCCTGATCAATGGCTTCGTGGAGAGCTACAACGCCCTGCAGAGTCAGATCGAGAGCGTCGCCGGCTACGACGCCGAAAGCCAGCAGGGCGGTATTCTGCAGGGCCACTCCCTGGTACGCAGCGTGGAATCCACCATGCGCCGCCTGGTGACCTCGCAACTGGACGTGCTGGACGGACGCTCGGTCCGGGCGCTGGCGGACGTCGGCATCAAAACCACCCGGGACGGCACCCTGGAAGTGGACGCCGAAGCCCTCGAAGCGGCGCTGGCCCGGGACGTGGACGGGGTAGCTGCCCTGTTCGGCACCGCCGGGATCGTCGATGGCGGCGGCTTCGAGTACGAGAGCTCCCGCACCGAAACCCGTCCGGGCAGCTACGGCGTGTCGGTTACCCAACTCGCCGAGCGGGCCGCCATCACCGGCGCCGCCGTGAGCGCACCCAGTGAAGTATCCCCGGTGGTGATCGGCGACGGCAACGACGAGATCGAACTCACCATCGATGGCGTGGCAACCGGTCGGATCGTGCTCACCCAGGCCAGCTACAGCTCCGGCGCTGCACTGGCGGCAGAGCTTCAGGCCCGGATCAATGGCAGCGACGCCCTGCGCGACGAAGGCTACTCGGTGACGGTTGCGTTCGACGACGCCAGCAACGGTTTCACGCTCAGCTCCAATCGCTACGGCAGTGAATCCATGGTAGAGGTGACGTTTGCCGATACCGGCACCGGCGCGCTGTTCGGCTTCAGCGAAGGGCAGAGCGACGAGGGCCTGGATGTCGCCGGCAGCATCGGTGGTGTGGCGGCGGAAGGCTTCGGCCGTTACCTGACCGGGCAGACCGGTGATGCCGACGGGCTCAAGGTCGAAATCACCGGGTCGACCATCGGCGATCTGGGCAGCCTGACCTTTTCCCGTGGCATCAGCAGCCAGCTCAAGAGCACCATCGAGACCTTTCTCGATTCCGACGGGCTGTTCGACAGTACCACCCAGACCATTCGAGACAACATCGAGGAAATCAGCGACGAACGGGTCGAACTGGCAGAGCGGCTGGAGCGTCTGGAGGCGCGCCTGGTGGCCCAGTTCAGCGCCATGGACGCCATGGTTGCTCAGCTCAACCAGACCAGCTCGTTTCTGACCAGCCAGCTCTCCGGACTGGAATCGCTGGCCCGCAACAGCGGATCCAAACAGCAGAATTGAACCTGACAGGACTTGGGGAAAACATGCATAGAACGACGATGAGCAGAACCATGAGTGCGCATGGCGCGAGCGCCTATCGCAGCGAAGCCGTTCAGGCGGCGGAATACGCCGATCCGCATTCCCTGATCGCCATGCTGTTCGCGGGCGCGCTGGAGCGCATCTCCCAGGCGCGCGGGGCCATCGAGCACGGCATGATCGCGCGCAAAGGGGAACGGATCGGCAAGGCGCTGGCTATCGTCGACAGCCTGCGTGCCTCGCTGGATCTGGAGCGTGGCGGGGAGGTCGCCGAACGTCTGCAATCCCTGTACGTGTACATGGAACAGCGGCTGCTGCAGGCCAACCTCGACAACGACGCTGGCGCGCTGGACGAAGTGGCGGCCCTGTTGCGCGAAATCAAGAGCGGTTGGGACGGCATCGCCGAACAAGGTGCATCGGCGCAGGCGGCCGGCCGGTGATGGACCCGGTGCTTCCGGAAGCAGCGGTGGCGGACGCGCTGGCGCGCTGCCTGGCGTTGACCGGGGCGGCTCGCGATGCCGCCGCGCACCAGGACTGGGAAGCCGTCGGCCGCCTGCAGCAGGAGCGGGAAACCATCCTGGTCAGGGTGCCATTCGAACGCCTGAGTCCCGACGCCGCCGCGCGTACCGCGCCGCGTTTGCGGGAACTCCTGGCGTCGGACCGGGACCTGGTCCGTTGCGCCGCCGCGGCCCGCAGCGCCGTACTCGACGAACTGCGGCAGGTGCGCCGGCGGCGGGATGGCTCGGCCCGTTACCAGACCCAGCACCAGCCGAACGGTGTCGCCGGCGGTCGGACCATCCGCTTTTCCTAAAGCTCCGTCGGCGGACGCCGATAACGACTTCAACTCCAGCGAATCGAGACCTTCCATGAACGCCGTTCCCCTGGCCAGCAGCGTCCAATCCCGACCCCAACCCGCGGCCATGGCTTCGGCCCACGCCATGGTTTCCAGGCTCCTCGATGGCGCCCGCGGACGGCTGGCACGGGCGGAGTACGAGCTGGTTTCCGGCGGAGGTCCGGCGCTGGAAGGGGCTGCTGCCATCGTGGCGGCACTACAGGATTCCCTGGATATGGATCTGGGCGGTCAGCTCGCCGCCAATCTCTTCGACCTCTACGATTATATGTTGCGGCGCCTGGCGGAAGCGGCACGCACCGCGGATGCCGGGATACTGCGCGAAGTTGCCAGCCTGCTGGAGACCATTCAGGACGGCTGGGAAGCCATTGCGCCGGACATGTTTGGCGCCGACTGAACGGTTTTGTGACGCCGGCGTCGAAAATGCCAAGGAATTGGCGCCGGGACTGCCTCATTCGACGTCGATGATTTGACGTTTCCAGAGACCGTACTTTACTTCACTGCGTGATCGTCAATCTTCTGACGAGCGAGCCAGGAAGTCGAGTATGAGTCAGTTCTCCGTGGCCATCATGTGCCGCGACGATGAGGTGGGGCAGCGTCTGCTGCATGGCCTCGAGCTTCTGGGAGTCGAAGCCGTTCCGTGCCAGCCGGGCGCTGCGGTGACCACGTCCGTGGTGGCTACTGACGATCCCGATCTGCGGATCGAGACCAGGCAGGTGCGCATTCTGGTCCGGCAGGTCGGCGACACCCAGGGTACCTGTCCACGCACGCTCGCGTTGAACTGGCCGCTGCGCTACAACCAGCTCGTGGCTGCGCTCGCCCGGGTGCCCGCCCTGCTGGAACCCTCGTCCGGAACCCGGGCGGTGGCCGGCCAATTCGCCGAACTGGTCGGCGACAGCGAAGCCCTGCGTCGGGTCAAGGAACTGGTCACTCAAGTGGCCCGCAGTGATGCCACGGTTCTGATCACCGGCGAATCCGGCACCGGCAAGGAAGTGGTGGCGCGCGCCATTCATCGAGCTTCCCAGCGCCTCGGGCAGCCGTTCGTGCCCGTCAATTGCGGAGCCATCCCGGCGGATCTGCTGGAGAGTGAGCTGTTCGGCCACGAGAAGGGCGCCTTCACCGGGGCCCTGGAAGCCCGCCCCGGCCGCTTCGAGCTGGCCCATGGCGGGACCCTGTTTCTGGACGAAATCGGTGACATGCCACTGCCCATGCAGGTGAAGCTGCTGCGGGCGATCCAGGAGAAATGCGTCGAGCGTATCGGCTCCGCGCGTTCCATTCCGTGCGACGTACGGATCATTGCCGCCACCCATCAGAATCTGGACGCGCTGATCGAACAGGGCCGCTTCCGGGAGGATCTGTTCTACCGTCTCGCGGTTTTTCCCGTGGTGGTGCCGCCGCTGCGTGAGCGGGTGGAGGACATCCAGCCTATCGCCCTGGACAAGCTGGCACGCCTCGAGGCGGATACCGGCACGGCCGCAACCTTGACCGAGGCCGCCTGGCAGGCCCTGTGTGCCTATCCCTGGCCGGGCAACGTGCGTGAACTGTGCAACCTCATGGAACGGATTGCGGTGCAGTACCGGGGCCGCGTGGTGGATGCCCGGGATCTGCCCTTGCGGCAGCGCGGTGACAGCGCTGCCGAGGCGTTGCCGGCCGCCGCCGCGCACGCCGACACGGGCACCGCGGACGCCGATCCGGCTGTGGTGCTGCCGGTCAACGGCATTGATCTGCGCGCCTTCCTGGCTGACATGGAGCGCAGCCTGATCAAGCAGGCGCTCGACGATACCGAATCCGTGGTGGCCCGGGCCGCCGACCGTCTGCACATCCGCCGCACCACGCTGGTGGAAAAGATGCGCAAGTACGGTATCCGCCGGGAGGCCGTGTAATGAGTGCCGGCGCGATGGATACCCTGCGGTCCCCGGGCGACGAGCCAGCCGGCGTGCTGGTGCTCGACCCCACCGGTGGCGATCACGCCGCCGTCCGCTGCGCCGCCGCAGCGTTGGAGTGCCCGTGCGCCACGGTGCGGTCGGTTGAACAGGCGCTCGGCGCTATGGCGCGGACGCCCGCGGCCGTGCTGCTGGCTCGCTGCCCGGAAGACGCGGCCGCCGCTGCCGCCCTGCTGCAGACCCTGCGCCGCCGCACCCCGTTGCTGCCGGTGATCCTGTTCGGCGACGTCGAGGACCCGGCCCTGGTGGTGAGCGCCTTGCGGCAGGGGGCGGCGGACTTCGTGGCCCGGGATCTGGCCCAGGCCAACCTGGAGAGCCTGCTGGGCACCTATCTGCAACGCCGGAACGATGCCCCGGTGTCCTGCTCCGACGCGTCCCGCAGCAGTTTCGAGTTGGCGCTGCGGGTGGCCCGTACCGACGTATCGGTGCTGATCACCGGAGAGTCCGGAACCGGCAAGGAAGTCGTGGCGCGATTCATCCATCAGCGCTCCAACCGGGCTGAGGCACCGTTCGTGGCCGTCAATTGTGCGGCCATTCCCGAGCAGATGATGGAGGCGACCCTGTTCGGTCACGAAAAGGGTGCTTTCACCGGCGCGCATCAGTCCCGGCCTGGAAAGTTCGAGATCTGTCACGGCGGCACGCTGCTGCTGGACGAGATCTCCGAGATGAGCCTGGATCTGCAGGCCAAGCTGCTGCGGGTGCTGCAGGAGCGTGAGGTGGAACGGATCGGCGCACACGAGTGCCGGGCCGTGGACGTTCGCGTGCTGGCCACGTCGAACCGCGACCTGCGCGCGGAAGTTGCCGCCGGTCGCTTCCGTGAGGACCTGTTCTACCGTTTGAGCGTGTTTCCCCTGCAGCTTCAGCCGCTGCGGGAGCGGGTCGACGACATCCTGCCGCTGGCCGAGTGGTTCGTCGGCAAGCACGCTCCCCGTATGGGCCGCGGCGAGCTGCGGCTGTCTCGAGCCAGTCGCGAGGTTCTGGTACGTCACCCCTGGGTCGGCAATGTTCGTGAACTGGAGAACGTCATTCAGCGCGCCCTGGTGATGGTCGAGGGCGATATCGTCGAGCCCGTGCACCTCGGGATCGAGGCGCCCGCGGGTACCGCGCCCGTTGCCGGGGGAGTGGACCTGGGAGCCCGGGTGCGCGACGCCGAGGAAACTGTCATTGCGCAGACCCTGGCGAGCTGTAACGGGCGCCGCAAGGAGGCTGCCCGGGCGCTCGGCATCAGCGAGCGGACCCTGCGCTACAAATTGCAGAAGCTGCGTGAGCGCAGCGAAGCGGGCGGTGAGGGTCTGGGCGGAGAGATGGCGCCATGAACGAAGTGGGAATGCGCAGCGACGTTCAGAGCGTGCTGGCGCAGATGAAACTGCTGCGGGCCCAGGCGGAGTCCGGTCTGGACCAGAGCGCGGCCATTCGCGAGGCGGACCGGGCGGCTGAACCGGTTGCGGCGCCCAACGAATCGTTCGCGGCCATGCTGAAGAGCGCGGCCAATGGAGTCAACGAACTGCAGCAGCAGTCGAGTGAGCTGTCGAGCCGCTTCGCGCGTGGCGACAGCAACGATCTGGTGGGGGTGATGGTTGCCAGTCAGAAGGCGAACGTTGCATTCCAGGGCCTGGTGCATACGCGTAATCAGCTGGTGAACGCGTACCAGGAAATCATGAACATGGCGATTTAGTGAGCAACGGTCATGGCTGACATGCCTGCAGAAATCGGCAACAACCGACCGGCGCCCGCCGGCGCCGGCAACCAGGGGCTCAACATGAGCTTCCTGCTCGGTTTCGGCAGCCTGCCCATTGTCCGGCAGGTGGGCCTGATGATCGGGCTGGCCGCCAGCGTCGCGCTGGGGGTGGCCGTAGTGCTCTGGAGCCAGGACGAAGACTACCGTCCGCTCACCGGCGTGGTATCGGCGCGGCAGACCAATCAGGTCGCCGAAGTGCTGACCGCCAGCGGCATACCGCACCGCATCGACACCGCGTCCGGCATGCTCCTGGTACCCAGCAACCGGGTTCACGAGGCCCGTATGAAGATGGCTGGGGCCGACATCATCGATGGTTCCCAGATCGGCTTCGAGCGGCTCGACGAGGACCAGGGGTTCGGGGTCAGCCAGTTCATGGAGGTGGCCCGGTTCCGCCGGGGTCTGGAAGGTGAACTGGCGCGCAGCATCGCGTCCATCAACACCGTGCAGCAGGCTCGCGTGCACCTGGCGATTCCGAATCGCACCGCATTCCTGCGTGACCAGCGTCAGCCTTCGGCCAGCGTCACCCTGACCCTGTCACCGGGGGCGTCCCTGGGCGCCGACCAGGTGCGCGCGGTCATGAACCTGGTGGCCGGCGCCGTGCCGGAGCTGCAGCCGGAGCGGGTGACCGTGGTCGACCAGCGCGGTGGCCTGCTGTCGCGCCAGGACGAGGATCCGGCCCTGGAGCGGAACGAACGTCAGCTTGCTTACATCCAGCGGGTCGAGGCCAAGCTGCAGGACAAGGTGGCCAACCTGTTGCGCACCGTCGCCGGACCCGAGCGCTTCCGCGCCGAGGTTAACGCCGACATCGATTTCACGACCATCGAGGAGACCGAGGAGTCCTACGATCCGGAGCTGAGAACCCTGCGCAGCGAGCAGAGCCTGTCCGAAACCCGTGTCGGTGGCGAAGCTGTGGGCGGCATTCCGGGCGCGCTCAGCAATCAGCCGCCGGGTGCTGCCAGCGCGCCGGAAGTGGCCGCGGCCGAAGAAGGCACGACAGCGCCGGCGCCGCCGTCCCAGACCCGGGTGGAGGCAACGCGGAACTTCGAAGTGGACCGGACCATCAGTCACACCCGCCATCAGGCCGGCCAGATTGCGCGCCTGACGGTATCGGTGGTGCTCGATGATGCCCGTCCGGGCGCCGAGGCCGGGGAAGCGGGCGGCTGGACCGAGGCCGAGCTGGCCCGCATCGAGTCGCTGGTCAGGACGGCGGTGGGTTACCGCGAGAGCCGGGGCGATATCGTTACCGTGGCCAGCAGCCGTTTCGCCGCCACCGAGATCACCCTGGCCGAACCGCCGCCATTCTGGATGGAGACCTGGTTCCTGGAGCTGTGCAAACAGGTGCTGGGCGCGCTGATCGTGCTGCTGATCGTGCTGCTCCTGCTGCGGCCCATGTTCCGCAACCTGAGTAAGGCCGGCGACAATATCCGGACCCAGCAGACCATGGCCCTGGAAGCCCAGCGGCATGCGGCGGACGATGTTGCACTGCCGGGCGCCGACAGCGGCGAGCGCAAGCTGGAAACCGTTCGGTCCATGGTGGCCGAGCAGCCGGAAACCGTGGCCCGGGTCGTTAAGCAATGGACGCTGGCGCATGAGTGAGGCGGAAACCGCCGTGGCCGAAGTGGCCAAGGAGCCAGGCAAGGGTCTGGCGTCACGGACGTCGGTGGAGCGCGCCGCCATCCTGATGATGGTACTCGGCGAGCGCGATGCCGCCGCCGTGCTGAAGTGCCTGGATGCGCACGGCGTGCACAAGCTGGGCAAGGCCATGACCCAGCTCGGCGAGGTCAAACGGGCCGACGTCGAGGCGGTGCTGGACATGTTTCTCAGCGAGGTGAGTACCGAGTCCAGCGTGCCGCTGGATTCGGCCACCTATCTGAAACGGCTGCTGATCGACGCCATCGGCGAGGAGAAGGCTCAGGAAGTGCTGGAACGGATCTTCGGGGAGAATACCAACGCCCTGGACAAGCTGCGCTGGCTGGATGCCCGCAGCATTGCCGAGTTCGTGGCCAAGGAACACCCTCAGGTGCAGGCCATCATTCTGTCCTATCTGCAGCCGGAGCATGCGGCCGACGTGCTGGACCACCTGCCGAACGACGATCTGCGGGCAGATCTGATCATGCGGATTGCCACCCTGGACTCGCTGTCGCCGAACGCGCTGCGCGAGGTCAACGAGATCATCGAAGCGGAACTGGTAGGCCTGACGTCGAGCCGTTTCATGTCGTTCGGCGGCAAGAAGGTGGCGGCGGAGATCCTCAACGGCATGGACGGCCGGGTCGAGGAAGAGGTGATGTCCAGCATCCGCAGCGTCAACGAGACTCTGGGCCAGGAGATCGAGGATCTGATGTTCGTGTTCGCGGATCTGGCCGACGTGCAGGACCGTGACGTGCAGACCCTGCTGCGGGAAGTGTCCAGCGACTCCCTGAAACTGGCGCTCAAGGGCGCAGACGACCGGGTCAAGGACCGCATTCTCGGCAACATCTCCAAGCGCGCCGCCGAACTCCTGGTGGAGGACATGGAGGTCATGGGACCGGTCCGGCTCAGTGACGTGGAAACGGCGCAGAAGGAAATCATCGCCGTGGCGCGGCGCCTGGCGGACAGTGGCGAGATTGTGCTTGGTACCTCGTCCGAGGAAATGCTGTAGTGAGCGAGACGTTCGTGTGGCCGGACCTGGCGGAGCGGGCCCGGCCGGGTGCCCGGGCACTGGCGGAACTGCGCGAAAGCGCCGCCGCCCAGGGCCGGGCCCAGGGTCATGCCGAGGGTCTGGAAGCCGGGCGCGCGGCGGCCCGCGCGGAGGTCGAGGAGATGCGCGTGCATCTTCGCGACGGCCTGAACGCGGTAGACCAGGCGGTGATCCGCTTCGCCGATCTGCAGGCCGACCGGCTGGCGGTGCTGCTACGGGGCCTCTGCCACAAACTGATCGGGCATGAACTGCGCACCAGCCCGGACGCGTTCGAGGCGATTCTCGGCCAGGCACTGGCGCGGCTGGACGGGGAGGGCACGCTGGCCGAGGCCTGCCTGCATCCCGATGACTACGCGGTGATCGCACCGGCCTATCACGGCGCGGTGACCCTGCACCCCGATCCTCAGGTTGCGCCGGCCAGTGTCTCCCTGCGTCTGCCCGAACAGGCGGCAGACTACCAGCCGCTGGCGATCATCGACGAACTGTTCGACACCCTCTCCGAGGCGCTGGCGCAGCCGGCGGCGGAAGATGCCGACCAGGAGCCTGCTCATGATCCGGACGACTGAGCGGCTGCTGGCCGATCTCGAACGGCGGGTGGCCGCGGCCGGCAGCCCGTTCGAAATCAAAGGCCGGGTGCGCCGGGTGGTGGGCGAAACCGTGGCAGTGAGCGGCTGCGCGCTGGGTCTGGGCGATCGCTGCCGCATCGGCATCGGTCCCAGAAGCGTCGACGGTGAGGTCATCGGCCTGGACGACGGCGAAATCCTGGTTCAACCGCTGGCGGACATCCGCGGGCTCAACGTCGGCGCCCTGGTCAGCGGCGTCCGTCACGACCTGGAACCCGCGCTGACGCCCATGCTGGGACGGGTCGTCAACGGTCTGCTGGACCCGGTGGACGGCGGCCCGCCGATCCCGCGCAGCCGGCGCCAGCAGGCGCTGCCCGACCGGATCAACCCGCTCGATCGCCCACCGATCCGCGAGCCTTTCGATCTGGGCATCCGGGCCATCAACGCGCTCACTACGGTTGGGGTGGGACAGCGTGTCGGTCTGTTCGCCGGGAGCGGCGTAGGCAAGAGCGTGCTGCTCGGCATGATCGGCCGTTTCGCCAGCGCCGACGTGGTGGTCGTGGGACTCATCGGCGAGCGGGGCCGGGAGGTGCGCGAGTTCGTCGAGGAGAACCTTGGCGTGGGCCTGGCCAACGCCGTGGTGGTGTCCTCGCCGGCCGACGACTCGCCGGTGCTGCGGATCCGGGCGGCATTTGCCGCCACCCGGATCGCCGAGCGGTTCCGGGCCGAGGGCAAGCGGGTGTTGCTGATGATGGACTCGCTGACCCGGGTTGCCCAGGCCCAGCGCGAGGTTGGTCTGGCGGCGGGCGAGCCGCCGACCACCCGAGGCTATACGCCTTCGGTGTTTCGCCTGTTGCCGCGGCTGGTGGAACGGGCCGGTAACCTCGGCCAGGGGGGTGGTTCCATTACCGCGGTCTACACCGTGCTCACCGAGGAAGACGATCTGCAGGAACCGGTGGCCGATGCCAGCCGGGCGATCCTGGATGGACATTTTGTCCTGGATCGATCCCTGGCCGAGGCCGGGGTTTATCCCGCCATAGACGTTTCCGCCTCGGTCAGCCGGGTGATGTCGCGGGTGGTCGGTCCGGAGCAGGAAACCGCCGCGCGCCACTTCAAGCGGTTGTGGAGCCGATTCCGGGAGCAGGAAGACCTGATCAGTGTCGGCGCCTACTCGCCCGGCTCCGACCCGCTCACCGATCAGGCCATTGCCCTGCAGCCGCAACTACGGGCATTCGTCAGCCAGGAAATGAACGAATCCGTCAATCTGGCCGGGGCCGTGCAGGCGCTCGGCGGATTGCTTCAAACCACTGCGGCGCCGGCGCCCGGCACCGCGCAGAAACGGGAGCCCGTGCATGTCAAGAAGTGACCGGTCGAGAGCGGACAAGCTCCAGACCCTGACCCGTCTGCTCAGTCACCGCGAGGCCGAGGCCCGGCAGACCCTGGCGGCCCGCCGTGCAGCCGTGGACGGCGCAACCGCCCAGGCGGACGAGCTCGGTACCCTGAGCCGCGAGTACGAGGCGCGTCTGCAGCATTCGGCCCGGTCCGGCGCACGGGCCACCGACGTGCTGCTGTGGCGGCAGTTCAACCAGTCCTTGTGTGACGTGGCGGACGTTCAGAGTGTCCAGGTGGAACGGCTGGAAGTGGAATTGGCCCGGGCGCAGCAGGCGTGTTTCGCTGCCCTGGCCCGGTTGCGCGGCGCGGAACTGCTGGGCGAGAACCAGGCGCGCCGCCAGGCACGCCGCGAGCGGCGCCGCGAGGACCGTCTGGCCGCCGAGGCTGTGGCGCGCCGCCGCCGCGCGTGACCGGTGTCACGTTCCGCACACACCCAGCCCGGTTAGCGCAGATCTGGCACCGCGTTTGCTGTTACTTCGCCGACTGAACGAGTCACCGATTGACTGACTGACACGCGTTGCCGGTTGCCGGCTCACGGCGTGTCGATGCCATGGAAGCGAACAGGGTGCAGAGTCCGACCTTGCCGACAGATCCGCTAGCGCAGCTTCTGCTGGGCCTGTCGCCCGGCGGGAGCGCGGCCATCCCGGCTGTCCCGGGCGCAGCGCTGCCGTTCGAGCGGATTCTCGCCGATACCACCGCTGCGGGGGCAAACCCAGGCAATTCGCGGCTTGTGACCCTGCTTCCCGGGGTTGCGGGCGATGAGTTGGATCCGGCGGCTGCCGGCGTCGACCCGGCGGCTCTGGAGTCAGCGCCGGCAGACGAGGCGGCAGCGGCGCAGGCTCCGTGGCCACTGCCGCATGCGCTGGCAACCGAGCCGGCTTTCCCATCGAGGACTCAGCCGTCCAGGCTGCTTCCCACTCCGTCGTCCGGGAGTGGCGACGGCAAGCCATTGCCGCCGGCGACGGCAGCCACCGGCAATCCGTTGCCGCCTGCCGAAGCGTCGGATGCGGATCAGGCACCGGCGTTGACAGCGGGTTTCGACAAACCGCGCGCGCTACCAGATCGCGTGCTCCCCGGACCCCCTGCGGTCATGGCGGCGGAGCCCGGAACGGTGGCCGCGAGTCCGGCTGGCGCGCTGCCGGACGAGTTGCGCACTGCCGTTGACCAGCCCGCGGCGGCGCCCGGCCTGTTTCCAAAGCCGTCTGGCCAGATTGCGCTGCCCGCACCTGGCGATGCCGCTGGGGCGCCGACGCGGGCCACCGGCGAATCCGCCCTGACGGTCCCGGTCCAGGCCGGCGAAGCCCGAATGGATGGACCGGGACGGACCGCTGCCCTCAGCGCGACCTGGCAGGAAATGGCGCAGGGCAACACCCGTCCGGCCACGGCCCCCGGCACCGAACCGCGCGGGGATGGCAGGTCGGCTGATTCACCACCGGCGACGTCGGCCACCGCCATTGCCCGTGGTGCCGGCGAGCCGGAGCCGCTGCGTGCTGCGGCGGCGCTCGTCGCAACGGACGGGGCCCGGCTGCAGGCATCGAGCCAGCCGCCCGGGCAGCCGCGTGACGGCAATCCCACCGCATCATCACCGCTCGGCGCCACGAGCGCCGACGGACGGGCCGCTAGCGAGGCAACCGTGCGGGAGCGGGCGTTCTTCGACCGGATGCTGGATACGGCCAACGACCGGGCCGGCCCGGAACGGCAGCCGATCGTGATTGCTGCGGAGCGCCGCACGGCGGGCGAATGGTTTCAGCGTCGACTCGCGACCGGCAGGGAAGGCGCGGAAAGTGCCGACAGCCGTGGACTTCAAGTTTCCGAGCATCGGGACCCTGCCGGCCAGGCGCTGACCGCGCGGCCGGTGACCGCGGCCGCCGGACGCGACCTGGCGGCGCTGGCGGAACGGGTAGAGACCCTCATGCACCGGGGCGGCGGAGCGGCTCGAATCAGCCTCAACCTGGGTGACCTGGGTGAAGTGGAAGTGAGCGTACGGATGGAGTCGCGTGATGCTCACGTACGGTTCGTGGTCCAGGATCCGGCGGTCCGCGAAGCCCTGGACGCGCAGCTACCGCGGCTGCGCCAGCTTCTCGAGGACAGTGGCCTGCGCCTAGGTGACGTCAGCACCGGATTGCCAGGCGGCTCGCCGGACGACTCGGGACGGCGCGAGGGTTTCGACCGACGGATGGCCGATGGCCATGGCGCGCGGCCGCCGTCGGAGGCGCTGAGCGTGGAACCGGAAGACCCGCACACGCCGCCGCCCGGCGAACTCGACCACACCCATCTGCTGGACGCCATCGTCTGACCACCGGCCCGACGCTGGCCACGATTCCCGCATGCCCTGCGTGCCTTCGCGCCTGGATCGACTGCAGCCGGCGCTGAACGGATTTCCGGCGCCTCTGGCGGCCATTCGCGACAAACCGCCGGCGCCGTGGCTCGCGCACTTCGGAATCTTTTCTACACTTCCTGAGAACGTCGGAATCCCGGCGCCCGGATGGGGCCGGCCGCGACGGCAAATTGACGGAATCCGGAAAGATTATGAACAAGAAGGTGCTGATCATCGCCGGTGTGGCGGCGGCTCTGGTCATCCAGATCGGACTGGCGCTGTTTTTCTGGAGCCAGGACGATCCGGCGCCGGAACTGGCGGGCGACGATTCCGCGGCCGCTGCCGAGGCCAGCGCCAAAGCGCTCTATCACAACCTGCGCCCGCCATTTGTGGTGACCCTGCCGTACGGCGAGCGCCAGTTCATGCTGCAGGCCGACCTGGCCATCATGGCGCACGAGCCCAAGGCCATCGACGCGGTCATCAGTCATGCGCCGCTGATCCGGGCCCGGGTCATCAGCTACCTCACCGATCTCGATCCGGAAGTGGTGCAGAGCAAGGACGGTAAGCAGCACATCCTGGACGGCCTGACCGATCTGATCAATGGCGCCCTGGCGGCGGAATCTGCCGGCGCCGGCATCGACAGCGTCCTGTTCAACAACCTGGTTATGCAGTGATCGGAGAAGACCATGAGTAACGATCCCAGCAACCCGTCCAGCACCCTGATGGATACCCCGCCCGGGGAGCCGGGCTCTCCGGCAGCGATGGAAGAGACGCTGCCCAGCGGTGACGAGTTCACCGAGGTGGCGGATCCCGAGCGCAATCTCGAAGTGGTCATGGACATTCCGGTCCGCCTGTCCATGGAAGTCGGCAGTACCAGCGTCAGCATCCGTAAGCTGCTCGGTCTCAACCGGGGTTCTGTGGTGGAACTGGATCGCCTGGCTGGCGAGCCGCTGGACGTGCTGATCAACGGCAAGCTGATCGCCC
Organism: uncultured Gammaproteobacteria bacterium; assembly: GCA_942491135.1. GTDB lineage: Bacteria > Pseudomonadota > Gammaproteobacteria > Pseudomonadales > Azotimanducaceae > UBA7803. Next base: position 131,041 of record CALNZS010000006.1, on the reverse strand, counting down.
ACGGCGAAGTAGTGGTGGTGAACGACAAGTTCGGCGTGCGCCTGCACGACGTCGTCAGCGCCAAGAAGCGCATCGAATCTCTGAACTGACCGGATAGTCCCATGGATCTGGCGGGAAACCTGCTGCAAGTCGGATTGGCGCTGCTGGCCGTCATTGGTCTGGTGCTGCTGTGTGCGTTCGCCGCGCGGCGCCTGATGGGCGCTTCCCACGCCGGCGCCAGCGGACAGATCCGGGTGCTGGCGGTGCGGGCCCTCGGGTCCCGGGAGAAGCTGGTGCTGGTGGAGGTCGGCGGCGCTGTCACGCTGCTCGGTGTCACCGCCAATGCCATCAGCCCGCTGCGTGAGATCCCCGCCGACCGCATCGAGATGGCAGAGCCCGGCGCCGGCTCGTTCGCCGACGCTCTGGGCCGGCTGATGAGCGGAGGCCGGCCGGTATGAGCCGCATCCGGGCGCTCCTGACCGGCCGGGCGGCTGCGGCCGCTGCAGTGCTTCTGACCGTCATGGTGCCACTGGCAGCCGCCGCGGCGCCGGAACTGCCGCTGGCCACCGTGACCGGCGCCAACGGCGAATCCGAGAGCTACAGCGTCAGTCTGCAGATTCTGGTGCTGATGACCTTCCTGACGCTGCTGCCGTCGCTGGTCATCATGATGACCGCCTTCACCCGCATCATCGTCGTGTTCGCCATCCTGCGGCAGGCGCTGGGCCTGCAGCAGACGCCGTCGAACCAGATCCTCATCGGCCTGGCCATGTTCCTGACCCTGTTCGTCATGATGCCGGTGCTGCAGCAGGTCAACGACGTTGCCATCGAACCGTACATGGCGGAAACGCTGGCGCCGGAGGAGGCATTGCAGGCCGCCGCCGGGCCGCTGCGGGGATTCATGCTGGCGCAGACCCGCGAGGCCGATCTGAGCATGTTCATGGACCTCGCCGGGGTCCAGGCCGAAAGCCCCGAGGACGTCAACTTTTTCGTGCTGGTGCCGGCCTTCATGACCAGCGAATTGAAGACCGCGTTTCAGATGGGCTTCATGATGTTCATTCCGTTCCTGGTCATCGACCTCATCGTCGCCAGCGTTCTCATGTCCATGGGCATGATGATGCTGTCGCCGCTGATCATCTCGCTGCCGTTCAAGATCATGCTGTTCGTGGTGGTGGACGGCTGGGTCATGATCATGGGCACCCTGGCGAGCAGCTTCGGAGCCGTGCCATGACCCAGGGTGACGTGCTTTACCTGTTCGGCGACGCCCTGTACCTGGTGGTCATCGGGGTGGCGGTGCTGATCGTACCGAGCCTGCTGGTAGGTCTGGTGGTCTCCATCTTCCAGGCGGCCACGCAGATCAACGAACAGACCTTGAGCTTCCTGCCGCGGTTGCTGGCCACCCTGGTCTCGGTGATGGCGCTGGGGCCCTGGCTGCTCGGGCAGATGGTCGACGCCTTCCGCGAGCTGCTGCTCAACATGCCGGGCCTGATCGGCTGAGTCATGGAGATTGCCGCAGACAACCTGATCGGCTGGATCAGCCGGGTGGTGTGGGCCACGCTGCGGGTCGGCGGATTCATCATGGTGGTACCGATCTTCGGCAACCGGCTGGTTCCGGCGCGGGTCAAGGTTGCGCTGTCCCTGGCCATCGGCCTCGCGGTGGCGCCGGTGCTGACGGAAATGCCGGCGCTCACCGACTTTTCGCTGGGCACCGTGGCGTTGATTGCCGAGCAGCTTCTGGCCGGGATCGGCCTCGGCTTCGCCACCGCGGTGTTCTTTCAGGTGTTCGTGGTTGCCGGCCAGTTCATGGGTATGCAGATGGGCCTCGGTTTCGCGCTGATGGCGGATCCGGTGAACGGGGTCCAGGTCACAGCCTGGAGCCAGTTCTACCTGCTGCTGGTCTCGCTGCTCTATCTGGCGGTGAACGGGCACCTGGTGCTGCTGGAGATCCTGCTGCGCGGGTTCGAGCTTTACCCTACCGGCATCGGCATGGGCTTCGGCGAGTTCGCCGAACGCATCGTGGCGCTGGGCGGCTGGATGTTCGTGGGTGGTGTGCTCATTGCGCTGCCGGCGGTCACCGCACTGCTGGTGGTCAATCTGGCTTTCGGCGTGATGAGCCGGAGCGCGCCGCAGCTCAACGTGTTCTCCCTGGGCTTCCCCTTCGCCATCGTGTTCGGCGTGGTAATCATGTGGGTGGCACTGCAGGGCTGGTTGCCCCAGTTCGACTCGGTATTCGCCGAGTTCATCCAGATCATGGCCAGTTGGACGGCCTGACGGAGCGGCGCCGTGGCAGAAGAACAGAATGGTCAGGAACGTACCGAAGAGCCGACACCGCGCCGTCTGCAGAAGGCCCGGGAAGAAGGCCAGGTTGCGCGCTCCCGGGAGCTGACCTCCATGGCGCTGGTTACCCTGGGGGCCGCGGTGTTGATGATGGTGTTTCCCGGTGCGGCGCGGCGGATGGCGCGGCTGATGACGCGCAGCTTCGAACTGGCGGCCCACCCCCAGGAGCACATGTTCACCATTCTGCAGACCGCGCTGGACGCTGCCCTGGGCGCGGCCCTGCCGTTCCTGGTGGCGGTGACCTGCATCGGTGCCGCGTCCATGGTGGCGACCGGCGGCGTTGTACTGTCCGCCAAGGCATTCGCCTTCAAGGCCAACCGGATCAGCCCCATGAGCGGTTTCAAACGCATTTTCTCTGCGCGTTCGGTCATGGAACTGTTCAAGTCCATTGCCAAGATCGTGCTGATCGGCGGTATCGCGTTCCTGGCGTTGTCGGGATTCTTCGACGGTCTGCTGGGACTGTCGAATCTGTCCCTGGAAAGCGCCGTGGCGCAGAGCGTGCAGTACATTGGTCTGACGCTGCTGCTGATCGGTCTGTCCCTGGTTGTGGTGGCCGCGGTGGACGTGCCGTTTCAGATCGCCCAGCACAAGAAGCAGCTCCGCATGACCCGGCAGGAAATCAAGGACGAGATGAAGGACTCCGAGGGAAAGCCGGAAGTGCGCTCGCGGATCCGCCAGCTCCAACGGGAGATCTCCCAGCGCCAGATGCTCGCCAAGGTGCCCGAGGCGGACGTGGTCATCACCAACCCGGAACACTACTCGGTGGCGCTCAAGTACGACGCCGACGACATGGGCGCACCGATCGTTCTGGCCAAGGGCATCGACCACATGGCGCTGCGTATCCGCGAGATCGCTGCCGCCAGCGACGTACCTCAGCTCGCCGTGCCGCCGCTGACCCGGGCGGTTTACCACGCCACCGAGGTGGGTGGGGAAATTCCGGCACCGCTGTATGTGGCGGTGGCCAAGGTGCTGGCGTACGTCTATCAGCTCGGTATGTTCCGGCGCGGGGCAACCGGGCAGGCGCCGGTGCTCGGGATGGTCGAGGTACCCGAGGAGTTTGCCGTGGCTGAAGGCCGATGAGTGAGGTAACGGGAATGACGACGGGTGGCAAGGGCCTGGGTTCGTACGGTCTGGGAATTCCTCTGCTGTTGCTGCTGCTGCTGGGTCTGATGACCCTGACCGTGCCGCCGTTCGTGCTGGACGTGTCGTTCACGTTCAACATCGCGCTGGCCATCGTGGTCCTGCTGGTGGCGGTCTATGCCATGCGGCCGCTGGACTTCGCCTCGTTTCCCACCGTGCTGCTGGTGGCGACCCTGCTGCGGCTGGCGCTCAACGTGGCGTCTACCCGTGTGGTGCTGCTCGAGGGTCACGCCGGCGGCGATGCCGCCGGTAAGGTCATCCAGGCCTTCGGCGAAGTGGTGGTGGGCGGCAACTACGTGGTCGGCCTGGTGGTGTTCGTGATCCTGGTGATCATCAACTTCGTCGTGGTCACCAAGGGCGCTGGCCGGATTTCGGAGGTGAGCGCCCGGTTCACCCTGGACGCCATGCCCGGCAAGCAGATGGCCATCGACGCCGATATGAATGCAGGCATCATCGACCAGGACGAAGCGCGCGTACGCCGCGAGGAGGTTGGCCGGGAAGCCGACTTCTACGGCTCCATGGACGGTGCCAGCAAATTCGTTCGCGGCGACGCCATTGCCGGCGTGCTGATCCTGCTGATCAACATCGTCGGTGGCCTGATCATCGGCATGGCCCAGCACGATCTGGACTTCTCGGCTGCGCTGCGCAATTACACGCTGCTGACCATCGGCGATGGTCTGGTGGCGCAGATTCCGTCGCTGCTGTTGTCCACCGCCGCGGCCATCATGGTGACCCGGGTCAACGGCTCCGAGGACATGGGCGCCCAGGTGATGCGTCAGCTCTTCGAGGATCCCCGGGCCCTGGCAGTTTGTGCCGGCATCCTGATGACCCTGGGTCTGGTGCCGGGGATGCCGCACCTGGTGTTTCTGGCCCTGGGCGCGGCGGCCGGTTTCGGCGCCTACAGCATCGCCCAGCGGCGCAAGGCCGTCCCGGAGCCGGAACCGGAGACGCTGCCCGCGGAAACGGCGCCTGGTGAGACGCTGGAGGTGGGCTGGGACGACGTGGCGCCGGTCGACGTGCTCGGCCTGGAAGTCGGCTACCGGCTGATATCGCTGGTGGACCGCGATCAGAAAGGTGATCTGCTGGAACGGATCCGCGGCGTGCGCAAGCGGCTGTCCCAGGAGCTGGGCTTTCTGGTTCCCACCGTGCACATCCGGGACAACATCAAGCTGGTGCCCAACAACTACGTGATTTCGCTGATGGGGGTCTCGGTGGGTGAGGGGGAAGTACACCCCGGCAAGATGATGGCCATTGATCCGGGTGAGGTATACAGCCGCCTCGACGGTATTCCCACCACGGACCCGGCATTCGGACTCAGCGCCTACTGGATCGAAGAAGAGATGCGCGAGGAAGCGGAGGCCATGGGTTACACCGTGGTCAACGCCAGCACCGTGATTGCGACCCATCTGAATCAGGTGATGCAGGACCACGCCGCGGAGCTGCTCGGTCACGACGAGGTACAGCAGTTGCTCGACCTGCTGGCGGAACACTCGCCGAAACTGGCGGAGCAGCTCATTCCGGAGAGTATCTCGCTGTCCGGTCTGCTGCGGGTGCTGCAGAACCTGCTGGCTGAGAAAATCCCCATTCGCGACCTGCGCACCATCGCTGAAACCATCACCGAACTGGGTAATTCCAACGGTGATCGCGATCAACTCACCACGGCGGTGCGCGCAGCCCTCGGCCGCATGATCGTGCAGAACATCTACGGTAACGAACCCAACCTGGACGTCATCACTCTGGACCCGGAGCTGGAGCGGTTGCTGGCCCAGGCCAAGAAGCAGAGCAGCGCCGATGGGGTTCCGACCATCGAGCCGGGCATGATGGACAGCCTGCAGCGGTCCCTGACCGAAGCGGCGGAACGGCAGGAGGCCGCGGGCCGGCCGACGGTGCTGGTGGTGAGCAGCGCCATCCGGTCGCTGCTGGCCCGGTTCTTCCGCATGTCACGGCAGTTCATTCACGTGCTGGCGTACGAAGAGATTCCCGACAACAAGCAGATCACGGTCGTTTCGACCATTGGCAGAGGTAGTGCGGCATGAACATGACCACCACGACGTCGCGGACGGAGGCGGGCCAGGGTAAGGCGCGGCGCTTCGTCGGCGCCAGCGTGCGCGAGGTATACGCCCAGGTCCGGGCGCAGCTGGGCCCGGATGCGCTGATTCTGGAGCAGCGCTCCCAGGGTGGGCGGGTCGAAGTCCTGGCTGGCCTGGAGGTGGACGAGGCGCCGCCGCGCCTGCCGCGTGAAATGCTTCTGCGCGGTCTGCGTGAACTGGGTCTCGGTCCCCGGGCCCTGGCTCACCTGCCGGCTACGATCAACAGCCCGCGCGACGTGGAGATGGGACTCGGCCAGGCCATTCCCTGTACGCCGCCACCGGAGCCGCTGTGCGGGACCTTTCGATTCATCGGACCGCCGGGGGCGGGCAAAACCACGGCATTGATCAAGCTCGCGGCCAGCCGGGTGCTGCGCTATGGACCGCGCGGGACACTGCTGATCGGCACCGACCGCAGCCGCCTGGCCGGGGGCGAGCAACTCGCGTCTTCGGCGGAACTGCTGGGCGTGGAATACCTGGAGTGCGCACCGGAGCAACTGACGGTGGTGCTGCGCCAGTCACGCCACATGCAACTGGTGCTCATCGATAGTGCGGGCGCCCGAGGCAGTGACGCGGCGCCGGCCGCGGCCACCGCCGGGGTCGACGACGTGCTGGTGTTGCCCGCGGTCTGGCATGCCGGGGCCCTGGCCAGGGTGCTGGCACAGGCCGTGGAGCAGCCGCCGGCCGGTCTGGTGCTCACTCACGTGGATCAGGCCCACACCCTGTGGGAGTGCGCAGGTCTGCTGCTGGAGCAGCAGCTGCCGGTGTGGTGGGTTGGTCACGGCGGCGATCTGGCCGTGGAACTGGAGCGGGCCGATCAGAACTTCCTCAGAAGTTTCCTGACGGAATTTGACCGCTCAGCGTTGACAGCTATGTTTCAGGATGTGGCATAGGAGAGTTGCATGACGGTGTCTGCCACCCGGCCGGTTCGGGTCCTTGGCGTATCCAGCGGCAAAGGCGGGGTGGGAAAGACCAACGTCTGCGTCAACCTGGGCGTGGCGCTGACCCGCCTCGGCCGCCGCGTGACCCTGCTGGACGCCGATCTGGGCCTTGCCAACGTGGACGTCCTGCTGGGCCTGAAGCCGGTGCACACCCTGGAGCATGTGCTGGACGGCACGTGCGCCCTGGCCGACGTGCTGCTGGAAACACCCTGCGGCATGAAGGTGGTTCCGGCGTCGTCCGGCGTCCGCAGCATGGCCGGCCTCGGCGCCCGCGGTCAGGCCGGCATCATCTCCGCATTCAATGCCCAGGCGGCCGACATGGACGTGCTGCTGGTGGACACTGCCGCCGGCATTGCCCCGGACGTGCTGGGATTTCTGGCCGCCGCCCAGGAGGTGCTGGTGGTGGTCTGCAACGAACCGACCTCGATTACCGATGCCTATGCGCTCATCAAAGTCCTCAACCAGACGCACGGCATCGACCGATTCCGGGTGGTGGTCAACATGGTCACCCCGGGTGAGTCCGGTCACGCGGCCTTCGACAAGCTGCGCCGGGTCACCGACCGGTTCCTGGACGTCTGTCTGGACTTCAGCGGTGCCGTGCCCATGGACGCCCAGTTGCGCAGAGCGGTGAGCCGGCAGCGGGCGGTCGTGGAGGCATTTCCCCACAGCGAAAGCGCCCGTGCCTTCGACGCGCTGGCGCGCCGGGTCGAGGGCTGGCCGATGCCCAGCGGGGCGCGCGGGCACCTTGAGTTCTTCATCGAAAGCCTGGTGGCCGAGAGCCGAGCGGTCTGATGATGTCCACGGCAATGTCCGCCTACAGCGCCTGCGCGGGGTCACCCATGGATCTGGTGGGACGGTACACCCAGCTCGTGAAACGCATCGCGCACCATCTGAAGGCGCGCCTGCCGGACACGGTCCAGATCGACGATCTGATCCAGGCCGGAATGATCGGTCTGCTGGAAGCGCACGAGAACTTCGATTGCGGGCGAGGCGCCAACTTCGAGACCTTTGCCGGCATCCGGATCCGCGGCGCCATGATCGACGAGGTACGGCGCGGCGACTGGACCCCACGATCGGTGCACAAGAGCGGCCGGCGCCTGAATGATGCCGTGCTGGCGGCCCAGAGCCGGCTCGGGCGGCCGCCGCAGGACCGTGAAGTGGCCGAACAGCTCGGGCTGTCCCTCGACGACTATCACGCCATGCTCAAGGACTCGGTGGGCCACAAGCTGGTCAGCTACGAAGAAACCCTGGAAGACGGCGAGGCCGCTGCCGAAGCCGGCTCCGGTCCGGATCTGTCGGCGTTGTTCGAGTCCGAGGCGTTCCGGGACGAACTGGCCCGCGCCATCGGCAAGCTGCCGGAGCGGGAGCAGCTCATTCTTTCGCTTTACTACGACCAGGAACTGAACCTGAAGGAAATCGGCAGCGTCATCGGCGTCGGCGAAAGCCGGGTCAGCCAACTCATGAGCCAGGCCACGGTACGTCTGCGCGCGCATCTGCAGGATTGGCTCGATGGCGCTTGAGCGGACCAGGGCGCTGCCGGCGCGAGCGGCGCGCCCCGGACGGCCGCCGGCACGGCTGCGCGCGCGTCCGGATCTGCTGGCTCTGGTGGGTGCCGCTATCGGCGCCGCTGCCATTCTCGGCGGGTCGGCGCTGGAAGGCCTGGCCATCTCCGGGCTGCTCAACCTCCCGGCGGCGGTGATTGTACTCGGCGGCACCTTCGGCGCGGTGATTCTGCAGACCCCGGCCCCCACTCTGCGTCATGCCTGGACACGTCTGCGCTGGGTCGTGACGGCGCCGCCGGCGGATCTGACCGGTCAGGTGCAGCGGGTCACCGACTGGGCCAGTCAGGTGCGCCGCGGAGGCCTGGTCAGCCTCGAGGAGATTGCTGCCCGGGAGCACGACGGTTTTGTCCGCACCGGAATCCAACTGGTGGCCGACGGCGGCGAAACGGTGCTGGTGCGGCGTACCCTGGAACTGGAAAACGACAACCGCCTCAATACCGACCTGGCGGCGGCCGGGGTGTATCGCAGCCTCGGCGGTTACGCGCCGACCATCGGCATCGTTGGCGCAGTCCTGGGCCTCATCCAGGTCATGGGCCATCTGGCCGATCCGGACCAGCTCGGAGCCGGCATCGCCACGGCGTTTGTTGCCACCATCTACGGAGTGGCGTCGGCCAATCTGCTGTTCCTGCCCCTGTCGGAACGGATCCGGGCCGTTGCCGAAGCCGAGTGGCAGCGCCGCGCCATGGTGGTTGAAGGGCTGATGTGCGTGACCGAAGGTGAGCACCCGCGGCGCATCCGCAGCCGTCTCAACGGCTACCTGACGGGACTCTGACGGTGCGTACCCGGGCCACTCGACGGCTGACCCCGCCGCAGGCCAGCGACGATCGCTGGCTGGTGTCCTATGCCGACTTCGTAACCCTGCTGTTCGCTTTCTTCGTAGTCATGTACGCCGTGGCGCGCGCCAATCAGGCGGAACTGGTGGCGCTTTCACACACGTTGTCGGCGCCTTTCGGCGAGATTCCCCGATCGCTGGAGCCGATCCAGGTGGGTGATCCGCTACTGGCCGCCTCACCCCACGTCGCCGATCTGGACGAGCGGCCGGGGTATGCCGACCCGGACCCCGGCGACACCACCGTCGAACCCCAGGAAGACCGCATTCTGGAGCGGTTTGCCGGACTCGACGCGGCACTGCAGCCGCGGGTTGCCAGCGACACCGACTGGCTGGAAATCAGTCTGGACAGCGAAGTCCTGTTCGCCGCCGGCTCCAGCCGTCTCGATCCAGCGGCGCTGCCGCTGCTCGAAGAGGTCGCCGCTTTCGTCGCCGAGTTCGACAATCCGGTCACGGTCGAGGGCTACACGGACAACATGCCGGCGGACGGCGTGCGCTTTCCGTCCAACTGGGAGCTGTCGGCTTATCGTGCCTCCATCGTGGCGCGTTTTCTCGAGCAGCGCGGCATCGAGCGGACCCGGATTTCCGCAGTCGGCTATGGCGAAAACCATCCGGCCGAGACCAACGCCACGCCGGAGGGCAGGGCGCGTAACCGGCGCGTGGACGTGGTGGTGGCGCGGCGCGGCAACCTCGGCCGCAATCGCAATGCCCGGGACCAGCACAGTGCCTTCGCTCACGTCAGGATGGCCGAGCTGCCGGCTCTGGACGACGCCGTCCAGCAGCGGCGTACCGATGATGGGGGCCTGCTCTTCACCAGCAATCCCGACCAGCAACACGGGGAACCATGAACGAACCGCTACCGCAGGACACCGGCCTGCTGCCGGAGGAAACCAATCAGGGCCGCCGTACCGTGGCCGATTGGGCGGCCTCCATCACCGAAAAGGAACTGCCGCTGTTCGCCCAGAATCTGAGCGAGATCTCTTCGGTGGCCTCCCAGGTACAGAGCTCTGCAGCGGACCTGGCCCGGGTCATTACCCACGACGTTTCCATGTCGGTGCGTCTGCTGAAGATTGCCAACAGTCCGCTGCTCAATCCACAGGACCGTCCCATCGACAGCGTTCGTGCCGCGGTGGTCCTGATGGGCTTCAACGCAGTGCGTGACCTGGCATTCTCGTTGTCGCTGGTGCGCGAGCTGCATCGGGCCAACGACGGCCGCGGCGACCGGGTGGTGGAACTGCTGGCGCACTCGTTTCATGCCGGCAGCCAGGCACAGATACTGGCCCAGGCGTTCAACGACCGGTCGCCGGAGGAGGCCTTCGTGGCCGGCCTGCTGCTGGACGTCGGCGAGATGGCCTTCTGGTCGCGGGCGCGCCCCGAGGCCGACGACGTTGCCGGTCTGATCACCGAAGGCCTGGAGCGGGGCCAGGCCGAGCGCCGCGTACTGGGTTTTCAGCTCCGGGACCTCACCTGCCGGCTGGCGGACGACTGGCGTATGGGTGCGCTGCTGCGCACCGCCTTGTCGCCTGGCGCCAGCGATGAACCGCGCTGCCGCAGCGTTCTGCTCGGCGATGCCATCGCCAGAGCGGTGGAACGTCATGGCTGGCAGTCGCGTCAGGTGACCCGTCTGGTGGAAGAGTGCGCCGAACTGGCGGGCATGCCGCCGGCGGACCTGAAACGGCGCCTGGAGGCCGGCACCCGGGCGGCGGCCAAGATGGCGCGGCGTTTCGGCGTCGAGTCCATCGAACGCTTTCTGGCGCCCGCCAGCCACCCCCCGGCGCCTGCTGCCGCCGGCGATGCCGCGGCAGCAACCGCGGATGGGCAATCGGCAGCCAGCATCGCGGCCCACCCGGCGCCCGATCCGCAGCGGGAGCTGGAGGCGGTCCGAGACCTGCAGGAGGAACTTCAGAACAAGCCCGACATTGATCGGCTCATGCGCCTGGCCCTGGAAGGCCTGCATGGCGGGGCTGGCGTCGATCGGGCGTTCTTCGCCGTCCTGGCCCGGGACAAGGCGGCGCTGGTGGCACGTTACGCAGCCGGCGCCGACAGTCAGGACGTGTTGCGTGGTTGCCGCTTCGACGTCGGGGAATCCCAGCGCGGTCTGTTCACACTGTTACTGAAATCTGGTAAGACCATCTGGGTCAACGGCAGCCACCGCGAGCGCCTCGGCGATCTGGTGGGTGACGACATCGACCGCTGGGCTACCGGCCGCGACTTCTTCGCCATGCCGATCTTCGTGCAGCAGCGTCCGGTCGGCGTTCTGTATGCCGATCGCGCGCTCAGCAGCCGCGAGCTCGATGATCAGGCGTTCAAAAGTTTCCGCTTCTTCGGCGAACAGATTGCGGCGGGTCTGGCGCGGCGTTGAGTCACCGGCCGGGCCGGCCATCTGGAACGGCCCTTTGGAAGCGCCCGGGTGGGCGGGACTCAGAACAGCTCGATACGGCGTTCGTCGGCGCCGGAGGCAGCCGACAGGGTTTCCGGCTCGATGCACCCGGTCTGCAGCAGTTCTTCGTAGCAGCAGGCGCGATTGCGGCCATTGGCCTTGGCGAAGTACAGCGCTGCATCGGCACGATTGAGAATCGCCGAAGACGGCTGTCCGGCCGCAATCTCGGTGTACCCGGCACTGACGGTGATGCGTCCGACCTGAGGAAACACCTGAGACTCGAGACGCTCGCGGAAACGATCCACCGCGCTGGCGGCGCCGGCCTGATTGACCCCGCACAGAACGATGACGAACTCCTCTCCGCCGAAGCGGAACAGGGGATCGCTGGCACGAAAGCAGGTCTGCATCAGGTTGGCGATGAGAATCAGCACCTCGTCACCGAACAGGTGGCCGAAGCGGTCGTTGATACTCTTGAAGCGATCGATGTCCAGGACTGCGATCCAGTTGCTGCCCGCACCGTCCTCGCGCCCGCCGCGCCGGAATCCGCTGCCCGCGGCACCATTCAGTCGTTCCCCTGCCAGCAGGCTGAGCAACAGGTGATCGAACGTGCGGCGGTTGCGCAGCCCGGTGAGCGCGTCGCGCTCGGAGTCGTCGATCAGGTTCAGGTGATTCTGGTAGAGCGCCAGCAGCGCCTGGATGGCGCCCTGGTCCCGATCCAGCCGCCGCCCCGCGGCGCGGAGGCGGAGCAGGCGGACCGGCTGGCCATGGCCGTTGCGGATGGGCAGCAGCAGGGACAGGCCGTCGGCTTCGGCGTGCAGCCGGCTGGCGGCGCCGGCCACGACTGCCTCGGCGCCGGGTATGGAAGCCAGCGTTTGTTCCTGGTCCGGAGAAAACGGTTCGTGGATGACCACGCCGCCGGCGCTTCTGGCCATCAGGCGGCGGCAGCGGGCAGGGGGGCCGTCGTGAATCTGAAACAGCGCAGCGTCTTCGAGGTTCCACAAGGCGGCCGCCGCATTGAGCATCTCCCGGTCCACGGCATGGCGTTCCACGTACCCGGTGATCCGGGCGGCCGCGGTCAGCAGTGCCCACTCCCGCGGGCTGTCAGCACTGTCGTTTTCAGGCTCTGTACGCGGGCGTGACGCCATATTCGCTCCCTGTGCCTGCTAAGCATAGCAAGCTGCTGGCATTTCACGGTTCGGATGCAGCGCCGGATTTCCGGCGTCTGACCGGGGTGCCGGCGCTGGCGCATTGACGGATCTGGTCTAGGCTTGCAGAGAACGGCGGAGAAGCAGTCCCGTCATCACGCACCGGCGATCCGTAGCGGGATCGCGTTCCTGCGAGGTGAAGGTCATGCCAGACCGTATCGGCAGCCAGCCCCTGACCCGGGTCCGGCTGGTGCGGGAGCAGCGCTGGCGGCGCCAGTCCGACGACGACGCTGGCGGTGGACGGCGCAAGGGCGACGGTACTCAGGTCCGTCCCGGACGGAACAATCGCGGTTCCAACAGGAGTGGGCCGAGTGGAGGCATCGATGAATTTGCTTGAGCTTGTCTGGCTGGCCCGCCCGGAGACCTGGCTGGGCGGCGCCGCTCTGGGTCTGGCACTGCTGGCGCTGCTGGTTACCGTGATGGTGGCGCGGCGTAACGCCCGGCAACGGGAGCGCCTGGAAGCCCTGCAGCGCGATCTGCAGACCTTCACGGAAGCATCGGTACGGGTTGCCGAATCCCTCGATCACGTGCTGCGCGGGGCGGTGGCGCCCGGCGCCACGCCGGCCGCCGATGCCTCCGTTTCGTCTCGCCGGTACCTGCTGATGCAGGCCCGGGAACGTCTACAACAGGGTGAGCCCCTGGAAGCACTGGCGTCCAGTCTGCACCTGTGTGAAGACGAGAAACATCTGCTGCAGTTTCTGCAGGGTGAAGGGCGTCCGCGGGTGCGGGTGGCCTGAATCGATTCCGGCTCAGGACAGCGCCTGAGCGGTTTCCCGGATACGCTGGACCATGGCCCGCAGCCCGTTGCCGCGGGTCGGGCTGAGATGACCCAGCAGGTCCAGTTCCTCGAACAGCCCTTCGATGTCCAGGGCGACGATTTCGCGGGCACTGCGGCCGGCGTAGGCGGCCAGAACAATGGCGATGAGCCCGCGCACGATATGTGCGTCACTGTCCAGCGACAACGCCAGGGCGCCGGTCTCCCGGTCGTGGCGGGTCACCAGCCAGACCTGGCTCTGACAGCCCCGTACCAGATGGTCGTCGGTCTTCAGGGCCTCGTCCATGTGCGGCATTTCGCGCCCCAGGTCGATCACGAACCGGTACTTGTCCTCCCAATCGTCGAAGAAGCCGAACGCTTCACGAATCTCGTCGAGATCGGGCACTCCGGGGCCTGGGTCGTTACGCGGGTCGGACATGATCAACTGGGCCGCTGGACCATCAGAAAATCCCCAGCTCGAGCTGCGCTTCTTCGGTCATCATGTCCCGTGACCACGGCGGGTCGAAGACCAGGGTCACCGCCACCGCCTGGACGTTGGGTACCTGCCCGACCCGCCGTTTCACCTCGTCCACCAGCACCGGGCCCATACCGCAGCCAGGTGCCGTGAGGGTCATGGTGACCTCCACCTGTCCGTCGGCGCCGACCTCGCATCCATAGACCAGGCCCAGGTCGACGATGTTCACCGGGATCTCAGGATCGAACACGCTGGCCAGGGCCTCGTGAACCTGGCCCGGGTCCACGCTGCCATCGGGGCGGGGTTCGAAGGTGAGAACCTCGGGTTCGAAGCCGAGCGCGTCGGCGTCGGCGCCGTCGATGCGGGCCATGTTGCCGTTCACGACCACGGTGTAGGTTCCGCCCAGACTCTGGGTCAGGGTCACGAAGGTTCCCTCCGGGATGGTGATCGGGTCTCCGGTGGGAACCAGGCGCGCCGGTGTGCTACGGCGGGTGGGTACCAGACGGCGCTCCAAGGTGGCGGTCCTCAGGCGCCCGCAACGGCGAAGCTCTCACCGCAGCCGCAGTACGTGGTCGCCTGGGGGTTCTTGAACCGCAGGCTCGAGTTCAGACCCTCGGTGACGTAGTCCACTTCCGTGCCGCGTACCAGGTCCAGTTCGCTCTCGCGCACGTACAGCACCACACCGTGGCCGAGGTCGAAGGCATGATCGTCGGCGTTCGGATCGTCGATGTAGTCCAGGGTATACATGTAGCCGTTGCAGCCGCTTTCCTTGACGCCGAGGCGCAGGTGGCGGCGCTCGGACGCTTCCATCTGCCGTTGCAGATGCGCACGGGCGGCGTCGGTGATGCTGATGCTGGTGGGATCGAAGGTCGTGACACTCATGATCTCGTTCCTTACCGGTGCAGGCGGGCTGTCATAAAAACGTCTGGGCTTTACGCACGCCGTTGAGCAGGGCTTCCACGTCGTGCTCCTGATTGTACAGACTGAAGGCGGCGCGCACGGTTCCCGGAATGCCCAGCCGGTCCATCAACGGCATGGCGCAGTGGTGCCCGGTGCGGACGGCGACGCCCTGGCGATCGAGCAGGGTGCCGATGTCGTTGGGGTGACCGCCGTCCACCAGGAACGACACGATGGATACCCGCTCCCGCGGCTCGCCGACCAGGCGCACGCCGGGAATCTGCTTGAGGCCGCTCACGGCCAGCGCTACCAGCCGTTGCTCTTCAGCCAGCAGTTCCTGGCGCGGAATCGATTGCAGGTAGTCCACGGCAGCGCCCAGACCGATCGCGCCGGCAATGTTGGGCGTGCCGGCTTCGAACCGGTAGGGCAGTCCCTGGTAGGTGCTGGATTCCAGGGTGACCCGCTCGATCATTTCGCCGCCGCCCTGCCAGGGCGGCATCTCTTCCAGCAACTCGGCCTTGCCGTAAAGTACGCCGATACCCGTGGGGCCGAACATCTTGTGACCGGAAAAGGCGTAGAAGTCGCAATCCAGGGCCTGCACGTCGATGTCGAACTGAACCATGGCCTGGGCCCCGTCGAGCAGCACCAGGGCGCCGGCCGCATGTGCGTCGCGAACGAGGTCGGCTACCGGGTTGACGGTGCCGAGCGCGTTGGACACGTGGCCGAGGGCCACCAGGGCAGTACGCGGTCCGAGGCGGCGCTGGAAGTCTTCCCGGTCCAGGTCGCCCTGGCTGGTGATTCCACAGGCGACCAGGCGGGCGCCGGTGCGCTGGCACAACATCTGCCAGGGCACGATGTTGGCATGATGCTCGAGCACCGAGATGAGGATCTCGTCATCCGGACCCAGGCGCGGAGCCAATCCGTTGGCGACCAGGTTGATGGCTTCGGTGGTACCCCGGGTGAAGATGACCTCGGCGCTGCGGCGGGCGTTGATGAAGCCGCGCAGCTTTTCCCGGCTGGCCTCGAAACCGGCGGTGGCCCGCTCAGCCAGCGCATGGGCGGCACGATGCACGTTGGCGTTGTCGCGCTCGTAATAGCCGGCAATGGCCTGAATCACCTGGCGCGGTTTCTGGGTGGTGGCGGCGTTGTCCAGGTAGACCAGACTCTGACCGTTGGCCTCCTGGGCCAGGGCCGGAAAATCGCCGTGAATGGACGCACTCATGCCAGTGCCTCCAGAAAACGGCGGGCAGCCGAATCCGCCAGCGGGCCTGCCAGGCATTCGCGAACGAATCCATGGGCCAGCAGCTTGCGCGCCTCCCGTTCCGGCAGGCCCCGGGCGCGCAGGTAGAACAGTGCATCGCCGGACAGGGCGCCGACGGTGGCGCCATGGGCGCAGCGCACGTCGTCGGTATAGATCTCGAGCTCCGGCTTGGTGTTCATTTCCGCTTCCACATGCATGGGCAGATTGCGGTTGCTGAGCGCCGCATCGCTGCCCGGAGCGCCGGGATGGATGTGGATGCGGCCGTTGAACACGCTGCGCCCCTTGCCGGCGCCGATGCCGTGGAACTTCTGCCGGCTGCGGGTCCGGCCGGCCCGGTGTTCCACCACCAGTTGCTGGTCCAGGTGGCAGCCGTCCTCCACCAGGTACGCGCCGGAGAGGTCGGCGTCGCCGCCTTCCCCATGAAGGGTGACGTGAATCTCGTTGCGCCGGCGCCGGCCGCCGACGCTGCTGTGGTTCAGGCGGTAACTGGCGCTGGCTCCAAGGTGAACGTCGAGCAATGCGTATTCCGGCAGATGGCTGTCCAGATCGGCCCGGAAGTGACTGAGCCGGGCGCCGTCGCCCAGGTCCGCAATCAGAACCCGGGACAGAAACTGTTCGGCGTTCACCCGTTCCACCAGGGTCACCGAGGCGTTGGCGTTCAGCACCACGAACAGGGGCGAAACGCCGCGGGGTGGGTGGACCACGGTCAGCGGTTGCGTCACCTCGCCGCTGATCCGCAGTAACCAGCCGCCGCGGGCTTTCAGCAGTGACAGGTCGGCGACGGCGTGACGGGCGCCGTCGAAGCGGTCTCCGAGCGCCCGGTGCACGGCGGCTTCATGATCCGGGGATAGCTGGTTCAGCGGAATCGCCTCGATCCCGGCCTGGTCCGCTCCTTCCAGGGCCGGCCCGCTGGACTCTTCGGCCTCGGTCAATGGTTCGAGCAGCGCCGGCAATGGCGTGTATTTCCACGACTCCCGGGTCAGGGCGCTGCCCAGGCTGGCGCCGACGCGGTGGCGCAGGGCAGCGGCGTCGATCCAGCCCGGCGCTTCGGCATCAACGATACCGGTCAGATCCGGCACGGCCGGTCCTCGGCCCTGGCGGGTCATGAGGCGAGCCACCCATAGCCGTGCTCCTCGAGCTTCAGAGCCAGGGACTTGTCGCCGGATTCGGCGATCCGCCCTTCGCTCAGCACGTGCACGTAGTCTGGAACGATGTGATCCAGCAGGCGCTGGTAATGGGTGATCAGCAACACCGCGTTGGCGGCGCCGCGGAATCCGTTGACGCCGTTGGCCACCACCTGCAGAGCGTCGATGTCGAGCCCGGAATCGGTTTCGTCCAGCACCGCCAGCCGCGGCGCCAGCAGCAGCATCTGCAGTATCTCGTTGCGCTTCTTTTCACCGCCGGAGAAGCCTTCATTGACGCCGCGTTTGAGAAACTCGGCATTCAGGTCGAGTTCCGCCGCCAGGCTGCGTACCCGCTTCATGAAGTCCACGGTGGCCAACGGGGTTTCGCCCCGGGCCGCCGCCAGGCTGTCCATGGCGCCCTTGAGAAACTCCATGTTGCTGACCCCCGGTATCTCCACGGGGTACTGGAATGCCAGGAACAGCCCGAGATGGGCCCGTTCCTCGGGCTCCATCGACAACAGCGGCTGGCCGAGGAACAACACGTCACCCTCGGTCACCTGGTAGCCGGGACGGCCCGACAGGACGTTGGCGAGGGTGCTCTTGCCCGAGCCGTTGGGGCCCATGATGGCGTGAACCTCGCCGGGCGCAATGCTCAGGTTGACCCCGCGTAATATCGGTTCTTTCTGAACAGTCGCGTGTAAATTATTGATTTCTAATATATTCATCCAACCGAGCCTTCCAGGCTGACTTCCAGCAGCTTGCCGGCTTCCACGGCAAACTCCATGGGCAGCTCGCGGAACACCTCCTTGCAGAAACCATTGACGATCATGCTGACGGCCTTCTCCGGATCGATGCCGCGCTGCTGGCACAGGAACATCTGCTCATCGCTCACCTTCGAGGTGGTGGCCTCGTGCTCGATGGTGGCGGTGGGGCAGCGGTTCTCGATGTAGGGAAACGTATGAGCCCCGCTCTGGCCGCCGATCAGCAAGGAATCGCACTGGGTGTAGTTGCGCGCGCCGGCCGCGGCTGGCGAGGTGCGCACCAGGCCGCGGTAGCTGTTCTCGCTGTGGCCGGCACTGATTCCCTTGGAGATGATGGTGCTGCGGGTGTTGCGGCCGAGGTGGATCATTTTGGTGCCGGTGTCGGCCTGCTGATGATTGTTGGTCAGCGCCACCGAATAGAACTCGCCCACGCTGTCGTTGCCGCGCAGCACCACGCTGGGGTATTTCCAGGTAACGGCCGAGCCCGTCTCGACCTGGGTCCAGGAAATTTTCGAGCGGTCGCCCAGGGCGGCGCCGCGCTTGGTCACGAAGTTGAAGATACCGCCTTTGCCGTTGGCGTCGCCCGGGTACCAGTTCTGTACCGTCGAGTATTTGATCTGGGCGTCGTCCAGTGCCACCAGTTCCACCACCGCGGCGTGAAGCTGGTTTTCATCGCGCATCGGCGCCGTGCAGCCTTCCAGATAACTGACGTAGGCGCCCTTGTCGGCAATGATCAGGGTGCGTTCGAACTGGCCGGTGTTCTGGGCGTTGATGCGGAAGTAGGTAGACAGCTCCATGGGGCAGCGCACGCCTTCCGGGACGTAAACGAAGGAACCGTCGCTGTACACCGCGGAGTTGAGCGCGGCGAAGAAGTTGTCGCCGGCGGGCACCACGCTGCCGAGGTATCGGCGAACGAGCTCCGGATGTTCGCGCACCGCCTCGGAGATGGAGCAGAAGATGACGCCGGCGTCGCGCAGTTTGTCCTTGAAGGTGGTGGCGATGGACACGCTGTCGAAGACCGCGTCTACGGCAACCTTGGGCCGGCTGGCGGACGCCGGCAGGGGGGCGTCGCCCGGTGCCCGGTCCTTGATCACGCCAGCGAGAATTTCCTGCTCGTGAAGGGGAATGCCCAGTTTTTCATAGGTGCGCAGCAGTTCCGGGTCCACCTCGTCCAGAGACTGGGGCCCTTCCGAGGTACTGCGCGGGGCCGAGTAATAGGAGATGGCCTGGTAGTCGATGGGCGGAAAGCGCACGTGCGCCCAATCCGGGTGCGGCATTTCCAACCAGCCGCGGTAGGCTTTCAGGCGCCACTCGGTGAGCCATTCCGGTTCCTGCTTGCGCGCGGAAATGAATCGGATCACCGATTCGTCGAGCCCCGGCGGCAGGGTGTCCGACTCGACGTCGGTCACGAATCCCGCCTGATAATCGCGGTTGACGAGTGTTTCTACGGTATCGCTCACTGCTGACTGCCTGCTGAAATTCCGCGTCCTGATCGAGGTCGCATTGTACCGGCTGCTCCCCGGCTAATACCAGACTGTTTTAGTCGGGTATTGCCATGGGGCCGGCGCAACCGCGCGCTGGCTGGTACGCGCCGGGCCGGTGCGGCCCGCCGCTGCGTCGGAGCGGGTGCAGGGGCCCGGAGGAACCGCTAACATGCGCCGCTTCTTGACATCACGGTGCGCGTCAATCCATGCCCAAGCTGGAACGGCTTCCGGAAGATCACGTTTATCAGGCCTATGGCATCTACCTGCTCGAATCCAAGCATCGGTTGATCCGGCGCCTGAAGAAGGCATATCAGCCGTCGGTGCACGGTCACAAGGCCTGGAACGCCAGCTTCCTGCTCATGGATTACCTGCACCACGAACCTCTGGCGCGGCGTGCCCGGGTGCTCGAAGTAGGGTGCGGTTGGGGGCCTGGGGCCGTTTACTGCGCCAAGCGTTTCAACGCCCGGGTCACGGGCCTGGACATCGACCGGGACGTGTTCCCGTTTCTGGATGTGCTGGCGGCGCTGAACGACGTCCAGGTCGAACCCCTGGTCTCGCGCTTCGAGAAGTTGACGGTGAAGGACTTCGGCCAGTTCGACGTCATAGTGGGGTCGGACATCTGCTTCTGGGACAAGATGATCAAGCCCCTGGGCCGGCTGGTGGATCGCGCGCTGGAAGGCGGCGCCAAGCGGGTGATCATCACCGACCCCGGCCGCCCGCCGTTCTACGAATTCTGCGACGCGGCGCGCAAGCGCCACAACGTGGAACTGAACGAATGGTATGCCGCCGAGCCCGAGTACTTCGCCGGCGAGGTCGTGGAAATCACGCCGGCCGGGGGCAAGGCGAAGTCCCGCAAGAAATCCAGCACCGGCAAGACCGCCAGAGCCGGCAAATAGCCCGCCGCCCCCGCGCCGAGGCCCGGCGCCGGTGACATGGACGGTCAGCTCTTGGTGGTCAGGAAGCTCTTCAACTGATCGGCCATGCTGTTGCACGCCGATGCCCGGACCCGGGCGATGAACGGCAGTGGGACCACCACGGCGGGCATGTAGCTGGTGCCGACGGCGTCGGAACTGATGCGGCCAACCGAAGAACCCGTGTGTACGTCCCAGATCGACGCTTCGTAGGAGGAGTCGTTCTCCCAGGTCAGGAAGCCGAAGCAGCCGGCGCCCGCGGTGGTGACACTGCAGGTCATGGAGCCGCCGGCATCGGTACGGTCGGTGTCGCCGTCGACCCAGATCAGATAGCGTAGTCCCAGTTCCTCCAGGCGGGCAGCCAGATTCGGCTGGGCGATGATTTCGGCCAGGTCGGAGGTGCGCGCCGGGGCCGTGCGTGGCTCGAACCAGGGGAACAGGGCATCGCGAAACGCGTCTTCGTCGATGACGCTGATGCCGTTGCTGCCGCCGCTGATCTTGCGGTTCACGCAGGACACGAAGCCGAATTCGGTTTCGGTGTTGGAGGGCAGGGTGCGCCGTCCCAGCACCACCACGGACTGACCGTCTTCCATCCCGGTGTCCGCTTCGCGCACTTCCTGAACCGTGGCGGTGACGCAGCCCATGAGAGGAACCGTGAGAAGGACGGTCATGGCCGCCAGGGCCAGCCGGCCCTTTGCCGCAAGGCATGCACCCCGACGGGGGGAATCCTGATGGTTGGTGGTCATGAAACCCCTCCGAGCTCGGCCCGCAGCCAGGTCTGGACCGGTGGTTCGCGCTGGAACTTGACCGTGAAGAATGCCATGGCATCGCGCAGCGCCGCCAGCGCGGCGGCCTGCAGGGCCGGCGAGCGGTTGTTGAGTCCGTAATTGCCGGCGTTGGCCTTGCCGTAGGCGGTGAGGTCGAACTCGCCGACAGCGCTGCCGTCCCGGTCGTGAAGGCGGAAGCGGTAGCGGACCCACACCTCGAAGTAGTCGCTGCGGGTCTGATCGGGGGTGGAGAACTGCACTTCCTCGATCTGGGGAACCAGCACGCCGTCGGCCCCGTTGGGGGCGGTAGGGTCCGCAACCGGTAGCGTGGACTCGAACAACCCACCGAGCAGATTGTCGAACATGACCGTTTGCGCGCTGCCGAGATCGATGCGCCAGTCGCCGCTTTCCGGAATCGTCTCTTCGTGCACGTAGCTGACCAGTTCGTCGGACAGGTACACGCCCATGGTCAGCGGCAGGCGGTCCACCAGCGGCACCGGCAGCACCGGAGGCACCGATACGCTGGCGCCGCCACACCCGGACAGGGTTGCGATCACGGCCACCAGCAGAATCACGCGCTCCACTTCGACTCGGCTCCGGTAAGTCAATCGCGGTTCTCCGAAGGCTACTCGAATTCGGACAGGCCGACAAAAGTTCCGTCATTGCGGTATGCCAGCTCCCGCATCAGCGCCGCAAACCGGAAGACCCGTCCGGAGGGCCGGTCCAGATACACGGGGAACGCTACCGCGTGGATACGCACCAGACGCTGACCGCTCTCGTCGGCCCGGTTGATGCGGTCGACCTGATCCACCACTTCCTCGATGGAGCGGCCGGTGAAGTCGTCACCGAAGACGTAGATGCTGATGCGCTTGTCGGGAGCATAAAAAGTCGAGATGGCAGCCTGGATACCCTCCACCGGACTGGAGTTCGAGAACGGGTTCCAGGATTGCAGGCGCTGCACGATGGCGTCACGGCGGCTCGGCGAGTCGGGAATCCACTCGCCGGCGAAACGCGGGAACATGTAGTCACCCATGTCGTTCATGACCTGAATGCCTTTCACCTGGGGATAGATGGCCAGGGTCTCCTGGACCTTGCGCAGCACCTGGCCCCAGGCGGCATTGAACATACTGCCGGATGTATCGATGACGAAGATGATGTACTCGCTGTCGACGGCGATGCCGCCCACCAGTTCGGTTTTGCGGCGGAAGTCCACGCCCAGCAGGCGCTGCATCTCGTCGGTCAGGTTCTGCTTGGCGGCGGCGAGCTGCTGGGTTGCCTCGAGGGCCTGGTCCTGGTTGGCCATGGTGGTCTGGTAGCGGCCGAGTATGGTCGTCAGCTCCCGTTGCAGGGCCGCCACCTGCAGCAGGTTGTCCTCCAGTTGCGATTCCGCGTCGGTGACCTGACGGCGCAATTCGGTGATGCGGCCGCGGATCTCGTACAGGGCTTCCTCGCGCTGAACGATCTGGCTCTCCAGATCCACCTGACTTTCTTCCAGGATCACCGGTTCCATGGTTTTGGTGATGATCAGCAGCAGAATGATGGCGCCGAAGCCGCAGGAAATGACGTCCAGAAACGACATGCCGAACTCGGCGATGCCACGACGCTGGCGGCGGCGGCTCATGGCCAGTCCCTCGACGGCGACAGGAACGAACCGCCGCTGGTGCGGGCCAGGTTCCAGAATGCGGCGGCGGCCATGGGGTCACCCTCCATGGGGAACATGATGACGTTGACGGGCATCTGCGCCGGCAGCCGCTTCACCGCGTCGCTGTACAGTTCCAGGCGTTCACGACCACTGATTGTGGCGCCGCGCGGTTCCCGCTCACCCTGGGTTGGCAGCGAATCGGTGATCAGGTACACGTTGTCGGGCGCCGGTTGCAGGGTATTGATGGCGCTGACCAGGTTGATCAGGCTGGTACCATCCGCGGGCACGGCGTCGTGAAGGGCTTCGATGGCGGCTTCGAGCTCCCGGCCTTCGGCCAGGGGAATCCATTGCAATGCGTCGCCCGGAACCAGTGACCGGGCTTCGGTGTTGAAGGCGATGATCTGAAACTGAGCGTCCAGGGGCAGTTGGGCGCCGATCCACTCCACGGTGCGCACGGCCCGCTGCCACTTGGGCGCCAACCGTTTGCGCTGATCGTCCATGTTGCGGCGCCGGATGACGTTGACGATGTGTTCGTCGAGCATGCTCGCCGAGGCGTCCACTGCTACCAGGATCCGTTTGCCGCCCACCTTCATGCCGGTCAGGTACTGGCGGTCGCCCTCGCCGGTGAAGCTGCGGATCTGACCACCCTGACTGGCGGCCTCCAGGGCCCGCAACCGCTCCAGTTCTTCCTCCCGGGTCAGGACATCGCTCTTCAGCGCTTCCAGACTTTCGGTCTGGGCGATGGATTCCACCTCCAGGTCCTTGAAGTCCTCGCGGCGTTTGTCGATCTCCTGTCGGGTGCTGGAGAGCTGGGCATCGGACTGGTCCAGGCGCTGGCCCAGCAGGTCCATGCGCTCCAGCAACTCGAACAGATCCTCCTCGCCGCGCTGAACCTGATAGTCGAGCATGCGCACCTCGGCCAGCACGTCCTGGTTGACCGTTTCGGCGCGCTCCTGGGTCGCGTGATTGATGATGAGAAAAATCAGCACCACCGCGCCGAAGCCGCAGGACATGACGTCCAGGAACGACAACGAGAACACGTTGGTCTGGCGTCTGGCCATGGCTCAGTCCCGGCTGCCCTGCACGGCGATGATCAGGTAGTCCCGGCCGCCGGCGCTGATCTGGTCGCCGCACACCAGAGTGTGTGGTCCCGCCAGGGGCTGATCGTTGACCCGGACATCGGGCGCCGCATCGAGCAGCAATACCTCGCCGGCGCGGCGGACGGGCAGGGGACCGCCCTCCAGCGGCCAGGCCTGGTGCCGGGCCAGAGCGTGGGTCGGAGCCGGGGCGGCGGCCGCCGGGTCCTGCGCCGGCGCCGGGGCTGCCGCGGCGCGCGGCAGGCGGGTAATCAGACGCAGGTCGCCGTCGGCGCTGACGATACGTTCCAGGTGCTCGAGACAACCCCGCGGCAGCGCATCGTCGGCCAGGGTCTCCACCGTCGCCCCGATCTGCTGCAGTATTCGGCGCACGCCTGGCAGCCGTGCGGCCCGGGCGCTGACATGGACCTGAGCCCCCCCGGGGATCGCGTCGGTAAGCGGTTGCAGCCGGTCGGCTGCCTTGTCCTCGAGCATGGCACGGCCGATCTCGACCCGGGGCGTATGCTGGCCGTGGCGTATCTCTATGGCCAGTTCCGGTGCCGCGGCGCCGCCCTCGACCCAGCCGTAGAGCTGATCGAAGAGCTGCTGTTCGGTGGCGGCCGCATGCAGAGGATCGAATCGGGTTTCGCGCACGAAGCGGTCGGCGATGACGTTGATCCAGCCTTCCAGGAGCCGACTGACCCCGCAGTCGGCAACTTCCTGAGCCGCGGTTTTGGCAATTTCGTGATTGGCGGTCAGGGTGGTGATCACGGCCCGCTGCCACATCACGTCCAGATGGTAGGCCTCGGTACGAACCGGTTGCGAGACCAGGGCCGCAACGGCGGCGTCGACGAAACCGCTCACGGTCACGCCGACTTCCTGGAGGACGCCGAGCAGCACCCCGAGCTGATCCGCCGACAGGACACCCGGTACCGCCAGCAGCGCCGCGCCGCCGCCTTCCCGGTCGATGTCCGCCTTCAATTCACAAAGATGCAGGTACACCAGGTCGGCCTGGTTGCGCGCTCGAGGTCCCGGCGCCGGCAGCGCTTCGGCGCTCAGCCGGCTGAAATACTGCTGATTGGTCTGGCGCGGATGAATGCGCGACTGTTGCAGCGCCCGGGCGCCGAACAGCACCTCGCCGCTGCGCCCGCTCTCCACCAGCGCGACCCCTGGCGCCCGCTGCAGAACCCGGGTGTCCTTGTACAGGGTGATGGCGCTGTCGTTGATTTCCAGAATGCAGGTCATGTTTCGCGAACCTGCATGTGGCGGAGCAGGCGCTGATCGCAGTAGGTCTGGGTGTCCAGCACCAGCCGTTCCTGGATCAGCTGGAGTTGATGCATCAGGAACATGATGACGATGCTGATGACCAGAGCGGTGAAGGTCGAATTGAACGCCACCCCGAGGCTGGCGGTGACCCCGGCGATATCGCCCGCAACGGCTTTGTAGGCCTGGCCGAGGGCCTCGCCGATACCGCGTACGGTGCCGATGAAGCCGATGGACGGAATGGCCCAGGCGATGTAGCGGACCATGGACATTTCACTGTCCAGACGATCGGTCTCGGCCTCGCACACGCTCTTCACCGCCTCGGACACATCCTGCACGTTACGGGTGGAGGCGAAGCGCTGCAGTGCCGCCTGCAGAGCCCGCGGCAGGAGACAGCCCTGGGTGTCGTCCGGCAGGGCCTGAATGGAGCGGGCGTACTCCCGGGCATCCTCCGGCAGTACGCTCATGCCTTCGCTGACCTGGACGATGTCCTGCTGCAGGAGGCTGCGTTCCTTCAGCGCCTGCTGGCCCTTGTAGCCCATGATGGCCATGGCCCAGAACATCAGCACGAAACACGCTTCCTGCTCGAAGTCTTTGAGCACTACGTAGATCGACCGGTCCGCCACGTAGGCTTCGCCCTGAGCGGACAGTTCCGCTTCCTGCTGCAGGATGGCATCGGCGTTGGGCCGGATTACGGTGATGTAGACCAGGTGTACCAGCACGATGGATATCACCAGGGCCGAGACCTGATAGATCAGCTCGAACGGAATCTGTCGCCTCATGCACTCTCCAGGGCGTTGGTTTTATTGTTTGCGACGGCGCCGATCTGCGTCGGATTCAGATGTCCACCGGAAAGGAAACGGCAAAATCCTCGGAGATCTCTTCGGTCGGTACGAAAACTTCATCATCACCGGCGGCTTCGGCCTCGCCGGCGGTTTCGGCCTCGCCGGCGCCCCCTTCCTGATCCGCCGCGGCGGTTTCGCCGTCGGCAACTTGCGGTTCCGCGGCCTCGTCCGGACCTGCTGCGGGGCCCGCTTCGGCCGCTTCACTGGCTTGCGCGCCGGCGCCTTCCGCCGCCATTGCGGTGGTGCCGGTCAAGGCGCTCCAGAGCACCACCAGCCACACGGCCAGCGCCGGCGTCCGCCTCCAAGGCACGCGGTGCGCTGGCCCGGCCCGTCCACGGAGGAAACGTTTGCTGGGTCCTGTCGGGTTTTTCATGGCTGCTGTCCGCGGTCTCTCCTGGTGTCTGACCGTCAGTCCGGCTCAGGATTCAACGGCCCTCGGCGGTCACTGCGCCTCGGCAAAGCGCGCCACGCGAAATCCGACGTCCTGACGGCCTTCGCTACCGTAATCGCGGAACGACAGGCGCAACTCGGTAACGGTCCCGTGCATCCAGCTCGAACCCCGGATCACGTGGTATTCGCCGGACGCCGGTCCCAGCGGATCGGTGACCGGTTCGGGGCCGGGAATTTCGTAGAAATCGTTGGTCCACTCGGAGACGTTGCCGGCCAGGTCGAACAGGTCCACCGCATTGGCGCCGAACGTGCCCACCGGCGCGGCAACGATGTAGTTGTCGTTGTAGCCGAAGATGACGCGGCCCACCAGGTGCGCAGCGGCCCGGTCCGAGAAATTGCCGTAGCGGTCCGGCGGCGGCAGGTTGCGGCCCCAGGGAAAGCGCATTTCCTGCTCCGGCAGTCCGGTCTGGCGGGACGCCCAGGCCCACTCCGCTTCGGTGGGCAGGCGGTAGCCGGTTGCCGCCGGATTGAACCCGGTGATGGCGTCGCCGTCGGTCAGGTAGAAGCGCGGCAGGCCATCCAGGTCCGACATCCAATTGCAGTACGCGGCCGCCTGGGCCCACGACACCTCGACCACCGGCTGTTCGTCTTCGTCCAGGTCGTGGTCCTGGAACTGTCCGGGTTTGTGGTCGCCGATGAAGCGGCGGAACTGCTGATTGGTCACTTCGTGCCGGCCAAGGTAGAACAGGCGGTTCAGGTTGACCTCGCGCAGGGTTTCGTTGGCGCGCCGGCCCGGTTCGCGGCGTGAGGCGCCCATGGTGAACGCCTGCGGCTCCAGCAGCACCAGTTCCTGGCCGCCGCCACTGGTGATTTTCGGCTTGAGAGCCGCCAGCCGTGCCTCCTCGATGGTGAGCAGGCGGACCTTGATCTCCTGGGTGATGCCTTCCCGCGGCGTGATTTCGGTGCGGTAGCCGGCATGTCCCGGCAGATCGATCTCCACCGTGTGGGCGCGGGTGGGCAATTCCAGGGTCTGGTTGGCGGTCCCGACTGCACGTCCGTTGATGGTCAGCTGCGCGCCTTCCGGCAGCGCCTGAACCACCAGGGTGCCGGTGAGCTGAGCCAGATTGAGGTCGATGGTCCGATCACTGCCAGGCGCCAGTTCGACCCGGGTCTCCGCGGCCGCGTAGCCGGCCCGGAACGCCTGCACCCGGTAACTGACGCCGCTCTGAACGGCGAGTTCCAGCGGAGTTTCTCCCTGAAACTGGCCGTCCAGGGTCACCCCGGCGCCGGACGGCGTGGAGCGCACCGTCAGCAGGCTGTCGGCGCGCACCAGTTCCACCGTGGGTAGCGTGCGTTGCTCCCGGGCTGCAACCAGGATGCGCTGACGGTGGCTCTTGTGGCCGTCGGCGCGTATCCGCACTTCGTGCTCACCGGCCAGGATCTCGACGGTGGCCGGCGTGGTCTGGCCGGTCGGCTCGTCGTCGACGAAAATCTCGGCGCCCTGCGGGATACTGTCGATCTGAACGTCGGCCCAGTCGGGCAGCAGGGTTCCGCCGACGGTCTGGGAACGTTCCATACCCTCGATGTCGGCGTCGACGGTGAGGGGCTGGTAGCGATCCCGGACGAAGGTCACGGTCACCGGGCCGGCCGGGACCGGCAACGGTTCGGTCGGGGTGACGCCCAGCGCCTGATCGTCGAACGAAACCGTGGCGCCGGGCGGGTCACTCTGAAAGGTCACCCGGCCCGGCAGCTTGGTAAGGGTGAGCAGGTGGGTCTGGTTCCGGGCGGCGCCGACGCTGATACGGGATTCCAGAACCTGGTAACCGGGCGCCTGGGCGGTCACCTGATGATCACCGGCGCGCAGCAACCAGATATCGCCCAGCTCCAGCCGCAGGCTGGTGCCGACGGAAACCTCGGCATTGGCCGGTTCGGTCTGTACCCGCACCGATTTGGCGGTGAACAGAAACCACAACGCCACCGTGACCAGGAGCACGGCGAACAGCAGTGCGCCCTGCAACGGGCTGAGGCTCAGCCGCCGCTCGGCCACGGCTTCGGCGGGCCGGTAGTTGACGGGGCGGATGACGGCGTCGTCCGCCGCGGACCCTCCCAGGCCATCGGCGGGCGTCCGGGCCCTCGAGTTGGAGTCGCTGTTGCCGGCCATCTACAGCGTTTCGGTACAGCGGATGTCGACCGGGTTCATGTTCGGGCGCACCACAATCTGTTCGCGGATGTCCCGGCAGCCATCGCGGCTACCTATCACCGTATAGGCGCCCGGGCGCAGTTCCAGCGTTTTCTCCTCGAAGCTGCCCAGCCGCCCGACCGTCGACAGGGTGACTTCGGTCCGGTTGTCCGAGCGCAGGACCACGGCCACGGGGTTGGCGTAGGCGTCCAGAATCGCCCCGACGTCTTCGATCTGGCGCGTGAGTCCGGATCCGCGTGGCTCCAGGGTCCGGGCCTGCTCGAGGATGGCCTGGGCCTCCCGGTACAGTTTCTCCGAGGACAGACGGTCCGGATTCTGCAGAATCCGCCCCAGGGTGGTCTGAGTCCGGCGTTGCGCTTCCGCCTGACTGCGCCCGGCCTGGGCGAAGCGGATGTTGGAGTCGAGGCTCAACACCTGGTCGTAGTAGTCGATGGCCTCGTCCCAGTTCTCGTTGGCCATGGCGGTATCGGCGCGCTCCCGCAGGCCGTTGATACGCGTCACGTCCGCCTGTTTGGCCACCTGTTCCAACCCGCCGGTGGCGACCGGATTGCCGGGAGCGATGGCCAGCACCTCGCGGAAGGACTGACGGGCGCCATCGAACTGGCCGGCGTCGAGCCGGGCGAAAGCCTCCGACAGCAGGGCCTGAACCCGGGCTTCGCGGCGCCCGTCTGCCACCCGCGCGCGGGCGTCTTCCAGCCCGGCGACCGCCGGATCGAGATCGTGAATGCGGTCGTAGGCGGCTTCCGCGCTGGTCCAGTCACCGGCCAGTTCGTCGTTACGCGCTTCACGCATGATGTCCTGGATTTCCGGCACGCGGTCCAGCCGCGCCCGGCCGTCGATCACGCGCGGATCTTCCGGCGCGATGGTAGCGGCCACGTTCAGGGCGGCGGCAGCGGCGTCGGCGTCCAGCCGGATCAGTGCTTCGCCGGCCGAGACGAGGGACGACTCGAGCAGTTCCTGGCCCTCGGCCATCAGGGCTTCCAGGGCCCGGGTAGCGCTCTGATAGCTCTCTACCGACTGCTGAAACTGCTCGCGCAGGAATTGCTCGTCACCCTCGGCGGCCAGGGATTTGGCCTGGTCGTACGCGGCCTTTCCCCAGGCGCCGACCTGCATGCTGTCTTCGAGACTGATCTGCAGTTCCACGAAGCGCGACAGCTCCTCCTTGGCCCTTTCCCGCGCCTGTTCCCGCTGCAGTTGCTGGAACGGTGGTAGCTGCGGGTCTTCGGAGGCGCTCGCCGAAGGCCTGGAGCCGGCGTCCGTGGTGGCGCCGGCCCCAGGCGCTGACAGAGTCTGGGACGGTGTCGCCGGCCGGCCTTCCAGCCAGTTCGGCAGCACGAAAAAGACGATGCCGAGCAGACCGAACGCCAGCAGGGCACCAAGTCCGATGGTGAGCCAGCGGCCGCCGCCGGCGCGCACCGCGGCCTCGACCGGTTCCACATGGCTGAGCGGAACCTGCTTGGGTTTGATCGAGCTGAACGAATCCGTCATCGGGTGTCCGTGGGAAGCCGCCGGTCAGGGCGCCAGCGCGTCGATGTCCCGTTCCAGTGCGGCGGCATCGACGTCCCTCAGGGCGGCTCCGCCGTCACCGGCAGTGCCGGGCGGTGGCAGGTCGAGGTCCTCGAAATACAGATCCCTGAGGATGCCTCGCAGGCGGTCGTACTGCTGGTCGACGGTGCCTTCCAGACGCACCACCTGGTTCTCGAGCTCCACGGTATGGGGCACCACTTCGGCCTCTGCGGCAATTCCAACCTCGCGCAGTGCCTCGGCGTGGATTTCGGCTTCCTGACGCCGCGCGATGGCGCTCTTCAGGGTCATCGCGCCGCCCATGACACTGATCCACGCAGCCGTGTCCACGTACGGGTCGTTGCTCTCCGCCATGGCGGCGACCCCGCCTACGATGGCGGCGGCACCGCCAATGGTGCGCCGGCGGGCTTCGGCCCGCAGCAGCTTGTAGGCGATGGCTTCCTCGTAGGTGGCCTTACGCCACTCCTGATACGGCGTATACATGCTGCGGTAGTAGTTCTCGTAGTACTCGTCCAGGGTGTCGATGAAAAGGTATTCCCGTTCCCGCACCCGATCGACCCGCGCCAGCATCGGGTCGTCCTCGGCCGGCAGGCGCCGAACGACCAGGGTCCCGTCCTGACTTTCGGTCACGTGGTCGGCGAAGGCGTCGGGGGCGAAGGACTGCGCGAACTGCATCCGCGCGGTGGTACGAATGGTCTGCACCTGCTCGTCGCTGAGTTCGCGCCGATAGGCCAGCATGTCGTCGGCCAGGCTCTTGTAGACGGCCTGAAAGGGATCAATGCTGCTCGGGACGCTGGCGTCATAGGCGTATTTGCTGGCCAGGGCTTCGTATTCACGGGTGAACCAGGTGGTTCCGGTGGCATCGGTGACGTCCACCTGGAGTTCCATGCTCTCGCCGTCGGAGTGCAGGATCCTTCCGGACACCACCACGTCGACGGCATGGGTAGGCCGCGGAATCACCCGCACGGCGCCCCAGTTGCCCGTGCTCTGCAGCAGATCCTTGGCGAAGTAGGAGATGTAGTGACTCTCGGCCCGGCGGATGTCGGGTTGGATCAGCTCCTTGATCTGCTCGTCGTAATCCTCCGGAATGTTCGGGTCGATGATGGCGACCCCCACGTCGAGCAGTTCGGCTTCCTGCAGCGGCCGCTCGATGCGATCCGGTGGGGTCATGTCCACGGTACGCACCTCCTGACTGACGCAACCGGACAGCAGTCCGGTTGCGGCCAGCAGCAGGACAGCAAGCTTGCAGGGGTTTCGCACGTCAGATGCCCTTGTAACGCCGGTACTCGTCCCAGAGCTTCTCCTTGAGCTCCGGATCTGATTCTGCCATGGCCGCCTCGCGGAGCTGGCGACCGATGATGTCGTCGTCTTTGGCGTCCGGAATGTCGTCCGGTACGCCGGCGGTGGCCACCGGCGATGGCGCTGGCGGCAGGTTGCGGTTGCTGGGCAGGCCTCGCGGGCCGCCGTCCGGCATCTCGGCATCGCCGGAAGCCCCTGGAATGCCGGCCACGTCGCCGCCGGCACCGGAGTCGCTGCTGCCGCTCTCGCCGCCGCCGGGCAGATTGCCGGCGCCGGCAGTCTCGTTGGAGCGCTGCCGGATGACCTCGCGCTCCGAGAGAATTTCGCCGTCGAAGTCTTCCAGCGCACCGTCGAGTTCGCCATCGCCATCGCCACCGCTGCCCGGCGGTTTGCCGCGATCGCTGGGCATGGGCGGCGTTTCCGCGGTGCCGCCGGGCACCTGCTGGTTGCTGGTTTCCCAGCCGTCCTGACCGCCGCCGGGGATGCCGTCTTCCCAACTCTCGTCACCGCTTCCCTGGCCCTGGCCTTCATCGGCGTCACCGCTGCCGTCCGTGCCGCTTCCCCGGCTGCCGTCTCCGGAGCCGTCGCTGCCGCCCGGCATGCCAGGCATGGATCCAGGCATCGAACCGCTCCCCGCGCCGGGCATGGACGCGCCGCCGGCCCCGGACTGAGAGCCGGATTGAGAGCCGGACTGGGACCCGCTGCCGCTGGAGCCGCTGCCGGGCATGCCGCCGCCAGAGGAACCCCCGCCGGGCAACCCCGGGATGCCGCCACTGGGCATACTGGAGCCGCTGCTGCCGCCGGACTGACCCCCGGAGCCACCGGAACTGCCCGACTGTCCGCCCGGTTGGCCACCCGACTGGCCGCCGGGGAGGCTCGGGCTGCTGCCGGACGACCCGCCGCCGGAACTGCTGGGACGACTGCCGGGGCTGCCGCCCGGCGGGGAACCGCCCGGCGGGGAACCGCCCGGCGGCATGCCGCCGGAAGGCATACCGCTGGACGGCATGCTGCTGGGGGAACTCGGCGGCGGTCCGCCGCTGTTGCAGCCCGCAGCCAGAAGCAGCACGGCGCCGGCCGCCAGGCTGGTAAGGCCGACGAAACGTCCCGGTCCCTTGGCCCCGGCGCCTGCTGCACGCTCGTGTTTCAGCGCGTCTTCCGGCTTTTCTTTCAGCTTTTCTTTCAGCTTTTCTTTCAGCTTTTCTTTCAGCATGGCAGCAATCCTCGCCCCGATGACTCGGGCGCCGCGCGCCCGGTTACCGGTGCAGTGTATCCCGGCCTGTCTGAACGTCCGCTGTACGGCTGACCCACGATTCAATGGCCCGGCGCCGTGGCGGCGGTGGCCGGGGTCGCGGATTCCCGTTCCGCGAAGTAGGTGAAATCGTGCCTGAACGTCACCGAATCCTTGTAGACCGGCACGCCCTCCACCAGCATCGGCCGGTAGCGCGCCATGCGCATGCTCTTGCGCACCCGGAAGTCCATGAGCCCGTCCGGACGCGACGCCAGGGTCGTCAGGCTGCGGACGTAGCCGTCGTCGGTGACATCGAAGCCGAGCTCCACATAGCCGGTCTCCTCGTCGCCGCGTTCTTCCAGCGGGGGTGCCGATGGATTACCCGGGCTCGGAAAGTACAGTAACTCGGGTTCGGCGAAGTAACCGACCACGTCGAACGCTTCAATTCCGGCCATCAGCTCCCAGGCATGCTGATAGAGGGGAATGGCCCGCCGCGGCTTGTCGAACAGGGTGTACCAGTCGGCCAGATCCAGTACCGCGTCCGCCACCGCCAGCGGATCGGCAGGTTTCTCGGCCTGGCGGATGCGGACGATACGCTGCAGGGCTTCCTCGCCGGCGGGGAAGTTGTTCACGGTGAGCGGCGCGCGACTGCCGGGAACGACGCTGCTGTCGGCAAACGGCATGTCGCCGATGAAGTAGGGCGGAAACCGCTCCATACGGTAGCTGGTGGCAATCCCGTGCAGGGCGGGGATGGCCGTGGTCGATTCCAGGTCGTCGTGGGCGTCGACGATCTGTACCGCCCGCTCGTAAAGGGACCGGGCAGCAAAGATGTTGCTGGTGCGTTCGTACCAGTTGGCCAGGTGATAGATGCCTGGGAGCAGGGCTTCGTCCAGCGGGCCGTGGGCGCGGGTCAGGACGTGGTAGGCGTATTCTTCCCGGTCGTTGGCCTGCTCGTAGCGGCGCAGCGCCTTGAGGGCGTCGGCTTCACGATAGACGATCTGAACCTGCTCCGGATCGTTGAGCCCGCTGTTGACCCGGTTCAGATGTAGCGCCCGTTCGTAGTGTCCCAGGGCGTTCTCGTACTGGCCGCTGCCGGCGTAGGCGTCGCCCAGCAGCACCAGAGGCCGGACCAGCCGTTCATCGAAACGGTGGCTGTCGCCCTCGATCTCGATGATGCTGGACTCCAGGAAGACGATGGCTTCGTCGTACTCCTGGGCTTCCACCTGACGTTGCACCTGATCCAGCGGGTCGGTCACGCCGGCGATGGCGGTTTCCAGGGACTCTACGGTTGCAGCCGGCTCGGGGCCTTGATCCATCGGTACGGTTGCTTCCGGGACGGCGACGTCCGTGGCCGCTACGCCGGCCGGGGCAGCCTCCGTGGCGGGCGCGTCTGGCTGAGGTGGGGGTGCGTCCTGGGCGGGTGCACCCATGGCCGGGGCGCTTCGGGGTTGCTCCGCTGCCGGCTGCGCCTCGGCCCGGGCGCCGGGCACCGTCAGCAGCAGGCACAGACACAGCCAACTGGCCGCCAGCGGTCTGCCATGGCAGACAGTGGCAGACACGAATGTTGGCTGGATGCTCTGGATGATACTCATTGATCGCTGCCCAAGGACTGCTGATGCCATCGTTGCTGCGCGAATCAGGCGATGATCGCGAGGTTGGACCACGATGGGCCGCAGTCGTTCGAGTTTGGGTGGGCCCCCGGGGCAAGTCAAGGCGCCTCCCGGGCCCCGGGCGGCGCCCATCCCGACCCGGTTCCAGCAACCGGCGGGCAGCGCCCCAGGCGCCTGCCATGGCGGCGAGTCAGGCGCTTGCCGCCACCGGCCAACAGTCGCTTGCAGCGGCGGCTTGTGGATAATGGCGCCATGCGTGAAGCCGACCTGCAACTCGACGCCAGTGGCCTGTCCTGTCCGGAGCCGCTCATGATGGTGCGCAACAAAGTGCGTGGCATGGACCCCGGCCAGGTCCTTCATATTGTGGCGACGGACCCGACAACCGACAGGGATTTCAACAACTTCTGTCATTTTCTTGGCCACGAAATGATGGCGCAGGAGCAGTCCGGTACGCGCTTCGAGTATTGGATCCGCAAGCGCAGGTAAACGCGTACAGACGACGTGAATCCAAGTGCGCACCGCGCCACACGGAATACCGCCAGCCGAAGGTCCCGCGCGTGAACAGCCACCGACCCATCTTGCCCAGCTATTTCGCCTACGGCTCGAACATGAACCCGCAACGGGTGCGGGACCGGGGCCTCGAGGTGATCCGCGTCGAAGCGGCCCGGCTGTCCGGGTTCCGGCTGGCTTTCGACAAGCACGCCGCTGATCATGCCGGGGCCGGTCATGCCACCATCGGGCGGCAGCCCGGAACCACCGTCGAGGGCGTGCTGTACTGGCTGGCCGATACGGCCCAGATCGAACGGATGGACGTGTTCGAGCGCACGCCGGTCAACTACAGCCGTGAGATGGTGCAGGTGGAAACCGCTGAGGCCCGGGTCTGGACCTGGACCTACTTCGCCAATCCGGCGGTGTTGCGCGCGGGGCTGCGGCCGCCGCGGCGCTATCTGGACCATCTGCTGGCAGGCCGTGACTACCTGTCCGCGGCCTATCTCGCCCGGCTGGCGGCGTGGTCGTGCGTCGAGGATCCGCCATGAACCACGCCGAGATTGCCGCCCGTTTCAACGCGGTATTCGATCCCGGTCCGGGGCCGGCCGGAAGGCGGGACCCGGCGCCAACCCGGCTGGTGGGAGGCGCCGCCGAGCCGTGGTTCGAGCCGGCGGCGCCGGGCCGGCCGGCACTCATCCGTTATCGTGGTGACTTCGCCCAGAGTGCCCTGCACGAAATTGCCCATTGGTGCCTGGCCGGTCCGGCGGGGCGGCGCCGTCCGGACTATGGGCTGATCTACGAACCGCCGCCCCGCGGGGACGCCGCTCAGGCCCGGTTCTACGCTGCCGAGGTGCCGGTACAGGCGCTGGAGATGCTGCTGGCCCGGGTTGCCGGGGCGTCGTTCCACTTCAGTCCGGACAATCCGGGCGCCGAGTTGGGGCCGCAGGACCGTCACTTCGAAGACCGGGTGGTTGCCGCGTTCCAGCAACTCTGCCGGCAGGGTCCCGGGCGGCTGGCCGAGCGGGTGCTGGCGGCACTCGATCCCGACTGGTCGGATGTGCTGGCCGGCGGGCCTCGGAGGCCGGCATGGCAACCGGACCTGTATCCGGCCAATGCCGGGCGGAGCGCGGGATGACGGGGCCCGGGTTGGACAGGGTGGATGTGGTGGTCGTCGGCGCCGGTGTGATCGGTCTGGCCTGCGCCCGCAGCCTGGCCAGGGCCGGGCTCGAGGTGCTGGTACTGGAACGCCATGGCCGGATCGGCAGCGAAACCAGTTCGCGCAACTCGGAGGTGATTCACGCCGGCATCTACTATCCGGCCGGAAGCCTCAAGGCGGCCCTGTGTGTGCGCGGCAAAGCACTGCTGTACGACTACTGCGCGACCCATCACGTGCCCCACCAGCGTTGCGGCAAGATCATCGTCGCCAGCAATGCTGCGCAGATCCCGGTGTTGCGCAGTTATCAGGCCCAGGCCCGGCAGAACGGCGCCGGCGAGCTGACGTGGCTCAGCGGTGATCAGGTGACGGCCCTGGAACCGGCGGTGCGGGCCGAGGCTGGCGTCTACTCGGCGTCCACGGGAATCATCGATTCCCACGCCTACATGCTGGCGCTGCAGGGTGACCTGGAAGCAGCCGGTGGCGCCGTGGCGCTGGCGACCGAGGTGCTGGGGCTGGTCCGCACGTCCGCCGGGATACGGGTGTGCACCGCTGATCTTGAACTCGAGACCCGCTGGCTGGTCAACGCCGGCGGCCTGGCGGCCCCGGGTATCGCCGCCTGGTTGTGTGCCGCCCCGCCGGCGCACTATGCGCGCGGCCGCTACTATGTCTACGAGGGTGCGGCGCCGTTCTCCCGACTCGTTTACCCGGTGGCCGAAGCCGGCGGACTGGGGGTCCACGTGACGCTGGATCTGGCCGGGCAGGCGCGCTTCGGCCCGGACGTCGCCTGGGTCGACGACATCGACTACCACTTCGACGACAGCCGGCGGGAGGACTTCGAAGCCGCCATCCGGCGCTACTTTCCGGGCCTGGACGCGAGGCGCCTGCATCCGGGTTACACCGGTATCCGCCCCAAGATCAGCGGCCCGGGCGAAACCGCGGCGGACTTCCGGATCGACGGGCCGGCGCAGCATGCCGTGCCGGGTCTGATCAATCTGCTGGGCATCGAATCGCCGGGGCTGACGGCATCTCTTGCCATCGCAGAACGGGTGGCGGCCATGGCCACGGGCCGGCAGACGTCGAGTCCGGAAACTCCCACGGCACCGGCAGGCCAATGCTGACCTTCGGCCTGATCATCAATCCGGTGGCCGGTATGGGGGGCGCCACCGGCCTCAAGGGCAGCGACGGCGCCAGGGTGCAGGCCCGCGCCCGCGCCTCGGGCGGGCGTGGACGGGGCAGCGACCGGGCGGCCCGGGCCCTGGCGGCCGCCGGACCGGCGCTGCATCAGGTGCGCTGGCTGACCTGGGGCGGTGCCATGGGCGCAACGGCACTCCAGGATGCAGGTATTGGCGCCGAGGTACTCGGTCAGCCGGGCGCGGTCAGCGTCGCGGCAGATACGCGAGCTGCCGCCACGGCCATTCGTGACGCCGGCGCCGATCTGGTGGTGTTCTGCGGGGGCGACGGCACCGCCCGGGACCTGCTGGAGCCCCTCGGCGGCAGGCTGCCGGTTCTGGGTGTGCCGAGCGGCGTGAAGATGCATTCCGGGGTGTTCGCTGCAACCCCGGAGGCGGCGGGACGGGTGCTGGCGGCGCTGGTCGAGGGGGGGCTGGTTGCGGCGACACCGGCCGAGGTGCGGGATCTGGACGAAGCCGCCGTGCGTGAGGGCCGGGTGGTGGCCCGCTATCACGGCGAACTGGACGTGCCGGCCCTGGGTGGGTTCCTGCAGCACACCAAAGAAGGGGGCCGGGAGAGCGAACCGCTGGCGGTACAGGAGATCGTCGCCGAGATAGTCGAGCGCATCGAGGAATCCCCCGGGGACTACGTGCTGGGCCCGGGCGGAACGCTGGCCGCGATCAAGTCGGCACTCGGGCTCGAGCCGACCCTGCTCGGTTTCGATGTCCTTCGCGGCTCCCGGGTGGCCGGCACCGACGTGAACGCCGGTTGGCTGGAGGAGTTGGTATCCGCGGGTGAACCGCCGACGGTGATCGTCAGCTTCACCCGCCGGCAGGGATTTCTGCTCGGCCGCGGCAACCAGCAGTTGAGCCCTCGGGTGCTGCGGGCCGTGGGGCGCAAGCGACTGTGGGTGGTCGGAACCCGGTCCAAACTGGTTGGCCTGGATGGCCGGCCGTTCCTGATCGATACCGACGATCCCGAGCTGGATCGTGACTGGAGCGGCCTGATCGAGGTGATCACCGGCTACCAGGACCGGTTGCTCTACCGGGTCGAGGGAACCGCCAGCAGTTCCAGCACCGCAGCGCGGATCTGAGCGGAAGACCGTTGCTCCAGCGCCCACCTCAGGCGATGGGCGCGGGTCTGGTGGTCGCGCCGGACCATGTCCGGCAGGTTCGCGGCGTCGGGTGGATCGAAGCCGGGCGCCGGCGCTGACAACCGGGTGAACGCATGGCCGCTGAGCACGGCCTGATCCACCGCCTGCTGGCGGACGGTGTCGCTGTAACGCAGGTACCCTTCTTCGGCGAGCCAGAGGATGGCGGCGAGACAGGCCAGATGGCGGCTGCTGTGCATGCCGAATTCGTCCTCCTGATCGGGGCCACATAGGTCCTCGACGAACAGGCAGTGCGGCCGCGGGAAGGCGTCGTAGAGCGCCAGCAGGGTGCGGGCGGCATCCTTGCAGAACTCGTCGACGTTGAGGCCGCTCATGGTTGTTGCCCGCCGGCGCCGCTGCGCCGCGTGGCGGTCACTGCCGGTAGCTGGACATGAAGTGCGCCAGGCGTTCGATGCCGTGGCTGAGGTCCTCGACCCGCGGCAGGAACACCAGCCGGAAGTGGTCGGGTTCGGGCCAATTGAAGCCGGTACCCTGAACCACCAGGATCTTCTCCTGGCGCAGCAGGTCGAGCACGAAACGCTCGTCGCTGGTGATGTTGAAGCGCCGGGTGTCGACCCGCGGAAACAGGTACAACGCGCCGCGCGGCTTGACGCAGCTTATGCCGTCGATGTCGTTGAGCAGGCGCCAGGCCAGCTCGCGCTGCTCGTACAGGCGTCCGCCGGGCACGATGTACTCGTTGATGCTCTGATAGCCGCCCAGCGCAGTCTGGATGGCGTGCTGGCTCGGCACGTTGGCGCACAGCCGCATGGAGGCGAGGATGTCGAGCCCCTCGATGTAGTCGCGGGCCCGGTGTTTGGCCCCGGACACCAGCAGCCAGCCACTGCGGAACCCGGCCACCCGGTAGGCTTTGGACAGCCCGTTGAGAGTCAGGATCAGAAGATCCTCGGCCAGCGACGCCAGCGGGACGTGTTGGGCGTCGTCGTAGACGATCTTGTCGTAGATCTCGTCGGCGAACACGATCAGATCGTTGCTGCGCGCGATGCCGACGATGTCTTCCAGCAGTGCCCGGCTGTACACCGCGCCGGTAGGATTGTTGGGGTTGACCACCACGATGGCCTTGGTGCGCGACGAAACCTTGCGGCGGATGTCTTCGAGATCCGGAAACCAGTCCGCACCCTCGTCGCAGCGGTAGTGCACCGGGGTGCCGCCGGCCAGGCTCACGGCGGCGGTCCACAGCGGGTAGTCGGGGGCCGGCACCAGCACCTCGTCACCATTGTCGAGGAGACCCTGAAGGCCCATCACCACCAGCTCCGAGACGCCATTGCCGATGTAGATGTCGTCGATCTCGACGTTCAGGATGCCCTGACTCTGGTAGTGCTGCATGATGGCTTTGCGGGCCGGGTAGAGGCCTTTCGAGTCGCAGTAGCCCTGGGCCGTCGGCAGGTTGTGAATGACGTCCAGCAGGATCTCCTCCGGCGCCTCGAAGCCGAACGGCGCCGGGTTGCCGATGTTGAGCTTTAGGATCCGGTGGCCTTCCTCCTCCATACGGTCCGCTTCCTTGAGCACCGGGCCGCGGATCTCGTAGCAGACGTCGTCGAGCTTGTGGGACTTGCGGATTTCCCGCGGGGTCCGGGGCAGATCCGCCACCGCCCCATCGGCGGCCCGGGCGGCCGCGCCGACGGGGCGTGCGTCCGGCGGGGTACCGTGAGAGGCGGGTGTGGATTTCATTTGTCTTCCCGGTCGGTTTAACATCGTACGTCGGGTAAGTGTAGCGAATCCGGCGGCCGCCGGCAGTTCGAAACATGGGCCGCGGG
Organism: uncultured Gammaproteobacteria bacterium; assembly: GCA_942491135.1. Lineage (GTDB taxonomy): Bacteria > Pseudomonadota > Gammaproteobacteria > Pseudomonadales > Azotimanducaceae > UBA7803. The sequence goes on along the minus strand of CALNZS010000006.1, from coordinate 91,333 downwards.
CCTCACCAACGACCCAAGAGACCACGATGGAAAAGGTGACGAAAAGCGACGAGCAATGGCGCGGGGAACTGACTGACGAGCAGTTTCAGGTGGCCCGCTGCGCGGGTACCGAGCGGGCCTTCACCGGCAAGTACTGGGATACCAAGACGCCGGGGACCTATCGCTGCGTGTGCTGCAATGCGGCGCTGTTCGATTCCGAAACCAAATACGACTCCGGCAGCGGCTGGCCCAGCTTCTATCAACCGGTGGCGCCGGAGGCCGTGGCCACCCGCGAGGACGACAGCCTGATGATGCGCCGCATCGAGGTGCTGTGCGCCAATTGCGACGCACACCTGGGCCATGTGTTTCCCGATGGGCCGCCGCCCACAGGGCTGCGCTACTGCATGAACTCGGCCTCCCTGGACCTCGAGCAGCGCTAGGCCCAGGCTGGCGGCCCGATCCCCGGGCCGGTCCCTCAGAACCCGCCTGCCTGACCATCCTTGCGGTGATCCGAGCCGGCAACGTAACCGTCGGCGCTGCGTAACACGAGCTGGGCGCCACCGAACAGGTGCTCCTGCGACTCGTACTCCACCCGGTGACCGCGCGCTGCCAGGTCGGCGGCTACCGCTTGCGGAACCCCGCGCTCCAGCGCCACGCTGAAATCCGGCCTGACGTGCCAGCGCGGGGCGTCGCTGGCCGCCTGGGGGTTCTGTCCATGGTCGAAGATGCGCCGCACCATCTGCACGTGCCCCTGGTGCTGCATGTGCCCGCCCATGACCCCGAAAGCCAGCTGCGGTGCGCCGCCGCGATCGGTGACGAAGCCGGGAATGATGGTGTGGAACGGACGCTTGCGGGGGCCGACCCGATTCGGGTGGCCGGGCTGCAGGGAAAACCCCCTGCCGCGGTTCTGCATGGCGATGCCGGTGTCCGGAACGACGATGCCGGATCCGAATCCCTGATAGTTGCTCTGAATGTACGAGACCATCACGCCCTGGTCATCGGCGCAGGCCAGGTAGACGGTATCGAGTCCGGCCGGCAGCGGGGCCGGCGGCAGCGGCGCCGCCGACGGCCCGATGGCGCGGGCCAGTTGCGCCAGCGCGTCCCTGTTCAGCAGCGCCTCCGGGGAGGTCTGCATGGCGTCCGGGTCGGCGATGTGATCGAAAGCGGCCCGGACCGCTATCTTCATGGCTTCGATCTCCTGGTGCGCGGCCTCCGCGCTGTCCCGGGCCGCGGGTGGCAGATGATCCAGAATGCCGAGTGCAATCTGCGCCGCCAGGCCCTGGCCGTTGGGCGGCAGCTCGTACAGAACCACGTCCCGGTACGGCTGACCCAACGGCTGCACCCAGTCCGCCCGGTGGTCGGCCAGATCGTCCAGGCTCAGCGCGCCGCCCTGCTCGCGGGCGCAGGCGGCCATCCGCCGGGCCAGTTCGCCACGGTAGAAGGATTCGCCGCCGCTGGCGGCGATGGACTCCAGCGATCGGGCGAGATCCGGCCGGCGAAAACGGCGCCCGGGTTCCGGCGCCGGCAGAAAGTGGCGGGCGAAGCCGTCGAAGCGGCCGAGATCGTCGGCGGCCAGGCGCCAGTAACGGGCGGTCTTCGGTCCCACCGGAAAGCCGTCGCGGGCGTAGCGGATCGGCCACTCGAACAGATCCGCGAACGGCAGCAGGCCGTAGCGCCGCGACAGCGCCATCCAGGCACTCACCGCACCGGGTACGGTGACGCTGTCCCAGCCCAGGTCGGGCATCCGCTCCAGGCCGGAAAACCGTTCCGGCGTCCACGCCGCCGGGGCCCGCCCGGACGCGTTCAGGCCGGCCAGCGCCTGGCCGTCCCACAACAGGCAGAACGCGTCGCTGCCGAGGCCGTTGTTGTTCGGCTCCACCACGGTCAGGGTGATGGCCGCGGCCAGCGCCGCATCCACGGCATTACCCCCACGGCGCATCGCGTCCAGGCCGGCCTGGGTGGCCAGCGGCTGAGAGGTGGCCACCACGTTGGCCGCACACACCGGCGAGCGCCGGCTGGGATAGGGCTGGTCGAAATCGATCTCGGTCACGCCGCACTCCTCTGGCTCCGGGCGTTTGCGTTGGTCCGCGAAAGTTTCTAACGTACCCGCTCTCGCAATCGATGGCGACATGCCGATCAGGAGGGGTCAGTGCATCCGGGAATCATCGCCGAGCGCAGTCCTGACAAGACTGCCTACGTCATGGCCGATAGTGGCCAGCGGATCAGTTTCGGGGAACTCGAGCGCACGGCCAATCAGGGCGCACACCTGTTCCGCTCGCTGGGGCTGACACGTGGCGATCACATCGCCATTCTGCTCGAGAACCATCCCCGGTTCTTCCAGATCTGCTGGGCGGCGCAGCGCTCGGGTCTGTATTACACCGCCATCAGCTACCGGCTGCAGCAGGCGGAAGTGGAGTACATCGTCGATAACTGCGAAGCCCGCGTGTTCATAACCTCCGCCGGGCGCACGCCGGTGGTGGAGCGCCTGATTGACAAAATGCCCAACGTCGAAGCGCGCTACATGGTGGACGGCACCATACCCGGTTTCGAGTCCTGGGAAGAGGCGCTCTCGGCCATGCCCGAAACGCCCATCGAGGACCAGTCGGAAGGCCAGTCCATGCTGTACTCCTCCGGTACCACGGGCTATCCCAAAGGGGTCAAGAAGCCGCTGCCGGAGGAGCCGTACGGCGAGATCGTGGCCCCGAACCTGATCAGTCTGCTGTACGGCGCCGGCGAGGACTCCATCTATCTGTCGCCGGCGCCGCTTTATCATGCCGCGCCGCTCGGGTTCACCATGGGGTGCCTGCGCTACGGCGTGCAGGTGGTGGTGATGGAACATTTCGACGCGGAACTGGCGCTCTCCTACATCGAAAAGTACTCGGTTACCCACAGTCAGTGGGTGCCGACCATGTTCGTGCGGATGCTCAAACTGCCGCCGGAAGTGCGCCGCCGCTACGACGTGTCCTCGCTTCAGTGCGCCATTCACGCCGCGGCGCCGTGTCCGATTCCGGTCAAGGAGCAGATGATCGAGTGGTGGGGGCCGGTTCTGTTCGAGTACTACGCTGGTACCGAGGGTAACGGTTTCGTTCAGCTCAATTCCGAAGAGTGGCTGGCGCACAAGGGTTCCGTCGGCAAGCCGCTCAACTGCGAGATGCACATCTGCGACGACGATGGCAACGAGTTGCCCGTGGGTGAACCCGGCACCATCTACTTTGGCGGCGGTGGTCAGTTCGAGTACTACAAGGATCCGGACAAGACCGCCGGCTCACGTCATCCCCAGGGCTGGACTACGCTCGGGGACGTGGGTTACCTGGACGAAGACGGTTACCTGTACCTGACCGACCGCAAGCACTTCATGATCATTTCTGGCGGTGTGAACATCTATCCCCAGGAAGCCGAGAACGTTCTGATCACCCATCCGTCGGTGATGGACGTGGCCGTGTTCGGGGTACCCAACGAGGAGTTCGGCGAAGAAGTGAAGGCGGTGGTGCAGCCCCGCGACATGGCCGACGCGACCCCGGAACTGGCGCTGGAGCTCATGGAGTACTGCCGTGGCCAGCTTTCCCACATCAAGTGCCCGCGCTCCATCGACTTCCGTGCCGAGTTGCCCCGGCATCCCACCGGCAAACTGTACAAGCGGCTGTTGAAGGACGAGTACTGGGGCAAGTCGCCCGCGGCCTGACGGCCTTCGGCTACTGCCCCTGCAGCAGATTCACCGGCGAGTACTGGTCGGTGAGCACCCGGGCCGAGGTATCCCAGTCGACTTCCGTGGTGAGGTGGCCGAGCAGCGCGTCGACGTCGATCCCGTAGGGTTCGAGACCGGGCCCGATGGTCCGGGCGCGTTGCGCCAGTTCGTCGGCGCCCGGCAGCGGCCCGTTGCGGGCCAGCACCACGCGGTTGCCGGTTTCCGGGCTGCGCATATTGAAGAAGGTGCCGTAGACGGCCTGGTAGGTCACCGACTCGTGGTCGTAGAGCGCCGAGATGGAAAAGGTGTTCGCCGCCAGCACCCCGCCCGGGGCCAGCAGGGCCTCGACCTCCTCCAGGAACTCGCGGGTCATCAGGTGTTCCGGAATGTACTCGCCATTGAACGCGTCGAGCATGATCAGGTCGTAGGTGTCGCCGCGGCTGGCGGCACGTTTGACAAAAACCCTGCCATCCTGGGTAAAGGTCTCCACCCGGTTGCTGGGGGCGAAGCGGAAGTACTCGCGGGCTACCCGCACCACGGCCGGGTCGATCTCCACCGCGTCGATGCGGGCTTCGGGCAGCAACTCGTCCAGGGCCAGGGGCAGGGTGCCGCCGCCCAGCCCCAGAACCAGAATGCGTTCCGGCTCGGGTTCCAGCAACAGACTTGCCATCATCATGCGGGCGTAGAGGAACACCATCTCCTTGGGACGCCGCTGGTCCAGACAGGACTGGTTGCGCATGTCCCGGCGGACGCTGAACTGCAGACAGATCATGGATCCCCGCTGGTCCACCAGAATGGTGCTGTACAGCGACTGTTCCCGGTGAATCACCCGGGCTTCCGCCGGCGCGCTGCTCAACATGGCCGGCAGGGCGGTCAGCAGCACCAGGACCGCCGCCGGCCGTCCGGGCGGGCGCCAGCGCCAGGCCGCCGCCCCGGCTACCGCGGCCATGGTCAGCAGCGCCGCCGTGAGCAGGGTCAGGATGGTGTTGATCTCGAACCACAGCACCAGATAGAAGGAGGTCGCCAGGGTGCCGAGGGCGCTGCCCAGGGTGGAGACGAAGTACAGCACGCCGGCCACCTGCCCGGAGCGGTCGGTGGTCTGCACCAGCATTCGTACCGAATACGGCGAGATCATGCCCAGGATCACCGTCGGCACGATGAACAGGATCGACGAAGCCAGTAGCGACCCATAGCGGGGGTCCTCGACCCGCTCGAAGATCCACTCCATCAGGGGCTCGCCGTAGTACACCAGCGGGTACAGGCACACTGCCGCGGCCAGGAAGATCACCGCAAAGCGGCCCAGGGACGGACGGTGCAGCGACAGCCGCCCGCCCAGCAGGTAGCCGATGGACAGGGACAGCATGAAGACCGTGATGACGCTGCCCCAGACGTAGATCGAACTGCCGAAGTAGGGGGCGAGGACCCGCCCGCCGAGCAGTTCCAGAGACATGATGCAGAAGCCCCCGACGAAGGCCAGCAGATAGATGGTAGGTGCCATGGGGCCTCAGCGTTGAATCGAGCGACCGGGGTTCGTCCGGTCTGCGGAACGTGACGACAGCCGCGCAGTTTACAAACCGACATATGCTTTGAACAACATGTCGCTTGCGGGGCTTAGACAGGTTGGGTCTAATGCCTGCGTTTTCCTGCAACGCCGGGGCCAAAATTGCCTAAGCCATTGACTCATCTACAGCAACTCGAGGCCGAGAGCATCTTCATCATGCGTGAGGTGCTGGCCGAGAGCGAGAATCCGGTGATGCTTTATTCCATCGGCAAAGACTCGTCGGTGATGCTGCATCTGGCACGGAAGGCGTTCTACCCGTCGCCGCCGCCGTTCCCGCTGCTCCATGTGGACACCACCTGGAAGTTCCGGGAGATGATCGAGTTCCGCGATCGCACCGCGAAGGAAGTGGGCATGGATCTGATCGTGCACATCAACGAAGACGGTGTGCGCCAGGGCGTGGGGCCCTTCAGCCACGGGTCTCAGGTCCACACCGACATCATGAAGACCCAGTCCCTGAAGCAGGCGCTGGACAAGTACAAGTTCGATGCGGCCTTCGGCGGCGCCCGCCGCGACGAAGAGAAGTCGCGGGCCAAGGAGCGGGTGTTCTCGTTCCGCAACGCCCAGCACCGGTGGGACCCGAAGAACCAGCGCCCGGAATTGTGGCACCTGTACAACGGCCGGGTGCGCAAGGGCGAGAGCATCCGCGTGTTCCCGCTGTCGAACTGGACCGAACTGGACATCTGGCAGTACATCTACCAGGAGAACATTCCCATCGTGCCGCTGTATTACGCCAAGGAGCGGCCGGTGGTGGAACGCGACGGCATGCTGATCATGGTCGATGACGACCGCATGCCCATGGAACCCGGCGAGCAGCCGAAGAACCGGCTGGTACGGTTCCGCACCCTGGGTTGCTACCCGCTGACCGGGGCCATCGAAAGCCCGGCAGCGGATCTGCCCGGCATCATCGAGGAGATGCTGGTCACCCGCACCTCCGAACGCTCCGGGCGGGCCATCGACCATGACGAGTCGGCGTCCATGGAGAAGAAGAAGCAGGAAGGTTATTTCTGATGACGCAGACCATCGAAGCCTATCTGGCGGAACAGGCCGCCAAGACCACGCTGCGCTTTCTCACCTGCGGCAGCGTGGATGATGGCAAAAGCACCCTCATCGGCCGCCTGCTGTACGACTCGAAGCTGATCTTCGAAGATCAGCTCGCCGCCCTGGAAGCGGACAGCCGGCGCTCCGGCACCCAGGGCGAAGACATCGACTTTGCGTTGCTGGTGGACGGCCTCGCGGCCGAGCGCGAGCAGGGCATCACCATCGACGTGGCCTACCGTTATTTCGCCACGGATCGGCGCAAGTTCGTCGTGGCGGATTGCCCCGGGCACGAACAGTACACGCGCAACATGGCAACCGGCGCTTCCAATGCCGAGGTGGCGGTGATCCTGGTAGACGCGCGTAAGGGCATCCTCACCCAGACCCGCCGTCACAGCTACATCGCCTCGCTGTTCGGCATTCGCGACGTGGTGCTGGCGGTCAACAAGATGGACCTGGTGAACTACGATCAGGAAGTCTACGACCGCATCGTTTCCGAGTACCTGCAGTTCGCCGGCCAACTCGGCGAGCTCAACGTGGTGGCCGTGCCCATGTCGGCCCTGAAGGGTGACAACGTCACCGCCGCCACCGAGAAGATGAGCTGGTACAGCGGCCCGAGCCTGCTGCAGCATCTGGAAACCGTGCAGGTGGGCCGCGACAAGGCCGAGCACGATTTCCGTATGCCCGTGCAATGGGTCAACCGGCCGAACCTGGACTTCCGCGGTTTCAGCGGTACCGTGGCCAGCGGCACGCTCGCCCCCGGTGACGAGATTCAGGCATTGCCGTCCGGCCTGCGTTCGAAGGTCGCGCGCATCGTCACCTTCGACGGCGACCTGGACCAGGCGCAGCCGGGACAGGCGGTCACCGTGGTGCTGGAAGACGAGATCGACATCAGCCGCGGCGACGTCATTGCCGCCGCCAAGGCGCCGCCTCAGACGTCCGACCAGCTTGCCGTGCACCTGTTGTGGATGAGCGACGCGCCCATGTATCCGGGCCGTCAGTATTATCTGAAGAGCGGCTCCCGGACCGTGCCCTGCGTGGTCACCGAACTCAAGCACAGCGTCAACGTCAACACCCTGGAGACGCAGCCGGCCAAGAGCCTGTCGCTGAACGAGCTGGGGGTGGCCAACGTCAGCCTGAGCCAGCGGATTCCGTTCGAGCCGCACGCGGCCGACGGAGACCTCGGCAACTTCATTCTGATCGACCGGCAGAGTAACGCCACGGTCGGCGCCGGCCTGTTCGACTTTTCGCTGCGCCGGGCCGACAACATTCACTGGCAGGCGCTGTCGGTGGACAAGTCGCTGCGGGCGGCCATCAAACATCAGCGCCCGGTGGTGATCTGGATGACCGGCCTGTCGGGTTCCGGCAAGTCCACCATCGCCAGTCTGCTGGAGAACCGCCTCCATGACCTGAGCCGGCACACTTACGTGCTGGACGGCGACAACGTGCGTCACGGCCTCAACCGCGACCTGGGCTTCACCGCCGCGGACCGGGTGGAGAACATCCGCCGGGTCGGCGAGGCGGCACGGCTCATGGTCGATGCCGGCCTGATCACCATCGTGTCCTTCATCTCGCCGTTCCGCAGCGAGCGGCGCATGGTGCGCGACCTCCTGCAGGACGGGGAGTTCATCGAGGTGTTCGTAGACACGCCGCTCGAAATCTGCGAACAACGCGATCCCAAGGGGCTGTACAAGCGGGCCCGTGCCGGTGAGATAACCAACTTCACCGGTATCGACTCCGAGTACCAGGCTCCCGAGGCACCGGACCTGCACATCCGCACCGTCGAGGTGAACCCGGAGCAGGCGGTGGAGCGGATCCTGGCCTACCTGCAGCAGAACGGGGTGCTGGGCGGGGTCTGATTCCCGCCCTCGGGGTCGCGGCATCGGCACGGGTGGAGCCTGACCGATGCCCATGACCCTACTCCAGCAGTATTTCTACTTCCTCGGAGTGGGGTTGCTCTACGGCGCCCCCCTCATTCTGTTGGCGCTCTTCGTGAGCTGGCGCCGCAGGGCGTTGCTCAAAGGCGCCGCGCTGGTCCTGGCCGCCGTTCTCATCTCGGCCGGATTGGCCCAGGTCGCGTTCTTTCTCGACCTGAAATCCGAGTCCTTCGAGTACGATGCCGAATCCCGTGCGCTGGCTGGCTATGCCGGTGTGGGCGAGACCACCAGCGTCGTGCGTGGACGCTACGTGGGTACCGAACCCCACGGTCAGTTCGACTACGGGGTCTACCAGTTTCCGGCACTGGATGGATCGTCACGCTGGCTCGAGATCGTGGTGCCGCCGGGCACCATCAACGGTGCCGGGTTCATTCGCCACGCAGCCGCCCGGCGGCCTGCCGCCGCGCCCGCGCGGCTGGTGGTCTGGCCCCATGCAATCGGCATGAATCCGTCACTGGATCCGGAAGGGTTCTTTGCCCGGCACGTGGCCGGGGAGGATGCCCACGCTTTCGGCGAGCACACCCTGGTGGTCGCCTTCAGGGCGCGCCGGTCCAATGTGATTTACCCGCCGGCGCCCGGCGCCGCCAGGTGGGTGTGGCGCGACGCGGTGAACGACCTGTAGCCCTGGTCGCCGTGTGGGGCGCCGGCCCGTGCAGCGTTCAGCCGCCGCTTGGCTTGGGGGGACGTTCCTCTACCGGTCCGCCGGCCTCTTTCCAGGCGCGGAACCCGCCGCCGATGTGGCACACGTCTTCCAGCCCCATGCGTTGCACGGTCTGGGTGGCCAACGCCGAGCGCCAGCCGCTCTGGCAGAAGAAAACGAAGGTCTTGCCGGACCCGAAGACCTCTTTGTAGTAGGGGCTGTCCGGATCGATCCAGAACTCGAGCATGCCGCGGGTAGCGTGGAGAGAGCCGGGCACGGTGCCCTCGCGCTGTAACTCCCGGGGATCGCGGATGTCCACGAACTGCACGTCGTCGCGGTCCTTGAGGGCCATGGCCTCGGCTGGGGTCAATGTGCGGATCTCCTGCTCCGCGGCTTCCAGCAGGGCTTTGTAGCCGACCTTCAATGCCATGGTCCTGTCCTCCTTGGAACTCGCTCGAGTATCACGGTTGTGCGGGGCGCCGGTCATCGCGGTGCGCCAGACTGGCGCCGCGGCTCGGGCACCAGGAACACCACCATTAGACCACCGGCCAGCAGGAACGCAACCGAGGTCGTGAACAACGCCGGATAACCGAACAACGCGGCGATGGCGCCCCCCAGCAGCGGGCCGATGGCGCCGGCCAGCTCCGACGCGGAGTTGGCAATGGCAATGCGGATCGGCAGATCCTCCCGGCGGCCGAACTCCAGGGTCAGGTTCATGGAGGCGTTCTGGAAGCCCTGGACCGCGGCGCCGACGCCACTGAACACCAGCACCAGTGGCGCCAGGCCACTGGACACCAGCAGCAGCAGCGTGCTGGCCACCCAAAGTCCGATGCTGGCCAGGAACACCAGGCGGAAACCGGTTCGGTCGGCGAGGCTGCCCCAGAGCAGGTTGGAGACCGTGCCGGCCAGCGTGAACGCCACGGTCAGGATGCCGAGGTTGCTGCCGGTGAGTTCCAGGCTGGCGCCGGCGTAAAGGATGTAGAACGGCAGCGCCATGCGGCCGGTTGTGGCGAGCGCCCGGGCCGCAAAGTAGCGGGTGAAAGCGGGATCGTCGCGCAGCAGCGCGGGAATCTCCGAGAGCCGGCCAACGAGGCTCGAGCGGGGGCGCAGGGTGGGCGGTTGCGGCTCCTTCATGAATGCCAGGGACAACAGGCCGCACATGGTCAGCACGAAGGCCAGGACGAAGGTGTAGGAATAGCCGGCGACGGTCGGGTTGCTGCCCAGGAAGTAGTGACCGCCGACGATGGCCACGCCGGCGGAGGTGATGCCGGCGAGGAAGTTGCGCAGACCCGTGAGCCGGCCCCGTTTCGAAACCGGAATCACCTTGGACATCAGGTAGTTGAAGATCACCCCCTGCATGCCCTGGAGCAGACCGAACATGGCCATCCAGAAGTAGATCGAAATCAGCGCCCACTCGGGCGGCAGCAGCAGTCCCGACAGGGCGATGCCCAGAACCGAAAGACGCATGGCTCCGCCGGTGACGAAGCCCATGGGCAGCACCCGGGCCCGGTGTTCGATCAGGGTGGCGCCCAGCAGCGGCGTGATGGCCATACCCAGCGCCTGCAACCCGAGGGCGGCGCCCACGGCGACGTTGGAACCGGACAGCAGCAGCAGATAGGCCGGCAGGAAAGTGGGCGCCTGCAGCAGCCGGAACCCGGTCTGCCCGAGCATTCCGTGGATCAGATGGACCACGAAGTTGCGGGTCAGATTACGGCGGACGACGATCTCGTAGCGTCGCTCGGCGCGGCGCAGGCCCGGATCGGGGTTCATCGCCGAACCCGCGGGGAGTTTTCGGTGTTGACGGACAGGGGCCGGTGCGCCCGCCTGGGAGTGGCGCGGCACGTCACTTTGTTTCGCCGAGCGACAGGTCGAGGGACGGCCCGAGCCTGCGTGCCGGCGCCGTGTTGCCCAGGAATGTTCAACAAAAACAGAAAGTTATCGGTATAACTTGATGCTGGCACGATTTCTGTAACAGGGAGTGTTGCACAGGACTCATCGAGGCAAATCGAATGAACCCGGGTATCGGATTTTATCCCGAACAGTTCACGGCGACGTCGGACCTGCTCCAACTGGCGATACCCCGTATGGAGGTGATTGCCGAGATGGCCGTGCGCGGAGAGCAGGAAACCCTCGACGACATCTGCCTGGCGGTCGCCCTGGTGGCCGACGTGATCGGCGTGGCCCAGATGCTCGCGCGTGTCTGAGCACCCGGGCCGCGCCTAAGGGGTGCTCAACGGCCCTTCCAGTTCGGTGGCCGCTTTTCGGCGAACGCCCGCGGACCCTCGACGAAATCCTCGCTGTTGACCATGGCCTTCACCGAGTCGTAAGGCGCGCGCATGGACTCTTCCAGGGACGCGGTACTCAACGACCGGTAGACCACGTCCTTGCTGGCCCGGATGGACAGCGGCGCGCACTCGCAGATCTGCTCCGCCCAGCGCATGGCCCCCTCCGGCGCTTCGCCATCGGCCACGACCTCGTTGACGAAACCCAGTTCCAGCCCCTCCCGGGCGCTGACGTGACGCCCGGTCAGAATCATGCCGAGGGCCCGTTTCGATCCGATCTGGCGCGGCAGCCGGTTGAGTCCGCCAGCGAGGGCCGCCAGTCCGACCTTGGGTTCGGGCAGCGCGAAGCGCGCGCTCTCGGCGGCAATGATCAGGTCGCAGGCGAGGGCGATCTCGAATCCGCCGCCCATGGCTACCCCGTTCACCGCGGCGATGACGGGCTTGGTGAGGTCGAAACGTGAGGTCAGGCCAGCGAAGCCGCGGGGCATGGGAACCCGCTCGCCACCCTCCGCCTGGTAACGCAGATCGTTGCCGGCGCTGAAGCCGCGGCCGCGGCCGGTGATGATGGCAACCCACAGATCGTCGTCGTCGGCGAAGGCGTCGAACACCTCACCCAGTTCGGCATTGGCCGGCGGGTGCAGGGCGTTGAGCCGCTCCGGCCGTTCCATGGTGACCACGAACACGTGGCCGTGCTTTTCGGTGCTGCAGAATTCCGGCATTGGCTCTCCCCGTCGAAGGTGTCATGGACCCGGGCCGGCGGCGCCGCATTCCGGAGCGGCACCCGGCCGGGTCAGAGATGGTGGGTCAGATTGAAGAAGTTAACGTATGGCACGGGCGAAAGCACCAATTCGGTAAGGCTGCAGTTGGCGAAGTGGTAGTTGGTCCAGCGGGCCGGGTCCTGATCGAGCAGGGCCCCGAGGGCCACCGCCATGGCAGCGCCGTGACCCACCACCAGCACCGGCCCACCGGCCGCGGCTTCCGGCAGCCGCCGGATGTGCTCCAGCGCGCCCGTCATGCGTTCCGCCACCGCGCGCAGGGTTTCGCCGCCTGGTGGTGCAAATTCGTGGTCCGAGGTGGCACGGGCAACAAACCGGTGGCGGGTCGCGAGTTCTTCGAAACGCAGGTTTTCCCACTCGCCGATGGCGTACTCGCGCAGATCGCTGTGGATGTGAACCGGCAGTTTGAGTCGTTGCCCGACCGCATCGGCGGTGGCGCGGCAGCGGCCGAGCGGACTCGAATAGATGGCCTGTACCGGCGGAGAAAGGCGAGCCAGGTGGCGCGCGGTGCGGGCCGCCTGGCGGCGGCCACGCCAGGTCAGCGTGCTGTCCGTGGAGCCGTGCCAGCGCCCCTGGCGATTGGCCTTGATCTGTCCGTGCCGCAGCAGCAGCAGGCGCGGATGGTCGGGTTCCCGGACCTCATCGCTGCTCACACCTCGATGTCCAGGAAGCGGCCGAGCCACGGCGACTCCGGCGACCTGGCCAGGGATTGTTCCACGGGAAACCGGTTGACCCGGGTAGTGCGCCGGGAGAACCGCGCCTCGGCCCCACGAGGATGGCCGGACCCGGCCTGCAGCCCCTGTGGTGCTGGTTCGACCCGACGCCCGTGCAGGGCCGGCAGAACCTCCGTGCGATCGCCCAAAGCTAAGCGTTTCACGTTCATTGACTCCTCGATGCGCGCCCGCCGATACGTCTGCCGCCGGGCATTGTCTCTCTCTCTCCGGACAGCAGCCGCGTCTCCCGGAACGGCGCTTACCAGGCCGGGCCGGACCCGTCGGTGAGCGTCGGATGCATGGGATTCTGCCTCCGGGTGGGCGTCAAGTGGTAAGGTGCGCGGCGGCTTTTGTCGGGGATGTGTAAAGATGACGAGTTGCCGACGCGGCAGCCGGGAGGCGGCGTCAATTTTTCGCCGCCTCATGATCATCGGGTTCGTCCTGGCGCTCGCCGGCTGTGAAGGTAACGCGGATTATCGGCGCCTGGGCGGCAGCACCATGGGCACCTATTACCAGGTCACCGCGCGCTGCCCAGCCGACCCGGGTCAGCGGATCGAGGCGACGCTGACCGAAGTCAATGCACAGATGTCCACCTACCTGCCGGATTCGGAGTTGTCGCGGCTGAACCGGGGGCCGGTGGGCGCATGGTTGCCGGTGTCACCGGCGATTGCCGAAGTCGTGTCCGCCGCAGCGGACCTCGGCGAATTTTCGGAAGGCGCGTTCGACATCACCGTGGGTCCGCTGGTCGATCTGTGGGGGTTCGGCGCCGGCTCCGCGCCCGGCCCCGACGCCGGCGTCCCGGACGACGCGGCGCTGACCCAGGCGCGCACGCGGGTCGGCATGAAGCACCTGGAGATCAGGCGCGACCCACCCCGGCTTCGACGGCTGGCGCCGGTGTCCATGGATCTGTCAGCGATCGCCAAAGGCTACGGGGTCGACCGGGTCTTCGAGGAACTGATGGCGATGGGGTGCAGCGATCTGCTGGTGGACATCGGCGGCGAAGTCCGGGCCCTCGGGGCCGGGCCCTCGGGCGCCGACTGGCGGATCGGTATCGAGGTTCCGGACCCCGACAGTCAGGGCGGGGTGCAACGGGTGGTGGCCCTCGGCGCCGGCGCCCTGGCCACCTCCGGTGACTACCGCAACTTCTTCGAAGTGGAGGGGCAGCGTTACTCCCACACCATCGATCCGCGCACGGGCCGTCCCATTACCCATGATCTGGCCGCGGTAACGGTGGCGCACGCGTCCGCCATGTGGGCGGACGGATGGGCCACGGCGCTCAATGTGCTGGGTCCGGACGCCGGTTTGCGTCTGGCGCGGGAACAGGGGTTGGCCGCGTTGTTCATCGTCCGGGGCGAGGATGGCTTTCAGGAGCGTTATACTGAGGACTTCGGCGCGCTGCTGACGGAACTTCCAGAGCAGCCACCGGACCAATGAACCGTACGCCACAGGAATCCCGATGACCCTGCTCTTTGCTTTTCTGTTCATGCTGCTGGTCGTGGGCGCCATGTCCATCGGCGTCATGTTCGGGCGCAAGCCCATCTCCGGTAGCTGCGGCGGCATCGGCGCCCTGGGTCTGGGAGAGTGCGAGATCTGCGGCGGCAACCCGGCGGCTTGTGACGCCGGACAGCAGCCGTCCCGGCTGGCGGCCCGCCAGGTAGAAGCTGCGTCGCTGGCAGTGGATGCCGCGGACCCGGACAGCGGCCGGCGGACTACCCGTTCGCGCTGAGCGACGGGCGCCGGGTTCAGTCCCGGTTGATGGCGTAACGGGTCAGCCGGCGCGCCGTCGGCGGGTCCAGCCCATAGAACTCGGCGCCGATGTGATAAGGCCCCCGATCCTCGCCCACAGCCCGGACGCAATGACTGACCCGGGCCCGACAGACGATGTGATAGGTCTCCGGCAGCACCAGCATGACCGCCAGCCAGGCGCCCGGTGAAACGGCCTGGTCGGCGCCGAAGCCGATGCCGTCTGCGGACAGTTCGATGGCTCGGATCGGCGGCCGCGGCAGCGCCGACAGCACGGCCTCCTCGAGCACCGCAATCTTGCCGTCCAGCAGCCGCACGGCCTCGGCAACAACCGCGTCGGCGAGCTGGCTGGTGGCGCGCTGCAGCGATTCGTCCAGGTCCGCCAGCCGGGACTGAAAACCGATGGCCCGTGGCACCGCCAGCGCGTCACAGAGTTCGGCTCGGGTAGCGTCCTGGTGGCTTTCGCGCCAGCTGAAGGGCAGGGTGGCGCGACGCCGGACGGATGTGCGGCGGTCGTCGGTCATGGCGGCAGTCTACCTCGAACGGCGTGCTACCATCCCGTTTTTGTTGGCGATCGGCTTCGTGAACCCGGCACTCACGTTATCTCTCGGCGGACGCTACGCGTTTTCCCGCCGCAGTACCCTGTCGTTCATCAGCCTGGTCGCGGTGGGCGGGCTGGCGTTGAGCGTGGCGGTGCTGGTGGTGGTGGTCTCGGTGATCAACGGTTTCGAGCGGGAACTGGAGGAGCGGGTTCTTGGGGTGCTGCCCCATCTGACGGTGTACGGCCGATCGCCCCTGCCCCAGCGCGCCGCCGACCGTCAGGCGCTGGAGAACCTGCCCGGGGTTACCGGCGTGGCCGAAGTGATCCAGGGTCCGGGTCTGGCCGCCGTCGATGACCGGGTCGCCGGCGTTCTGATCACCGGCATCGATCCCCGATCCTACGACTCGGTGTCGGACTACGCCCGTCATCTGCGCGGCGCCGCGGACCTCGCCGAGGACAGTTATCAGGTTGTGCTCGGCGCCGGACTGGCCGAGCAACTCGGGGTTACGCCGGGGGACGACGTGACGCTGGTGCTGCCTTCCGCCACCGTCACACCGGCGGGCCTGTTCCCCCGTCAGAAGCGGTTCCGGGTGACCGGCATCCTGCACTCTCAGTCGGAGATCGACGGGCGAATCGCCTACGTGCCGCTGTCCAACGCGGCGCGTTTCTTCCGCCTCGGCGACACCGTTCACGGCTATCAACTCCGGCTGGACAACCTGTTTCAAGCCGATGCAGTGGCGGCTGCGGCGGTGGCCCGGCTGGGCGCCGAGCGGGTGGTCGCGCGCAGCTGGATGCGAACCCATGGCAACCTGTACCGGGCCATCGGGGTACAGAAAAGCACCATGTTCGTTCTCTTGTCATTCCTGGTGGCGGTGGCCGCCTTCAATCTGGTGTCGACCCTGGTGATGGTGGTGAATCAGCGCAGCGGCGACGTCGCGATCCTGCGTACCCTGGGTAGCGGGACCGCCACCATCGTCGGCGCCTTCGTGTTGCTGGGTGTGTTGCTGGGACTGGCCGGCATCCTGCTCGGCGCGGCCGCCGGGGCTGCGGTAGCCGCGAGCCTGCCGGGGTTCTACGCCTGGGTTACCGCCGCCCTGAACCTGGATCTGATGAACCAGTATTTCGTCAGCTACCTGCCGGTGGAGGTGCGTCTGATGGATCTGTCCGGGATCGTGCTGACGGCGCTGACGCTGTGTGTCATCAGCACCTTCTATCCGGCCTGGCGGGCTGCGACCCTGTCGCCTTCACGGGTGCTGTCCTATGAGTGAAATTGTTCTCGCGGCCCGCGGGTTACGCAAGACTTTTGCTCAGGGGCCGGATCGTATCGACGTCCTGAAGGGCGTCGACTTTCAGGTGGCCGCGGGGGAGCGGGTGGCCATCATCGGCCGCTCCGGCTCCGGAAAAAGTACGCTGCTGCACCTGCTGGCCGGTCTGGACGACGCCGATGCCGGCCAGGTCGAAGTCGGCGGCGCCGACATGAGCGGGGCTTCTGCGGCGGAGCGCGCGCGCTTACGCAACCGCTTCATGGGCTTCGTCTATCAGATGCACCACCTGCTGCCGGAGTTTTCCGCAGAAGAGAACGTGGCGATGCCGCTGCGGCTGGGCGGCGCCACCGCTCCGGCGGCGCTGGCTGATGCGCGGGCCATGCTCGAGGCGGTGGCGCTCGGGCATCGTCTGCGCCACCGGCCGGCGGCGCTGTCCGGAGGCGAGCGGCAACGGGTTGCCGTGGCCCGGGCGCTGGTCGGGTCCCCGCTGGTGGTCCTGGCGGACGAACCCACCGGCAACCTGGATCGCGAGAACGCCGAGCAGGTCTTCGACCTGATGTGCACCCTGAGCGACCGGCACGGCATCGGCTTCGTCATCGTCACCCACGATGAGGCCCTGCTCGGCAGCGTGCACCGGGTGTTGCGTCTGGTGGACGGCGCGATTCGATGAGTACCGCAAACACCAGAGCCAGCGCCGCCGCCTGGTGGATTGCGCTGCGCTATGTGCGGACTCGGCGCCGCGAATTTGCGGCATTCGTCACCCGGGTGTCGGTTATCGGTCTGACCCTCGGCGTGCTGGTGCTGACCGTGGTGGTCAGCGTCATGAATGGCTTCGATGCCGAGTTGCGCTCGCGGATCCTGGGTACCGTTGCGCACCTGCTGATCGAAGATGCCCGCACCGACGATCCGGATCTGGCGCCCCTGCTGCAACGGCCGGACGTGGTGTCGGCGTTCAACGTCTTCGTCGGCAGCGGCATGGTCAGTTCCGGCGGAGCGGTCAATCCCGTGTCCGTCTATGGCATCGACGAGACCGCGCGTGGCGCCCTGCCGACCATCGAGAGCAGCCTGCAGGGAGCGTCCCTCGAGGCGCTGGTGGCACAGCCACGGGGCATTCTGCTGGGTGCGCCGCTGGCTGCACATCTGGGGCTGCTGCCGGGGGACACCCTGGCGCTGGTGATCAGCGAGCCGGGGCCCGGCGGAGTTACCCCGCGACTGCTGCGCTATCAGCTGGCTGGTACGTTCGAGGTCGGTGCCGAACTGGATTACTCCCTGGCGATCGTTGCCACTCACTCGCTGCCGGCCGGGGCCCTGGAACGGCTCGGGCGCAGCGGCGTGCGGGTTACCGTCGATGACCCACTCGCGGCTCCAGCGGCGGCAGCCGAGTTTGCCGCGCGGCTGCCCCGGAATGCGGTTTCGAGCTGGGCCGACGATTATGGAGAGCTGTTTCAGGCGGTGCGGCTGGAGAAGTTCCTGATGTTCCTGATCCTGCTGATGGTGGTGGCGGTAGCGGCGTTCAACATCGTCTCGGGCCAGTCCATGGCCGTCATCGACAAGCGGGCCGACATTGCCATCCTGCGCACCATGGGTGCTTCGGACGGCACGGTGCTGCGGGTGTTCCTGATGCAGGGGCTGCTGGTGTCGGGGATCGGTATTGCCGTCGGGCTGGCGCTGGGGGTGGTGGTGGCGCGGCACATCAATACCGTCGTCGGTGCGGCCGAGCGCTGGACCGGGTTCCGGCTGCTCGAGGGCACCTATTTCATCGAGGTGCCCTCGGTCGTCCAACTGTCGGACCTGATCTGGATTGCGCTGATTTCCGGCAGCCTGTGTCTGCTGTCGGCGTGGATACCGGCGCGCCGTGCCGCGGCCCTCAATCCCCTGGCCGGCCTGCACGGCTGACCGCCTGCTCCAGCTTGCGCAGGCGCCGCGCCTCACGCCGCGCCTTCCAGCGCCGGATAACGTGAAAGCGCCAGGTCACCCGGACCAGCACGAATCCGGTGACGCCCGCCACCCAGCCGCAGACCAGCGAGCCGAACAGCAACGGCCAGCCGATGTCGGCGAAGTGGGTGCGCAGCCAGGTCCATGACAGACCGATGGTGCCGACCTCGATCTGGCGGTCGAGCAGCCACGCGCCCAGCCGGTAGGCGAAGTAGAAGATCGGAGTCACGGTCAGCGGGTTGGTGATCCAGACCAGGACCACCGAGATCGGCAGGTTACAGCGCGACAGCACCGCCAGAACCGCCGCAATCAGCATCTGAAACGGGACCGGCAGGAACGCGCAGAACAAACCGATGAACGTGGCGCCGGCGACCGAACGTCGGTGCAGATGCCACAGCTCCGGCTCATTGAGCCACCGACTTACGGGCCGCAGGGCTCGATTCCCACGCAATGCGGCGGGCGTCGGAAGGTGCCGGCGAAGGAAGTCTTTGGGCATAAAGGCATTATGCATCGGGAGCCTGAGCACGGTACATGCAGCGCCTCTTGCTCGGCTTCGTAGCGGCTGCGCTGGCGGCCGCGGCCCCGTTGCCTGGCGCCCTGCTGCCGGGCACGGTCATCACGGCCACGCTGCTGGCTGCCGGCCTGGGGGTTGCGCTAGCCGGTTGCCGCACAGGTCCGGGCCACGGCGCGGCACGCCGATTGCTGCCGCTGCTGTGCGGCGCGCTGCTCGGGTTCGCCTGGGCCGGTCACAATCAGCGGACGGCCCTGGAGCAGCGGGTAGCGACCGACAGTAGCGGGGCGCTGCGCCTCACCGTGCGGGTGGTCAGCGAACCCGAGTCCGTTGCAGCCGGCGCTGATCGTCCTCCGGCAGCGCGCTTTCAGGCCCGGGTACTGGCTGCCGCCAGCCACCCGGATCTGGCAGGGCGGCGCCTGCGCCTGAGCTGGTACGACCCGCCGGGCAAGCTGGCCCTGGGTCAGCGCTGGGCGCTCCAGGCGATCGTCAAGCGGCCCTGGAGTTACGCCAATCCCGGCGGCTTCGACTACGAACGCTGGCTGCTGGGTAGGGGTATCGACGGTACCGGGTGGGTGCGGGGCGGGACCCTGTTGCAGCACCCGCCGCCTGGCCTGCTGGAACGGATCCGCCAGCGTCTGGCGGACGCCGTCAAAGGTGTCGGCCTGACCAATCCGGGCATCCTGCTGGCCCTGTTGCTGGGTCGCAGCGGGGGCGTGCCGGATCCGGTCTGGGCGCTGCTGCGCAACACCGGCACGGTACACCTGATGGTGGTGTCGGGCCTGCACGTGTCGCTGGCGGCGGCGGCCGGCGTGTCGCTGGCCGGTCTGCTGGTGCGGCTGATCCCGCGCTTGCCGTTGTGGCTGAATGCGCGGCTGGCGGGTTGCACCGGAGGGATCGCGGCGGCAGCGCTGTACGCGCTCATCGCCGGCGCCGGATTGCCGGCACTGCGGGCAATGCTGATGGCCGGCGCGGGTCTGCTGCTGCTGGGCGGCGGACGCTCGCGAAGCGCACCCGCTCTCCTGCTGACGGTACTGGCGGCCGTGCTGGTGGCCGAACCGCTGGCAGTGCACCTGCAGGGGTTCTGGCTGTCCTTTGCCGCCGTGACGGTGCTGATCCTGTGTTTCACCGGGGCGGCGGGACACAGCCCCTGGCGTGGGGTTGTGGCGGCGCAACTGGGTCTGAGCGTGGGCCTCTTGCCGCTGGTGGCGTTGCTCACCGGAGGACTGCCCTGGACCAGCCTGGCGGCCAACGTGGTAGCGGTGCCGGCGGTCACGCTGGTGGTGGTGCCGCTGGTCCTCGGGGGTGGGGTGATGACCCTGATCTGGGAACCGGCGGGCGCCGGGTTGTGGTTCCTGGCCGACCAGATGATCGGCGCCGTCCTGATCTGGCTGGGATGGCTGGGGCAGTTGCCAGGACTGGTGCTGGCCGGGGGCAGCGGCGCGCTCATCACGGCGCAGCTTGCCGGACTCTGGTGGCTGCTGCGGCCGCAGCCCGCCAACACGATGCTGGTGCTGATGTGTGCGGTGCTGCCACTGGCGCCGCGGGCAGTGCCGCTGCCGCACGGCGCCTTCCGGGTCATCGCGCTGGACGTCGGCCAGGGCACGGCCGTCGTGATCGACACCCGCCATCACCGCTTACTCTACGACACCGGACCCGCCTACCCCGGGGGGTTCGAGGCCGGCAGCGCGGTGGTGGTGCCATCGCTGCTGGTCACTGGACCTCCGCGGCTGGATGTCCTGGTCCTCAGTCACGACGACCTCGACCATACCGGCGGCGCCGATGCGGTGGTGGCGGCCCTGCCGCCGCGTCAGCTGCTGCGCGGGGACAGCGCGGGGGCCGCGGGGTGTCACGGACGGCGCTGGACGTGGGATGGCGTGCACTTCGATCTGTTGAAGATTCCCAGACCCGGGATCGTTCGGGACAACGATGCCTCCTGCATCCTGCTGGTGGACGATGGTCGTCGCCGCCTGCTGCTGGCGGGCGACATCAGCCGGCGGGTGGAAGCCGCGCTGCTGCGGGTTCTGGCTGCCAGCGGGCGCCCGATCGATCTGCTGTTCGCACCCCACCACGGTAGCGTGACGTCCTCCAGCCGGGCGCTGATCCGGGTCAGCCGGCCGCGCCTGGTGTTCGTCAGCGCCGGCTACGGAAACCGGTTCGGCCATCCCCATCCGCAAGTGCTGCGGCGCTACCTGGCGATTGGCGCGACGATCCGGGTCACCGGCCACGAGGGGGCGCTGATGTGGGACAGCCGGCGTCCCGACGTCGTGAGGCGCTGGCGCCGCGATCGGGGACCCTACTGGCGGGCCCAACTCTCCGGACGGTCGAAGCGTTGAATCATGTCGCGCAAAGCGGTGACCAGATCCGCCCGCTCGGCGCCGGTAAGAAATGCGCCAATCTCCGTTTCCTGGTCGCGGCAGCGGAGCGCGATGCGGGTGCGGTACCAGGGATGTGCGGATTTGCGAACCAGGAACCGGGCAAAGAAGCGGTCGTAGCGCTGGACCGATCGAGGTGCCCGGACGCCGCGCTCGAGGACCAGATGGTGAGGCGAAAACGTGAGTACTTCGGCGCGGTGGGTCCGCCGTACACAGTAGTACAGGCAGGCCAGCAGAATCGACATCTCCACCAGCGTGAACGGCAGGATCAACCACATGCCGCGGTAGGCGAAGACCGTTGCCACCGTGCCGGACACGGCCATCAGGGTGCCCACCAGCAGCATGTTGGCCCGCCAGGTCCAGGACCGGTTGGGTCGCAGTACGATCGTCCCGCGGCGCGCCTCGGGATCGAACGTGCTGAGGATCACCCGACCCCGTCCTCCTGGATCAGTCGACCCAGGGTCGAGTCGGCCAGGGCACGTGCCTGCTCGCTGGCGAAGGTGGTCTCTTCCAGATCCTTGCGGCGGCCTACCCAGCGGGCCTGGCGGTAGCGTCCGGTGCGGGACACACTGGTGTCCGCGCTGGTGGTCCGGGCCTCGACGAACAGATCCAGGACCGCGCCCTCCGGTATCTCCGACTGGCCGGCGGACTGCATCGCCGCAATGGTGCCGGAGGCGCTGCCGTCGATACCGAAGTCGTCCTTCAGGAAACCGGCTACGGCCTCCCGCCACTCGCGGCCCACTTCCAGGAACACCGCGGGGAATGTCCATCGCCCGTGGTGCTGGACCAGCAGGACGGCATTGGCGGCATTGATCACCAGAACGTTCAGATGCACCTGAAAGTAGTCGCGGCCGATGGCCAGTTCGGTGCGCAGGCGTTCGACGCTTTGCCACAGGTGGCGCCCGGTGGCATTCACAAACGACAGACCGAGACCGTCGTCCTCGACCCGTTCCACCACCATCTCCACCGTGGGCGTCGGCTGGGTCTCGACCTCCAGGGCATTGAGCAGCGTGATTCTGATCTTGGCGCCGGGCTTCACCTGGGGGTTGGGAACCTGCACGAAGATGCCGCCCTCGGATATGTCCCGGGCCAGACAGCGGTGGGTGCCCACCGTAGGGTGTTTGATCTCTACCAGCAGGGGCACCTGAATGCGTGGGAAGCGTCTGGAATCCATGTCGGGCCGATTGTCTTGAAAAACCGTCTGCGGCCCACATTGTACCAGCAGTTGTGTAACGGAAGATCAACATGCGCCTGGACAAGATGACCAGCCGGCTGCAGAGCGCGCTCGCCGACGCGCAATCCCTGGCCCTTGGCAAGGACCACACCGCGGTGGAGTCCATCCACCTGCTGGCGGTATTCCTGGAAGATCGCAGCGCCGGCGTCTTGCCCATGCTGACCCAGGCGGGAGGCCGCGCCGAGGACCTGCGCCAGCACGTCGAGCGGGCGCTCGATGCGCTGCCCACGGTGAAGACGCCAACCGGAGACATCGGTGTCGGTCAGGGTCTGGGGCGGGTACTCAACCTGGCCGATGCCCTGGCTCAGAAAGCCGGTGACAGCTACCTGTCCACCGAGCAGGTACTGCTGGCCATGTTCAAGGACCCGGCGGTCGCGGCGGTGATGCAGGCCTGCGGCATTCAGGAACAGGCTCTCAAGCAGGTCATCGAAACGACGAGGAGTGGTGAGACCGTGTCCGATCCCAATGCGGAAGAAAATCGTCAGGCGCTGGAGAAGTACACCGTCGATCTGACGGCCCGCGCGGAAGCCGGCAAACTCGACCCGGTGATCGGCCGGGACGACGAAATCCGCCGCACCGTGCAGGTGCTGCAGCGTCGTACCAAGAACAACCCGGTTCTGATCGGTGAGCCCGGGGTCGGGAAAACCGCCATCGTCGAGGGCCTGGCGCAACGCATCCTCAACGGCGAGGTCCCTGAAGGCCTCAAGAACAAACGGATTCTGGCTCTGGACATGGGCGCGCTGATTGCGGGCGCCAAGTTCCGGGGCGAGTTCGAAGAACGCCTCAAGGCGGTGCTCAACGAACTGTCGAAGCAGGAGGGCAACATCATCCTGTTCATCGACGAAATTCACACCATGGTCGGCGCCGGCAAGGCCGAGGGCGCCATGGACGCGGGCAATATGCTCAAACCGGCCCTGGCGCGCGGCGAGCTGCACTGCGTGGGCGCCACGACCCTGGATGAGTACCGGCAGCACATCGAAAAGGACGCGGCCCTGGAGCGGCGTTTTCAGAAGGTACTGGTGGACGAGCCCAGCGTCGAGGACACCATCGC
This sequence comes from uncultured Gammaproteobacteria bacterium, assembly GCA_942491135.1. GTDB lineage: Bacteria > Pseudomonadota > Gammaproteobacteria > Pseudomonadales > Azotimanducaceae > UBA7803. The sequence goes on along the minus strand of CALNZS010000006.1, from coordinate 68,070 downwards.
CATCCTGCGGGGGCTCAAAGAGCGTTACGAGCTGCATCATGGGGTCGACATCACCGACCCGGCCGTGGTCGCCGCCGCGCGCCTGTCGCACCGCTACATCACGGACCGGCAGCTCCCTGACAAGGCCATCGACCTGATCGACGAAGCGGCCAGCCGCATCCGCATGGAGATGGACTCCAAGCCGGAAGCCATGGACCGGCTGGAACGGCGGCTGATCCAGCTCAAAATGGAGGCAGAGGCGCTCAAGCACGAGTCGGACGATGCCTCACGCAAACGGCTGCTCAACCTGGAAGAGTCCATCGGCGAACTGGAGAAGGAATACGCCGACCTGGAGGAGATCTGGACCGCCGAGAAGGCCTCACTCAGAGGCCACCAGGAAATCAAGGAAGAACTGGACGCGGCGCGTCTGGACTTCGAGGTGGCGCGCCGGGCCGGCGATCTGACCCGCATGTCGGAACTTCAGTACGGGCGTATTCCGGAACTCGAGAAGCAGCTCGCTCAGGTGGCCGACAACGGTGCCCAGGCGCCGCGGCAACTGCTGCGCAACAACGTCACCGAGGAGGAGATCGGCGAGGTCGTGTCCAAGTGGACGGGCATTCCCATCTCCAAGCTGCTGGAGGGCGAAAAAGACAAGCTGCTGCGGCTCGAGGAGGAGCTGCACAAGCGCGTGGTCGGCCAGGACGAGGCAGTCGGCGCCGTGTCCGAGGCGGTGCGGCGTTCCCGGGCAGGGCTGTCCGATCCCAATCGGCCCAACGGTTCGTTCATGTTCCTCGGCCCCACCGGGGTCGGCAAGACCGAGCTGTGCAAAGCTCTGGCGGAAGTGCTGTTCGACAGTCAGGACGCGCTGATCCGGGTGGACATGTCGGAGTTCATGGAGAAGCACTCGGTGGCCCGCCTGATCGGAGCGCCGCCCGGCTACGTCGGCTACGAAGAGGGCGGCTACCTGACGGAACGGGTGCGGCGCCGTCCATACTCGCTGATTCTGCTGGACGAGATCGAAAAGGCCCATGCCGACGTCTTCAACATCCTGCTGCAGGTCCTCGATGACGGGCGCCTGACGGATGGTCACGGGCGCACCGTGGACTTCCGCAACACGGTGCTGGTGATGACGTCCAATCTGGGCTCCGAGGCCATTCAGACCCTGTCGGCGGACGGCGACTACGCGCGCATCCGCAGCACCGTGATGGGTGTGGTGGCGCAACACTTCCGCCCGGAGTTCATCAACCGGGTGGACGACATCGTGGTGTTCCATCCGCTCACCCGGGATCAGGTCGGGGCCATCGCCACCATCCAGTTCCAGGTGCTCGAGCAGCGTCTGGCGGAACAGGAGATCGAGCTGGCGCTGTCCGAAGACGCCACCGAGGCGCTGGTCGAGGAGGGCTACGACCCCGTCTATGGCGCCCGGCCGCTGAAACGGGTGATTCAGCGCCGGATCGAGAATCCGCTGGCAACCCGGCTGCTGTCCGGCGAATTCGGCCCGGGCGACACGGTGCGGGTTGGCTTCGAGGACGGTGAGTTCTCGTTCCGCGGCTAGCGCCGGAAGCGGCACAGGTATTGTATATTTATACAGTATCCGGTAGTCTTGCGGGTGTCATGACCACCTCACGTGACACAATGGTCGAGCATCCCGGGGCGGAGCAGCAGTGCCTCGACCTGGAGCGTTCGGGTGATCCGGGTCCTCGTGAACCGGGTCCGGGCGCAGCGGCTTCCCCAGAGCTGGCCAGCCCGGTCCAGGAACCCGCGCCGGGCCACGCCGTACAGTCCCTGAAATCCGTTCGGCGGACGGGCGGCCAGGCCATCCGGAACCCCGGTGCCCCGAACAGTCGAGGGGCCGAAACGGACCGCGAGCGGCATCTGCGCGCGGCCTGGCGGCTGTCACGCTCCATGTGGCGCTACCGCGAACGTTCGGCGGAAGAAACCCGGGCCGGTCTGGCCATCTGTCATCATCTGCGGGCGCTGCTCGAGGAGTCGGAACCCCGGCGTTAGGCTCCACGGCCAGGGAAGCTTTGATCCGGTTTGTGCGGCAGTACGTCGTCCCGGGCGTCCGGATGCCGGAGGGGGGCGGGCGGGTGGACGTTTTCTTGCTGATCTGTGAAGCTTTCACGGCACGGACCGTGGCGAGCGCGTACCATCCACAGCAGCTTTCGTCAGCGCATGCCCACCCGGGCCGGGCCCCGGGGGCGGGCGCATGACGCGGGCTCATCCCAGTCAGCAGTCTCAAGCAGTCAAAGGACATGGACTTCATGATCAAGAAATGCCTTCTTCCGGTGGCGGGTTACGGCACCCGTTTTCTGCCGGCCACGAAAGCGATGCCCAAGGAAATCCTGCCCATTCTCGATAAACCGCTCGTGCAGTACGGGGTGGAGGAAGCAGTCGAGGCAGGATTGCGCGACATCGGCTTCGTCACCGGCCGCGGTAAGCGCGCCATCGAAGACCATTTCGACGTCAGCTACGAGCTGGAGCATCAGATCGCCGGCACCGGCAAGGAAAAGGCCCTGCAGGGCATCCGCTCGCTGATCGAGTCGTGCAGCTTCTCGTATACCCGGCAGATCGAGATGAAGGGCCTGGGCGACGCGATCCTCAAGGGCCGCACGCTGATCGGCGACGAACCGTTCGCCGTGGTGCTGGCGGACGACCTGTGCTTCGGCAATGGTCTCGGGGTACTGCATCAGATGGTCAATCTGTTCCGCCAGTTCCGCTGCAGTATCGTCGCCATCGAGGAAGTACCTCATGCCGAAGTCGGCTCCTACGGGGTGATTGCCGGCGACGAGATTTCCGACCGGCTGTTCAGGGTGACCGACATGGTTGAAAAACCGGCGCCCGAGAAAGCGCCCAGCAACCTGGCGATCATCGGCCGCTATATCCTGACGCCAGACATCTTCGATGTGCTCGAAGCCACCGAGCCCGGCAAGAACGGAGAGCTGCAGATCACCGATGCGCTGCTCAAACAGGCCAAGGACGGCTGTGTCATCGCCTACAAGTTCGACGGTCAGCGTTTCGACTGCGGATCGGTGGCCGGCTACGTGGCCGCCACCAACTACTGCTACGAGCGCATGCGCGCCAGCGAAGGCAACAACGGCTCCGCGCCGGTAGCCGCGGGCAGCACCGCTTCCGGACAGTAACCGGCGCCGGGACAGGCCGATGACTCCGAACCTGCAGATGGCCCTGCAGACCGCGCTGGACAGGACGCTGGCCAGACCCTGGCAGGCAACGGAACTGGCCGAGCCGGTTCCGCTGGAGAAGCTGCCGACCCCGGCATTGATCCTGGATCTGGATGCGTTCGACCGCAATGTCAGCCGGATGGCTGCGTTTCTGGGCGAGCGTGGCAAAGGATTCCGGCCCCATGCCAAGACCCACAAGTGCCCCCTGATTGCTGCCCGGCAACTGAGGGCCGGCGCGGTCGGCATCTGCGTGGCCAAAGTGTCGGAAGCGGCGGTCATGGTCAACGCCGGGGTGGATCGGCTGCTGATCACGTCGCCGGTGGTCGCCGCCGACAAGGCGGCGCTGGTGGTTGAACTGGCGGGTCAGGGGTCGACTATCGATCTGGTGGTGGACAGCCAGCCGGGACTGCGGGCGCTGCAGGATGCCGCCGATGCGGCACGGCCGCTGGGCGTGCTGGTGGACGTGGACGTCGCCATGGGCCGCACCGGTACCCGCGAGCGCGACACCATCGTGCGCCTGGCCGACGCCGTCGCCGCCACACCCGGACTGCACTTCCGGGGTGTTCAGCATTACGCCGGGCACCTGATGCACGTGAAGGGCCATGGCGAGCGGCGGGAGAAATCGCTGGCCCTGTGGGAGACGGTATCCGAGGTGGTTGAATTTCTGAGCGCGCGCGGACTGGCGCCCGAGGTGGTGACCGGCGGCGGAACGGGCACCTACGACATCGACTGTGAAGTCGCCGCGATTACCGATCTGCAGGTGGGCAGTTATGCCTTCATGGATCAGGAGTACCGGCTCATCGGTGGCCGCGGCGGAGAGTGGTTCGACGACTTCGAGGTATCGCTGCAGGTGGCGGCCACGGCCATCAGCGCGCCGCGGGACGGGGCAATGACGGTGGACGCCGGATACAAGGCCTTCGCCTCGGATACGGTGGCGCCCGAGCCGCTCGACCTGCCCGGCACGGCCTTTCGCTTCGCCGGCGACGAGCACGGCGTGCTGTTGCAGCGGGTACCGAGCCAGGAGTTGCAGCTCGGGCGTGTGATGCGGTTCATCACGCCGCATTGCGATCCGACCGTCAACCTCTACGATTGGTATTGGATTTGCCGTGACGGCATGGCTACCGAGCTGTGGCCCGTCGCGGCGCGAGGTTGTTCCTGGTAGAGGGGATTCCCGGATATGTTGGAGATCGTTCAATCCGGCGGCTGGCTGATGGTGCCCATTCTGTTGTGCAGCATCATCGCGGCGGCCATCAGCGTGGAGCGTCTGTGGACACTGCAGCGCGCGCGCATTACGCCCAAGAACCTGTTGTCGCAGGTCTGGGGTGCCGTTAAAAACAAGGAAATGGACGCCCAGCAGCTTCGTGACCTGCGGGCCTCCAGTCCGCTCGGCCAGGTGCTGGCGGCGGGGGTGAGCAACGGTCAGCGGGGCCGCGAGGTCATGAAGGAGGCCATGGAGGAAGCGGCCTCCCAGGTCAGCCACGATCTGGAACGTTATCTGACTTCCCTGGGCGTGATTGCATCGATTTCGCCGCTGCTGGGCCTGCTCGGCACCGTGGTCGGCATGATCAAGGTATTCACCGCACTGATGCTGGAAGGTGCCGGCAACGCCAATGTTCTGGCGGGTGGAATCTCCCAGGCATTGATTACCACGGCCGCAGGTCTGTCGGTAGCCATTCCGGCACTGATGTTCCATCGCTTCTTCCAGCGCCGGGTCGACGAACTCATGATGATCATGGAACAGGAAGGGGTGAAGCTGGTCGAGATGCTGCAGGGCGGCGCCGAGGAAGATCCGCGGCTATGAACTTCAAGCGCCGCAGCCGGGACGAGGTCGGGGTAGACCTGACCCCGCTGATCGACGTGGTGTTTCTGCTGCTGATCTTCTTCATGGTGTCCACCACGTTCATTCGCGAGACTCAGCTCAAGATCGATCTGCCGGAGGCCAGCGGCGAGTTGCAGGAGGTCGAGCCGGACACCATCGAGATCACCGTGGACCGGCGCGGCGACTATGCGGTGAACGAACGTCTGCTGGTCAACAACGAGATGGATACCCTGTTGCGGGCGCTGCGTGAAGTGCTGGCCGAACGGGAGCCGTCGGCCCGGGTCATCATCACCGCCGATGCCAATGCCGCCCACGCCAACGTGGTGCGGGCCATGGACGCCGCGGGACGGGTCGGTCTGTCGCGCATCAGTATCACCACCCGCCAGCCGGAAGACGAACCGTAATGCGGGACCTGTCATGAGCGCGGATGGCGGGCGCCTGCGCCGCGCCGCCGCCTGGCGGCCGTCCGTGGCGCCTGATGGATCGAACAGCGACTGGCAGACCTACAAACGCCTGCTGCGCTACGTCCGCCCGCACTGGCTGCTGTTTCTGGTGTCGGTGGTAGGGTTCTTCCTGGGCAGCGCGGCCGAAGCGTACTTCGTCAAGCTGTTCGGCGACCTCATCGATACCTGGGATCAGAGCGCACTCCAGGTCGCGTACCGGATTCCCCTGCTCATGATCGCCGCGGTGCTGGTGCGGGCTCTGGGCGAGGTCGTGGGCGAGATACTGCTGAGCCAGATTTCCTTCAGTGTGGTTCACAACGTCCGCACCCAGCTTTTCGACCAGCTCCTGCGCATGCCGAGCGCCTATTTCGACGCCAGCAGCCAGGGACATCTGGTGTCGCGGATCACCTACAACGTAGCCCAGCTGCGCGATACCGGCACCGACGCCCTCAAGTCCATCGTCCAGGACGGCGGCAAGGTGCTCGTGTACGTGGGCTACATGCTGGTGCTGAGCTGGAAGCTGACCCTGATCTTTGCCGCCACGGCGCCGCTGGTGGCGTTGGTAGTGCGTTTTGCCAGCCGCCGCTTCCGCAAGATCAGCCGGCGCATTCAGAGTTCCATGGGTGACGTCACCCACGTGACCTCCGAGGCCGTGTCCGGCTACCGGGTGGTGCGGATATTCGGCGGCGAAGCCTACGAACAGGACCGTTTCCATCGATCCAGCCATTACAACCGGCGCCAGAATCTGAAAATGGTGGCGACCAAGGTCACCAGCACCCAGATCATCCAGATTTTCGTGGTCGCCGCGCTTGCGGTGCTGATCGCCATGCTGTTCCGGCCGGAGGTCGGCGGCGGCCTGAGCACCGGGCAGGTGGTCACCTTCCTGGGCCTCGCCGGCATGCTGGCCAACCCGATCCGCAAATTGTCGGAAGTGAACGCGCGGCTGCAGCGCGGCCTGGCCGCAGCCGAGGACATCTTCGGCCAGATGGATCATCCGCCCGAGCAGGATCAGGGCAGCTACGAAGCGCAGCGGGTGACCGGACGCCTGGAGTTCCGCCATCTGTGTTTTTCCTACGACAACGGCGGTCCGTCGGCCGTGGATCTGGAAGCCCGCCCCGCCGCGCCGGAGGCCGAGCACCAGGCCGAAGCGGCCACGGTGCTGCGCGACATCAACCTCGTCATCGAGCCTGGTCAGACCGTGGCCCTGGTCGGACGCTCCGGCAGCGGCAAGTCGACCCTGGCCAGCCTGATTCCACGCTTCTATGAAGCCGGCTCCGGCGACATCCTGCTGGACGGGCGCCCGCTGGCCGATTACACCCTGGCGTCGCTGCGGCGGCAGATCGCCCTGGTCAATCAGCACGTGACCCTGTTCAACGATACCCTGGAGCGCAACATCGCCTATGGCGCGCTGGCCGCGGCCGACTCGGCAGCGGTGGAGGAGGCCGTGCGGCGGGCCCACGCCGATGTCTTCACCAGAGAGCTGCCGGAAGGGCTTCAGACCGTGGTGGGTGACGACGGGGTTCTGCTGTCCGGCGGGCAACGGCAGCGCATTGCTATCGCCCGGGCGCTGCTCAAGGACGCGCCGGTGCTGATTCTGGACGAGGCCACGTCGGCCCTGGACACCGAGTCCGAGCGGCACATCCAGGCCGCGCTGGAAGAGGTCATGCGCGGCCGTACCACCATCGTCATCGCACATCGCCTGTCCACCATCGAGAACGCCGATCTGATCGTGGTCATGGACAAGGGCGCCATCGTCGAGCAGGGCACCCACACCTCGCTGCTGGCGGCGGGCGGCGCCTACGCAGCACTCTACGATGCTCAGTTCGAGGACGCCCCACGGCGGGCTGCCGGGGCAACCCGAGCGGCCGCCACCGCAGCCCCGGTCACGGTCGACGAAGATCGCCCGCCGAGCGTGCCGTCTGCGCTGCAACGCGGCTGGTATTCGACTGCGCGCTGGCCGGCTCTGCTGGCGCCGGCTTCCTGGGCATTCGCACGCGCGGCGAAACGCCGCCGCATGGCCTACCTGACCGGCCACAAAACCCCGTGGCGGGCGCCAGTGCCGGTGATCGTGGTCGGCAACATTGCCGTGGGCGGAACCGGCAAAACGCCGCTGGTGGTCTGGCTGACCCGCTGGCTGCGCGACCAGGGCTTCCGGCCGGGCATTGTCTCCCGGGGCTACGGCGGGCGCCGGGGCCGCGAACCGATGCTGGTGAGCGCGGACTCCGATCCGTCCGAGGCCGGCGACGAAGCGCCGTTACTGGCGCGCCGCAGCGGCGCGCCGGTGGTCGTGTGCGCCGATCGGCCGCTGGCCGCCCGGCACCTGCTCGAGTCTACCGATTGCAACGTCGTGGTCTGCGACGATGGTCTGCAGCACTATGCGCTGGCACGGGACGTCGAGATCGCCGTCATCGATGCCACCCGAGGCCTGGGCAACGGCCGCTGCCTGCCGGCCGGGCCGTTGCGGGAGCCGCCGGAGCGCCTCGATGAGGTGGACCTGGTGGTGATCAACGGCACGGCGGCAAGTGACTGGCCCGGCGCCGCCAGCATGGCGCTGGTACCCCAGGCGTTCCATCGCCTGCCTGCAGGAGAATCTCTGGCGCCGGCGGACTTTGCCGTTCGTTACCCCAGCGTGCATGCCGTTGCCGCCATCGGTAATCCGGACCGCTTCGCCGCAACCCTTGCCGAGGTGGGCGTGCGTTGCGATCTGCACCCCTGGCCGGATCATCACCGGTACGACGGGTCGGAGCTGATCTTCGAAGACGGCCGGCCGGTCGTCTGCACCGAGAAGGACGCGGTCAAACTTCGCGGTCTGGACGCGCTGCCCGCCGAATGCTGGTACCTCGAGGTTGCCGCGGCTCTGGAGCCGTCGGATCAGCAGCGGGTGCTGGACATCCTGCGCAAACACGGCATCGTTCACGCATGAGCGAAACTGCCGCCGACGTGGCCTTCCACGTAGTGATTCCCGCGCGCTACGCCTCCACGCGTCTGCCCGGCAAGCCACTGGTGGACCTGGCCGGTAAGCCGATGATCGTCCGCGTGTTCCAGCAGGCGCAACGGGCCGGCGCCCGGTCCGTGGTGGTGGCTACGGATGATGAAAGGGTGGCGGCGGCGGTGACGTCGGCCGGGGGCGACGCCGAAATGACCCGGACCGATCACGTGTCCGGTTCTGACCGGGTGATGGAAGTGGCCGCGCGGCGCGGCTGGGGTGATCAGGACATCGTCGTCAACGTGCAGGGCGACGAGCCTCTGATCCCGGGGGCGGTGATCGTTCAGGTGGCTCGGCGTCTGGCCGCCGATGAGGCTTTCGGGGTCGCCACTTTGTGCGAACCGATAGACGATCTGACCCTGGTATTCGATCCCAACGCAGTCAAGGTGGTCAGCGACCGTTATGGGCGGGCGCTGTATTTCTCGCGGGCGCCCATTCCCTACGCGCGGGACCTGTTTGGTGCGGGCCTACGCACCGGCCCCACGCCTCAAGGCGGGGGCTGGCAACGGCACATCGGGATCTATGCCTATCGGGTGGCGGCGCTGCGCCGCTTCGTCGAGCTGCCGGTGGGCGGCCTCGAACGCTTCGAGTCCCTGGAACAGTTGCGGCTGCTGGAGTCCGGCACCGCCATCGCCGTGGAGCAGGCCGCGGCCCCGGTTCCCGGTGGGGTGGACACCCCGGAGGATGCCGACCGTGTGCGCGCCGTGCTGGCCGGCGGCGGCTGAGCCGCGGCTGCGCGAGCCCAGGAGCGCCGCGGTGGACTTTTACCCTCATTTTCTTGCCCAGGCCGAGGCATCGGACCTGTTCGAGCGCCTGTGTGATGCCGCGGACTGGCGCCAGGAGCACCTGCGTCTGTTCGGCCGTTCGGTGCCGGTTCCCCGGCTGCTGGCCTGGTACGGCGATTCCGGTCTCAACTACCGTTACTCGGGAATCGATCACGTCTGCAGCGGCTGGCTGCCCGAGCTGGCGGCGCTGCGCCAGCGGCTCCAGAATCAGGTCGGCATGCGCTGCAATCTGGTGCTGCTCAACCGCTATCGGTCGGGCGCCGACTACATGGGCTGGCACGCCGATGACGAGCGCGGGCTCGGCCTTCGGGTGGCTTCGGTGAGTCTGGGCGCTAGCCGGCGTTTCCTGCTGCGCCGGGTGACGCAGCCTGGGGTCGAATCGATGCAGCTGGAACATGGTTCCCTGCTGGTCTTTCCGGGCTGCCGGCGCCATAGCCTGCCGCGCACCCGCAAGCCCGTTGGCGAGCGCATCAACCTGACCTTCCGCCTGCTCGAGCCGACGACAGCGTGAGTCTGGTCCCGTTGACAAAACACTCAACGCTTGGTGTGGCCGCGGGCGCCGATCGGGTGGTGACCATTGCCGCCGAGCGTGATCTGCAGGAACTGCTGCGGTCGCACCGGCGCCCGGACGATCCGGCGGCGGCGATCACCGTGCTGGGCGGGGGCAGCAACGTGGTACTGCGCCGGCACGTGGCCGGCACCGTGTGCCTGATGAGAAGCCGGGGCTTCCAGATCCAGCGCGCCGGCCCCGGCGCCATCCGGATAACGGCGGCAGCCGGCGAACGCTGGCACGACCTGGTTCGCTTCAGCCTGGCTCAGGGGTTCTCGGGTATCGAGAATCTGGCCCTGATTCCCGGGTCCGTGGGGGCAGCGCCGATCCAGAACATCGGCGCTTATGGATGTGAGCTCGCTGAGCGGTTCGTGTCGCTGCGGGCGCTGGACCGGGCCGGCGGCCGGATCCGGGTGTTTCGCCCGGAAGACTGTCGATTCGGCTACCGGGACAGCGTGTTCAAGTCCGAGGAGGGGGCCCCATTCGTGATCATCGACGTCACGCTCGAACTGCACCAGCAGGCGCAGCCGAAGCTGGACTACCCGGACCTGCGCCAGGAACTGGAGCGGCTCGGCTGGTCGCGGCCGACCCCGGTTCAGGTCGCGGAGGCGGTGATCCGGGTGCGGCGCCGCAAACTGCCCGATCCCCGTTTCACCGGCAATGCCGGCAGCTTTTTCAAGAACCCCGTGGTGGAGCCGGCTCTGGCGCAGCGGTTGAGCGCCGAGGTGCCGGGACTGGGGGTGTGGCCGATGGCTGACGGGCGTACCAAGGTCTCCGCCGCGGCGCTGATCGATGACTGTGGCTGGAAGGGATACCGCCGCGGCAATGTCGGCGTCTGGCATCGTCAGCCATTGGTGCTGTGTAACTTCGGGGGCGCCAGCGGCCAGGATGTCCTCGCATTGAGCGAGGACATCCGCGCCGATGTGCGCAGCCGTTTCGGCGTAGACCTGGAGCGGGAGCCCCAGGTCATCGGCTACGACTGATCCGATCGCCGGGGCATGACGCCCTGGGCCTTGAGCTCCGCTTCCCGCTGCCGGCGGCGTACTTCCCGCGGATCGTTGTAAGCCCGTTGCGGCTGCGCCGCTACCGCTGGCGCCTCCTCGACTACGGGGGCCGGCTCTGGCGCCTCCGCGGTTTCGGGTTCGCCGGCCGTAGAGGGGCTGGCGTCCGGCGCCGGCGCAGCATCGCCGGTGCTGGAAGACGGTTCGTCGCCGTCCACGGGTGCGGGGGTGGTTTCCGGGACGTCCGCGGTGACCGGGGTCATGGACTCCGGCGTTGCCTCGGTAGACTCCGCGTCCCGAGTAGCAAGCGGGTTCATCTCCGGCGTCCCGGCTGCGGCAGCGGCCGGCGGATCCGCCGCCTCGTCGCGCACTTCCGCGTTTCCGGTTGCCGACGGTGTTGCCGGCGCCAGGCCGGCCACTTCGTGCTCCGCTTCGTGCGCCGCTTCGTGCGCCGCTTCGGTCGTTGCCATGGACGTCGCGGTGGCGGCCGCGGGGGCTGGTTCCTGGGCGGCGGGGGCTGGTGGTGCGGAGGACACTTCGGTTACCGCTGTCGCCCCGGCGGGTGCTTCGGAGGCAGAGGAATCCGCGTCCGGGGCCTGGGCCGACGCCGGACGGGGCGGCCGAGCCGCTGGGGCCTGGTCGTCGCCGAGTTGCGAGCGATCGCGCATGGGCATCCGTTTGCTCGCGGCCAGCGCCTCGGCCGATGGGCGACGCTCATCCAATGGGATGATCTCCGCCTGGGAGTCCGGCAGACCGTCCTTGACCGGGCTCGCCGGGGTGGCGCCGCCACCATCGGCATTGCTGCTGCCGCGGCCACGCCCGCCTCGGCGCCGCCGGGGCCGCGAGCCTTCCGCGCGCCGGTTATCGTCGGTTGCAGAGTCCGGGTCGGCATCGGCGGCGCGGCTGCGGCCATTGCCGCGACCATCGCCGTTGTCACCGGCAGACTTGTCCTCGGCGCCGCGCTCGCCGTCGCTGCCGTTGCGCCGGCGCCGGCCGCCGTTGCGCTCATCGGCGGCAGCGCTGTCGGTCTGGTCGCTCTGGCGCTCACCGCGGTTCCCGCCTTCGCTGCTCCGGGAATCGTCTGCGTTACGCTCGGTGCGGCCGGAACGGCCGCCGTTGCCGCCGCGGGATCCACGCCGACGTGGCCGGCGCTGTGGGGAGCCGCCATCCTCGTCGCGCTCGGGCGAGGACTGTGCGCCGTCGGCCGATCGCGGCGGCTCGGCAGCGGACGCCGCCGTGGCCGTATCGGACGGTGCCGTCGCCGGCGTTTCAGTCACCGGTCCGGTGCCGAACAGGGTTTTGGTCAGGCGCTTCAACAGGCCCGGCTGTGGGGCTGCAGGGGCAGCCGGGGCGGCTGGTGCAGACGCCGGGTCCGGCGCCGCAGCGTTGTCTTCGCCGCGCGGACGGGGAGCCGGGGTGCGGGGCGCGATGGGTTTCACCGCGGCCCGGCGTGCTGCGGCCACCGGCTCCTTGGGCATTTCCAGGTCGACCTGCTGGTCGCCCGTGCCAGTCAGTTCGTAGCTGGCCTGCGCCGTCTCTTCGCCCTGCTGGTCGTCGCGGATGCGTTCCACTTCGTACTGCGGCGTCTCGAAGTTGACGTTGGGCACGATGACCAGATGGGCGCCGGTACGCTGTTCGATCTGATAGACGTCCTGACGCTTTTCGTTCAGCAGGTACGAGGCAATGTTGAGCGGCACCAGGGCGCGGACCATGGAACTGCGTTCCTTCAACGCTTCCTCTTCCATGACGCGCAGGATGGCCAGGGCCAGCGAACGGGTGTCTCTGATCCGGCCCTGGCCGCTGCAGCGCGGACACACTTCGGTGGTCAGGTCGTCCAGAGACGGGCGCAGCCGCTGTCGCGACATCTCGAGCAGCCCGAAGCGGGAAATGCGCCCGACCTGGACCCGGGCCCGGTCGGCATCGAGAGCCTCGCGCATCTTGGTTTCGACGGCCCGCTGATTGCGCGTGATGGACATGTCGATGAAGTCGATGACGATCAGTCCGCCGACGTCGCGCAGCCGAAGCTGGCGAGCGATCTCCTCGGCGGCTTCGAGGTTGGTGTTGAGTGCCGTTTCCTCGATGTCGGCGCCCTTGGTGGCGCGCGCGGAGTTGATGTCGATGGACACCAGCGCTTCGGTGGGGTCGATCACCAGGCTGCCGCCGGACGGCAGACGCACGTCGTGACGGAAGGCGGTTTCGATCTGACTTTCAATCTGATAACGGCTGAACAGCGGAATCGGATCTTCGTAGAACTTCACCTTCTCCGCGTAGTGGGGCATGACCTGCTGGATGAATGCCCGGGCCTCTTCGTAGGCCTCGGCGCCGTCGATCAGTACCTCGCCGATGTCCTTGCGCAGGTTGTCCCGGATGGAGCGCACGATGACGTTGTTTTCCTGATGGAGCAGGGCGGGCGCCTTCTCGTCGTCGTAGGCTTTGCTCACCGCTTCCCAGAGTTGCAGCAGGTAGTCGAGGTCCCACTGCAGTTCTTCGGCGCTGCGGCCGACGCCGGCGGTGCGGATGATCACCCCCATGCCCTGGGGAATCTCGAGTTGTCCCAGGGCTTCGCGCAGTTCGTCCCGGTCGTCGCCTTCGATGCGCCGGGAGATACCGCCGGCTCTCGGGTTGTTCGGCATCAGCACCAGATAGCGTCCGGCCAGGCTGACGAAGGTGGTGAGCGCGGCGCCTTTGGTTCCGCGCTCCTCCTTGTCGACCTGGACCAGGACTTCCTGGCCTTCGCGTACGGCGTGCTGAATCATCAGTCGGCCGCCGTCCCTGGTCGAGCCGTCCTTGGCGCCGTCCTTGAAATACTGGCGGGAGATTTCCTTGAGTGGCAGGAAGCCGTGACGTTCCGAGCCGAACTCGACGAAGGCGGCTTCGAGGCTGGGTTCTACCCGGGTGATCCGGGCTTTGTAGATGCTGGCTTTCTTCTGTTCGCGATCACGATTCTCGATGTCCAGATCATAGAGCTTCTGGCCGTCGACGAGCGCAACGCGCACCTCTTCGGGTTGCGTCGCGTTGATCAGCATGCGTTTCATGGTGTGTCGAATCCCTCAATGTTAGGCACGATGTGTGCCGTATCCGGCACGCGATGTGCCGTTTTCCGCAGAGGGCAAACGGACAGGGGCGAGCAAACGCACAACGGCGCGAACCTGCCGGCACGGCATACCAGGTCGGTTCCGGCCGGCTTCGGGCATTCCAGCAGACCGCGCGGCGGAGGCCGCGGCGCGGAAGCCGCGGCCTCGCGGGCGCGGCTGATCGGCTTGGTCCGGGGGAGCCGCGCCTGGCGGCTCCCGCACCGGGCACTCGCGGTGGCCTGGTGAATGACCGAATCGTACGCTTCGTTCGTTCCGAACTGCTGCCGGCCCGTGTTGGTCGCGGCAGTCACAGCAGTTCGGACGGTCCAATCTCGTCCTGTGTCGTCAGCAATGCGGCAGCCCGTCCGGGACTCTGCCGCGCGCCGCGGATAAATCGTGATCCCGCTGGCGCTCTGCGTATCCTCGTTTCCTCACCGGTGGCCGGTTTTCCTCTGGGACCCGCCACGGCGTCGTTGCCCACGGGACACGTCACCCGGAACGGCGGCCTGATTGCCGCAGGTTCCCTGACGCGAGACGCAATCCCGATTGCATTTCGCTTTGCCATTGGCTTAACTGACTCGCACCGCGCGCGCCAGCGCATTGGCTGGGCATTGAAAGGCCGATGCGATTCGTCAGCGGTTTCGTTGCTGTTCACCTACCGCTGTTGTCGGGCCGGCTCCGCCGTTTCCTGATACAGGTCGACGGTGGTTCCGGCAGCCACTCGGCACCCCGCGGTCCGTCCTTTATTGAGGGCGCACGGCGGGAAAAGCGACCGGATACTAGCAGTCTCTAGTAAGTGCTTCAAACCCCTCAAAAAAACGTCAAGTCTCAGGTCCGGCACCTGGTCGTGGACGCCGATGCCGGTCAGCGCATCGACAACTTCCTGCTGCGGGAGCTGAAAGGGCTGCCAAAGAGCCGGGTCTACCGGCTGCTGCGGCGCGGCGAGGTGCGCGTCAACGGCGGCCGGATCAAGCCGACCTATCGGCTGGCGGCGGGCGACCAGGTACGTATTCCGCCGCTTCAGGGGCTGTCCGGCTCCGGGTCCGCGGACGCCTTCGTGGGAGAAGGGGTCTTGGCTCGGGTGGCCGCATCCATCCTGTTTGAGGACGAACACCTGCTGGTCCTCGACAAACCGGCCGGGATGCCGGTGCACGGCGGCAGCGGCCTGGCCTTCGGCGCCATCGAGGCGCTGCGCCGGCTGCGCCCGGATGCGTCGCTGGAACTGGCCCATCGCCTGGATCGGGATACCTCCGGGTGTCTGCTGGTGGCCAAGACCCGGCCGATGCTGCGCAGCCTGCACACCGCCCTGCGGGAACGCAGTGTCAAGAAACGTTACCAGCTCGTGGTACACGGCCGCTGGCCGCGGCGGCTGGAAACGGTTCAGTTACCGCTGTTGCGTTATGTCACCGGTTCCGGGGAACGGCGGGTCCGGGTCGACGACAGCGGCAAGGCCAGCCGTACGGATTTCAGGATTCACGGACCCGGTCCAGTTGCGGCGGACCGGAGCGCCAGCGCGCCGGAGGCATCGGCCCTGGGTCCGGTGACCCGGCTCGACGCCTGGCTGCATACCGGACGCACTCACCAGATCCGGGTACATGCTCTGGCCATGGGCCACCCCATCGTCGGCGATGCCAAGTATTCGGGCGCGGAGCGGCTGGCGGCGGCTCAGGCCCAGGGCGTGAGCCGGTTGTGCCTTCATGCCGAAGAGGTGGGCCTGGTGCTGGACGGACGGCGGCGGCGCTTCTCCGCGCCGGTTCCGGAGGCGTTCGAGCAGGCCTGGGAACGGCTCCGGGCGCGCTAAGCCGGGCTGCCGCCGGAATCGAGCACCGGCATTCCCGCCTGGTTCAGCATGCTGCACAGCGCAATCAGCGGCAAACCGATAAGCGCGTTGGGATCGTCGCCTTCGATGGCCTCGAACAGCGCTACCCCGAGGCCTTCGGATTTGAACGCGCCGGCACAATCCAGCGGCTGCTCCCGCGCCACGTAGGCGGCGATCTCAGCGGCGCTGAGGCTGCGGAATCGGACCTGCGTCCGTACCAGAGCCGACTGGTGGGTGCCGGTGGCGGCGTCCAGCAGGCACAGTCCGGTCAGGAAGCTGACCGTCCGTCCGGACAGCCCGGTGAGCTGGTCCACGGCGCGGGCCGCGGTGCCCGGTTTGCCCAGAACGGCGTCACCGCACACGGCAACCTGATCCGAACCGATGATGAGGCCGCGAGGCCAGGCTTCGGCCACCGCACGGGCCTTCTCCAGGGACAGACGTGCGACCAGGTCGGCGGGCGATTCGCCTTCCAGCGCGGATTCGTCGATGTCCGGCGATTGGGTCTGAAACGGCAGGCCGAGGCGGGCCAACAGTCCGGCCCGGTACCGGGACGACGAGGCCAATACCAGCTCCTGCAACGGGGCCTCCTTGAAATCTCCTGAGAATTCCGCGGCTTGCGCCCCGGAAACACGGTATCTCCGATCACGGTTCCGGGCTTTACACCCTGGCTCTCGATACCTATGATGCGCCCGCTATGACTACCCGCCCCGATGAGCGGCTGGCGTACCGGGATCTGGCGAAGCAGGGTGCCCGGGTGACGCGGTCGCTGCAAGCGGACGAACTTCCCAGACTCCAGCAGGTTGCGCCCGTTCGCCGGGCGCTCGATGTGGTTCTGGAGTTTTCGCTGGATTCGCATTCGCGGCCGTGGGTACGCGGCCATGCGACCGGGGTCGTGGGCGCCGAGTGCCAGCGTTGTGTCGAGTCCGGAGACGTCGCCCTGCGCGCCGACTTCGAACTGTGCATCCTCACGGACGACGAAGCGGCCAGCGCGCTGGCCGCGGAATCGGATGTTCTGACGGCATCGGGTCCGACGATATCGGTGGCGGAGGTGGTCGAAGACGAGTTGTTGCTCGGTCTGCCGGAGCAGTTGTGCGAGGCGGAACCGTGCCCGAACATGCCGTCGTTGCAGTACCCGGCCTCGGCGGTTGCGGCTGACGACGCGGCGGACAATCCGTTCCGGGTGCTGGAGCGGATGCGTGACGAGCTGAAGTCGTGACTGCAGGTCTTCGCGCTGCGAAGTCCAAGGCACGATGTTCTGGAAAGCACGACGTGCAGGCGTAACCTGTGACAGTTGGAAAGCGTAGATCCCGAGCGGCCGCCGGCTGGCCGGGTGACGAATGATCGCCAAGCGGAGGCCCCATGGCTGTTCAGCAGAACAAAAAATCCCGATCGCGTCGCGACAAGCGGCGTTCCCACGATGCGCTGGGCAAACCGGCGCTGTCCATCGAGCCGACTTCCGGTGAGACTCACCGCCGTCATCACGTCAGTGCCGATGGTTTTTACCGCGGCAACAAGGTGATCGAAGGCGCCGAGTAAGCCCGAACCGACGCTGCCAGGCAGCGTGCCGCGCCCCCGGATTGCCGTCGACGCCATGGGCGGTGACGGCGGGCCCGCGGTTACCGTACCGGCTGCCGTCGAACTGGCTGATCAGGCCGACGTCATCCTGGTCGGCGACTCGCAGCAGATTCGTATGCACTTGCCCGCCGGAGCGTCGGCGCTGGACATTGAGCATGCCGGGCAGGTACTGATCCCTACGGACACGCTGGCGGACGTGTTGCGGCGGCGTCCCGATTCCTCCATGCGCCGGGCGCTGCTGTGTCACGCAGAGGGCCGTGCCGATGCCGTGGTGAGCGGCGGAGACACCGGCGCCCTGATGGCTCTCGCACGATCCGTGCTGGACATGGTGGAAGGGATCGAACGTCCCGCCATCTGCAAGGAACTGCAGGGCATGCGGGGACCGCTCTGGCTGCTGGACCTGGGTGCGAACATCGACTGCAGCGCCGATCAGTTGCACCAGTTCGCGCGCATGGGCGACATCCTGGCGCGCCACCTGGGTGGGGTCCAGGCGCCTCGATGTGCGCTGCTCAACATCGGGACCGAAGCCGCCAAGGGGCCGGATGTGCTGAGCGATGCGGCAGAGCGCCTGGACGCGGATCCGCAGCTCGACTATGCCGGCTTCATCGAGGGCAGCGAACTGTTCAGTGGTGGCGCGCAAGTTGTGGTCTCCGATGGATTTGCCGGAAACGTGGCGCTCAAGTCCATGGAGGGCGCAGCGCGAATGGCAGGCCATCTGCTGACCGAGTGGCAACAGGGCCTTGGAATGCTGGAGCGGGTGGCGCTGCTGGCGGCGGGGCGGAAACTTGCCGACCTGCGCCAACTGCTGAATCCACAGCGCTATAATGGCGCCTGCTTCGTCGGTCTGCGGGGCGTAGTGATCAAGAGTCATGGCAGCGCCGACGTCGAGGGCTTCGGCAACGCCATCCGGGAGGCGGTCCGGGAAGTGCACGGGCAGATCCCGATGCGGCTGGCCCGGGTGCCGGTCGGCCGCTGACTGGAGCCGGCGGACCGGTCGCAGACGCTCAGTCGTTTCATTCATCGACGGCAACCAGGGAGGTGCCGATGTCGCTCGGATTCGTGTTCCCCGGGCAGGGGTCTCAAAGCGTCGGTATGCTCACCGACATCGCGGCTCAGTATCCGCATATTCAGGCGCGCTACGAAGAAGCCGGGGAAGCCATTTCGCAGCCGCTGTGGAAGATCGTGACCGAAGGACCGGAAGACGATCTGATCCGCACCGAGATCACACAACCGGCGCTGCTCACCGCCAGTGTCGCCCTGTGGGACGTCTGGCTGGCCGAGGGGGGCGCCCGCCCGGCCTGCCTGAGTGGCCACAGCCTGGGCGAGTATTCGGCGCTGGTCTGCGCCGGCGCACTGCCGTTCGCCGATGCGGTTCGTCTGGTGAACCGGCGAGGGCGGCTGATGCAGGCCGCGGTTCCCCAGGGCGAGGGCGCCATGGCGGCGATTCTGGGTCTGGACGATGCCGAAGTCGAAGCGGCCTGCGCCCGGATCGACGGCGTGGTTTCGGCCGCCAATTACAACGCCCCGGGACAGGTGGTCATCGCCGGCACCGCCGAGGCGGTAGCCGCCGCCGTCGAACAGTGCAAGGAACAGGGCGCCCGGCGCGCCACGCTGCTGCCGGTCAGCGGTCCGTTCCACTGCGCGCTCATGCGGCCGGCCCAGGAGGCGTTCGCCGCCGACCTCGAGGCCGCAACTTTCAGCGATCCGTCCATCCCGGTCGTGCAGAACGTCGACGCCCTTGTCGCCGACGATCTGTCCGAGGTGCGACGCAAGCTGCTGGAGCAGATATCCCAGCCGGTATTGTGGACGGCGTGCGTTCAGACAATGTCCGGTATGGGTGTGACCCGTTACGTCGAGTGTGGAGCCGGGCGTGTGCTGTCGGGATTGATCAAGCGCATCGACAAGGCGGCCGACACGGCGAGTCTGGGAACCCTCGAAGCCCTCAAGGAGAGTCTGGCATGAGCGCCGCGGACGCCCGGGTGGCTCTGGTGACCGGCGCTTCCCGGGGAATCGGGGCGGCCATCGCAGCGCGCCTGCAGGCCGATGGGTTCGTCGTAGCCGGTACCGCAACGTCGGAAGACGGGGCGGCGCGGATAACGGACAGCCTCGGTGAAGGTCGCGGGATCGTCATGCGTCTCGAGGACGAGCACTCCGTTGCTGCCGCATTCGAGACACTGGATTCGTCCGTCGGTATGCCGCTGGTGGTGGTCAACAATGCCGGCGTGACCCATGACAATCTGCTGCTGCGGATGAAACCGGAGGAGTGGGACAGCGTCGTGCAGACCAACCTGACCGGTCTCTACCGGGTGGTGAAGCCAGTGCTGCGGGCGATGATGAAGGCCCGCTGGGGCAGGATCATCAACCTCAGCTCGGTGGTCGCGAGAATGGGCAACGCCGGCCAGAGCAACTATGTGGCCAGCAAGGCGGGTATCGAAGGCTTTACCCGTTCACTGGCGCAGGAGGTAGCGAGCCGGGGCATTACCGTCAATGCGGTCGCGCCCGGCTTCATCGAAACCGACATGACAGCCGAGCTCACACAGACCCAGATCGAAGCCATGGCCGAACGCATTCCCCTGGCGCGTCTGGGAACGGCCGCCGACGTGGCCCATGCGGTAGCGTTTCTCGCCAGCGACGGCGCGGGCTATATTACCGGCGAGACCCTGCAGGTGAACGGTGGCCTGTACATGAGTTGACGCCGGTTTTCGATCAGGAAATGCACGAAAATCAGCGGCTTAGTGGCCCTTCGGGGCGTTAGTGGTTTGCTTGAATCGGGTACGCGGGGTCTATAGAATGCGCCTCGCCCTGCCCACCCTGGAACTTTGATGGGAGACTATCGCGGCATGAGCAGCGTAGAAGAACGTGTTAAGAAACTCATTTGTGAGCAACTCGGTGTCAAAGAAGACGAAGTGAAGGCGGAAGCATCCTTCGTCGAAGACCTCGGCGCTGACTCTCTCGATACCGTGGAACTGGTGATGGCTCTCGAAGAGGAGTTCGAGACCGAGATTCCGGATGAAGAGGCAGAGAAGATCACCACGGTCAAAGAGGCCATCGACTACATCCTGGCACATCAGTAATCAGGATTCTCCCGCTGTTCATTCCGCAAGCCGCACTCGTCGATACGGTGCGGCTTTTTGCATTTGGATGGCGCACTGCCCCGTAAACGGGCGACAGTGTCTGGAGCAGCGCCTGAAGCAGCACCGTAGCTGCCTCTGGAACTGCGGTTGAAGCTGCACTTGGAGTCGGTTAGATGACCAAACGACGTGTTGTGGTGACCGGGCTGGGCATGCTGTCACCCATCGGTAACGATGTGGCGACGAGCTGGCAGAGCACCGTCGCCGGCAAGAGCGGCGCGGCGCCCATCACGGCGTTCGATGCCAGCAACCATTCGGTCCGGTTCGCGGCGTCCGTCAAGGACTTCGACCCGGAACCGTACCTGGACCGGAAGGAAATCCGCCGGATCGACCCGTTCATTCAGTACGGTATGGTGGCCGCGATTCAGGCCATTGAAGACGCCGGACTGCCATCGCACCCGGACGATGCCGACCGCTACGGCGTAGCGATCGGTTCCGGTATCGGCGGCATCAATACCATCGAGCAGACCCACAGTGTGCTGGTGGAAAAAGGGCCGGGCCGGGTCTCGCCGTTCTTCGTGCCGGGCAGCGTCATCAACATGATTGCCGGCAACGTATCGATCCGTTATGGCTACAAGGGGCCGAACATCGCCGTGGTCACTGCCTGCACCACGGGTGTGCACAACATCGGCTTCGGCGCTCGCATGATTCAGTACGGTGATGCGGACGTCATGGTGGTCGGTGGTTCGGAGCAGGCAACCTCGCCAATCACGGTTGCTGCCTTCGGTTCCATGAAAGCGCTGTCCACGCGCAACGACGATCCGGAAGCGGCCAGTCGACCCTGGGACCGGGACCGGGACGGGTTCGTGCTGGGCGAAGGTGCTGGCGTGCTGGTGCTGGAGGAATACGAGCGCGCCAAGGCCCGGGGCGCGAAGATCTATTGCGAAGTTGCCGGATTCGGGATGAGCGGCGATGCCTTTCACGTCACCAGCCCGACCGAAGACGGCGAGGGCTCCGCGGCCGCCATGAACAACGCCCTGAAGGACGCCGGCATGAATCCTGGCGACGTGGGTTACATCAACGCCCATGGCACCTCCACTCCGCTGGGTGACGTGTCCGAGACCCGGGGCATCAAACGGGTCTTCGGCGCCGACACCCGGGTGGCGGTCAGTTCCTCCAAGTCGATGATCGGGCATCTGCTGGGTGCGGCCGGGTCAGTGGAAGCGATCTTCACCATCCTGGCGCTCGAACATCAGGTCCTGCCGCCGACCATCAACCTGGACAATCCGGGTGAAGAATGTGATCTGGATTACGTCCCGCACACGGCCCGGGAGGTCGAGGTCACCGGCGCACTGTCCAATTCGTTCGGCTTCGGGGGTACCAACGGAACCCTGCTGTTCCGAACCGTTTGAGTCTGCCGGCGGACCTCGTGGAATCGACGCTGGCGACGGCGCGATGCTGAGTCTCCGTTGTGAAACCCTGGCTTAAAGTTCTGATCGGCCTGGCGGCGGCGGGCACGCTGGCCGCCGGCCTCGCTGCGGCCTACGTGCTGCACTGGCAGGACGCGCCACTGCCGGTGTCCGAGCGTACCGTAGTGGCTCTCGAGCCCGGCGAGTCGTTCGCCCGGTTCGCGTCGCGCCTGCATCAGGACCGTCTCATCGATCATCCCCGTGTCTGGTCCTGGACCGCACGATTGGGCGGCAGTGCCCATCGGGTCCAGGCCGGCGAGTACGCCATCGAGACCGGCGATACCCCCCGGACCCTGCTTGCGCGGCTGGTCCGCGGCGAAGTGGTCACCTACCAGGTGACCTTCGTGGAGGGCTGGACCATCGAACAGGCGCTGGCGGCGCTGGCCGCTCACCCGGTACTGGCGCACCGGGTGGGGGACGCCGGCGCCCAGACGCTGCTGGAGGTGCTCGGTCTGCCGGCAGGTCACGCCGAGGGCCTGTTTTTTCCGGATACCTACCAGTTCGTGCGCGGTGATTCGGACGTGGACATTCTGCAGCGCGCCTACCGGCGCATGAGCCGGGTCCTGGAACAGGCCTGGGACGGGCGCAGTGAGGGCCTGCCGTACGAAACCCCGTACCAGGCGCTGATTGCGGCCTCGCTGATCGAGAAGGAAACCGGCCAGGAAGCCGACCGCGCCCACATCAGCCAGGTGTTTGCGCTGCGGCTGAGGCGTGGCATGCGGCTGCAGACCGACCCGGCGGTGATCTACGGGGTCGAGAACTTCGATGGCGACCTGAAACGTGTGCACCTGCGGGCGCCGGGGCCGTACAACACGTACCTGAACCGTGGGCTACCGCCCACTCCCATCGCCTTGCCGGGGCGTAACTCCATCGAAGCCGCGCTGCATCCGGCTGACGGCGATTTCCTGTACTTCGTGAGCCGTGGCGATGGCTCCAGTCAGTTCTCCGAAAGTCTGGAGGAACACCAGCGCGCGGTCCGCCGCTACCAGATGCCGGGGCTGGCGCCATGACCGTGAGTCGGGCACCTGCCGGCGGCGCCGGACGCGGCCGGTTCGTCACGCTGGAAGGGGGCGAGGGGGTCGGCAAGTCCACCAACGTGGCGTTTGTTGCCCGCTGGCTGCGCGATCACGGCTGCGAGGTGGTCACCACCCGTGAACCTGGCGGGACGCCACTGGCGGAGTCGATCCGGGATCTGCTGCTGACCGTCCGCGAGGAACCGGTCGCCGGCATGACCGAACTGCTGCTGGTGTTCGCGGCGCGCGCCCAGCACCTGGAACAGGTCATCCGGCCCGCGCTGGCCCGGGGCGCGTGGGTGCTGTGCGATCGTTTCACCGACGCGACCTACGCCTACCAGGGCGGTGGCCGGGGCCTCGATCCGGCAACCATCGCCAGTCTCGAAACCCTGGTCCAGGCCGGCCTGCAGCCGGACCTGACCCTGTATCTCGACCTTGCGCCGGAAGCTGCCGCAAGACGCCTCGGCGATCGGGAGCGGGACCGGATCGAGCAGGAGCGGCGTTCGTTCTTCGAGCGGGTTCGAGCCACCTACCTGACCCGGGCCGCCGGTTCGCCGCGCTATCGCGTGGTGGATGCCGGTCAGTCCCTCGAGGCGGTACAGACGGACCTGGCGAAGATTCTCACCGAGTTCCTGGCGGAGCATCCGGCATGAGCGGATTGCCCTGGCAGTCGGAACTGCTGGCGGGCTTGCGCACCCGCCTGGCGGCCGAGCGGCTGCCCCATGCGCTTCTGGTGTGCGGCCCGGAGGGTTGGGGTGAGGCCGAACTGAGCAACCGCCTGGCGCTGGACATTCTGGAACTGGACGGTGAGCGCCGGGCTGCCGAGGTAGCCCATCCGGATCTGCGCTGGCTGGTGCCGGACGGCGCCGTGATCAAGGTCGACGCGATCCGTGAGCTGGTGGGCTTCAGTTACGGCACGCCGCAAGCCGCCGCGCGTAAGGTTGCCGTGATCGCGGACGCTCATTTCCTGAACGAGAATGCCGCCAACGCACTGCTCAAAACCCTGGAGGAGCCGCCGGCGCGGACCCATCTGCTGTTGTACACGGCGCACCCGCGGCGCCTGCTGCCCACCATCCGCAGCCGCTGCCAGCAGGTAACCATCCGTCCCGATGCCGCCGCCGCACGCCGCTGGCTCGAGACCCTGGTGCCCGGCCAGGACCTGGAGCGGCATCTGTTCGAGCACGGCGGTGCCCCGGTGGCCGTGTGGCAGGCACTGCAGCGCCAGGAGCAACCGCTGGACGCGCTTCTGGAACTGGCCTTCGACCGCCGCACCGCGCCGGACACGGTGGTGGCGGCACTGCTGGAAGCTGGACTCGCCGACGCCCTGGGCCGCTGGTACCGCTACGCGCTGGCGCTGGCCGCGGGCACCTGGTGCCCGCCCGGCCTGACGCCGCCGCCGGCGCGCCGGATCCACGAGTTCAGCGACGAACTGGTGTGGGGCCGGCGCCAGCTCGTGACCTCCAACAGCGCCAACGCGCGACTCATCGCCGAGCGGCTGGTGGCCCGCTGGCGGCATCTGGCCCGGGCCGCGGCCTGACCCCGGGCCCTCGGCGTGAACCCCGTCACAGTCTGAAGGACGGGTGGCAGGGGTCGCGTTGACAGCGCTCCGACCCCGGCCGATCATGCGGGAACACAACAGAACCGGCGCCGGGCAGGATGCCCGCGCCCGAAATGACCCATGAGTGCCAAACGCAGCGCCCGCAACGGGATTCTATCCCTGGCCATCAAGGACAAGGCCGTTCTCTACGCCGCCTACATGCCGTTCGTTCGTAACGGCGGGTTGTTCATTCCCACCAAGAAGGAATACGAACTCGGCGACGAGGTCTTCATGTTGCTGAACCTGATGGACGAAGCGGAAAAGATCCCCGTCGCCGGCCGGGTCGTCTGGGTCACCCCCAAAGGGGCCCAGAGTGCACGCGCCGCCGGGATCGGTGTCCAGTTCAACGACCAGGACGACGTGGCCCGCAGCAAGATCGAGACCTACCTGGCCGGCTCCCTGCAGTCGGACCGACACACCCACACGATGTGAGCAGCGCGGATCGGTCGCCGGCCGCACCCCGGCTCGTCGACTCCCACTGCCATCTCAACTTTCTCGAGGCGCCGGACGAGCGTCTGGCCGCGGCCCGCGCTGCGGGTGTCCAGGGGTTTTTGTGCATTGGCGTCGACCGCGCCGGCAGCGGCGAGGTGCTGACGCTGGCGGAGCGACACGCCGATGTCTGGGCAACCGTGGGGCTACATCCGGAAGGCGCCGCCAGCGCCGGCGCCTGGGATCCCGGTTGGATCCGGGAGCACGCGGCCCATCCACGGGTGGTCGCCATCGGCGAAACCGGTCTCGACTACTTTCACGAATCCGATGCCTCGGCACGCCAGGCCCAGCGCCGGGCCCTGGAGGGTCAGCTGGCGCTGGCCGCGGCGCTGGATCTGCCGGTGGTGGTTCATACCCGGGCGGCGGAGTCGGACACGCTGGAGCTGCTGCGGGCGTTCCCCGAGGTGCGCGGCGTGCTGCATTGTTTCACCGAGTCGTGGGCCATGGCCGAAGCCGCACTGGACCTCGGCTACTCGGTTTCCATTTCCGGAATCGTCACCTTCCGCAACGCCGACAACGTGCGCGACGTGGCGCGGCGGGTCCCCGCGGAGCGGCTGCTGATCGAAACCGATTGCCCCTGGCTGGCTCCGGTGCCTCATCGCGGCCGCCCCAACGAGCCGGCCTACCTGACCGCTACCGCGGCATTCCTGGCGGAACTGCGCGGGCAGCGCGTGGCCGAGCTGGCGGCGCTGACCGAGGACAACTTCCGCCGGCTGTTCCCCGGCGCTGGCTGACCCTGAGGCCGGGCGCCGCTAAGCCGGGCCCCGCGGGAACTCTTCTTCGTACAGCCGGTAGTGGGTTTCCACCATGCCCATGGCGCGATAGGTGGCCATGGCGCCCCGGTTCTCGTGCTCCACGTAGAGCCTCAGCCCGCAGGACTTCGGATCCTCGCCAGCCAGACGCCGGACTTCGTGGTGCATCACCGTGTAGACGCCCTGACGGCGGAACTCGGGGGCGACGAACACACTCTGAATCCACCAGAACCGGCCGGCCCGCCAGTCGCTCCACTCGTAGGTGATCATCAGGCAGCCGGCGGCGCGGCCGTCGTCGCTCTCGGCGATCAGGTACAGGCCGTCGGCCGGCTGGTCCAGCAGATGCCGCACCCCACGCTCAAGTACCGCCGGGTCCAGGCCCTTGTCTTCACTTTCCGCGGCCATGGCCCGGTTGAACTCGACAATGACCGGGACGTCGCCGGTGCGGGCGGGTCGTACCTTCATGGCAGCGTCCTCAAAGGTGGCGCTGAAAGAAGTCGAGCAGCGCTTCGAACCGGTGCACCGAAACGCTGCGCTCCTGCAGCGCGTGTTTGGATCCGGGATAGGTCATCAGCTCGAATGGCCGGGTGGCATCCTGCAGCGTCTTCATCAGCTTGGTGGTGTGGGTGAAAAGCACGTTGTCATCGGCCATCCCGTGCACCAGCAGCAGCGGACGGGACAGACCCGATGCCAGGCCCAGCACGGCACTGTCACGATATCCCTGGGGATTGCCGGCGGGCGTACCGAGGTAACGTTCGGTGTAGTGGGTGTCGTAAAGGGTCCAGTCGGTGACCGGCGCAACCGCGACCCCGGCTTTGAACAGGTCCGGCGCCTGTAACAGGCACATGAGCGTCATGTAGCCGCCGTAGCTGTGCCCGAACACGCCGATCCGGTCCGGGTCGACGTCATCCTGTTCGGCCAGGAAGCGGGCGCCCCGGGACTGATCGCGCACCTCCACCGCCCCCAGGCGGTAATGGATAGGCGCTTCGAAGCCCGGGTCCCGGTAACTGCTGCCCCGGTTGTCGAGTTCCAGCACCACGAAGCCGTGCTGCGCCAGGAGCTGCAGCAGTGCCGGCGGCCACTCGTTGCGCACCCGCTGTACGCCGGGCCCGCCGTACACGTAGACGATCGCGGGATGTCCGCCGGCCGGGGCGGTGCCCAGGGGCCGGGTCAACCGGTAGCAGAGGACCTGCCCGTCCTCGGCATTCAGAGTGCCGAGCTCCGGCGTCGAATGATTGGGCAGGTAGGGCAGGTAGGGGTGATCGCCGGCGACCACTTCCTCGACCAGCGTGCGGGCGCTGGCGCCGGCTCCGTCAGGCGCCACGTTCAGGTCCAGCAGGGCCAGGCATCCCGGGTTCTCGAGGTTACTGTAGCGGTCCAGCACCCGCCGGCCGTCGGCGGACACCTCGGCGTCGTGCCAGCCACCGGGCCCGGTCAGTCGGACCGGGGCCCCGCCGCCGGTCAGCGATATCTCGAACAGGTGCTGCTCGGTGGGCGAGTCGGCCCAGCCGCTGACCAGGGCGCGCTCGCGGTCCGCCCACAACAGTCGGTCGACGCGGCCGGGCAGATCGCTCTGCGCGGTCAGTTCGCCGTGGCGATAGCGGTACAACTGGCGCCGGCCGCTGCGCTCGGAAGTCCACAGAAAGTCGGCGGCGGTGGCCTCCGGTTCGCACAGCGAGTGGAAGTTGTCGTGCAGGTTCACCCAGGTCTGCGCCTGCTCGGTGACCAGCACCTGGCCGTCGCCGCTGCGAGGATCGTAAAGCGTGAGTTCCAGGGTCTGCTGATCCCGGCTCTGGCGCTGAACCGCCAGGCGCGCGCCGACCCAGTCGACCCGGGCCAGGTAGTCGTCGTCCTCGACGTGCCAGGGTATCTCCCGCGTCTCGCCGCTGGCCAGTTCCATCACCACCAGACGGACATCGGCGTTACGGGCGCCGGCATAGGGGTAACGTTGCTCGACCACTTCCACCGCATCGGCCTGAATCTCGAAGCGCCGTGACACCGCCACCGGACTGTCATCCACCCGGGTGAATGCCAGCCAGGCCGAATCGGGCGACCACCAGTAGCCCTCGAAGCGGTGCATTTCTTCCTGGGCAATGAAGTCGGCGATGCCGTTCTTGACCGGTCCGCCGCCGTCGGCCGTAAGCCGGATCTCATGATTACTCTGCAGGTCGAAGCGGTACAGGTCGCCATCGCGGACGTAGGTCAGGCTGGCGCCGTCCGGGGCGAAACGCATGTCGGTCTGGCGGGTTCCCGGCGGGGTGACGGCGCGCACCGATTGGCTGTCCAGATCCATCAGGAAAGCGGTCCCGGCCACCGGCAGCAGCAGGTTGCGGCCATCGGCAGAGAACTCGAACCGGGTGATGCCGCCGGCAAACTGGCGGCGCCGTTCCCGCTCGGCCTGCTCCTCTTCGCTGGCGGCGGCGTCTCCGCCGTCGACGCTGCGGCCGTCCACCCACAGTGACTGTTGGCCGCTGGCCAGGTCCAGGCGCCACAGATCCAGGCGCTCGCGGTCATCTTCGGCTACCCGTAGAAAGGCGACACCGCTGCCGTCGGGAATGAAGCGGGCATTCTGCGGGACACGGCCGAACAGCGGCGGATCACTGAACAGACGGGCAGGAGTGAGGGGCTCGGCCATGGGTCAGCTCTGGGCCGCGAAAGCTTCGCGGGTAAGGTTGCGGACGCCGTCTGCGGTGACCAGCACGTTGTCCTCGATACGGATCCCGCCACAGGGCGTCAGGCTCTCCACCTGCGGCCAGTTCACGTCGGCGGCGGCCGGGGAAGTGCGCAATTCATCGAGCAGCATGGGAATGAAGTACATGCCGGGTTCGATGGTGAACACCTGATCGGCCTCGATAGTGCGGGTCAGCCGCAACGCCGGATAGACGTCCGGCGGCGGCCGCTCACCCCCTTCCGGCGCCGACTGCAGGCCGCCGACGTCATGGGTCTGCAATCCGATCAGATGGCCGACGCCGTGGGGCAGGAAGGCCCGGGTGATCCCCTGTTCGAGGGCTGCTTCTGCGCTGCAGTTCACCAGCGCGTGTCGAGTGAGTACCCGGGCCAGCGCGTCGTGGGTTGCGGCATGCAGGTCCGGATACGGTATCCCCGGATGGATCGATGCGATCAGGTCGCGCTGAAGCTGGTCCATGGATTCGATCAGCGCGGCGAACGCGTCGTCCGAGGGTGCCGCGTAGGTCCGGGTCACGTCGGCGGCATAACCGTGATCGCTGGCGCCGGCGTCGATCAGAAAACTGCGCAGCGGCTCCGGCGGCTGGCGATCGTAGTGCTGGTAGTGCAGGACGCCGGCGTGGCGGTTCTGGGCGATGATGCTGTGATACGGCAATTCCGCGGGCGTCTGGCGGGCCGCCGCCAGATAGCGCATGTGAATGTCGAACTCGCTGCAGCCTTCCCGGAACGCTTCGGCCGCGGCCCGGTGGCCGGCCGCCGCCCGTCGGTTGGCGGCGGCCAGGCAGTCGACCTCGAAGGCGGTCTTGCGGGCGCGACCGAAGTGCAGGTGGTTGAGCAGCAGCGGCGGATTGTGAGCCATGGCGTCCAGCCCCGGGGCATCGCCGAATACCCGCCCCGGCGGCTGCTCCGCCACCAGGGCCAGGCGGTTGCAGCCCCCGGCGGCAGCGGCTGCCGCGCGGCATAGCGCGTCCGGGTCGTCGAATACGCTCACGTCGAGATGCTGGCGGGCCCACTCCGGGACGCTTGGCGGCTGATGCCAGTAATCCCGCGGCTGGTGAAAGAACAGGCGCGGCCGCTGTCCGGGTTGCAGCAGCACAATGGCGCCGGCGCAGTCGGCGTCCGGATACCACTGGGCGAAGTGCGGGTTGGGGCGGAACGGCGGGCTCTGATCGTCGAGGAAAAACTCGCGCGGCGTTCCCGCCGCCACCAGTGCCGCGTCCAGGCCGGCGAACTCCAGCGCGGCTTGCCAGCGTTGCTGAAGTTCGTCCAGGTGTCGTTGATATGTCTCGGTGTTCACGGCACGGAGTCTACCCGTTGCGGGGCGTCCGAGGGAGGCTCCAGTCCGGTATCCGTGTGCACAAGGCGGCGTCGACCGGCAGCGCCGGTCCAACCGGATCGGCTCGCTCTCCCTGCGCTGCGGAACTTCATGTTAGATTGACCTGTTGGAGACAGATTTCAGGGAGATCCTTCTTTGGGAGCAAATATGGGAGCTTACGGATACGTCGCCCCGGCCAGTCTGGACGAGACCCTCGGTGTGCTGGCGGAACATGCCGGTAATGGGCGCCGGGCCCAGGTCATCGCCGGCGGTACCGACCTGCTGGTGCAGATGCGCGGCGGACGCGCGACCCGCGGACGCTGGTGTCGACATCAAGCGATCTCCCGAGACCAACCGCCTTCGCCTGAATGGATGACGGGTTCGTCATCGGTGCGGCCGATGCCCGAGCGCGGTGCTGAACGAGAACGAAGCCCTGCGAAGGCGCTGCTGCCGGGGCTTGTCGAAGCCGCGGATCTGATCGGTTCGACCCAGATTCAGGGCCGCGCCACCGCTGGCGGCAACCTGTGCAACGCCTCGCCCGCCGGCGACACCATTCCGGCCCTGATCGCCGTGGGCGCCGTATGCGTCGTGGCCGGCAAGGGCGGAACCCGGCGCCTTCCCGTCGAGCAGTTCGTCACCGGGGTCGGAACCAATGCCATGGCGGCGGACGAGTTGCTGCTGGGCCTGGAGATGCCGGCGCCCAGCGGCCGCGCACGGCCGATGCCTATCTGCGGTTCATCCCCCGCACCGAGATGGATATCGCGGTGGCCGGTGCGGCGGTGGCGCTCACCCTGGACGAGGCCGGTACCTGTACGGCGGCTCGCGTTGTCATCGGTGCGGTGGCGCCCACCGCACTGCTGGTACCGGCCGCCGCCGAGGCGCTGGTCGGCACCACGTCTCGACGAGGACAGCCTCCGACGGGCGGGAGAGGCGGCCACCGCAGCGTCCTCGCCGATCACCGACAAGCGCGGCACCGCCGAGTACCGGCGCAAGGTGGTCGCGCGTGCTGTGCGCGGCGCGCCGCGGCCATCGCCCGCCGACAGCGCATCGAAGAGCCTGAGGAGAGCCGTTGAGCCAAGTTCACGTCACACCACGATCAATGGCGAGCCGGTGGAGTTCCTGTGCGAGCCCGGCAGACGCTGCTGGACGTGCTGCGCGACGACGCTGGGCCGGACCGGCACCAAGGAAGGCTGCGCCACCGGCGACTGCGGCGCCTGCGGTCATGCTGGACGGCCGGCTGGTCTGCTCCTGCCTGGTGCTGGCCGCCGAAGCCGAGGGCAGCGAGATCACGACCATCGAAGGGATTGCCGACGACGGCCATCTGCATCCGCTGCAGCAGAAGTTCCTCGAGCACGCGGCGCTGCAGTGCGGCATCTGCACGCCGGGCTTCCTGGTGTCCGCCAAGAACCTGCTCGAAAAGAACCCGAACCCGACCGAGCATGAGATCCGCCTGCACCTGGCGGGCAACCTGTGCCGCTGCACCGGTTACGACAAGATCGTCCGCGCCGTGCAGGATGCGGCAGCCGAACTGGCGCATGAGAGGAGCCGAGAACATGAGAGACGGCAACCAGTGGCAGAAGCAGTTGATTTCAAGGTCATTGGCACCCGCCCGTCCGACCGGACGGGGTCGACAAGGTCACCGGCCGCGCGCAATACGGCGCTGACCTCAACCTGCCCGGGATGATCTACGGCAAGATCCTGCGCAGCCCCCATGCCCACGCCCGCATCAAGCGCATCGACGTCAGCCGCGCTGAGCCATGCCCGGTGTGTATGCCGTCGTCTGACGGGCGCGGACTTCCCCGATGCCCGGCCACGGCGAGATCGGCGGGCGAAGGCGGCGGCGACGTGGCCGATCTGGCCAAGAACGTCATGGCCCGGGACAAGGTGCTCTACCACGGCCACGCGGTGGCCGCAGTAGCTGCCACGTCGCCCAGCGGATCGCCGAAGAGGCGCTGGCGGCCATCGAGGTCGAATACGAGGTGCTGACCCACGTGCTGGATCTGGATGCCGCCATGGCGGACGGATGCGCCGGTGCTGGTGGACGAAAACTGCTTCACCAAGAATCTGCCGGAACAGCCGGACAAAGCCCAGCAACATTGCCCAGCGTGATGCAGCTGGCCCGCGGTGACGTGGAAGGGGCTTCGAGCAGGCCGACGTCATCGTCGAAGGCGAGTACCGGATACCGGCGTCGCATCAGGGTTACATCGAGCCCCACGCGTGCGTAGCCAACACCAACGAAGACGGTCAGTCCACGGTCTGGTGCTGTACCCAGGGGCACTTCGAGTTCCGCGCCATGACCGCCAAGGTGCTGGACATGAACGTGGCAGACCTGAAGTTCATCGCCTCCGAAATCGGCGGCGGTTTCGGCGGCAAAACCGTGGTGTATCTGGAGCCGGTGGCGCGGTTCTGCTGTCCCGCAAGTGCGCACGGCCCGGTGAAGATGGTGATGAGCCGGGAGGAGGTGTTCCGCGCCACCGGTCCGGCATCCGGCCACCTGCCGGAAGTCCGGTCGGCGCCAAGAAGGATGGCACCATCACCGCCGCGACCGCCTGGCTGGCCTACGAGGCCGGCGCCTTCGCTGGCGCGCCCATGGGCCCCGGTGCGATGTCGGTGTTTGCGCCCTACGATCTGGAGAACTTCAAGGTCGAAGCCTTCGACGTACTGGTGAACAAACCCAAGGTCGCCGCCTATCGGGCGCCCGGGGCCCCCCAGTCCATGCATGCCATGGAGTGCACCCTGGACGAACTGGCGCGCAAGCTCGGCATGGACCCGCTGGACCTGCGCCTCAGGAACGCCGCGGACGAAGGCACCCAGGCGCCCTATGGTCCCAAGTTTCCGGTGATCGGACTGAAGGCCTGCCTGGAGGCCGCCAAGGCGCACCCGAACTACACCCGCCCGGTGCCCGAAGGCGCGGGCCGCGGGGTGGCCGTTGGTTTCTGGTTCAACGTCGGCATGCAGTCCAGTGCCGAGGTCCATATCAACGAGAACGGCACCGTCGTGGTGGTGGAGGGCAATCCGGACATCGGCGGCTCACGCGCCAGCATGTGCCTGATGGCCGCGGAAACCCTGGGTGTTCCGTACGAGCACGTACGGGCGCTGGTGGGCGATACCGAAAGCACCGGCTTCTCCAACGTGACCGGCGGCAGCCGTACCACTTTCGCCACCGGCATGGCCGTAGTGCAGGCGTGTGAAGACATCATCACCCAGTGCAAGGCGCGCGCCGCAGCAACCTGGGGGGTGGACGAGGACCAGGTGGAATGGCGTGACGGCGAAGCGGTACCGGTGGCCGGCGTGAATGCCGATGTCAAACCGATGTCCCTCGCCGACATCGCCGCCAATGCGGCCAAGACCGGCGGTCCGTTGCTGGGAAGGGCTTCGCTCAACGCCCAAGGCGCCGGCGCGTCGTTCTCGGTGAACATCGCTGAGCTGGCCGTGGACCGTGAGACCGGCAAGGTCGACGTACTCGGATTCACCGCCATTCAGGATGCCGGCCGCGCCATCCACCGGGCCTACGTCGAAGGCCAGATGCAGGGCGGCGCGGCTCAGGGACTGGGCTGGGCGCTGAACGAGGAATACATCTACGACGACCACGGGGTCATGCAGAACGCCGGTTTCCTCGACTACCGGGTGCCGGTGGCGTCGGACCTGCCGATGATCGACACCCAGATCATCGAGGTGCCGAACCCGCGTCACCCCTACGGCGTGCGCGGTGTCGGCGAGACCCCCATCGTGGCTCCGCTGGCCGCCGCCGCCAACGCGGTTCGCGACGCCATCGGGGTGCGGATCAACGATCTGCCCATGTCGCCGCCGCGGGTCCTGGCGGCTCTGGACGAGGCGGCAAGCTGAGCGACCCCATGGCTCGGGTGGTGTTTCCCAATCACCTCCTGGCGCACACCGGTGGTGCCCGGGAGGTGGAACTGCCGGCGGCCGACTTCCGGGAACTGCTGGAGGCGCTGGAAAGGCGCTTTCCAGGGTCCCGGGAGGCGCTCGGGCGCAGTGCCGTGGCCATCGACGGTGAGATCCATCAGGACGCCTTCCTGGAGCCGCTGGCGCCGGGGGCGGAGGTGTTCTTCATGCAGCGCATCGAGGGCGGCTGAGTCAGGTACTGCTGCCGCCGCGCCGCCTCCAGGTCATGAGATGGTAGCGCTCCCGCAACTCGAAGCCGCTGGCCTGGTAGAGGCGATGCGCGCGCTGGTTGCCGCGCTCGACTTCCAGATGCAGGGCGGCGACGCCCAGGGCGGGCATGGCCTGCTGTACCGCGGCCAGCACCGCACTGCCGAGACCCTGGCCGCGGGCCTCCGGAAGCAGGAAGAACTCGTCGACAAAGGCGTCGCGGCCGGCGAATTCGATGCTGTAGCCGTAGCAGACCGCCAGGTAGCCGACCAGGCGGCCTTTCAGGTACACCATCCAGACCCGCCCGAAATCGTCCCCGGCGTTCAGCAGCCCGTCGAGGGCGCGGCGGCGATGGGCGTCGGTCAGATCCAGCCCTTCGAACCGGTGGTAGCTGGCAACCAGTGGCAGCAGCACGTCTACGTCCTTGCTGTCTGCAACCTCCAGCGCCAGGTCTGGATTCGCATTCACGGCAATCTCCCGGTCGGTTGCCGGCACTTCGGCGCTGGCGATCGATCATCGCCGGAGTTCGCGCCGAAGGGAAATGCTCCAGCACCTGCGGCGCTGATTGGGTAGCATCGGAAGGATCCGGCCGGGGGAGAAGAGGGTGCAGGCGCTCGATGGCGTGACCGTTGTGGAACTGGGCATCGGACCGGCTGCTGGTCTCGCCGGCATGATTCTGGCCGACTTCGGGGCTCGCGTGGTGCGCATCGAACCGCCCGGCGGCGATCCGTTCCGGCGCATGGCATCCTCGCGTATGTGGCTGCGCGGCAAACGCTGCGCCAGCGCCGACCTCAACGATGCCGCCCAGCGGCAGCGCGTTCAGGATTTTGTCAACCGGGAAGCGGACGCTCTGCTCACCACCCTGGACGACCCCGGGCTGAAACGGTTTCAGTGGGATCCCGGTCTGCCGGTCTGTCGCATCCGGGGCCTGGAGACCCGGCCGGACCTGCCCGGTCTGGAAGGGTTTGCTGCCGCCCACGCCGGCCGCATGCAGACTTTCGCCGCCATCGAAACCCGCGGCGGCCCGGGGTTTGCGGCGCTCCCCGTAGCCACCTGCGCTACTGCTCAACTCGCCGCATCGGCGGTCCTGGCGGCCCTGGTCGGCGGCCACGGTCAGGCGCTGCAGGTCAGCCTGGAGCGGTCGTTGATGGCCTACGAGATGCACGGTTTCCTGGGCGCCCAGCTTCGCGAGAGGCTGGGCCTGCCGGATCCGCCGGCGGCGGCGGCCATCCGGCCGACCATCAACTATCAGCCGGTTCAGTGCGGCGATGGCCGATGGCTGCAGCTCGGCAACCTGCTGCCGCATCTGCTGGACGAGTTCCTGACGGTGATCGGGCTGGCGGAGGTCGAGCGCGACGACGTGGAGACGCTGCGCCGGCGGGTGCTGGCACGGATGCAGGAACGCCCGGCGGCGGAGTGGATGGCGGCTTTCATCGCCAACGGCAACGTGGTGGCGCATCCGTACCAGAGCACTCAGGAAGCGCTGCTGGATCCGGACCTGACCGCCAACGGACACGTGGTGAGCCAGGATGGCGTAGCTCAGCTCGGGCCGATCGCCGGTCTGTCCCGAACGCCGGGTCGGGCAACGTTTGCGGTGCCGGCACCGGGCGAGTTCGAGTTGCCGCCTGTCGGCGGGGGCGCCGGACGGGCGCGGCCTGAGGCCGGCCCGGCCGGGGCCGGACCGCTCAGCGGCATCACGGTGCTGGAAATCGCCACCATCATTGCCGCGCCGCTGGCGTGCTCGGTGCTGGCGGATCTCGGCGCCCGGGTCATCAAGGTGGAGTCCCCTGGGGGTGATCCGTTCCGTGGCATGGGGGGTGGCCTCGGCGCGGCCCGGGTCAATGCCGGCAAAGAGAGCATCGAACTGGACCTTAAATCGGCGTTCGGGCGGTCCGCGATTCAGGCCCTGATCGGCCGTGCCGACGTGCTGGTGCACAACTTCCGTCCCGGCGTGCCCGAAAAGCTCGGCATCGATTATCCGTCAGCCAGACGCCTGCGTCCGGCGCTGATACACGTCGGCGTGTCCGGCTACGGCGACGCCGGGCCGTCCGCCGGGCGCCCGTCGACTCACCCCATTCCCGGCGCTGCCATGGGCGGGGTGTTCTATCAGCTCGGTGGGCCGCCGCCAGCGGAGTTGCTTCACGGCGAGGCGCTCCTGGACTGGTCCCGGCGTCTGTTCCGCGCCAACGAAGTCAACCCGGATCCGAACACCTCCATGGCGACGGTTACCGCGGTGCTGCTGGCCCTGGCGGCGAGGCGCCGTCACGGCATCGGCCAGCAGGTTCGGGTGGACATGTTCTGCGCCAACGCCTACGCCAACTTCGATGATGCGGTGAGCTTCCCCGGCAAACCGGAACGGGTCCTGCCGCGCCGCGACCAGACGGGTTTCGATGGCTACGAACTGATCCACGAGGACGAGGGCTGGGTATTCCGCTGCGGCGGAGTCCAGACCGGGGCCGAGCGTCACTGGGCCGATGCTCTGGGTGCGCCGGAAGCACTGGCGGCTGGGCTGGTCACGGAGGCGGTTCACCCGGAGTGGGGCGCCTACCGGCGCCATGGTCCGTTGATTCATGGCGCGGGGGCACGCCTCTCCGGAGCCTGCAGCGCTGGCCAGCACACCGGGGCCCTGCTGCGGGAACTGGGTCTCGTGGACTGAACGGGCCGGCCGCCCTCAGAGGCTCCCGAAGTCCAGGCCGGTGATCCGTTGCAGGTCGGCGATGGCCTGGGCTTCGTCGAGGACCTTGATGGTCTGCATGCCCATCTCCCGGGCCGGCTTCAGATTGATGCCGAGGTCGTCCAGGAACACGGTGCTGTCGGGCGCCACGTCCAGCCGATCACAGGCCATGCGATAGATCCGCGGATCCGGTTTGCGGATGCCCTCGATGCTGGATTCCACCACCAGGTCGAACAGCGCCATGACCTCGGCAACGCGGTCGGCCCGCTCGTCCGACGAGGCCATCCCGGGTCCCCGGCCGCCCTTGACGTTGTTGGTGATGCAGCCCACGCGATAGGCCGCTTTGCAGCATTTCAGCACCTCGACCATGCGCGGCCGGATGTCGCCCGACAGCAGCGCGATGACATCGCGGCCCGGCACGCGGTGACCGGCGCGCTCGGACTCCGCAGCAAACTGCTGGTCGAACTCGTCGATGCCGATGCGGCTGGATTCGAACCGCGCCCAGGCATTGTCCTGGGGATTGGTGGCGTTGATGCCGCGAATGAAATCCCGCGGCAGCCCCTGTTCGGACTCGTAACGATTGAAGGCTTCGAACGGACTGGTGGTGAGTACACCACCGAAGTCCCACAACACGGCTTGGATCATGAATCGGTTTCCGGTCGGTGAATGAAGGCGGTTTCGCGTCTGGCCGCAATGGCTCAGAAGCCCGGTTTCCTCAGAAGGCGAAGTAGCCCCCGTCGATGAGGAACGTGTCCGCGGTGTGGTAAGCGCTGGCGGCGCTCATGATGTAAACGGCGATGCCGGCAAAGTCCGTCGGCTCGCCCCAGCGCCGGACCGGTATCCGCTTCATGACGTTGTCCACGAACTTGGGGTTGTCGAAGGCGCCTTCGGTCATGGCGGTTTCGATCCAGCCGGGCAGGATGGTGTGGGCCGTGACCCCGTAGCGGGCGTATTCCACGGCCAGGGCTTTGATCATCGAGACCAGACCGCCCTTGGTGGCGGCGTAATGTTCGCCGCGGGCCTGTCCGGACAGCGCCGCCAGGCTGGCGGTGCCCACCAGGCGGCCACCCGGGTCTCCGGCCTCGGCCCGCTCGCGCATGTGCCGCGCGGCATACTTGAAGGTGTAGAACACGCCGTCCAGGTTGACCCGGGTGACCTGTTTCCATTCCTCGTCGGTCATGGCGTCGAATGCGGTGCCTCGGCCACCGACCCCGGCGTTGGCAAAACAACCATCGATGCGCCCGTGCAGCGCCAGGGTCTCCTCGAAGCAGCGCGCCACGTCGGCCTCGTTGGCGACGTCGCAGCGCTGTGCGCTGACTCGGGTACCGTGGGCCTCGAGTTCCGCCAGGGCCGCGGCGTTCTTGTCGGGGTTGGTTCCCCAGATGCTGACCTCGGCTCCGGCCTGGGCCAGACCGGATGCCATGCCGAGGCCGATGCCGCCGTTGCCGCCGGTAATGACGGCCACCCGCCCGGACAGGTCGAATGGGGTGAATGCCATGTGCTGCTCCCGAAAGACGAAGCCAGGAAGTCTAGCGAATGGGCGCGCCCGACGCGATGTGGGCGGCGGGCTGCCGCCGGCCTGGCGGCCGGCGCATGGGCGTCGTACCGGATCGCAAATTCTGCTA
Organism: uncultured Gammaproteobacteria bacterium; assembly: GCA_942491135.1. Lineage (GTDB taxonomy): Bacteria > Pseudomonadota > Gammaproteobacteria > Pseudomonadales > Azotimanducaceae > UBA7803. Next base: position 30,054 of record CALNZS010000006.1, on the reverse strand, counting down.
GCTTCGGGGCTGGTCCCGACCGGGACCATGGGGCGAGACAGCAAACCGGGAGGCAGGTGATGGATCTGGAAGGTGGTGTGGCAATCGTGACCGGATCGTCCTCCGGCGTGGGGGCCGCGACGGCCCGTCAGCTAGCCGGCAAAGGCTGCAACGTGGTCATCAACTACGCGCACAACGAGGAAGGCGCGCGCGCCTCCCAGGCTGCCTGTGAAGCGCTCGGGGTCGAGACCCTGGTGATGCAGGCGGACGTGGCGGACGATGCCGCGTGCCGCGCCATGGCCGCAGCCGCCGACGACAAATGGGGCCGTATCGACGCCCTGGTGAACAACGCCGGCACCACCAAATTCTGCAACCATGCCGACCTGGACGGACTGTCCGCCGAAGACTTCCAACGCATCTACGGCGTGAACACGGTGGGCGCTTTTCAGATGGTGCGCGCAGTCGAGCCGATGATGCGGCGGGGCGGTCGCGGTGCGGTGGTCAATGTCGCGTCCATTGCCGGCGTCATGGGTGTGGGCAGTTCCATCGCCTACGCCGCCTCCAAAGGGGCCATGATCACCCTCGGTCTGTCGCTGGCGCGGGTGCTTGGCCCCGAGATCCGGCTCAATACCGTGTGTCCCGGATTCATTCAGGGCGACTGGCTGGAGCAGGGCATGGGTGCGGAGACCTACGCCCGCACCAAGGCCGCACTGGAAAAAAACACCCCGCTGCAGACGACCTGCACACCGGACTCCGTGGCCGAGGTCATCGTCTACCTGCTCGCTGGCGCTGACGTAGTCACCGGCGAGACCCTGCTACTGGACGGCGGTCACCACCTGACCCAGATGCCTCTGGCGCGCCGCTGACGGTCACCCGGACGCTTTGCGGCCGGGCAGATCGCGGGCCGGTCAGGGGTTCTGGCGGCTGGCCTTGATCGAGTGGCGTACGTCCTGGCCGCGTACCAGATAGATCACGTTCTCACTGATGTTCTTGGCGTGGTCGCCGATGCGCTCCAGGGCCCGGGCGGCCCAGATGACGTTCATGGCCCGGTCGACGTCGGCGCTGTCCTGGCGCATGTTGGAGCCGCGCTCACGGACGATGGCGTTGTAGGCCTGATCGATCTGCTCGTCGAAGGCAATGGTTTCCATGGCGCCGTCGGCATCGAGGCGGGCGAACGCGTCCAGCCCCCGGGCGACGATTTCCTCGGCCAGCGCTGCCAGCTTACGGAAGTCGTTGTACTGATCCGCCGGGTACTCCATGCCCGACAGGCCTTGCGCCATCTTACCGATGCGCCCGGCTTCGTCGCCGATGCGCTCCAGGTCGGTACTGGCCTTCATGATGCTGATCAGGGTGCGCAGATCGCTGGCGGCAGGTTGCCGGCGGGCGATGATGTGGATGCACTGTTCGTCGATGTCGACTTCGAGTTGGTTGATGCGCTTGTCGCGTTTGCGGACCTGACCGCCGAGTTCGTCGTCCTGGTTGATCAGGGCCAGGGTCGCATCATGGAGCTGCTGTTCCACCAGACCGCCCATTTCCATGAGCAGATTGCGGGCGCTGCCGAGTTCGGCGTCGAACTGCTCTGAGATGTGCGGGTTGTTCATGGCTCATACCTCGGGTTCATCCGTAGCGGCCGGTTATGTAATCCTCGGTCTTCTGCTCTTTTGGATTGGTGAATACGTCGTCGGTTCTATTGAACTCTACCAGTTCCCCCAGGTACAGAAATGCAGTGTAGTCCGAAACTCGGGCAGCCTGCTGCATGTTGTGGGTAACGATGACGATGGTGTACTCGGATTTCAACTGATGAATCAGTTCCTCGATCTTGAGGGTTGAAATCGGGTCCAGCGCCGAAGCCGGTTCGTCGAGCAGCAGGACTGATGGCTGGATTGCTACTGCCCGGGCGATCACCAGACGCTGCTGCTGACCGCCGGACAATCCCAGGGCCGATTCCTTCAGCCGGTCCTTGACCTCGTCCCACAGCGCCGCGCTACGCAGCGCCCATTCCACCCGTTCGTCGAGTTCGCTGCGGGGCACCTTGCCGGCCAGCCGCAGCCCATAGGCCACGTTGTCGTAAATGGACTTGGGAAACGGGTTGGGACGCTGGAACACCATGCCGACCCGCCGGCGCAGTTGTGCGACGTCGACGGAACGGGCGTTGATGTCGTGACCTTCGAGGCTGATCGAGCCGGTCACGCTGACGTTGTCTATGAGGTCGTTCATGCGGTTGAAACAGCGCAGCAACGTGGACTTGCCGCAACCGGAAGGGCCGATGAACGCGGTCGCCTGGCGGCGTGGTATGCGCAGACTGATGTTCTTTAGGGCCTGCTGTTCGCCATAGTACAGACACAGATCGTCCACCACGATACTGGACTCGGACCCCTCGGCCTCTGCCGGCGCACCGGCGGACGTTTCATCGGTCACGGCCGGCTCCGGCCCATTGTCCGATTGCTGTATGGCGCCTTCATGATCACGCGCGGACTCACCAATCATCCTTCAACTCCACGATACCGGTTCTCGAGGCGGTTGCGCAGCATGATCGCGGTCAGGTTCAGGACTACGATGATGATGACCAGCAACAGCGCCGTCGCGTAAACGAGCGGCCGGGCCGCCTCGACATTGGGGCTTTGAAAGCCGACGTCATAAATGTGAAAGCCCAGGTGCATGAACTTCCGCTCCAGATGCAGGTAGGGGAAGTTGCCGTCCAGGGGCAGGGCCGGGGCAAGTTTCACCACACCGACCAGCATCAGCGGCGCAACCTCACCGGCGGCCCGGGCCACCGCCAGGATGACGCCGGTCAGGATCGATGGGCTGGCGATGGGCAGCACCACCTTGAACAGGGTCTCGGCCTTGGTGGCGCCAAGCGCCAGGCTGCCTTCGCGCAGGGAACGTGGGATCCGGGTCAGACCTTCCTCGGTCGACACGATCACCACCGGCACGGTGAGCAGAGCCAGGGTCAGAGAAGCCCAGAGCAGCCCCGGGGTACCGAAGGTGGGTGATGGCAGGGCTTCGGGAAAAAACAGGGCGTCCAGGTTTCCACCCAGAAAGTAGACGAAAAAGCCCAGACCGAACACGCCGTAGACGATGGAGGGCACCCCGGCCAGGTTGTTCACGGCGATCCGGATCAGTCGGACGAAGGCGCCCTGGTGGGCGTATTCGCGCAGGTAAACGGCAGCAATCACGCCGAAGGGGGTCACCAGCACACTCATCAGCAGCACCATGAGCACGGTGCCGAAGATCGCCGGGAATATTCCCCCTTCGGTATTGGCTTCCCGCGGGTCCGCGGTCAGGAACACCCAGACGCTGGCCGCGTAGTGGCCGGCCCGCTGCGCCCAGTTCATGTCGTTGGGCCGCCAGGCCCGCATGATTTCGGCCAGGTTCACCTCGATCGCCTGGCCATCGGCGGCGTCCAGCACGATGGTGTCCCGGCTGAGGGACTGCTGGAGTTCGCGCAGTTCGCTCTCGGCATCCGTGTAGCGGCTCTGCAGAGCGGCCCGTTGGTCTTCCAGCGCGGCTTCCCGGGCCGGGGTCAGGGCGTCGTTGAGCTCCAGTCGGCGGCGTTCCAGGCGCAGTTGCTCGAGCTGATAGTTGATGGTGAACAGGCGTCCCTGTTCCAGGTCTTCGATGCGCCCGCGCAGTTCCGTGACCCGGGCCAGACGGTTGATCAGATCGGCCCATGCCTCGTCGCCGCTGCTGCTGACGTGCTCACCCTGGCGCACCTCGCGCAGGAACCCGTAGGCGTTACCCCACTCCACCCGCTCCAGAACCAGCGCGTCGGCGGGGTACCGGGCGTTGCTGATCTGATGCTCGACGACCCAGCGGAAGTCCGGTGCGGCAACCCGGCGGTTGCCGGTCTTGAGCAGGAACCGCCGGACCTCGGTGACGCCCTCCGGTAGACCGTCCGGTACGGAGGCCGGATCAGCGCCGGTGGATTCCAGATACTGGCCCAGCGGAAGCCGTTCCGAGTCGGCGATCTCGCCCAGCGCCACCCGCTCCTGGCCGAGGCTGTCGGTGTAGTGAAATTCCACCAGACTGGACGGCCAGAAGTGGGCGAAGCCACGCACCCCAATGAGCAGCAGGATACCCACCACCGCCGTGATGCTGAGCCCGACGGCGGCCGCGTTGAACCAGATCCAGGGTTCGCCGGAGCGTATCCAGGCGCGCCAGCCGCTGATGTTGGATTGCAGCATGTCAGAGGTTTCCGTAACGGGTGCGCAGCCGCTGGCGGACCAGTTCCGCAACCGTGTTGAACACGAACGTCAGCAGGAACAGCACCAGGGCAGCCAGGAACAGAATCCGGTAATGGGTGCTGTCGACTTCCGACTCGGGCAGTTCCACCGCGATGTTGGCAGCGAAGGTGCGCATACCCTCGAAGATGTTCATATCCATCACCGGCGTGTTTCCCGTGGCCATCAGCACGATCATGGTCTCACCCACGGCCCGCCCCAGGCCGATCATCACCGCCGAAAAAATCCCCGGGCTGGCGGTCAGCAGGACCACCCGGATCAGGGTCTGCCAGGGGGTGGCGCCCAGGGCCAGCGAGCCGTTGATCAGGTGCGTGGGTACGCCGTAGATGGCGTCCTCGGCAATCGAGAAGATGGTGGGGATTACCGCCAGGCCCATGGCGATGCCCACCACCAGGGCGTTGCGCTGGTCGTAGTCCAGGCCCAGCATCTCCAGGAACCAGGCCTGCGAGTTCGCCGCCGAAGAACACGGTCTCCAGCCAGCGGACCGATGGTCGAACGGCCAGCCACACCGTGCCGACGAGGACCGGCACGATCAGCAGCCCGTACCAGCCGTCGAAGCGGCCGGTCAGCCGATCCGGCAGCCGGCCCCAGACCCAGGCCACAGCAGCGATGCCGACGGGCATCACCATCAGGATTGCCGAGCACCGCGGACAGGTTGGCTTCGATCAGCGGCGCCAGCCACAGGCCGGCCAGAAAGCCCAGAATCACCGTCGGCAGCGCAGCCATGATCTCGATGCCGGGCTTGACGATGCGGCGCATCACCGGCGCCATGAAGTAGGCGGTGTACAGCGCGCCCATGATGGCGACCGGCACCGCGAACACCATGGCGTAGAAGGCGGCCTTGAGGGTGCCGAACAGCAGCGGGGTCAAAGAGAATTTGGGCTCGAAGTCGTTGTCCGCCGACGACGACTGCCAGCTATGGACGGGTTCCGGATAGCCCTCGTACCAGACCTCCGACCACAACGTCGACCAGGAGATCTCCGGGTGTTCGTTGTGCAGGTGATAGGATTGGATGGCACCGTCACTGCCTGCCGTCAGCAACAGATCCGATCGCGGCGAGATGCTGGCGGCCACCACGTCATCGTTGGCCAGCGGTGCGCTGGCCAGGTGGCGCTCGGACGTGGAGTAGAACAGGTGCACCTGATCGTCGTTGTCGATGGCGGCGAAGCCCTTGCGCCGCGGCTCCGGAATGAGGCGCCGCGCCGGCACGTCCAGGTCGAAGTGACGGACCGGCTCCAGGCGCTGGCCGAACTCGCCTCGCACCATGAACCATTGGGTAATGCGGCCGTTGTTGTCCGCCACCAGCAGCGAATAGCTGCCGAGCAGGGGGGCGACGTCGGTAACGCGGGTGTCCGCGGAAACCAGCCGGCCCACGAACAGCTCCCGCGGTGCCAGCGGCCGGGCCAGGTCCAGGACCGAAACGGCGCCATCCAGCGCCACCAGATACAACCAGCGGCCGCGCGGTCCGAACATGACCCGGTCGAATTGCTGGGGCAATTGCAGGGTCGCCTCACGCGGCGGCTCCAGTTCGAACCCGGGCTCCACATCGCGGAACTGATGCAGTGTCAGGGTCTCGCCGGCTACGTTGGCGACCAGCATCTCGTAGCCGCGGTAAAAGACATCGAAGGCGCCGTCCGCGCCGATGTCCTGCCAGGTCTGTTCGAACTCGAACTCGAGCACTGGGGAAATGACCCGGGTGTCGCCTTGGAACCCAATGGGGTAGCGGGTGCGGATGAAGCTGATGGCGCCGTCGGTGGCGATCAGAGCGTACAACCCGGTGTGATCGGTCAGTGCCTTGACCTGAGCCAGCTCCCGGCCCAGATCGGTGGCGCTGAGCAGGGACGTTTCGCCGTCAACGGGTTCGATCCGGAAGAATGCGGCCTGACCGCTGCGGTCGACACGCAGCCCGATTTCGTCGCTGTCGTTGGCTTCTACCAGCAGCGTGTCCGCCGTTCCCAGCACGTGGGCGGGACCGGTTTCCACGCTGGCGCCGACGAACACCGGCGCCACTACCCACAGCAGGTAAAAGAAGATGAGCGCAATGGCGCCGATGACCGCGGCCCCGCCCAGGGCCACGACCCGGGCAGTGACCGAATTGATCAGGCGTCTGCCGCGAGGCATATGCGCTAGCCCGGTTTGACCGGTCATGAAACGGCTCCTGAGACCACTGGCGGGGATTATTGGATTTTTCTGAGCTCGCGGTCGATCAACCGAGCCGACATCGGAATATACCCGTCTTTACCGACGATTTCCTGACCGCTGCGCGACAGCACCAGCTTCAGAAACTCCTGTTCCAGCGGCGGCAACGGTGTGCCCGGGCGCTTGTTGACGTACACGTAGAGGTAACGCGACAGAGGATAGTCGCCCGCGATGGCGTTCTCGCCCGTGGCCGCTACCGGTTCCCCGCCTTCGTACTCGGCCAGCGGCACGGCGCGGACGCCGGAGGTGACGTAGCCGATTCCCGAATAGCCGATGCCGTTCAGTGATGCGGAGACGGACTGCACCACCGAGGCCGAGCCGGGCTGCTCGTTGACCGTGTTCTTGAAGTCGCCCGAGCACAGGCCGACCTGCTTGAAGTAGCCGTAGGTGCCGGACACCGAGTTACGTCCATAGAGCTGGATCTGGCGGCTGGCCCAGCTACCGCCGAGGTCGAGGTCACCCCAGCGGTCTATGGAGCTGTTGGCGCCGCAGCGGCGCGTCACCGAGAAGATGGCGTCCACCTGGGGAATGGTCAGCGCCTCGATGGGGTTGTCCTTGTGCACGTAGACGGCAAGGGCATCGATGGCGACCCGGATCGCCGTCGGCTTGTAGCCATGGCGGGCTTCGAAGGCTTCGATCTCCTTGTCCTTCATCTCCCGGCTCATGGGTCCGAAGCTGGCGGTGCCCTCGGTGAGCGCCGGCGGCGCGGTGGACGAGCCGGCCGCCTGTACCTGGATGGTGACGTTGGGATATTCGCGCTTGAAGGCCTCGGTCCACAGCGTCATCAGGTTCGCCAGGGTATCGGAGCCGATGCTCGAAAGGGTCCCGGAGACGCCGCTCACCCGCTGGTACTCGGGCAGGTCCGAATCGTTGCCGAGCGCTGGTACCGCGGCGCCGAGCGTGAGTGCGGTCAGCAGGGCGGCCGTGGCCGCCAGCCTGCTGGCTGAGGCTCGCTGACCGTAGAAGGTCGCGTGGATCATATTGCTTCCTGTCGGTGGTGGGTTGAAACGACGAGCTGTGCCGCCGGAAAGTCGCTGAAGAACGTGCTGCCGGCGCCCAGCTCGCTGGTTACCTGGAGCGCGCTGCGATGACGCTTGAGTACGTGTTTGACGATCGCCAGGCCCAGGCCGGTGCCGCCGCGGACCCGTGACTTGGCCAGGTCGACCCGGTAGAAGCGTTCGGTGATGCGCTGCAGATGTTCCGGCGCGATACCGATGCCCTGGTCGGCAACCGACAGCCGGGCGCCGCTGTCGTGGCGTTCCCAGCGGATGCTGATGACGCCGCCGTCGGGACTGTAGCGGACCGCATTGATGATCATGTTCAAGGTGGCGCTGTAAATTTCGTTCTCGACGCCGAGCAGGCGGATGGCGCGGTCGCAGTCCACCTGAAATTGATGGCGCCCCTGGCTCAGGACTCTGGCCTCCGACACGCAGCCGCGCACCAGGGTCGGCATGTCGATCGGATCCAGTTCGCTGTCGGCCGGCTGGGGGCTGGCCTCGAGACGCGACAGCAGCAGCAGGTCCTCCACCAGCGCGCGCATCCGCGAGGTCGGTGACTCGAGCTTGCCGAGCAGTTCGCGAATCGTTTCCGCATCCAGGTCTTCGCTGGCCATGGTTTCCAGATAGCCCACAACCACCGTCAGCGGTGTGCGCAGTTCGTGGGACACATTGGCCACGAAGTCCTGGCGCATGGTGAGCAGCCGGTTGAGTTGGGTCACGTCGCGTACCAGCATCAGAGCATAGTCGTCGTCGATCTGGATTCGACGGGCTTCCAGGCGCCGGTCGTCTTCGAACGGGGAAGCGAACTCCACCAGCCCGTCCGCGCGTTTGCTCTTGATCAGGGCCACGAACTCGGGCTGCCTTACCAGGGCCGCCAGGTTGGCGCCGCGATCCGCCGGTTTGAGGCGCAGGCATTGTTCGGCCGCGCCGTTGAAGCTGTCGATCTCGCCCGTGCGATCGATGATCACCGCGGCGTCCGGCAGTGCGTTGGTCAGAGTCTGCAGGCTGCGGAAGCGCTGGACGGCACGCTCGGTCCGCCGCCGCGATCGGCGCAGCGTCCGGTACAGGCGATCCGAGAGGATCTGCCAGCTCTCCAGCTGGTTGTCCGGGCGCCGCAACGGGCGCTCGGCCCAGCGCGCCAGGGCCCGCAGCTCGCGGTGCTGGATCAACAGCCAGATGGACACGGCGATCAGCGCCATCAGCGACCAGTAGCCGGTCAGAGCCCCCAGGAGCAGGGCGGCGAGCCCCAGCGCCGCAATGACGAGCCATTCCTGGGAAGACAGTTTCACCCGCTATTCCGGCTGCAGGTATCGATAGCCGACACCCCTCACGGTCTGTACCAGGTGCTGCAGTCCGAACGGCTTGAGCGCCTTGCGCAACCGCAGAATGTGCACGTCGACGGTGCGTTCCTCGACGTACACGCTGCGCCCCCAGACCCGGTCCAGAAGCTGTGACCGGTCGAAAGCCCGGCCGGGATTGGTCATGAAGTGCTCGAGCAGGCGGAACTCGGTGGGCCCGAGCCGAACCGACCGGCCGTTGACGGTCAGTTCGTGGGCCGACAGGTTCAGGTGCAGCGGCCCGTGCTCGATCAGCCCGGATTCCGGACTGCCGCTACGCCGCAGCAGCGCCTTGACCCGGGCGATCAGCTCGCGGGGCGAAAAGGGTTTGGTCACGTAGTCGTCGACCCCGGAGTCGAAGCTCTTCAGCTTGTCGGTCTCTTCACCCTTGGCGGTGAGCATGATGATGGGCAGTTCGCTGGTGTGATCGTCGCGCCGCACCCGGCGGGCGAACTCCACGCCGCTCATCCCGGGAAGCATCCAGTCGACGATCATGAGACTGGGCAGCACCCCTTCCAGCCGGCTCACGGCGTCCTCCGCACTGGCGGATTCCCATACCTGAAAGCCGGCGCGACCCAGCGAGAAGCTGAGCATGTCGCGGATTTCGGGCTCGTCTTCGATCAGCAGAATGGTGTTGGCGCTCATGGGGCGATTCGCAGGTCCTGACGAATTTGTGTCATTACACCGCAGCGATTTGACGTTTTCATGAATGGCAACCACCGTCACATGAACCCCGGATCGCGCCGCCCGGCCGCGTCGAAGCCGGTCACGAGGTCCGCCCGCCGGCTCAAAAGGCCACCTGGATCCGGCCGGAGAATACCAGGCTGTCGTCGTCCGCTCCGTCTGCCACCAGATGACGGGTTTCGAACCAGGAGACGTCGAACATGAACTTGACCGTCGCGTTGGCGTACCAGTTCGCACCCAGCAGGTAGGACCGGGCCTCCGGGTTCGGGCCGTCGCCGCGGTCGAACAGGATGTTCTCGGCTTTGGCCACCAGTTCCAGGGCGCCGCGCCGCTGGCTCGGGCGGACCATGCCGGGGACTCCGGCGGACGCCTTGTAACCCCGGGACTCTCCGGTGACGGTCCAGGTCGCCTGCAGATACTGGCTGCGCACCTGGGCGTCCGGATTGGCTTCGGTGCCCTTCATGTCGCGCCAGAAGTGTTCACCCTGGATCGAGAACGGTCCGTCCAGGTAAAGGAACTCGATTTCGGCCTGGCGGTCTTCGCGGGTCAGCAGCAAGCTGGTGCCGATCCGGTCGGCGCTCTCCGCGGCCCGGACCGAAAAACCGGGCAGGGCTTCGGCCTGGTCCAGATTGCGGTCCGAGTACGCCGCGCCGAGGTGCAGCACCCGGCCGCCAGCGTTGATCGGGGCCCCGAAAACCCGGGCGGTGTAGGCGATACGGTCGCCGCCGTCGGCGTTCTTGGGGTTGCCGTTGGGATTGAACAAGCCGGCTGACCAGCCCACCGGGCCCACAAAACCGTCCAGCCGGATCCCGTAGTTGGGCTGATTGTCCGCGTCGGTCGCTTCGACCAGAAAGTTGCGGCGGATCGTCGACAGGGCTTTGGAACTGGTGAGTTCCTCGAGACTGAAGGGCTCTTTGTCGCGGCCGATGAAGACGCTGGCGAAGTTCCAGCCGCTGTAACGCAACCCGGCTGCGTGAACTTCGCTGTCCCCGTTCTCCAGAAAGTTCACGTCGAAGACCCAGTCGAACGCGCCTGGCAGATCGCCCGACATCTCCAGCCGCGCTCGCCGTAGCTGAGCGTCGAAGCGGCGCTTTCCGTCATGAGCCCGGTTGAGGACGCCGTCGAAGCTGTCCATGTCCCACATGATGCGGCCGCCGAGCTCGAAGGAGTAGTCGCCGTCGCCGGAGACCACCGACAGCCCGCCGCTGGGGGTCAGGCTGGCGGCCGCCCGGGCTCCACCGGAGACCAGCATCAGGCCCACCAGCACGAGGAAGGGCAGAGCCATCGTCAGCAACGGGCGGATGGGGCAGACTGCGGCGCTGGGGAATCGATGCATGGTGTCCTGGGGCGTGGTTCTGGCGCCGCGGGCCGGGGAATGCAGTCCTGCTCGGACCGACGCCCGGCATCGGCTACGGGCGCGCATTCTGGTGCTCGGATATGACGGTTTTATGACACTGTGACGATTTTTTCATCCATTGTGTGACGTCACTGGGGCATCATCGCCTCGGGCGCAGCGGCAGCGGCGGCCGTTGCACCTTTATTTATTTACAGGCGGCCGGTTCTGTTTACAGGCGGCAGATTCCGGGGAGGAGCTAGAGCATGGGCAGCAGCATTCAGATTCGCGCGCAGGACGGGTTTGCCTTCGGCGCTTACCAGGCCGATCCGGCCGGCGAGGCGGCCGGGGCCGTGGTGGTCATTCAGGAGATCTTCGGCGTCAATCAGCACATCCGGGAAGTGGCCGATGGGTATGCGGCGGCCGGCTACGTGGCCATCGCCCCGCAGATTTTCGACCGGGTCGAACGGGACGTCGAACTGGGCTACCAGGACGCCGACATGGCCCGGGGCATCGAACTGGCTCGACAGAAGCTGGATCCGGCGCTGGCCCTGCTGGACCTGCAGGCCAGCATCGAGCAGGCCGGCCGCTTCGGCAAGGTCGGGGTGGTGGGTTACTGTTTCGGCGGCCTGCTGTGCTGGCGCGCGGCCTGCGAACTGGACGGTGTGGACGCTGCGGTTGCGTATTACGGAGGCGGCGTCACCAGCGAAGCGGAGCGTCAGCCGCGTTGTCCGGTGATGATGCACTTCGGCGAGCGCGACGCCCACATTCCGGTGGCCTCGGTGGAGGCGTTCAGCAAGGCACAATCGGACGTGAAGGTTTTCGTCTATCCGGCGGACCATGGATTCAACTGTGACCACCGGGCCAGCTTCGATGCCGGCAGCGCCGGGACCGCTCGTGAGCGGACCCTGGAGTTCTTCTCCGAACGGCTCCGGTGAGGGGCGCGCTACGACCTTGCCGGAGGCGATGAAATCGCTGCAGACAAGCGGTTCGGCGGGGCCTGCGGGTGGACGCGCTTGACTTCCCGTAGGCGTTTGTTGATCCTTCGATCCACAAAATAGGGGCGGGGCACTTACGGGTGTGTCTTCGGATGCATCCCCCGCATATTGGCTTGTTTCCAGGCCGGGTGGACACTTGGGCAAGGGGTGGACCCTGGGACGGAAAAGCTGCAGAACTGCACCTGGTTTCGTCACCGTCACGGTATCGGTAATCGTGAGGCTGCTCGTCGAGCAGTGACCGGGCGGACTTCCTTCGGGAAGGGCCGTCCATGCGACCGCAGAACCGCGCAGGCTCCCCCCGGAGTGTCTGCCGGTACTGCGGGCGAGGTCGAAGGGGCCTCGCCTCCAGATTCGTGACGAGCGGTGATTTCGGGTGGTCGAAAAACCTAACAAACCCGTGGGAAGTCGTATGAAAAGACACCTAAAAGGAGCGCTATCGGCGTCGCTGCTGGCACTGGGGGCCATGGCCGGTCCGGGCGCGGGCGCAGCGACGCTGAACGACATCTATCAGGTCGCCGAGCGGCTCAACGATCAGGCACGCCAGTCCCAGGCGCGCATCGATGCGTTGACCGAGGAGACCCGGGCGCTGCTCAACGAGTACAAGACGGTACTCAAGGAAATCGAGGGTTTGCAGGTTTACAACACGCAGCTGGAGCGGCAGATCGCCAACCAGGAGCGTGAGATGGAGCAGCTCACCGTTTCCATCGACGAGGTGACCGTCATCGAGCGGCAGATCACGCCCCTGATGCTGCGCATGATCGATGGCCTCGAACAGTTCGTGGATCTGGATCTGCCGTTCCTGGAAGAGGAGCGTGCCGCCCGCATCGAGGAGCTGCGCAGCATGATGGACCGGGCGGACGTCTCGGTGTCCGAGAAGTTCAGCCAGATTCTGCGCGCCTACCAGATCGAGAACGACTACGGCCGCACCATGGAGGCCTATCAGGACACCATCGCCGTCGACGGCGCCGAGCGCCAGGTCGACGTGCTGAAGGTCGGCCGGGTCGCGCTGGTCTACCAGAGCCCGGACGGCGCGGTGACCGGCTTCTACAACCCCAGCACCTCGCAATGGGAGGAGCTCGGAGATTCCTACAACACCCCGGTGCGCAACGGCATCCGCATGGCCCGCAAGCAGCTTTCCGTCGACATGCTGATCCTGCCGGTGGAAGGCCCCGAGTCGGTGGCCGGTCCTGCCAGTCAGGCGTCGGTTCGGTTCAATCAGGCAGTTCAGGGTTCGGAGGCCGCAGAATGAGCAAGCACATGATCAACCACCTGATCAGAAGAACGCTGGCCGTCGGCCTGCTGGCCGGGGCTCTGATCCCGGCTCTGCCGGCAGCGGCCCAGGAAGCCGAAGCGGCGGCCCCCGACGCCAACCTCACGGTCAACGAAGCCAACTCGCTGGACGAGCTGCTGACCAACGTCGAGGAGCGCCGGGTGGTCGAGTCCCGCCTGCACTCCGAGCGGGAGTCCCGGTTCCGCCGCGAGAAGGACTCGCAGCAGCAGATGCTGAACGAGGCGCGCGACGAACGGACCCGCGAGGAGCAGCGCTCCGAGCGGCTGGAAACCCAGTTCGAAGAGAACGAAATCCGCATCGGCGATCTGCAGGAGCAACTCGACAACCGGCTCGGCTCACTGCGTGAGCTGTTCGGTGTGCTGCAGCAGGTGGCCGGCGACACCCGCGGCCTGTTCGAAGGTTCGATCATCTCAGCCCAGTACCCAAACCGGGGCGAGTGGCTCAGCAACCTGGCCGCCAAGATGGGCACCGCCAGCAACCTGGCCACCATCGACGAGATGGAAACCCTGTGGTACGAGCTGCAGCGCGAAATGACCGCGTCCGGCAAGATCGTCAAGTTTCCCTCCGTGGTGACCCTGAACAACGGTGAAAAGCTCGAGACCGAAGTCACCCGGGTGGGTGCTTTCAACCTGATCGCCGACGGCCGTTACGTTCAGTACAACCCGACCGAAGGCAACCTGGTGGAACTGGCCCGGCAACCGGCCGGCCGCTTCACCGGCACCGCCAGTGACCTGCAGAACGCGGAAGCGGGCGAAATCGTCGCCTTCGCCGTGGACCCGACCCGAGGCTCGCTGCTGGAACTGCTGATTCAGGCCGCCACCGTGGGTGAGCGCGTCGGTTCGCTGTTCGGCGGCATCACCACCGGCGAGTGTTACCTGCCGTTCTGCGACGGCCAGGGTGGCTACGTCGGCTCCGTCATCATCCTGGGCGGCATCTTCGGCGTCCTGCTGGCGGTGTGGAAGCTGATTCAGCTCTCCATCATGAGTGGCAAGGTCAACGCCCAGAAGAAGACCGACACGCCGGACGAGAGCAATCCCCTTGGCCGCGTGCTCAAGGTCTATCAGGACAACAAAGAGGTGGACGTCGAGACCTTGGAGCTGAAACTCGGTGAAGCCATTCTCGGTGAGACGCCGAGGATCACCAGCAACATCACTCTGATGCAGGTCATTTCCGTGGTGGCCCCGCTGCTGGGTCTGCTGGGTACGGTGATCGGGATGATCCTGACCTTCCAGGCCATCACCCTGTTCGGCACCGGCGATCCCAAGACCATGGCCGGCGGTATCTCCACCGCGCTGATGACCACGGTGCTGGGTCTGTGTGTGGCCATTCCGATGACCCTGCTGCATTCCATCGTGGCCAGCCGCAGCCGCGCGGTGATTCACGTGCTGGAAGAGCAGAGCGCCGGCATCATCGCCGAGCACGCCGAGCGTTCCGGTCAGGCCCTGGGCTGAGTCACAGGTAACCGATAGACATGTATGACGCCTATGTAGCAATCGCGGCGTTCATGGATCAGGGAGGCGACGTGCTGTGGCTGATCGCAGCACTCACCTTCCTGATGTGGACGCTGATCTTCGAGCGCTTCTGGTACTTCCAGAGCGAGCACAAACGTCTGGTCCGCGAGTCCACAGAACGCTGGGAATCGCGGCCGGAACGCCGCTCCTGGAGTGCGCACCAGATCCGCGAGGCCATCATCTCCGAGGCTTCCGACACCATCGCCGGCACCCTGCCGCTGATCCAGACCTGTGTGACGCTGTGTCCGCTGCTGGGTCTGCTCGGAACCGTTACCGGCATGATCTCGGTGTTCGACGCCATGGCGACCCAGGGCGGCAACGCCCGGTCCATGGCCGCCGGTGTCTCCATGGCGACCATTCCCACCATGGCGGGCATGATCGCATCGCTGTCCGGCGTGGTTGGCAGTACCATCCTCAAGCGTAAGATCGATTTCGAAACCGAGTTGTTTCAGGATCATCTGACCATGGACCACTGAGGGAGCGAAGCGGGAGCAGTCCTATGCGCAGAGAAGCAAACCGTTTTTCGCGGACCGACGAAGAGTCCGACATCAATCTGACACCCATGCTC
Source organism: uncultured Gammaproteobacteria bacterium (assembly GCA_942491135.1). Taxonomy (GTDB): domain Bacteria; phylum Pseudomonadota; class Gammaproteobacteria; order Pseudomonadales; family Azotimanducaceae; genus UBA7803. Next base: position 14,915 of record CALNZS010000006.1, on the reverse strand, counting down.
GACGTGGTGTTCATCATGTTGATCTTCTTCATCGTCACCGCCACGTTCATCAAGCAGGCCGGCATCGACGTGTTCCGGCCGCTGGCCGAAACCGCCATACAGAAGCCGACGGTCAGTGTGCTGATCGCCATCGGCCCCAATGGCGACATCTGGGTCGACAATCAGAAGGTCGACGAAGCCGGGGTCAGAGCTCAGATTGAAAAGTTACATGCCGAGAACCCGAAAGGCGGTCTCGTGGTCCAAGCGGATAAGGCGGCTAAGTATCAGAAAGTTGCCGCGGTGCTGGCCGCGGCCCGAGCGGCTGGCCTTTCCGAGGTGGCCATATCCACCGATCAGTAGAGGGCCCCAATCATGATCATCCGTTATCTGTTCGGAGTCGCGCTCGGCGCCATCGCGACGTTCGGCCTGTTCATGCTGATGCAGGCGCTCATCCAGAGTGACAAGAGCCCGTTCGACGACGCCGTCGAGGGCCGCATCGTCGATTTCGTCCGGGTCGAGGACGATAACGAAATCGAGACGAAGGTGCGCAAGCCCAAGCCGCCGCCTCCGCCGGACGAGCCACCGCCGGACATGCCGGATCAGGCCGTTGACAACGCCGACGTGAGCATCGGTGTTGACATGGGTGCGATCAATACCAGCGTGGACCTCAACGTCGGGGGCACCGGTGGGTTCAGTTCCGACGGTGAGTACCTGCCCATCGTGAAGGTGGCGCCGGTCTACCCGCGGCGCGCCCAGACCCGGGGCATCGAGGGCTACGTGCTGCTGGAATTCGTGGTGACCAAAAGCGGCGCGGTGCGCGACCCGGTGGTCATCGAAGCCAGCCCGCCCGGCATCTTCGATCGCGCGGCCATGCAGGCGGCACTCAAATTCAAGTACAAACCCAAGGTCGTGAACGGTGAGCCGATCGACGTGGCTGGCGTGCGCAACCTGATTACCTTCGAGCTGGCCGACTGACGTCGGCCGGCCCACCCATCTGGAAGGGCGAACCGTCATGTTCAAGCGAATCCTCGTCGCCGGCAGTGCGCTGGCGTTGTATCTGGCCGCACCGCTCCTCGGCGGCATCGGCCTTCCGGGCGGGGTCGCCTACGCCCAGGAGGAAGAGAGTGAGGCGCCGCGGGAGACCCGCCGTGTCCCCTCCATGAGCGAGGCAACCTTCAAGAAGCTCTCCGAGGCCCAGGAAGCCATCGACGCCAAGGACTACGCGACCGCCAAAGAGGTCCTGAACGACATGCTCACGCGCCGTGGCATGAACGGCAACGAGATCGGCCAGGTCCACAACATGCTCGGGTTCGTGTACTTCACCGAGGAAGACTACCCGGCGGCAATCCGCTCCTATGAACAGGTGCTGGCCCAGGGTGAAGACATTCCGGAAGGTCTAGAAGTAACGACCCTCTACACGCTGGCGCAGCTTTCGTTCGTGAACGAGGATTACCAGAAAGCCCTGGGCTTCATGGAAACCTGGATCACCAAGGCCCAGAACCCGGGAGCGGATCCGTACATCTTCATGGGCCAGGTCTACTACCAGATGCAGGACTATCCTGCCTCGATCGTGCAGATCGAAAAGGGCATCGCCGTGGCTCAGGAGCGCAACGTCGAGGTCAAGGAACAGTGGTGGGCGCTGCTCAATTTCCTGTACTACGAACAGGAAAACTGGCCGCGGGTCCTGGAAACCCTGGAGATTCTGGTCAAGCAGTTTCCCAAGCGCGAGTACTGGGTAAGACTGGCGGGTATTCATGGCCAGCAGGGTAACGACGACGAATCGCTCTGGACCTACGAAGCGGCGGACGTCGGCGGCTACCTGGAGCGCCAGGGTGATCTGACCAACTTTGCGGGTCTGCTGATGCAGGCGGAAGTACCGTTCCGTGCCGCCAGGGTGATGGAGCGCGGATTCGACGAGGAAATCATCGAGCGCACTGATGCGACGCTACAGAGTCTGGGGCAGGCCTGGCAGCTCGCTCAGGAAGTGGAAAAGGCGATTCCGGTGCTGGAGGAAGCCGCCAGCCTGTCCGACGAGGGCCGTATCTACGAGCGTCTGGCCCAGCTCTACCTGGACAACGACCAGTTCGATAGTTGCGTCGATGCGGCCGACGGCGCCCTGGACAAAGGCGGGTTGCGTCAGCAGAACGCCATGTACACCATTCGCGGCATGTGCGAATACAACCGTGGACGGGTTCCTGCGGCCCGTGAGTCTTTCGTGACCTGCCGGACCGTGGCGCGCCGCGAAGACGACGAAACCGGCCGGCGCATCTGTCAGCAGTGGGTCACCTACATCGACAACGAATTGAAGCGCGAAGAGGAACTGCGCAAAGCGTCGATCTGAGCCCGGGACGCTGAATGTTCACGGGAATCGTTCAGCGCTTGTCCGAGGTCGACAGCGTCGACCGTGAGTCCGCCCTGGTGCGCCTGGCCATCCGGCTGGGGGATCTCACCGAAGGCCTGGAACTGGGCGCCTCGGTGGCGGTGAACGGCGTCTGCCTGACCGTCACTGCCGTCCAGGGTCCCATTGCGCGCTTCGATGTCATTCAGGAAACCCTGGACCGGTCCAACCTCGGCATGCTGCAGCCGGGCAGCCGGGTCAACGTCGAACGTTCATTCCGGGTGGGTGATGAGATTGGTGGTCATCTGGTTTCCGGGCACGTTGCCGGGGTGGCCACCGTCGAGCGAATCGATCAGGCCGACAACCTGCGCGTGGTCCACCTGAAGGCCCCGCCGGAGCTGGGCAAATACCTGTTCCTGAAAGGCTTCGTCGCCCTGGACGGGGCCAGTCTCACCATTTCCCACAGCGATCAGAGTGCAGCCGCCATCGGGGTCTCCCTGATCCCCGAGACCATTGCCCGCACGACGCTGGGTTTGGTCGAGGTCGGTGACGCCGTGAACATCGAAATCGACGCCCAGACTCAGGCCGTGGTGGAAACCACGGAGCGGGTCATGGCGGAGCGTCTGGCGCAGCAGGCCGGCGCCTGACGAGCCGGGTCAGGCCCGTGCCTGATTGTTTCCGGACTCGTTCTGGATCTGCCGCAGGTTGCCGATCACAGCTTGCAGGGCCCGGTCGAACACCTGGGAATCGTCGAGCACCACCAGTTTGTCGTCCTGAAGCTCGCGGGCGAGCTCCATCCGGGTTTTTTCGGCGACCTTCATGCCCCGCCGGTTGACGAAGATATAGCGGTCACCCGGCCGCACGATGGTGGCGAGTTTGCAGCGGATGTCTTCGCCGTCGATCTTGCGGATCTCCACCCAGCAGCCTTCGGCCAGTTTGTTGATCTTCTCGACGAAGTCCGGCTCCGGCGCGTCACCCTGGTAGTTGTCGGTGACTTCGTGAGGCGCCGCCAGCACGATTTCTTCCATCTCGTCGAAGGCGTCGCTGACCCGGTTGCTGTCGTCGTCCTCCAGGTACAGACGGTCGCTTTGACTCATCTCGTTGAGCTGAGCGGCAATGATGGTCAACCAGCTCTGCTGTTCGCCGTCGGCAATCTGGATCAACTGCATGCCGTCGGTCAGCCGGTCCAACAGCTCCGGCTTGATGTCGTCACGGCGCTCGATGTCCTCCATGGCGTCCAGCGGCTGCAGGGACCACAGCAGGTCGTCCAGTGTGACGATCAGTGACTCCCAGGCACTGGAGGTGGCGCCTTCACGCAGGCTCACGTACACCAACGCCCGGCTCCAGACATCCGACAGGAAGCGGCCGACCTCGTGGGGCAGACGCAGACCGCAGACTTTTTGATTGATGACCCGTTGGACCTCCTGTTTGGCGGTCAGCGTGCGGGCGCGGCCGGACTCGGTCTCCTTGACCCGCTGCTCCATACGGGTATGGCGCGCGGCATCCCGGGATCTGAACTCACGCAGCTCCGCCAGCAGTGAGTCGAAAATGGACGGGTCGCTGCTGAAGCCGTTGAGCACCCGGATGACCACCGATTCCACCATGTCATACACGGCATCCCGTTTCAGTTCGGCCGCGGAACTCCAGCCGATGCCGACACTGGACAGCTCGTTGAGGAGCTGGCGCGCCGGATGCGCGCTGCGATCGAAGAAGCTCTTGTCGATGATGGCCAGTTTGACCACCGGAATCTGCAGGCGCGCGATCAGCGCCTTCATGGGGATGGCCAGGTTCCGGTCATTGAGGATGTAATCGAACAGCATGCCGATGAAGTTGACGACGTCTTCGTCGGCGCGGCCCAGATGGTTGAGCGCCTGCCCGGTGATGTCCGGCGCACGACTCACCAGCACCTGACGCAGGTCCATCAGGGCCGGTACGTGTTCGATATCGGAAGCCTCGTGGCTGGATTCGTTCTGCACGCTGGTCAGCAGATCGACCAGCGCTGGGGTAGCGATCAGGTTGCCGGAGCCGGCGTATTCGCCAGCCGGATGAAGCCCTCCGGCATTGCCGTCCCGAGCGCCCGCCAGCAGCCCCTGAATGGTCGAAAATCCACCGTAGCCGCCGGCGCCCGCGTCGATCGATCCACCGTCGCCCCCGTAGCCGCCGCCCGGCGCCTGGCCGGCACCGGGGTGACCATGGCTGGAACCGTTTCCGTAGCCGCCGCCCGCCGCGGGACCGCCACTGCCGGAGGCGCCCGCCGAATTCGGGGACGCGTATGCGGTGGAAGCCGCCGGACGGTTTCCGTCGTTGCCATGGGCCGGGCCGCGGTCCGGCACGGGTCGGGTACGCGCCGCGCCGTGAGGATTCCGAGCCCGGCCCAGGGTGCGCCGCAGATCCTTCAGCACGCCGGCATCGGACAGCGCACGATTGGCCTCTTCGTAGATCGGTCCCATGCGCTGCATCACCATGCGTTCGAACAGCTTGAGCAGGATGATGCGGATCCGGATGTCCACGTCGATGCTGTCGATGGCGCCGGCGAATGCTTCACTGACCCGCTGGGGCCCGAGGGGGTTGCTGCGTTCGTTGACCGTGGCGTGTCTGGCCAGATGGTCGAGGCGTTTGGTGAGTTCCATGATCGGCAGCGAGAACTGACTGGTGATCTTGGAGGTGATGCCGCTCACCGCCACCGATATTTCCAGATCGTCTTCCGCCACCAGATTCATGTCGGCGGCGTTGGTATCCAGTGCGCTTGTAGTGCGGCCGGAGGCGGCCGAAAACGCGCTCTCGAAGGCATCATCGAGGCTTTCGGCGAACCGGCGCTCGATGTCCGCGCGGTTCAGGCGGATCTGGCGCATGGAGTCGAAGTAGAGGTGATGGTCGGCGTTGCTCTGGGAACGGTCCGCCATCTCGAACAGGGCGTCATCGGTGCCGTCGAGCAGTTCCTTCAGCAGCGGCAGAATGCGATCCTTGGCGCGTTTGCACAGGCTGCTGACGATCGGTGGAAGCACCGACGTGGGACTCTTGCCGGGCTGCAGAGATACGACCTTGGGGTCCGGCACGGAGGAAATCTCCCGAAATTCAAACTACTTCAGGTGCCATTAGAGCATCATCGACGGCGGGCAACTGAGATCTGAGCGGCGCTCGGGACGTGACTTCAATCACGTTTGTCAGGGAGGCAGGCGGGGTCTGGCGTGGAGTATCTGGCGGAGCGCCGCTCCGGCCGGAGCCTGGTAGCGGCGCCAGGGAAGGGCAGGCTCAGTGGGCGTTGGCGCTGGCGTGGTACTCGCGCCAGTCGAGGATGTCGGTTGCCGCCCCGGATTTGAGTTGAACCCCGATGAGCCATTGCGCATTGCCCAATTCGTCCGGCTCGGACGGGCGGCTCCAGCGGACTTCCCCTGCCAGGAAGAACTTGCCCGGCCGGCTCGAGATGTCGACCCACAGATCGAGCAGGGCGCCGATGGGCATGGCCGTGGCGGTGCTGAACTGAATACCGCCGACGGACATGTTCACGGCGGTGCAGGACAGGGTGGTGCCGACCAGATCCGGATCTTCGGCGGACAGGACCACCTGGGTGAACAGCCGGTCGTCGGTCTCCAGGCGCGGGTGCATGCGCTTGTCGAGGCTGCGCTGCCGCGTGCGTACTCGAACCGAAGCAAGATCGATGATGTTGTCAGACATGTGGGTACTCTCCGCCATCCTTCTGCTGGCTCACGTTCGCGGCCGTTGCCGCCAGGCGCCACTCATTGCGAGGTTTGCGAGATCCGTGCCAGCCGTGCGGAAGGGATCATAACCCACTGATAATGCGCGTGTTGTATGGCAGATGTTGCCCGATTGCCGGCGCCACCGTGCTTACCGTTCAGGGTCTGTGTTGCCGCATAGCGTCACATCCGGTGACGGCCCGTGCCACCTGGACGTATACTTGACGGGTGACTCAACGACCGCCGTTCATTCAACAGCTCAGGCAGCGCTGGACCGATGCCGACACGTTGCTATGCGTCGGTCTCGACCCGGAGCGTGGCCGCATTCCGGCGCCTGTTGCCGCACGGCCGGCGGCGCTGCTCGACTTCTGTTGCGCCATCGTAGACGCCACCGCGCCCCTGGTCTGCGCCTTCAAGCCCCAGATCGCCTACTTTGCCGCGCTCGGCGCGGAAGACCAGTTGCGCAACCTGATCGACTACGTGCATCGCCACCATCCGGGCATTCCGGTGATCCTGGATGCCAAGCGCGGTGACATCGGCAACACGGCCCGGCTATACGCCGAGGAAGCGTTCGAACGATTCGACGCCGATGCGGTAACCGTGAACCCTTATCTGGGTCCGGAGAGTCTGGCGCCGTATCTGGAGTATGCCGACCGTGGCGTGGTCGTGCTGTGCCGCACCAGCAATCCGGACAGTGCCTGGCTGCAGTCTCATCCCCCCGCGGACCCCACGTTTCTTCGGGTGGCTCGTGCCGCGGTGGAGTGGAACTCGCGGGGCAACGTGATGCTGGTGGCGGGCGCTACCTATGCCGAGGATCTGGCCCGGATTCGCGACTGTGCCGGTGATATCCCGCTGCTGGTGCCCGGCGTGGGTGCCCAGGGAGGAGACCTGCAGAGCGTCGTGCAGCTGGGGCTCGATTCCGCGGGGCAGGGGCTTGTCATCAACGCCTCCCGGTCGGTGCTTTATGCCGGCTCGGGACAGGATTTTGCGCAGGCGGCAAGGGATGCCGCCTGCGACCTTCGCGACCGCATGAATGCGCTGCGGGCCGCTCGGGCCATGGCCAGCGCTTGATCGGGACGGCCGATGGATTCGCGCCCGGTTCCCTGATGTCACCGTAACTTATTGAATATCGAATTAAACTTCCCTGCTCTGGCATTACATGATCGGCAAGAGTGGGTACTGAGTCGCAGCTAGACTGAGATTCAGTAGACGGGAAGGGTATGTCCTTCTCCGTCATGCGACAGGGCGGTCAACGCCCCGTTGCGGAAGTAAATCCGGGTAGCTGCACAGGGAATCGCGGTCCCCGATAGTACGTCGAGTCGGTCTGGCTGTTAGGTCCGGGCGGTTTCGGCTATGTCAGGCAGGAGACCGTGGGTGACCCCTGAGGCCGTGATAGATCGATATCTCGCGACGGCGACGCGGGAGCCGTTCGACCCGGAGGCATTCGCACTGCTCCTCGGCACCGACGCGGACCTGCTGAGTCGCTGGCTGCAGCTCCTGAACTGCCCGGCAGAGCCCCGGCGCTTCGTCGAGCAGGTTGCCGCCCTGGCGCCGGAACGTTTCCACGACCTGGCCATGTCCCAGGCTCTGGCGGTGCTGACCGTGTCCGGCAGCGTACGGCTGAGCTTCGATCAGTGGCAGTCGGTGCTGAGTACCTCCCTGGTGGGCGAACTGCTGGCCGCCGAGGTCGGACTCGATGATCCGGTGGCCATCCGCTGGCGGGTCCTGCTGGCGGCCTCTGGCGTCAATCTTGCTCACGACCCACTGCTGATGGAGCTCCTGACGTTCCGCGGCGCGCGCCGCGAACTGCTGGAAGACGCATCCGTGATCCATCGGCTGTTTGCCGTGGTCGACGCCATGGACGTGGCAGATCCGCTGATCTCCCGGGAAACCGTTCAGGCCCTGCTGGGTATCGAACCGGAACGATACGAACAGTTGCTGGCCGAGGCGGGAGAGCGCTGCAGCGAGTTGCTGGAGCGCCTGGGACTGGCCGCGGACGGCGACTACGACTCCGCCGAACGTCTGTGGCTGCGGATGCAGATCGACGTGCTCGAGCGCGTGTTCCCGGCCGGCGGCGCACCGCGGCCGGCGCTGGTGGAAGCTCACGAGCTGGCGTGCCGGCGCCTGTTCGGCCGGGTTGCGGAGCTGTACCTGGCGGACCCGGCCGGCCGGCAGCTGGAATGCCTGACCGGCCCTGGTCCGGACATCGGCATCGGTTCCCAGTCCAGCGCCATTGCGCGCTGCGCACGCCTGGCTGAGCGGATCGAGATCGTCGATCGGGCCGACCAGGCGGTGGCGGACCGGCAGGTACTGCATCGGCTGGGTTCCGACGATGGCGTCTGTCTGGCACTGCCGGGACCCGGCGCGCAGGATCCCGCCATCGGGGTCGTGGTTTTCGCCCTGGACGACGACGTCGATCAGGAAACCGCCATGGGCCTGTACGCGGCCAGCCTCGGGCGGGTCCTTGGCAAACCGGGCCGCGACGGCGGCGACGGCGGCGCGCTGACCCAGTTCCGCCGGGCCGAAGAACGTCGCCTGCGGGAGCTCGTGCACGAGGTCAACAACCCCCTCAGCATCGTCAACAACTACCTGCACCTGCTGGAAATCAAGGTGCAGAACGACAGCGAAGCCCTGGAGCAGTTGCGCATCATCGGGTCCGAACTGCGCCGCGCCGGCGATCTGGTCGCCGAGGCCCGCAATGTCCCGGCGGCGCTGGCGGAGCCCGCTGCAGCCCTTGCCGCGCAGGACGACGTGGATCCCAACGAACTGGCGCGCCAGGTGGTGGCGCTGCACCAGGCTTATGCCCAGGAGAACGGCGTGACCCTGAACCTGGCCCTGGCCGAGGAAGCTCAGCCGATCCGTACCAGCGAGCAGAAACTGGCCCAGATCCTGAACAACCTGATCCGCAACGCCATTGAAGCCGAGGCCGGGGAGACAACGGTGCGCACCGTGGCCGGCGTCTACCGGGAGTCGGGCGAAGGGCTGCTGGTGGAAGTCCAGGACAGTGGCCCCGGGCTGCCGCGGGACATGCTGCTGCACCTGGCGGAACCCAAGCAGAGCACCAAAGGTGATGGCCATTCCGGTCTCGGCCTGCAGATCGTGCACCGGCTGGTCACAGAACTGAACGGAGCTCTGGACGTGTTCACGACGCCGGGCCACGGCACCCGGTTCTCGATCTTCCTGCCGGTCAGCGGGCCTCGCGAATGAGGTTGCGGGCGATGATGGTCTGCTGGATCTGACTGGTGCCTTCGTAGATCCGGAACAGCCTTACGTCACGATAGAAACGCGCCACCGCATACTCTTCCATGTACCCGGCGCCGCCGTGAATCTGCACGGCCCGGTCGGCGACCCTTCCCACCATCTCGGTGGCGAACAGCTTGCAGCACGAAGCCAGGGTGCTGACCGCCTCGCCGGCATCGCGGCGCCGCGCCGCATCCATGACCATACACTCGGCGGCGTAGGCTTCGGCCTTGCTGTCCGCCAGCATCGCCTGAATGAGCTGGAATCCGGCAATGGCCTGACCGAACTGCTTGCGTTCGGTGGCGAAAGCGACGCTTTCGTCGATCAATCGGTTGGCGCAGCCCACCGACAGGGCGCTGATGTGCAGGCGGCCTCGATCGAGGGTCTTCATGGCGGTGGTGAATCCCTTGTTGACGTGATCCGGCCCGCCGATGACGGCGCTGGCGGGCACCCGGCAGTCGTCGAACATCACGTCGCAGACGTGGGCGCCCTGCTGGCCCATCTTCTTGTCCGGCTTGCCGAGTTCGATGCCGGGGGTGTCCGCGTCCACCAGGAACGCGCTGACCCCACGGGCGCCTGATTCGTCCGGATTGGTGCGAGCGAACACGGTGAAGAGCTGAGCGCTCGGCGCATTGGTGATGTAACGCTTGGTGCCGTTCAGGACGAAGTCGTCGCCATCGCGGCGGGCCGAGGTCTTGACCGCGCCGGAATCCGAACCCACGTCCGGCTCGGTGAGGGCGAACGAGCCGATGACTTCGCCGGTGGCCATGCGCGGCAGGTAGTGGGCCTTCTGCTCGTCGGTGCCGTCCATCACCAGACCCTGGGAGCCGATGCCGTTGTTGGTGCCGATCACCGAGCGGAATGCCGGCGAGGTGCGCCCCAGGACCTGAACCGCCAGGCACTCCTCCTCGGTATTGAGGCCCAGCCCGCCGAACTCCTCCGGAATGGTCATGCCGAACAGCCCCAGGTCCTTCATCTCCTGAATGACGTCCGGCGGAATGCGATCCTCGGCGGAGACCTGGGCCTCGAGGGGGATCAGCCGGTCGTTGACGAAGCGCTCCAGGGTGGCCAGAAGCTGATTCAGGGTGCTGGGGTCGAGGGCCATGGAAAACTCCGGATTTGCGAAGGGCGAGTATACCGAATCGGCGATGGCGCCACCGATGGCGCGCCTGCCGGCAACCTTGCTTCGAACGCGTTTCAATCCGCGGCCATCACAATTGCATGGCGCCGGGCGCTGCATTAGCCTCTGCGCCTCTCCGACAGGTAGCGACCGAGGCCCATCATGAGCGACCGCAACTCCTTCTCCTGGGACGATCCGTTCTTTCTGGACGACCAGCTCACCGAAGAGGAGCGGATGATCCGCGATACGGCCCGGGATTACGCCCAGGACAAGCTCATGCCGAGGGTGCTGCTGGCCAACCGCAACGAGAATTTCGACCGCGAGATCATGAACGAACTGGGCAGCCTGGGCCTGCTCGGATCGACTCTACCGGCCAAGTACGGCTGCTCCGAGGCGAATTACGTCTCCTACGGTCTGGTGGCGAGGGAAGTGGAACGGGTGGACTCGGGCTATCGCTCGGCCATGAGCGTGCAGTCGTCCCTGGTCATGCACCCCATTTATGCCTACGGCACGGAAGCCCAGCGCGAGAAGTACCTGCCCAAGCTGGCCACGGGCGAGTGGGTGGGCTGCTTCGGCCTTACCGAACCGGACCACGGCTCCGACCCTGGCAGCATGGTGACCCGGGCCGAGAAGGTGGACGGCGGCTACTGCCTGAACGGCGCCAAGATGTGGATCACCAACTCTCCGATCTCTGACCTGGCGGTAGTCTGGGCCAAGCTCGACGGCCAGATCCGCGGATTTGTGGTGGAGCGCGGCTTCGACGGTTTCAGCACCCCGAAAATCGAGGGCAAGATGAGCCTGCGCGCCTCGATCACCGGCGAGATCGTGCTGGACGACGTGTTCGTCCCGGAAGACAACCTGCTGCCCAACGTGAAGGGCCTGGCCGGCCCCTTCGGCTGCCTCAACCGGGCCCGCTATGGCATCGCCTGGGGCGCCCTGGGCGCTGCCGAGTTCTGCTGGCATGCGGCCCGCACCTACACCCTGGAGCGCAAACAGTTCGGCCGGCCGCTGGCCGCCAATCAGCTCATCCAGAAGAAGCTGGCCGACATGCAGACCGAAATTGCCCTGGGCCTGCAGGGTTGCCTGCGCGCCGGCCGCCTGTTCGACGACGAACGCCTGCCGGTGGAACTGATCTCGCTGCTCAAGCGCAACAACTGCGGCAAAGCCCTGGACGTGGCCCGCAATGCCCGGGACATGCACGGCGGCAACGGCATCGCCGACGAGTTCCACGTGATCCGCCATGTCATGAACCTGGAGACGGTGAACACCTACGAAGGTACCCATGACATCCACGCGCTGATCCTGGGCCGGGCGCAGACGGGGCTGCAGGCCTTCACGGGCGCGTAGCGCTGGACTGGCAGTTCTCTGGCCGGGGTGTGCGCTGGTAGCGCGGGCTGCGGGAGGCGAACCATCTTGCCTCCGTCAAGCTTGATATCAGGTTCGTATCGCAATCTGGAACTTTCCTGAAAGGCACGCGGGATACGGCCCGATGCCGTTGTCCCCTGAGGACGGGCTCCCTATGGTGGTCTGACAAACCGACCGACTGAGGGGAACCGTTCATGATTCGAGTGCTGCTGGTTGACGATCACCGCCTCTTCCGTCTGGGCCTGCGCAAGATGCTCCTGGAGACGAAGGGGATACAGGTCATCGGCGAGGCCGAGAACGGGGAGGACGCCGTTCGACTGGCTCGTGACGATCGCCCGAACGTGGTGCTGATGGACCTGATCATGCCCGGGATCGGGGGCCTGGAGGCAACCCGGCGCATCGTCCGGCTGGAGCTGGACATCAAGGTAGTGGTCCTGAGCGCCTGTGATCAGGCCCCGTTTCCCATGCAGGCACTGCGCGCCGGGGCCACCGGCTACGTGACCAAAGGGGCCGCGGCCGAAGAGCTCGGCGTCGCCATCAAACGCGCCTTTGTGGGTAAGCGTTATCTGAGCATGGATGTGGCTCAGGAACTGGCGGTCAGCAGTTTCGAAGACGACGGCATTGCACCGTTCGAACAACTTTCCGGACGCGAGTTGCAGATCATGATGATGGTGGTCAACTGTCAGCGCGTGAACGACATCTCCAGCAGCCTGCACCTGTCGCCAAAAACCGTGAACAGTTACCGCTACCGGATCTTCGAGAAGCTCAACGTGCGCTCGGACGTGGAACTGGCGCTACTGGCAGTGCGTCACGGCATGATCGGGCCGCAGCGGGTGGAGAGCGCCGTGCACGATCGGCGTTCCGCGGCGGGTGCCTGAGGTGTAGTCGTTTGCCTGGCCAGATGGGTGAGGGCAGGCCGGTGTGCTTCGAGGTACAATGACAGCGCTCCATCAGGGGGAACCCGGATGAGCTTCACCGACTACCTGACAACGATCCGCGGGCCCGCTGCCCACCTCTGTCCTTTCACTGGCCTTTCCGAGTTCTGTCTGCTGCTGTTGCCTGCCCTGGTGGTGGCCGCCTGCGCGAGTGGCGGCGGTTCGGGGCTGACGGAGCTCAAGGCCGACCAGCGGCATCGGATCTACAAGGACTGCGTGGCCGGCCAGATGAGAGTGGCCGGATTCGGCAGTGGGGCGGCGGTGCATCGCGCCTGCCTGGACTGGGCGCGACGGCAGATCTGACGATTTGGCGCCCGCCGCCGGGTGGGGCATCCTGACTGCCGCTGCGCAGATCGAGGACGATGCCCATGGCCCGACGCTCGCCGGAAGGCGGCGAGACGCCGCCCTATGAGCAGCAGACCCGGTGCCGGGCCTGCCCGCGCCTGGCTGCGCACCTCGCCGACCTGCGGCGTCTTTATCCGGACTACCATTGCCGGCCGGTGGCGCCCTGGGGCCGGCCAGCGGCACGGCTGCTGATCGTCGGCCTGGCGCCGGGGCTGCACGGCGCCAATCGCAGCGGGCGACCCTTCACGGGTGACGCCAGCGGCGTTTTTCTGTTCGCGGCGCTGGCTCGCGCGGGTTTCGCGAGTTCACCGGATCCCGGGCGTGCCCGGCTGGTAAACACGCGCATTACCAATGCCGTGCGCTGTCTGCCGCCGCAGAACCGGCCGTTGACGGATGAAATCACACGCTGTGGCGGTTATCTGCGTCATGAGCTCGAGCAGCTCTGGCGCCCCGGGATGCGCCGCGGCCGCTGCGTGCTCGCGCTGGGACGCATTGCGCACGAAGCCGTCGCGCGGGCATTGCGGCGCGACCTCGAGCCATTCGGACATGGCCGCGTGCAGACGCTGGCTCCGGGTTTCAGGCTGATCGACACTTATCATCCGAGCCGGCAGAACACCAATACCCGGCGCCTGACCCCGGCCATGCTGGACGCCGTTCTGCAGGCCGTTACGCAGGAACTGGACAGGTGACCGGCGGCTCTACGAGCCGACAGGGGAGAGCTCACGGATCCTCTGCCAGCCACTCGCGGCCGGCGTCGGGTTGTTGGAACACGCGGACCTGGGTGCGGGATCCGCGGAGCTGTTCGAACATGCGGGCCAGTCCATAGCTGAAGGGCCCCGTCACCACGATAGCGAGTTTCTGGTCCGTGCCCAGGGTGATGTCGGTCGCGGCCAGCCAGCGCACGTCGTCGGCGCCGACCCGGGTGAGATCGGCCTCGCGGAAATCGACCAGAACGCCGTTGATCGTGTCGAATCCGGGGTGCTGCCGCATGCGCGCTTTCAGGTGTCGAATCTGATCGACTCGAACCTCGCCGGTAACGACGATGTTGAGGATGTCGCCCGCTGCCGTCAGGGTCATGGCAGGCGCATTCGTCTCGCTGGTCAACAGCTGCCCTCCTTTTCCGGGAAAACGGTACCGGAAACGGTGCCGGGAGAACGGTGCCGGAGAAACTGCTGCAGTCAGTGAACCTCAACGCCGCAGAGATTGGAAGGGCCGGGCTCCGGCCCGGGGCGGTTATGGAACCCCCGACGGCGCGGCTCTATAGTGTGCGGCTCATGAGCACGTTCGACGCCGAAGCCTTTCTGAAGACCCTGCCGCAGCGGCCTGGCGTCTATCGCATGCTCGACGATCAGGGTCAGGTGCTTTACGTCGGTAAGGCGCGCAGCCTCAAGGCCCGGGTGACCAGCTACTTCCGGGCCTCGGGGTTGACGGCCAAGACCATTGCCCTGGTCAATCGGATTGCCGACATCCAGATTACGGTCACCAACAGCGAGACCGAGGCGCTGCTGCTCGAACAGAGTCTGATCAAGGCCGAGCGCCCGCCTTACAACGTGGTGCTGCGCGACGACAAGTCGTACCCCTACATTTATCTGACGGATCATGCCGACTATCCGCGCTTGACCTTTCATCGCGGTGCGCGCAAAAAAACCGGCCGCTACTTCGGCCCGTTCCCCTCTGCCGGCGTCGTGCGCGAAAGTCTGAACATTCTGCAGAAGGTGTTCCGCCTCAGGCACTGCGAGGACAGCTTCTTCAGCAACCGTTCACGACCCTGTCTGCAGTATCAGATTCAGCGTTGCAGCGGACCCTGCGTCGGCTTGATCGAAGCCAGCGAGTATCGTGACGACGTGGAGCTGGCCGTCATGTTTCTGGAAGGCAAGAGCAGCGACGTGCTGGAGATT
>CALNZS010000005.1:0-173625 GCA_942491135.1 uncultured Gammaproteobacteria bacterium | reverse complement strand
ACCGTTCTTGAGCAGGCCGGCTTCCGCGGAAAGCAGGCGCGGCCGGAACAGTTCCAGGACCTCGGGATGGGCGGCCTCCAGGCCGTCGCGCACCAGATCCGAGTTGTTGGTCAGCAGGGCCAGGGGCACCCGGTCCTTGAGGCCGCGCGCCACCTCCACCACCGTGGGATCCGGTTCGAAAGCGCTGATCCAGGCCTGGCGGAACGTGGCAAGGCCGAGCCGCCGGCCCAGCAGGCGGTTGCCCTCGGCATGAATGGCATCGCCGCGCAGCCGCCCGGCGTCGCAGCTCCGGCTGTAGCCCGAATCCATGAACCGGCGGCGGACCTCGTCGGCAGGCATGCCGGCCAGCGCGGCGAACCGCTCGAGGCGCCGCTCGGGCAGGTAGCGGAACAGCACGCCGCCCAGGTCCAGCACCACCGCCTCCAGCCTCACGACGGCGTCACAGCAGGTGATCCGGACCGGGATCGGCGGCGGCCGGGCGGTCCGGCGCGTCACGGTGATGGGTGTGGGCATGGAAGGCCACCTGCAGGCGCCGCGACTGGAACTGCCAGCGGCCGCCGCGGCAGCAGAAACGGTCTTCGTAGTGACCGATGAGCAGCGGGCCAGGCAGCGGGGCGGGGGCGGGGCTCAGGCTCTCCGGACCCCTATGGCTGTACAGGGTCAGATAGCAGATGCCGCGGGCCTCGCCGCCGCCGAGCGGATCGACGAACACGTTGCTGATGACGTGCCGGGAGCGGATTTCGTCCGGGCGGGCCCGGACGTAGGCGCGGATGGCGGCGGCGCCGCGGAGCGGCTGGCCGACCTCGAGCACCGCATCCTCGCGGAACAGGGTCAGCAGCGCGTCGTAGTCGCGGAAGTCCACGCAGCGGGCGTAGTCCAGAGACAGTTCGGTGCAGGCGCGGCGGACGTTCTCGTGGCTGTGCTCTATGGGGTCCCGGTCCATTGCGGTATCGTTCCGCATGTAACGCATTTCAACAACCGCAAATTCACCATCACGGCAGAACTGGTCCGGGACCGGTCCGGCGCCAGCCTCGCCGATCATCAGAGGGGTCGATCATGGAACGCGTGTCATTGGAATTCGACGACAAAGTCGCGGTGCTCAAATTCAACCATCCCGAGGTCATGAACGCCGTCGGCGCGCAGATGCTCGAAGAGCTGAGCGAGGCGGTGCTCGAGGTGCGCAAGCCCGAGAACGGCGCCCGCTGCCTGCTGCTCACCGGCGAGGGGCGTGGGTTCTGCGCCGGGGCCAACCTGCAGGACGAAGGACGGGCCAAACGCCGGGGCGGCGCCGGCGACGGGCTGCGCAGCGGCTACCATCCGCTGCTGTTCACGCTGCGCGATCTGGACATGCCGATCGTGACGGCCGTGAACGGCGCCGCAGCAGGGGTGGGGATGAGCTTCGCGGCGATCGGCGACATCGTCTGCGCGTCGAAGAACGCGTTCTTTCTGCAGGCCTTCGCCCGCATCGGCCTGATTCCCGACGGCGGCTCGACGTTCATGCTGCCGCGCCTGGTGGGCTGGGGCCGGGCCATGGAACTGTCGCTGCTGGCGGAGCGGCTGCCGGCCGAGAAGGCCCTCGAGTGGGGCCTGGTGAACCGGCTCTACGACGACCCCGCCGCCCTCATGGACGGCGCCACCGGGATCGCCCGGCAACTGGCCAACGGTCCGCGGTCGGTTGCTCTGATCCGGCGTGCCTACTGGAGCACCTGGCAGAACTCCTTCGAACAGCAGCTCGATCTGGAGGCGCAACTCCAGAACCAAGCCGGCGCCAGTAAGGACTTCGCCGAGGGTGTCAGCGCCTTCCTGGAAAAACGCGACGCAAAATTCACCGGCGCCTGACGCCGCGCGCGGACGGTCAACGTTGCGCGCGGTGCACCCGGTGCGGCGCCGCGCGTCACGTTGAGAACCGGAGGGCCGGTCGTCAGCCCTCGGCGCGGCGCCGGAACGCGGACCCGCGCTTGACTGCCGACAGGTCGAGCAACTCGTCCTTGCGCGCCAGCAGATCCTCGTAGCTCATGTCCGCCGGGAACTCCAGGGCCTCGTTGCTGAACACCTGACTGGCGAAGAAGCGCCCGTTGCCGGCGTTGATGATGAGCCCGGTCGGCGCATCCTCGCTGCACATCAGCAGTACTGCGGGGGTCACCATTCGCGGGTGGCGGATGGGGTCGGGGTTGTCCAGGTCCTCGTTGCGTCCGGGCACGGTGTTGGTCAGACGGGTTGCCGCCGCCGGCGCCAGGGTGTTGACGTGGACGTTCTTGGCACGGCCCTCTTTCTCCAGCACGTTCATCAATCCCACCATACCCATCTTGGCGGCGCCGTAGTTGGACTGGCCGAAGTTGCCGAACACCCCGGAACCGGAACTGGTGAAGACGATGCGGCCGTAGTTCTTCTCGACCATGATCGGCCAGGCGGCATGGGTCACGTAAGCGGTGCCGTTGAGGTGCACCTGAACCACGATGTCCCAGTCGGCCAGGTCCATCTTCTTGAAGCTCTTGTCGCGCAGAATGCCGGCGTTGTTGACCAGAATGTCGACGGTGCCGAAGGCGCTCACCGCGTCGTCGATGATGGATCGGGCACCGTCGTGCGTGGCGACCGAAGCTTTGTTGGCAATGGCGGTGCCGCCGCCGGCCTCGATCTCGGCCACTACCTGATCGGCGGCATCACCGGATCCTGACCCGTCGGCGCTGCCACCGAGGTCGTTGACCACCACCCTGGCGCCGCGGCGGGCAAACTCCAGGGCGTGGGCCTTGCCGAGGCCGCCGCCGGCGCCGGTGATCACCACGACCTTGCCGTCGAACTCGCTCATCCGTCTCTCCCCGCCCCACTGGACCGGAAAATATGCCAGGAATGGCCGGTGCCGCCCAGCGCTGGCAAGGCTCCGGCCCGTGGGGCAAGCTAGGCATCAGCAGGGGAACAGGAGTAAACCGATGAATCGACGATGTGTGAAGGGGCCGGCCGGCCTGGTGGCGTTGCTGGCTACGGCGCCGCTGGCGGCGGACGTGACCGTGCAGCAGAGCACCCGCCTGGAAGGCGGCGGCATCATGTCCATGATGAACATGTCCATGGACAGCACCACGTCCATCTCGGGCGACAAGTCCCGGAGCGATTCCTCCATGCAGATGGAGTCGCAGTTCATCCGCATGTTCGCCGGAGGCGGCGACTCCACCGACATCATTCGCCTGGACCGGGAGATCGTTTATCACCTCGACCCGAAGAAGCGCCGCTATTCGGAGATGTCGCTGGCCGAGCAGCGAGCTCAGGTGGAGCAGTCCATGGAGCAGATGCGTGAGGCCCAGGAATCACAGCAGCAGGGCGGCAGCGGCGTCGACGAGTCTCAGTGTGAGTGGTCGGACCCGGAAACCAGCGTCGAGCGCACCGGCCAGCGTGCCACGGTGGCCGGCTACCAGGCGGAGCAACTTCGCATCGTCGCCGCGCAGAGCTGCCGGGACCGGCAGAATCCGGAGCAGGTGTGCCAGTTCGAGCTGACTCTGGATCAGTGGCTGTCACCGGACGTGCCCGGTGGCGAGGAAATGGTGGCTTTCTTCAAGCGCTACTCGGAGAAGCTCGGCCTCGAGGTGTCCGGATCCCCCGGATTCGCCCAGCGGGCCCAGTCGATGTTCGGCAGCTACCAGGGCCTGTGGAGTGAACTGGTTGCGGAAATGGAGGCGATCCAGGGTTACCCGGTCCGATCCAGTTTCGCGCTGGCCATCGGCGGTCCGCAGTGCGCGGACATGAACGAGATGGCGCAGGCTCAGGACGGCGGGGGCGGTCCGTCGGCGGCGGACATCGGCAAAGCTCTGGGCGGCTCGGTTGGCGGAGCATTGGGCGGCTTGTTCGGCCGGGGCAAGAAGCAGCAGGAGCCGGAGCCGGAGCCGAGTCAACCGGTGGCGGTGCGCGACGATGGCCTGATCGACTTCATGACAGTCAGCACCGAGGTCACCTCGGTCAGTACCGCCGACGTGCCGGACGAGCGATTCGAAGTGCCGTCCGATTACCGCAAGGGCAACTGATCCGTTCAGCAAACGCGGCAGTCGACGACTGCCGCGGTTGCTCCGCGGCCGCAACGGTTGCGGTTTACGTCGTGTTCCCCGCCGTCCGCCGCCTCTGATCTGCCGGATCCGCTCTAACGGATTCGCGATGGCGTATGCGGTTGACTCTCGAAGCGTTCATCAGTAAAAAGCAGTCGCGACGGTTTTCTGTAAAAAGCCGCGACATTTTCCTGTTGAAGTGGAGAGAGAGTAGTACATGCGTTCCAATCCATGGTTGCCGTCCGCCGCCCTCGTGGGCGGTCTTGCGGGCGGCCTGTTGTCCCCGGGTCTGGTTCTGGCCCAGAGTTCCACCGCCATTGAAGAGGTTGTCGTCACCGCCAGAAAGCGGGAAGAGGGCCTGCAGAGCGTTCCGCTCGCTGTTTCCGCCATCACCGAGCAGGAAATCCGCAGCGGATTCCTGAGAGACGCTCACGACCTGGAAGGTATGGCGCCGAACCTGATTATCGACCGCGTCGGCGCCGGGCCTCAGGGCGCCGCTATGTCCATTCGCGGCATTTCTTTTGCCGACATCGAAAAATCATTCGATCCCGCCGTGGGTGTACTGCTGGACGGCATCTACATCGGCACCAACACCAGCCAGCTCTTCAACATCTTCGATACCGAACGGGTGGAAGTCGCCCGCGGGCCTCAGGGGACGCTGTTCGGCCGCAACACCATCGGCGGTACCGTCAGCGTTTACCGGAGTCCAGTGGCGTTGTCCGGCGGGCCCTCCGCCAGGATCCGGACCACCGTCGCCGAGTACGACCGGGTCGACTACGCCGGGGTTTTTCAGCTACCGCTGATCGAGGACGTACTGGGGCTGAAGCTGTCGGGACTGCGCCGCACCGGTGGCGATGACTGGCGCGAGAACCTGTTCGACGGCAGCGAGCCGGAAGGCCAGGACTACACCACCTACGTCGCCAGTCTGCGCTGGCGTCCGGTGGACAACCTGGACATTACCTACAGCTATCAGAACGAGAAGGAATACAGCGACACGCCCCCGGTCTACAACATGTCGCGGCCCCTGATCGGCCCGCCCGGATCGAGCCCGCCGGTGGAGGTGCAGTGCATCGCGTTCGGTCAGTGTCAGGTCGACCCGAGCACGCCGGACACCGGCAACCTGGACGAATACAACGCCAACTTCTCCAACGACGCCAAGCTGAACGGCGACTATCACACCGTGCGGGCGGTGTGGGACGCGAGCGACCGGCACAGCGTGACGGCGCTGTTCGGCTATCGCGATCAGCCCGAGCGGGTTTATCAGGACTTCGACGCGGTGGCGACGGACAATTTCTCCACCCTGCGGACCCAGCAGTACGAGCAGACCAGTTTCGACCTGCAGCTCACCTCGGAGTGGAACGCGCGCCTCACTACCACGGCCGGGCTGTTTCTGTGGAATTCCGAGTACACCCTGCAGCAGGACACTTACTTCGTGTTCGGCACCTTCCCCGACACCAACAGCAACCTGTACCAGGACACCGATCACGAGACGGATTCCTACGCTGCGTACTTCGAAGGCGACTACCAGTTCACCGACAAGCTGACGTTCTCTCTGGGCGGCCGTTACACCCGCGACGAAAAGTCCATCGACACCACGTTCGGGGCGGTCAAGGCCTTCGGCAGCGTGGTGGTGCCCGGGACCAACGTGCAGGACGAGGACGAGTGGGGTGAGTTCACCCCCAACGCGCGCCTGCGCTATCAGATCAACCCCAGCCAGATGGTCTACGTCAGCTATTCCCGGGGCTTCCGCTCCGGTGGCTTCAACGGCCGCGCCGGCTCGGTCAGCTCGGTGGGTCCCTACGACCCCGAGACCGTGGACAGTTACGAAGCAGGCTGGCGGTCCGACTGGCTCGACGGATCGGTGATCTTCAACGCGACGGCCTTCTACGCCCTGTACGACGACAAGCAGGAGGAGATCACCCGGGCGGCGCCGCCACCGATCAATCAGGAGACGGTGGTCGAGAACGCGGCCGAAGTCGACATCTCCGGTATCGAGCTGGAAGCCATCGCCCAGCCACTTCCGGGGCTGCAGCTTCGGGCCAACTACGGCTACACCGATGCCAGCTACGACAGCTTCGAGGGCGCCGATCCGCTGGACCCCAGCCGGCAGGTCGACCTCAGTTATCTGGAGTTGCGGCGGGCGCCCGAGAACAACCTGGGCCTGAGTGCCCGCTACGACGTCATGCTCGGCAGCGTTGGTCTGCAGTTCACGTTCGACGGGCGCTGGAAGGATGACTTCCAGACCAACGCGCGCAACATCGAGGAAGGTCAGGTGGATGCCCATTGGATTCTCGATGCCTCGGTCATGGCGGACTTCCGCTACTTCCAGCTTCGGGTCTTTGGCCGTAACCTCGGCGATGAACAGTTCGTGAGCTCGGCTCTGGACGTGGGCGGTGGCGTCAGTCAGGGGCCGACCCTGTTGCCGGCACTGTGGACCTTCAGCGGTGTGTCACAGCCTCGAACCTATGGCATCGAACTGACCATCGACACCGAGAACTGGCGCTTCTGAGGCCAGGGCCGGCAGACACATTAGCGGGAGACCCGGTACCGGGAGACCCAGTACCGGGTAAACAGGGGAGGCTCGACGATGACTCGATTTGCACAACGCATTGCGGCGGTCCGGGGCACGGAGGCGGCGCTGGTCGACGAACGGGGCGCCACCTCCTGGCAGGCGCTGGACGCGCGCAGTAACCAGCTGGTGCACTGGTTCCGCCAGCTCGGCCTCGGGCCGGGCGACGTCATCGCGGTGTACGCCGGCAACTGCCGCGAGGTTCTGGAGATCTTCATGGCCGCCAGTCACTGCGGTCTGGCGTACGTGCCGGTGAACTGGCACTTCACCGACGAGGAACTGGCCTACGTGGCGGCGGACTCGGGTGCCCGGGTGCTGTTCACCGAAGGTCAGATGCTCGACGCCGCGGCGGCCGCCGTGGCGCGGGGCGAAACGCCGGACCTCGGGACCTGTGTGTGTATCCGCGGCGGCGACCGGCTGCCGGACGGCTTTCTGGACTACGAAGCCATCTTGGAGGGTCAGCCGGACCAAGAGCCCGATGATCAGTGTGCCGGCGGTCCCATGTTCTACACCTCCGGCACCACGGGACGGCCCAAGGGCGTCAGGTCGAGCACCTTCGGCACCGGCGCCCCGCTCGACCTGCTGGAGATGGTGGGCAGCGGCCTGTCCCAGATGCTGAAGATTCCGGCGGACGGGGTGACCCTGTTGTGCGGTCCGGTGTACCACTCCGCGCAGTGGGCATTCTCGTTCCTGCCGCTGATCGCCGGCAGCCGCGTGGTCATGCGGCACCGGTTCGACGCCGAAGAAACCCTGCAGGTCATCGACCGGCAGGCAGTCACCAACGTGCACCTGGTCCCGACCCAGTTTCATCGCCTGCTGCGGGCGCCCGAAAGCGCCAGGGAAGCGTTTTCGGGCGCTTCGTTGCAGGTGGTCTGGCACGGCGCCGCGCCGTGCCCGCCCGAGGTCAAGCGGCGCATGATCGACTGGTGGGGGCCGGTGGTTGCGGAATACTACGGCTCCACCGAAGGCTCCATCGTCACCACCATCGATGCCGCCGAGTGGCTGGAGCGGCCGGGCAGCGTCGGGCGACCGTCGGCGCTGGTGGAAGTCACCATCCGGGACGACGCCGGTGAGGTGGTCAGTGCCGGCGAGAGCGGCCAGATTTACGTGAAGAACCTCATGGGCTCGGACTTCGAGTATCACAACGAACCGGAAAAGACGGCCGCCGCGCACCTGGAGCCCGGGGTCTACACCTTCGGTGATATCGGCTATCTGGACCAGGACGGCTACCTGTTTCTGAGCGATCGCAAAATCGACATGATCATCTCCGGTGGGGTGAACATTTATCCCGCCGAGATCGAGGCGGTGCTGGTCGACCACCCGGCGGTGGAAGACGCTGCGGTGTTCGGCATCCCCAATGAGGAGTTCGGCGAAGAGGTCAAAGCGGCCGTCCAGTTGCGCGACGGCTGGCAGCCCGGCGACGAACTCAGCGCTGGCCTGATTGCCCACTGCCGCGAACGCCTGGCCGGCTACAAGGCGCCGCGCTCCATCGACTACGAGAGCAGCCTGCCGCGCCACGAGACGGGCAAACTCTACAAGCGGCTGCTGCGGGACCGTTACTGGCAGAACAGCGAGCGGCGTATCTGAGGCCGCGCCGCGGAGTCGAGCCACACCAGAGGCGAGGGGAAAGCCGTGAGACGATTCGACGGAGTCCGATGTCTGGTGACCGGGGCGGCGGACGGCATCGGCCGGGCCACGGCCCGGCGCCTGCTGGAAGAAGGGGCCCGGGTGCTGGCCTGCGATCTCAACGAAGAGGGCCTGCGGGACCTGACCGACGCCGCCACCGTGACCGTCGACGTTGCCGAACGCGCGGCGGCGGAGCAACTCATGGAGGCGGCCCGGCAGCACCTCGGCGGACTCGACGTGCTGGTGAACAACGCCGGCATCGCCAGCGGCGCGCCGTTGACGGAACTGCCGGATGCGTTGTGGCGCCGGGTCCTGGACGTCAACCTGGACGCGGTGATGCGGTTGTGCCGGGCCGCCGTTCCACTGCTCGAAGCCGGCGCCGGGGCCCAGGGCCGGGGGCGCATCGTCAATGTCGGCTCGGTCATGAGCGAGCGGGCCGCGCCCGGCATGGCCGCCTACACCGTGTCCAAACACGGGGTGGCGGGACTGTCCAAGGTGCTGGCGCTGGAACTCGGTGCGCGCGGCATCACCGTCAACTACGTTCAGCCCGGCGCCATCGTCACCGGGATCACCCGCCCGGCTTTCGAGGCCGATCCGGCCTTCGCCGACTTCTGGACCCGCAAATCGGCCATGGGCCGGCTCGGCAATCCGGAGGAGGTGGCCGCGGCCATCACGTTTCTGGCCTCGGCGGACGCCAGCTTCGTGACCGGACACGGACTGGTGGTGGATGGCGGCGCCATGCAGAGCCCCTGAAGCCGCGCCCGCCTGGCGCCGGCCCAGCCCATTGGCACCGCCGGCAAAGTCGGTAGAATAACCGTCTAAGGTGACTGTTTTACGGATTGTGCTGAAATGACCCATTCATCAGGAGCCACCCCATGACGGTGCTGCGCCATCCGCTGTCCGGCGCGCTGTACACCCTGCGCGACGATGGTCACGTGGAAGTCGAGAACAATGGCCTGAAAGGGGTGTTCAGTTTCGACGGCCGCCATCGCCAGGGCGAGCTGCGCCAGGCCGACCCGCACATGCTGTTGTGGATCGCCGGACCGCAACTGCCGCCGGACGCCAACGTCCGCCGCAATCGATGATCAGGAGGATGCAATGACCAATCAGACGGCTGGAGCGGCGCGGTCCGCGGACCGCTCGGCGGGCATCAGCTATCAGGAACTGATCGCTGGCGACGTGGTGCCGGCGCCCGACGTTCTGCGGCTCGAAAGCCCCTACCAGGGCCCGCTGGCATCGGTATCCGTGGACCGTTACCGGACCCGCGCCTACCACGAACTGGAAATGCAGAAACTGTGGCCGCGAGTCTGGCAGATGGCCTGCCGGGAAGAGGAAATCCCCGAGGTCGGCGACTATTCGATCTACGAGATCGGTCACTACAGCATCCTGGTGGTGCGTACCCGCGAAGGCATCCGCGCTCATCACAACGTGTGTCGTCACCGCGGCCGCCGGCTGTGCGAGCACGATGGTCACGCGGCCAGTTTCATCTGTCCGTTCCATGGCTTCAGCTGGCACATCGACGGCACCCTGCGGGGCGTGACCTCGGACTGGGACTTTCCGCAGATCGACAAAGGTGACTTCGGGCTGACCCCGGTTCAGTGCGACACCTGGGGCGGCTGGGTGTTCATCAACATGGACCTGGACGCGGCCCCGCTGGCGGAGTTTCTGGGCGATCTGCCGGATCATTTCGCCATCTGGTCTCCGGAGGACCGTTACGTCGAGGCCCATGTCGGCAAGGTGATGAAGTGCAACTGGAAGTTGTGCCAGGAGGCCTTCATGGAAGCCTTCCATGTGATCACCACCCACCCGCAGTTGCTGGCCGCAATTGGTGACGAGAATTCCCAGTACGATGCGTGGGGGAACTTCTCCCGGGCCATCACCCCGAACGGCACGCCGAGCCCGCACATCCGCTGGGAGCCCAACGAACAGGAGAAGTTCGAATCGGTCACCATGCGCGAGCTGGACGGGCCGCCGAGCCCGGAAGTGCCGGACGGCATGACGGCCCGGGCCATGATGGCGGCGGGCGCCCGCGAAGGGCTCAAGGCGATCGTCGGCGACAAGCCGGTCTCCGATGCCGAGGTCTCCGACAGTATCTACTACACGCTGTTTCCCAACTTTCATCCGTGGGGAGGCTACAACCGCATCGTCTACCGGTTCCGCCCCTGGCAGGACCGACACGACCGTTGCCTGATGGAGTGTTACTTCCTGAGCCCGTTCGCCGGAGAACGGCCGGCGCCCGCCGAGCTGCACCTGCTCGACGAGGATCAGCCGTGGACCGATGCGCCGGAGCTGGGCCTGCTGGCCAAGGTGTTCACCCAGGACACCTTCAATCTGCCCAACGTGCAACGCGGCATCGAAGCGGCCCAGTTCGACGAGGTGGTGTTCGCGCGCTACCAGGAGACCAAGCTGCGCCACTTCCACGCGCTGCTGTCCGAGTGGCTGGCCTGAGCGGATAGCGGCGGCCCCCAGCCGCCCGCCAGATACTTAGCAAGCTTAGCTTTTTGCACCGACGGCGGTATGATGGCGGTCGTCCGTTCGTTCATGCTGGAGGGGCCGCCGCGCCGGATGCAGATCGTCGCTGCCAGAGACCTGACCGTGCCGCTGGCGGGCGCCGTGTCCAATGCCGTCGTCAGCTTTGCCGGGCACACCGCGTCGCTGGTGGCGCTGGTTTCGGACCGGGTGCGCAACGGCCGGCCGCTGATCGGTTTCGCGTTCAATTCCATCGGCCGCTTCGGCCAGTCCGGCATCCTGCGTGAACGCCTGTTTCCGCGACTGCTGGCGGCGCCGCCGGAGAGCCTGCTGGCCGCGGACGGCAACGGGTTCGACCCGGCCGCCGTGGTGCGGGCCGTCATGCAGGGCGAAAAGCCGGGCGGACACGGTGACCGGGCCGGCGCGGTCGCCGCCGTGGAACTGGCGGTCTGGGACCTCAATGCCAAGCTGGCCGATGAACCCGCCTGTCATACCATCGCCCGCCACTTCGGCCGCAGCGTGGGGAGCGGCCGCAGCGCCGTCTACGCGGCCGGTGGTTACTATCATGCCGGTGCTTCCCTCGACGGGCTGCGCGACGAGCTGCGCGGCTATGGAGACCTTGGCTTCGATGCCTTCAAGATGAAGATCGGCGGCGCGCCGCTGGCCGAGGACCTGGCCCGGGTGGAAGCGGCTCTGAAGGTGGCCGGCAGCGGCGATCGTCTGGCGGTGGACGCCAACGGCCGCTTCGGCCGGGCCGAGGCGCAGCGTTACGGCGAAGCGCTGTCGCCCTACCGGTTGCGCTGGTACGAAGAGCCGGGTGATCCGCTGGACTTCGCCCTCAACCGCGCGCTGATAGACGGCTACGAAGGCGCCGTTGCCACCGGCGAGAACCTGTTCAGCGCGGCGGACGCACGTAACCTGGTGGCCTTCGGCGGCATGCGCCCCGGACGGGACGTGTTTCAGATGGACCCCGGGTTGTCGTATGGGCTGACCGAATACGCCGCCATGCTGGAACTGCTGGAAAGCCGGGGCTTCAGCCGCCGGGCCTGCTTTCCGCATGGTGGGCACCTGATCAACCTGCACATTGCCGTAGGCCTCGGGCTCGGCGGCTGCGAGGCCTACCCCGGGGTGTTTCAACCGTTCGGCGGCTACCCGCCCCAGTGCCGGATCGGTGGCGGCTGGGTGTATGCGCCCGACGCCCCGGGATTCGGCCTGGAACAGAAGCCGGAGCTGGCGGACCGGCTGGCCGAGCTGGAGGGCCTGACATGAAAGCGAACAGCGACGTTGCCGTGGTGGGCTGCGGGGCCATGGGCTCCATCTACGCCGGCCTGCTGGCGGACGCCGGACACCGGGTGCTGGCGGTGGACACCAATGACGCCCACGTCGCCGCCATCAACCGGCAGGGCCTGCGGGTATCCGGCGCCAGCGGCGACCGGGTGGTCACCATCGAAGCGCACCTCCGCCCGCCGTCACGGGTCGTGGATCTGGTGGTCATTGCGGTCAAAGCCGCCCATGCCGCGGCCGCCGCCGCGGCGGCGCAGGAATTGCTGGGGCCCCGGACCCGGGTGCTGACCATTCAGAATGGCCTCGGCGCGGCCGAGGCGGTTGCGCAGGTGGTGGGACCGGAGCGGCTCATCGTCGGCGTTGCCCAGGGTTTCGGCGCTTCGCTGCCGGAACCCGGCCACGCCCATCACAACGACATGAAGGCCATCCGCTTCGGGGCCTACGGCGCCCTGGGGCCGGCTGCCGTGGAAGCGGTGGCGGCCGCCTGGCGCGCGGCCGGCTTCGATACCGCGGCGGTCGACGACATCCTGGCCATGCAATGGGAGAAGCTCATCTGCAACGTGGCCTACAGCGCACCGTGTGCCATCACCGGCATGACCGTCGGCCAGGTCATGGACCATGAGGAAATGGGTGAGGTCAGCCGGGCCGCGGCGACCGAGGCCTGGACCGTCGCCCGGGCGCTCGGCATCGGCATCGACGTGGACGACCCGGTGGCCCTGGTCCGGGAGTTTGCCGGCCGCATGCCGGCGGCAAAGCCGTCGGTGCTGCTGGACCTGGAGGCCGGCCGCATCAGCGAAGTGGACGTCATCAACGGCGCGGTACCACGGGAAGCGGACAAAGTGGGCCTGACGGCGCCGGTGAACCAGACCCTGACCGCCCTGGTAAAAACCCTGGAGCGCCGCCAATGAGCCAACAAACCAGCCACCGCGAACAGACCCTGCGCGAGGCCGACCTGCACCGCCGCGAGGCCATGATCGGCGGCGACATGGAAGCCCTCGGGCGCCTGCTGGCCGACGATCTCGTCTGGACCCATTCTTCCGGCGCCTGTGACGACAGGACCGCGTTTCTGGACCGCATCGCGGCGGCCACCACCCGTTACCTGGAGCTGGCGGTGAGCGACGATGTGGTGAGCGAGCACGGGGCGCTGCTGCTGCATCACGGCACCCTGACCGGCCGCGCCGTGGTCAACGGTCAGGACAAGTCCCTGCGCAACCGGTTTCTGGCGGTATGGCGCGACCGGGGAGACGGCTTCGAACTGCTCGCCTGGCAATCCACGGGCTTCTGACCGTTCAGGTCAGGAACTGGCGGCCGGCGCACCAGCACGCCGGGCGTCACGACGCTGGTAAGCCTGACGCAGCCGGTCCAGCCGCTCCCGGGTCACCGGATAGCGGGCAATCACCACCATGGCCAGCAGGTACAGCAGCGGCGGCAGCAGGGCGATGGTGTAACGCAGGGCGTCGATCTGCTCCGGGGTGTTGTCCACGCGCGGGTCGAATCCGAACAGTCCCAGCAGCGGCAGTGACAATCCCACCGCCAGCGCCTGAGTGGTCTTGGAGCCGAGCGACCAGGCCGCCATGTAGGCCCCGGCCACCTGGTCCCGGCTGCGTCGGGCGGCGATCTCGATGACGTCCGCCTTCATCGACATGGACAATGCCAGGTAGTTGCCGCCGGCGAAGCCGATGATGGCGGTGATCACCACGAACGGCAGGATCTGCCCCGGACTCAACAGCAGGTAGCAGGGGGTCACCAGCGCCATCACCGCGGTGCCCGCCACCCAGGCCTGGCGTTTGCCGATACGCTGGGACAGCCAGACCCAGAACGGCAGGCCCACCATGTTGACCGCAAAGTAGGCCAGCAGGATGGGCTGAGCCTGGCGCTCGAGCTCCATGGCGAAGGTGGTGAACAGCATGAACAGCGTGCCGATCATGGTGGTCCCCAGGGACATCAGGGTGAAGCCGATGAACAGCACGCCGAACGAACCGTTGCTGCGCATGATGCGCAGGTTCTTCAGGATCGGCTGAGGCGGCCGCGTCACCAGGTTGCGCTCCGGCAGGCGCCACAGGGTGATGCCCACCAGCAGCGGCAGCAGGACCAGCGCCATGCCGCCGATGATGGTGAGCGCCTCGCTGGCGATGGCGCCATAGCCGAACAGTTGGGCCGACAGCACCGGCACCAGCAGTACGCTGATGTTGCCGACGAAGCCGAACGCCTGACGCCAGCCGGTGATTCGGGTGCGCTCGTCGAAATCATCGGACAGTTCTGCCCCCCAGGCGTAGTAGGGGATGTTGATCATGGTCCAGCCGAACCACAGCAGTACCGACCAGATCAGCAGGTAGCTGTTGCTCACTTCGGTGGAAGGTGCGAAGAGCTGATAAGCGGACACCATCATGAGCGGCACGCCAGCGGCCATCCACGGTTTGCGGCGGCCGAAGCGGCCGCGGGTGCGGTCGCTCAGGGCGCCGATCAAGGGGTCGGTGATGACGTCCGTGATCCTGGCCACCATGAGCAGCAGCCCGATGTCGGTGATGGAAAGGCCCAGGTCCCGGGAATAGAAGAACGGCAGATACAGTGAGACCGGAATCACCGCCAGGTAGACGGCGAACTCCGGCAGGCCGAACAGCGCCATCTGGCTGCGCGACAGGGGGCGGGCGCTGGCGTGTCGGGCGGCTTCGGGCATATAGTTCACTATCTAAGCAATAGGTTCGGATTTTACTCCGGATCGGAGGACGAATGGGTAATCAGGGTACGTTCGCGGTCATTGTCCGGTTCGTCACCACGCCCGAGGAGCAGGACCAGGCCGTGGCCGAAATCGGCGACTACGTGGCGGATTTCCTGAGCCGTCAGCCAGGGTTCGTGCGCAGCGCCCTGCATCGCTCCGATGACGGCCAGGTGCTGGTCCACTACGCGCTGTGGCGCCGCGAGGCCGACTTCCGCGCTGCCGGGGAACTGGCGCGAGAACATCCGGCGTTGCCGGCGCTGCGGCGTTACCAGCCGACGGCGGAGACGTTTCAGGTGGCACGGGAATTCGGTGGGGACATGGTGGATACTGCCGGGCCAGTAGCGCCACACTGAAGGAGAACCTGGAAACCATGGCGGGAAGGGGCAGTGACGAACTGGAGCGGTATGCCGATCCGCTGCAGAGCTTCGGGCGCCTGGCGCGGGTGACCTTCCGGGCATTCGCCCGTTCGGTGGGCCAGCGGATCGCCCAGCACGGGGTGACCATTGGCCAGTGGCGCTACCTGCGGGAGTTGTGGCGCGAGGACGGCATCACCCAGCGTGAACTCAGCCAGCGTCTGAGCATGCGCGAGCCCAGCACCGTGGCCGCCGTGCGCTCTCTGGAATCGGCCGGGCTGGTGCGTCGGGTCCGGGACCAGGAAGACCGGCGCAAGATGCGCATTCATCTGACCCCCAGGGCCCGGCGGCTGCGTCTGCCGTTGCTGCGGCACGTGCGCGATGTCAACTGCGTGGCCGCCGCCGGCATCTCCCGGAAGGATCTGGAGACGACCCGCCGGGTTCTGCTCAAGCTCACCGAAAACCTCAATGCGGCCGGCGCCGACAAGCTCCTGGTGGACGAGGACGCGGTGTGATCCGGTTCCGTCCAACCCGGCGGCCCCGTGGAGTTCATCTGTCAGAGGAAACGCGATGACCGCAAGCAGCACTCGAAGTAACCTCGAAACGGCAGCCGCGTTGTTTGCCGCCATCGAAAGCAAGGACCCGGACGCGGTTGCTGCGTTGTACCACGACGACATCGAGGTCTGGCACAACTTCAGCAACGCGATTCAGGACAAGGCCGCGAACCTGGAGACCCTGGGTGGCCTTTGCAGGAACGTGCCGAACGTCCGCTACGAAGTGACCGAACGGCTGGAACTGGCGGACGGGCGCATCATGCAGCGCCATCTGCTGTGTGCCGGGACTGATACCGAAGAAGTGCAGATTCCCGCCTGCATATTCATCACGGCCCGGGACGGCCGCATCGTCGCCATTCACGAGTACCTGGACACGGCGCAGGCCAACCAGCTTCGCGCCCTTACCGGCCGCCCGCCGGTGGGCGCCTAGCGGCCCGCTCCGGATCGGGCCGGCGGCGCAGCCGGCCCGCCGCGAATCGATCAGAGGCGGGGTTCGAGCCAGGCGTGCATACGGTCCGCCACTTCCTCGCGGGCGCCGTCGTCCGTCAGGTAGTGATTGCCGGCCATGAACTCCAGAGACTTGTCGGTGGCGGCCAGGGCGTCGTGAATACCCCGGGCGTCGCTGGGGAACACCCCGGTGTCGGCCATGGACTGAATGACCAGTGACGGCACCACAATCCGCCCCAGGTGTGGCGCGCCGCGGCAATCGGACTCTCGCAGGCTCCACATGGACAGCCAGGTGCGGCAGGTGTTGGTGAGTCCGATGCCCCGGGGCGAGTAGTTGGCGGTCTTTGGATCGCCTGCGTAACACTGGCCCACCGGCCGGTCCGACGGATCCAGATCGCCGTCCAGCAGCCGCGGGTCGGCCCAGGTCCGGTACATGTTGAAGGCCCGGTCGCTCAGTCCCATGCCTTCCAGCCGCTCCAGTTCGGCAATGGCCCAGTCGGTGATCCGGTGGTTGCGCGCCTCCTGGGCGGCCCGGTAGCGCGTCACGAACTCCGCCGAGTACGGTGGGCCGTTGTCCGGATTGAACATGCTCAGGGCCTGGTCCGTGGAGGTGGAGTCCTTCTCGTCGGTAATGGCCGGGTCCATCCACGCGGTCAGAACTTCCGGGCGCCCGGCGTGGGCGTTGAGCGAGATGTAGTAGTCGCCGGCCGGCAGGTCGAGTACCGCCTCCGGCAGCCGGGTGCCGCGGGTGGCGGTGATGTTGGGCTCGGTGGCCTGGGACTGGTAGGCGCCCATCAGCGATCCGCCGCCGGAGTTCCCCACCAGCACCACCTGCTCCACGCCGGCCTGTTCCTTCAGCCAGGTCACCCCGGCGCCGATGTCGATGAGCGCGTGCTCGAGCATGAAAAACGCTTCGTTGCCACGGAACCGGGTGTTCCAGCCCAGATATCCGTAGCCGCGGCGGGCCATGTACTCGGCCGGGTAGTGCTCGCTGAAGTCGACGTTGTAGTGCGTGGCGATGAAGGCCACCTTGGGCCGGACCCCCCGGGGCGTGTAGTAGAGCCCCTGACAGGGGTTGAACCCGGCGCCGTTGCGCGCGGAGGTGGCCGAAGTCAGGGACACGAACTGACGTTCGATATCGTGGGTCGTGCTGTTGCTCATGAGTTCTGCTCCAGTCCGAGTTCGCGCCGTACCTGGTTGCGGCCGGCGACCATGCTGGTGAGTTTGGCCCGGGCGATGTCGGGCGTCAGGTACTTCATGCCGCAGTCGGGCGCCACCACCACCCGCTCCGGCGGCAGGTGGGCGAGGGCGGCGCGGATGCGGCCGGCGACACATTCCGGCGTTTCCACCGCGGAATCGCGCAGATCGATCACGCCGACGTGAATCGTCTTGTTGGGCAACAGGTCCAGGTCCCGGAGGTCCAGCCGCGGCTGCGCACATTCGATGGAGACCTCGTCCACGCAACAGCGGTCCAGTTCCGCCAGATAGCCGTAGCGGTCCGGTTTGGCGTCCACGTGGCGGCCGTAGCCGAAACAGACGTGCAGGGCGGTGGTACCGTCCGCGCCGGCCAGGGCGCGGTCGATGCAGGCCACGGCGTAGGCGCGGGCCTGCTCGGGACGGGCCTGCACGTACGGCTCGTCGAGCTGCACGATGTCCGCGCCGGCTGCGAAAAGCGCCCGCAGTTCCGCGTTGACGGCGTCGGCGTAGGCTTCCGCCAGCGCCTCCTCGTCGGGGTAGTAGTCGTTCTGAGCCTGCTGGGTCATGGTGAACGGGCCCGGCAGCGTAACCTTCAGCGGCAGGTCCGTGTGCGCCTTGATCAGCGCCACGTAGTCGGTTTCGGCACTGCCGGTCCAGACGATGGGGCCGGCGACCCGGGGCACCGGCACCTGCTGGCCGGTGCGGTCGACGGCGACCCCGTGCCGCTCCAGGTCGATCCCTTCGAGGGAGGTGGCGAACCGGTTGGAATAACTCTCCCGGCGGATCTCGCCGTCGGTAACGATGTCGACCCCGGCCTCGATCTGATCGGTCAGGGCTTCGAGGGTTGCGCGGCGCTGAGCCTCTGCCAGGTCTTCGTCGGCCACCCGCCAGAACTCCCGGGCGCGAACCCGGGGCGGCAGTCGCTGACCGAGCACTTCGCGGTGTACCAGCCAGTCGGGCTGGGCATAACTGCCCACCAGTGACGCGGCCAGAGGTTGCCGGCGGTAGCTGCGCTGCTTCATGTCTTGCTCCCGGTTGTCTCGTCGGCCAGCGCCTGAAGCTGGCTCGACAGCAGTTGTCGAATGTGCGGCAGGCCGCGCCACAGAATGAGGGCGCCCAGCGGACAGAACACGCCGCCCACCAGGGCGATGGACTGGGCGATGGCGTCGTCCCGGCCGAATACGTAGTCGGTACTGGCGGCAACCACCGTGGGTCCCAGACCCAGGCCGATGAGGTTGGCCATCAGAAAGAACAGCGCCGACACCTGGCCCCGCAGCCGGTTAGGGGTCATGAGTTGCAGGGCGCCGGCGGCGATGCCGCCTTGAACCGCCGAGAAGAACACTGCCAGCGACATGACCACAATGGCCAGGGACGCCTGGTCGATGGCGCCGAGGGCCATCACGCAGGGCCACATGGCGAGCATGCTGATCAGCACGGTACGGATGTAGGCGTCTTCCTGGCCGCGCCGCATCCAGGCGTCGGCCACCGTGCCCGCCAGCAGCAGGCCGGCGCTGCCGGCGCCGATCATGACGAAACCGAAGGTCCAGCCGGCCTCCGGCGGGGTGTAGCCGAACGTCCGGATGAAATAGGTGGGGCCCCACAGATTCAGCGCGTAGACCACCATGATGAAGATGGCGATGCCGAAAATGTGCGAACCGTAGGCCCGGCGCCGGTCCCATACGTAGCGGATCGCCTCGGGCAGCGGCACTGCCCCGGCGGTGGCGGCGGTGAGTCCGCGGCGTGCCGGTTCCCGTACCGTCGCTACCAGCAGCAGGGAAACCAGCAGCCCCGGCAGGCCGACGATGAAGAAGGTGATCTGCCAACCCTCCATGACCCCCAGCAGCGGCAGGGTGATTACGTCCATGTCCTGGACGTACCCCACCACCGCGCCGCCGAGCAGATAGGCGAATCCGGAGCCCAGAGTGACCCCCACCATGTACACCGACAGGGCCCGGGCCAGGACGTTCCGGGGAAAGTAGTCGGCGATCATCGAGAACGCCGCCGGTCCCAGGGTGGCTTCGCCCACCCCGACTCCGACCCGGGCCAGGAACAGGGTCCAGAATCCTCTGGCCATCCCGCACAGAGCCGTCATGAGGCTCCAGGCGGCGACCCCTACGGCGATCAGATTGCGCCGGCTGCGGGCGTCGGCGATGCGCGCCAGGGGCAGCCCCATGAAGGCGTAGAACAGCGAAAAAGCGAAGCCGGCGAGCAGGCTGTACTGAGTGTCGGAGATCTGGAAGCTGGCGCGGATCGGCTCCACCAGCAGACCCATGATCATGCGATCCAGAAACGAGAACATCTGCGCCAGCAGCAGCACGCCGACCACGTACCAGGCGTAGCCGCCGGCAGCCGAACCGGGTCCATCGGACCCGGTTCGGAGGCGGGTTCCCGGGTGGGACCCGGTCACTGCTGGTAGGCGAGGGTCAGGCCGTAGGTGCGCGGCCAGCCGTAGAAGTGCTGATTGAAGAACTGGGCGGTCTGGGTCAGTCCGGCGGTGTAGGTTTCGTCGGAGCAGTTCTTACACCACGCCTGAATGCGCCAGCGTTCATCCTGACTGCGCCAGCCGCCGGCGGCGTCGAACATCCAGAAGTCACCGGTCTCGGCCTGGGGATGGTTGAGCACGCCGTCGGTGAAGTAGTTGCTCTCGTAGTAGCCGGAGCCGAACACGAAGAAGGTGCCGACCTGGGTCGGCAGTTCGTAGTTGGCGGACAGGTAGTACTGCTCTTCCGGCGCCCGCGACATTTCGCGGAAGGTCTGGTCCTCGTCCACCAGGAAGGTGCCGTCGCCGAGATCCACGACGGCGCCGCCGCAATTGGACGTGGCCTGGGGTCCGGGTCCGTCCAGGTCGGCGCAGAACTCGTCGTACTCGGCGTCCAGCAGGCCGATGCTGGCGGTCAGGGTCAGGTTGGGCAGCGGCAGTGCGGTGACCTCGATCTCCATACCCTTGTTGGTGGACTCGCCAATGTTCTGGGCGGCGGTTTCCTGTCCGGTGGGGTTGCTGGGATTGGGAATGAACACGCCGAACTGCAGGTCCTGGTAGTCGGTCCAGAAGGCCGTGGCGTTGAAACGCAGACGCTGGTCGAACCAGTCGCTCTTGAAACCGATCTCGTAGGACTCGGAGGTCTCGTCCTCGGTTGGACCGGCGGTGAAGTTGGAGGCCGCGCGGGCGCCGAACTCACCGGCTTTGTAACCCTCGGAATAGGTAGCGAACACCATCATCTGATCGTTCAGGTGGTAGTCCAGACCCAGCTTGATGCTGGTGTTGTCGCTGTCGAGGTCGCCATTGACGGGCATGGGCTGATTCGACATTTCGCTGATGCTAGGGGTCGAGTCCGGATCCGTGGCCACGATCTGGTCGCCGAACAGCACGCCGGGGTTACGCTCGAAATCCTTGGTCTCCTCGGTGTAGCGGATGCCGAAGGTCAGGTTCAGATCCGGGGTAATGGCATAGATGGCCTGACCGAACACGGCCTTGCTGTCGCCGTCCTGATGGGCGTAGTCGGCGGACGACGGGTTGCCCAGGGTCGGGAACGACTGCACCAGTTCATGTTCCTGGGTGAAGTAGTACAGACCCACCACCAGATCCAGGTCGCGCAGGAAACTGTCGCGCCCGGTGAAGTCCGACTGCAGGCGCAGCTCCTGACTGAACTGGTCGTGCACCTGGTCGCGGAAGGTGGGGAAGAACGGCACCTCGGTCTGGTCGAAGTCGCTGGCGATCCAGTCGTCGGTGGACATCCAGCCGGTGATGGAGGTCAGGGTGAAATCGCCGAAGGTCCAGTCGATGATGCCGGTCAGGGTGTCCTGGTCGGTATCGTGGAAGGCCAGGGCGTCGCGGCCCACGGTGAAGGCGCCGTCGTCCGGTTCCTGAAAGAGGAAGGAAAGGATCTGGCCCGGGTCGGAGCGTTCGTCACCACCGGGCGCGTCGCTGCGCTCCTTGAGCCAGGAGGCAATCAGGGTTGCTTCGAGGTTGTCGGTGGGCGTCCACACCAGGGTGCCGCGGAGTGCGCGGATGTCTTCGCCATTCAGATCCTCACCGTTGACCCGGTTCTCGAAGTGGCCGTCGTAGTTCTGGGCCAGCCCGGTGATGCGCATGGACAGGGTGTCCTCGAGAATCGGGAACTGCACCGCTGCGCGCACGTCCATGCGGCCGTAGTTGCCGCCGGTGACCTCGCCGTGAGCGCCGAAGGTGCCGTCAGGCCGGATGGTGTTCATTTTGATACCGCCGGCCAGCGAGTTCTTGCCGAACGTCGTGCCCTGGGGCCCGCGCAGCACCTCCACGGTGTCGACGTCGAAGAAGTCGATGAGCGTGGCGATGGGCCGGGACATGAACACGCCGTTCAGGGACACCCCGGTGCGCATCTCGTTGGTGGATTCGATGTCCTGCCCGCCCATACCGCGGATGTGAATGGCCGCGGAGTTGGGAAAAGTCACCACCGGCTGGATGTGCACGTTGGGGGAAGACGGCCCGATGTCCCGCAGATCCAGGGCCGTGAGTTCCTGCAGCAGGTCCTGATTGAAGGCAGTCACCGAAACCGGCGCATCCTGGGTACTCTCGGCCCGGTAGCGTGCGGTGACGACAATCTCCTCGATAGCGGCGCGGCCCTGGCTCTCCTCGGCCAGTGCCGGTACGGCGGCGGGACACAGCAGCACGGCTGCCGATGTCCAGCGGAACAGACTTCTCATGGTTTTTTTCTCCCCTTGCCCGGTTGGCCGGGACTCTGGTGTGCTTCGGTTGGCTCAGGAAAGCCGCCGGCTGACTCCGGTCAGCGTGTCACCCGGCGGCCGCAGTCTCACGCTTCAGCGGCGGTCGCGGGTTCGCAGTTGACGTCACGTTCGTCGAGTTCCCGGGTCCAGGCGGCAAACTCCAGCAGGACGCCGTCGGGGTCGAGGAAGTAGATGGAACGGACGAACGTGGTCTCTGTCAGCTCCGGGCTGGCCTGGGTCTCCGAGTCGTCGTGATTGACCACCGGCGTGCAGTCGATGCCGGCCTCGGTGAGCTTCTTCTGGTACTCGTCGACCTTTTCCAGCGGGATGTTGAAGGCCACGTGGTTCATGGAACCGTGGGCGCTGGTCAGTTCGCCGCTGCCGGGCATGCCGCCGGCGCTGGCCACCCCGGGCGCCGCCTGGGGGGCGTCGGGGAAGTAGAAGAAGGCGAGCTGGTCACCGTTGCCGATGTCGAAGAAGAAGTGCTGGCCCATACCGGCCGGCAGGTTGATGGTCTTGACCAGCGGCATGCCCAGCACCCCGCTGTAGAAGTCCACGGTGCGCTTCATGTCTTTGCACACCAGCGCCAGATGATTGATGCCCTGTATTTCGAATTTTGCATTGCGGCGGGTGCCGGACATGAGGGTTTCTCCGGATGATGCTCGATGGGTACCAGGTTGCCGGCGGGCCGGCCCGCGGCGGATGACGACTCTCTTCCGATCGGTGATCTTCGGGCAAGTAATCTTCGGGCATATCTTCGGACAGGCGATGATTACTTAGCTACCTTATTGATTGAAACCGCCTGGTTCAGTACTGTCAAGCTCGGCAGGACCCACTTGATCGGATCAGCCAGCCCCAGCAGAGGAGAGAGCCATGCCCAGATTGCGACAGGTGCGACGCGCCGATGCGCCGCCGGAAGTTCTGAAGTACTACGAGCGCCTGTTCGGCGAGCGGGATCCGGTGCAGGAGCCGGGGACCGCCACCGGCACGCCGGGCAACTGGTGGACCGTGTTCGCCCTGGTTCCCTATGTGTTCCAGCACGCTACCAGCCACTTCGGGATGTTCGGCATGTTCGCTGACAAGAGCGTCAGCCAGATGGATGGTGCGCTGCGTGAACTGGCGATCACCCGGGCCGGGTTCACCCAGGGCAGCCGCTTCGTCTTTTCTCAGCACTGCAAGGCGGCCCGGCGCTTCGGGGTCAGCGACGAGCAGATCGAGGCCATTCCCCACTGGCAGGTTTCCGGTGTCTTTTCCGAGGTTGAGCGGGCGGTTCTGGCCTGGACCGATGCCCTGATCCTGCAGGGCGGGCGGGCTTCGGACGAATTGTTCGATTGCCTGCACCAGCACCTGTCGGACGAGGACATCCTGGAACTCACCTACCACGTGATGGGCTACAACCTGCACGCGGTGTGCTGTAAAGCGCTGCGCCTGGAGTTCGACGACGTGCCAGAGCGGGTCAGAGAGGTGCCGGTGCCGACGGGTGATGCGCCGGCGGACTGGGCCGGCAAGGCGTGGGACCGATGACACGGCCCGGCGTGTCCGCGCGGCCGGAAGCACCAGGGTGCGGTCCGGCAAAGCCCGCTACTTGCGGCGTTTGACCGTACGAACGTCCTGGTAGCTTTCGTGCAGTTCGGTCTTGAGCCAGTCCAGCAGCATTTTCTCCGGGACGCTGGGATCTTCCAGCGCCTTGGAGATGGCCAGCCCTTCGAGCAGGTAGCGGGTCATGTAGACCGTGCGCTCGAACGATTCCGACTGAGCCAGATCGGGGAAGACCTGCTCCGTGGCCTTGCCCTGGGCATGGTAGTAGGAACGCAGCGCCGGCTTCAGTAGCGCGCTCAGCTCCTTGTCGGTGCGGGCCGCAACCTGCAGCTCGTGGAACACCACGAATGCCTTGGTATTGAGCTGGTGCCAGTAGGCGTCGATGCCCTCGGCGACCCGGGTGTGGTCGGCGCCTTCCTGTATCTGGTTTTCTTCCTCGGTGAACATGTCGAGGCGCATCTGGGTCAGGTGCGCCACCGCCGCCTCGATCAGATCCGACCGGGTGGGGAAGTGATGCAGCATGGCGCCCCGGGACACCCCGGCTTCGCGGGCGATGTTCTCGGTGGTGGTGTTGAAGTAACCGAGTTCATAGAAGCACGTGACCGCGGCATTGAGGATGGCTGTGCGCGTACGCTCACTTTTGGTCTGCTGCCAGGTCTTTCGGGTGGGCATCGTGGCTTCTGTCATGTCGTCGGGTTGCCTGTTCCTGCGCTATTCGAATGTCAGTCTACCATCGTAACGCTCCCTAACAGCAAATAGGAATCATTCGTGTTATTTCCGGGCGCCATGGCCGGGGCGCCATTGCCGGGGCGCCATTGCCGGGACGCCATGTCGCGACTCATCAGCAGGGCGCCAGGCGCACATTCAGCAGCGGCAGGTTGCGCAGGATGAAACTGGGCTCGGCTTCCGGCGGCGGCTGCGCCGGGTCGAGCTGATAATCGTGGGCATGAGCCAGCAGGGCGGCGAAGCCCAGGTTCAGTTCCTGCCGTGCCAGCGGCGCCCCGATGCAGTGGTGCACGCCGGAACCGAAGGCGAGCTGCATGCCGGCCTTCTCCCGTTGCAGATCGACCCGGTCGGGATCGGCAAACTGGCGCTCGTCCCGGTTGCCGGCGCCATAGCGCAGCATGACCATGGCGCCGGCCGGCAGGGGGGTTCCCGCCAATTCGGTGTCGCGGGTGACCCGCCGCGGCAGGCCCTGAACCGGCGCCTCGAGACGCAACGCTTCCTCCACGAAGGTGCGGATGGCTCTGGCATTGCCGCGCAGGGCATCCTGCAGCTCCGGATTCCGGCACAGCAGGAGCATGCCCCAGCCGAAGGTGCTGCTGGTGGTCTCGTGGCCGGCCACCAGGAACTGGTTGAGGATACTGATGATCTCGCCGTGGTGAAGGTGCCGGTCCTCGTCCTCGAGCCGGCTTCTGGCCAGGATGCTGATCATGTCGTCGCGGGGCTCCCGCCGCTTGTGCTCGATCAAATCGATCAGCAGTTTCTGCAGGTCGACGCCAAGCCGGGCGCGTTTCACCAGGGCCTGATCGTCCAGCGGCGTCAGCCGAAGCTGGGCCGCGGCGGCGGTTGCGGCCTGGTCGAAGAAGGCCCGCTGCGACTGCGGAATGCCGAGCCGGTCGGCGATGATGGTCAGCGGTACCGGGAACGCGAACTCCGTCATGAACTCCAGGGCGTCGCGCCCGGCAAAGCCGGCGATGGTCCGGTTGATCACGGCCTGAACCGCGGCCTCGGACTGCTTGATGCGCGACCCGGTGAACAGTCTGGCCACCAGTGATCGATAGCGGGTGTGCTCCGGCTCGTCGAGGGTGAGCATGGTGGGTGGTATGTCGATCATTTCGGCCTGCAGGGACAGCAGCTCCTGCTGCGTGGCCGGACTTGCCGACTCGAAGGCGACCCGTTGGGACTCGGCCAGAAAGCCGTCGAAGCGGCTCGAGAACGTGGCGGTATCGCGCAGCGCCTGCCGGATCAGGTCGTAGCGGGTCACCACGTAAACGTTCAGATCTTCCGAGAAATGCACCGGCGCCTCGTCGCGCAGCCGCCGGTAGGCCGCATAGGGCGCGATCAACGTGTCCGGATCGAACAGGCGAATGGCTGCGCCGCTGCTCATGAGTCCCCTCTACTCCGGTCACCGGTTTCTGCTGCCCCAGAGTAGGGCAGCAAAAAAGAGTCAGTCAAGACGGTTTTTGCCGGAAAGCGCTTATTTCAAGCCATCTGGCGGGTGAACGTGGCCAGGTCGAAATAGTCGCGCCAGGCGCTGATGCGGCCGTTGCTGATCTCGAACGTCCCCATCACGGGCACGGACAGCGGCCGGTTTCCGGGCAGGACGAAGTCGTCCACCCGTTCGGTCAGGACCTTGTTGCCGTTCTCGGCGATACTGACGATGCGCCAGTCCACCGACTCCGGCTGCATGGCGGTGATGGCGGCCCGGGCCGCTTCCCGACCTTCGATCGGGTCCATGGGAATGTTGTGATAGACGACGTTCTCGTCCAGCAAACCGGCTACCGCGTCCCAGTCCATGCGATTCCAGGCCTCGACGAAGGCGATGACGATCTCGGTGTTGGTCATGGCTCGGGTGTCTCCCGTTAGTGGGGGATCGGTCAGCGCCGGTCGAGTACGTTGCCGCGGTGCAGGAGCTGCTTGACCCGGACCCGGCGGTCGCGGGGTTTGCTGGCGCTGAAGGCGGCATCGAAAGCCGGCGTCTGGCGCCGGTGAATGACCCCCATGGCGGTGGGCAGCGGCGCGCCGAGGGACAGCAGCATCTGGGCCAGCACCGGGTTGGTCTCGTCGTGCACCACCAGGTCCGCCGCGCTGACCCCGTCCTCGCCGATGGTCACCGGCTCCAGGGCCAGGGTCGACGGGTTCAGGCGCAGCCCGCGATGGCGTTCCTTGCCGTACACCAGCGGCTGGCCGTGCTCGACATGGATCTGGGTGTCGGCCGCCGTCTTCTTGTTGACCACGTCGTCGAACACGTCCTTGTTGTAGACGATGCAGTTCTGCAGGATCTCGACGAAGGCGGCGCCGCGGTGATTGCGTGCGGCGGTCAGGATGTCCGGCAGCCCTTTCTGGTCGATGTCCACCGCCCGGGCGATGAAGGTGGCGCCGGCGCCCACGGCGAAACGCCCCGGACAGACTGGCGCGTCGATGGAACCGTGGGGGCTGGAGGGGCTGGCGGTGCCCAGGCGCGAGGTGGGCGAGTACTGGCCCTTGGTCAGGCCGTAGATCTCGTTGTTCAGCAGCAGGATGTTCAGGTCGACGTTGCGGCGCAGGGCGTGCAGCAGGTGGTTGCCGCCGATGGACAGGCCGTCGCCGTCGCCGGTGACCACCCACACATCCAGTTCCGGGTTGGCCAGCTTGACCCCGGTGGCGATGGCCGGGGCGCGGCCGTGAATGGTGTGAAAGCCGAAGGTCTCCACGTAATACGGCAGCCGCGACGAGCAGCCGATGCCGGACACGAACACGGTTTTTGCCGGATCGGCCTGAACCGCGGCCAGAGTCCGCTGCACCGCCTTGAGGATCGAGTAGTCCCCGCAGCCCGGGCACCAGCGCACTTCCTGATCGGTGGCGTAGTCCTTGAAGTCGCGCTGGCGGGTTACGCTGCTCGCGGTCACGTCGAGATAATGGTGACGCCGCTCAACCCCGGCGCGCCGTAGACGTGGGTGTACCCGGTTTTCGGCTGATTGGGGACCTGGCGTTCGCCGCCTTCACCGCGGAGCTGGGCGCAGATTTCGTAGACCTGGCGCAGGCCGGACGCGCCGATGGGCTCGCCGTTGGCCAGACAGCCGCCGTCGGTGTTCACCGGCAGCTTCCCGTCGATCTCGGTGTAACCCTCGGCCAGCCACTTCTCCTGGTCGCCGTCGGCGCAGAAGCCATTTTCCGCCATGTGCATGATCTCGGCCCCGGACTCGGTGTCCTGGAGCTGGGCGACGTCGATGTCCTCGGGGCCGATTCCGGCCATCTCGAACGCGGACCGCGAGGCCTGAACCGTCGGCGAGTCGGCCCGATCCAGCGCCTGGGCCTGGGAAAACACCTCGAACGAGCCGAACTGGCGGGTCTTGACGCTCACCGCCTTCAGGAACAGCGGCTTGGACGTGAATTCCCGGGCCTTGTCGGCCCGGCACAGAATCATCGCGCAGCCACCCTCCGCCGGGGAGCAGAACATGTATTTGCGCAGCGGGTGGCAGACCATCTGCGACTCGGCGACTTCTTCGTAACTGAAGGCGTTGCGCCGCCAGGCATTGGGGTTCCTGGCGCCGTTCCGGTAGTTCTTGACCGCCACCCGCACCAGGGCATCTTCGGTGATGCCGAACTCGTGCATGTAGCGCTGGATCTTCATGCCGAAAAACTGCGGCGTCAGTGCCATGCCGATGTCGCCGTACCACTTGCCGAGCCCCGAACCCTCGGGGTCGACGGTGAAGGCGCCGCGCGGATGTTTGTCGAAACCCACCGCCATGCCGATGTCGAACATGCCGGACTTGATGGCCATGTATGCCGACTGCAGGGCGCTGCCGCCGGTGGCGCAGCCGTTGCTGACGTTGATGAACTGCAGGCCGGTCAGTCCGAGTTTGGACACCATGGTGTCGGCGGCGCCGGCGGCGGCGCTGCCGCCGTAGGCGAAGTTCATGTCACTCCATTCGAGCCCGGCGTCCTTCAGGGCCTGACGGGCGGCGTACACCCCCTGCTCGAGACCCGAGACGCCGTCGGTGCGGCCGAAAGGGTGGATACCGATG
The DNA here is from genome assembly GCA_942491135.1 of uncultured Gammaproteobacteria bacterium. Taxonomy (GTDB): domain Bacteria; phylum Pseudomonadota; class Gammaproteobacteria; order Pseudomonadales; family Azotimanducaceae; genus UBA7803. The sequence continues at coordinate 145,406 of CALNZS010000005.1, read as the reverse complement.
GCGATGATGGCGACGTCCATGGCGACCTCCTGTGGGCGCGTTGGATCAGTGGAGCTCGTCCACGGGTTGGAAGAAGTAGGCCACGACCTGTTTGTCGTCCCGGGTGGTATAGGGCTCGACCACCAGTTCCAGTTCCATGCCGATTTTCAAGGCGTCGACGTTGTCGGTCTTGATGCGGGCCTCGACCCGGACCTGGCCGGGCAACTCGACGTAGCCGACGCCGAACGGCTTGAAGGTTTCCGGGGTCTCCGGACCGTCGTAGGGGGGACGGTTGGGCAGAAAACCCTGAATGGTCCAGGTCCACAGCTTGCCGCGCCGTTCCAGCTCGATGGTCTCGGTGTCTTCACCGCAGCAGGCGGGGCACCCGGCCTGGGCCGGAAACGTGACTACGCCACAGTTGCGGCAGCGGCTGCCGAGCAGACGGGGATCGTTGGACGGCCAGGTAAAAAGCCCGTCCGCGATCGGAATCTGTTCCGAAACGTTGGCCAAGGTCAGTCTCCCCAGAAACCGGCACGGACGACTGTTTTACCAGATCCGCGCCGGCAGCGGAAGCACTTTGCCGCTGCCGCCGCGGGCGTACCTTCACGGCTGAATGATTTGGAGGCCAGCCGCCCGGCCCGGTATGCTCGCCTTTTTCTGTGGAGGGTGGCCGATGGAACTGCTGCTGATTCGTCATGGTCTGCCGCGTCATGTCGAGACCGCCGACGGCGCCCCCGCAGACCCGGGTCTGGAAGCGGTCGGGCGGGCTCAGGCCGAGCGCATGGCCGAGTGGCTGGCGGACGACGCCATCGACCGCCTCTATTCCAGCCCCATGGCCCGCGCCCGGGAAACGGCGGCGCCGCTGGCAGAGCGCCTGGGCCTCACGGTGGAGCTGCACTCGGGAGTGGCCGAGTACGACCGGGATGCCGCCGCTTACGTGCCCATGGAGCGGCTCAAGGAGGTCGACTACGACCGCTGGCTCAGGATCATGGGCGGTGAAACCGAGGGCGACTTCGAGGCTTTCAGCCGTCAGGTCATCGACGCTCTGGATCAGATCGTCGCCGACAATCCGCGGCGCAAGGTTGCGGTTACCTGCCATGGTGGGGTGATCAACGTCTGGACGGCCCATGTGCTGGGCATGCCGCCGCGCTTCTTCTTCTACCCGGACTACACGAGCATCCACCGCTACCTGTGCGCCAGCTCCGGTCAGCGGACGGTGCAGACCCTGAACGAAGCCGTGCACCTGCGCGACGTGCAGGGCTGACCGGCAGCGCCGGGGCTGGCAGCGCCCGTCACTCGAACTCGGCGAGCAGATCCACGCAGCCGAGGTCCATCATGGCGGTGGCGGAGCGTGCCACCATGGCGCTGACCCAGGCCCGGGCGCGGTCGTTGGCGCCATCCATGCCACCGCCGACGATCACCACGTAAGTCCACAGGTAGAGCACCGCGCGCCGGTAGTCCTGCCAGGCGGCTTCGACCGGATACCCGGCGCCGATGGCCGGCCCCAGGGTCTGGTGCCACAACTCGATCAGGGCCCGTTCCTCACGGCGCCGCAGTTCGGTGGGCAGACTGCCGCTCAGCAGGTACGCCACGTCCTGAATGCCCCGGCCCCGGGTGCTGCCCTGCCAGTCGCAGCAGGCCACCGGTGCCTCGCCGGCACGGTCGACGAAAAACAGGTTGTCCATGCGGAAGTCGCCGTGAACCAGCGTTCGTGGCGCCGAGTTGAGCCATTGCTGCATGGCCGGCAGGGCGGCGTGGTAGCGCGGCCCCAGCGTCTGCAGGGGCGCGGGCAGAACGTCGCAGAACAGATGGACGAACGCGTCATAACTGGCGGCGGTGCCCGCCGAGAGGCCTTCCGACATCACCGAGTTGGCGCTGTCGGGCATCCAGTCCAGGGCGCCGTCGTCTACCCGGTTCCAGAACGCTTCGTGCAGCTGCGCCAGCGCGCGCACGCACTGCCGGGCCTGGGCGGCGTCGCAGCCCTGCACCTGATCCCCGACGGTCCACTGGGACAGGTCCTCGAGAACCAGCACGAAGTCCTCGGGGCTGGTGCATTCGGCGTAGTACAGCTTCGGTGTGCGCATCCGGGTCAGGTGCGCGGCATCGGTGTAGAAGCGCACCTCGCGGTGGTAGTTGTCGAAATCCGCCGCCACCTGGCGGTTCCGGGCGCTGGGTGTGGGCAGCTTGATCACGACGCTGGCGGGGCCCTGGCCCTGGGCGTAGCGCAGGTCCACCCGGGTGATCACGCTCATCATGCCGGCGCCCTCGCCGAGTTCGCGGCAGGCGATGTCGCTCACCGTGGCGTTCAGCCCCGCGCCCTGCAGCGCGCGGGTCATGAAGGCGGCGTCCACATCGTCCGGTGTGCACAGGCTCGGTTGATCGGCCATCTCTCTCCCCCGCTGTCGCGCCGACTATAACGCCAGGTTTGCGTTGCGGTGAATACCTTCACGCATGCATGCTGGTATACCATCGTGCAGATACTCAATGGCGCCAGGAAGGGGTAAGACATGGCAACCGTACTGATAACCGGGGCAGGACGCGGGATCGGCCTCGAGCTGACCAGACAATATGCGAATGACGGCGACGATGTGATCGCCTGTGTACGCGACCCGTCGGCGGCCTCGGATCTTGGCGAGCTCGGCGATCGGGTGCGGGTTCAGAAGCTCGATCCGGGTGACCCGGCATCCATCGAAGCGGCGGCGAAAGCCATTGGCGATACGCCCATCGCCGTGGTCATCAACAATGCCGGCGCCATGGGCGGCATGCGTCAGTCGCTGGACGATCTCGATCTCGATGCGCTGGTCGAAACCTTCAAGGTCAACACCGTGGGGCCGCTGCTGGTGGCGCGTGCCTTCAAGTCCAATCTGGCGGCCACCGGCGAGGGCAAGCTCATGACGGTGACCAGCCAGCTTGCAGCGTCGACCTGGCCCATGGGCGGCATGTACGGTTATTCGACCAGCAAGGCGGCCGTGAACAAGGCCATGCAGGCCCTCGCCATCGACTGGAAGGACGAGCCCATCGTGGTGTCCATGATTCATCCGGGCTGGGTCAGGACCGACATGGGCGGGCCCAATGCCCAGATCACCGCGGAAGAGAGTGCTGCCGGGATCCGGCAGGTGGTGGCGGACCTCGGCAAGGCGGATTCCGGCAAGTTCTACAAGTGGAACGGCGAGATCCATCCGTGGTGACGCCGAGCGCCGCCGATCCGTACCGGCTGGACGGCCGGGTTGCGGTGGTGACCGGGGGCGGCAAGGGCATCGGCCGCGGGATCGCGTTGTGTCTGGCCCGCGCCGGGGCCGATGTGGTGGTGGCCGCGCGGACCCGGGCCGACGTCGAGTCGGTGGCCGACGCCGTGCGCGATATCGGCCGGCGCGCGGTCGCCGTGGAAGCCGATGTGACCCGTTCCGATGCCCTGGAACGGGTGGTGGCGGCGGCGGAATCGTTGGGGCCCCTCGGCATCTGGGTCAACAACGCCGGCGGCCTGCCGGATGCAACGCCGCGTTACCTGACCCGGACCCCGGAAGACCGCTGGGACGCGCAGATCGACCTGAACCTGAAGGCGGTCTGGCTGGGCGCGGTCACCGCCGCGGCCCACATGTCCGACGGCGCCATCGTCAACGTGTCGTCGCGGGCGGCCCGGGGCCCGAGCCGCAAGAACGGGCCGTACGCGGCCAGCAAAGCGGCCGTCAACAGCCTCACCGAAACCCTGTCCGTGGAACTGGCGCCGCGCATCCGGGTCAACGCCGTGGCCCCCGGACCGGTGCCCACCGAGAACTTCAATCAGTCCACCCGTTTCCCCGAAGGCAGGGCGGTCGAGGACCTGCTGGGTGTGCCGCTGGGGCGCCTGGGCACACCGGACGACATCGGCCATGCCGTGGTTTTCATGGCATCACCCGCCGCGGCGTGGATTACCGGTCAGTGTCTGTACGTGACGGGCGGGCTGTAGCCGATCCGGGGGAAAGACATGGAATACCGTTACCTGGGCCGCACCGGCGTGTCCGTCAGCAGGTTGTGTTTCGGTGCCGGCATGTTCGGCTACTTCGGCAACGAGGATCAGCGCGCGTGTGACCGCATGGTGCATCGTGCGCTGGATGCCGGAGTCAACTACTTCGACACGTCGGACGTCTACTCCCACGGTGAGTCGGAGACGATGCTCGGTAAAGCGCTGAAGGGCCACCGGGACGAGGTGGTGCTGGCCACCAAGGTTGGCCTGCCGATGCCGGGTAACGTCAACCAGCGCGGTAGTTCGCGGCGCTGGATCATGGCCGAAGTGGAAGCCAGCCTGCGGCGGCTGGACACCGATTATCTCGACCTCTACCAGATGCACCGGCCGGACCCGGCCTGCGACATCGACGAAACCCTGGGCGCCCTGAGCGATCTGGTGCGGTCAGGAAAGGTGCGCATGATCGGTTCGTCCACGTTTCCGGCGGAACAGATCGTCGAGGCGCAGTGGGTGGCGGAGCGGCGCGGCCGGGAACGATTTGCGGTGGAGCAGCCGCCTTACTCGATTTTTGCGCGGCGCATCGAGGCCGACGTCCTGCCAACCTGTGAGAAGTATGGCATGGGGGTCGTGGTGTGGAGTCCCTTGTCCCAGGGCTGGCTCACCGGGCGATGGCGCGCCGGCGGCGCCGTGCCGGAAGACAGCCACCGGCAGAACCTTCAGCCGCATCTGTTCGACATGAGCCGGAGCGATAATCAGCGCAAGCTGGACCTGGTAGAACGGCTGAGCACGATAGCGGCGGATGCGGACCTGTCGTTGCTGCACATGGCCCTGGCCTTCGCCTGCCACCATCCGGCGGTCACGTCGGCCATCATCGGTCCGCGCACGGAAGCCCAGCTCGAGGGTCTGCTGGCCGGCGCCGACGTCGTTCTGGACGATGACGTGCTCGATGCCATTGACGCGGTGGTTGCTCCGGGTGTCACGGTCAGCCACGACGACGACGGTTATGTTCCGCCCGCCCTGACCGACAAGGCGCTGCGCCGCCGCCGTGCTTCTGCGCAACGGGAAGTGGACCGGGAAACCTTGCGCAATATAGATGCTTACCGCCGCCAGAAGCGCGCCGGCGACTCACCGGACGCCTGAGCCGGCGCCCGGCGCCCGTTCGGGGCCATAGCCGGGCGTCCGGACCGGGTGTGGTGGCGCTGCGACGTTCAGCGGGCCTCTCGAATCAGATCGGTTTTGCCGTCCCAGGTCTCGTGATTGCGCTTCCAGCGCTCGAACGAGGCAACGATCGCTGGCGCGTCGCCGTGCAGCTCGACGAAACAGCTCATGTCCTTACGGCAGTCCATGTACGCGACGTAGTCGCCGCCCCACAGTGTGCAGGCGGTCTCGTAGCCGGCTTCGTTGAAGCGCCGTACCTCGCCGGAAACGTCGTGGACCAGCAGACCGATATGGTGGAAGCCCTCTTCGCCCTTCCTGAACATGTCGCGATAGATGGAGGGCGTGTCATCGTGCTGAGCAATGAACTGAATGTGTGCCGGCCCGGCCTGCCCGAATGCATAGCTGACGTCGGCCTCGACCGGTTCCCCGCGGTACCGGAAGTCTTCGGCGATGTGGTGCCGGACCACGTGGAACGGCCCCGCGCCAACCATCCGGTTCCATTTCCGGCAGGCGTCGTCGATGTCGTTGACGAAGTAGGCGTACTGCCAGATCGGATGGCGGATGATGCTCATTGGACTCCCCTGGATGACCCGCAACGGTGCTGCTGACCATAGCAAAATACTCGTGATAGACTCCAGCACGCGTGAAGGTAGTTGTGAGCACGATTCCGGGAGGGGGCCATGTCGATCGAAAACGGTGAACGATTCATCCGGCTCCTGGAGCAGGACCCGGGCCTCCGGGAGCGGGTCCGCCAGCGCGTCCGCGATGCGGGTGACGGCGATCTGGAACAGGTGTCCGCCGAGGTGGGCGCGTCGTGCCGGTCGTACGAAGTGGTCGCCGCGTTGATGCGCCGTATGGATGAGTCGACGTCTGGTAACCACTGAGCTCAGCCAATGAGCCAGGTCACTGAGGAGAGCGCTGCGATGTCGAAGAAACTGGTGCTGGTGGGGCTGGTGCAGCCCAAGAAGGACAAGGTCGAGGCGTTCAACGAGTGGTATCTCGGCAACCATGTCGAAGACACATTCAACTGCCCGAACATCACCTCGGTCCGCTGCTTCGAAGCGGTGCGTGGCTTTCTCGGCGACCCGCCTTCGGGCTACCTGACGATCTACGAGTTCGAAGGCGACGATGCCGCCGAGGCGGAACGGGTGCTCGGCGCGTACCAGGCCGATCCCGAAGGCTGGGCGGGCCGCAAGCCCAGCAACGACTCCATGGAGATCGTTGGCGCCGGCTGGTACCAGGAAGCCGTGGTCTTTCCCTGATCTGCAGCAAGCCGGAGAAACGAGATGAGCGGTGTATGTCCCTTCGCCATGAGTCTCAGGCTGAGCGCCGAAGATGCTCAACGGCAGGTCGAAGCGCAGGCTGACTTTCCTCTGATGCCCATCGGCCAGGCGGTGGATATGGGTCGGGCGGAAGACGGCACGCCGCTGTTCGACCCGCGCATCTTCGACTCGCCGGAATTCATGCGTAATCCCTATCCCTACTACCGGATTCTGCGCGACCACTATCCGGTTTACTTCGACGCGCTGCACAACACGTATTACGTCACACGCTATGAGGATGTCACGCGCTGCTATTTCGACGACGAGGGCTTCAACACGATCCCGAAGGGCAGTTCCAGCGGCGTGCTCGGCAACACCCAGTTGGAGTTGTCCGGGGTCGAGCACCGGCGGCGCCGCAACCTGTACGGACAGCATCTGGTGGGCCAGGCGCTCAAGCAGCGCATACCGGCCATTGCGCGCCAGGCGCGGGAGATGCTGGACGCCTGGGATCACATCGACGATCCGAACGTGGTCACGGACTCGAACGGTGTGCGCACGGTCGAACTGGGCCGGGCATTCGCCAACGAATTTCCCATCCGGGTCGTTGGCGAAGTGCTGGGCTTCCCCCAGGAAGCCCAGGCGGATTTCTACTACTGGTACAACTCCATGATGTCGGGGCTCGGCGGGTCGGCCACCCACAAACGCGGGGTCGATGCCCGGCAGCATCTGGAAGAGTACGTCGAAGGCATGGTTGAAGCGCGGCGTCGCGAGCCCACCTACCTGTACGACGAGCAGGGCAACCCCATCGGCAAGGACATCATTACCAAGCTGTGCGAGACCCGCGTGGACGGTGACTACCTGTCTACCGAAGAGATCACGTCCAACATCGCCCTGGTGGTTGGTGGCGGCGGGGAAACCACCCGCGGTGCGATTCTCAACATGTGGTATCTGCTGCTGCAGCATCCCCAGCAGTTCCAGGCCGTGGTCGAGGACGACTCCCTGTGGGACGCCGCCTTTCACGAGACCCTGCGGCATTCTTCGTCCATCGGCGGTCAACCCCGGCACAACACCTACGACGTGGAGATGCACGGCGTCCGGGTGCCGGCGGGTTCGCTCATGCAGATGGTCGACTTTTCCGCCAACCACGACGAGCGCGTGTTCAAGGATCCGGAGACCTTCGACATTTTCCGCAAGGATCTGTACACGGGTAAGATCATCCGCAGTGGCTTCAACAGGGACGGCCGCCGGAACCACATGGCCTTCGGCGTCGGTCCGCACCTCTGCCCGGGCGCCTGGATCTCACATCAGGAAACTGTCGAGGGCTCACGGATTCTGTTGTCGCGCATGAAAAACGTGCGCCTGAATACCGAGCGGATGCCCAAGGACATCGACGGTGAGAGCCTTCGTCCCATCGGTCTCGCCTCGGTCCGCGAACTCTGGCTCGACTTCGATCTGGACGGCAACGGCGCCTGATGAACGGAGTCGGGTCATGAGCAAGGCGGATGTCGCCGTGATCGGCGCCAACGGCGTGGCCATACCGGCGGGTACCCGGGGCGAGGCTGGCCACCGCACCTATGAGATCTACCAGCGGGAACGGGCCGGACAGTCCACGGCGAAGATCAACGCCTCGCAACTCGTCTCCGACGCCTTCGCCCGGGATCCCTATCCGACCCTGGCCATACTGCGCGAGAACTACCCCTGTTATCGCGACTGGCTCAGCAACTGCTTCTGGCTGACCCGCTACGACGACGTAACCTCGGTCTTCGCCGACCGGGCGAACTTCCAGCCGCGGAGCAGACGCTGGTACTACGGCCTGGAAGGTTACGGCCGTGATCTCGGCGAGACCCTGCCGGTGCTGCGTGCCCAGGCGGCTGCCATGGACAACCATACCGAATCCCTGGCCGCCGCTGCGGTGGAAGATTTCGTCAGCCGTGGTGAAGCGAACATTGCCACGGAGTTTGCGGCCCGTTTTGCGCTCGACCTGCTGGTGGCGATGCTCGATCTGCCGGAGGAAGATGCCGGACAGTTCGTGGCGCGCTTCTGGCGCATGAGGAGTGGGGTCACCTGGCAGGCGCAGGCGACCCGGGATGGACTGGCCGCCATCCGGGAACTCACCGCGTACTTCCAGCCACTGGTGTCCGAGCGCCGACGGCATCCCGGCGACGACCTGGTCTCGGCGATCGCCCAGGTGACCTTCGCGGATCCGGATCAGGGAGAAACCACGGCAGAAGACGTGGTCGTGACGCTACTGGAGATGGACTACGACACCCTGCACGGTGGCCTGGCCAACCTCTGGCACCTGTTGCTGAATCATCCGGAGGCGCTGCAGCAGATCGGCGCAGACCGCCGCCTGTTGAAGCTGGCCGTGCTGGAGATGTTCCGGCACTCCACGCCAGTGACAGCGGCACGGGTTTACGCCCGCCACGAGGTCGAACGCTTCGGCCGCCTGTTGCCGGAAGGTGCCCTGATGATCTGTTCGGCCGCGGCAGCCAATCGGGATCCCCGGGTGTTTGCGGACCCGGACCGGTTCATCGTCGGCCGCAAGGACATCTGCCACCGGGAAGCGCGCGGTCAGTATCGGGCCGACGGGCTGGCCACAGGGATCACGGTGGGTCTGGGCTTGCCGAGCCGGTTTCCGGCGGTGCCGGAGGATCGCCCGCGCTCCCGCTACGCGCTCACCCGCGACACCATCGTGGGAGCATCGGCGGTACTGCTGGAGCGCACCGCCGGGATCCGCCTGGCGCCGGGGGCGGCGTCGGCGCTGGTCTGTCGGCGGCTCGGTGACATGCACACCTGCTGGGACCTGCCGGCGCGATTCCGTCCCGCCTGAGCCCCGGCGTTACGTCAGAGGAGAGCGATCATGTCCGAGGCTTCACAAGCACCGGCGGACGAGGCGCCGGGCCTCCCCAACGAAATCGATCCGAGGGAGTTCGACGCGCCGGACTTCCAGCAGGATCCATTCCCGCTCTACAAGCGGCTGCGGGATCATCATCCGTTGTTCCACGACCGGTTTCACAACCGCTGGGTGGTCACCCGCTACTGGGACGTCGACCGGTGCCTTCCAGAGACACCGAAGCCTATGACCGGGCAGTCTACAAGACCGACGGCCCTTACGAGTTCGGCTCGAAGCCACGTGTTCGGGCCCAACATTCTGGAGTACGGCAACAGTCGATCAGCACCGCTGGCTGCGCAACGTCATCGCCGGACAGTTCGTCGGTGCCAGAAGCTGCAGCGATTTCCTGCCCATGGTCGAGAGGATCTCCGACGAGGTGATCGACACGTTCAAGGATCAAGGCGAGGTGGAACTGGTCACCCAGTTCTCCAGCCAGTTCCGATCCGGGTGATCTCGAACATGCTGGGCCTGCCTCGCGAGGACGAGGACCGGTTCGTCGGCTGGTACCAGGCGTTGATTGCCGGCCTCGGCTTTGGTGGCAAGTACCTGGCTCGAGGCATCGCCGCACGCAATGAGATGTGGGACTACCTCGATCCGTTGATCGCGGCGCGCGCCGACGGCGATGGGGAAGATCTGCTGTCACGTATCGTCAATGCCGAGCTCGAAGGCACCCGCATGAGTAGCGAGGAGGTGAAGGGCTTCGTCGCGCTGCTGCTGGCGGCAGGCGGCGACACGACGGACAAGGCCATTGCCAACATGTGGTATCACATGCTGTACACCCGGCCGGATCAGATCGGCGACGTGGAATCGGACCCGGAGCTCTGGAACAACGTATTCACCGAGATGATGCGCTACGACCCGGTGGTGCACACGCAGTTCCGCCGCACGACCGCGAGGAAATCCCGATGCATGACCAGGTGATCCCGGAAGCGGCGGCAACGTGATCATCTATCTGGGCGCCGGCAACCGGGACGAGCGGGTGTTCAAGGACCCGGATACCTTCGACATCCACCGCGACGATCTGCATATGGGCCGGGAGAATCGATCCGGCCGCTACAAGGACGGCAAGCCGGGGCATCTGGGTTTCGGCATGGGCCAGCACTTCTGCATGGGCTATGCCATGGCCCGGCAGGAAGCGGTGCTCGCCAGCACCCAGCTGATGCAGAACCTGGGCCTGCCGGCCGAAATTCGAAGCGACACCGAAGGCATCTGCTCGCCGAATCCATCGATTCCGGCGGGTTCCGCTCGCCGCCGTCTCTGTGGTTGACGTTCTAGCGGGAAGCGCCGATGAAGGTAAGCATCGATCTGGACAAGTGTTACCGCTCCGGGGAGTGCTACTACAACCACCCGGAGCTGTTCGCCATGAGCGACGACGGCGACCCGGAGCTGAAGCTCCGGGACCTGGACGCCGACCTGGCGGCAGACCTCGAGCGCCATGCCCGCGAGGCCGCCGAAGTCTGTCCGGCGGCGGCGATCATTCTTCTGGGCTGAGTATCAGCACGAGGTTGCCCGGCATGTGGTTGTAGATGCCGTAGCCGGAGCTGACGATCAGCCGGCCGCCGAAGACCACGGGTCCGGCGGCGCCGCCGAATGAGCCGCCGCGCGTGCCGGCTCCGGTCGGGGTGACGAATTCGACGGTGGTGTCGATGCTCCGCAGGATGCGGCCGGTGCGGCCGTCGTGAATGCGCAGCACGCCATCCATGCCGCCGGCGATGACGAGGTCGCCCACGGCGGTTACGGCCTGGGAGATTCCGGGATGGCAGAACGCCCGATCCCGGCAGACGTCGGCCGCCGGTGCGTACCAGAGCGACTCCCCAGTGGCGAGATCGAGCGCATGCAGGCCGGGCCGCTGCGGATGTTCGTAGCTGCGGCCGTCCGGCATGTCCGATACCGGCACGTACAATCGATCCGGACTCGCGGCCATGCCGAAGTGGATGCCGCCCTGGATGCCGCCCCGTCCTACGCGCTGTTGCCAGACCACCTTGCCGGTGTCGGGATTGAGCGCGTGGACGACGCCGGACTTCTGCCCGCCCAGCACCAGCGGTTTCCCCTCCCGGGTGTGCACCAGCAGGGTAGCGGCTCCGAAGTCGAAATCGGGGCCCGCTTCCGGCGGGCAGCTATGGTCGGTTTCGGTATCGCAGGCGGTGTTCCAGACGTCGTTGCGGGTCGCCTGGAACGTCCAGTTGACCGCGCCGGTGGCCAGATCCATGGCGAATATTGCATCGCTGGTAGCCGTGGCGGGGGAGGACATGTTCTCCCCCGTAGCGACGTAGAGTTGCCCCCGCGCCGGGTCGATGGTGGGGCTGTTCCAGATCACCGCCCCTGATGGCCCGAACATGGGCGTGCCGGCGCGATTGCGGCTCTGCTCCGTGGCCGCTTCGGCAATGGTGTAAGTGCGCCACAGAGTCGTTCCGTCCCGGACGTCGTAGGCCACCACGGATCCGCGGAAGGTACAGCAGGGGTACAGGGGGTCAATGGCCAGAGCCACCTCCAGGCTCGATACCGGCACGTACAGGCGGCCGTCGTGCCACGACGGCGTGCCGGTGATGGTCGCGTTCGGGTGGTCATCGGCCCGCTGCCGCCAGAGGGCCCGCCCGCTGGCGGCGTCCAGAGCGTAGACATTGCCGAGTACGTCGCCGAAGAACAGCCTGGGTGCCCCCTGGCCGCCGCCGGAAGTGCTGGACCAGGGCTCCACCACGATGCCGGTACGCACCTCACCCGCGGCCTGGTAGCGCCAGTGAGCGCAGCCGGTTCGGGGATCCAGCGCGTAGACGACGCCCGAGTGACTGCCGACGAACAACAGACCGCCGGCGGACATGGGTTGGGACCTGGCGCGGTTGGCGCCGGGGAAGGCCAGCGCCACCCTGGGCTCGAGCTTGCCGATGTCGGCGGGTTGCAGGCCGCCGACGGCGGGGTCGATGTAGCGGGTATTGCCGGCGGAAAGTCCCCAGTTGTGCAGCACTGGCGGCTGACCGGGATCGAACCCGCCACGGTCCGCCGGGCAATTCATGACCTGATACCGGTCGCCGGCGCCCAGTTTGCTGCCGGCGACGTGTTCGGCGACCGCGCGGCGCTGCGCCGGGGTCAATGCCGCCGCCTGTGCCTGCATCAGGCCATCATCCAGGGACTTCAGGATGGCGTCTGCGGTCATGAGCTGCAGCATGCTGCGATGCGGCGCTTTCAGGACTCCCCCTTCGTGACAACCGGCGCAGGATGCTGCGTAGACCTCGGCGCCGGCATCGGCGGCAATCGGGGCCGTGGCGGTGCCGTCCGCAGTCGCCGCCAGCGCCTGCGCGCCCGCGATCAACCATGCCGTCGTGAGTCCTGTTCGTATCATGTGCAGCTTCCCCCCTGGTCTGAACCGTCATGCGTATCACACGAGCCCGAGGAATGGTAGCTTTCAACATTCATGAGTGAATGAACCGGCTGGGAAGGGTCGATGCAGAACGTGAGTGACAAGGTCGCGGTGGTCACCGGCGGCGCGAGCGGCATCGGCCTGGGCATCGCCCGAGCGTTCGGGGCGGCGGGCGCGCGGATCGTACTCGCCGACATCGAATCCGCGGCGCTGGCCTCGGCCCGCCGCGATCTGGCCGGACTCGGTGTGGACGCCATGACCGTCGCCGTCGACGTGTGCAATCGGGACGACCTGGCCCGTGCCAGGGACCAGATCTGCGCATCCATGGGCGGCGTGCACCTGCTGTTCAACAACGCTGGCGTGAACGCACCGGGGCCCATCACGTCGTTGACCTACCAGGACTGGGACTGGGTCATGGGTGTCAACCTGGGCGGCGTGATCAACGGCGTCATGACATTTCTGCCGGAACTCCTCCGGCACCCCGGCGAGGCGCACCTGATCAACACCGCCTCGGTCGGCGGACTGGTCGGTATGCCGGGCCTGGCGATATACAACACCAGCAAGTTCGGGGTGATCGGGATGTCGGAAGCGCTGCGCGCAGACCTGCTTTCATCCGGTGTGGGAGTTTCGGTGCTGTGTCCGGGCATCGTCGCGACGTCGCTCGGTAGCAGTGAAAGGAACCGGCCCCGGCAGCTGGCCAATCCCGGCGCCGGGGCGGCGACCGCGGCCGACGCCGCGGCCGAAGCCGCGGCCGAAGCCCCGGCCCTGGCCGGATCCAGTCCCGAGGCCCTGGGTGAGCAGGTCCTGGCCGCCGTCCGCGAGGAGCGTTTCTTCATCTGTACCCATGACGAGTTCCGCGACATCGTCGCCGAACGCAACCAGGCCCTGATGACGGCATTCGACAGTGGCGGCGAGCCATCCCAGGTAGTCGCCATGCGCCGTCTGGTGGTTCCGTTCTGATGGCGGAAGAGGCGGCGGCCACGCGGCCGGTACCCGCAGAGCCGCCCTGGCCCGATCAGCGATACGCCTGGTACGTCGTGTCGATTCTGTTCGTCTGCTCCATTTTTTCGTTTCTCGACCGTCAGGTCATTGCCCTCATGGTGGAAGACATCAAGCTCGACCTGGGCCTGAACGACTTCCAGATCGGGCTGCTGCAGGGGCCGCCGTTCGGGATCTTCTATGCGCTGATGTCGGTGCCCATCGCCCTGGCGGCGGACCGGTTCAGCCGCCGCAACATCATCGTCGCGGGCGTGGCGTTCTGGAGCACGGCCACCGCTGCGTGCGGCCTGGCGGGGAATTTCTGGCACCTGTTCCTGGCCCGGGTCGGGGTCGGCAGCGGCGAGGCGGCCCTGTCACCGTGCGCCTACTCGATGATCAGCGACTACTTCCGCGTTCAGTTGCTGCCCATTGCCATGAGTATTTACACCATGGGTAATCTGCTCGGCGTCGGTCTGGCGATGATTCTCGGAGGCGCGGTCATCGGCTACGCCAAAAGCCTGGACGAGATCGTGATCTGGGGTCTCGGGCACGTCTCGGCCTGGCAGTTCTCGTTCATCGTGATCGGACTGCCTGGTCTGCTCCTGGCCCTGGTGATCTTCACCATCCGCGAGCCGGTCCGGCGCGGAGTAGATGCGCGTGAGGACGGCACCAGCCTGGCGGCGTTCGTGCAGTTCGTTCGACAGCACGGCCGTACCTTTACCACGCTGTTCGCCAGTTTCACGTTGCTGGTGCTGGTAGCCTTCGGCAACTTTGCCTGGGTTCCCACATTCTTCATTCGCGCGTTCGGATGGAGTGCGGCTCAGGCCGGCGCGGTGTACGGCACCACGGTTGCCGTGTTCGGCACCGCGGGCGCGCTGTTCGGGGGCTGGCTGGCCAGCTATCTGATCCGGCGCGGTTACCAGGACGGGCCGTTCCGGGCCACGCTGCTCTGTTCGCTGCCGCTCGCGCCCCTGGCGCTGGCGATCTTTCTGGCGGCGCCCGACGGCGACTGGGCGGCCGCGCTCTACGCCCCTTATCAGTTCTTCAGTGCCGTGCCCGCTGGCCTCGCTGCCACCGCGATGATGACCATTACGCCCAATGGCATGCGGGCCAAGATTTCCTCCGCCTACCTGTTCTTCAGCAACTTCGTCGGGCTGTCGCTGGGTTCCGCCACGGTCGGGTTCATCACCCACAGCGTCTTTGCCGACGATGCCAGGGTGGGCGACTCGCTGGCCATCGTGAACTGCATCGGCGCGCCGCTGGCGGTGCTTGCCATTGCGCTGGGCATGAAGCACTACCGCCGGAGCCTGGGCGGTCCCTGATCGATCAGTCCAGCGTGTACTGCAACTGCAACTGCACCAGCCGCGGCATGCCGATCTGGCCGGTCAGGTCGCCCGAGGTGGGTGTGAACTTCGCCAGCGGTTTGGCCTGGATGCTCGTCACGTAGATCTCGTTGCCGCAGTTGGAGCAGATGAGCGCGGCGCTCCACGGGCCGTCCTGCTGCTCCAGGCGCAACGAGACGTTGGAGACGGTGCGCGACGGTACTGCCGAGCCCGGCAGGCGCAGGGCTTCCTCGCCCTCGTCGTAGTAGATGACGTCGACATTGAGAGCCAGATTCCAGCTCCCGACCGGTTGCAGGTAGCTGGCGCCCACGTTGGCCTGGAAGGGCGGCCCGCCGTATCGCTCACCGGACATGTCCTGAATTTTGCTGCCGTCGGGGCCGATGTGACAGCCAGGACCCGTCGCCGGCAACTGATCGACGGGGATGGTGTCCTGATAGGCGTTGCAGCCGGCGTTGGTGTAGTCATCGAACTCCAGCCGGTTGTACTGGGCGGCCAGGCGTAGCTGCAGACGGTCCGTCGCCTGGTAGGTGCCCTGAGCCTCGATCCCCTGATTGGTCGCGGCGGCCGCATTCTGGATCGTGAAGGTGGTGGTTACCGGGTTGAAGATGCCGACCTGCAGGTCGTCGTATTCGAGATAATAAACCGTGAGGTCGGCGGTCAGACGATCGTTCAGGAAGTAGCCTTTGACGCCGGCCTCGAAGCCCTCGACGGTCGACTCGTCGAAGATCAGTGCGTCGTCCTGCTGCTGGGGCGTGAGCGCCGTCAGGTCCGGCACCGTTCCCGGATTGGAGATGCCGAAGGATTGAAAGCCGGTCTTGTAAGCGCCGTACACCAGCAGGTTGTCGCGGGGCGTCCAGCTCAGGGTCAACTCCGGGGAAACGTTGTCCGCCGTGTCGTCCGGTCGGTACGACACGCCGCCCGGGGAGAAGCCGAGAAAACCGCTGTTCTCGAACAGGTTGCCGCCCACCGCGCTCCGCTCTTCCCGGGTGTAACGGACGCCACCGGAAAGCGTCCACTGCTCGGCGAGCTGCCAGTCGAAACTGCCGAACGCGGAGTAGCTTTCGATGTCGTTGTCCCAGTGGTTGTGGTAATTGATGTAGGTGCCGTTGTAGAAGCCCGGACCAGGGAAGGGAACCTGCCCCGGCGCAAAGAAGGCGGAGGGGAGGATCTGCACCGGCGCGTCGAGATCCCTATCCATCTGCTCGTAGAACACGCCCACCATGAAGTTCAGCGGACCGTCGAAGTTCGACTGCAGGCGCAGTTCCTGGGACCAGGAGTCTCCGGATTCGCCCTGTTTGGAGATCACCACACCGTAGCTGGTGTAGTCGTAGTTGGTGTACTCGCGATGCTTGTAGTCCCAGTATCCGGACAGGGACGACAGCGTGAAGTTGCCCAGTTCCCAGGACAGGTCCAGGGTGATGATGGTGTTGTTCAGCTTGTTGAAGTAGCGGTCCCCGGCATCGATGTAGGGGTGCGCGTCGGCGATCTCGGCGGGCGGCAGGCCGCCGTTGCGGACCAGCCGGGGGCCATCCTTGCAGATCTGGGTCGGATCGGGGAAGGCCGTGTAGTACGGATTGGCTCCTGGTCCGTCGGCGCAGGCGTAGAGTACGGTCAACCCGGCGTCGTTCTGCTCCGAGACCGACCGGAACAGCTTCAGATTGGCGGTGAAGCGGTCATCGGGCTGCCACAGTGTGGTCAGCCGCACGACGCTCTGTTCCTGAGCGGGAAACTCGTCGTAGGAGTCGCCGCGGCTCGGCAGATCGGGCCGTCCGTACAGGAGCGTGGTATCCAGCGGCCCCGCCGAGTTGTCCAGATAGCCGCCCTGCATGTCCTGGTAGCGTCCGGCCAGCCGGAATGCCAGTTGCTCGCCCAGCGCGAAGGAAACCCCGGCCTCGATCACCGGATCCTCGGTGACGAACTCGTAGCTGGCGCGGGCGAACATGTCCAGGTCCTGGCCGATTTCCGGCGACACACTGGTCGCCGAGATCACGCCGGCCGGGCTGTTCTTACCGAAATACAGGGTCTGCGGGCCTTTCAGCACCTCCACCGCAGCCAGGTCGAAGAAACCGGTGTCGAGTATGTGACCGCGGGAGAACGACATGCCATCGAGCACCAGGGAGACCGGTTGATCCGCCCCGTAGTCGACCGCCAGATTGCCCACGCCGCGAATGATCATGTTGCCGCCGGCCCCGCCGCCGGCGGCATGGCTGATCTGTACGCCGGGAATACGCGTGGTGAGCTGAGCCAGATCGCGGGTGTTGTAACGCTCGATCTCGTCGGCCATCAGCGCGGAAATCGCCACAGGCGTATCGATGAGGCGTTCCTCGCGCCGGCGCGCCGTGACCAGAACCTCCTCGATGACCAGATTCCGCGCCGTCTCCAGCGCGTGGGCGGGTGTCTGGCCGAGTGGCGGCAGCAGCCCAAGGGCCATCAGCGCGGCCAGTACGGCGCTGGTGGTGGAGATCCGGGACAGCGGATCCGGAGGCAGGACGGGATCATGAATGCGCATTCGGCAGTTCCCCTCTGACGGCCTGTGAGCAATCCCTGACTGCAATCTACGGAAAGTCATGCATGATTGTCCATGGGTTTTCTGGCTGCGCACCTTCACGGGTGATTGAAACGTCGCCGCGCGCGGATTACTTTGCAGCGACATCCGGGGGAGAAGACCATGGCTCAGACGCGCGTTCTACTGGTCAGCAGAGGTCACGACTACGACCAGAATGCCTTCCTGGAGATGATCCGCGCCTTGCCGGATGTGGATGCCACGCTGGTGGAGCAGCCGGCGGCGCAAGTCATGCTGCGGCCGGAGAACGTGGACGCTTACGACGCGGTGCTGTTCTACGACATGTGTGGCATTCCCGGCGCTGGCCTGCTCCACGACGGGTCGCAGAACACCGGGGTCCCACCTGAGGATTACGTCCGCAGCATGGAAGCGCTGCTGGTCCGTGGCACCGGCATGGTCTTGCTCAATCACGCCACCGTGTCGTGGCCTGAGTGGCCCCTGTGGCGACGCATCTCCGGAAGTTCCTTCATGCTGCGGTCCGGTTCGCTGGACGGGGTACAGGTGCCCGGTTCGGGGTACCGCGGCGGCCACGGGCCGTTTCCGAACCCGACCTTGCGCCTGGTTCCCCAGGGACCGCATCCGGTCCTGGAAGGTCTGCAGGATGGATTCGAGATCACCGACGAGATTTACCTGAAGACGCCGGGATTCGAGTCGCGGGTAGTGCCCCTGCTGCGCGGCGACTACGACTTCGTAGCCGGGAATTTCACGCCGCCGCCCCTGGCCCCGGCCGAAGAGCAGGCAAACTGGCAGCATCCGCCGGGTAGTGATCTGCTGGTCTGGGCCAACTCGGCGGGGTTGAGTCCCGTGGTCGCGTCGGACCTGGGAGACGGCCCGGCGGCATTCGGCAACCCCGGTTTCCGCCGCCTGCTCGGCAATGCGCTGCACTGGGTCGCTTCGGCCGAGGCGCGCGACTGGGCGAGGTCCCGGGCGTCATAGGGCACGATCGCGACCAGCAGAAAAAATCATGGATGAATGTATTTGTCCATTCGACTATATTCGCGGACAACGGAGGACTTTATGGGAATTCACGAACAGTTCCGTCTGGACGGCAAAGTCGCCGTGGTGACCGGCGGCGGCCGCGGCATCGGCCGTGGTATCGCCCTGGCGTTCGCGGACTGCGGGGCCAACGTCGCGGTGCTGGCGCGGCGTCAGGCCGACGTGGATGCGGTAGCGAAGGAGCTGGAGTCCCGTGGGGTCCGTGGACTCGGTCTGTCCGCCGACGTAATGGATTCCAGTTCTGTGCCCCGGGCGCTGGACCGGGTGGTCGAGGAACTTGGTCCGCTCGACATCATGGTCAACAATGCCGGCGGCAACCTTGACCGCAAGATGTATGCGTTGCCGGATATCGCCCTGGAAAAGTTCGACGAACAGCTTTCGCTCAACATGCGCAGCAAGTTCTGGGGCTCTCAGCAGGCAGCGCGGCGCATGAACGATGGCGGCCGCATCATCAACATCATCTCCACCGCCGCGCACCGGGCAGCACCCGGTTTCGGCGTCTATTCCGCCGCCAACATGGGAATGATCAGCATGACCCGCACCCTGGCGGTGGAGCTGGCGCCGCGCGGCATCACGGTCAACTGCATTGCCCCGGGCGTGGTGGTCACCGACATGTTCCGTGAAACGCTCGATGTCGGGCAGGAAGACGCGGAGCGGGACTTCGGCGCTCAGATACCCCTCGGCAGAACCGGCACGCCGGAAGACATCGCCGCCGCCGCCGTGTTTTTTGCGTCGCCGGCTGCCGCCTGGACCACGGGTCAGTTCCTGGACGTCGCGGGAGGGCCGGCGTGACCCTGCTGGCGTCGGACTGGGCCGTGATCATCGGGCTCGGGGCGGCGTGGCTCGGCGGCCAGATCGTGTGGGTTGCACCGTTGCCGCGCCAGCTCCGGCGGGGTGACGTGCCGACCGCGCCGAAAGGCTCCGCCGAGGCCTTTTCGCTGTTCTGGATCGACCAGTACGGCTACCTCGGCCTGGTGCTGCTGCTGGGCGGCCTCCTGACTGCCCTGACGGGATGGCTGCTGACATGGTGACCCTGCTGTACGGGGGGCTGCTGGCGCTGCTGGCGGTGTTTCTGGCCAATCAGGTGCTGTATGTGCGCTTGCGTCGGGCCAGTGAGCCGGACTGGCGCGCCGGCGCCACGGAGCGGGCACAGGGCAACTTCGTCGAGAACGTGCCGCTGGCGTTGCTGCTGCTGTGGCTGCTGGAGTCCGCCGGGGTAGACGCCGCGGCGCTGCACGGGTTCGGCGCTGCTCTGGTGGCGCTCCGTCTGCTGCACGCCTGGGGCATGAGCCGTCATCCCGGCGCCAACTACCCGAGGCTGATCGGCGCCCAGGGCACGTTCGGGCTGTTGTCCGTGATGGGCGTGTGCGCCATATACCTGTTCAGTAGCAACGGCGCCGTCCTCTGATCCGGTCGGTCCGCGACGTCATTCACAGGAGATTGCTCGATGAGCAACAAACATCCGAATCACGACCTCAGCCCCATGGCCTGCCCGGTGAGCCTGGAGGACGTTGATCTGTTCTCCGAGGGCGCCCAGGAACACTGGTACGAAGCCTACGAGATTCTGCATCGAGAGGCGCCCGTCTACCGGATTCCCGGGGAAGGATTTGAACCTGGCACGGACGGCTTCGTGCTGACCAAATACGAGGATATCGCTCGCGTGGTGCGGGACTGGGACCGGTTCCCGCCGACCATGTCGTTCGGGGTGAAGAACCTCATGGAGTCGGAAACACCGCCGGAGCAGATACCGCATCTCAACACCATGGTGCTGTCGATGACGACGTTGCGCCCGAACCAGGAGTTGTGGCGCAGCCACCGGCAGGAACTCACCGACCCCTGGGTCGGTCCCGGCGCCTCCCGCCACGAAGACATGATCCGCGGCCACGCCGAGGAATTGATCGACAACTGGATCGACAAGGACCAGGTCGAGTTCATCGGGGAGTTCGCGCGGCCGCTGCCTCAGCGCGTCATGGCGACGGTGCTGGGTTTTCCGCTGGAGGATCTGCCGCGCCTGGAGGCCTGGGGCAACGCCCAGGTGACGCCGTTCGTCTACGGCAAGGGGCACCGCAACCTGCTGACCGAGGATCAGCTCGACGAGCAGTTTCAGGTGCTCGACGAGTTCAAGGCCTATGTGGCCGAACAGATTCAGAAGAAGCGTGACGAACCGGCCGAGGACATGATCTCGTTTCTGACCGACGTCACCTACAAACCACTGGGCCGCAAGCTGACCGATCTGGAGATCAACGGCGTGGTCTACGCCATGGTCATCGGCGGACTGGAAACCACCCAGTACGCCCTGGAGGAGGAAGCGCAACTGCTGTGTGAGCGCGACGGGCTGTGGGACACCCTGAAAGCGGACCGCAAGAAGCTGCGTCAGTTCATCGAGGAGTCCTTGCGGGTGCGCTCGCCGACCCAGGGCCTGTCGACCCGGGTCACCAGTCAGGACGAGGTGTTTCAGGGTGTGACCGTGCCCAAGGGGTCGCTGCTGCATCTGCGCTGGGCGGCGGCCAACATCGACGAGGATGAGTTCGAGTGCCCGCACGAAGTGCAGCTCGACCGCAAGGCCGCCAGCCGCCACCTGGCTTTTTCGGCCGGGCCCCGGGTCTGTCCGGGCGCCAGCATCTCGCGGCTCGAGCAACTCGTCGCCTGGAACTGCCTGATGGACCGGCTCGATGCCATCGAGTACGGGTCGAACAATACCTTCCGGCACCAGCCGGGCATCATGCTCGGGACCCTGGCTCTGAATCTCAGGATCCAGCGCGCCTGAGCGGGTCTGTCGACAGCAGGCCTGTACTGGGGTAGGTTAAGCCTAAACAGTCACGTCTGACGGTTCTTTGTCAGGGAGGGGATTCAGGCAGATGACCGTATATCGAAAGATCGAACGTTTCGCCGATCCGAAGACCAGCCGCACCCCGGTGGAGAAGGCGCCGGACCCGGATCTCGGGTACGACATCATCCCCAAGGAGCGCTATACGTCGCCCGAGTTCATGCAACTCGAGTGGGAGCACATGTGGACCAAGGTGTGGCTGATGGGCGCCTGGATCGGCGACCTCAAGCGGCCCGGTGACTACGTCGTCACCCGCATCGGCAAGGAGAGCATCGTCCTGACCCGCGGCGACGACGGCGAGTACCATGCCTTCTACAATGTCTGCTCCCACCGGGGCAACCAGGTCGCCTACGGCTCCGGCGGCAACACCCGCACCTTCAAGTGCTCCTACCACCTGTGGGAGTACGATCTCACCGGGGCCCTCATCAACGTTCCAGACCTGGAGACGTTTCCCCAGGGCGTGCCCTGCGACAAGCTGTCGATCCGCAAGCTGCCCTGCGCCGCCTGGGGAGCCTGGGTCTGGTTCAGCCTGAACCCGGACGTGGAGCCGCTGGAGGAGTACCTGGGCATCATTCCCGAGCACCTGGACCCTTATCATTTCGAGAACATGGCGCTGGTCAACGATCTGACCGTGGAGTGGGAAGTGAACTGGAAGGCCTCGGTCGATGCCTTCAACGAGACTTATCACGTTGCCGGGACTCATCCGCAGCTCATGTGGATGCTCGAGGACATGGACGTTCAGATCGACACCTACGAGCGCCATAACCGCTATCTGATCCCGTTCGGCTGCGTCAGCACCCATATCGAAGACGGGACCATCATCGACCACGCGCTCAAGGTGTTCATGGAGGGCTACGGCCTCAAACCCGAGGAATTCCAGGGCAACGGCCTGGACGTCCGGCGTGGCATACAGAAGCACCTGCGGGAGAACGGCGAAGCCATGGGTTTCGACTTCTCCGAGCTGAACGACGATCAGCTCACCGACGACTATCACTACATGATCTTTCCGAACATCACCTTCAACACCCACTGCAACAGCGTGATGGTGTTCCGGCAGCGTCCCCACGAGACCGACCCCAACCGGATGTACTACGACGTGCAGAACTACGCGACGGTACCGGTGGGTGAGTCGTGGCCGGAGCGCCCGGCGCATCGGCAGTGGAAAGGTAACGAAGAGTCCCTGGGCGAAGTGCTCGACCAGGACGCCGCCAACCTGCCCATGGTGCAGCGCGGCATGAACAGCGCCGGATATCGCGGCTTGTGGATTGGTGATCAGGAGCTGCGGATCCGGCATTTCCACAAGACCCTGGATGACTACGTCTACCGGCGTCCGTTGAAGTGGCTTTGAAGCCATGAGCACCCTGACCCCGGTCATGTCCGCTACGGCCCTGCGCGACGGCGACATGCAGGCCTGTCAGGTACAGGGCGTCAACGTGCTGGTCTGTCGGGTCGACGGTCAGTTCTACGCGCTGTCGAACCGCTGCAGTCATGCCAGTCAGGAACTGTCCAGCGGAACCCTGAAAGGGACGGAACTGACCTGTCCGCTGCACGGGGCGCGCTTCGACGTGCGCTCCGGAACCTGCCTGATGGGGCCGGCGACGCGCCCTGTCAAGGCGTTCGCGGTGACCCTGGAGGCGGGCCAGGTGTGTATCGAAGTGACCGAAGCAGACCGTCCGCAGCGCCCGCGGTTCGGACCGCTAAACTAGCCAACTCAGCAAAGCGAGGTAGAGGGAAGAATGGACCTAAAATTGAAAGGAAACAAAGTACTGGTCACCGGTGGCACCAAAGGCATTGGCCGTGCCATCGCTGATGCACTCGCCGACGAGGGTTGCGACGTTGCCATCTGTGCGCGCACGGACAGCGATGTCCAGGCGGCGGTGAAGGCACTCGAGGGCAAGGGTGTCAAAGCGTTCGGTCAGGCTGTGGATGTCGGCAACGGGGAGGACCTGAAAAACTGGGTGGAAGCCTCGGCCGACGCTCTTGGCGGCATCGACTGCCTGGTTTCCAACGTCAGCGGCGGCAACGCCCCCGGCGAAGCGGGCTGGCGGGCCAACTTCGAGCACGACGTGCTCGGCACGGTCCGGCTGGTGGAAGCAACTCTGCCGCATCTCGAGAAATCCAAGAACGCCAGCATCGTCATGATCTCGTCGACCGCCGCGCTGGAGAAGTTCATCGCCGCCAATGCCTACAACGCCATGAAGGGTGCGATGATTCAGTATGCGGGCGCGCTGGCCCAGGATCTGGGACCGAAGGGAATCCGGGTCAATTCGATCTGTCCGGGCCCGATCTTCATCGAGGGCGGTGCCTGGGACAACATCAAGAAGCACATGACGCCGTTCTACGACCAGACCGTCGCCGAGATTCCGCTCGGCCGCCTCGGCTCGGCGGACGAGGTCGCTGCGCAGATCGCCCTGCTGGCGAGCCCGTGCGGTGCGTTCACCACCGGTGCCAACCTGGTGATCGACGGCGGCTTCACCAAACGGATTCAGTTCTAGGAACGGGTACCCTACCGATCTGCAGTGGGTGCCGCCGGGGCCGGCGGCACCGTCGGCACAACCATCAATCACCGGAGCGCAGGAAATGGCCGATCCAATCATCGACGTCTACATGGTGGCTGCCGGCCAGTACCATGACATCGACTTCGCCCGCAGCGAGCTGCTGAAACTGCTGGCCGAGCACGAGAACATCCGCTGCCGGGTGGCCGCCGACTACCACGACGTCGAAGCAATCGCCGCCAGCGATTTCCTGATCACCTACACCTGCAACCTGGTGCCGAGCGAGGCCGAGCAGGCCGCCCTGCGCGACTACGTGGCGTCGGGCAAGCGCTGGCTGGCCCTGCATGGCACCAACTCCATTCTCGAATTCACCGACAAGGGCGTGAACTCGCCGGAGACGGCCCCGACCCTGATGAAAGTGCTGGGGACCCAGTTCATCGCCCATCCGCCCATCCAGCCGTTCAAGGTGCACCTCGCCGATCCCGAGCACGAACTGGTGTCCGGCATCAACGAGTTCGAGACCGACGATGAGCTCTATCTCTGCCGCATTCACGGTGACCTGCACGTGCTGCTGGACACCCGCTTCAGCGGTGAGGCGACCGGGTTCATTGAAGCGAACTGGGATGACGACGAGCCGCGCCCCGTCTACTACATCAACCAGGTGGGCCAGGGCGAGGTGTTGTATCTGAACCTTGGTCACTGCCGGGGTCACTACGACATGCGTCCGGTCACCGACTATTACCCGCAGATCGAGCGCGGAAGCTGGGACAAGCCGGAGTACTACGAGCTGCTGCGGCGGGGCATCCGCTACTGCGCAACGGGCAGCGCACAGTAGTTGCGGCGATCATGACTTTCGTCATTACCCATGCCTGTATCGACGTGCGCGACGCGTCCTGCATCGAGGTCTGCCCGGTAGATTGCATCTATCATCTGGACGAGGACCGGATGTGCTACATCGAGCCGGACGAATGTATTGATTGCGGCGTCTGTGTCGAGGCCTGTCCGGTTGCTGCCATCTACGACGAAAAGGAACTGCCCTCGGACCAGACGGAGTTCGTCGCGGTGAACGCTCTGTGGTTCAAGGACGCGGCCGCTGCCCGCAAAAAGGTCGACGACCTGGCCTGATGGCGGCGCCGGGGCGCGGCCTCAGCTCCGGGTCCGGCGTCGCGTCTTGACCTTCTTGGCTTTCACCTCTTCCTGCCAGCTGGCGTGAAACCACTCCTTCAGCCAGTCGAGCTGTGCCTGGATTCGGGCTTCCTTGTCGTAGGTCATGATGGTATTGGTCATGCCTTCGAGGACGAATCGCAGCGTGTCGCGGTTGCGCTGGAACTTGGCGGCGTTGGCGTCGTAGTAGTCCCGGAACGTATCCGCCCCCATCTCCCGCCGCATTCGTTCGAATTTGGCGGCGGCCGGTTTGATGATCCGCCGCAGTTCGGCGTGGGTGCGTGATGCCGATACCAGCTCCTGCCAGGCCAGGAACAGCCGGTCGTTGACGAAGCGCCACAGCGTATCCACCGCGTAGTCGATGGAATCCGTTCCCTCGGGGGCGTTGCGCGCCGCTTCGGCGTATTCCTTGAGCCACTCCTCCGTGAGGTAGCGGATCGAGGCGTCGAGGGCGTGTGCCGTGGTCGGAAAGTAATACTGGACGGCACCCCGGGTGAACCCGGCCTTGCGGGCGATCTCGGTGGTGGTGGTGCGCTCGTAGCCGATCTCCACGAAACAGTCGACGGTGGCGTCGAGAATGGCCTGGTAGGTCTCCGGGCTGCGGATCCAGGCCCGGCCGCCGTTCTGGCTGGCGCGGGGCGCTTTCTTTCTGGTGGCGGCCTTGCGGGAAGGGGCCTTGCTCGCCCTGGCGCCGGTGGTCTTGCGGGAGCGGCTGGCGGGCCCGCTGCTGTCCTTATTGCTGCTGGCTCTGCTGGTGCGCTTCGCGGCCGCGCCGCGGGTGCTGGTCTTGGCTGCCAAAGACTCCGTTCCTCCCGGATCTGGTGGATGCTGTCGGGCTCGGAGTCTACTGCAGGAAAAACAGCCGGTCCACGGCGGGCCCCGCCCGTCTGCCGCCGGCTCCGCTGGTCTTTGTCCTTGTCCGGGGTCGCGTTCGAGGCGTAGTCTTTACCTTCACGAGTGAAGGGAACGGGGAAAGATGACCGATCTGAGCGGAATGAACGCCCTCGTGACGGGCGGTGCCGTGGGTCTGGGAAGTGCCTACGTCAGGGCTCTGGCCAGGGCAGGTGTCAACGTCGGATTCTGCGACGTCCGCGACGACGTGGACGGTCTGGTACAGGAGGTGACGTCCGCCGGCGTGCGGGCGGCTGCCTGGAACGCGGACGTGTCACGGCCGGAGGACGTGCGCCGGGTGGTGGACGAAGCGATCGACGAGTTCGGTGGCATCGACATCCTGGTCAGCAATGCCGGGGTCTGGGCGGGCAGCGTCGCGGACGATGATCTGGACAAGTCGCTGCAGGACTACGAGCGCCTGGTGGGCACCAATCTGAAAGGCGTGTACCTGTTCGGGCGCGCGCTCATACCCCACATGATCGAGCGCGTGCGCAGCAGCGTGCGCAGCAGCGCGCGCGACGGACGTGGCGGCGAAATCGTCAACATCTCCACTGACCACGTGAACACCTGCGGGACCCCGTACCACGTGTGCCCGAAGCTCGAGACGTGCCCGTGGCGCGATCACCCGCGGCCCACCAGCGGCGGCACCTCCATGGATCTCTACGACGCCGGCAAATGGGGTATCCACGGGCTCACACTGGCCTGGTGCAAGGCGCTGAAGCCGCACCGGATCCGGGTCAATGCCATCTGCATGGGCGCCACGGACTCCCACATGCTGCGGGGCTTCCATGATTTCAATCCTTCCGACCAAGAGGTCGCAAGCTGGATGCGGGCGGAAGACTCCGCGGCGGTGCTGGTGGATCTGCTGAAGGAGGGTCCGGAAGGGCGCACCGGCGAACACATGAATCTGTGCATCGGGCGTCCGCCGCGGCTGGAACCGCCGCTGAAACCCATCTACATCCTGCAGGAGGACGGCCATGTCCAGCCCTGAAGACTCCAATCCTGAAGCTTCGAATCTTGAAGGCCGGGTAGCCGTGGTCAGTGGGGCGGCACGGGGTCTGGGCGCCGCGTTCGCCCGCGCGCTCGCCGATCGGGGCGCCACGGTGCTGGCGTTCGACGTCGATCCGGCGGTGAAAGAGTTGCCGGGTTCCCGGCCGGCGCAGGCCATGGGGCGGATCGTCAGCGCGGAGGCCGATGTCTCGTTACGCCAGGACGTGGAACGGATTGCCGCACAGGCCGCTGACCTCGGCGGCATCGACGTACTGGTCAACAATGCAGGCGTCTGGCGCGATACCCCGGTGGACGGGTCCTGGGAGGACGCCGTAGGCGACTGGGACTACGTGATGGACACCAACTTCAGAGGGGTGTTGATGCTCTCGCGGGCCTGCATTCCACACATGAAGCACCGGGGCGATGCCAACGTCTTCAATGTTTCCACTTACTACGTTCTGCCGGCCAGGAGCGACGGCACCAACCCGCCGAACACCGACCTTTACAACGCCTCCAAATGGGCGCTGAACGGGTTCACCGACGCCTGGGCCGGACATCTGGCGGAGGCCGGCGTCCGGGTCAACGGGCTGTGTATGGGCGCGACGGACACGCCCATGCTGCGCAACCTGTTCGGCGGCGAACTGCCGGACACGCTGCGTGACGTGGTCATGACCCCCGAGCAGATCGCCGGCCTGATGCTGGCGGTCATCGACGAAGGTCCGGGAGGACGCAGCGGCGAGAACATCGGCGCCTGGGTCGGAGTGCCCGTCGCGCTGGGCCCGAGGCTGCCGGACTGGGAGCGGATCACCGGCTTCTGCGAGCGGGTCGAACTGCCCTGACCGTTCTGGCCAGCGGGTTCAACCGCTGGCCATGGCCACCGCGTTGGTCTGCAGCACGATCAGGTCGTTCTCGACCACGAAGGTGTCCGTGCCCAGCGCAATGACGCCGGGGACTTCCCAGGTGATGAATCCGGTGCTGCCGTGATAGAGCTCGTCTTTCATGGAGACCGCAAACGGCCCATTGGCCAGCGCTCCGGCGAAGATCTGCTGGATACCGGCCTTGCCTTCGACCACGTGACCGTTACCGATGAACACGCAATCGTCGGCGTAGTCACTCATGGTCGCTTCCAGGTCACCGTCGGCCAGCGCCTGGACGTGGTGTCGAATCACGGACTCGGTGCTCATCGGGCCATCTCCTGAAACAGGTCGGGTAGTTGCGGGGTCGGGCAGTCGACCAGACGGTCGAGAAAACCATGGAAGAACTGGCCGCCGCCTTCGTTGCGGCCGAACAGAACCTCGGCGCCGGGCCGGCTCATGAGCGCCCGCTGCTGGCGGAAACCGGTGGCGTAGTCTTCCTCCTGAACCACGTATTCGAGCAGTTTGAACTGCTGATCGGCCGCTTCGCGCACCTCGTCGTTGGCGGGCGGCTGCTGCATCACGTAGTTCTGCACGGTGCGTGACTCCAGCGGCCCGTCGCCGGGAAACAGCTGCGAGATCATGACCGCGCGGCCGCCGCCGCCGTCGAACGAGGCAATGGACACATGAGGAAAGATCGTCCAGACGCTGTCGAGCAGCGCATGGGTGGGCCATTCGGCCTCCGGCTTCTCCGCCAGTTCCAGCAGCCCGGGGTTGGGCGACGACACCCGCTGGTGCGGGCCCCAGGGGTAGTAGAGGGCCTGATTGGGCATGTTCGAGCCGAACGTGTCCTTGTGCAGGATCGGCAGGTGGTAAAGGTCCATGTAGCCGTCGTAAGCCACCTTCCAGTTGGGGCTGGGCAGGGTCCGTGAGGCATACAGGGTCCAGTCGGCGAAGCCGAACTGCTCCAGTACCGCATCGTAGCCGCACAGGTACGTGTCCAGTTCCAGTGGCGTGTCGGGATCCAGATTGACCCAGATCATGCCGGCCCGCTCGCCGGCGGACAGTTCCGTCAATCCGTGACAGGACTTGTCGATTTCGCCGAAGTCCGCCTCTTTGTACACCGCGATGAGGTTACCGCCGTGATCGTAGCTCCAGGCGTGGTAGGGGCAGGTGAAGCGCTTCTGGTTGCCCGATGCGGCGGTTACGAGCACGGCGCCGCGATGGCTGCAGGAGTTGACGTAGGCGCGGGCCTTCAGATCGGCGTCGCGCACCAGCAGCACCGGTACCCCGGCCACTTCCATGGTCTTGAAGTCACCCGGTTCGCGCAGCTCACAGCTCATGGCGAGCATCAGTGGCAGGCGCTTGAATACGCCATCCATCTCGCGCTGCCAGCGCTCGGGGTCGTAGTAGTGGGATGCCGGCACGCGCAGCACGTCGTCGGCCTGGTCGATGGTGCCGCGCCGCACCACCTCCATGTTGTGCCGGGCCATGTCTATGAGCTGGCTGCGACCGCTGCCGTTACCGTTGATCTGGTTCATCTGTTCTCCTCCCTTCGATTCCTGAGCGTAACCCGGCGCCGTCCGGGTCAATGGCCGGGTTCGACCAGCACCTTGACCTGGCGGGGTTGCCGGGCCAGCGTTTCGAATGCCCCGGCGATGTCGGTCAGCGCCACGGTCGCGGTATGCAGCGGGGCGAGCTGCAACCGTCCGTCCATCACCAGCGCCTGGGTGAGCTCGAACTCTTCACGCTGATAACCGAGCGATGCGACCAGGCGTACCTCCTTGATCAGCCAGCCGGCGCCGTTGATCTGCGCCGGTTCGTTCGGCACCCCGACCAGGGAAACCACGCCGCCGCGCCGGCACAGGGTAACCGCCTGATCGATGGTTGCCGGTATGCCGGCACATTCGAACACCACGTCGGCGCCATCCTGGCCGGTGGCTTCGGTGATGCGGGCGCTGCTGTCCTCGGTTGAGGGGTCGATGATGCAGTCGGCGCCGAGCTGCGCCGCCAGGGCCCGCCGTTCCGGCTGTGGCTCGATCAGAACCAGGTGGCCGGCGCCGGCGGCCCGCGCGCACTGCATCACCAGCAGTCCGATGGGGCCGCCGCCGATGACCACCACGCTGTCGCCCAGGCGCAGCGGCGTGCGCCGGACCGCGTGCAGGGCGATGGTGGCCGGCTCCAGCATGGCGGCATGCAGGTCGTCGATGGCATCGGCCACCGGGTACAGTCGTGACGCGTCGATGGCGATGGCGGAAGCAAACCCGCCGTGAGCAGCGGCCATGGGGCCGACCCCGATCAGGCCGGCGAAAGCGCTTTCGCAACGGGCATGGTCGCCGCGGGCGCAGGCCCCGCAGCGGCCGCAGGCGCCGGCAATGCCGATGGCCACCCGGTCGCCTTCACGGACGCTGGCATCCTTGTCCGTGGCGGCTACGGTGCCGCACCACTCGTGGCCGCAGATGGCCGGATTGTAGGGTTCGCCGGATTGAAAGGCGTGCAGGTCCGTGCCGCAGATGCCGCAGTAGGCGATCTGCACCACCGCCTTGCCGGGGGACGGTTGGGGTTCCGGAAACTCCCGGAGTTCGATGCGTTCGCGGCCGGTGACCAGAGCAACCTGCATAGGCGTTTTGCCGTTCCAGAGAAAACCGGACAAAATGACTGTTTTCGCCGCCATTGTGCCCAAGGTCGGCGCGCATCGTCCAGTCCCGGGTGCACGTTTCCAGCACCGGCGCTGGAAACCGGAAAGCAGGAGTCAGACGTGATGGGAGCGGGCTGGAGTGGGTTCAGTCATCCCCGGACGGGGCGAACACCGGGTAGGGGTCGTGTTCCTCGACCTCGCAGTACAGGCTCTGAAAGCGCCATTCCCCGAGGTGGCGCCGGTACTGCTCCCGGTACCAGCCGATGATGCGCAGGTGCTGAAGCTGTCCGGTCGAAGTCATGGTGCTGTACAGCATGATGAGGCGCCAGTGGCCGCTGGCCCGGTCGCCGTCGACCTCGATGACCGGGTTGATGGCGTGGTGCGCCGAGCGCCGGATGCGGCCGCTGGCGCGCAATCCGGAGAAAAACCCGCGAATGGCCGCAATCCCTTCGAAGCGGCCGTTGCTGGTGGCTTCCCAGACGGCGTCGTCATGAAACAGCGCGGCCAGGGTTTCCGGGTTGTGGTCGTCGTCGCAGGCGGCGCAATAGCGCGCCTTGAGCTGCCGGATGGCCTCGATGTCCTCGAGTCGCTGCAGCCGCTGCGCCAGGGAACTGTCCGTCATGACCGCACCGGGTTTAGAGAACGGATCAACAGTGTATCGACAATCTGCCTGAGGGGAGGACTCCATGACGCGGGTTTTTCAATGGTCCAGCGGTACCGTGGGCGCTCATGCCGCCCGTGAAGTCCTGCGGCGGCCGGAACTTGAACTGGTAGGACTGCAGGTCCGATCGGCGGACAAGGCCGGACGCGACGCCGGTGAGGTTCTGGGGGTCGAGCGCCTCGGCATCGAGACCACCACCGATCTTGCCGCGGTTTGCGGTTCGGATGCCGAGGTGGTGATTCATGCACCACTGCCTTCCATGGTCTACGGTGACGATCCGGACCAGGATCTGCACGACATCTGCCGTCTGCTGGCCGCGGGCAAGAACGTCATCACCGTGGTGGGTTATCTGTACCCGAAGTCCCATGGCCCGGCAGTCGTCGACGCCCTGGAGTCGGCCTGCCGGGCCGGCGCCAGCACCTTCCACTCGACGGGACTCAATCCGGGCTGGATGGGTGACATGCTGCCGCTGTCCATGAGCGCGCTGTCCCGGCGCATCGAGCGCATCGTGGTCCGGGAAATCTCCAACTTCCAGGACTACCCGTCTCCGGAGATCATGTTCGACAGCATGGGGTTCGGTTCCGATCAGGCGACCTTCGAGGCGCGCGGCGAAAGGCGCCGGATCTGGCTGAACGGGCTGTTCCGCGAGAGCATCCAGTTGCTTGCCGACGGCACCGGCCTGGCCGTGGACGAGGTGCAGTCGGAGATGGAAACCGCGCTCGCGCCGGCGGATCTGGACACCGCGTCCGGGGTGGTCCGGCGCGGCACCGTGGCCGGGCAGCACTGGACCTGGCGCGGGGTGCGCGACGGGCAGGTGCGGGTGGTGCACGAGACGGTCTGGCGGATGCATGGTTCGGTCGCGCCATCGTGGCCCACCGGCGCCCACTCGGTCAGCATCGAGGGCGAGCCGCGCATGCACTTCGACATCGCGCCGACCTGGATTTCCGACGGGCTGCTGGCCACGGCCATGCACGCGGTGAATGCCATCCCCGCGGTCTGTAAGGCGGCGCCGGGGATCCGAACCCTGCTCGATCTGGAAATCCGTCACGCTTGACGGTAAGTCTCCGTCTCTCTAGTTTGGATGGGGCACGCAACACTCGTCGAGGGGAGGAATCATGGGCCGAATCAGCAAGGTGGCTGCGGACGACTGGGACCCGCGGCTGCGTGAAGCGATTCATCCGGAACAGCTCACCGACCTGGAGCAGGGTCTGAGCCGCTACTTCGCGCACTGCCCCGAGCTGGCGCTGGGGCTGATGTCCTTCGGCCGCGCGCTGAAGGTGTCCCGTACGCTGCCGGAGCGGCTGGTGGAGCTGGTGCGGCTGCGCATCGCTTTCTTCAATCAGTGCCGGAGCTGCATGGCGATCCGCTACCGGGATGCCGTTGCCGATGGTGTGACCGAGGATCTGGTGTGTTCCCTGGAGCGTCCCCAGGAGGCCGCGGACCTGACTGAAGCGGAGAAGACCGCCATTGCCTACGGCGAACTCATGGCCACCGACCACCTGGCCATCGACGACGCGATGTACGCGCGGCTGCACGAGCACTTCACGGAAGCCGAGATCGTCGAACTGGGCATGGTCTGCGCGTTCTTCGTCGGATTCGGGCGCCTGGCGGCGACCTATCACATGGTGGACGAACTTCCCGAGGCTTTCCGGACCGATGGTTCGACCATCAGTCCGTGGGGTCAGGAAGCCACCGTGGTCCGCTGAGGGCCGGCGCAATGCACGTCGATCCGCGCCATGACGCGTTTCTGAGCGCCCATCGCTGGGCCGTGCTGACCACGCTGCGCCAGTCCGGGGCGCCGGTCAGCTCCGTGGTCGCCTACGCCAGGGACGGTGACGACTTCGTGGTCAGCACCCCGGGCGCAACCTTCAAGCGCGCCAGCATCGAACGGGACGGGCGCGTGAACCTGTGTGTGATCAGCAACGCGGAACCCTTCAACTTCGTGGCCATTGAAGGTCTGGCCCGGGTGGAGAGCGAGGACCTGACGCGGCGCACTCGCCTGGTGTTCGCGAACATCGCCGACACGGGCTACCAGGAGCCGGAGGATCTGGCGCAGTGGCTCGCCGATCAGCAGCGGGTGATTCTGCGCATCGCCGCAGAGCGGATCCACGGTGTGATCCGCGGCTGACTCCGGCGGGTCAGGACGCGTCCTGCCAGTACGGTGCCCGGAGCTTGCGCTTGTTGATCTTGCCCATGGTATTGCGGCCGAGATCGTCCACCCATTCCAGGGACCGCGGGCATTTGTAGCGCGACAGCCGGGCGCGGCACCAGTCCAGCACCGCTTCCGCCGACGGTGGATCGTCCGCGCTCCGGGGGATGGCCAGCGCCCGCAGTTCCTCGCCCATTTCCGGGTGCGGAATGCCGATGCAGGCCACGTCGACGATGTCAGGATGATCGATCAGAACCTGCTCCGCCTCCGCCGGGTAAAGGTTGACCCCGCCGGACACCACCATGTCGCTGAACCGGTCGGTGATGAACACATACCCGTCTTCGTCCATGTAGGCGATTTCGCCCAGGGTGAATACGCCGGGTTCGATATGCGCCGCCGCCGACTTCTCCGGATCGTTGTGGTAGATCACGCCGCGTCCGGTACTGTCGCGGAAGTACAGGCGTCCTTCCTGGCCGGCCGGCAGCGGTCTGCCGTCGTCGTCCAGTACCAGCGCTTCGAAGGGCGGCACGGCGCGGCCGACCGAGCCGGGGTGCTCGAGCCACTCCTCGGAAGTGATCATGCAGGTGGTGCCGACCTCGCTCGCGCCGTAGGCCTCGGTGAACACCGGCCCCCACCAGTCGATCATGGCCCGTTTCACCTCCGGCGGGCACTTGGCGCCCGTGTGACTCACCCGCTGCAGCGAGCTCATGTCGAACCCGGCCTTGACCTCGTCCGGCAGAGCCAGCAGCCGGACGAAGTGGGTGGGCACCATGACGCTGGTGCCGATGCGGTATTGATGGATTGCCTCCAGGGTCTTGCGGGCGTCGAAGCGCCCCAGGATCACCGATGGCACGCCGGCGGCGAGCATCCGGGCCCCGGACAACGGGCCGGTGTGATACATGGGCCCGACCACCAGGTGGGTGCCGAAGCCGGCCATGGGATTGGCTGCCAGGTTTTCCAGGTGTTCGGCGACGCTGCTGCCCCCGGCGAACATGGTCGGCGGCAGTTCCGTGCCCTTGGGCCGTCCCGTGGTGCCGGAGGTGTAGAGCAGGTTCGGCCGCGGGGCCACGGTCCCATCCGGCTCCGCGCCGCTCTGCTGCGCCAGCCAGTCGCTCCAGGGGGTCACGCCCGGCGCGCCGCCCCAGCCGATCACCGTGACAACGCCGCTCTGGCGCGCGGCCTCGATCCCGCGCTCGGCGGTCTCCGGCCCGACGAACAACACCCGTGCGTCGGAATCGCCAAGAATGTAGGCGGCTTCTTCGGCGGTCAGATGGAAGTTCACCGGCACCACACTGGCGCCGCCGATGAGCCCGCCCAGGTTTGCCAACGCCGTCTCGACGGCATTTTCGGCAAACACCGCAATGCGCCGGGCCGGTCCGAGGTCCATGG
The DNA here is from genome assembly GCA_942491135.1 of uncultured Gammaproteobacteria bacterium. Taxonomy (GTDB): domain Bacteria; phylum Pseudomonadota; class Gammaproteobacteria; order Pseudomonadales; family Azotimanducaceae; genus UBA7803. Next base: position 110,878 of record CALNZS010000005.1, on the reverse strand, counting down.
CCTGCAGACCGTTGGCCACCCGGTTCAGGGCGTCGTCCACGGCTGCCCAGGTCAGCGCCTGTTGCTCGTCGCGCAGGGCGATCTGGTCGGGATTCTCTGCGGCCAGCCGGCCCCCGAATGTCGTCATCAACCGGTTTCCATCGCGTTGGGTTTGTCCGAACGGGTCCCGTCGAGGTACCCGTCGAGTGTCCGGTGGAAGTGTCGAATGCGCACCTCCTGATAGTTGCCCAGGGTCTGTCCCGGTTTGCTCGCGGCCTTGATGCCGGCACGCTGGCGGCGGAAGTTCTCGGTGTCCTGGTCCAGCACGTAGGCGAGCCCGGTGGCAACGAATTCATCCACCGACTGGTAGGAATCGTCCAGGCCAAGCTCGATGACGGGCGCCGGCGCCGGCCGCGGACGGCCTTCGGGTACCGGCTGCAGCAGCAGGATTTCGTGCAGACAGTGATCCACATCCAGCGGCCGGAAGCGGTAGACCAGGGGAATGTTGATGCCGGGAAAGAAACAGGCGTTGGGAAACAGGAAGTACTCGATGGAGTCGAGCATCTGGGAGTTGCTGACCCCCTGCAGGTCGACGCCGTATTCGGCGCCGAGCCGCTCGCGCATCAGATCGGCGTGGCGCTGGCGCGCGCCGACGCCTTCCGGCAGGTCGGCCGGGTCGTGGCCCAGGGCCGCGAACAGTTCACGCTGGTCCAGCGGCTTGGGCAGGTGCGGGCTCGGGTAACCGATGGTATGGATGAAGCGGGACACATGGTCGCCGAACACGTCGTACTGGGCATTGGCGTCGCCCGCGGTGCGCAGGCCCTCGGGATGGGTCGCCAGCACGTGGAAGGCCTCCAGGAAGCCCTCCATGCACATCTTCCAGTTGCCTGGCAGGACCTTGCTCATGTGCAGGCTGACGAAGCGGTCCTCCAGGGGCCAGGCACACTGGGCGAAGTGTTCGGGCAGCACGCCCAGGTAATCGTCCAGCGGACCGGCGTGGGGATCGAAGTTCACGAACACGAACCCGCCCCAGGTGGCGACGGAGATGGCGGCCAGCCCGAAGGTTTCCGGGTCGACGTGCGGGAAGTCCCACTGGCAGGGTACGTCGCGCAGGGCGCCGTCGAGTTCCCAGGCCATGCCGTGAAACGGGCAGCGCAGGAACTGTTTGCCCGTCCCTGAAGACCCGGCCTCGCAGAACTGCATGCCCCGATGGGGACAGGAGTTCACGAACGCCCGGATCGTGCCGCTCTTGTCGCGGAGCACCAGAGCGGAGTAGGGGCCGACGTCGTACACCACGTAGTCACCCGGGGCGGGGATGTGTTCCTCGCGGCACGCCCACTGCCAGGTCTTCGGCCACAGGTGCTCGATCTCGGCGCGATAGATCGCGTCGCTGGTGTAGCGCGCGAACGGAATGTCCTGATCACCCAGAAACTGGTACGACTCGGCGGTGAAGGCCGGCGGCGTGGCGTCGCCATCACGCAGGATGATGTCACGAGTGCTCGGCCCGGGACATCGGGCCGCGCCGGGCGGTGGGCCACCGTCACGGGATCGGGTCAGATCGACTGCCATTCGAAACTCCCCTCGGGCTCGGGGAGAGATTACACAGCGCGGGAGATTACCGTCAACTATGACTGTTTTTTGTCGGCAGCGGTGCGGCTTGTCCCTGTGCTGCTGGCCGCGACCGGAGGGAATCCGCATACTTTCCGTCATTGATGCTGGATTTTGCGGAGGGCCCATGACGCTTGAGGAACTGCTGGATCGTAAGGAAATCGAAGACCTGTCCGCGACCTACATGCGCGGTCTCGACCGGCTCGACCGGCAGGCGCTGCGCAGCGTCTTTCACGACGATGCCGATGCCGACTACGGGTTCTTCAGAGGCGGTCCGGACGAGTTCGTCGACATGGCCTTTGCGGCGCTGGGTGACCATGCCGCCAACCATCACATGCTCGGACAGATTCTGATCACCCTGGACGGCGATCAGGCCTTCGGTGAGGTCTACTTTCAGGCCTATCACCGGATCAGCGGCGCATCCGGTCCCGAAGACCTGTTCATCGCCGGCCGCTATGTGGACCGTTACCAGAAGCGCGACGGTGCGTGGAAAATTGCCGCGCGCGCGGAAGTCAACGACTGGGCGCGAACCGAGCCGGCGGCGGACGACTTCTTCCGCCAGCAGCCGGACGCGCTGCGCGGCGCCAGGGCGCCCGACGATCCGAGTTGCCGCTGAAGCACATCCGGCCGCGCCGGGTCAGTCGGGAAGCACCACCGTCGCTTCACCTTCCAGCGGCCGGTCGGTGCCGTCCCGGTCGAGCCACACGGCACAATCGGCCAGGGTGCGGCCGGCTTCCTTCCGGATCTCCGTGACCCGGCCGCGGGCGACGATGTGGTCGCCGTCCAGCACCACCATGGGAAAGCGCATGACCAGCCGGCGAACGCTGCCGTGGCCGGCCCATTCATGCAGCATGTTGAGCATGTAGCTGAGGCCCAGCGGCCCCTGGTTGATGGTGTGCTCCCCGAATCCCATGGCGGCCACCACCCGTCGGTCCCAGTGCACGGGATTCGGGTCGCGCAGGATTGCCGCCATGGTCTGCATCCGTTCGGCTCGCACGCTGGGCATGTCCCAGGGTGGGATGTCGTCTCCAGGCGAAACCTTCATGTCGCCCTCCGTCGGTTGTAGTGCCAGGTGATGGTGCAGCGGGCGGCCGGCTGGCCGGCGTCATCTTTCAGATCGAAACGGAACTGAATCCGGTCGAACACGCGGCCGTCGTGGTTGCGGCGGCCAGCCTCGGTGATCCCGCCATCTACCCGGTAGCGATGCTCCTCGCGCAGTGGCTGGAACATCTCCCAGTCGTAGCTCTCGATGCCGATGGATGCATCCGAATCCGCCTGGCCCAGCGCGAACATCTCGGCGATGCTGGTTCCACAGCCGAGAATCGGCATATGGAACAGGGCCACCGGATGAGCCAGATCGTTCGGCAGCGGCGGGGCGCCGGTACACTCGGTCAGGAGAAAGTTCTCCCAGTGGGCAATGGTGTAGTAGCCGCCGGGAAAACGGTGCCCGACCAGTGCCTCGATTTCCGCCTCGGACGGTGCGGATACTGCTTCTGTCGTCATGTGGCTGGGCGTCCTCGGTTGATCGGCTCAAGGTGTCCGGACGGCGCGCCAGGGCTGATTCAGGTCGGCTCGAGATGTCCGCCCACGGATTCGATTCGGGTCTGCACGTCATCCATCGCGCGGCGCACTTCATCGAACGGTGACGAAGGTACGCGGAAGGTCACGCTCTCCACACCCAGGGCCGAATAGGTCTCGAACGATTGCTCGTCCAGATAGCCGGACACAACGAGTCTTGGCGGCGGCCGGCCTGCGGCCTCCGCCAGCGCGTTGAGCCGGGGAACCAGAGTTTCGAACTCGGCCAGCGGCGTCATGCGCCCGGGCGTGATCTCACTGGCCTCCGGCACCACGACGGGAAGCCATCCGTCACCGTAGCGGGCGACGCGGTTGATGACCCGCGGTCCCGCACCGGCAACGAAGACCGGGGGATGAGGCTTCTGCACGGGCTTCGGCCATTGCCACACCGGGTCGAAGTCCACCAACTCGCCGTGATACTCGGCCGTTTCGCGGGTCCAGAGCACACGCATGGCTTCAATCCGTTCGCGCATCAGTTTGAAGCGGGTGCGGGGATCAGTGCCATGATTCACGAGTTCGGGCTCGTTCCAGCCGGCGCCGATGCCGAAGAGAATACGCCCACCGGAGATGAGATCCAGACTCGCAATCGCCTTGGCACAGTTGATGGGATCGTGCTGGGGCAGAATGACGATGGCGGTTCCCAACCGAATTCGAGCCGTGACGGTGGCGGCAGCGGCCAGCGCCACGAACGGATCGAGCATGCTGGCATACTCTCTCGGCACCGTGTCCGCCAGCGGGAACCGGGTGGTCAGGGGCATGTGCGAGTGCTCGGAAACCCAGAAGCTGGCGAATCCCCGCGCTTCCGCTTCCAGCGCCACCTCCGCCGGTCCGGCGGAGGTGTCCGTGGGGAACAGGCTGATGCCGAACTTCATCGGGCCGTCAGAACTCCGCCAGCAATTCCACCCCCCAGGAGCGGCCGGGGCTGATGGTGCCGGACGCGAACAGGGGCTGAATCAGGGTTGGAACCTCGATGACCTCGTCGGTCAGGTTGCGGCCGAACACGGTGATCTGGAAGTTCTGGTAGCGGTAGCCGACGGACGCGCTCAGGTCCTCCCGGCTGTCGATGTGACCGACCTGCAGGTTCAGCAGGTTGGTCTCTACATCGTCGGTGTACGCGTACTTGGCGAAGGCTTCGAAGAAGCCAGCGCCCACCGGTATCGACAGGTCACCGCCGAGTCCGTAGGTGTACTCGGGCGCGTTCCTCGGCGTGAGGAAGCTCGCATCCTCGATGGTTGGACCACCGATGGCATCGTCGTTGGGATTGATGTCGGTCTCGAACTCGTCGTACTCGGCATCCAGCCAGCCGAAGGATGCGAACAGGCGCAGATAGTTGGTGACCGCCCACTGCGTTTCCACCTCGATGCCCTGGTAGATCACGGACGCGGCGTTGCTGAATACCGTGGCAACCGTGTTAGTGGACGCGTCGAACTGAATCGACTGCTCCTGCTTGTCCTCGAAATCGTTGTAGAAGTACGCCAGGTTGAGCTGCACCCGGTCCTCGAAGAGCTGGCTTTTCATGCCCAACTCCCAGTTCTTGGAATACTCCGGGTCGTACTGGTCGCGCTCGAAGTCGGCGACGTTCTGATTGACGCCGAAGAACCCGCCGGAGTGAAAGCCTTCCGAGTAGGAAGCATAGAACATCACGTCCGGGGTCATGCGATAGGCCAGGCCCAGCTTGGGCGAGGTGTCGTTCCAGTCGTTGTCCAGGTCCGCAATGGCCGGAAAGTTGCGGCTGAACGAGTTTTCGACCGGAGCCAGGTAGGCCTGTCCGGCCTGGAAATCCTTCTCTTCGGTGGTGTAGCGGATTCCCGCGGTCAGGGTCCAGTCTTCGGCGAACGTCCAGTCGGCTTGAGCGAACACCGCCGTAGACTTGGTGCGCTGGGTTTCCCACAGTTCCTGGATCAGTCCCGGGCCCATTCCCGTTACCGGGGTGCGGGTGTCGCAGCGGACGTTGCCGAACATCTCCGCCAGACAGCCTTCCAGCGGGGTCAGACCCATGCCGAGCGCCAGCGCTTCGCCGCCGCCGGGCGGCACCAGAGCCCCGCCGAAGATCCAGGTATTGTTGGACAGGTCGTAGCCGCTCAGCGAGTTGATGTAGCTCCAGAATTCACCGCCGGTGACCCAGTCCTGGGTGAACTCGCTGTCCCAGTAGTAGCCGCCGGCGACCACCGTGAAATTGTCCCAGGCCCCTTCCACACGCAGTTCCTGACTGAACTGGTCGAAGTCGTTCCTGCGTTCGATGGTGATGAAGTCACCGGAGCTGCCGTCGAAATCGAGTTGGCGGTTCTCGACCATGTCACGGTAGCCGGTTACCGATACCAGCCGGAGCGCCTCGGACACGTCCCAACTCATGGTCAGCGTGTAGGCGTCGGTGTCCAGTTCCGACGGATTCTTCAGGTCGGTGGAGATCTTCGACGGTTCGTCCAGGCTGGTGCGGCACGGCACGTCGGAGTTCCAGTTGGGAATGGCCATGCTGGCGAACAGGGTGCAGGACAAGAACCCGTTGGACAGATCCTGTTCCCGCGGATCCGTGGGCGGTGGTACTACCCCCGGCGCCAGGTTGAAGTTGGTGAGGTTGGCCCCGCCCTGACTGTCGTCTTCGAACTTCTCGATGGTGAACAGGGCTTCGAACGAATCGGTGGGATTGGCCAGCAGGGTCAGGCCGTAGTTCTGATAGTCCTTCTCCGGCATGTCGCCGCCGGCGAACTCGTTTTCGATGTAGCCGTCACCCTGCAGATTGGTGTAGAAGAACTTGGCGGCCAGTTTGTCCTCGATCACCGGGGTGTTGAAGACGCCGCGAAACTCCTGCTGGCCCCATTCACCAACGGTCAGGTTCAGTCGGGCGCCCAGTTCCCCGGTAGGGCGGCTGCGGATCACGTTGATCACGCCGCCGACGGTGTTCTTGCCGAACAGCGTTCCCTGCGGCCCGCGCAGCACTTCTACCCGTTCCAGGTCGAAGTTCTCCAGAACCTGGCCGGCCAGGGTGCCCAGGTAGATGCCGTCGATCATCACCGCGATGGGAGAGTCGAAAGAGTTGTCGTCGGTGCGGGTCGGGCTGATGCCGCGAATGGTGATGGACGAACCGCCGGCCCGGGACGGGTCACGGGCGATGTTCACGTTGGGCGCGAACCCGTTCAGGTCGGTGAGGCTGCGGATGCTGGCCTGCTGCAGCTCCTGTGACAGCGCGGTGATGGGTAATGGAACGTCCTGGGCTGCCTCTTCCCGCTTCTGTGCGGTGACGATGACTTCTTCGATGATCGCCGATCTTTCGGCGGCGGACGCGGGGTGTATCCAGAATGCGGACAGGGCGGTGACGGCAGCCGTGACGGCAGCCGGAATTCGCTTTCGAGTCATCTTTCTCTCTCCCAGAGCGATGTAGCGCGGGGAGAGTATTAGACCACCGGCAAAAAAGAGTCAAGCAAGCATGAATGTTTCGGCACCACGGTGCGGACGTGGTCGATTGCAGCGCCGCTCATTGGCTGGTCATACCGCCGTCGACCGTGAATTCCGCGCCGGTGACGTAGTTCGACTCGTCCGAGGCCAGGTACAGCACGCAGTTGGCGATGTCCTGGGCCTCGCCGACACGGCCGAGGGGTACCCGGTCCGGTCCGGTTGCCACCTTGGCCGGATCGCGCTGACCGGTGGCCTGGGCCTGCATGTTGGTCCAGATCACGCCGGGGTGGACACTGTTGCAACGGATTCCGTCGGCGGCGCCCTCCACGGCGATGGTCTTGGACATGATCCTCACGCCGCCCTTGGCTGCCCCGTAGGCGCTGCAGGTCTGGAGGCCGACCAGCCCGGCGACCGACGACAGGTTGACGATGGATCCGCCGCCGCCCTTGCGCATGACGGGCATGATGGCCCGGCAGCCCAGAAAGACGCTGGTCAGGTTCACCTCGATCTGACGGTTCCAGTCCGCCAGCGAAAGCTGCTCCAGCGGCTTGAGGACCGCGATACCCGCGTTGTTGACCAGTATGTCGACGCGGTCGAACGCGCTCAGGGCCCGCTCGACCACGTTGTCCCAGGCGGATTCGCTGACCACGTCCTGAGCCAGCGCCAGTGCGTCGCCTCCGGTAGCGCGAATCGATTCGGCGCAGCGCTCGGCTCCGGCCTCGTCGATGTCCGTCACCACCAGCCGGGCGCCTTCGTGCGCCAGGGTGTGGGCCGTTGTCCAGCCCAGACCCGGGTTGGAGGCGGCGCCGGTGACGATGGCGACCTTTCCGTCCAGCCGGCCCATCAGCGTGGCTCCAGGCCGCGGCGGGCGCGCTCGCGGTTCATCCGTTCGGCATCCCCCTCGAGGCGCTCGCCGAGTTCGTCCTCGGTGACGGTGCCGGCCATGTGGCGATTGGCCAGGCCGCCGTTGTACATGATCTTCTTGACCGGGGTCACCGCCAGGATGACGCGCAGCGGCGAATCCAGCAGGTTGTTGAAGAATGCTTCGCCGCCGCTGTCGGTTGGATTCAGCTTCTTCGACAGAGCGGGGTAGAACCACGCTTTCGTCGCATCGTCGTCGAACAGTTCGCCGTGCCCCTTGAACGTGATGGCGCCCCGGGGCAGCGTTTCATCGGCGCCGTCCGGGTATCCGCCGGAGCTGACGCAGACCGAGACCCGGTTGTCGCGGCGGATGGCCGTCGCGCGGTGGCGGTGGGCGGCGAACGTGATCCAGATCTTCCCCTCGTGCCAGACGAAAGCGTGCACCACCCCCACCGGCCAGCCGTCCTGGGTTGCCCACATGAGCACACACTCGTTGGAGTGGTTCATGAGCTGCTCGGTTTCCTGGTCCGAGAACGGGTAGATGGAGACGATTTCGTGATCGTCGGTCCTGGCCATAGGGATTGCCTCGCGTCTGAGTGTGCGTCGGTTCGGGGTCGGGAGCGTCAGAGTCCTTTGCGTCCGGCTTCACGGAACAGCGGTTCGTACTCGGCGAACGCCGGCGCACTGGTGCTGGCGCCGGTGGTGGTGCCGGCGTCGGTGGTCAGCACGTGGCCGGTGGTATAGCCGGACTCGTCACTGGCCAGCCACAGGGCAGCATTGGCAACGTCTTCAGGCAGGCCGGCGCGACCTTTCAGTGGTGACGACTGCGCCAGCATCTCGCGTGCCCGCTCGAGGGCCTCCGGGTCACCGGTCATGACGTTGGCCACCATGGCCGTGGCCATGCCGGCCGGGGCGATGGCATTGACCCGGATGCCGAAGTGACACAACTCGGCGCCGACGTTCTTGGTCAGGCCGATCACGGCGTGTTTGCAGGCGGCGTAGGTGTGGGGCCCGAGGCCGCCCATCAACCCGGCGGTGCTGGACATGCTGACGATGGATCCGCTGCCGCGGGGTTTCATGACCCGGGCGGCGTGCTTCATGCCATAGAAGACGCCGTTCAGCAGAACATCCACGGTGAACTTCCACTCATCGGCAGGCGTGGTATCGATCGGCCCCACCGCCCCCACGATACCGGCGTTGTTGAACATGATGTCGAGCTGGCCGAACTCGGAGACGGCGAGGTCCACCAGCGCCGCCACGTCCTCTTCGCGGGTGACGTCACAGTGAACGAAGCGGGCCGCATCACCGAGAGACTTTGCGAGTTCCTCGCCGGGGCCATCCTGAATATCGCCGAGCACTACCCGGCAGCCTTCGTCGACGAAGCGTCGGGCGGTGGTGGTACCGAAGCCGCTGGCCGCACCGGTAATGGCGGCTACCTTGCCGGTCAATCGATCGCCCATGTGCTCCCCCGGATCTGTGTCGTCTTGGCAGGAAACGATTCAATCCCAAACGGGCAAAACAGTCAACGTAGATGGTTTTGTCGGGTACCGTTACAGCCGGCGCACCGGATCGGCGCGGTCCCAGCCCGCGGCAGACTCGCGTACGAAACGGTAGAAGTCGCGCAGGGAATCCGTGGGCTCGTAGAGTTCGATCATGTGGCCGAGCGCCTGAGATGCGTCGGCGAAGGCGAACTCGACGCCGGTTCGGGTCGCGGCGCGGGCAGCCAGTGGCCAGCCTGCTGCGTTGCAGCCCGCTATGGCCGTGTCCAGATCGTCGATCAGGCAGGCCACGTGGTGCAGGCCCTCGGCGCCGGGCGGGAACAGGTCGCGGAAAGGCGAGGGCCCGTCCTCGTCCTGCTGCACCAGCTCCAGCATCACCTCGCCCCACTGTCCGTAGGCGGAAGAGTGAACGAACGGGCAGGACCGGCCCCGGTGTTCGCCCCATGCCAGCTCGATGCGCTCGATCACGAAGAATGGCCCAGCGCCGAACAGCCGATGCATGCGGCTGGCGGCACTGACCACGTCGTTGACGAAATAAGCGATCTGCACCGGCGCGCCCAGAAAATCGGGGACGTTCGTCATGTTCTGCCTCGTGGTAGCATTCACGCGTGCTGGAAACGATCGGACCCCGGTGGCTCCGATCGGACTCAAGATGCCAGCCGCACCTGGATCTGTGAAGGGGCTCGTCCATGATCATCGGGGTTCATCACGTGGCGGTTTCAGTGCCCGATCTGGATCGGGCGCTGTCGTTCTACTGCGGCCTGCTCGGCTTCCGCTGTGTCAGCGAGAGCGCCTGGGACGGCGATTTCGAGGGTGCGGACCGGGCCATCGGGCTCGATCACACCGCGGCCCGCATGGCCATGCTTGAGGCGCCCAACGTGTTCGTCGAACTCTGGCAGTACCGCCACCCCGAACCCAGGGACACCACCTCGCGGCCCTGTGACCTCGGCTATCCGCACATGGCCCTGCAGGTGCAGGACATCGAGGCGGAACACCGGCGCTTGAGCGCAGCCGGGATGGTGTTCGTCGGCGAGCCGGTGGATTTCGGCCGGTCGTCGGCCATCTACGGACGTGACCCGTTCGGCAACGTCATCGAGCTCTATGAGATCCGTGACCCGGACGCGCCGCAGCTTCCGCAGCGGAAAAACAGTCATGCTTGACGGTAATTGCCGTCGCTGTGTAGGCTCGTGGGCCTTGGTAGCGCAGCGACGCGAGTGACTCGCGGGAGAAGGGGAACAGTCGTGCAGAACGCCACTCAGTTCGAAAGCCGGATGAACACCATCGAGCGTCTGACGCCGCAGATCGAAGCGGCCGGGGACGAGGCCCAGCAGCTTCGGCGATTGCCGAACGGCATCGTCGAAACGCTGGTCGATGAGGGCTTCTTCCGTTTCACCCTGCCGCCGGAACTGGGCGGCGAAGACGCCAGCGCTACCCAGACCATCGAGATCCTCGAGGCGGTGGCGGCGGTGGATGCTTCCGTGGCCTGGAACGTGATGATCGGTTCCGAGATCAACGCCATGGCGGCCGGCGGCATGCCGGCGGAACTGGCCCGGGAAGTCTATGTGGACAATCCTGGCGTGATCATGTGCGGCGGCGGCGGGCCCGGCAGCACGCCGCCGCGCGCCGAACGGCAGGAAGACGGCGGCGTCCGGGTCTGGGGTCAGACCACGTTCATCAGCGGTTGCCATCAGGCTCACTGGTGCTTCATGGGCGCGCCGCTGATGCGCGGTGAGGAACCGGACACGGACGAAAACGGCGCGCCGATCTTCAAGCTGTGGATGCTGCCGCGGGATCAGTGGGAGATTCTCGACACCTGGGACGTCGCCGGGCTCCGCGGTTCCGGCAGCCACGACGTGCGGGCCGAGGGCGCCTACGTGGAACCCCGATTCGTCCCGGTGGACCTGATGGTGGTGCCGCCGCTTTATCCGAACCCGGTGTACCGGATGCCGGTGCCCCTGCGTCTGTCCTATAACAAGGCGGCGGTGGCGCTGGGAGTGGCACGCGGGGCGCTGCAGGCGTTCTCGGACATTGCGCGCAACAAGATTCCCATGCTGTCGCTGTCCTCGCTGGCGGACCGGCCCATCGCCCAGTACCGCATGGGCGAAGCGACCGCCACTTACCGCGCGGCCCGGTCCTGGGTCATGGCGGCCATGCGCGACATCGAGGAAGAGCTCGCGGCCGGGGCCGAGGCGCCGTCGGCGGCAACCACCCAGAATGCCCGGCTGGCGTGCGTGCACGCGGCCAACACCTGCATGACGGTGGTGGACAGCCTGCACAATGCCGCCGGCACCAGCGGTATGCGCATGACCAGTGCCCTGGAACGCAAGCTCCGGGACTCACGCGCCTGCGCCACCCACCGCTGGGTGGCCCATCCGCTGTATCAGGAGCTCGGCAAGATCCTGCTCGGTCACGAGGCCTCACCGGAGTTTGCCGGCACCGGCGGTCCGGCGCCGGGTAAGTAGCCCTTAGAGCGCCAGGAACGGGTACAGGGGGTCGTCAGGCCCGCGGCCGCCGCGGGCCAGGCCGTCGAATGGCGGGCCTTCCAGAATGGCGCTGGCGGCGGTGTTCTGGTTCCAGTCCATGACCACCTGACGGTGCTGGATCTTCCAGTAGCCGCCCTGGCGCCGCAGAGTGTCCAGGTAGCGGCCCAGATAGGTCATCTCCTGGTCCGGTCCTTCGTCCACGGCCAGGTAGTGGTAGGCGGTAACGTAGCTCTCCACCCTGGCCTGGTCGCCCTCGATTTCCATTCGGATGTTGGTCACGCTGTGCTGCGTGCGCGCGTAGTGGCGGATCGCATCCGGCAGAAAGTCACAGAAGGCGTGCGCGTTGCCTTCGAAGGCGCCGTACGCCACGGTGGCTTCGGGCCAGTAGGCGGACTTGAGGATCGCACCATCGGCACGATCGACGCCGCGGCTGTGCTGGGCCAGCACGTCCATGATGGCCAGCCGGTCGGCGACCTCGGCGGCGTCGGGAATGCGGCCGGTACCGGTGGCGGCGGACACGGCCTCAGCTCTGCCGGGTGCCGCGGGCGACCAGCTCGTGCCGGGCGATCTTCCAGCCGTCGCCGGTGCGCCGCATGTCCGACAGGTAACAGGCCCAGAGGATCAGCATTTCGCCCTCCGGCTCCTTGAGGAAGTGGGTAGCCTGCACGTTGGTCCGGCAATGGGCCTGATCGCCGTCGACGTCAGCGAGCTGAGGCCCCATCAGATGCTGAGTGGGCCCGAACCGTTCGAGAGCGGTGCGCACATAGTCGACCCAGGCCTCCCGGCCGTTAATGGTCTCCGGGCCGAAGCCCACCACTTCGACGTCGTCGCAGAACACCGAGGCGTAGAGCTCGAGGTCCCGTTCGTCGACGCCGGCCGCGTAACGCTCCATGACGTCCTGCAGGGCGATGCGATCGGCTGGATCTGCTGTGTTGCTCATGCGTTGCCCTCCGCGGCGGTTCGTTGTCCGGTTTCCATGGTCTGCATCTCCTCCAGGCGGGGATCGTTCGGGTACAGCCAGGCGTCACCGATCACCGGATCGACGCGCAGCTCGGGTGGAATGTTGTCGGGGCCGATGATCCGGTCCGCCCACTGGTTCCAGTGATAGATGCGCGCCTCCTGGTAGCTCAAGCGAACGCCCTGGAAGCCGTAGGACTCGATGGACTTCTGGATCCATTCGCCGAACTGGGTGTCTTCCAGCAGCACCTGATTGAGGCTCTCGCCGTCGTTGACGGTCCAGTGATCGGGGCGGGGGCCGTCGCCCCAGTCGGGGGTCATGGTCCAGGTTTCCAGCCGGCAGCGGTTGATGCCGTTGGGCCAGAACAGGAGCGGCGGGATGCCGCGGTGGCTGAGCGGTGACACCCAGTTGGGAAAGATGCCGTAGGACTGCGTGCAGGTCCGGCCGATCTCTCCGACGCTGTCGATTTCCGGGCCGGCCTGGCGCACATGTTCGGATGGCCCGGCGCGCCGCGGTGGCGGCGCAATCATGCGTCCATGGCCGTTTCGATACAGGGTGTTGACGTTGCGCCGGTCGTCGACGATGGGCGCCACGGTCTTCGGGTGAATGCTGCGCACGTGGTAGACCTCGGTATTGGCCTCCATGGCGACCTTCCAGTTGCAGTTGAGATCGAAGATATGGCGCGCGGCGAGGCGGCAGCGGTCGAACTGGAATTCCGCCCACTCGTCGGCGATGGGCCCGAGCCAGTCCACGAGGGACGGCGCTTCGTCGTCGAAGTTCACGAAGATCAGATTGCCGAAGCGCTCGCAGCGGATCTCCTTGAGTCCATGGCAGGAAAAGTCCAGCCCGCGGAAGTCTTCCGGGTCGCGCACGGCGATCAGGTCGCCGTCGTGGCTGTAGGTCCAGCCGTGGTAGCGGCACACCAGGCGCGGCCGTTGACCGGATTGTTCGGTCACGATGGGCGCGCCGCGATGCCGGCAGGTATTGTAGAAGGCCTTGATGCGGCCGCTGTCACCGTGCACCAGAATCACCGGCTGCCCGGCGGTCTCCCAGAGCCGGAAACAACCCGGTTCGGGCAACTCGTCCAGGTGGGCGGCCAGCAGCCATGACTTTCGCCACAGGTAACGCTGCTCCAGTTCGTAGAATCGCGGGTCGGTGTAGCGGCCGCCGGGTATCTCAGGCAACACCGGAAAATCCTTCGGCGGCTCGCGGCGGGCGGCCTCGTACTCCATGAGCTGGCGCAACGTGGCAATTTCGCTGGCGTCGAACATCGTCCTCCCCCCATGCAACTGGAATGAAACCGGATTCCGTTCGAACCAAAACCGGATCTGGTGATTGTTTTGTTCGCTGGGCAGAATGTCAACGACTGAAGCCGAACTCGCAGGGGAGAACATCATGACGGTCGAAGAACTGCTGGAGATCGAGGCGATCAAGCAGATGCGTTATCTGTATTCGCACTATTACGACGGCAACATGCTGGACGAGCTCGTGGACCTGTTCACCGACGACGCGGTGTGCGAATACGGTCCCGCCTTCGGCGGTAACTGGACCGGCAAGGAAGAGATCCGGGCCCGTTACCACGAGTTTCTCATTGGCAGCGGCCGCGCGGTCCATTCCCAGATGCACGCCGTGACCAACCCGTGGATCCGGCTGCTGGGCGACGATCGCGCCAATGGCCGCTGGTATCAGCTCAATCTGAACGTCGCCGAAGGGGCCGAGAATCCACTGACCCTGTTCGGCATCTACGACGACGTTTACCGCAAGGTGGACGGCGCCTGGAAGATCGAGCTGACGCGCATCGACTTTCTGTGGCCACGGCGGGAATTCTACGGACTACGCGACTGATCGCCGGGTCTGCCGGCGTGGCCTCAGCCGGCCGCGGCGGCAGGCGTTTCCTCCGCGTTCAGAATCGAGTAGGCGCGTTTGCGGAACAGCCAGCGCCCGCCGCTTTTGACGTATTCGTCCTGGTAGAGGCCGGTGATGTTGCGGTTGACCCCGTCCTTCTGGTGCAGAAATTCCTGCTGATACCAGGTGCCGGTGGCGCTGTCGCCGTCCACTACGATGGGTCCGGCGGAGGCGAAGAAGCCGACGAACGAGAACGTCGACATGGCCTGCTTCCAAACGTTGACCACATTGTCGCGGCCGTTCACGTCGCCGGCGCCGGGCAGGGACCAGGTGGCATCCTCCGACCAGTTGGCGCCCCACGCCTCGGCATCGAAACGCATGACGGCGTCATTGTAGGACTCGACGAGTTCGCGGATTGCAAGACGATCTTCTATGGGGCCTTGGCTGATCATGCACAACCTCCTTGGGTAGCTCGACGGGGTTTGCCGCATCGTCGCAGAAGTGGACGCGGGGCGCGAGAAAAACCAGCGGGCGTGCAGGATTCTCAGCCGGCGTCGACCATTCTGGGTCGATGGATCGGCAGCGGCTCGATCCCGCGGTAGTGGGCTTCCAGGTCCTCGGCGCTGAATGGCTGGTCCCGAAAGCTGACGTGCATCTCGCTGGGGTGGGTCCACAGCGCGGTCTTGCGCCCGTTGAAGGTTACGCACTGCCCGTTCAGGCCGGCCGCCGCGTCGCTGCACAACCACACCATGCCTTCGGCGACCTCCCGGGGCTTGCCGAACCCCATGTCCCGCGGTTCCGGCGCCGCCCCATCGCCGCCGGCGCTCTGCCGCGCGCGCTCGAACACCACCTGGGTCATGTCGGTTTCGGCGATGGGCCAGAAGGCGTTGCAGCGGATCTGGTGGCGGCTGAACTCCAGCACCGCGGTACGCAGCAGTCCCATCATGCCGGCCTTGGCCGCGGCGTAGTTGCCCTGGCCGAATCCGCCCGACAGACCGGATGCGGAGATGACCTGGACGATCTGCCCACCGGATTCGCGCATGGCCAGGGCGGCGTAGCGGGTGCACGAAAAAGCGCCGCGCAGGTTAACGGCCAGTACCGCGTCGAAGTCGTCGACGGTCATCTTCATCAGGGTGCGGTCGCGCACGATGCCGGCGTTGTTGATCATGACATCGATGCCGCCGAACTCGGCGACGCAGGTGTCCACCAGGTTCCGGCACACGGCATCGTCCGCCACCGACCCGGCGACCGCCACCACCGATCCGCCGTCGCCGCGGATGCTGGCCTCGACCTCGCCCAGGGCACCGGTGTTGGTGCCGTTGATGACGACGCTGGCGCCACGGGCGGCCGAGGCTTCTGCAAAGGCGCGCCCGAGGCCGCGGGACGAACCCGTGATCACGATACGTCTGCCGTCCAATCTCAACATGTTCGATTTCCCTTCCGGTTACTGCGTGGCGGGTTTCCCCGTGTCATGATTCTGACTCCTGCGATTCTCGAGGCAAGCCCATGTTCCGCACCTGCCTGTTCCTCAACGCCCTGGCCGATCCGTTCCGCTTCTCCGGTGGCCAGGCGCGCGAGGCCCTGGAATCCGCGCTCGAAGGCGCGCTGCTTTACAGCCAGAGCCGCGCGCTGGACGAGCAGATCGAGGCGGGCGCGGCACCGACTCATGCCGGGGTGGCGGAAATCTCCTTCGAGGATGCCGAACGCGCGCTGGCGCTGGCTCGCGATCCGTCGGCGCTGGCGGCGCTGTGGGGCGCGCAGACGACGGTTGCGGCCGCCATCGTGGGCCGCGATCACGTCATCATGCGGCGTCCGGAACACTACGATGGCACGTTCATCAAAGGGGTTTTTCCGTTCCGCTGCCGGCCGGACATCGCGCCCGAGGCGTTTCAGCGTCACTGGCTGCACACCCATGGGCCCATCGCGGCCCGCACCGAGGGGGCGACGTGCTATGTGCAGAGCCATCCGCCCGCGGTCTGGTACCAGACCGTGCCCGTCTACCACGGTCTGACGGAGATCTACTGGCCGGACGCCGCCGCGGCCCGTGCCGCCATGGCCTCGCGCCAGATGCGCGAGGATCAGGCGACGGACGCCAGAAACTTTGCCGATCCCGATGGGGTGGTGCTGTTCCTGGCGGCCGAGGAGACGGTTCTCGGCTGGTGAGCGCCGCCGCTCCTGCGGCGCTGCCGCTCCTGCGGCGCTGCCGCTCCTGCGGCGCTGCGTCATGCATCACTCACACGGCGGCGGCGGCCGGTCTGGGCCGCAGCAGCGCCATGCATACCGCGGATGGCAGCAGAAGCAGGCCCATGGCGATCCAGGCCAGATCGTAGTTGCCGCTGACGTCTCTCAGGTAGCCCGCAAGCCACGGTCCCAGGGCCGCCAGGGTGGTGAATGGGCCGACCATCCCCATGACCCTGCCGAACGCGGCAACACCGAAGCGGGTGCTGACCGCGGACGCCAGCAGCGGCAGGAACCCGCCCGCCGCGATTCCCAGTAGTGCGCACGCCAGCATCAGGGTGGGTCCGTTCACGGCGCCCAGCATCAGCGACAGCGCCGTCGCCAGCACCGCCAGCACGAAGAAGAACAGCCAGCGCAGGTCCCAGCGGTCCACCAGGGCGCCGAACGCGACCTTGGCGGCGATCATGGTCAGTGCCATCAGGGAGACCAGATAGGCCGTCACCTGAGGCGACGTGCCGTTGTCGTCGGCAAACGGGGCGAGGTTCTGCTGGGCTGCGCCAACGGCGGTGATCATGGGGGTGAAGGCCAGAACCAGAAGCCAGAAGCTGCGGTCCCGCAGTACCGTCAGGGGTGCCGCCGGATCAGGGCCGCCATGCGCCGTCACAGCCGTCGGTTCCGCGACCGGCGGCGCGTTGCGTACCACCAGCCAGACCAGCGGCACCACGCTGAGGACGACGCCGATGGCCAGCAGGTCGTTGGCGTCACGCCAGCCGATCTGAGCCTGCAGTGTCGTGACCAGAGGCGGCATGACAAACCCACCTACGGAGGTGCCGACGGTCGAGATGCCGAGCGCCAGGCCCCGGCGGGACTCGAACCAGCGGGCAGCCAGGGTCTGGGCTGCCAGCGGGCCGCACAGCAGCATGCCGCCGACGACGAGCGTGCCGTACACGACGTTGAGCTGCCACAACGCGCTGACCCGGGCCGCCAGGGCCAGGGCCAGCGCCAGGGAGAGGGCCCCGGCGACCACCAGGGCGCGGATCGACAGACGGTCCATGGCCCGTCCGGCAAACGGCGCCAGGGCGCCCATGGCCACCTGCAGGGTCACGAACACGGTCATGACCTGGCTGCGGCCGACCGCGAACTCCCGGGACCATGGGTCGACCCAGAAGGTGAAGCAGTAGATGCCGATGCCGAAGGACACGGCCTGGAACACGATGCCGGCGGCAAGGATGTTCCAGCCGTAGTACCACGGTGTCCTCAAGGCCCGTCGAATGTCCGCCTCCGGCGATCCGTCATGGGCTTACAGGGACACGCCGACTTCGATCCCGTAGGACCGGGGCCGGCCGTACATGGTGAAGTTCCACAACCCGGCTACCGAGTTGGCCCCGAAACGGTTGCGCTCGTCAGTCAGGTTCTTGCCCCACAGGGTGACGTAGTAGCGGTCCTCCGGTGCCCAGTAGGTGACGTTGGCGTCGACCAGGGTGCGCTCTTCCATCTGGGTCAGAGGCGAGTTGAACACCGACATCTCGGCTTCGTCCTGGTAGTTGGCATTGACGTTGTAGGTGAGCCGGCCCGCGGGCAGGATCTGGTCGTAAGTCGCCGACGCGCCCACCTTCCACTCTGGAGAGAACGGCACCGTGAGGCCGGACAGGTCTTCCAGGGTACCGTCGAGGTCGGTATCGAGCTCGAATTCCTTGTATTCGTGGTCGAGATAGCCGAACACCAGCGAGAGTTGCAGATTGGTGGTGGCCAGCCAGGTCACCTCGCCCTCGACGCCCCAGGCTTCGGACACCCCGGCGTTGATGTTGATGGTTTCCTGGGTCGTGACGCCAAAGGCGTTGGTGAAGGGTACGACCTGGGAGCGGATCAGATCCTTGTACTCGGTGAAGAACACCGCGAGGTTGGTCTGCAGGGTGTTGTCCATGAACTGACCCTTCATGCCGACTTCGAAATTCCAGTTGGTCTCCGACTGGAAGGGCTGGCAGGTCTGGAGGCTCGAGCAGGTCTCGGTGAATCCGCCGGGAATGAATCCGGTGGCGTAGCTGGCGTAGACCATCATGGCGTCCGCTACGTCGTAGTCCAGCACCACCCGGTAGGTGGTTTCGTTCCAGCTGTCGCTGAAGGTGTCGGCGATGCCGAAGGCGCTGTCCGGCAGGGGGATCTCGTAGGCCTGCAGATCCTTGGCGCTGAAGTCGTCACCCACCCGCGATATGGCGTTGGAACGTGCATCCAGACATTCACCGTCGATGAGGGCCTGATCCTTGGCCGGGGTCAGCGCGGTACACGGGCCGCCCGGGTTGGCGCGGCGGAAAAAGGTCTTTTCGTCATCCGTGTAGCGGATACCGCCGGACAGGGTCAGGCGCTCGGTGATGTCGAAACTGGCGTCCGCGTAGAAAGCCGTGGTTTCCCGGTCCTGGTCGGCGCCGGAGGTGGCCGGGTCGGTGATGAAGTCGGTGTCGAATGGCGGCAACAGCGCTGAAAGTCCGACCGTGGCATAGGCCAGCATGCTGACGTCGTCGGTGGCGTAGGAGGCGCCGGCCACGAAGTTGAACGGTCCGTCGTAGTTGGAATTGACCCGCAACTCGTACTGGTCCTGATCCCGGGTGGTGTTGCGCGCGGCGTCGAACAGCGACGTGAAAGCTTCGCCGGTGTAGGTGTCCGGCAGCCGTTCGGTCATTTCCCGGGTCGCCAGGATCAGCTTGATACTGTAGTCCTCGAGTTCCAGGGCCTGGTGCAGCATGTAGGATTCGACGTTGACCCGGCTGCCGGCAGTCAGGCACAGACCGTCGGGGTTACCTTCGACACATTGGTTGGTCACCCCGGTGCTGAACTCGTTGTCGTTGCCGGCATCCTGGATGGATGGAAAGCCCAGCAGCGGCAGCAGCATGTCCGATTCGCTCTCGTTGACCCCGGGTACGGTGCCGGAATCGTCGTTCAGGTAGTCGAACAGGAAGTACGCTTCGTAACGGTCGTTGGGCTGCCACAGCAGCTTGACCTTACCGGCGAACACGTCGGTGTCGTTCAGGTTCTCTCCGGAACCGACGGTCCGGGTGCTGATCCCGTCCGGTACCGGCGCGGGACCGCCATACAGCGGGGCGAAATCCGGCCATGTGGCGGTCGCTTTGTCGTTGGTGTAGTAACCGTCGTCCTGATCCCAGATACCGACCACACGCAGGCCCAGCTTTTCCGGAATCAGCGGAATGTTGACCGCGGCGTTGAACTTCTGGATGTCAGCGGGCGAACCGTCGTCACCATCGAAGCGTCCGTACTGATAGGACAGGTCGGCCCCGTACTCCGTGAGGTCCGGGCGCTTGGTGATGATCGAAATGGCGCCGCCGGTGGCGCTCTTGCCGAACAGCGTGCCCTGGGGGCCGCGATAGACCTCGATCCGGTCGACGTCGAACATTTCCACGAACTGGGACTGAACGCTGGACAGAGCGAAATCGTCCACCAGCACCACCACCGAGGAGTCCTGGGTCACCAGAATGGAGTTCTGGCCGGTTCCGCGCACCCCGCCGGCGATGGCCCGGAAGCCCGGCTGCTGGCCGAGCGCCACACCCGGTGACAGTTCGCCGAGGGCCAGGATGTCGTTGCGGAACTGACGCTGCAGCATTTCGTCGGAGATGGCCGTGACGGCAATGGGCACGTCCTGGGCCGAGGTCTCGCGTTTGGTGCCGGTCACCAGAATCTCTTCGATGATGCGGGCGTTGACGTCTTCCGCCGCCAGCGCGGATGCCGCCGGCAGGGCGCAGCACAGCAGCGCGGAAGTGGCGAGCAGTCGCCGGCCAGCGCCGGCGGAGTGTGGTCCGGACTGGCGTACGCCCCGGCACAATGGTGAATTCCTGAAGCTCTGCATCGATTCTCTCCCTAATCGAATCAACCGGGCGGCCGTGAGGCCGCCGTGTCGTGGTGGCGTCAGGTTCTCGGTACGATGACCGGATCGCCTGCCTGCCACAGCTCGTGAGACCGTTTCCAGGTCGCGAAGGTCGCGAGAATGTGATTCGGATCCCCGTGAATTTCGGTGAAGCAGCCGTTGGCGCGGCGGGTATCGAAGTAGGCGGCATCGACGTTGTCCGCCCACAGCCGGCACGCGCACTCGAAGCCCATGGACTCCAGGCGCTCGAACTCGGCCTCGAAGTCGTGGACCAGCACGCCGACGTGATGGAAGCCTTCTTCGCCGGCCTGGTACATGTCGCGGTAGATGGACGGGGTCTCGTCGTGCTGCTGGATGAACTGGATCATCATGTCGCCCAGGTAGCCGAATGCGTAGGACACGTCGGCTTCCTGGTCGGTACCCCGGTATGTGAACCGGTCCGTCTGATGGTGCGGAACGACCACGAAGGGGCCTGCGTTGAACAGCTGATTCCAGTCGTGACAGGCCTGCTCCACGTCGTTCACCAGATAGGCCTGCTGGAACAGGGGATAGTGAGTCAGAGTCATGTTCTTCTCCGGCTGGGAATCAGGGGCCGCCGCAGATCCGGATGGTTTGTCCGGTCATCCACGAAGAAGCGTCCGAGGCCAGGTAAACCACGGCCGGCGCAATGTCCTCGGGCGTGCCGACGCGACCCAGGGGTATCTGGAAGCGCTCGCCAAGCTCCGGAATATCCTTTTCCTCGAGTTGCAGGAACTCGAGGAACACCTCGGTAGGGATGGGGCCGGGTGCCACCCCGTTGACCCGGATCCCCGACGCAGCCAGTTCCGCCGCCAGGGTCTGGGTCAGGTTGTCGACCCCGCTCTTGGCCACCGCGTAAGGCCCGTTGTAGGGCGAAGCGCGTCCGGCCGCCACGGACGAGATGTTGATGATGGTGCCGCCGCCCTGTTCCGCCATCAGGCGCGCCGCGGCCTGGGCGCCGGTCCACACCGCTTTCAGATTGAGATTGAGCTGGAAGTCCCACTGCCTTTCCGGCATGTCCAGAAAGGTCCGGGGCACCCGGTCGTCGGCGCCGCCGGCATTGCTCACCCAGCAGTCCAGACGCCCCATCTGTTCGACCGTCGTGCGCGCCAGGGCCTGGACCTGGTCGATCTGCATGACGTCGCAGGTGACTGCCAGCGCGCGGCGGCCGAGCGAACGGACCCGTTCCGCGACGGCTTCCACCTCTTCGGTGCGGCGCGCGGCGACCACCACGTCGGCGCCAGCCTCGGCCAGGCCCAACGCCAGGCCTTCGCCGATGCCACGGCCGCCGCCGGTGACGACGGCGACCTGGCCGTCGAGTCTGAATCGCTCCAGAAGGGACATGCAGGTGCTCCTCAAAGGCGCGATGCGGCGCCCATCAACTTGGCTTGAACTCGATGTGCAGTTCCTTGAGGGCCCGGAGCGCGAAGTTGGGGACCACACGGAAGTCGTTCCGGCCCGGGGCGAACCACATGCTGTCGACCCGGTCGATCAGGGCCTTGAAGGCCCAGTACATCTCCCGGCGCGCCAGCGGCGCGCCCAGGCAATGATGGATGCCGGAACCGAAGCCCAGGTGCCGGCCCGGTTTTTCCCGCTCCAGATCGAGCGTTGCCGCTTCCTGAAACTCGCCGTCGTCGCGATTGGCAGCGGCATAACGAACGTTCAGCATCGCGCCTTTGGGAATGGTCACACCCTGCAGTTCGAAGTCCCGGGCAGCCCAGCGGAACAGGCCTTGCACAGGGCTTTCCAGCCGCACCACCTCTTCGATGAAGGTCCGCAGGTAGCGGTCCGGCTCGGCCTTCAACTTGTTCCAGGCATCGGGATTCTCGATCAGCAGTTTGACCCCGTAGGCGATGGCGTTGGTGGTGGTTTCGGACCCGCCGACGAAGGTGTCGGCCATCATCTCGGCGTGCAGTTCGTTGTCGTTGAGGGGCCGGCCCCATTCCGGAATCACCCGGTTCACCAGGTCGGAAAGCAGCGTGTCGTCCGGTTCGCGCCGCAGCCGTTCGAAGATCGGTTGGAAGTAGTGCTGGGCCTCGATCTCCATTTCCACGGACCAGCGCTCTTCGTCTTCGGTCTGCATCATGCCGAGGCGCTGCACCCAGGCGTCGGTCCAGGCCTTGATCTTCCAGATGTCGGCCTCCGGAACCCCCATCTGATGGCCGATGACGATGAGCGGCAATGGCACCGCCATGCGAGCCACCCAGTCGCAATGGCCGTCCCCGAGGAAGTCGTCGATCAGCCGGTAGGCGGTGGTTTCCACGAACGGATCCATGGCCTCGATCTTCTTCGGGCGGAAGGCCTCGTTGAACATCGCGCGCATCTGTTTGTGATTGGGGTCGTCGCGTCCGGCCAGGGTTGGCGCCGGCAGCCAGCCCTTGTCGCGATAGAGCTGCTGCATGCGCCCGGCGCGATCCGAGTCGAGTGAGTCACGGGCGCCGCCGTGGCCGCCGCGGGCGCTGTTGTTGAAGTCTTCGGTGTTGAGCAGGATGTCACGCAGATCGTCGAACTGACTGATCACGTAGAAACCGGTGCGCGGGTCCTGCCATACCGGCGCCTGGTCGCGCAGCACCTGGTAGGCAGGATAGGGGCAGTTCTGCAGGTCCGCATCGAGGAAGTTGATGTCAGCGGGGCAGGCCGGCCGGACCGGCTCATAGGGGACCTTCTGGTCCGCGCCCGGACCGGTCGTCGTCGAACTGCCGCCGCTTTTTGCAGTCATCGAAGCCCTCTCCCCAGTTCCCGATCGACATTACTCCAACCACGGAAGCTTGCCAAGAGTTTCCGTCATGCGTGATTGTTTTAATCCAGCGCTGGTGAATGGAAAAGGCGCGGGCAGCCGGGCGCGAAGCCGGCCGGCACGCCAGCGCGCCGGCCGGACCGGAGCAGGGTTTCCGTCAGCGCTGCGGCTTCAGGAAAGCAGCCGGTAGGGAGATTCGAGAAGTTCCTTGATGGTTGCCAGGAACCGGGCGGCGGGGGCGCCGTCCAGAGCCCGGTGATCCCAGGTGAGGGACAGTTTCATGCGCTTCTGCTTGATCGGCGTGTCCCCGTCCCAGCCGGTGTCGTCGCGCAGCCGGTTCACCCCCAGGATGCCCACCTGGGGCGAGTTGATGATGGGTGTGAAGGAATCGACGCCGAACATGCCCAGGGCAGACACCGTGAAGGTGCCGTCCTGCAGGTCGTCGATGCCGAGGGTGCCGTCCCGGGCAGCGGCCGCCAGGCGGGCCGATTCCCGGCACAGGTCGGCCAGGCTCAGCCGGTTGGCGTCGCGGATCACCGGGACGATCAGGCCGTCGTCCAGGGCCACCGCCATGCCGACGTGCACCGAGCCGAGCAGGGTGATTTCCGTATCGGTGAACGTCGCGTTCATCTGCGGATGAGCCTCGAGGGCGCGCGCCACCGCGCGGATCACCAGGTCCGTGTAGCCCGGACGCACGTCATCGTCGGCCCAGGCGTCCACCAGCTTGGCGCGCAGCGCCACCGCTTCGCCCATGTCCACGTCCATGTCCATGGTGAGTTGGGCCATGGACATCAGGCTTTCGTGCATGCGCGTCGCGATGGTGCGGCGCATGCCTTTGACCGGGACGACCCGGTCCTCGGCCGCCGCGGCCGCCGTGCGGCGCGGTTGTGCCGTGGCGCCCGCCTGCGCGTTCTGCCGGGCGGTCCGCTCCACGTCCTCTTTGGTGATCCGTCCGCCGGGGCCGGTTCCGGCGACCGAGTCGATGTCCACTTCCAGCTCACGGGCCAGTTTGCGGGCGATGGGCGAGGAGCGGGCGGTCCGCGCGGCCTGGGGCGCATCGGCCGCGGCGCGCACGTCGGCCTCGACGATCCGACCCCCCGGGCCGGAGCCATTGAGCTGGGTGTAGTCGACGTCGAGCTCACCAGCGAGGCGTCGTGCGGCCGGGGACGAGAGAACGCGCCCGCCGGCGCCGGTGGACGGGGTTGCCGGCGTGCTCGAGGCCGCGCCTGCGGCGCTGGCCCCGGATTCCGGTCCGCTCGCGCTCGGTTCCGGCGCGCTGGCCGGCGGCTGGGCGCTGCTGCCGGGCAACGTGTCGGGGATGTCCTCGCCGGCGGCGTAAACGTAGCCCACGATGTCACCCGGCTCCATGGTGATGCCCTCGGCGACCAGGTGGCGGACGGTGCCGGAAACCTCGGCATCCACGTCCAGGTTCACCTTTTCCGTTTCCAGGCGATAGAGCATGTCGCCTTTCTCCACGGTGCCGCCGTCAGGGACATACCACTCGTCGATGACGCCTTCGGTCATGTTCATGCCGACCTTCACCAGGTAAATCTCGGTGGGCATCTGTGCTCCTTATGCTGAATCTCTACGACGGTTCGGTGCGGGATCCGCTGGCCCGCGCGATGGGTTCTGCCGGAAAGCGTGGTGTCGGGCGCCGAGCCACAGTGTCCGCTGCACGTCGATCACCCGGGGCCCTTCGCGCACCACCCGCAGCCGGGCCCGGCCGTCCGGGCGCAGGACCCGTTCCCGTTCGCCGTCGAAGGCGAGAACGCCCGGCCCCTGCAGCTCGACCCACTCCCCCAGCGGCAGACGGCGCCAGCCGGCAATGCCGATCCGCGTGTAATGTCCGGGGGCGATAGGTGCATTGACCGTCACCCCGCCCGGGCCGATGTGGATGATCTGGCCTTCGTCGGCGGCATCGTCAAGCGGGTCGAGCAGGCCGCCGATGGCGGTCATACCCACCGCCGCCGGGTCGGCCCGGGTCAGGCACACGGTCTGCAGACTGTCCGGCGACAGCAGGGCCCGGGCACCAACGAAGCGTTCGCGGCTGTGCACGGCGTCGATCAGGGCGATGTCGTCGTCCTCGCCGTCGATCTCCACCCGAATGCACTTGCAGCGGCTTGCGACCTCCGACAGGGCTACCTGATCGCTTGCAATGAGGCCGGCGGCGGCGCCCGCGATGGTGGCTTCCTGGAGGCTGGGAAAGACGTTGTTGGTGCCGGTCGACAACGCGATGACGGGCACGTCCGGCCACACCGAGGCAACCGCCCGGTTGGTGCCGTCGCCGCCCAGCACCATGACCACTCGACAGCCGTCGTCCCGGAGCGCCATGGCGGCAGTCCGGGTATCCAGCGCGCTGGCCGTGCGGGTGGCCGTCACTGCGTGGCTGTCCACGCCGGAGACCTCGGCCAGAGCCCGCCGGCAGATGCCCTGGGGATCGTCCAGGTAGGCGATCCGGCAGTTGTCGCCGGCGGTGGCCTGAATACCCGCCAGGGCGCGGCGGATGATGGCCTGCTTCTCCTGGTTGTCGAACACCGAGGCGCGGGCCACCAGCCGCCGGATGTCCTTGCCGGAGGCTGGATTGGCGATGATGCCGATGACACTCATGATGCCGCTGGCAGCGCCTGCGGGCCGGAGTCAGATGGCCAGTTGCTGGCGCGCCTCGGCGACGATGCGCGCGGCGTTCGGCACGTAGTGGGCTTCCAGCGCCGGGCTGAACGGCACCGGCGAGAACGGCGCGCCGACCCGGGCGACCGGGGCGTCCAGATAGTCGAACGCCACTTCCTGGATCTGTGCTGCAATTTCGGCGCCGAGGCCGCCGGTGCGGACTGCCTCGTGCACGACCATGACGCGATGAGTCTTGCGCACCGACTCGGCCACCGTATCGATGTCGAACGGCTGCAGGGTGCGCGGGTCGATCACTTCCGTGTCGACTCCCAGGGACTTGAGCTCCTCGGCGGCTTTCAACGCTTCGTGCAGCATGCGCCCGGTGGCCACGATGGTGTAGTCACCGCCCTGGCGCACGACATTGGCCTCGCCGAGCGGAATTTCGTAGACCTCCTCGGGGACCTCGCCGGACATCGCCAGTGACACCTTGTTCAGTACCACGAACACCGGATTGTCGTCCCGGGCGGCGGCGATGATCAGACCCTTGGCGTCGTAGGGCGTGGTGGGCATCACCACCTTCAGGCCCGGCAGATGGCACAGCCAGGACTCCAGGCTCTGGCTGTGCTGGGCGGCCAGGCTGGCGCCGGCGCCGGCCATGGTCAGCACCGTCACCGGCAGCTTGGCATGTCCACCGAACATGTAGCGCATCTTGGCGAGCTGGTTGGCGATTTCGTCCATGCACTCGCCGATGAAGTCCATGAACATGAGGTCGACGATGGGCCGGCAGCCGGTAGCGGCCGCGCCGACCCCGAGACCCATGATGCCTTCCTCGGAGATCGGTGTGTCGTAGATGCGCTCGGGACCGAACTCTTCGAGCAGGCCCTTGTAGTAGCCATAGACGCTACCGGCACCGGCTACGTCCTCGCCGATGACGAAACTGTTGTCCTGTTCCCGCAGCACCGCGCGTACGCCGTCGGTGATCGCGGAGACATAGGGGAGCTTACGCGCTTGTACCTGTGCTTCTGCCATGTTTCCTCCGGTCAGGCGTAGACGTCTTCGAGCAGGGCATCCGGCTCGGGCATGGGACTGGATTCGGCGAACTCGACCCCGGCCTTCACGTCGGCCGCAACCTCGTCGTGCACGGCTTTGGCGGCGTCCGCCGACAGAATGCCCTGTTCGGCCAGGCGGCCCTCCAGCAGCTTGATCGGGTCGCGGCCTTTCCAGTAGGCGACCTCCTCGTCGGTGCGGTAGGTCAGCCCCATGCCGCGAATGCCCACGTGGTCGTAGAAGCGGTAGGTCTTGCACTCGAGCAGGGTCGGGCCGTCGCCGTTGCGCGCCCGCTCGATGGCCTCGCCGGCGGCCTCGTACACCGCCACCGCGTCCATGCCGTCCACCACCACCCCGGGCATGCCGTAGCCGGCGGCCCGGTCCGCGACGTCGACGATGGCCTGATGATTGGCCTGCGCCGTGTACTCGCCGTAGCCGTTGTTCTCGCAGACGAAGACCACCGGCAGCTTGAACAGCGCAGCCATGTTGGCGGCTTCGTGGAAGGCGCCCTCGTTGCTGGCCCCGTCACCGAAGAACGGCACCGCGACGTTGCGGGTCTTGCGGAACTTGTTGGAGAACCCGGCGCCCACCGCAATGGGTGGTCCGCCGCCGACGATACCGTTGGCACCGAGCATGCCGAGCTCCATGTTGGAGATGTGCATGCTGCCGCCCTTGCCCTTGCAGTAGCCGGTGGCGCGTCCGAACAGTTCGGCGAACATGCGGTCGAATGCGCCGCCCTTGGCGATCAGGTGGCCGTGCCCCCGGTGGGTGGAGGTGATCCAGTCTTCGTTGCTGAGATGCACCATGACCCCGGAAGCGACGGCCTCCTGGCCAACGTACAGGTGCAGGGCCCCCGGGATCTTGCCGTCCTCCATCAGTTTGCCCGCGGTCTCTTCGAAGATTCGAATTCGAACCATGCGGCGATGGATGTCCAGCAGCGTCTCGTCCGATATCTGTGCCGTCAAGTTGCCGTTCCCCCTGTGAATCCGCGAGAGTGCCCGCGGCGCAGTTTGACCGATCGAAGAAAACAGTCAAGTCTGCTTGAAATTGCTCCGGCTGGCCACGGGAAAAGCCGTCTTGACTGACGGTTTTGGCGTCACCTAAGCTCGCGACGACAGCCGGCGTGGCGTTACCTCCGACCTGGGACGATACCTGATGAACGAGACCCGCATCATCATATCCGGCACCATCGATCTGGCGCCGGAGCGTCTGGACGACGCCCTGGAAGCGGCCCGGCCGCTGATCGAAGGCGCCCTCGAGCAGCCCGGATGCCTGGATTACGACTGGTGTCCGGATCCCCGGCACCCGGGACGGCTACGGGTCTTCGAACGCTGGGAGAGCGAAGCCGCGCTGGCGGCACATTTTCAGAACACCTGGTACACGCGGATGCGCGACACCCTTGGCGCCTTCGGCCTGCGGGGTGCCGAGACGGCCAAATACCGGGTCGACCTGACCGAGCCGGTCTACGACGACCAGGGGGTTCCGCGCGCCGATTTCTTCTCGGCGCCCGGAGGTGACGGGACCTGATGGCCGGCTTTCCCACGTCGGTCGAGGCGCTGACGCCCCAGTGGCTGAGTGATGCGCTTCAGACTGACGTACGGGGGTTCCAGGTGGAGCGCTTCGGCGAAGGTGCCGGGCTGATCGGCATGGTCGTGCGCCTGCACCTGGACGCGGCCGGCGGTCCGTCATCGGTGATCGCCAAGTTCCCATCGGCGGCCGCGGTCAATCGCGAGGTGGCACAGACCTACGACATGTACGGCCGTGAGGTGCGCTTCTACCGGGACGTCGCGGCCCGGGTGCAGCTCCGTACGCCCACCTGTTACTTCGGCGATTTCGACGCCGCCAGCCACGATTTCGTTCTGCTGCTGGAGGATCTCAAGGGCTTTCGGGTCGGCGATCAGGTCGCTGGGTGTACGCTGGAAGAGGCCCGGGAAATTCTGGCGACCCTGGCCCGATTCCATGCCAGCGCCTGGGCTCCGGCGGACCTCGATCACATCATTCTGCACGACAATCCCATGCAGCGGGACGGCATGATGGCCGGGTTCCAGGCCGGCTGGCCGGCCTGCCTGGAGCGCTTTGCGGAGTTGATTCCCGCGTCCGCCCGGGACATCGGCGCAGGATTCGCCGACAACGTCCCCCGGCTCATGAAGGAAATGTGCGCGGCGCCGGTGTGTGTCATTCACGGTGACCTGCGGATCGACAATGTGTTCTTTCCGGGTGCGCAGGGTGATGGCCGGATTGCGCTGGTGGACTGGCAGGCCGTGTGCCGGTCGGCGCCGGAGCACGACGTGGCCTACTTCGTTACCCAGAGCGTGCCCAGGGCGGTGCGGTCCCAGCAGGATCTGCTGGCCCATTATCAGCAGGTGCTGAGCCAGGAGCTGGCGGGCCGCGGCATCGACTACGACCTGGCGGCGTCGAGCCGGCGCTATGAGGTCGCCGCGCTGTATCTGCTGTGTTACGCCGTGGTCATCGCCGGCACCCTGGACATGGGCAACGAGCGTGGGGTCCGGCTGGCCTCCGACATGCTCGATGGATCGCTGTCGGCGCTGGACGAGCTGGAGGCCTTCCGGCTGCTGCGCTGAGTGCCGCTCAGCGCGGCCGCGCCCCGCCCCCGACCCGTAGAATCTCCCCGCTCACCCAGCTTGCCGCGTCGGATGCCAGGTAGATACACGCGGCGGCGATGTCCTGAGGCGTGCCGAGGCGGCCGAGGGGGATGCGCCAGTCTTCCAGCACCTCGTCGAGCTGGTCCTCGGTCTTGCCGATGGCCTTCAGCATGACTTCCGTGGGGATGGCGCCGGGGGCCACCGCGTTGACCCGGATGTGCGGCGCCAGCTCCGCTGCCAGGGTCCAGGTCAGGGAATTGGTGCCGGCCTTGGCGGCGCCGTAGTGCGCGCTGCCCGGCACCGGTCCGGACCCGGCGCCGGAAGTGATGTTGATGATGGAACCCTGGGTCATGTGGCGCTGTGCCGCCATGGCGCCGCGGTAAACGGCCGTCAGGTTCAAGGCGATGGTGCGGTCCCACTCCTCTCGTGGCAGGTCCGCCAGCGGCATGCGCAGCGGCGAACCGCCGGCGTTGTTGACCCAGATGGTCAGCTTGCCGAAGGTGTCCACCGCAGCCCGGGCCAGTCCTTCCAGGGCGTCGTCGTCCGTTACGTCCGTGGTCACCGCCAGAGCCTGCCCGCCGGACTGACGGATCCGCTCCGCCACCCCCTCGATTTCGGCGCTGCGGCGGGCCGCTACCACCACGGCGGCGCCGGCTTCGGCGAAGCCGAGCGCGATGCCCTCGCCGATGCCCCGGCCGCCGCCGGTGATCACCGCAACGTGACCGGTCAGATCGAAGCGCCGGGTGACACTGGGTTGCTGGTTCATGTGAGTCCCTCGAGTGATGAGATTGCCTGGGCTTCAGCGTTTCCCGAATTCGACCGGTAACGTTTTCAGCCCGCGCAGGATCAGCGAGGGGTGATGCTCGAACCGGTCCTGGCCGGGGCTGAAAGCGAGCGACCGGGTGCGCTGCAGCAGTGCGTCGAAGGTCTGGTACATCTCCTCGCGTGCCAGGCTGGCGCCGATGCAATGGTGAATGCCGGCGCCGAAGGCCAGGTGGGTGCCGGCGTTGTTGCGCTCGAGGTGCAGCTGGTCCGGGTCGGCGTATTGTTCCGGGTCGCGGTTGGCGGCCGCGAACCGCAGCATGACCCGGCTGCCGGCAGGCAACTCGACGCCCGCCAGGGTGACCGGCCGGGTGACGATGCGGAACAGGCCCTGGACCGGCGACTCGAGACGCAGCACCTCGTTGACGAAGGTTCTCATCAGACCGGGGTCCGCGCTGTCCCGCAGCCGGGCCGCGTGATCCGGCTGTTCGATCAGCAGACGCACCCCGGCGGCGATGCCGTTGGTGGTGGTTTCGTTGCCGGCCACCAGAAACTGCTGGGTCAGCGACAGCATCTCGGGGAGGGAGAAACCGGCGCCGTCGACGTCCCGGGCCGTGACCAGACTGGTCAGCAGGTCGTCCCGCGGATCGTGCCGGCGTCGTTCCAGTTCGCCGGCAATGAAGTCCTGGAACTCCCTGATCAGCCGGGCGCATTCGATCAGCCGGGCTTCGTCGGCCATCATGCCCAGGGGTTCCACCGAGGCATCCGACCAGATCTTGATACGCGGCGCCAGGCCGCGTTCCAGGCCCAGCATGTCGGCGATCACGGTGACAGGCACGGGCACGGCCAGATCGGTGACGGCGTCGAAACGGCCGCGCTCGATGAACCGGTCGATGCTGTCGTCGACGATCTGGCGGATGGCGCCGGCCATGCCTTCGATGCGCTTCGGCCGGAAGGCATCGTCCACCATGCGCCGGAAACGCGTGTGCGACGGCGGGTCGTTGGTAACCAGCGTATTGACCTGGGGGTAGCCGTCGGCCCGCAGTGCTTTTACCGCATCCGGCACGGCCCGCAGGGCGTGGGCGGCCTGGCTGTCGACGCTAGAAAAGGTGCCGGTGTCACGCAGGATCGTGCGCATCAACGGGTAGCTGGCGCAGATGTAGCAGCCGAGACGGTGGTCGAAGTGGAGCGGCCGGCTGTGCAGTGCGTGGTGATAGGCGGTGGGGTCCTGCTGCACGGCGGGGTCCAGCAGCGTCGCGTCACGCAACAGTTCGTCCGGCGCCGAGCTGACCATGGTCCTTTTCCTCCCCGCTGTCTTCTGCCCAGTTTGCCCGACCGCTAAAAACAATCAAGTGTGCCGGTATTTGCTATGATGGCCGCCGGTCACGCCAAACAGATGGGGAAGTCATGTCGGATCTACGAGGAAAGGTCGCCGTGGTCACGGGGGCCAGTCGCGGTATCGGTAAGGGCATCGCCATTGCCCTCGGGGAGCAGGGCTGCGAGGTTTTCGTCAGCGGCCGCACCACCGGAGATGGGGAGCACACCATCGATACCACCGCCGCTCTGGTGACCGAAGCCGGCGGCAAGGGTCACGCCATTCGCTGCGATCACGGCGACGATGCCCAGATCGAAGCGCTGTTCAAGCAGATCGGGGAGTCGGTAGACCACATCGACTTCCTGATCAACAACGTCTACAAGATCCCCGATCCGCCGGCCTGGGGCGGGGGTTTCTGGGACCACCCGATTCAGGTCTGGGACGATCAGGTCGGCATCGGCCTGCGCGCCCACTACGTGGCGAGCTGGCATGCGGCGCCGCTGCTGTTCAAGGCCGGCCCCGGCGCCGCCATCGTCAACGTTTCCTCGCCGGGTGGGCTCGGCTACCACTTCTCCAGTTCGTACGGCGCCGGCAAGGCGGGCCTGGACCGGTTGACGGCGGACATGGCCATCGAACTGGCCCCCAAGGGGGTGGCGGCGGTAACCCTGTACCCGGGTTCGGTTGCCACAGAGTTCGTGCGCAGCTTTGCCGAGGCCCGGGGCACCGATCTGTCCCAGTCCCAGACCCCGCTGTTCGTCGGCCGCGCCACCGCGGCCCTGCTCGGCGCCGCAGACCTCAGCGAGCGGTCCGGCAAGATCCAGTGGGTCGAAGACCTGGCCGAACAATTCGACATCGTCGACGAGAACGGCAACCGCCCGCCGCCTTATGCGCAGCGGGCACAGCTCGAAGGACGCACTGGCTGACAGGCCGGGGGCCGGCTCGGCAGCGCCGGCGGCGGGAGCGCGCGGCGCGGGGAGGACGACGTGAAAAAGTGGCAATGCCTGACCTGCGGGTTCATCTACGACGAGGAGGAGGGCTGGCCGGATGACGGCATCGCCCCGGGAACCCGGTGGGCCGATGTGCCGGAAGACTGGCTGTGCCCGGAGTGCGGCACACCCAAGTCAGACTTCGAGATGGTGGAAGTGGGTTGAGCCCGGCGCGCCTGTGGTGGGTCATCGTGCTGCTGACCCTGGCCGGCACGCTATCGTTCATCGACCGGCAGATCCTGGCGGTGATGATCGGGCCGATCAAACGGGACCTCGGCGGTCTGTCCGACACCGAGATCTCGCTCATCGTCGGCCTGGCGTTTTCCCTGGTCTACTCCCTGTCGACGCTGCCGCTGGCGCGGCTGGCGGATCGCTACAGCCGCCGTAACCTGATCGCGGCCGGTATCTTCAGCTGGAGTGCCATGACGGCGTTGGCGGGGCTGGCGTCCACCTACTGGCAACTCTTTCTGGCCCGCATGGGGGTCGGCATCGGCGAGGCGTCGCTGGGCCCGGCGACCACGTCGATCCTGGCGGACTATCTGCCTCAGACTCGATTGCCGCTGGCCTACGGGATCGTTGCAACGGCACCGTTTCTGGGCACAGGCCTGGCGTCGCTGGTCGGCGGACCACTGGTGGATTACCTGGAGGCGCGTCCGGATCTGGTGCTGCCGCTGTTCGGCCAGGTCTATTCCTGGCAGGCAGTGCTGATGGCGGTGGGGCTGCCCGGGGTGCTGCTGGCCGCCGCCATGTTCACGATTCGCGAGCCGGCGCGCCTGAGCGGGCTCACGGAGCCGGAGCGCGGCTACGGCTATGCGCAAGTCTGGCGTTTCTGCCGGGAGCGGAGCCGCTACCTGTCACTGCATTTTCTCGCCTACCTGTGCCTGTCGATTCAGGGATTCGCTTTTCTGACCTGGATCGTCGAGTTCTTCGTGCGCAAACACGACTGGTCGCGCACCGAGATCGGTATCACCTATGGTCTGATCGCCATGATCGTCGGCTTCATCGGCAGCGTCGTCGCCGGCTACTACGCCGGCCGTATGATCGGCGCCGGGCGCCCGGACGCGCCCATGCGGCTGACCCTGTGGGGCTCGCTGGCGCTGGCGCCGGTGGCGGTCGGTATGCCGCTGCTGGATGACGACCGGCTGGCGGCGCTGCTGCTGATCCCCATCACGTTCTGCATGTCGATGCCGCCGGGCCTCAGCAATGCGGCCCTGCAGGCCATCGCACCGAACCGCATGCGTGGTCAGCTCATCGCCATCTACCTGATCTGCGTGTCGTTCCTGTCCTATCTGCTGGCGCCGCTGATCATCGGCCTCACCAACGACTACGTGTTCGGGCGCGAAGACGCTATCGACCTGTCACTGTCGAGCCTGGCCGCGGTCAATTACGGCATTGCCATCGTCGCGTTGGCGCTGAGCCTGAAGCCGCTGCGCCAGGCCCTGGCGGCCGCCGCCGACTGGCAGGCCGAGCAGCCGGCCGCCTGACCGGCCGCTCGGGGGGCACGCTCAGCGCTCCAGCGGCGGCTTCTTGGCCAGGTCGCGGATGATCTTCATGCCGGCCGGGTCCACCGGGATGCCATGGACGATCGAGTTGTTGGCGTGACCGAGCTGCTGGTGGCCCATGGCGCTGCGCAGCGCCTGGTACAGGCCCTGGGCGTTCTGACTCTGGTTCACCGATTCCTTGGCCAGTTTGAGGCCCATCAGCGGCTGGGCGGCGATCTCCCGAGCCAGTTCCAGCGCTTCCGATTCCAGGTCGGTGCGCGCAACCACCCGATTGACCATGCCGACCTGACGGGCCACTTCTGCGGTGATGGCGCGGCCGGTGAACAGCATTTCCTTGGCCCGCCGGACACCGAACTCCCACGGGTGGCCGAAGTACTCCACGCCGTTCACCCCGAACGCGACCACCGGGTCCTGGAAGGTGGCGTCTTCGCTGGCCACGACCAGGTCGAACGGCCACACCAGCATCAGGCCGCCGGCAATCACCTTGCCCTGCACCGCGGCGATGGTCGGTTTGGGGATGTTGCGCCAGCGCCAGCAGAGGCCGAAGTAGATTTCCTCCTCCCGCCCCCAGTTGCCTTCGATGCCCGGCGCCTTGAACTCCGCCCAGGGGCCGATGGCCACGTCGCTCAGACGCCAGTCTTCGTCCCTGGACAGGTCGTGACCGGACGAAAAGTGTTCGCCTTCGGCGGCCACGATGATCACTTTCACGTCCGGGTCCTGGGACGCCTGATCCAGCGCCGCGTTGAGTTCGTAGAGCAACCGGGTATTCTGAGCATTGGCCTTGTCCGGCCGGTTCAGCACCACGCGGGCGATGTGTTGGTCCGGTGATTCGTATCGGATGGTGGCGAACTCGGCGCTGGCTTCGGTCACGGCTACCCTCGGTTTGTCGGTGTGCAATCCGCTACTTTATCGCCTTTGCCCGTTCTCTGACACGACTTCCACGGCCGACACGCTGCCGCGGCCGGCGGGGCGTGCTGGGACCTTCATGGGTGCTGGTGATAGGCTGCCGTTCCACGAAATCCGTAATCGGCCTACAGGACGGAACAGGGGAGGGTCATCATGCAGTTAGCAGACAGAGTTGCGGCCATCACCGGCGGGACCGCCGGCATCGGCCTCGGCATCGCCAGGGCATTCCTGGACCAGGGCGCCCGGGTGGCGCTGATGGCGCGCCGGGCCGATCGCGGGCGTCAGGTGGTCGAAGAACTGGGGGTCGGCGACCGGGCGTTGTTCATTGCCGGCGACGCCACGGTACAGGCCGACGTGGAAGGATTTGTCGACGCCGTGGCAGAACGGCTCGGTCCGGTGGACATCCTGGTCAACAATGCCGGCGGCGCCAGCAATCTGAAGCCGCTGGTGGAACTGCCGGATGCAGAGTGGGACAACGTCATCAGGTGGAATCTCTATTCCACGTTCTGGGCCACGCGCCGGGTGCTGCCGGCCATGGTGGAGCGGGGCTGGGGACGGGTCATCAACATATCGTCCGTCGAGGGCAAACACGGCAAGCCGGTGGTGACGGCCTATACCACCGCCAAACATGCGGTGAACGGGTTCACCAAATCGGTGGCGCGAGAAGTGGGGACCTCCGGAGTAACGGTGAACGCCATCTGTCCGGGACTGGTCATCACCGACATCGTGCGCGAGTCGGGACCGGCCACGGCGGCCGCCATGGGCATGACCCTGGATGAGATGATCGATGCCTATGCCAGGGACTCGGCCATCGAACGGCCGGTGACCGTCGAGGAGGTTGCGGCGGTGGCGCTGCTGCTGGCGGGGGAGTCCGGCAGCGGCATAACCGGCGCTGCGATCAGTGTCGATGGCGGCACGGCGCAATACTGATGGCCGACAGGATGCATGATCGAATCGCGCTGGTGACCGGCGCAGCGTCCGGAATCGGCGCCGCCGTCGCGCGGCGACTGAGCAGCCTGGGTGCGCAGGTGGTGTTGCTGGACATCGCCGAGGCGCCGGGGCAGGCGCTTGCCGGCGAATTAAACGCCCACTTCATCCGCTGCGACGTGTCGAGCCGCGAGGCGTGGTTCGACGCCGTCACCACCTGCCTGGATGCCGTCGGGACGCCCGACTTCGTGCACCTCAACGCCGGGATCATGAGCGTGCCCGCCGACGCGTCGTTCGTGGCTCTGGAGGATCTGCCGGAAAGCGCCTATCGGCGGATCGTAGACGTCAACCTCGGCGGCGTGGTGTTCGCCTTGCAGGCGTTGCTGCCGCACCTGCGCGGGCGCCCCGGGGCCATCTGCGTAACGGCCTCGATGGTGGGGCTGGTACCGTTACCCGTGGATCCGATGTACTCGGCCACCAAACACGCCCTGGTCGGGCTGGTTCGCAGTCTGGCAGCCGCCGACCCCGACGCGCCATTGCGCATCAACGCGATCTGTCCGGGGGGTGTGGACACTGCCATCGTGCCCCAGGCTCTGCGCGCGGCAGGCATGGACCTGATGTCGGCCGATGGCCTGGCGGAGCAGGTCATCACTCTGCTGACGGATGGCGGCAACGGCGAGATTCGCCTGTGTCCGGGCGGCGACCGCGAGCCGCTGTCCGTGCCCGCGCCGGCGTTCGACTGAACGCGCTCCAGCGGGCGGAGGATGGCGTCAGCGCGCCGGAGGACTGCCCGGTGTCGGTATGACCGTCACCGCCATGTCTTCCGGCTCCAGTCCGAGGGTGATCAGTACCTTGGACATACCCAGGAACAGGCCCACGCCGAGCAGCAACTCGACGATCTGCTCCGGGGTGAAGTGCGCCAGCAGGTGGTCCTTCGCGGCCAGGTCCAGGTTCCGGGGGTCGCCGACCAGGGCATCGGTCAGCGCCAGCGCGGCCACCTCCCGCGGCGCCAGTGTGTCCTCGTAGCCGTCGGTCACCCGCTCGGCCTGCTGTTCGGTCAGCCCCGCCGCACGGGCGGAGTCGAAGCGTACGTTGCGTCAGAAACCGCAGTCGGTGATGCGCGCGTTGCGCAGGCGGGTCATTTCCTTGAGCGCTGGATCCACGGCCCCGTGCTGCCAGAACTCTCCGTAGAGCTCAAAAAACCGGCGCAGCGAATCCGGCGTGTGGGCCAGAACGCTGGCCAGGGTCTCTGCTTGACCCGGAACGGCGGCGGGCAGGCGCGGGTGCGTGGACATGGTTGCTCTCCTGTGACTGAGCGGGCCGGCGTCACGGCGCCCGGCCACGCCGCGATGGCGGGGCGTTGGATCCGGACGGAGTCGGCGTCACCCCGCTGACCAGCTTCATGCGGCAGGTGGCGTCGAAGAAGGCCAGCGCCAGCATGAGCTGCACGGTGCCGGCTTCGCCGAAATGCCGGCGGGCGGCAGCCACTTCGACATCTTCGATGCCGTGTTGATCGAACGGCATCCGTTCGGCGAGCTCGAGCGCCGCCTGCTGATCGGCTGGGAACGGCGTTCTCTCGCCGCGGCGCAGTGCCGCCTCTTCGGTGTCGGTCACGGGGACGGCGGGGTCGCGGAGACGCCACTCGACGTCGCAGTCGTGAATGGCGGCGATACGCAGCCGGCAGCATTCGAGCACGCGGCGGTCGAGGCCGCCGTCCTGCCACAACGCGCGGTAGAAAGCCCGATAGCCCGGTGCCAGCGTCGGCTGTTGCGCCAGCAGCGCATTCCAGTGGGTGTCGTTTCCGGTGATCCAGCTCAAGGGGCCAGGCCCTGTCCGCTCCCCGATGAAAACAGTCTACATTGACGGTATTCTTCCGGGCAACCGAGGAGAGGCGGAGGGAAAACCATGGCGGGTCACGAAATACTGCTGGTGACCAAGGGCCACCCGTTCGAACGGGAGCCGTTCTTCGCCCTGTTCGACGCGCTGCCGGAGGTCGACTGGACGCACGTGGAACAGCCGGCGGCCCAGGCTCTGTTCGATGTCGAACATGCGTCGGCCTATGACGCCTTCGTGCTCTACGACATGCCGGGCATCCGCTTCCGGCCGGGTCAGGCGCCCGAATTCCAGACCCCTCCGCCGGCGTTCCGGGCGCGCTTCGAGGCCCTGCTGGAACAGGGGCACGGCTTCGTGTTCCTGCATCATGCCATCGCCGGATGGCCGGCCTGGCCGGAGTACGCCGACATCGTCGGCGGCCGGTTTCTCTACTTGCCCGGGGAACTGCGCGGCGAGCAACGGCAGGACTCCGGTTACCGGCACGATGTGGCGCACCAGGTCCGGGTGTTACGTGATCACCCCGTGACCGCCGGCATACCGGAGTCGTTCACCATTACCGACGAGTTGTATCTGTACGAGGTCTTCGAGTCCGACGTCACGCCGCTGCTGGCCAGCGGCCACCAGTTCGTGGCTGACAACTTCTACTCCGCGGCCCGGGTGGTTCTGGAAGGAAAGATGTTCGACAACGAAGGCTGGCAGCACCCGCCGGGCAGCAATCTCATCGGCTGGTGCCGGGAGCAGGGTGCAAGCCGCATCGTCTATCTGCAATGCGGTGATGGCCCCGAGGCTTACGCCAATCCGCACTTCCGCCGCCTGATCAGCAACGCGGTAGCCTGGGTGGCCGACCGCTGAGTCCGGCTCACCGGGAAGCGGCTCCCTGATGCTCGAGTGCCCATTGGGTGACCGGGGCCAGTCGGTCCAGTACCGCCAGGGATTCCGCTTCAGGCAGTGTCGGCAGCGACAGAATGACCCGGTTGACCCCCTTGTCGGCCAGGGCCGCGAGCTGATCGGGTGTCTCCACCGCGGTCAGCAGGCTGACGTCGATTTCGCTGCGATCGCGCCCGCGCGCCTCGCACAGGGCAGTCAGTTCGGCCAGTCGGGTATCGAATTCCGGAACCGCCACCGGCAGCCAGCCGTCCGCGTAGTCGACGATCCGTTCCATGGCCCAGCGGGACGAGGCGCCCAGATAGATCGGCGGGTGTGGCCGGCTCACGGGTTCGGGCTCGACCCAGACCGGGTCGAAGTCGACGAAGTCGCCGTGAAACTCGGCGTTCTTCTCGGTCCAGCAGGCCTTCATCGCCAGTACGTGTTCGCGCAGCACTTTCCAGCGGTCGGCGTAGGCGACGCCATGGTTCTCCAGTTCTTCGGCGTTCCAGCCGGCGCCGATGCCGAACAGGAAGCGGCCGCCACTGAGTGAGTCCAGGGACGCCACCCGCTTGGCCAGCGCGATGGGGTGGTGTTCAGGCACCAGACAGATGCCGGTGCCGATGCGCAGCCGTGAGGTGACCGCGGCAACCTGGGCCAGATAGGTGAATGGCTCGTAGGATTCCCAGTAGATGCTGGGCAGCTCCGTACCCAGAGGGTAAGGGGTCCGCCGTGAAGCGGGGATGTGGGTGTGCTCCACGACCCAGAGCGACTCGAAGCCGCGTTCCTCGAGGGCCGCCGCCAGTACCGTCGGGGAAATGGCGTAGTCGGTCGGAAACGTGGAGATGCCGATCTTCATGTTACATTCACCTGTGCTGGTATCGGCGCAGTGTAGCGTGTTCAAATGGCCTGGGGGATCCGATGACGACCATGAAAACGTTCGCCAGCAAAGATGGCTCGGCCTGGTGGCGGCTGTGAGCGGCCGCCCGCCGGTGCCGGCCACTCCGCTCAGGGGCGTGCTCTTCGATCTGGGGGGCACTCTGTTCAGTTATCCGCGTCGAGGGGGCAGCCTGGGCGGCGCTGTGCTGGAGGTGGCGCAGGCGCTCGGGATCGAGACCCGGCCCGAGGAGCTGGGACGTGCCTGGAAGAACGCCAACGACACGGCCATGCGGCGCTACGCCAGCCAGGGCTATTTCCTGCACCGGGACCTTTTCCGGGACACCCTGTCGGTGTTCGCCAAGGGGTTCGGCCGGCCGCTGCCGGAGGCGCTGGCGCTGCGCTTCGAGGCCGCTCAGCGCCAGTCGGTCATCGATCACCTGCCGCTGCGCGACGACTGTCACGAGGCCCTGCGCGCGCTCAAGGCCCGGGGGCTGTACCTGGCCATCGTTTCCAACATCGACGACGACTACCTGCTGCCGCTGGTGCAAAGGCATGGGTTGGATGAACTGCTCGACCACTGGACCAGCTCCGAGGAGGCGCAGTCGTGCAAGCCCGATACCCGGATCTACCACTATGCTCTGGGCAAAGCCGGGCTCGGCGCCGACGAGGTCCTGTTCGTCGGTGATTCGCTGCACCACGACGTGGCCGGCGCGGCGGCCGCGGGCATCCGCTCGGCGCGTATCGTCGAGGAAGGTGTCGTCACTCCGCTGACCAGCGGGTTGACCGCAACCGCGCAGCCGGACTTCGAAATTGCGGCCTTGATCGAGTTGATCGCCATCGTGGACGGCATGCATGAGCCCGGCTGACGTTCCGGAGACTCCGGAAGCGCTGACCACCGAGTGGCTCGGCCAGGCCCTGGGCTGGAAGGTGAACGGCGCCGAGCGCGAACTGCTGGGCCAGGGCCAGGGGTTTCTCGGCGACATCGTCCGCCTCAGGCTCGATGGCGCGGATCCGGCGACGCCGGCCAGCGTCATCGCCAAGCTGCCCAAGAAGGCCAACCGGCCGATGGGCGAGATGCTCGGTGTGTACGAGCGCGAGGTGCTGTTCTTTCAGGCTTACGGCGCCGATTTCCCGGTGCGGATCCCGCGCATCTACTTCAGTCATTACGATCCGGACGCGGGTTCGGCGCGGCAGAAGGAAATTCTGCGCGCTGTGGATCGCCTGCCGCGGCTGTTGTCACCCATGGTCGGTTACCTGGGCATGCGGGTCGCCGCCGCCAAGAAACGCCGTTACCTGGTGGTGATGGAAGACCTCGAAGCCTACCGGCCGGGGGACCAGCTCGCCGGCGCGGACACCGAGGCCTGTGCCCGGGTGCTGGAACAGTTTGCGCCGGCACACCGCCGGTTCTGGGCTCATCCCGCGCTCGATGAACAGTTCTGGCTGTTGCCCATGGATATCGACGCGCGCATGCGCGAGGGCATTCTGCAGCGCAACGTGCCGGCGTTTCTTGACGAGGTCGGGCCGGGTCTGCGGCCGTACGTGGCGTGGCTGGGCGACCACTACGCGCAGCTTGCCCGGGTGCTGACCCGGGAGGTGCCAGCGACCCTCATGCACAACGACCTGCGGCTGGACAACGTGTGTTTCAACGGCACCGATTGCGCCTACCTCGACTGGCAACTGGTGCGCGCCGGCCCTGCGGCCTACGACGTGGCCTACTTTCTCGGCAGCGCCCTGCACGAGGCGGCGGACGCCGCTGCTGTGGAGCACATTCTCCGTCGCTACCATACGGCGCTGAATGTTACCGGGTATGAATTCGAGCACTTGCGCCGCGACTATCAGCGGGGCCTGGTGCTGGCCCTGGCCGCGGTGGCGCCGAGCGCCGATGTCACCATCGACCCGGGGCGCGGCCAGGCCATGATGAGTCGCTGGCGCGACCGCCTGGCGCGCCGCCTGGCCGGGGTGGAACTGAAGGAACTGATCTGAAGGGAGAGTCGCGATGCTGGATGAGTTGTTTGGGCTGAACGGCCAGGTGGCGGTGGTAACCGGCGCGGGCCGGGGTATCGGCGAAGGCATTGCCAGGGTGCTGGCCGCGGCGGGTGCTCACGTGGTGTGCGCCGCCCGCCGCACGGAGGAAATTGAACGGGTCGCTTCGGAGATTGTCGCCAGCAATGGCCGCGCCGTGGCCGTCACCACCGACGTGACCGACCCTGACTCGCTGGCCCGTCTCGGCCGAAGCGCGGTCGAAGCTTTCGGCCGCCTCGACATCTGGGTCAACAACGCGGGCGGGTCGCCGCTGCAGGTACCGCTCACGGAACTGCCTCGTGAAGAATGGGACGCGACCGTAGCCCTGAACCTCAGCGCCATCTTCGAGTCGACCCGGGTTGCTGCCGGTCTGATGGAGGACGGCGGGCGGATACTCAACATCTCGTCGATTGCCGCGGACACCGTGATCCCCGGCAGCGGTCACTACAGCGCCGCCAAGGCCGGCGTGAACATGCTGACCCGCACCTTCGCCCAGGAGCTGGGCCCGCGCATCCGGGTCAACTGCATCATGCCGGGGGCCGTGCCCACGGAGATCATGATGAAAGCCATGAACCTGTCGGACGCCGACCTGCCCGGGTTCGAGAAAATGATCCGGCTGCCGGCCGGCCGGCTCGGCACCCCGGAGGATCTGGGTGCGGCCGCCTTGTATCTGTGTTCTCCGGCATCGGCCTGGGTGACCGGTCAGTGCATTCGTATTTCGGGAGGGGCCTGAATTGACCCGCAATCGGCGCATCGTTCTGGACAAGCGCCCGGAGGGCCGTCCCCGGGAGTCCGACTTCCGGCTCGAGGAGTCGGAGCTGCTGCCATTGGGCGAAGACCAGGTGACCATTGCGGTGTCCCATCTGTCGGTCGACGCCTTCATCCGCACTACCCTCGAGGACGGCGGCATTCATGCCACCGTGCCGTTGGGCGCGCCCGTGGTGGCGCTCGGCGTGGGCGAGGTCATCGACAGTACCAGTGCTACGCTGGCTGCCGGCGACTGGGTGACCGGTCCTCTCATGGCGCAGACCCATGCCCAACTTCCGGCGTCCATGGTTCATAAGATCGACACCCGCCTGGCCCCGCCGTCGGCCTATCTGGGGGTGCTGGGGCTGACCACGGGTCTCACCGCCTACGTCGGTCTGCTCGAGGTGGTTCACGTCGACGCGGGGGACACCGTGGTGGTCTCCGGCGCCGCTGGCGCGGTGGGCAGTGTGGTGTGTCAGCTCGCCACCATCCAGGGTGCGCGCGTCATCGGGATCGCGGGTGGGCCGGAAAAACGCCGCTACCTCACCGAAACCCTCGGCGCCGACGCGGGCATCGACTACCGGAACGAGGATGTCGGGGCACGGCTCGATGAACTGGCGCCGCAGGGGGTGGATGTGTTCTTCGACAACGTGGGGGGCGAATTACTCGATGTGGTGCTCGAGCGCCTGCGGATGGGTGGGCGCGTGTCCATCTGCGGCGCCATTTCGCAGTACGACGACCTGAACGACGTGCGTGGCCCCAAGCGATACCTGCGCCTGGCGGAGCGTAACGCCTGCATGTGCGGGTTCACGGTGGACCACTACGCAGATCGGTTCGGGGAAGCCGGCGCCAGGCTGGCCGGGTGGTTGGCGGAAGGACGGCTGCACCTGCCGGAGCACATCGAGCAGGGCATCGAGCGCTTTCCAGCGGCGCTGATCACCCTGCTCACCGGCGGTCACATGGGGAAGATGCTGGTGACACCTTGACCCTGACGCCCTGACGCCGCCGGAAGGCGGCGCGCCAGGGTCGCCGGATCAGTCGTTCTGCGGCAGCCGACCTTCGATGTAGTCGTCGATCAGTTCGTGATAGCGGCGGATGCGGGTCTCCTGGTTGGACAGGTAGACGCCGGTGAATCCCCGCGAGCGGAAACCCCGCTGTTGAGTCACGAACACTTCCACGTCTTCTTCGATGGCCGGGCCGATGGAGTCCTTACCGAAGGTCAGTTCCTGGACCGGCGCCTCACCGTCGGTGTGTGAGCCGCGCATGCGATCCGTGGACTCCGGCCCTTCCGCCACGGAGGCAGGGCTTGCGTACCACCAGTTGTCGAACAGGCATTGTTCCGGGTCTTCGCGGTGCGGTCGTGCCCGCAGGAAGTGGAACCCATCCGACCACAGGGAAACGGCGAAGTTGGGAAACAGCGTGTAGTGGAAGGCGTCGGTGAGCTGCTCGTCCGGTACCTTGGCGTAGTGGGTGAATCCGCGGTCCGGCCCCAGGCGCCGCTTGGCTTCCTGGATGGCTTCCCGGGTGTCCTCCGGACGCCCTTTGTACTCGTCGGGATCGATTTCCCAGTAACGGAGCTGGCTGGCCAGCGGCTCCTGGATGTTGCCTTCCTTGTCCGTCGCGCCCACTCCGAAACCGCCCTTCATGATCATGCGGTTGTGACCTTCGTTCGACAGATCGAACTTGGTTTCCTTGAAGTAGGTATTGATGGCGCCGCGGATCTGGGTGCGATCGGTATCGGGGGTGGCGGCCATGTGCACGGTCGGCACGTGATAGGACTCGTTGAAGTTGTCCAGCACGACTTTCCAGTTACACGGCAGCCACATGGTGTTGGCCATGGTGCGCTGCCAGGTGTGGATCTCGCGCCGTTCCCAGTCGTCCCAGATCGGGCCCAGGTATTCGCGCAGGCTCATGCAGTCCGGGTCCATGTTGATAAACACGAAGCCGGCGAAGGTCTCGCAGGGAATTTCCGCCAGGCGCACGTTTTCGCAAGGATTACCCTCGGGGAAATCCTCCTTGTCGGGTGCGAAGTTCAGGGTGCCGTCCGGCAGGTAAGCCCAGCTGTGATACTTGCAGACGAAGCGCTGCTTGATGGTGCCCTTGGGCTCGGAGACCAGCGGATTGGCGCGGTGCTGACAGACGTTGTAGAACGCCTTCACCGTGCGGTCCTTCTGGCGGACCATCAGGATTTCCTCGGCGCCCACCGGCTCCATCTGCCAGTCACCCGGGTTCGGCAGCTCTGCTTCACGGCCAAGCAGGAGCCAGACCTTGGTCCACATTCCTTCCCATTCTTTGGCAAAGAACTCGCGGGATGTGTAGCGTTCTCCGGGAATCCGGTGACCGCGGGTGCGCTGCTCAGGCCAGTCTTCAACGATTGGAATTCGCTCTGCCATGACGCCTCCTGTGCGTATCGAAGCTTTCGACCCCGGCCTTGCCGTCGGTGGTCTCAGGCAGGGCCATTGATTCACTGGTGATTGATTTGCCCGACTCGGTCGCTCAGCGCTCCTCCAGGCCGCGTTCGGCCCTGAGCTTGTTCATGCGTTCCCGGTCGGCCTCGAGCCGCTCACCGAGTTCGTCCTCGCTGATGGTGCCGGCCATGTGCCGGCCCGCGGTCGCGGAGTTGTACATGATTTTCTTGACCGGCGTGACGGCGATGATGACCCGCAGCGGGGAGTCCAGCAGATTGTTGAAGTACTCCTCGAAGCCGGCGTCACTCGGACTGACCTTCTTCGCCAGAGCCGGATAGAACCAGGCTTTGGTGGCGTCGTCGTCGAAGAACTCGACGGTGCCCTTGAAGGTGATGGCGCCATGGGGCAGGTCCTCGGGCGCACCCGCCGGGTAGCTGGCGCTGCTGACGTTGACCGACACACGCGGGTCACGGCGGATGGCCGCGGCGCGATGCCGGTGGGCGGCGAAGGTCAGCCAGATTT
Organism: uncultured Gammaproteobacteria bacterium; assembly: GCA_942491135.1. Taxonomy (GTDB): domain Bacteria; phylum Pseudomonadota; class Gammaproteobacteria; order Pseudomonadales; family Azotimanducaceae; genus UBA7803. The sequence goes on along the minus strand of CALNZS010000005.1, from coordinate 65,940 downwards.
TGCCGTCCTTCCAGTAGAAGGCGTGGGTCACGCCAACGGGCCACCCATCCCGGGTTCCCCACATCAGCACCGCTTCTGCGGCATGAGTCATCAGCGCATCCACCTCGTCGTCACTGAACGGGTAGATCGAGACGATTTCGTGGTCGTGAGTCTGAACCAAGTTTTTCTCCCCCTGATTGCGCCGCGGGTGCGCAGAAAATCGAAACCGTCATGTATGATTGTTTCTCCGGCGGGCAAATGCAAGCATAAGCGGTCCCAGTCGGGCAACGCGGCAGATAGAGGGTCGGGAGCAGGCATGACAGAGAAAGTAACTTCACCGGAGCAGGACGAGTTCCGCGACTATTGCCGGCGCTGGCTGGAAGAGAACCGGCCGCCGCCGACGGAGACGCCGTTACCCCAGGCCGCCTACGAGGTGACCTACGACGACCACCGGCGTTATCTGTGCGACTGGCAGGCGCGCTGTTACGAGGCGGGGCTCATTGCCACCGACGTGCCGCGGGCCTACGGCGGGCACGGTCACACCGATCTGCAGGCGATCGCCAGTGCCGAGGTGCGGCGCGCCAAGGTGCCATATTTCATCAACTGGATCGGTCTCGGCATGACCGCGCCGACGCTGCTGATTCATGGCACGGAGGCGCAGAAGCAGCGTTTTCTGCCGCCCATCTTCAGCGCCGAGGAGATCTGGTGCCAGGGCTTCAGTGAGCCCGGCGCCGGCTCCGATCTGGTATCCCTGCAGACGTCGGCCGTCAAAGACGGTGATGGCTGGATCATCAACGGCAGCAAGGTGTGGACCAGCCTCGGCGCCCTGGCGAGCTGGATGTTGCTGCTGGCAAGAACGGACAAGAACGACAAATACAACGGCATCACCTACTTCCTGGCGTCCATGGATCAGCCCGGGGTCACCGTGCGGCCGATTCACAAGATGACCGGGGAAGCCGGCTTCAACGAGGTGTTTCTCGAAAACGTGGTGGTACCCGACGATCTGCGTGTCGACGAAGTCGGCGCCGGCTGGAAGGTGGCCATGTCGACCCTGACCAACGAACGCGGCGCCGGCACCGGGGTTGGCGCCGTGGCCAGCAGCGAGTCGCCGCTGTCCGGGGTGCTTCAGCTCATCGAGCTGGCGAAAACGACGCGGCGCAATGGACGGCCGGTCTGGGACGATCCGGTGTGGCGTGACCGCATCGTCAGTCTGTACGTGCGCATCGAAGCGGCCATGCAGAACGGCCGCCGGGCCCGGGTCGAGGCCCTCACCGACGGCCCGATGCGGCTGCCGCTGCAGGGCAAGCTGGTGGGCAGTGAAATCGGCCAGGCGCTCAACGAGACGGCGCTCGGCGTGCTCGGCATGAGCAGCAGTCTGTACGTGGGTGACGAACACGCGGTGGAAGATGGCCGCTGGGCGCTGGCTTACATGAACAGCTACACCGGAACCATCTCCGGCGGCAGCAGCGAAATTCAGCGCAACATTCTCGGCGAGCGGGTTCTGGGCCTGCCCAAGACCAAGTAGTTCAGGGAGAACACCATGACCCAACCGAGAGACTTCGGCTTTGATGCCGAAACCGGCATGTTGAAGGACGCCGCACGGCGCTTCTTCGATGATCTGAAACCGCTGACCGCGCTGCGGCCACAGATCGAGGGCACCGAGGACCCCTACCGCGGCAAGCTGCGGGAGGGCTGGTACGACCCGGAAGCCTGGAGCGAGATGGTCAACCTGGGCTGGACCCTGCTGGCGGTTCCGGAAGCAGCCGGCGGCGCCGGCATGGGGCTGGTGGCGGCCGCGGCCATCCAGGAGGAGGTCGGCCGGGCTGCCTGCCCGACCCCGTTGACCAGCACCCTGCAGGCGACTTTCGTGTTGCGCGAAGCCGCGGCCGCGGATCTGTTGGCCCGGGTGGCCCAGGGCCACCGTCTGGCCCTGGCCATCACGGGTCAGGAGGGTTCGCCGGGGATCGACTCCACCGACGTGCAGGTACGGGACGGCCGCCTGTCCGGTACCAGCTGGTTCGTACAGGATCCGCAGAAGGCCGCCGGCTTCGTGGTTGCCGCCCGCGGGGATGCCGGCATCGGCCTGTATCACGTGGAGGCGGAGGCCGCCTCGCTGCAGCGCGACCGCATCGTCGATCTGACCCGGGACCAGGGGCGCTTGAACTTCGATGACGTTGCCGCAGAGGAGATTGCTGCGCCCGGTGCGGGCGAAGCAGTGCTGGCCCGCGCCATGCCCGCGGTCTGGACCCTGCTGGCCGCGGACATGGCCGGCGCGGCGGAGCGGCAGCTTCAGTCCACGGCGGAGTACGCCACCGTGCGCCGGCAGTTCGATCGGCCCATCGGTTTCTTCCAGGCGGTCAAGCACCCCATCGTGAACATGATGATCATGGCCGACGAGACCCGGTCGCTGGTCTATAACGCGGCCTGCGCCTACGACCACGACCCGGACGACGCCCGGCGCTGTGCTCACATGGCCCAGGCCAGCGCGTCCGACACCGCCTCGTTCTGTTCCAATCGCGCAACGCAGCTTCACGGCGGCATCGGCTTCACCTGGGAAGCGGACGTGCAGATCTTTCACAAACGGCAGATGCACGGTCAGTTCCTGCTGGGCGATGGCGTCTGGCATCGCGAACAGCTCGGCGCGCTGCTCTGAACGGCGCCGGCGGCAGGGGCGGATCGGGTCAGGCCAACGTTACCCGGTGCATGACCCGCGCCTGGCCCGGGTAGTCGTTGACCGGGAAGTGCAGGCAGCAGCGGTTGTCCCAGAGCGCCAGGGTGCCTGGCGCCCAGCGCAGCCGGCAGGTGAACTCCGGCCGTATGGCGTGCGCGGCCAGCCAGGCGATCATGGGCTGGCTTTCGGCGTCGGTCATGCCGCCGAAACGGCATGCGTGTGCCGGACTCAGGTACAGCAGGGGCCGACCCGATTCGGGATGGCGGGTGATCAGCGGGTGCTCTGCCTCCAGTACCGGTGCACGGTGGGCGTCTGCGCCTGGCGGCCTGCGGGTGGCGCTGACCGCCGGCCGGTCGGAACGGTTGATCACGGTCAGGGTGCCGAGCCAGGCCTGCAGTGCCGGCGACAGGGCGTCGAAAGCCTGGTACAGGCTGGCCCACAGGGTGTCGCCGCCCTGTGCCGGGGTCTGCCGCGCCAGCAGCAGGGTGGCGCTGGGCGGCGTGTCCAGGTATGCCATGTCGGTGTGCCAGACCTCGCCGAACGCGACCCGGTCTTCAGGTCGTTTCTCGACCACCGTAATGGCTTCGTGACCCGCCAGACCGGGAAGAAAGGGGTATGGGATCGGCTCTCCGAAGGCACGCGCGACCCGCATGAGCTGCGCCGGCTCCAGGGACTGATCGCGGAAGAACAGCACCTGATAATGCAGCCAGAGACGCCGCAGGTCGTCGATGTCCGGCGCTGGCAGTGGCGCGCTCAGGTCGATGCCGCTGACGAAGGCACCCAGCGCGCCAACGGCGGGTTCCACCACCAGCTGGCCGTTGCGCATCGGCATGGCGCCGTCAGGCCATCGACTTGGCTTCGATCTCCCGCCGGATTTCGGCATGGCGCGCTTCCGTGATGGGGTAGTTCCAGACTATCGCGGCGCCCAGCAGGAAGAACAGCGACGGGAAGGTGGAGAACAGGAAGCGCAGACCGAACAGCTCGTCGGGCCCGTTGTTGGCCCCCTGTGCGGCGTCGAAGCCGAGCAGCGCCAGGCCGAACATGGCAATCACCGCGCCCAGGGAAGAGGTGGCCTTCTGGGCGAACGACCAGGCGGAGAAGAACAGCGCGGCCCGATTCTCCGAACTGGCCGCGGTGTCGAGGTCGATGACATCGGCCTTCATGGAGTTGGGGAGTGTCTGCGCGAAACCTCCGGCAGCGAACCCGGTGGCCAGCGTGACCGGCAGCATCCACCAGAAGTCTCCTTCGCCGAGCAGCAGATAGAACGGGTGTGCACAGGAAATCGTGACGAAGGAAGCGATGTAGGCCCGGTGTTTGCCGATGCGCCCGGAGAACCAGACCCAGAAGGGTACCGACGCGAAGCTCGTCAGATAGAAGAACGCGAGCATGAATATGGCTTTGTCCTCGGCGCCGAGCACGTCGGCGACGAAGAAGATGTACAGCGGCGTGGTGACGTTCAGACCCAGCGAGCCGATCATGAACGCGACCACGAGCTGCTTGAACGGCCGGTTCTGCCACATCAGTTTGAGTCCCAGGAGCACCGGCAGGGTGGAACGCTTCTCCACCAGCGCTTCCGGCGTGCCCCAGAGGGTCAGCAGGACGCTGATGGGCATGACGACCAGCATCGTGATGCCGACGATCTGCAGCACCGCGGAGCTGCCGCCGATGCCGAACAGGATCAGCGCCAGCGCCGGCACCAGTTGTGCCGACAGGCTGCCCAGCATGCCGGCCATGGCGCGGGCGCCGGTGATACGGGAGCGCTCGTTGTAGTCGGTGGACAGCTCGGCGCCCCAGGCATAGTAGGGGATGAGCATCATGGTGGTGCCGATGGACAGCGCCATGCTCCAGATCATCATGTGCGCCGCGCCGGCGCCCTCCGGCGGCATGAAGAGCTGGTAGATCGACAGCATCAGAATCGGCGTCGCGGCCAGGATCCAAGGGCGGCGGCGCCCGAAGCGGCTCCGGGTGTGATCGCTCAGGTAGCCCATGAACGGATCGGTGACCACGTCGAAGATCCGGACCACGAACATGATCGTGCCGATCGTGGCCAGGGACACGCCGATTTCGCTGGCATAGAACCGGGGGATGAACACCATCACCGGAAACAGCGACATGGCCACCGGCAGATCGGTGAGGCTGTAGTAGAACAGGGTCGAGCGCTTCAGCGGGCGGCTCATGTCCCGTACATCCTGAGAAATGGCCGCACTCGGATCTCCCCTGCCGTCCAGATGCCCAGGGAAGCTTCTGGTGGCGGGCAGAAAAAGTCAACACTGACGGTTAATTTCCGGGGCCTTGCCGGACAGGCCGGTCAGGGTGGCGCTGGCAATGCTCTGAGAGCGGCCCGGGCCGCGGCCGGATCGTCGTTCAGTCCCTGGGACTGATAGCGGATCACGCCGTCGTGGTCGAGCACGGTGATCATGTTGGAGTGGGCGATGTCGGAGTCGCCCATGGGACGGTAACGCACGCCGATCATGGCGGCGAAGCCGCGCACGTCGTCCGGTGAACCGTGCAGCATGCGCCACTGCCGGGGATCCAGGCCGCGCTCGGTCATCCAGGCATTCATGCGCTGCGGGGTGTCGCGTTCCGGGTCGAGTGACACCAGGGTGATCTGGAGTCCAGCAGGCGCTTGGTCACCGAGTTCGCTGACGGTGTCCTTCAGGCGCGCGACGATGGTCGGGCAGGTATGCTCGCAGTAGGTGTAGACGAAACTGAGCAGGCGCGGCCGCCCGCTCAGGTCGGGCAGGCGCAGTGAGGTGCCGTTCTGATCCTGCCAGGTCCCGTCCAGGTGGTAGACCGAGTCGTCCGGCAGCGTCTCGCCGGAGGCGGCGGGGCAGATGCCGGCCAGCGTTGCCAGTACCGTCGCCAACAGAACCTGCAGCGCCGGGTGCGTCATGATGGCCGGGCGCCGGCGTCGGGCAGGTCCCTGGCGCAGCGGAATCCCAGGGATCGCATGGTCGAGGTGGCCTGGTAGCTGCTGCGCAGGGCGTAGCGCATGAAGGCCGCGTAGTCGGACGGGTCCGCCGACGCCGCGGCGCCGGCGCCGCAATAGAGACTGGTCTCCAGGGCGCTGTCGCCGCGTGACTCGCCGCTGACCAGCGCGCTGTTGAAGTCGTTGACCAGTTCCCACACGACCCCATGCATACCCTGGATGCCCCAGTAGTTCGTCCAGGTGTCCCGGACGTCCGGCAGATGCGTGATGGCGGGCCGCGAGTACCAGGTCAGCACCCGCTGCCGGAACTCCGGGTCGTCCCGGGCTTCCGGGCTGTGCTCGTTGGCGCCGGCCGCGTATTCCCACTCGTCGACCCCGGGCAGGCGTTTGCCTTGCGCGCGACAGTAGGCGCGTGCGGCGAACCAGGACACTTCGGTCACCGGTTGCGGACCGATGCCGGTGGGGTCGCTGGGATCCGAACCCTGCCACTGATTCAGGTAGTTAGGGTCGGCAAACACCGGTTTCACTCGCGCTGGCGCCCAGCCGGGATGGCCGGCGACGAAGGCTGCGAAGTCGGCGTTGCTGACCAGATACCGGTCCATCAGGAAAGCGTCCACCGGGATGCGCGATGCCTGGCCCGGGTCGCGGAACAGCGGCGCATAGGACCCGGCCCGGACCAGCACCATATCGCTGTGGTCCTCGGCCGCGGCCGCGACGGACGTCCCGCCGGGGGTATCGGCCAGCCGCTCCGGCGCCGCCGCCAGGGCGGCGAGGCAGAGCAGCACCGGTCCGGCCGCGGGAACACGCTGCCGGGTCCAACCCGCCGGCAGTCCCATCAGTTGCGGCTGCTCCGATGGGCGGCCACGTCCGCCGGTTCGATCACCCCGCCGTCGTTGCCCCAGGTATTCAGAACGTAAGTCAGGACGTTGGCCGTGTCTTCATCCGACAGCCGCACCGCCGGCATGACCCCGTTGTAGGTCACGCCGTTGACGCTGATCTCGCCGGACAGGCCGTCGAGCAGCACGCTGATGGCGTGCCGGGGGTCGTCGAGCAGGTAGTCGGCGCCGGCCAGCGGCGGAAACGCCCCGGGTATACCCGCACCGGTCGATTGATGGCAGGCCATGCAGTTGCGTTCGTAGACCCGCTGGCCGAACAGGATGCGTTCCTCGCGGTTGGCGGCGGCAATTTGCGGCGGCCCGCTGTGGGGATCGCCGACCACCTGGGTGGCCTGGCCTTCCGGCAGGTAGATGCCTTCGTACTGCTGGCCGGAGTACACCTCGAGATCGTTGGCACCGCCCACTGAAATGGTGCCCAGCGCACCCTTGTTGAAGGCGCGGAAGATCGAGTGGTCCACCAGGTGCAGATCGCCCGGGGCTTCCAGCTTGAATTCGACGATGGCGGAGCCGCCGGCCGGCACCAGGGTGGACTGCACGTTGTGATTGATGGCGGTGCCGCCTTCGATGTAGACGGTGTCGAAGATCTCGCCGATCACGTGGAACGACGACACCAGGTTGGGGCCGCCGTTGCCGACGTACAGCCGGATGGTCTCCCCCACTTCGGCCTGAATGGCGTTGTCGCCGCGCAGTGCGCCAACGGATCCGTTGAACACCACGTAGTCCGGGTTTTCGGCCAGGGCTTCGGCCATGTCGAAGGGACGCAGGCCGCGCTCGCCGTAGTCGCCTTCGGTGTAGAACTCGCTCTGCATGACGTAGAACTCCCGGTCCACTTGCGGGTAGCCGTCCTCCGGCTCCACCAGGATCAGGCCGTACATGCCGTTGGCGATGTGCATACCCACCGGGGCCGTGGCGCAGTGATACACGTACAGGCCCGGGTTCAGGGCCGTGAAGGAGAACTGCGTCGTGTGGCCCGGCGCGGTGAACGAGGACGTGGCGCCGCCGCCAGGGCCGGTCACCGCGTGCAGGTCGATGTTGTGCGGCATCCTGCTGTCGGCCCGGTTGTTCAGGTGGAACTCCACCAGGTCGCCCACGCGCACCCGGATGAAGGAGCCGGGCACGGTGCCGCCGAAGGTCCAGAATACGTACTCCACGCCGTCGTCCAGGCGCCCGATCTGTTCGGTGGTTTCCATGTTGACCACAACCCGGGCCGGGTAGTTGCGGGTGATCGGCGGCGGCACCTGGGGCGCTGCGGTCAGAACCGCCTGTTCCGTGGGCAGTTCTTCCACGGCCTGAGCGCGCTGCAGACCGGCCGGCTCGATGACCGCCGACCAGACCAGAAAGGCCACCGTCCGCCAGGCGGGGTTGGGATTGCCGTTGGGGTTCATGGGCCCTCCTGATGGTGCCGATCGATGCCTTCAGGCGCTGCCGATGGTGGTCCGGTGCAGCACCCGGTCGTAACCCTCGTAGCCGCCGGTGGCCTTGTGCAGCACCGCCCGGTTGTCCCACATCACCAGGGTGCCGGCCTGCCAGGCATGCCGGTACTGGAACTCCTCGCGGGTCTGCCAGGCGTAGAGCTCCATGAGCAGGTCCCGGGCCGCTGCGTCGGCCATGCCTTCGATACCGATGATGTAACCGAGACAGCTGAACAGGCCCGGTGTCCCGGTCTCCGGATGTTCGCGGATCAGCGGATGTACCCAGGTGTCCCGCGCCGATTCGGAAGAGACGATCTGCATACTGCGATCGGTCGCCTTGTCGGCTTCGCCGTACATGCCGTCCGGGGCATAACCGGCGCGGGCCGAGTGGATGGCCCGTTGGCCTTCGATCCGCCGACGCAGGTCGGCCGGCATCCGTTGCAGCGCCCGTTGCTGATCGGCGAACAACGTGTCGCCGCCCACCGGCGGGATGGTGATGCCGTACAGACAGGTACCGGCCGGCGGGTTGGCCTGAAAACTCCAGTCCGAGTGCCAGCTTTCGGCGAACAGGCTCGCCGTTTCTTCGGCATTGCGGCGGATTTCGACGATGTGCTGGCGCCCGGCGATGGGCTTCAGATACGGGTCGTCGCCGAACGGGCCGAAACAGCGGCTGAAACGCTCCAGGTCGTCGTCGCTGAGGGATTGATCGGGGAAGGACAGCACGTGGTGCTCGAGCCACAGTGCGCGGATGGCGCGGACGCTTTCTGCATCGAGCGGCCGGGCCAGGTCGACCCCGGTCACGGTCGCTCCGCAGGCCTGCCCCGATGGACGAGCCTTCATCACCACGCTGATCCCCCTCGCGCCGGATTCGACCGGCGTTATCCTAGCGCGGCCGAGCCGGCGCGTCAGCCCAGCACCAGCTCCGCAAAGGTGCGCAGTTCCGTGGCGTTGCGGGTAGATACCAGCAGCGACGTCACCGGGGTTTCGCGCCAGGCCTGCAGACGGTCGCGGATACGCGCCACCGACCCCACCAGCGAGATCTCGTCGGCGAGCTGGGTGGGTACCGCCGCGGCCGCTTCGTCCTTGCGGCCGGCCAGGTACAGGTCCTGGATCTTCTGCGCCGCCTCTTCGAATCCCATGCGCTGAACCAGTTCGTTGTGGAAGTTACGCGATTTTGCGCCCATGCCGCCGATGTACAGGGCCAGGTTGTGTTTCAACGGCACCAGCGCCTGCTCCACGTCGTCGTTCACGATGACCGAAAGCCCGACCATGATCTCGAACCCGGGCCGGGCCCCGGCAATCTGGTCGGCGTAGACCTCCTGGCGGTAGGGTGAGTAGTACAGGGGCAGCCAGCCGTCGGCGATCTGGGCAGTCATGGCGACGTTTTTCGGCCCTTCGGCGCCGAGGAAGATCGGCAGGTCCGGGCGCAGCGGATGGGTGATGGACTTGAGCGGTTTGCCCAGGCCCCAGGAACCTTCGCCGCGGTAGGGCAACGGGTAGTGCTCGCCGTCGTTGGCTACCGGATCCTTGCGGGCCAGCACCTGGCGGACGATGTCGACGTACTCCCGGGTGCGCGCCAGGGGTTTGCCGAACGGCGCGCCGTACCAGCCTTCCACCACCTGCGGGCCGGACACGCCGAGGCCGAGAATCACCCGCCCTCCGGACAGATGATCCAGGGTCAGCGCCGCCATGGCGGTTGCCGTGGGCGCCCGGGCGGAGAGCTGGGCGATGCCGGTGCCGAGCCTGATGCGCTCGGTGTGTGCGCCGATCCAGGCCAGCGGGGTGAACACGTCGGATCCGTAGGCTTCGGCGGTGAAGACCGCATCGTAGCCCAGGCGTTCTGCTTCCTGGGCCATGGGCACCATGTCGGGGTTGGGGCCGCCGCCCCAGTAACCCATCTGCAATCCGAGTTTGAGATCTTTCATGATGGCGTGTTCCTCTCACTCAGCCCTGTTTCGCCAGGGCCGGGACCCCGTCGTCCAGGGTGACCCAGTCCTGTTTGCTGTCGCACCAGGCGTGAAACTGCGGTTTGAAGAACCCGGTGGCGTCCAGGGTGCCGGTCTTGAGATAGATCAGGTCCGGCTGGGCGCCCAGGGCCGAGTAGATGGGCGAGCCGCAGGTCCCGCAGAAGTAGCGCTCGACGGTGTTGCCGCTGTTGGTGTCGCGATCCTCGTAGAGCCGGGGGGAGCCCGCGGTGAAATGGAATTCCGCCTTCGGCACCGCCGCCAGGGTCGAGAACGCGGAACCCGCCTGACGCTGGCAGTTCCGGCAGTGGCAGACGCCGGTCACCGCCGGCTGGTTGTCGAGTTGGTACTTCACCGCCCCGCACAGACACTGGCCGGTCATGGACATCGTTGTTCTCCCGTTTCGACCACTTGATTGGAGAGCGAGGCTACCATAGCGCGGGGCCGGGTGGCGCTGGCGCGCTCCGGCGGGGCCACACCGAATGAGCAACAGGGAGAATCGACATGGCTGAACCCATCCACGACCGGGTGGTCATCGTGACCGGCGCCGCCAGCGGCTTCGGGCGTCTGGTCAGCCTCAAGTGTGCGGCGCTCGGCGCCCGGCTGGTGTGCGCCGACATCGATGCCGCCGGCGCCGAGGCCACGGCAGCGGCCATCCGCGATGCCGGCGGCGCGGCCACCCACCGCCGCGCCGACGTCACCGACATCGACAGTATGCGGGCCCTGGCCGACGCCGCCGTGGGCGCGTTCGGCGCCATCGACGTCATGGTGAACAACGCCGGCACCATGCCGCTGGCTTTTCATCGCGATCACGCCGAGGCACTCGGCGCCTGGCAGCGCTGCATCGACGTCAACATCAAGGGGGTCGTGCACGGCATCGCCGCGGTACACGATCAGATGCTCGAGCAGGGCCGGGGCCACGTGGTGAACCTGTCGTCCATCTACGGCAACTTTCCGGTGGCCGGCGCTGGCGTTTACGGGGCCACCAAGGCGGCGGTCAATTTTCTCTCCGAGTCGCTGCGGGTCGAGAGTCAGGGCCGGATCAAGGTGACCGTGGTGCGGCCGACCGGCGTGCCGGCAACCAACCTGGCTGCGGGCATCGTCAACCCGGAAGCCATCGTCGGCATCACCGGGCAGCATGCGGTGCAGGTGGGTACCCGCTTCGAGGCCATGCAGAGCGGGCAGTTGCCGGCGGCGGAAACGGACCGCGGGGACATCGCCTATTTTGCCCTGGACCCCGACTCCCTGGCGGATCAGATCGTCTACGCCATCAATCAGCCCTGGGGGGTGTCCATTGCGGAGATCACCGTGCGCGCCTCGGGGGAAGGCTACGTGCTTTGACTCCAGCGGACGTTGATACCATTGTGCCTGCTGCAATGAACGTTCAGTGTTGAAGGTCCACCGGGAGGAAGCCGCCGCATGACCGAGCATCGATCCGCATCTGCCCTGATCCGACTGCTGACCGGCATTGCGCTGGCGTCACTGGCCAGTGGCGCTGCGGCGGCCGACGACACGCCGGCCCCGGCTCTGGTCGACGTCCACACGCTGGTGGTGAAGGCGGATGCCCCGATCCCGCGCTTCCAGGTGGACGCATCCTGGCCGCGGATCCCGGCGGATCTGATGCTCGGTCAGGTGTCCGGGGTGTCGGTGGACGGCGACGATCGGATCTGGCTGGTGCATCGGCCCCATACGCTGGAACCCACCGAGGTCGGGGTCACGGCGGAGCCGCCCATTGCGGATTGTTGCCGGCCGGCGCCCACGGTGGTGCGTTTCGGTCAGGACGGCGCTTACCTGGGCGGCTGGGGCACGCCGGACACGGGTCCGGTCATCGACGGCGTGAATCAGTGGCCGGCAAGCGTGCACGGCATTTACGTCGACGCCGCCGGTACGGTCTGGATCGGCGGTAACGGCGACGGCGACAACGCCATTCTCAACTTCACCGCCGACGGCGAATTCATCCGCGCCATCGGCCGCCGTGAACACTACGAGGGCAACACCGACCGCCAGACCCTGGGGCAGCCGGCGGACATCCATCATGGCGATGGGCAGATTCTGGTGGCGGACGGTTATGCCAACCGGCGCCTGATCCGTTTCCGCTCCGAAGACGGCGGCTTCGACGGCTACTGGGGCGCCTACGCTTCGGTCCCCGAGCCCATCGACCTGGAGGTGCACACCGAGCGCTACGATCCAGCTTCCAGGCGCTTCGCCGACATCGTCCATTGCGTGGTGGCCACGGACGACGGTTTCGTCTATGTCTGCGACCGCCGCAACAACCGGGTGCAGTTGTTCCGGCAGGTAGAGGACGGGACTCTGCGGTTCGAACGGGACATCGTGATCTCGCCGCGCGGCGGCGCCACCGGAACCGCGACGGACGTTGCCCTGTCGCCCGACGGCCGGTTCGTCTACGTGGCGGAAATGGTGAACAGCCGCATCTGGATCCTCGACCGCAAGACCCACGAGCCGCTGGCGGCGGTGGGCCGCATCGGCCGCCAGGCCGGGCAGTTCACCTGGTTGCACAGCATCGACGTGGACTCCGACGGCAACCTGTACGCCACTGAAGTGAGCAATGGCCGGCGGGCCCAGAAGCTGGTGCTGAACGGCGTCCGCTGACCCCGCGTACGCTGCCATGGAAGCGTTCCTGGTTTCTACCGTTGCGGTGGCGCTGGCCGAAATCGGCGACAAGACCCAGCTCCTGGCCCTGGTGCTGGCGGTACGCTTCCGCAAGCCGTGGCCCATCATCGCCGGCATCCTGGTGGCGACCCTGGCGAACCACGCCATTGCCGCCGAGATCGGCGCCTGGATCAGCGCTCAGCTCACGCCGGCGCTGCAACGCTGGCTGATCGGTGGCGCCTTCATCGCCATGGGCTTGTGGATACTGATCCCTGACAAGGAAGACGACGCCGCGGCGCGTTATCCCTATGGCGCGTTCGTTACCACCCTGATCGCCTTTTTTCTGGTGGAGATGGGTGACAAGACCCAGATCGCCACGGTGGTGCTGGCGGCCCAGTATCAACCGCTGTGGCAGGTGGTGCTCGGCACCACCGCCGGCATGCTGGCGGCCAACGTCCCGGTAGTACTGGCCGGACACTTCAGCGCCGAGCACCTGCCGCTGCGGCTGATCCACGGGGTTGCGGCAATGGTATTCGTCGCAATCGGGGTGGCGGTGCTGGTCACCGGTTACTAGCCGGCTCCGGCCGCCGGGCACCCGGCGTCAGTCCGGCTCCCGCTGGCCGAACACCAGCGACACCATGGGCAGTTCTGCCGCTGAGCAGAGGATGTACACGTGGTCGTCGGGCTGCAGCGTCAGCTCGTCGTCGGCCGGCATCAGTTCGTTGTTGCGCAGCACCAGCACGATGGCCGCGGCTCCGTACAGCTTGAGGTCGCCCACGGTCATGCCGCAGGCCAGCAGCTGCTCGTGGATCCAGAACGAGTGGATCTGGCCGCCCGCGGTTCCGCTGCCGGTCAGCTCGACCACCGTCGACGGCAATGGTACCCCCGGGGTCTGTACCCGCAGCCACTTCGACAACGGACCCGCGGTGATGCCCTGCAGCAGGACGCTCACCACCACCACGAAGAACACGATGTTGAACAGCGCCGGGGCGGCGTCCACGCCCACCAGCAGCGGATACATGGCCAGCACGATGGGCACCGCGCCGCGCAGTCCGACCCAGGCGATGTAGAGCTGTTCGCGGATCGGGAACCGGAACGGGGTGAGGCACAGAAACACCGCCGCCGGTCGCGCCACCAGGGCCAGAATCAAGGCAATGGCCAGGCCGGGCAGGGCGACTTCCCGCAGGTCGGAAGGAAACACCAGCAGGCCCATGGTCAGGAACATGGTCACCTGGGCCAGCCAGGCGATGAAGTTGTGGGAATGCAGGATCGTCGAGCGGTAAGGCAGGCGGCGCTGTCCGAGCACCACGCCGGCGGCGTAGGCAGCCAGGTAGCCGCTGCCCTGGAGCAGGGTCGGCAGGCTGAAGGCAAGCAGGGCCACCGCCAGGGTGAGAATGGGATACAGCCCGGCAAGCTGGATGTTGAGCCGGTTCAGCAGCCAGCTTCCACCGAGGCCGATGGCCACCCCCAGCACCCCGCCCACAGCGAGCTGTACCGCGATGCTGGAGATCAGGGCCGGCGGCGACACCGCTTCGCCGGTGAGCGCCAGGGCCAGGGTCATGGTCAGAATCACCGCCACCGGATCGTTGAGGCCCGACTCCAGATCCAGCGTGCCGGCAATGCGGCGGCGCAGGTTCATGTGACTGCCGCGCAGGATCGAGAACACGGCGGCGGCGTCGGTGGACGACACGATGGCGCCCAGCAGCAACGCTTCGCCCCAACCGAGCCCCAGCAACCAGGCGCCAGCGGCGACCACGGCTGCGGTGCCGGCCACCCCGATGGTGGCAAGCGCCGCCGCCGGCGCCAGCGCGCGGCGGATCAGATCCCGGGAGGTATTGAGTCCGCCGTCGAACAGAATCACTGCCAGCGCCGCGGTGCCGATGCGGAACGCCAGCTCGTAATCGGCGAACTCGATGCCGCCGATTCCCTCGGACCCGGCCAGCATGCCGACCAGCAGGAAGATGAGCACCACCGGAATGCCGGTGCCGGTGGCGACCCGGCTCAGCAGCACGCTGAGCATCAGCAGTGCGCCGCCAACGACCAGCAGGAGCGCCGTCGAGGCGGGCTCGGCGGAAAAATCCATGAGTGGGTCCGGCTCCCGGTGAACGTCACGGCATCGTACAGGCCGGGCGCGGAACTGGAAGGGCAATCGACTGGGCCATCAGGGGCGGCTCGGGTGCGGCCCCGAGCCACGGTCAGGGAACTGGCATTACCTGCACCGGTCGGTAACCGGAAAGCCGGACCAGGCTCGAGCCCCCCTCAAAGGGTTCATCGTCGGGCGCGGAAACGTACCGGCAGGGCGGACAGGCCCCGCAGCAGCACGTTGGGTGCATACACCAGGTCTTCCTCGGCGCAATCGAGCTGGAAGTCGTCCAGCCGCTCCAGCAGTACCCGGAACGCCACGATCATTTCCTTGCGGGCCAGGCTGGCGCCGATACACATGTGCACGCCGTGGCCGAAGGCTAGATGGGAGCGCGCATTGTCACGGGTGACGTCCAGACCGTCCGGTTCGGGGTAGACGCCGTCGTCCCGGTTGGCGGAAGAGAAGCGGATCTGCACCATGGTCCCCGCGGCAACGTCCATCTCGCCGATGCGGGTGTCTTCGGTGGTCACGCGCCACATGTTGGCCGTCGGCGAAGCCAGGCGCAGCACTTCCTCGGTGAAGTTCTCGATGAGGGACGGGTCATTCTTCAGCAGCGCGTGCTGGTCCGGATGGCGGATCAGCAGCAGCACACCCTCGGCGATGGCGTGCGTGGTGGTTTCGTTGCCGGCCACCAGGAGCTGTTGCAGGATTGACAGCATCTCGGCGGTAGAGAGCGGCCGTTCGTCGTCGAGCCGGGCATGGACGATGTCGGAGATGATGTCGTCGCGGCGGTCGTTCCTGCGCTCCTCCAGCTTGGCGGCAAAATACTTCTGGAATTCCACGATCTGTTTTACGGCAGCCAGCTCCTCGTCGGGGGAGGCGAGCCGGGACAACTGGGCGACGAAGGCGTCGGACCAGGACTTGAACAGGTTGTAGTCCGACAGCGGCACGCCGAGCTGGTCGGCGATGACGGTCATCGGCACCCGCTCGGCAAAGTCGCCGACCAGCTCACAGCGGCCGGCGTCGACGAAACCGTCGATGAGCTGATGGCACAACTGCTCGATGTAGGGTTCGAGAGTGGAGACCCGCCGCGCGGTGAAGGCCTGATTCACCATACCTCGATAGCGGCGGTGCAGCGGCGGGTCCTGGGTCAGCATGGTATCGACCGGCGGATAGCCTTCTTTCTGGGCCTCGACGATACGCGGGTCCACCTCACCCTCGCTGCGCATGGCCTGGCCGAAGCGGTTGGAGAACTGCTGGTGGTTCTTGGCCACGGCTCGCACCTGTTCGTAGTCGGAGACGAATACGATGCCCGTGTGCGGGCAGCGGTAGACCGGCGCCTCGCGGCGCAGCCGCGCATTGTAGGCGTGGGGACAGGCCAGCACCTCCGGGCTGAGGGGCGTGGAAGCGTTCAGCGGCTGGTTCAATACGTCGTTGGATGCTGGCATGTCTCTCTCCGGTTCCGGTCAGTCGGTTTTCACCATCAGCTTGCCGGTATTGAAGCCCTCGAACAGCCTGATCAGGGCCCTGGGCAACTCGCGAAAGCCTTCCACCACGGTCGCCTGCTGCGTCAGACGGCCGGCTTCGATCCAGGCCCGCAGCTGCCGGGTTGCGGCCGGGAACTGCGGTGCGTAGTCGAGCACGATGAATCCTTCCATGCGGGCCCGGCGGAACACCAGGTTGAAGTAATTCTTCGGGCCGGGCAGCGGGCCGGTGGCGTTGTAGCGCGAGATCCCACCGCAGATCACCACTCTGGCGTTGGTGGCGACCCGCGCCAGGCACAGATCCAGGATTTCACCGCCGACGTTGTCGAAGTAGACGTCGATGCCGTTGGGGCAGTGCCGGTCCAGCGCCGCGCCGATGTCGTCGTTACGGTAGTCGATGGCGGCGTCGAAGCCCAGCTCTTCGGTGAGCCAGCGGCACTTGTCGGCGGTGCCGGCAATGCCGATCACCGTGCAACCGTGAATTTTCGCGATCTGACCCGCTACGCTGCCCGTGGCGCCGGCGGCGCCGCTCACCACCACTACGTCACCGAACTGTGGACGGCCGAGATCCAGCAGGCCGAAGTAGGCGGTCATGCCGGTGTTGCCGAGCACGCCGAGCGCCTGCGCCGGTTCGATGTCGGCATCGAACCGGCGCAGCGGGGCCTGCTCGCCGTTCACCACGGCGTAGTCCTGCATGCCCAGGCTGCCGGTGACAAGCGTTCCAACGGAAAAGTCCGGATGGCGGGATTCGACCACCTCGGCCACCGCGCCGGCCCGCATCACGTCGCCGATGCCGAGCGGCGCCACGTAGTCGGCGCGGTTTTCCATCTGGCCGCGCATGGACGGATCCAGGGAGATGTAGCGGGTGCGCAACAGCAGCTCGCCGTTGGCCGGCGTCGGGACCTCGACTTCCCGATACTCGAAGTCGCTTTCCTTGACCATGCCCTGGGGCCGGGCAGCCAGCAGGAATTGTCGGTTCACGGGGCTCATGACGGTCTCCCTTCCGAACGCCGCGGGGCGTGAGTAAAAAACAGTCTTGACTGACTATTTTAGCCTACCTATCCTCGCCGCAACACTACGGGCCGGCGCGCTCGACTCGCGCTGCCCTCGCGTGCGACGCCGCTCTGTCGGTGTTGCTTTGGGGAATTCCGGGGGAGGTGACATGGCTCGACCGTTCCGTTTTGCGGTGCAATCGTTCAATGCCGACAGCGGCGCCGAGTGGACGGAGCGCGCGCGCCGCGCCGAGGCGCTGGGCTACTCGACCCTGCACCTGGCCGATCACCTGCTGGGCCCGGGGCCGGCGCTGGAGAAGACCGCTCATCCGGTTCAGAACCTGGCGGCGATTCCGGCCATGGCCCACGCCGCCGCCGTCACCGAAAGCATCAAGGTGGGCTGCCGGGTGTTCTGCATCGACTATCACGACCCGCTGGTGCTGATCAAATCGGCCATGACCATCGACCGCCTGTCCGGCGGCCGCCTGGAACTGGGCCTCGGCGCCGGCTGGCTGGCGGAAGAGTACGCAGCCACCGGCATCCCCTTCGATTCGCCGGGGACCCGTATCGACCGGCTGGCGGACGTGATCGAGGGCCTGAAGGCGTTCCGCGCCGACGGCATGGCCAACGTCAACAACGGCACGCTGGCCTGGCGTGACTTCGAAGGTCTGCCCAAGCCGGTATCCGGGCCGCCACTCATGATCGGTGGCGGCAGCCCGAAGATACTGCGCCTGGCGGGGCGCGAGGCCGATATCGTGAGCCTCAACTTCAACAACCGCTCCGGCGTGATCGGGCCCGACGGCGTACGCTCGTCGTCAGCGGAAGAAACCGCACGCAAGCTGGAGTGGGTGCGCGAGGGCGCCGGAGCCCGCTTCGACGACCTGGAAATCGAGATCGGCGCTTACTTCACCTTCGTCATGGACGATCCCACCCCGGCGCTGAAAGGGATGGCGGACGCGTTCGGCTACAGCGAGGACGAGATGCGCAGCCATCCGCACGCGCTGTTCGGATCGGTAGACACCATCTGTGCCGAACTGGAACGGCGCCGCGAGGCGTTCGGGATCTCCTACGTCACGGTCGGAGACAGCGCCATGGAGGCTTTTGCGCCGGTGGTGGAACGCCTGGCGGGGCGCTAGATGCGCATCGCCGAAGCCCGCGCCGAACTGGAACGGCGGACCCGGCGCTCCCAGGCCATTGCCGGCGAGCGGGCGGAGATTCTCAACTCGGGGCTGGCCGCCAACCTGGAAATGCCGCACCCGATTTTCATCGAGCGCGGTGACGGCGCCTACGTATTCGACGCCGACGGCAACCGCTACCTGGATACCTCGGTAGGCTTCGGCCTGCACATGCTCGGCCACCGCCATCCGGAGATCGAGGCCGCCATCAAGGCGCGCACGGAACTGGGCTGGATGTTCGGCATCCACACCACGGTGCAGATGAAGCTGGCGTCGCTGCTTCACGAGGCCAGCCCGTGCGCCGAGCGGGTGGTGTTCTGCAACACCGGCTCCGAGGCCACCATGTATGCAATTCGGGCAGCCCGCGGCTTCAGCGGCCGTGAACGTATTGCCCTGTTCGACGGCTGCTACCACGGCGCTCACGACTACGGCATGTGGGTAACGGACCCGGCGAGCCCGCCGGAGCGGCCGGGCAAACTGCCCATGGGTCATGGCATTCCCCGCGCCCTGGCCGACCTGGTGACCCTGTTGCCGTACCGGCATCCGGCCGCATTCGACCTGATTCGCGCCCAGGCTTCGGAACTGGCGCTGGTGATGGTGGAAGGGGTTCAGAGCTCGAATCCGCAGCCGGCGGCGGGCGAGTTCCTGCAGGAACTGGCGGCCGTGTGCCGCGAGTGCGGGGTGCTGTTCGCCATCGACGAGGTGATTACCGGCTTCCGCCTGGCCTATGGCGGCGCCCAGGCGCGGTTCGGGGTGACCCCGGACCTGGCGACCTACGGCAAGGTGCTGGGCGGCGGACTGCCGGTCGGCGCCATTGCCGGCCGCGCCGACGTCATGAACGTGTTCACCGGGCTCGGCGCCGAGCGCGGGATCTTCAGCGGCGGGACTTTTTCCGGCAACCCCCTGACCATGGAAGCCGGCGCCGCCGCCGTCACCCATCTGCGGGACAATCCCGACATCTACCGGCGTCTCGATGCGGCGGGGTCGCGTCTGGCCGAGTCGGTCAACGGGTTCTGCCAGGCGCAGCAGATTCCAGCGCAGATGAAACAGGTCGGCAGCATGTTCCATCTGTTCTTCCAGCGCCGGCCGATCGACAGCATGCGCGACGTCGAGGCCGATCACGGCGCGGCGGAAAAGGCCTTCTATCTGCACGCCCTGAATCGCGGCGTGCTGGTCCCGGGCACCCAGCGGGCCTTTCTGTCCGCGGCTCACGGTGAGGCCGAAATCGATACCCTCATCAGCGTGTTCCAGGATTCACTGCGGGACGTACAGGCCGAGGGGCTGTTCGACAGTAGCCGGTCAACGTAGGCTGGGGATGGCATCGGGCCGGCACCGGGCCGGGACCGGGCCGGCACCGGATAGGGGAGCAGCCATGGATCTGACATTCAGCGCCGAAGACGAAGCGTTCCGCCGGGAAGTCAGGGACTTCTTCGAGACGGAGCTGAGCGACGACATGCGCGCCGCGGCTTCCCGGGTCACCACGGTGTTCGCCGACAAGGATCTGGCCATGCGCTGGCAGGCCATTCTGGCGGAGAAAGGCTGGGCCGCGCCGGCCTGGCCGGAGCAATTCGGCGGCCCCGGCTGGAGCATGACCCAGAAATACGTATTCGGCGAGGAGTCGGCCCGCGCCGGTGCGCCGGGACTGATTCCGCTCGGACTGCGCATGCTGGCGCCGGTGCTGTTCCGCTACGGAACACCGGAGCAGCAGCAGTACTACCTGCCGCGCATCCTGTCCGGCGAACACTACTGGTGTCAGGGATACTCGGAGCCGGGATCCGGATCGGATCTGTCGAGCCTCAAGACCCGGGCGATTGCCGACGGTGACGACTACGTGGTCAATGGCACCAAGATCTGGACCACCCACGCCCACTTCGCCGACCACATCTTCTGCCTGGTGCGCACCGACGACAGCGGCCGGCCACAGGCGGGCATCACCTTCCTGCTCATTCCCATGGATACCCCCGGCATCAGTGTCGAGCCCATCATCACGCTGGCCGGCGACCATGAGGTCAACCAGGTGTTCTTCGACGACGTCCGGGTACCCCAGGCCAACCGGGTGGGCCCGGAGAACGAGGGCTGGACCGTGGCCAAGTACCTGCTCGAGTTCGAGCGGGGCGGCGGCGGCGCCGCGCCCCGTCTCGAGGTTGATCTGGAGGAACTCAAGAGCATCGCCGGGCAGGCCGGCGGCGGTGGCGGCAGCCTGTTGCAGGAGCCGGGTTTTCGCAGCCGCCTGGCCGCTCTGGAGGTGCGCCTGGAGGCGTTCCGCTTCGCCGAACTGGCCAATCTGGCGCGCCTGTCCCGGGGTGAGTCACCGGGCGCCGGTTCGTCCCTGGCCAAGAACACCTCGGTGGCCATCGAGCAGGCCATCACCACCTTGAAGCTGGAGGCGATCGGCTACTACGCCCTGCCGCACGCCAACCTGATCTCGCTGGCGGGCAGCGTCGCCGACTGGGTGGGCCCGGACTACGCGGAGACGGTGACCGGGCGCTATCTGAACGCCCGGGCCGCGTCGATCTTCGGCGGCTCGCAGGAAGTGCAGAAGAACATCATCGCCAAAGCCGTGCTCGGGCTCTGATGCCGACGGGCCGGCGTTAGAAGTTCCGGGCTTCCAGGGTCAGGCCTGGCGGCGCCCGGTCGGTGTGCGCCAGGCGCGCGGCGGCGGCCGGATCCTGCGCCAGAAACGCCGCAAAGAAATCCACCGCCAGCCGCTGCTGGATGGCGTGTACCGCGATCGGGTCCATCAGTTCGTAGCTCGTGTCGGGTTCGAAGACGCGCGGATACCGGTCCGGTTTCAGTTCCGGCCACCAGTAGTGCGCGGACGTTGCCGGCGAGTCGTGGTTGGCGTTCGCCAGCAAGGCCCAGACTGCGGGCTGTGTGCTGTCGCGGAACGCGGCATGAAGGGTCGGATGGGGCTGTTCGGCGGTTGGCGGCGCGGTGCCGGCGGGATGCGCCCGGGCCGCGGCCAGTCCGATGATGAGCGCGTCCTCCGCCGCGTTCAGCAGCAGGGTGGGCTTGCTCAGTTCCAGGAGCGGAAATCCCCCACGGCGGCTCAGCAGCACCGACTCGCCGTGATCGATGAGCTGCGCCTCGGGTAACCCCGGCCGTGGATCCGGCCAGGCCGGCGCAACGACGGCGAAACCGGCGGCGAACCGCGGTTCCAGCCCGAGTGCGGCGAGAACCGTGGCGGCGCCGAAAGAACGGCCCATGAGGCCGACCTGCGCGGCATCGAACTGGCCCTGCCAGTCGCCGGCGTTCTGGTTGGCGTCGATCCAGGCCAGTACCGCACGCAGGTCGTTCACCCGTTCCAGCAAGGCGGCATCGAGCTGACGCAGCGCTTGTGCCGGGTCGCCGCGGTTGCCCAGCGGCGAGTAGCTCTGCCCATGCAGCGCAGGGTCACCGTAGGTGCCGTGGGCGTCGGTGATCCGCGCCACCAGTCCGGCATGCTCATGATAGCGGGGCGAGGCATCCCGCTGTGCCAGCAGCGGGTCCCGGCCCACCTGGGTGAAAGGGCTGTTGCCGGTATGTTCCGGTGCGATGACTACGTAACCGCTGGCGGCCAGTGCCTCGCAGGCGGACTCCATGTTGTAGCGGCTGCCGGCGTCGCCATGGCTGACCAGCACCACCGGGCACGGTCCCGGCGCCATGGGTGCGTCGAGATAGCTGCCCCGCTGGCGCCGGTACAGCGCCGCGATAGCGGCGTCGATCTGCTCGCCCGTGACCCCGGGCCGCACCGTGTCCTGAGTCAGATGAAAAAACGTGGTGGCGGTCATCATCCGCCGGTGCAGCGTCTCGTCACCGAGCACGTAGTCGGCGTAGGTGGCGCGCCGGGCGTCCGGCGGCAGTGCCTTGGGCGCCACCGGATACCAGATTTCGGTGATCAGGGTGCGGATGCCGGTGTCGATGCCAGCCACCTGGTCGAAGGGCCGGGACGGGTCGTGTACGAACACCGTGCGCGAGCCGACGGCAAAAGGTGCGGCGGCGTGGGCGGCTACGCTCAGTGACAGCATCAGGATCAGGGCCAGTCGTGGCGGCAGGGGCGCGCGCATGACCGGATGTTACAGGAGCCGGCGGGCGCCGGCCGGGCTGCGGACCATCAAAGGTCCGGCAACCCGGTGCAGACCGACCCGGCTCGCCGGGTCAGTGCGAGTAGACCAGCTCCAGAGCGACCTGCCGCGGCGGCCCCCAGCCCTGGAAGCCGCCGTCGACCCCCAGCAGCAGGATCTGTTCGCGGTACTCCTCATCGAGCAGATTCTTGCCGTATACCGAGACCCGCAGCATGTCGCCGCTCTGCAGGTTCCACTGGTAGCTGGCGCGGGCGTCCAGCAGTCCGTAGCTGTCCTCCACGAGGAAACTGTTGGGCGGTGAGCCGGCGATGTTGAAGTCGTCCTGAGCGCGCCAGGTCACCGATGCGTGCAGGGCCCCGGTCTGGATCAGCCGGTCGTAGGCCAGCGTAGCCGAGTAGTTCCAGTCCGGCACGAACAACACGTCGCCGCCCTCGAACGAGATCGGCGGGCAACTGTTGGGCTGGGTATCCGGCGCGTTCGGGAACAGGCCGGGATTGGTGAACGGATTGCAGCCGCTGCCGTCGGGGTTGAAGGCGGTGCGGCGCGAATCCAGAGAGAACGGCTGGGTTTCGGCATCGATGTAGCCGGCCGCCAGGCGCAGCGACAGCGCATCGGTCAGCATCGCGTAGCCTTCGAACTCCAGACCCCAGAGTTCCTGCTTGGGAATGTTGTTGACGATGGTGTTGGTGCCGGGCGGCGCGTTGTTGGGGAGCGTCAGCACCGAGGCCGCCTGCACCGCCTTGCGGTCGGTCACGAAGGCGGCGAAATTCAGGGTCAGGCGCCCGTCCATCAGGGTGTTCTTGCTGCCGATCTCGATGCTCTCGACGGTCTCCGGCGAGAACGCCAGGAATTCCGGGTCGACCCCGCGGTTGTGAACGCCGCCGGACTTGAAGCCGTCGGCGTAAGACGCGTACAGCAGGTTGTCATCGGTGACCTGCCAGTTGACGGTGAACCGGTACAGGGTGTCGTCCCAGGACTTCGACTCCGAAACCGGGCCAACCATCGGCGCGCCGGTCTGCTCGCTCGGAGGCAGGATCGACAGGCCGAACTTGTTGGTTGGGCCGTGGTCCGGCGGCACGCCCTGATAGAAGGCTGTACGGAAGGTCTTTTCTTCGTCCAGCCAGCGAACCCCGGCGCTGACCGACAGCCGATCCGTGATCCGCCAGTCGAGCGAGCCGAACACGGCCACCGATTCGACGGTTTCCGCAGTGCGCTGGGCGGTGAAGGCCGGCGGAATCTGGCACATGGTCGGATCCAGCGCAGGGCTCGGCAATCCGAACAGCGCGCAGGGTGTCCCGACCGGCGCGCCGAGTCCGGCCGAAGGCAGGGCGATCACCTGATTGGTGCCCTGCTTGAAGCCGAAGTCGGCATCCCAGTAGAACCCGCCGACGAGGTACGACCAGTTGTCGTTGATGTCACCCACCAGTTTCAGTTCCTGAGAGAACTGTTCGTAGTTGCGATCACGCAGGGTGTGCAGCTGGGCCAGCGGCGTGGCCAGGCTCTCCAGGGTCGAGCCGTCGAAGTCCTGACCGGTGACGTCGGTGGAGTCGATGTAGCCGGTAATGCTCTCGAGCACCGCGTTGCCGACCTGAATGTTCAGGGTCAGGCCGTACATGTCGACGTCCAGTTCCTGGAACTCGTCGTAGTCCGCCTCGTTGATGTACGGGTCGTTGCCGTTCCAGCGCGGATCCTGGGGCGGAATGTCGCCGCCCTGGTCGATCCAGTCGTAGGTGAACAGCGCATCGAACCGGTCGCTCGGCTGGTAGCGCAGGGCGAAGGTCACGGCGTCGTAATCCTCGGCGCCGGCGTCGGTGTCCCGGGTGATGTTCTCGAAGAAACCGTCGCGCTCCTTGTGAATGCCGCCCAGTTTCATGGCCAGGGTGTCTTCGATCAGCGGGATGTTGACCTTGGCCTTGCCGATGAACTCGTCGTCGGTTCCGACCTGGCCGGAAACGTCGAAGCCGAATTCGTTGAACTCCGGCCGCGCCCGCTTCACCACGATGGTGCCGCCAGTGGTGTTGCGGCCGTACAGCACCCCTTGCGGACCGCGGTTGATCTCGATCTGCTCGATGTCGAAGGCATCGATGAGCTGCCCGGTGTTGGTGCCCTGGTAGATGCCGTCGATGATCACGCCGACCGCGGGCGGCTGGTTGTTCTCGGCATCGGCGTAGCCGAGTCCGCGAATGAAGATGGCGCCCTGGCCCGGTGCGGCGGTGACCATGCCGATGCGTACGTTGGGCGCCATGGCGTCGAAATCGCGCAGGGTCCGGGGCGAGATGCGCTCGATGTCCTCCGGATTGTAGGCGGTCACCGAGACCGGCACGTCCTGGATCGATTCCGAGCGGCGCTGTGAGGTAACGATGACTTCTTCGATGACGCCGGTGGCGTCCCGCTCCATGGCGGATACGGCGCCCGGCAGACCCAGGGCGGCGAGCAGCGGCAACGCCAGGTGTGACAGGACGGTGAACGCCGGCCGGCTTCCGGCGGGCGCGGACGATTGGTGCTTGCGCATTCGAGATCTCCCCAGGGTGGCTGGCCACCCCTCTCTCAGACGACAAAATGCCTGCGCCGGGTACTCTCTCCCTCTCGGAGCAGGTGTTCGGGACCGGGTCGGAACCTCCAAAAAAACCGGAATGACGGTTTTTTAATTTAACCCGTGCGCCGGGTCAACCAGGGAAGATCAGTGCGGGATCAGAGCAGGGCGTTGAGATGGGCAGCGGCGGAACGCGCCAGGGCCGGCAGGTCGTAGCCGCCCTCCAGGGTCGAGACGACCCGGCCGCCGCAACTGCGTTCGGCACTTTCCACCGCCAGCCGGGTGACCCAGTGGAAATCGTCTTCCACCAGTTCCAGTTGCGCCAGCGGATCGTCCCGGTGGGCGTCGAATCCGGCGGACAGCAGAATCAGTTGCGGGTCGTGTGTTTCCAGCGCCGGCAGCCAGTCACGCTCGATGGCGGCGCGGAAGGCGTTGCTGCCGGTGCCGGCAGCCAGCGGCGTGTTGACGATGTTGGGCCGATCCAGGTCGTGAAACCGGTTGGGATACAGCGGGTACTGAAAGCTGGAGCACACCAGCACCTCGGGCCGGTCCCGGAAGATCTCCACGGTGCCGTTGCCGTGGTGCACGTCGAAGTCGAGGATGGCGACCCGCTCGATGGCGGGGTGTTCGAGGGCCATCGCGGCGCCCACGGCGACGTGGTTGTAGAAGCAGAAACCCATGGCGCGGTCCCGTTCGGCGTGATGCCCGGGCGGCCGGACGGCGCAGAAGGCGCGCTGCGACTGGCCGCCGATCACGGCACTGACCGCATCGGTCATGGCGCCGGCGGCGACCCGGGCCGCCGCCAGGGTGCGCGGGCACATCTGAGTGTCGGGGTCGATGGCGATCAGGCCCTCGGCCGGGGTTGCGGCCGCCAGCGCCGCCAGATACGCCGCGTCATGGACCAGGGCCAGGTGTTCCGGCGCCACGGTGGTGGCCTGACGCACCTCGATGGCCTCGAGCAGCGGGCTGCCCTTGAGGAACTCCAGAACTGCCCCGAGCCGCTCCGGCGACTCCGGGTGGCCGGGTTGCATCTGATGATCGAAACAGGCCGCGTGGGTAAAGAGCAGCATCAGCCGCTGAGGTCTCGAACCGGCACCCCGCCGTCCACGCCGGACTCGTCTAGGTCCTCGCCGAGCATGGCGCGGAACCGTTCCGGGGCCACTGGCGGCGACAGCAGATAACCCTGCACGTCGGTACAGCCGAAACGCTCCAGCAGCGTGAGCTGGCCGGGGCGCTCGACACCGACCGCCACCACCCGCAGTTCGAAACGCTGGCCGAGCTGGCAGATGCGCGCGACCAGTTCCCGGGCTTCACGGTCGTCCTCCATCCGGCTGACCAGCGAGCGGTCGATCTTCAGGGTGTCAGCCGGGCAACGCAGCAGTTTGGCCGCATCGATGAGCGAGCTGCCCAGATTGTCCAGGGCGAAACGCACACCCCAGTCGCGCAGGCGGTAGAGTTGCGGCCGGTAGTCGTCCACCAGGGTCAACATGGCTTCCTGAGGAAGTTCCAGCTCCAGCATGGCCGGGTCGAACCAGCTTTCGGCCCGATAGCGGTTGATGCGCTCGACGATGGCCGCTTTGTGGAACTGCTGGGGTGAAACGTTGATGCCGAGCACCAGCGGCTCCACCAGGTGTTCGAACCAGGTGGAGGCCTCGCGGCAGGCGCGGTCCAGCACCCAGTCGCCGATGCGTGACATGTGGCCGTGCTGCTCGGCCAGCGGGATGAACCGGTTGGGCGCCAGTTCACCCACTTCCATACCCTGCCAGCGCAGCAGCGACTCGGCGCCGGACAGGTTCCTGCCATCGGCGCTGACCTGAGGCTGCAGGACCAGTGAAAATTCGTCCCGTTCCAGGGCCGTAGGCAGGCGCTGGCCGAAACCCGGCGGCAGTGAGCCAGCGGCGCGGTTGCCACCGCTTTCCAGAGCCCGGCGCATGGCCTGCCAGGCCTGGGTCCAGAGCCGTTCCGAGTCTCCGTAAACGGCATCGTAGGCGTGCCCCACGCTGACCGTGAGGTGCAGTTCTCCGCCGCGAAACCGGAACGGTGCGCGGACCCGGGTGACCACCGCTTCGGCAGCGGCGGCAATCTGATCCTGGGCCTGTTCCGGCAGGGCGATCACGAAGCAGGCCGCGTCGAAGAATCCCAGTTCGCCGCTGGTGGGGACGGCGGCCCGCAGATGACTGCCCATGGCCGCCAGCAGGTCGGTCTTGCTCACCGGGTCGAGGCTGTCGTACAGGTGCCGGGCGTGATCGATCTGCACCACCAGCAGCCCCATGGGGCGCCCCTTGCAGCGCCGCAGGGAGCGGAACAGCTCCTCGTGGCGGGGCAGGCTGGTGATGGGTTCGGTCCGTTCCATTTCGGCGAAGCGCTCGCGGAAGCGCCGGGCGTTCACGCAGGTCTTCAAAGCATGCAGCACCGCGTCGTCGTCCTGGTCGGGGTCGACCCAGGAGAACCCGGCGTCGTCAGGCAGCTCCACCGGGACCTCGGTGAGCAGTACCTGAGTTGCGGGATGCCCGTTGTTACGGTCGACGTCGGCGACGTCGTCCCAGAGCAGAAGGTCCGGGACCGGGCTCAGCGCGTCGATGATGCGCGCCAGCTCGTCGCCATCGGCGCACAGCCAGCAGCGCCAGCCCGCCGCCGCGGCCAGCAGCGACATACGCTCGCGCAGGGCCGGATCGTGGATGACACCTGTGAGATTCATGACTCCATTGTAGTCCGGATTGGCTGCTTGACCGGAACCCGGCGGGCGCCATGCCTTCAAGCCGGCTGGTTACTTTCCAGATAGCCGGCACGATGGTCGTTGACCACCCGGCCGACGGTGGCGATGACGTGGCGATAGGGGCTGCCTGCCAGGGGCTGACCGTTGACCGACTCCACCGTCAGGCGCCGGTGGCGGGCCAGCAGGTGGGCCAGAACCGCGGTGGCGCCGGCGCAGCCCGGGTCTTCCGGGGCGAGGTAAAAGGTAAGCCGCTTGCCCAGGTTCTCCACCACCAGGGCCAGGGCGCCGTCCTGGAACGCCAGGTAATTCTGCGGCCGGCGCTGAGGCAGTTCCGGCCAGGCCAGGCCCAGACCGCAGGGAGACAGCGGGTCCACGGCGTTACACCAGAAGCTCGGTCCCCGGTCCCGGGTCCGCTCGAGCAGCGGCAGGGCCGCGGGCGGCACGAACTGGGGGCCGGACAGACCGTCGAAGAACAACCCGGCCACCACCTCCCCGCCCAGTTCCATGATCCTCAGGGCCCGGAACACGCGGGCCCAGCGCAACGGGCCGCCTTCCCGGTTGGCCAGTTCCCGGCACACCAGCCCGTAGCGGTCGAGCAGCAGGCGGGCCGAGTCTTTGGCGTCCTCCAGATCGTCCAGGGCATCTGCCGGCCCGCTGCCATCGCCAGTCAGGTACCAGGTTCCGGCCCAGCCGGCGGCCCAGCCGGCGGCCCAACCGGCGGCCCAGCCGCGGCGATAACGCGGCGCCCGGGCGCGCCCGCGCTGAGCCGGCCGGGCGGCGGCATCCACACCCAGTCTGAACTCCCGGGCCAGGCCCTGGCGCAGCGGCAGCAGCGTGTCGGCGCTGAGTTCACCACGCCACACGGCGGCCCACCACAGGTCGTTGAACGCGGCCAACGGCTGCGGCTGGGCATCCGCGAGCTGAGCAAAACCGTAGCGGGCCGCGGGGTCGCCGAACCAGGCCGAGGCGCCTTCCGGCGGCGGCTCGCGGGGCGAATCGGCAGGATCGCCGCCGGGTTGGGCCAGCAGGGCCAGATCCTCCGGATAACCCACGCGGATCCGGCCATTGGCGCTGCCCACCCAGGTCAGGCCCAGTTCGGAGAAGGCCTGGTCCAGAGCCTGATCCGGTACTTCGGGCAGCCGCGCCGCGGCCAGGTCCTGCAGCCAGACCTGAACGGGCGCGTCGTAACCGCGCAGCGGTTCCAGGACCCCTTCCAGATCGGTGGCTGCGGGCGCGGGAACCGGATCCAAAGGACGCACACCCTGCCATGCCGCGGCATAGGCGGGCAGGCGGTTTCCCGGCAGCACCGACATGGCCGGCCTGGCGAGGGCCCGCTGCAGGCGCAGCAACGCTTCCAGGTTGTCGGCGTCGCAATAGTAGTCGCGGTCGTCTTCGGCGAGCAGCGCGCCGTGGATCAGTTCCAGTTCGTCCAGCAGGCCGTCCGGCAGGTGCGGCAGCAGAGCGGCAATCTGATCGGCCCGCAAGGGGCCGTGGAAGGCCAGGATCTCGCGACAGAGTTGCGCCCCATCGCGTGGGTCCGCCACTGCCGGGATCGCCACCGGTACCGGGGTGCCAGTCAGCAGGCCGTTACGATCCAGCGCCGCCAGCGTCTCGCGGTGAACGCGCCAGTTCCGCCCGTCCGGCGCTGTCAGCGTCACCACGTCGGTGGCCTCGAGGTCTGGGGGCGCTTCAGCGCCGGGCAGCAGCACCCGTTCCTTGACCCATTCCACCCAATCGGCGCTCTCCTCGGGCGCGTAGCCGTCGGCTCGGCGCTGGCGCTTGGCTTCGAACACCTCGACGGTTTCCCGGGTCAGCCGCGGCCGCAGCGCCGCATCGTTGACGGCGCTGGCGATCAGATCGTCGTCCAGAGCGCTGACGCCGCGGTTCTCCGGGCGGTCCGTGGCATACATGTAGGGCTGGATCTGATCGAAGGTCAGGTGGGATGCAAACGGGCTGGGTGCGGCGCTGGTGCACGATGACATGGCGATCCGGCCATCGGCCAGATCATCCAGCAGCCGGGTCAGGGTGGTCAGCTCGAATTCGTCCTCGAGGCAGGTGCGCCAGGCTTCCAGCAGCACCGGAAAATCTTCGAAGTCAGCGACTTGAGCCAGCAGCTTCTTGGCCTGACGGCGACTCACCCACAGCGGCAGCCGGGCATTGAAACGCTGCCGCGGCAGTAGCAGGGCGCGGCCCGCAGCCTCCCGGAAGCGCGCGCCGAAAAATCCTGACGATTCCAGTGAGCGGCGCAGCAGGGCCAGCAGGTTGCTGCTGCCGACCAGGCGCAGCAGGTCCGCCGGTTCCAGGGTCTCCCGGGTCTGCAGAGCCACCGCGTTGTCGTCGACGTGCAGATCGACGTCGGTGCCGCGCTCGCGCAGCGCGCTACCCAGCGCGAGCGCCCACGGCCGGTTCACCCGCCCGCCCCAGAACGTGTGAAAAACGAGCTGCTGCAGACCGTCCTCGCTGCGGTAGCCGCCGGGTCCGCTCAACACCCGCTCCACCAGCAGGTGCTGGTGATGGGGTAGGGGCGTGCCGCTGGCGTTGCGCTGACGGGCCAGGTAATCCGCCAGTTCTTCGGCCGCCGCCGGGTCGAATCCGAGTTGGCCGAGCTCGTCCATGAGCGCGCGCTGGCCGTTGCCTTCGAGCGCGGCATCGGCGCGCTCCAGGAAGGCCGAGATGCGGGCCGAGTAGTGGAAACTGCGGCCCTGGGACTCGGCGCGCCAGAATGGCGGCGCCGAGCCGCGGCTGGTGCTGGGGCGAACGGTGACGTCGTCGTGGGTGATGCGGTGGATGCGCCAGTTCTGAGTGCCGAGGGAGAACACCTGGCCGATTCGCGCCTCCCACACGAACTCCTCGTCCAGCTCGCCGATGACCGCCCCGGAGTCCTCGTGGCGGATCTTGAAGTAACCGCGGTCGGGAATGACCCCGCCGGAGCTGTACAGGGCCAGCACCGCGCCGCGCTGGGCGCGCAGCGTTCCCCGGATCCGGTCGTAGCTGACCCTGGGGTTGAGTTCGCGCAGCCGGGCGCCGGCATAACGGCCCGCCAGCATCTCCACAACCAGATCGAAACGCTGGCGCGGCAGCTCGCGATACGATCCACAGCGGGTGATCAGGGCATACAGATCGTCCACTGGCCAGGTCTCGCTGGCGGTGAAGGCCACCAGTAGCTGGCATAACACGTCCAGCGCCCCGGTCAGTGGGCGCAGCGGCTCGATGTCGCGAGTCGCGACCGCGCCAGCCAGGGCGGCCGCGTCGACGAAGTCCTGGGCGAAGGTCGGGTACAGGCTGCCACGGCTCACCTCGCCGACCTGATGCCCGGCCCTGCCGATGCGCTGCAGGGCGGCGGCGATGCTCGGCGGCGCCTGGATCAGCACTACCTCGTCCAGGGCGCCGATGTCGATGCCCATCTCCAGCGAACTGGTGGCGACGATGGCCTTGAGCTCGCCGGACTTCAACCGCCGCTCCACCTCGACCCGGATCTCCCGGGACAGGGAGCCGTGGTGCGCATAGGCCAGCGGCAGATCCTGTTCGTCGTTGATGGCTGCGGTCAGACGTTCCGCCAGGCGGCGGCTGTTGACGAAGAACAGGGTTGCCCGGTTGCGGGCGATGATGTCGCGGAAGGCCGCGCCGAGCGGCCGCCAGTAATCGGCGCCGCCTTTGTCCGCGGCGCGCCGGGCAGCTTCCGGCAGGCGCACGCCGAACTCGATCTGTTTGCGCCCGCCGGCGTCGAGGATACGCACCGGCCGCGGCGCGCCAGGAGCGCTCTGGCCGCCGAAGTGAGCCGCGATGGCGGGCAGCGGGCGCACCGTCGCGCTCAGGGCGATGCGTTGAAACTCCCCCGTCAGGTGGGCGAGCCGTTCCAGGGCCGCCAGCAGCAGGATGCCGCGGCGATTGTCCATGAGCGCGTGTACCTCGTCGGCGATGACGGTCTCGACACTGGCCAGGGCATGGCGTCCGCGGGTGCTGGTGAGCAGCAGCAACAGGCTTTCCGGCGTGGTCACCAGGATCTCCGGCGGGCGCCGCAGCATGCGTTGACGTTCGCTCTGCGGGGTGTCGCCGGAGCGGGTCTGGACCCGCAGTTCGGGGAGCGCGCCGCGTTTCCGCAGCGCCTCCAGCGGGGCCAGCAGATTGCGCTGGATGTCGTTGTTGAGGGCCTTGAGCGGCGAAACGTAGAGCACCCGGGTGGACCCGGTTTCCCAGTCACCGGCGGCGAACCGGTCGAGGGCCCAGAAGAAGGCGGTGAGGGTCTTGCCGCTGCCGGTGGGCGCGGTGGCCAGAACGTGTTCGCCGGCGGCGATGACCGGCCAGGCCAGACGCTGCACCTCGGTGGGCGCGCCGAAGGTGTCCCGGAACCAGGCCTGCAGCCCGGGCGTGAAAGCGGCGAGCGGATCGTCGGTACTGGTGCTGGCCTCGGACATGGCGCTTCCGCTGGTGCCGGCCGGACGCCGGGCCGTCCATTGTTGCAAGCTGGCGTCCGGAAGCAAGTCACGGTGCGGCGAGGGCTCTACAATGCACCGTTCCTGTAACGTCAGTAGTGAGGAGTCATGACTGAATCGCTGGGCCGCTGGTTCGAACCAGGGCAACGGGTCTTCGTTTCCGGCAGCGTCAACGAGCCGACCGGGTTGCTCGAGCGTCTGCGCCAGGAGAACCTGCCGCCGCTGCACTTCGTGCAGTTCCCGCTGGCCGGCTTCAATCGTCAGGACTTCACGAGTTACGGTCCCGGGCACGAGCACACCACCTTCTTCATGACGCCGGAGCTGGCCAACGCGGATCCGAACCGCCTGCACTTCCGGCCCATGCACATGCGCCGGGTGTTCGACTACCTGTCCCATGACATCGACGTGGCGCTGCTGCAGGTAGCGCGCGGCGCCGACGGGCGGCTTCGCCTTGGTCCCAACGTAGATTTCGTGGCCGCCGCCTTGAGCTCTGCCCGGGTGGTGCTGGCGGAACTCAACGAGGCCTTCGTGGCGCCGGCGGGCTGTCCGCTCGTCGACGAATCGCGCATCGACCTGCTGCTGCCGACACGGCGCCAGCCGTTCGAACTCAAGGCGCCGCCGCGGGACGAAACCGTGGACGCCATCGGCTCGCTGGTGGCTGCCGAGATCCGCGATGGGGATTGTCTGCAGACCGGCATCGGCGGCATTCCAGCCGCAGTGCTGGAGCGGTTGACGGACAAGAACGACCTGGGGTTGCACGGTGGCATCATCGATGACGGCGGCATGCGGCTGATCCGCGCCGGCAACGTGACCGGCGCGCACAAGCCTATCGACAAGGGCCTGCACGTGACCGGCATGGCGCTCGGTTCGGCAGCGCTGCTCGAGTGGCTGGCGGACGACGACCGGGTCCGGTTCCATGGCGCCGATCACACCCACGAGGCTGCCGTCATCGGCCGTCTCGACAATTTCGTATCCCTGAATTCCGCGGTTCAGGTGGACCTGATGGGCCAGGTCAACGCGGAAATGGTGGGCGGACGGCAGATATCCGGCACCGGCGGGTCCGTGGACTTCATGCGCGGCGCCCGCGGCTCCACCGGCGGCCGCTCTATCGTGGCCATGACGTCCACCGCCCGCGGCGGCAGCGTGTCGCGAATCGTCCCCCGGGTGGAGATCGCGACCGCCCTGCGCACCGACGTGGACCTGGTCGTTACCGAGTTCGGGGTGGCGCGTCTGCGTGACGCCTCGCTGAGGGAGCGCGCGGAAGCGCTCATCGCCATTGCCGCGCCGGCGTTTCGTGATGATCTGCGGGCGGAGCTGCCGGACTGACCTCGGGCGGAGTCGCCCGCGGGCGCAAGCACCCGGCTGATTCAGGTCAGGTCCAGACCGGGCAACAGGGCGGTGCCGCGCGGTGACAGCCGGTAGCCGGTTTCCAGGCTCTCGGTCAGCCCCAGGTTTTTCAGCTTGCGTACGTTGCGTTTGAAGACGTCTCGGTCCTGCCCCACCCGGGCCGCCAGGTCCGCGGCGCGGGCGCCCTCGTTGGCCGCGATCAGGTGCAGGGTCGCCGCGGTCCAGGGTTCCCCGGCGCTGGCATCCATGCGCGCAAGCCGTGCCTTCAGCCGGGCGACGGCGGCCGCATCGGGCAACTCGGCGCGCAGCGCCAGACGCGGGTCGGCGCCGGCCAGATACAGCGCAATTCGATGGATCTGGCCGGACCCGTGTCGGTCGAGGGTGTCCAGTAGCGCGCGCCGGTCGGCATAGCCGGCGCGCTGCGCCTGCTGGTCGTCGATGTCCCGCACCTCGACCGCTTGCACGGACTCGATGGCGAGCACGCCGACGGCGGTGGTCAGAGTTCCCCCCGCCTTCACCGACGGGCGCTTCCAGCGGCGGAAGGCCAGGGTGATCTCGCCGCTGGCGATGCGGCGGAGATCGTTCATGCGGATGTTCACTTGTGTGCTCCGGCTCGTTTTCGCCGGCTGCCCTGTCCGGCCGGGCCGGGATCAGGGGTTAGCCGGCACTCGCATTTCTGCCGATTCGCACTAATATACAGGGTGACTGGAAATTTCCGGCCTGTGTTTCCGCGCTAGGGAGTGCTGCGGTCATGAATTACATCGGCATCGACCCGGCAGTGGGGCTCGAGTGTTCCCACTGCGATCATGTCACCAGATTGAAGTACAGCGAGCTGCTGCGGCGGGTGCAGGATGGCGAGCAGGTCCCGTGCGGAAACTGTGACCGGCGCATGCTTCACGACTGGACCACCGTGAGCGTCGTGCAGAACATCATCAAGCGGCGCATGCGCGAAGCCCACGAGGCGAAGGTCGGCCGTCACGCCGACACGGCTTGACGGCGGCCCACCTCACTCCGTTGACGCCGCGGCGGACGGCGCCGTTTCCGCCAGCCCCATGCTTGCCAGAATGAACGCGTACTCCTCGGCCAGTTCCTGAAGGGCTTCGAACCGCCCCGACTGGCCGCGATGACCGGCGTCCATGTTGGTTTTCAACAGCAGCCAGTTCCGATCTTTCTTGAGTGTTCTCAAGCTGGCCACGTACTTGGCCGGCTCCCAGTAGGTGACCCGCGGGTCGTTGAGGCCGGCGGTCAGGAGCATGGGCGGATAGTGCCCTTCGCGGAGCTGATCGTAGGGCGAATAGGAACGGATGTAGGCAAACGCTTCCGCGTCTTCGATGGGGTTGCCCCACTCCGGCCACTCGATGGGGGTCAGGGGCAGCGTGGTGTCCTGCATGGTGTTCAACACGTCCAGGAAGGGCACGTGGGCCACCACCGCGCCCCACAGTTCCGGCGCCAGGTTGACCGCGGCACCCATCAGCTCACCGCCGGCGCTGCCACCGGCGATGGCGACCCGGCCGGGACCCGTGTAGCCGCGCGAGATCAGGAACGAGGCCACGTCGACGAAGTCGTGGAAGGTGTTGGTGCGCTTGTCGAGCTTGCCGGCTTCGTACCAGGCGTAGCCGAGGTCGTCGCCGCCGCGGATGTGGGCGATGGCGAACACGAAGCCTCGATCCAGCAGCGACAGCCGGTTGGCGGAGAATCCCGGCGGTATCGCTACCCCGTAGGCGCCGTACCCGTACAGATAGAGTGGGGTATGGGCATCCGGCACCAGGTCCCGCCGGCGCACCAGACTGACCGGCACCCGGGCCCCGTCCCGGACGATGGCGGTCAATCGTTCAGTGACGTACTGGCTCGAGTCGTAGCCGGACGGTATACGCTGGGTCTTGCGGGTCTGCAGAGAGCGGTCGGCGAAACGGAAGTCGAACACCGTGGCCGGCGTCACCGGCGACTCGTACTGGAGTCGCAGGGTGGTCTGTGAGTACTCGGCGTTCATACCCAGGCCGACCGTGTGGGTGGGCTCGGGAAAGGAAACCAGATAGTCGTCGCCGCCATCGTCGATGATCCGCACCTGATCCAGACCCTCGATGCGCTCGCCCATTACCAGGCGGCCGGCGAAGCGGCTGAACCAGGTGAGGTAAACGTCGTCGGCGCCAGCGATCCGGGTCTCCCAGTCTGCTTCTTCCGGGGTGCTTTCTGCGGTCTGCGCCAGCTCGAAGTTCTTGTGGGTGCGGTTGCTCAGAACGTAGAAACGCCCTTCGCCATGATCCACCGAATACTCGTGTCCGGGCCGCCGTGGCGCGAGGACAACCGGCGCCGTGAGGGGATTCGAAGCGGGGATGATGCGCACTTCGCTGGTCACGTGATCACCGGCGGTAATCAGCAGGTAGGCGTCGGAGCTGGTCTTGTCGATGCCGACGAAAAATGCATCGTCGGGCTCCTCGTAGAGGACCGGATCGTTGCTGCGCGGGGTGCCCAGCGCGTGCAGGCGGGCGCGGAACGGCCGCCAGCGGTCGTTGACCTCCACATACAGCAGATGGCGGCCGTCTTCGGCCCACACCGGTGTGCCCAGGGTGTCCGGGATCGGCTCGTCCAGCAGGGTGCCGGTCTCGAGATCGGTAATCTGCAGGGTGAACCTTTCCGACCCGTTGACGTCGGCGCTCCACGCCAGGTATCGGCCGTCCGGCGTCACGTCCATGCCGCCGAGCACGAAGTAGTTGTGCGCTTCCGCCAGCTTCGGTTCGTCCAGGATCACCTGCCAGGCCGGATCGTCGGCGGCGGGCGCAACGTCGTCCTCGTGCAGCGGCGTCGGCCGTTCCGCCCGCAGCCACACCCGGTACTGGGCGCCGTGTTCGAAGCGCCATTGGTACCAGTGGCCGCCGCGGCGGTAGGGTACGCCGGAGTCTTCCTGGGGTTCCCGCGCCTTGAGCTCGGCGAACAGGGTGTCCACCAGCGGCTGGTAGGGCGCCATGGTGGCGTCGAAGTAGTCATTCTCGGCCTTCAGGTAGTCCAGGATTTCCGGTTCCGTCACATCCGGGTAGCCGGGATCCCTGAGCCATGCATAGGGGTCCTCGATGGTCACCCCGTGGCGGGTGTAGCTGTGTGGTTTGCGCTTCGCGATGGGCGGAAGAGTCATGGTTGCCGTCGCCAGTTTGGTCGGAGATTGGTACGCCAATGCAGGTCGAAACGCAAACCGGTACCATGCCGGGGGGCCGCTTGAAGCGGTAGTCGGCCTGGCCGGACCCGGGTCCTTCGGGATAGAACAGGAGTCATTGGTGCAGCAGCGGCGGCTGGGTAGATCGGGTCTGTACGTTTCCGAGGTCGGTATCGGCTGCAACAACTTCGGCGGCCGCATCGACGCCGCGGCAACCCGGGAAGTGGTGGACGCGGCCCTCGATCAGGGCATCAACTTCTTCGATACCGCGGACGTGTACGGTGACAAGCGATCGGAAACCCTGCTCGGCCAGGCCCTGGGCGGACGCCGGCAGCACGCGGTGATCGCCACCAAGTTCGCCATGCCCACCGGCCCCGCCCTGCAGGACAAGGGCGGCTCCCGGCACTACGTGCGGCGGGCGGTAGAAGCCAGCCTCCAGCGCCTGGGCACGGACTACATCGACCTCTACCAGATGCATGCGCCGGATCCCGCCACCCCCATCGAAGAGACGCTCAGCGTTCTGGACGATCTGGTGCGCGAAGGCAAGGTGCGCTACCTCGGCCACTCCAACTTTTCCGGGTGGCAGATTGCCGACGCCGACTGGACGGCGCGCCATGGCCGTTACACCCCGTTCGTTACGGCCCAGAACCACTACAGTCTGCTGGAGCAGACCGTGCGTCACGAGGTGCTGCCGGCGTGCCGCCGATTCGGTCTCGGGGTGCTGCCGTATTTCCCCCTGGCCAGCGGCCTGCTGACGGGCAAATACCGGCAGGGTGATGCGCCGCCGGAAGGCACCCGGATGGCGCGTGTGCAGGCGCTCGCCGAACGGACCCTGACCGATGACAATTTTGCCCGGGTGGATGCACTGGCCGCCTATGCCCGTGAGCAGGGCCACGGGCTGCTGGCACTGGCCTTCTGCTGGCTTCTGTCTCAGCCGGAAGTGGTGAGCGTGATTGCCGGCGCCACATCCGCCCGGCAGGTCGTGGACAATGCCGGGGCGGCCCGGGACTGGCGTCTCGACGCGGCCGCCATGGACCACGTCAAAGGCCTGCTGAAGGACGCCGGCTGAGCCGGAGCAGCATCATGTGCGGCCGCTTCAATGTCGAGTCCGACCCGCTGTCGCGGTTGCTGCTGGAACTGGTGCGGCTGCGCCATCCAGGTCCGGACAATCACAACGCCGCGCCGACCGAGACCATCGTGGTGTTGCGTCTGGATGATCAGGGCGCGCCGGAGCTGGTGCCCATGCGCTGGTGGCTGACCCCGTACTGGTCCAAAGAGCAGTCCACCCGCTACGCCATGTTCAATGCCCGTTCCGAGAACGTGCGCAGCAGCCGCGCCTTTCGTGAACCGTTTGCGCGGCGGCGCTGTGTGGTGCCGGTGTCCGGGTTCTACGAGTGGGCGAAGGTGGCGCAGGGCGGCGAGGGCCGCGGTGCCAAGGTCCCGTACTACATCACGCCGCAGAACGCCGCCGGCATGCTGCTGGCGGGTATCTGGGACCGCTGGCGCGACCGCGACGACGGGCAGGTGCTCGAGAGTTTTGCCATTCTGACCACGGCCGCCTCCGAAGGGCTCGCATTCGTGCACAACCGTCAACCGGTCATGCTGTCCATGGCCGGGGCCCGGCGCTGGCTCGACCCCGAGGCACCGGCCGACGATCTGCTGCAACTGACCCGGCCGCTGCTGCCGGAGTCTCTGCAGGCGGTCCCGGTATCGACATTCGTGAACAACGCACGCAACAAGGATGCACGCTGCATGCAGGCCATCGCCGAACCGGTGGCGGTGGACGCCGCGCCGGAGACGCCATGATTCTGGACAGTGGGCACTGGCTGGGGCGCGGCAGCGTCCTGGCGGAGGGACAGAGCCGGGGGGGCACGGTGGAATGCCACGTTCTGGTGCAGCGCGACGACGGCGGCGCCACGATAACCGGCACCTGGCAGTTGGAAGGGGCCGCTGAGCAGGACTTCCAGGTGCGGCTGGCCGGCAACGAAGTGGGCACCTACAGCCTGCAGGGCGGCTTCGGTGCCGACGGCCTGGCCGGCACCGCCAAAATGGACAGCCCGCCCAACCTCGGGTTGCTGTGGAACGCCAGCGGCAGCCTTCACGCTACGTTTTCGCTGTTCCCCGTGGCGCGTGGCTACGGCTTCCGTGGATTCGTCCGCGATGCCGGGGGCCCGGGCGAGGCCCGGCTGTTCACCTGGGAGGTGGCTTTCTCACTGAAACAGGAGCGCGTCACCGGCGGCAACGTGGTGACTCTGCGGCGCCGGCGCCGCTGAACCGGCTCCGCTGGCCGCTGTATTGCGGCTGACCACTGGCTCGGGCCGTCCTGGCCCGGGAGCCATATTGACCAAATGACCCGAACGGTTATATTGGTCAGTCATGGATGCCGCGCTGGACCGGATCGCCCGCCAACTGGACGCGTTTCTGCGCCCGGAGGAGGATCTGCGTCAGGCCCGCAAGCGGGAGCGCATACTCGACTCGGCGACCCGCCAGTTCATTGCCCACGGTTACCGCAAGGCCAGCGTCGACGAGATCGCCCGGGACGCCGGCATCGCCAAAGGCACGCTCTACCTCTATTACCGCACCAAGGCCGAGCTGCTGCTGCACGCGGTGACTCGCGAGAAGCAGGGTTATCTGGTGCGCCTGGCCGCGCTGCGTGAACCCGATCTGTCCGGGCTGGCCCGGCTGCACGGTTTCATCCTGCTCGGTCTGACGTTGGGCGACGAGCTGCCGCTGGTCGCGCGCCTGATGCGCGGTGACCGGGAAATCGCGCAGGCCATGGAGGAGGTCGGCGGCGACGTGCTGGGCCAGGTCGAGGATCTGCGCCTGGGCCTGACCAGAGAACTCATCCAGGATGCCAGCGACCGGCCGTGGCCCGCCGACGAACTGCACAAGCGGGCCCGGGTCCTGATCGGCCTGATGTCCGGGGTCCTGTCCGGCGCTGCCTTCGGCGCTGCAGCCCCCGGCGCGCCGGCAGCCCTCACCGAGGAGTATGCCCGGCTGCTGGCGGACGTGGTCGTGACCGGGGTCGTCAACCCGGTGGATCCGCGGCTGAGGCAGCACGGTGTCGAGGTTCGAAGCGGGAGAGAGCACGGATGACTGCACGCCTGTTGTGCCTTGCCCTGGTGTTCGGGGCCGGTAGCTGGGCGGCCACCGACGCCGCGCCCGACCCGGTTTCCGCCCGGGAGCTCATTGCCGGGGCCCTCGATCTGGTGCGCGGCCAGACGTCCTACGTGGAACTGGAAATGAACATTCACCGGCCCGACTGGGACCGCAGCTCGCGCCTGCAGGCCTGGTCCCGGGGCCGCGAAGATGCCGTCATCCGGTTCGTGGCGCCCGCCCGCGACGCTGGCAACGCCACCTTGAAACTCGGCGACGACATGTGGACGTTCACGCCGAAGCTCAACCGGACCATCCGCCTGCCCTACAGCCTGATGTCCCAGAGCTGGGCGGGGTCGGACTTTTCCTATAACGACCTGTCGCGCAGTGACAAGCTGCTCAAACACTACCAGCTCACGCTGACCGGCACCGAGCAGCGCGACGGGCATCGGGTCTTCACCGTGGAAGCGGTACCGCACGACGACGCACCGGTAGTCTGGGGCAAGGAAGTGCTGGTGCTGCGGGACGACTACGTGCTGCTTTCTCACACGTTCTACGATCAGGACCTGACGCCGCTCAAACGCCTGGAAACTCTGGTGATTGCCGCGCTCGGTGGCCGGGAGTTCGGCACCCGCATGCGTATGGCGCCCCTCGATCAGGACGATCAGTACACCGAGCTCGTCTACCACGAAGCGCGCTTCGACGTGGCGCTGGACGACGACCTGTTCACGCTGTTTTCTTTGCGTACCGGGGGCTCCCGGTGAGCCGGGCTGCCGCTTCGCTGGCGCTGCCCCGGTCCGGTGGCTCGCGCCGGGCGGGTGGCAGTGCGCTGCGCCAGGGGTTCCGCATCGGCTGGCGTAATCTGTGGCGCAACCGGCGCCGCACGTTGCTCACCTCCGGCGGGATCGCCTTCGCCGTGGTACTGGTGGTGTCGTCCATGTGTCTGCAGTTCGGCAGCTACGCGGCCATGGAGGAAACGGCGACTTCCCTGCTGGCCGGTCATCTGCAGATCGCCGATCCGCGCTTCGTGGACGATGGGACCCTGGAAGCTGCGATACCCGATGCCACGGCCCTGACTGCCAGAGTCGAGCGGCTCCCGCCGGTGCGGGCGGTGGCGCCCCGGGCTGAAGCGTTCGTGCTGGCTTCGGTGGGACAGCGCAGCTTCGGCGCGCAGGTGCTGGGGGTCGATCCGGGGCGTGAACGACAGGTGGTGACATTGCATCGGCGCCTGGTTCAGGGGCGCTACCTGGAACAGCCCGACGAAGCGGTAGTAGGAGAAGCCCTGGCGCGCAATCTGGGGGCGGCGGTGGGCGACGAGGTGGTGCTGCTCGGCACCGCCCGCCGCGGCGGCGTGGCGGCCATGGTGGTGCGGGTCAGCGGTATCGTCAGAAGCGGCATCGACGAACTGGATCGGGCGCTGCTGCTGGTGCGCATCGACGCCATGCGGGATGCCTTCGAGCTGGGCGACGGCGCACACACCCTGGTGGTGCGGACCGATGACCCGGGAGATGTGCAGCCGGTGGCGGATCTGCTGCGTCAGCGCCTGCCCGACGACGGGTCCATGGTGATCCGCACCTGGCATGACGTGATGCCGGAACTGCGTCAGGCCATCGAGATCGACCGGCTATCCGGGCAGCTGTTCTACTGGATCATCATGATCATCGTCGCGTTCAGCGTGGTGAACACCTTCATCATGACGGTGTTCGAGCGCACCCGGGAGTTCGGCATGCTCATGGCCATCGGCATGCGGCCCGCGCGGATCGTATTGATGCTGCAGTGTGAGGCGCTGTTTCTGTGGCTGGTGGGCGCTGGGGCGGGCCTGGCGCTGGCGGTGGTTCTCAACCTGGTCCTGGCGGCAACCGGTGTGCCCCTTGGGGACGCGGTGGAACAGCTCGCCGAACAGATGTACATGCCATCGCGGATCTATCCGGTTTTCACCGTGGGCGCACTGGCCACCGCGCCGCTGGTGATGTTCGCCGGCGCGCAACTGGCGGCGCTGCTCCCGGCGTTGCGGATTCGCCGCCTGCGGGTCGTCGACGCGATGCGGGTGGCCGCGTGACCACCGCCGTGCTGCCAGGCACCACGGCGCGCCGCAGCGCCGGTCTGTCCAGCGCCCGTCTGGCCTGGCGTAACCTGTGGCGCAATCGGCGCCGAACCTGGCTCACCGCCGGCGGCATCGCGTTTGCGGTGTGGCTGCTGGTGTTCGGCATGTCCACCCAGGACGGCAGTTTCGACGTCTGGGTCGACAACGTCGCGCACCTCCTCACCGGCCACGTCCAGGTTCAGGAGGCGCGGTTCGTCGACGACCCGGCGCTGGAGAACCGGCTGCAACGGACTCGTGAGCACATCCGCCGGATCGAGCGGGATCCGCGGGTGGCCGCGGTTCTGCCGCGGGCCATGAGCTTTGCGCTGGTGGCGGCCGGAGAACGCAGCTTCGGGGCGCAGGTTGTGGGGGTCGATCCGGCCCGGGAATCGGGCGCCGCCAGTCTGCCTGACCGGGTGACGGACGGACGCTACCTGAACCAGCCCGGCGAGGCGGTCCTGGGCGCGGTCCTGGCGCGCAATCTGGGGCTGCAGGTGGGCGACGAGCTGGTCATGCTGGGCAGCGCCCTCAACGGCGGGGTGGCGGCCGCGGCGGGCACGGTGGTGGGCATCGTAGACAGCGGGCAGGCGGCCCTGGACCGGGCGCTGCTGCAGATTCACATCAACGATTTCCGCGACGGGTGGGGACTCGGCCCCGAGGACGCCCACGCCCTGGTGCTGCTGCTGAATCGCTCTGCGGACAGTGAAGCGGTGGCCGAGTCGCTGCGAACGGAGCTCGCCATCGGACCTGGCTGGGGCGCGGGGGCGGCGCCGGCGGTGCTGGACTGGCGGGACCTGATGCCGGAGGCGCAGCAGACCATCGAACTGAAGCGGGTGGGCACGATCCTGTTCTTCGTGCTGCTGACCATCATCGTCGCCTTCAGCGTGGTGAACAGCTTCATGATGACCGTGTACGAGCGAACCCGGGAGTACGGCATGCTGCTGGCACTGGGGATGCGCCGGCCGGCCATTGCCCGTCAGCTCTCCATCGAAGCATTGTGGCTGGCCGCCCTGGGGGTCGTGATCGGGTTGACCGCGGCGGTGATTGTGGTCGGGGTGCTGTCCATCACCGGCCTGCCGTTGCCGGCGGACGCCGCCGGTATTCTGGCCCAGTACAACCTGCCGGACCGCATGTTCCCTCAATTCAGCGTGGCCGCCGCGGTGACCGCGGCGCTGGTCATGCTGGCCGGCACCCAGCTTGCGGTGCTGGTGCCGGCCTGGCGGTTGTCGCGGTTGTCGCCGGTGCAGGCGTTGCGGGCGCGCGAGTAAACGGGAGCGTTCATGCCATTGCGACTGCTGCTGAGTCTGAGTGCCCGCAACCTGCTGCGCCACCGGCGCCGCAACGGCATGCTGCTGGCCGCCATCTGTGTCGCGGTCGGCGGGGTCACCGTCATGAACAGCCTGATCCGCGGCTTTCAGTACGACATGCGCGACGACGCGGTCAAGAATCTCACCGGCCACGTGAAGGTGCTGGCGCCCGGTTACCGGGATGATCCGGGGATCGACAAACGCTTCGTGCTGGAGGGTGACTGGCAGCCGC
The DNA here is from genome assembly GCA_942491135.1 of uncultured Gammaproteobacteria bacterium. Lineage (GTDB taxonomy): Bacteria > Pseudomonadota > Gammaproteobacteria > Pseudomonadales > Azotimanducaceae > UBA7803. Next base: position 22,786 of record CALNZS010000005.1, on the reverse strand, counting down.
CCATCGGCGCGGCGGAGCTGGAGGGCTGGGCGCCGCGTATCCGGGTACCGGCGGTCATTATGAGTGAACGCCAGACCCGCGGCGTGCAGCTGGTCGGCATCGAACCGGACCAGGAAGGCATCTCCTTTCTCGCCGATGTACAGGTGCAGGGGGAGCGTCTCGAGAGCGGCGCCGACAATCGGGTGCTGCTGGGACAGGCGTTGGCGGAGCAGCTCGAGACCGATGTCGGCTATCGGCTGGTGATCATCACCCAGGGAGCGGACGGGGCCAACCGGGAAGCCGGATTCCGGGTCGCCGGTCTTTACGACGCGGAAGGCACGGCGCTGGAAAAATCCTACGTGTTCACGGGCATGGACCATCTGGGCTCGCTACTGGACGCGCCCGGAGTTACCGAGGTGTCGGTACGCCTGGCCCCCGGCCGGGCGGATGCCGAATCGGACGCGGCGGCGCGGCTGACCGCGGACTTCCGGGATCAGGAGGTTCTGCGCTGGGAGCAGCTCGAACCCCAGGCGGCGGCCATGTTCGCCTTTGCCGACATGGCGATCTTCATCTGGTTTCTGATCATGATGGGTGCGCTGGTGTTCGGGCTGGTGAATACCCTGGTCACAGCGGTCCTGGAGCGCATCCGCGAGCTGGGCATGCTGCGGGCCGTGGGCATGCGTCCCGCTGCCGTGATCCTGCAGGTGGTGATCGAGTCGAGCCTGATCATGCTGCTGGGGGTGATCGTCGGTCTGGGCGTGGGCAGCCTGCTGGTGTACCTGCTGCGCGACGGAATCGACTTGTCGACCTGGGCCGCCGGGGTCGAGATGGCGGGTATGCGTACACTGCTGGTGCCGCGCCTGTACGGGGCCGATCTGATCCTGGTGGCGGGCCTCAGCCTGGTGCTCGGGGTGCTGGCCAGTTTCTATCCGGCCTGGCGCGCGGTGAAGATCAAACCATTGGAGGCACTCAGACGATGACCGATGCGTCCCCTGCCCGGAGCGCTGACGAGCGCACCCGGCCGGCCGTGGACCGGGTGGTGTGCTGTCGTGGGGTAACCCGGACCTATCAGGACGATGCGGTGCCGGTGCACGCCCTGCGCGGGGTCGATTTCGACGTCTACCGCGGAGAGTTCGTCAGTCTTTCCGGGCCCTCCGGATCCGGCAAGTCGACGCTGCTGAACGTCATCGGCGGCCTCGACCGGGCGACGGCAGGTGAAGTCAGCGTCGATGGTGTGGCGCTGACGGATCTGTCAGAAGCCGCGCTCGCGGACCTGCGGCTGCACAAGCTCGGCTTCGTGTTCCAGGCTTACAACCTGGTGCCGGTGTTGTCGGCGCGGGAGAACGTGGAGTTCATCCTGCAGCTTCAGGGCGTGCCGGCGGAGGAGCGCCACCGGCGTGCCATGGCCATGCTGGATGCCCTGGGAATCGGCGATCTCGCGGACCGGCGTCCCGGTGAACTGTCCGGTGGCCAGCAGCAGCGGGTCGCCATCGCCCGGGCCATCGTCACCGACCCCGTGCTGCTGCTGGCGGACGAACCGAGCGCCAATCTGGACAGCGCCACCACCGAGGAACTGCTCAAGCTGCTCAGGCGCCTCAATGAAGATCGCGGGGTGACCATCGTTACCGCCACTCACGACCCTCAGGTGATGGCCTACGCGCGGCGGCACGTGAAGCTGCGCGACGGTGCCGTCATCGAAGACTCGGTATCGGAGCCGGCGTGATTGCCGGCCGTGGCCGCGCGCCTGCCGCGCGTGCCGGGACGCTGCTGGCGGCGGCCGCGCTCGCGGGACTGTGGTCGGTGCCCGCCGGCGGAGCGCTGGATGGTGTGGATCTGGACGCCCGCATCAAGGCCTTCGCTACCCTCAGCCTGCTGCCGGGAGACGACCTGCAGCGGTCCGTCAGCGGCACCCCGGCTTTCGACGACAATCTGGATCTGCGCCTGATGTTCAGCGGCGGCGAAGGTGCCTGGTCGTGGCAGGCGGATCTGACCACCACCCTGGTTCAGGGGGACTCGCTGACCCTGCCGGTCTTCGATACGCCATTGGACCAGACCGCGTTGAACGACGACCGGCGTGCCCTGGACCTGGCCTGGACCCTGGACAGCGGACCCAATCATCAGTTCGTGCAGCGGTTCGACCGTCTGGCCGTACGCTACCGCCGCGGTCCGTGGCGGGTAACTGCCGGGCGACAGGCGGTGAGCTGGGGCAATGGCCTGGTGTTTCAGCCGCTGGATCTGTTCAACCCGTTTGCGCCCACCACGGTGGATCAGGATTACAAGACCGGTGACGACATCGTGCTGCTGGAGCGGGCACTGCGGGCCGGTGGCAGCGTCCAGGCGCTGGCGGTACTGCGCCGCGACGACCATGGTGATCTGAGTGCCGATGCGGACAGCTTCGGCGCCAAATGGCACCGCTTCGCCGGTCGCGGCGAGCTGGAATTGCTGGCGGCACGGCACTACCAGGACAACGTGTTCGCCGCCGCACTGCGCTTTCCGGTGGGCGGCGCGCTGGTCCGCACCGATCTGGTGACTACGCGCCTTCATACGGACGGCGACTGGGTGTTCTCCGCCGTGATCAATGCCGACTACAGCCTCCTGGCCGGCGGGCGCAACGTGTACCTGTTCGGCGAGTACTTCCACAACGGCTACGGCGTGCGCCAGTTGCCCCGGAGTCCCCTCGATTACCCGGAGCCATTGGCGTTGCGCCTGGCCCGTGGCGAGGTGTTCAACCTGATGCGGGACTATCTGGCCGTGGGCGGGTCCATCGAGTGGCACCCGTTGTGGTCGCAGAGCGCAACCCTGATCGGCAACCTGCACGACGGCAGTACCCTGCTGCAGACTCAGGTGGGTCACGACCCCGGTGACCATCAGCGTCTGGAACTGGGGGTGGTGGTACCGCTGGGCTCGGCCGGTGACGAGTTCGGCGGTGTGCCGACGGGCATACCGATGCAGGACGGGGGTGACGGCGTGCTCACCGCTGGCGGTGGCACCCGTCTTTACCTGCGCTGGGCCTACTTCTTCTGAAGCGGGGCCCGGCGCGGCGATCGTGCTTCAGGACCGGTGCACGACCTTGAGCCCGGCACGGCCGGCCTTGCGTTTGCTCTTGCCCGGTGAGGCGGCCTGGATGGTCTTCACCGTGTCCTCGCTGCGGCGCGGCGGCGGCAGCAGGTCGCGGTCGATCCAGTTCATCAGGGCATGCCACTGGCGCCGCTCACCGCGTGCGTCGGTGGTTTTCAGATCACATACGCCCTGGCCGGAGATGGCGGCTTTGGGGTAGGCCTGCACGTCCTTGAGTTCGGCGATCACCGGCAGCCCCAGCGACTCCAGGAAACGCAGCAACGCGGTCCGGGTCGCGGTATTGCGGCGGACCCGGTTGGCCACCACCCCGAGCACGTCGCGGTCGCGCGGGATCTTGGCGTAGACCAGGAGATCGCTGATGCACTGACTGGCGGCATACATGTCGGTATCCGAGGGCAGGATCGGTACGATGATCTTGTCCGCGTTGCGGGCCGCCTCGGCGAGTTGATGCCGGGTCAATGCGGCAGCGGTGTCCACCACCACCAGGTCGGTGTCGGCGGGCAGGCGCATGGCATAAGAGCGAGTCACGTTGGCCGGCGTGTTGCAATAGGCGGCGACGCCGTGGATGCGCGGCAGGGTGCCGGCCCGCTGGCTCAACCAGTGGGTGGCCGAACCCTGCCGGTCCTGATCGATCAGGGCCGGATGGTAGCCGGCCGCCGCACAAGCGCTGGCCAGGTTGCACGCGATGGTGGACTTGCCTGACCCGCCCTTGGGGTTCAATACGACGATTCTGCAAACCACTGCTGAGACTCCTGTTTGCTGCGCACGGCGGTATCAGCCTACCTCGATGGGCGTCGCGGATTCCTTGACGCTCTGATCGTGGGCCTGCTTGGCTGCCATGAGCTGCGGTACGTACTGGTCCAGTTCCTCCAGCGACCAGGTGCCGCTGGACTTGTGGAACTGTTTGATCACCGCCGGCTGCTGCATGATGGCGATGCCGCCGCGGCCGGTGTGAAAGATCTGCGAGGTGATGCCGGAAGCGGCGTCGCTGGCCAGCCACACACAGATCGGCGCCACGTGCTGTGGTCCGCCGACCTGCAGGTCGCTGTCGTCGACCTTCTCGCCGCGGTTTTCGCGCAGCGGGATGGTCATGCGGGTCAGCGCCCCGGGCGAGATGGTGTTGACCGTGCATCCGTACTTGGCCAGTTCCAGGGCCAGCACCCGGGAAAAGCCGGCAATGCCGGCTTTGGCGGCGCCGTAGTTGGCCTGACCGAAATTGCCGATCAGGCCGGAGACGCTGGAAAAGTTGACGATCCGGCATCCCGTCCGGTTGTTCTCGCGGATGTAGCGCGCGAACGGACGCGAGCAGCAGTAGTGACCCTTCAGATGAACCGCCTGCACCGCGTCCCAGTCCGCTTCCTCCATCTTGAAGATGGTCCGGTCGCGCAGAATACCGGCGTTGTTCACCAGAATGTCCATGCCGCCGAAGGCCTCGATGGCGGTGCGGGTGAGACTCTCGCCGCCTGCCACGTCGGCTACCGAATCGGTGTTGGACACCGCTTCACCGCCGGCGGCGACGATTTCGGCCACCACGTCGTCGGCGATTTTGCCGGTTCCGGTGCCGTCGGTATTGGCGCCGAGGTCGTTGACCACCACCCGGGCGCCTTCGCTGGCCATGAGCAGCGCGATTTCGCGGCCGATGCCGCGGCCCGCGCCGGTGATGACCGCAACCTTGTCGTCAAGCCTTCCCATGTCGTCCACTCCCCGTTGGTTTGTGGCCCGGGTCAGACCGCGTTCAGGTCCCCCAGACGCCGGTCCGGACTTCGTCGTCCGCCGGGTACTTGCCGATCTCCATGCGTGCCACGGTCCGCCGATGCACCTCGTCGGGCCCGTCGGCCAGGCGCAGGGTACGCATGCCGGAGTACATCTTGGCCAGGGGGAAGACCTGCGACACACCGGCGCCGCCATGAATCTGAATGGCGTCGTCGATGACCTTGAGGGCAATGTTCGGCACCGCCACTTTGATCTGGGCGATCTCGCTGCGCGCCACCTTGTTGCCCACGGTATCCATCATCCAGGCCGCCTTCAGGGTCAGCAGCCGGGCCATCTCGATATTGATGCGGGCGTCGGCGATCTTGTCGTAGTTGCCGCCGAGGTCCACCAGTTTCTTGCCGAAGGCCTCCTTGGACTGGCCGCGTTTGCACATGAGCTCCAGCGCCCGTTCGGCGACGCCGATGGAGCGCATGCAGTGGTGGATACGGCCCGGTCCGAGGCGCCCCTGGGCAATTTCGAAGCCGCGGCCTGAGCCCAGGATGATGTTGTCCTTGGGGACCCGCACGTCGGTGAAACGCACGTGACCATGGCCGTGCGGTGCATCGTCGTAGCCGAACACGTGCATCATCTTGAGCACTTCCACGCCGGGGGTTTCAACCGGCACCAGGATCTGCGATTGCCGCGAATGGCGCGGGGCATCGGGCTCGGTCACGCACATGACGATCATGATCTTGCAGCGCGGGTCGCCGATGCCGGAGGTCCACCACTTCTCGCCGTTCAACACCCACTCGTCGCCGTCGAGGCGCGCCTCGAGGCTGATGTTGGTGGCGTCGGACGAGGCGACCTGTGGTTCGGTCATGGCGAAGGCGCTGCGGATCTTGCCGTCGAGCAGCGGCTGCAGCCATTCCGCCTTCTGCTGTTCGGAGCCGTAGCGTTCGATGACTTCCATGTTGCCGGTGTCAGGGGCGGCACAGTTCATGGCCTCTGACGACATGGGGTACTTGCCGAGGATCTCGGCGATGTGCGCGTAGTCCACGTTGGTGAGGCCGGCGCCGCGCTCGCTCTCGGGCAGGAAGAAGTTCCACAGGCCGCGCTCCTTGGCCTTGTCCTTGACTTCTTCCATGACGGGCGCTTCGCACCAGCGCCCGCCTTCTTCGATCTGGCGCGCGAACACCGGTTCGGCGGGCACGATGAATTCGTCGATGTACGCCTGGATGTCGGCGATGAGCGGCTTAACCCGGTCGGAGATCCCTAGGTCCATATGCTTCCCCCAAGTTGTGGTGCGGTCTGCTGCCGCATTCGTGAAAAAAGAATGCTAAAGGTGGAAAGTTTTTGATACTAATACAGACCGTCCGCATTGCGCCATGGGAGGGGATCATCGCCGCCGTACAGCCCGGAGACGCCACCGTCGAGTTGCTGGAGCGGCTGCACGATCGTGGGCCGCGGCACATCGCCCTGCTCATGCGGCATTCCGCCCGGACCTTCGAACCCGGCCTGCACGACCTGGAGAATCAGCTTACCGCAACCGGCCGCGATCTGGCCCTGGGGCTGGGCCGGCGGCTGCCGCGCGGGGCGTTGCTGCGTGGCTACGCGAGCCCGCCGGCACGCTGCATGGAGACGGCGGAACTGGTGCTGGAAGGCCATCGCCAGGCCGGGGGCAAGGCCACGCGGCATCGCCCGCTGGAGGCCCTGGGCGTGTTCTACGCGCTCGATCAGATGAAAATGTGGCAGACCCTGCAGGCGGCCGGCGGACTGGCGCCGTTCGTGGGCGCCTGGGTGCGGGGCGAGTTGCCGCCCGACGCCGTGATGCCGGCGCCCCTGGCCGCCCGGCTGCTGCAGGTGGTACTGGCGGACAAACTGGACCGGAGCCTCGACGAGCACCAGATCGACATCTGCGTGACCCACGACATGACGCTCTACCTGCTGCGCGAAGTGCTGCTTCAGGAACCGGCCAGCGGACCGGAAGTCGGCTTTCTGGATGCGCTGGCCTTCTATCGCCGCGACGGTGCGCTGTGGGTCTGCAGTCAGCATGGAGAAGCGCGGCGGTTGCCGGAGCCCTGACCTGCGCGCTCCCGGAGGAGCCGGAGCGGGCGGACGGTCGGATCGGAAGGAAGCGGCGGTGGTGAAGGGGGGGACCATGTTCCAGGATCTCGAGGCGGCGGCGGCCAGGGGCATGGCGGTCGCTTTTCACGCGGGGCAGCGGCCGGATCAGCTTGCGGTCGCCAGCCGTTACGGGGATCGCTCCTTCGCCGAGCTGAACGCACACGCCAACCAGCTCTCCCGCCTGCTGGCTGCGCGGGGCATCGCGGCCGGCGCCGCCATCGCCGTGGTCACCAAGAATCGTCCGGAGTTCGTCGAGGCCTATTGCGCCGCCATGCGCTCGGGTATCCGTTTCACCCCGGTCAACTGGCATCTGACCGGCGAGGAGTCCGGCTACATCATCGACAACTGCGAAGCGCAGGCGGTGATCTACGACGCCAGCCTCGGCACCGCCGAGGAAGCGGCGGCTCAGGCCGCCAACTGCCGGGTGCGGCTGGCGGTGGGCGGCTCGATCCCCGGCTTCGAGGACTATGCGGCGGCCATCTCGGGGTTCGACGGCTATGACATCGAGGACCCCGTGCGCGGCTCCCAGATGCTCTATACCTCCGGTACCACCGGCCGCCCCAAGGGTGTGTACCGGGCCCAGACCCCGATCCAGCGCTCGACCGCTCTGGCGGTGGCCATGGGCGACCCGGACCTGGACCGCTGCCTGTGCACCGGGCCCGCCTATCATGCGGCGCCGCTGGCCTTCAACGTGACCGCGCCCCTCAACTCCGGCGTCGGGGTGGTGCTGATGGATCGCTGGGACCCGGAGGAGACCCTGCGCCTGATCGAGCAATACCGGATCACCCGGACGCACATGGTGGCGACCATGTTTCACCGCCTGCTGCAGCTTCCCGAAGACGTGCGCGCCCGCTACGACCTGTCCAGCCTCAAGTCCGTGATGCACGGCGCCGCACCGTGCCCGGTACACGTGAAGCGGGCCATCATCGAGTGGTTCGGGCCCATCGTTTACGAGTACTACGCGGCCACTGAAGGGGGCAACAACTTCGGCATCGACTCCGAGACCTGGTTGCAGAAGCCCGGCAGCGTCGGCACCACGCCGACACCGGAGAACACCCGCATCCTCGACGACGACGGCAACGAGGTGGCGCAGGGCGAGGTCGGCACGATCTACTTCCGCGCCCCGGCCGAGGGCCGTTTCGAATACTTCAAAGCGCCGGAGAAGACCAGCGACAGTTACCGCGGCGACTGGTTCACCCTGGGTGACATGGGCTATCTGGACGAAGACGGTTTTCTGTTTCTCACCGGCCGCAGCGCCGAGACCATCATCTCCGGCGGGGTCAACATCTACCCCCAGGAAATCGACGCGGTGCTGCTGCAGCATCCCGGGGTGCTCGACGTCTGCACGGTAGGAGTACCCAACGAGGAATGGGGCGAAGCGGTCAAAGCCGTGGTCCAGCCCAAGCTGGACGCGGAACCGGGCCCGGCGCTGGCGGAGGACATCATCGACTTCGCCCGCGCCCGCCTGCCCGGGTTCAAGTGCCCGCGCAGTGTGGACTTCACCGACGACCTGCCGCGCCTGCCGAGCGGCAAGATCCAGCGGCGCCTGGTGCGCGCCCCATACTGGGAAGGCCGCGACCGACAGATCTGAAGCCACCCGGGTTCGCCGGGTGGCATAACCACTGGAGTAAGCAGTATGAGCGACGATTTCTACCAGCCCCGGGATCCGGGTGCGGCCGGCTACGAGACCCTGACGGTGGAGAAGGAGGGCGCCATCGACTGGCTGACCCTGAACCGTCCCGAAGCGCTGAACGCCATGAGCCGGACCATGATGCTGGAACTGCAGCACTATTTCGGCGAGCTCTACACCGACCACACGGTGCGGGTGGTGATCCTGCGCGGCGCCGGGCGCGGTTTCTGCGCCGGGCTCGATCTGAAGGAGGATCGTGGGGACGAAGGCGGCGGGGCCGTCACCGGCCTGCGCGTGCAACGCCGGGTCAGCGAAATCGTGATGCGCATGCGCCGCGCGCCGCAACCGGTCATTTCGCTGATCCACGGGCCTGCCAGTGGCGGCGGGTTTGCGCTGGCGCTGGCCAGCGACATCCGCCTCGGCGGGCCTAAGCTGCGCATGAACGCGGCCTTCATCCGCATCGGCTTGACCGCCTGCGACGTAGGGGTCAGTTACTTCCTGCCGCGCCTGGTGGGCAGCGCCGTGGCTTCTGAACTGCTGCTGACCGGCCGCTTCATCGATGCCGAACGCGCCCGCGCCATCGGCCTGGTGTCCGACGTCGTCGACGAGGACAAGCTGGCGGAGGCCGGCCGCGCCATGGCCGCGGAGATTCTCGCCAACTCCCCCATCGGAGTGCGGCTCACCAAGGAGTGCCTCAACATGAGCGTGGACGCCGGAAGCCTGGAGTCGGTAATCGCCATGGAGGATCGGCAGCAGATCCTGGTGTCGACCACCAACGACATGAAAGAAGGCGTCGCCGCCTTCCTGGAGAAGCGGCCGGCCTCTTATTCGGACCAGTAGCCGGCGGGTTGCAGGAGCCGGGTCAACAGGCATTGACCCGGCCAGTGCCCTGTGGTCGCGTCGATCACCGGGAAAGTGAACCGCATGCGCCTAAGGTTCCATTCCCTCTTTCAGCGGCAGGGAATCGTCGCGTACCCACTCCGACATGGATCCGTCGTACACGGCAACGTCGGTTCTGCCCAGCAACAGACAGGCGAACGCATCGATGGTGGCGGAGATGCCGCCGCCACAGTAGGTGATGACCCGGGGTGCGTCGAGCATGCCCGAGATCTTCAGGGTGTCCCTGAGCTGATCGGCAGGACGGAAACGGCCGCGCTCCAGCAGCGCGTCGTAGTGCAGGTTGCGGCTGCCGGGTATGTGGCCGCGGCGCCCGTAGTGATGATCGCCGCTGCCGGCATACATCTCCGGCGACAGCGCGTTCACGGTGCACACCGCGTCGTCACCCATGGCGGCGCGGGTCTCCTCCAGGTCGACGAACAGTTCCGGCGCCGGCTGGGCCTGGAACCTGGCTGGTTCATGATGTTCCTGGCCGCTTGTTACCGCGCCGCCGGCGTCGGTCCAGGCCCGCAGGCCGCCGTTCAGGACCCGCACATTGCGGTGCCCGGCGTAACGCAGCAGCCAGAACCCGCGAGTGGCCCACATCATGTGGCCGGTCGAGTAGAGCACCACGGAATGCTGCGCCGAGATGCCGAGCTGGCCCAGCGCCTGTTGCAATTCGTCCGGCGCCGGACGAGAGAAACCCAGACCCGTGCTGGTGTCCGACAGGGCCCGGATCAGATCCATGAACGCAGCGCCAGGAATGTGCTGCTCCCGATAGCGGCCCAGGCCGCTCACGGCCCGGTAGCCGGTCTCGGCAGGCTCCAGGAACACGGTGCAATCGAATACCCGCAGCGTGTCGCGCGCCGCTGAGTCCAGCAGGCCGGCGAGTTCGTCCGGCTCCATCAGCAGAGAGTCGTCGGGATAGGTCACGGTCATCGGTGTGCCTCCTATGGCAAATCTATCGGCTATCCACGCGCACAGCTTGAACCAGTGGGGCCTGCCAGTCGCGGGGCTGGACGGCGCCCAGTTCCGTTACCTGGCAGCCGTTGCCGGCGGCCCGCTCGGCGATGCCGGCGGCAATGACGGCGGCGGCCCGCTGCCGGTCCCGTGGCAGCCAGTCGGGATGTTCGATGTGCAGGTGCCGCACTTCGAAGCGGCCCTCGCTACGATGGGCTTTGCAGTCGGCGCGGCCGACGAACCGGTCGCCATAGAGCAGCGGCAGGCAGAAATAGCCGAAGCGGCGTCTGGCCTCGGGTACGTAACATTCGAGCTGATAGTCGAAGCCGAACAGAGCCCGGGTGCGGTCGCGCTGGATCAGTGCGTTGTCGAACGGTGACAGCAGCCGGGACCGCTGCGGCGCGGTCGGGGCCCGGCCCTGCAGGCCGGCCGGGTCGGCATAGAGGCAATCCCTGGGGGTGCCGGAATGGGCCGGATCGATGGCCGTGAGCTGGCCCTGGTGGTGGGCGGCCGCGAGCTGCCCGGCCACCGCCTCCTGCAGACCGGGCCGGTTTCGGCCATAGGCGCAGGCCCTGGCAGTGGCGAAGCCGTGGGCACGGACGTGCCGTTGCACCAGATGCGCGGCACATTCCGCCAGGGTCGGTTCGCGGGTGTCGACGTGGGACGGCAGGACCCGCTCGGCGAGTTCGTAGACCTTCTGGAAGCCGTCGCGCCGGACCACCATCAGGTCGCCCTGCATGAACAACTGCTCCAGCGCCTGTTTGGCCGGTTTCCAGTCCCACCAGGCGGCGTTGCGGCGCCCCGGCGGCGCTTCGAAGTCGCGCGCCTGCAACGGGCCGTCGCTGCGGATCCGGTCCAGGACCCGCCGCATCAGCTTCTGGTCCCGGCTGCGTATCCAGCGTGTCCGGCCGTCGCGCATGGCGTTCATGTGCGGGCGCGCGAAGCGGTAATCGGATAGCGGCAGGTAGGCGGCGGCGTGGGCCCAGTACTCGAACACGCTGCCGTCGGCCAGCAGGCGGTTCAGAAACTCGGGACGATAGCCCGGGACCCGGCTGCGCAGGACATGATCGTGAGCGCGGTCGGCAACCGAGATGGTGTCGATCTGCACGTAACCCAGGGCCTCGATGGCACGCCGGGCGCCGCCTAGGCCGCGCCCGAAGGGCGCCTGCTTCAACAGCCCCTGGCGGTCCAGGGCCAGGCGCCGGAGCCGGCGCGACACGGTTGCTCCGCTATTGGGCATTGGTCAGAATCGTTGGCGGAAGGGTCAGGGACTTCGTGTCCTGTCCGGGTGTTGCGTTGCAATATCAGCGCGCCCCGAGTGCTGTGGCCAGGCGCCGCTCCCCGGCAATGGTAAATCCATTGCCTGCTCGGTGACAGGGAGTACGGCAACGTCACGGCCCTGGTGGGGCGTGTCTCGCGGGAGCGCACGGTGAACCGGGAATTCTGGCTGGAGCGCTGGAGCAATGACGAGATCGGCTTTCATCAGGCCGAGGTCAACCCGTGGCTGATCCGCTGCTGGCCGGAACTGGCCGTGCCACCCGGCAGCGCCGTGTTCGTTCCCTTGTGCGGCAAGAGCCTCGATGTCCGCTGGCTGGCGGAGCAGGGCCACCAGGTGGTGGGGGTGGACCTGGCCGAAGCGGCGGTGCGCGGTTACTTCGCGGAAGCCGGCGTGGCCTGCCAGATGCAGCGCGTGGCCCATCACCAGCTTTTCTGCGGCGGGCCGGTCAGCATCTACTGCGGCGATTTCATGGACATGATCGGGCCCTATCTGCGGGGCGTGACCGTGGCCTACGACCGGGCAGCGCTGATTGCCCTGCCGCCGGACATGCGGCTGAGTTACGCCGATCACCTGCTGCGTATCGTTCCCGATGATTGCCGCATTCTGCTGCTCACTCTCGAATACCCGCAGCAGCAGGTCGCCGGCCCGCCGCACTCGGTGCCCGAGTCGGAGGTGCAGGAGCTGTTCGGGGCACGTTGTGAGGTCGAGACGCTGCACCGGGAGCCGACCCGGCTGCTGCCGCCCAAGTTCGCCGAGGCTGGCGTGGACGAGGCGGTGGAAGCCGTCTACCGGATCACCAAACAGCGGTGATCCGGCAGCAGGGCGTCTACCGGATCACCAAACAACGGTGATCCGGTAGCAGGGCGTCTACCGGATCACCAAACAACGGTAACCGGTTTTTTTCGCCGGCTGGGGACTCCCAGCCGTTTTTCAAGACCTTTTGAAACGCCGCGTCGGCCCCATTTTCAGGGTCATGGGCGCAATCGCGCGGTCGCGTTCGCCCGCTGATCGCAACGCAACTGGAGACGCATTCATGAACAACATCGCACATTGGAATCCGTGGCGGGAATTCGACGACCTGTTCACCCGTCTGTCGGCCCCCGGTGAGGCGCTGGCCCGGTCCGAGTGGCTGCCGCCGGTGGACATTTCCGAAACCGAAGGCGCCTACCACATCGATCTGGAGATTCCGTCCGTGGCGCCGGAGCAGGTCGAGGTTTCGGTCAAGGACGGCGTGCTGACGGTCTCGGGTGAGCGTGTCGGCGAGTCCGAGGCTCACGAAGGCAAACGCCACCGGGTCGAGCGCCGCTGGGGCAGGTTCTCGCGCAGCTTCCGGCTGCCGGAAAACGTGGACGAGGACGCCATCGAAGCCCGCTCGCGGGACGGCGTGCTGTACCTGACCATCGCCAAGAAAGAGAAGGCGCAGCCGCGCCGCATCGAGGTCGCCAACGGCTGACTCCGGCTCTCGCGTCTGGCGTCATGCGGCGTAGCCACGTGACGTCCAGGCCGGGCGTTGCAGTACACTAGCGGCCATGGCCTGGTCCAAAGACGCCGTCAGAACCGTCATCTTCGAGGCCCACACGCCCGCCGGCAAGGCGTTCGACGTGGGCCTCATCATCGCCATCGTCGTCAGCGTCACCGCGGTGATGCTCGATTCCGTGGGCCTGGTTCACGAACGCTACGGCACCGCGCTTTATGTGGTGGAGTGGATGTTCACCCTGGCGTTCACCGTGGAATATGCCCTGCGCCTGTGGTGCATCGAGAACAAGGCGCTCTACGCCCGCAGCTTTTACGGCATCATCGATCTGCTGGGCATCCTGCCCACTTACCTGAGCCTGATATTCCCCGGTGCCCAGCACCTGCTGGTGATTCGCGTGCTGCGGGTGATGCGGGTGTTCCGGGTGCTGCGCATGGTGCGTTACGTGGGTGAAGCGCAGCTACTGGCTGCCGCCCTGCGGGCCAGCCGGCGCAAGATCACCGTGTTCATCACATCGGTGGTGGCGCTGGTGATCGTGTTCGGCTCCTTCATGTATCTGATCGAAGGGCCCGAGAACGGCTTCACCAGTATTCCCAAGAGTATCTACTGGGCGGTGATCACCATGACCACCGTCGGCTACGGCGACCTGGTGCCCGCCACGCCCCTGGGGCAGGGCCTGGCCACGGTCATCATGATTCTCGGCTATGGCATCATCGCCATCCCGACCGGCATCGTCACCCTGGAGATGAGTGAAGCCAGCCGCCGCGCCGCCAACACCCGGACCTGCCCGCGCTGTTCGGTGGAAGGCCACGTCCGTGAGGCCACCTACTGCTGGCGCTGCGGTGCCCACCTGTTCAGTCCGGACGAGTCCCCCCAGCGCGCCGAGTCCTCGGCCGAAGCGCCGCCCCGCGAGATCGGCGAGGGATTGTGAGCGGATCGGCCAAACAATGCCGGACCGGAATACGTTGAATATCCAGTATTCCGTGTAATTCTGGATCAACCGTTGTTATCGTGCCCGCCGGCGCGGCCGGACCGCTTCCGGCCCGAATCCGGGGCGGTGCTCACCACCGACCGTTTCTGGCCCGCAGGGCTTTCAGGCAGAATACCGACCCTGCGGCCCCTCGGGACACTGAAGAGAGAAAACCATGAGCCTAGACAGTTTCAAATCCCGCAAGACCCTGTCGGTCGGCGGCCGGGAGTACGACTACTTCAGCCTGCCGGCGGCCCAGGAGGCCGGCGCCGGGGACATCACCCGGCTGCCCATGTCGCTCAAGATCCTGCTGGAGAATCTGCTCCGGTTCGAGGATGACAACACCGTCACCCGGGCCGACATCGAAGCGCTCGGCAACTGGGTCAAGAACCCGCCGGATGACAAGGAGATCGCCTACCGGCCGGCGCGGGTCCTGATGCAGGACTTCACCGGGGTGCCCGCGGTGGCGGACCTGGCGGCCATGCGCAGCGCGGTGGTGGATGCCGGCAAGGCGCCGGAGGTGATCAACCCGCTGTCGCCCGTGGACCTGGTCATCGACCACTCGGTGATGGTCGACAAGTTCGGCTCCGCCAAAGCCTTCGAGGAGAACGTAGCGCTGGAGATGCAGCGCAACAACGAGCGCTACCGCTTTCTGCGCTGGGGCCAGAAGGCCTTCGACAACTTCCGGGTGGTGCCGCCGGGCACCGGCATCTGTCACCAGGTCAATCTCGAGTACCTGGCGAAGACCATCTGGACCAGGGACGAGGACGGCCGCACCGTGGCCTACCCCGACACCCTGGTGGGCACCGACAGCCACACCACCATGATCAACGGCCTGGGTGTGCTCGGCTGGGGGGTCGGCGGCATCGAAGCCGAGGCGGCCATGCTCGGGCAGCCCATCTCCATGCTCATTCCCGAGGTAGTGGGCTTCAAACTGACCGGTCGCATGCGCGAAGGGATCACCGCCACCGATCTGGTGCTGACCGTGGTGCAGATGCTGCGCGAACGCGGGGTGGTGGGTAAGTTCGTCGAGTTCTACGGTGCGGGCCTGGCCGATCTGCCGCTGGCCGACCGCGCCACCATCGCCAACATGGCGCCGGAATACGGGGCGACCTGCGGTTTCTTCCCCATCGATAAGGAAACCATCAACTATCTGAAGCTGACGAGCCGGCCCCAGGAGGTGGTGGAACTGGTGGAGGCCTACGCCCGGGCCAATGCCATGTGGCACGACGCCGACAGCCCGGAGGCGGTGTACACCGATACCCTGGAACTGGATCTGAGTGACGTGGTGCCGAGCCTGGCCGGGCCCAAGCGGCCCCAGGACCGGGTCGCCATGAACGACATGGCCCAGGCCTTCGGCGAGGCCCTGGCCCTGCAGGGCCGGGCCGACAACGGCGGCCTGCGGGTGGCGGTACCGGGCACCGACTACGACATCGGACACGGTGACGTGGTCATTGCGGCCATCACCTCGTGCACCAACACCTCCAACCCGGCGGTGATGCTGGGCGCCGGCCTGGTGGCCCGGAACGCGCTGGCCAAAGGCCTGTCCGTCAAACCATGGGTCAAGACCTCGCTGGCGCCCGGTTCCAAGGTGGTCACCGAATACCTGGAGAAGGCCGAACTGCAGGACGATCTGGACGCCCTGGGATTCAACCTGGTGGGCTACGGCTGCACCACCTGTATCGGCAACTCGGGGCCGCTGCCGGAACCCATCTCCAGCGCCATCAACGAAGGCAACCTGGTGGTGTCGTCGGTGCTGTCGGGCAACCGCAATTTCGAGGGCCGAGTGCACCAGGAAGTGCGCACCAACTGGCTGGCCTCGCCGCCGCTGGTGGTGGCCTACGCCATTGCCGGAACCTGCAACATCGACCTGTCCAGGGACCCCATCGGCCAGGACGGCGACGGCAACGACGTGTTCCTCAAGGACATCTGGCCGAGCAACGCCGAGATTGCCGAGGTGGTGGCCAAGGTCTCCTCCAGCATGTTCCAGGAGCAGTACGCGGACGTGTTCACCGGGCCGCAGGCCTGGCAGGACATCGACGTGGCCGATTCCGGCACCTATGGCTGGGAGAACTCCACCTACATCAAACAGCCGCCGTTCTTCGCCGTCGGCGGTGATCTGGATCAGGAGCCGCAGGTGGCCGGGGCGCGCATCCTGGCGCTGCTGGGCGACTCGGTGACCACCGACCACATCTCCCCCGCCGGCGCCATCCAGCCGGACAGCCCGGCGGGCCAGTACCTCCAGCAGCACGGCGTGGACGTGGACGATTTCAACTCCTACGGCTCGCGGCGCGGCAATCACGAGGTGATGATGCGCGGCACGTTCGCCAACATCCGCATCAAGAACGAGATGGTGCCCGGCGTGGAGGGTGGTTATACCAAACACGTCACTTCCGGGGATCAGCTTTCGATCTACGACGCGGCCATGCGTTATCAGGGCGAAGGCACGCCCCTGGTGATCTTCGCCGGCAAGGAGTACGGCACCGGCTCCAGCCGTGACTGGGCGGCCAAGGGAACGCGCCTGCTCGGGGTCAAGGCGGTGATCGCCGAGAGCTTCGAGCGTATTCACCGTTCCAACCTGATCGGCATGGGCGTGCTGCCGCTGCAGTTCAAGGACGGCGACAGCCGCCAGTCCATCGGTCTGACCGGTGAGGAAGTGGTCGACATCCGGCTGCCCGCCGGGGTGACCGACATGAAGCCGCGTCAGGACCTGGTGCTGGTGATTGCCGAGCCCGACGGCAGCCGGCGCGAGGTCACGGTGATGAGCCGGGTGGACACGGACAACGAGATCGCCTACTTCAAGTGCGGCGGTATCCTCCAGTACGTGCTCAACAACCTGGTGGCCGCGGCGTAACGAGGACCGCCGGACCACGGAGCCGGGAGTGACCGGGCCTGCACTTCCGGCGGCCGTGGTGTTCGACATGGACGGGTTACTGCTCGATACCGAGCGGCTGGCCCTGTCGGCATTCGAAGACGCCTGCGCGGCGCTCGGCATGCAGGTCGACCCACGGGTCTATCAACGCTGTATCGGCAGCAACGCGCAGACTACCCGCACCATCCTCAGCGTGGCCCTCGGCAGTCACGAAGCCTGTGACCGGCTGGACGTCGCCTGGCAGCAACGTTACGACGCCTACCTCGACGCCGGCGCGCTGAGGTGCAAACCGGGGGCGGTGGAACTGCTCGAAGCCCTGGCCGAGCGCCGCGTGCCCACGGCGCTGGCCACCTCCACCCGGCGGCCCACGGCGCAGCGCAAGCTGTCCGCCACCGGCCTCATCGCACACTTCGACGTGATGGTCTGCGGCGGGGAAACCCGGCGCGGTAAACCCCATCCGGATCCCTACCGGGCCGCGGTTCAGGCCCTCGGCGCCGCGCCGGAGCGCTGCTGGGCCCTGGAGGACTCCGAGAACGGCGTACGTTCGGCGCTGGCGGCAGGGCTGGTGGTGTTTCAGGTGCCGGATCTGGTGCCGCCAACGGACCAGCTGCGGCGCCTCGGACATCGGATCGTGGCCGACCTGATGGCGGTGCGCGCGTTGCTCGCCGGCGCCTGAATCCGGCCGTTGTGCCCGATCCCGGTGTCGCCGGATGGCGACGTCCCCGAATTTGTTAATTGTGCCTCGGAAATGAACTTCGGGCTTGAGGTGTAATCACATACTCCTATAATCGCCGCCCGCCAGAGTGGCTCGCCGGCAGTGTCGGCCGGTCCCGGGTGCGGTTATGAATCTGAAGTAAATGGTGCCGCCCGAGGCGGCACGCGCTCTGCCGAGGAAGAAGTGATCAATCGTAGCAGGAAATCGCCGAAGGTGTAGCCGCCGGCATTCATCACCAGCAGGTTGGTCTTGTAGGCCATGGGCGTGGCATAGCTCATGTTGGCGCCGAACAGCACCGCCAGCACGAAGGGCTCCGGCGGCAGCCCGAGCCGGCTTGCGATACCGACGGCGATGGGGGTGCCGATGACGGCCGCGGCGTTGTTGGAAACGATGTTGGTGAGGACCGCCATGAGCCCCATGAGTCCGCTCAGCACCACCGCGGGTGAGGCTCCCGCCGTGAGGACCAGGAAGACGTCCGTGAGGTAGAGCGTGCCGCCGGTGGCCAGCAACGCCGTGCCCAGGGCAAGGCTGGCGGCAACGATGAGGATCACCTGGCTGCTCAGCGCGTTGGCGGCGTCCTTCCAGCTGATGCAGCCGGTGACGATCATCATCAGTGCTCCGCACACGGCACTCACGGCAATGGGCAGCAGCCCCGTGGCCGCCAGGGCGACGATGCCGACCATGATGACGAGAGCGGGAACGGCTCGTTTCGAATGCGGGAGGTCGGCCGTGGCATCCAGCACCAGCAGTTCGGCCTCGTTGCGCAGCCGGGCGATCTGATCCCTCGGGCCCTGCACCAGCAGGACATCGCCGATTCTCAGGGTGATGTCCGCCGTGTCCTGATCCGGGGACGCGAACTCGCGGCCTGCGCGATGCAGGGCCAGCGCCGCCACCTGGAAGCGGTCGAGGAATCGTGCGCCACGCAGGGTTCGTCCCACCAGGGAGGAACCGAAGAACACCGCGATCTCGGCGAGCTGCTGGTCGTCGGCGGACAGCGGGTGATCGTCATCGACCCGGGTGTCGCCGGAATAGAGATCGGCGCCAAGGACCTCCTCGAACTCCTTCAGCCGCGAGGCACTGTCCTGGACGACCAGCTGGTCGCCGGCGCGCAGAACCGCATCCGGCAACGGCATCACGTGGGTGTCGGCTCCGCGCCGGATGCGGTTCACCCGCATGCGGCCCCCGGCCTTCTTCATGATCTCGGCGAGTGACTTGCCCTCACCGAAGCTGCCCTCGGTGATGTTCAGGCGCGCAGAGAACAATCGCGGCGAGGTGCTCTCCAGCAGCGCGGTACGCGAGCCGAGCATGCGCGGAGCGAGCAGCCAGAGGTAGAGCACACCGACACCGCCGGCCACCACGGCAGGACCGGCGAAGTCGAACATGCCGAACTTCCGCAGGCCCATGTCGGCAGCAACCGCTACCACCAGCAGGTTGGTCGAGGTACCGATGGTGGTGGCCATGCCGCCCACCAGGGTCGACAGCCCCATGGGCATCAACACCCCGGACGCCGAGGTGCCGGTGCGCAGACCGACGCTGATCAGGATCGGCAGCAGCAGCACCACGATGGGGGTGTTGTTGACGAAGGCGCTGAGGCTGGCACCGATGAGCAGCGTGACCAGAAGCGACAGGGCGGGGCTGACGCTCCACAGCCCCGCCAGCGCCCGTCCCACGGGCTCGAGGGCGCCGGTGCGAACCAACCCCTGGCCTGCAATCATCAGCGCGCACACGGCCACCAGCGCTTCGTGGCCGAAGCCGTGAAAGAAGTCCTCCGCGTGCAGCTGGGGGCCCCCGGCGGGCATCGGAAACAGCTCGAAGCCGGCGGCCAGCAGCGCCAGCACCGCCAGGCTGGACGTTTCCAGCGGAATGCGCTCCCGGGTGAACAGGAACAACGCGACCGCGGTCAGCACCATGACGGCGAGGGCGTGCCCGCTGGGCTCGCCGGCGGTGCTGAGTTCGGTCATGGTGGCGGGGATTACTCGGGTGGCGGTGCTTCAGAGTGTACGAGAAAGGCGGCGCGGATGCCCATCTCGGGCAATACCCGGCGGTCCGGCTCGGTGAATCCGATGCGCACACGAATGGTCGCGGTGCCGCGATCGGCGGTGGGGATCACGGCAAGCACCCGGCCGGGGTAAGGCGCCTCGGGGTAGGCGTTCAAGGTGATGGCCACCGGCTGCCCCGGGGTCACCCGGTTGATGTAGGCCTCGTTGACATCGACCTCCACCTCCAGCGAGGCCATGTCGACCAGGGTTGCGATGCCGGTACGGGTAAAGCCGCCACCGGCGGAGACCGGCGAAATGACCTCGCCCGGCTGCACGGATTTTTCGATGACCACGCCGGCGAAGGGCGCCCGCACCACCAGATCGGCAAGTTGTGACTGCTGCAGGCTCACCCGGCGCGCCGCCACGACCACCTCCCGGGCGTTACGTTCGATGCGGGCGCGCAGGGCCTCGGCCTCGGTGGCGCGCAGGTCCACCAGCGATGAACTGGCCAGCCGCTCGGCGGCCAGGGCGCGGGTCCGGGACAACTCCTGCAGGGCGTTGCCGAGCAACACTTCGAGCTCCGCCCGCTGGGCCTGCACGGCGGCCGCCTCGGCTTCCGCCAGGGCCAGTTCGGCCCGTTCGTTGCGGTCGTCGAGGCGGGCCAGGATCTGTCCCTGGGTCACCTGCATCCCTTCTTCGACCAGCACCTCGCTGACCCGGCTGGTGGTTCTGGCGCTCACCGTAGCCTGGCGCCGGGCCACCACGTAGCCGCTGGCGTTCAGTACGCTCTCGGGCGCCAGGGCGGTGGCGGCCGGTGCCGGGTCGCCGGCAGTGTCCAGTGCTGCGTTCTCCAGGGTGCCGGCGGCGCTGGTGCCCGTCGTGGCGGGCAGAGTCGCCGGCAACGCACTGGCGGCCGGGTCCAGCGCCGCCGGGCTGGCCGAATCGAAGTACCACAGGGCGCCGCTGGCGGCGGCAAACAGCAGCGCCACCGCGCCGGCCAGGGTGACCGCGCCGATCCGGCGCCCGCGCGGCGGCGCCGGGTCCGGCGACGGCCGTGCCAGGGTCAGTTGTCGCAGCAGGGTGGTGGTGTCGGACATGGGCAAATCCGCCGGGAGAGACAGGGACGGTAGCGCGGCCGGCAGCGCCCGGCTCGTCCATCTCCGCGGGATCTGGTCGAATTCGGCAATCGCCCACGAATTGCAACAATCAGCGAGACACGGGCAGGGTGATTCCGCCAAATGAGCCACCGACCATGACCTACCATCAGATATTCTTTTTCGTCGACGCCGCCACCATCACGCTGATGGTGGTGCTCATGGGGCGCTTCGCCTGGGCAACGCGGCGTTCTGCCAATGCCTGGCTGGTGGTGGCCATGGGTGCGGCCAGCATCGCTTATGTGCTGTCGTGCCGGCAGGACTACGCGGCATTGTTGCCGGCAGCCTACAGCTTCGACTTCGGCAGCCTCCATCCGCTGCTCAACCTGCTGCGCAATGCCGGACCCGGGTTGTTGGCGCTGTTGTGCCACCGCATCTTCCGGCCGGGCCAGCCGTTTCCAGTCTGGCTGGTCAGCCTGATCCTGCTGCAACTGGGTCTGGAAGAGCCGCTGGAGTGGCTGATCGGACCGGCCTGGGCGCAGGCCCATCCGCGGCCGGCAGCGTTGCTCTACGAGGTGGCACCCGCGGTGTTTCAACTCGCATTCATGGGCATCGCCCTCTACTGGCTGCTGGCCGAGCGAAGCGCGGATCTGGTGGAGCCCCGGCGCCAGGCCAGAACTGCACTGCTGATCTACTTCGCCGTCCAGGTCGTATTCACCGCCGGCTTGGAGCGGGTGGGCATTTTCCTCGGTCTGGTGCCCATACCTGCCATGTACCCCATTCATGCCCTGGCGGTGACGGCGCAGATGCTCGTGACCCTGGGGATCTGCGTGGTGCTGATGCCCGCCGGCATCGCGGGTTTCGTGGATCCGCTGGCGCTGGCGCAGCCCGCGCCGGAAGCCCCGGACACCAGCACCGCGGAGGTGGACGCGCTGCGCATCCGCAAGGCGCTGGAAGAGGATCATGTGTACCGCCAGGCGGGATTGACCGTGGCCGGCCTGGCGGCCGAGCTGGGCCTGCCGGAGTACCGGCTGCGGCGGCTCATCCACGATCACCTCGGGTACCGCAACTTCAACGCGCTGCTCCACGAGTACCGCATCGCCGAGGTCTGCGCGGCGCTGGCCGACCCGGCCCGCAACGGGACCCCGGTACTGACCCTGGCCCTGTCCGCCGGTTACCAGTCCCTCACCCCCTTCAATCGCGCCTTCAAGGCCGGCAAGGGCCTGACCCCCACCGAGTATCGCCATCAGTCCCAGCGCCGGATGCTGCCGGAATCCTGAAGTTCGCGGTCGATTATCGAAACCGCACAGCTGTTCGAGATTCCGCCGCGACCGCGGCGGCCGGCGGGGCGTAGCTTGCAGGCCGACCCGGATTGGAGAACCGGCCATGGCCGCAGCACCGCTGATCGAATGTACTTCCCTCGGCCACGCCTATCGCCGCGGTAGTGAGACGCTGACGGTTCTGAGTCAGCTCGATCTGACCATCGACCGGGGCGATTTCGTAGCCATCATGGGGCCGTCGGGTTCCGGAAAGTCGACGCTGCTGAACCTGATGGGGGGTCTGGAGCGGCCCACGGCGGGGACCATCCGGGTTCAGGGCGTGGACCTCGGGTCGTTACCGGCGTCGACCCTGGCCCAATGGCGGGCCCGCACGGTCGGCTTCGTGTTCCAGTTCTACAATCTGCTTCCGGTGCTGTCGGCCCTCGGCAACGTGGAGCTGCCGCTGTTGCTCACCGAGCTGGGGCGGCGCCAACGGCGCGACAACGCCCTGACGGCGCTGCGTCTGGTGGGGCTCGAGGATCGGGCCGGGCACAAACCGCGAGAGCTGTCGGGCGGTCAGCAGCAGCGGGTCGCCATTGCCCGGGCAGTGGTGGCGGATCCGGACCTGCTGATCTGCGACGAACCCACCGGTGACACTGGACCGGCACAGCGCGGACGAGGTGCTGGCCCTGCTGGCAGCGCTGAACCGGGAACTGGGAAAAACCATCGTCGTGGTGACCCACGACCCCCAGAGCCGCGGAACAGCCTTGCGTCGGGTGCTGCACATGGACAAAGGCGCGCTGCT
>CALNZS010000004.1:0-5264 GCA_942491135.1 uncultured Gammaproteobacteria bacterium | reverse complement strand
TGCGTCAGTGCCGGGGTCGGCGCCGGCGAGCCGCAGTCGGAGCAAGGCATGGCACCCATGATCCAGGCCATCGTCGACGATGCCCGGCGGACCCGGGCCTACACCGGACGTGATCACGTCGATCCGCGGGTGCTGGAGGCGATGCGCCGTGTATCCCGGGAGGCGTTCGTGCCGGAGGCCAGTCAGGCCTACGCGTACGAGAACGTGCCCCTGCCCATTGGACATGATCAGACCATCTCGCAACCGTTCATCGTGGCGTTGATGACCGATCTGCTCGATCTCGAGCGCGGCGACCGGGTGCTCGAGATCGGTACCGGGTCGGGTTACCAGGCGGCGGTTCTGGCGGAGCTGGTGGCGTCGGTGTTCACCATCGAGATCATTCCCGCGCTGGCCGACAGCGCGGCGCAACGGCTGTCAGGTCTGGGTTATGACAACGTGCGCGTTCGGACCGGTGACGGTTGGCACGGGTGGCCCGAGGAGGCGCCATTTGATGCCGTCATCGTGACCGCAGTGGCCGAGGACGTGCCGCCCCGCCTGTTCGAGCAGCTCGCGCCCGGAGCCCGGCTGGTGCTGCCGCTGGGGCCCTGGGACGGCGCCCAGATGCTGGCGGTAGTCAACGCCGGCGCCGACGGCGCGGTACAGCGCCGCGACGTGCTGCCGGTGCAGTTCGTGCCGCTGACCGGCGATCATTGAGCCGGCCGGGCCCGGCCGCAAGGTTCAGCTTTCCAGCCCGTCCAGGTACTTCTCCGCGTCGAGCGCCGCCATACACCCGAAACCGGCGGAGGTGACCGCCTGGCGGTAGACGTGATCGGCCACGTCACCGGCGGCGAACACGCCGGCCACACTGGTGGCCGTGGCGTTGCCGTCCAGGCCGCTGTGGGTGACGATGTACCCCCCGCGCATGTCGAGCTGCGACTCGAAGATGCTGGTGTTGGGCTGATGGCCGATGGCGATGAAGACACCGGTCACCGCCAGATCGCGGCTGGCTTCGGCTCTGGTGCTGCGGATGCGCGCGCCGTTGACGCCCTGGGCGTCGCCCAGCACTTCGTCCAGGGTGTGATCCCAGATGGGCTCGATGTTGTCCCGGGCGAACAGCCGGTCCTGCAGGATTTTCTCCGCGCGCAGTTCGTCACGCCGGTGTACCAGGTAAACCTTTTCGCACAGGTTGGACAGGTACAGGGCTTCCTCCACCGCGGTGTTGCCGCCGCCGATCACGGCCACGGTCTGGTTGCGGTAGAAGAAGCCGTCGCAGGTGGCGCAGGCGCTCACACCGCGGCCTTTGTAATTCTCCTCGGACGGCAGCCCCAGGTACTTGGCCGAGGCGCCGGTGGCGATGATCAGGGCGTCGCAGGTGTAAACGGCGTTGTCGCCGGTCAGGCGCAGCGGTTGCGCCGACAGGTCCGCGGCGTTGATGTGGTCGTTGACGAGGGTGGCGTCGAAGCGTTCCACATGCTCGGCCATCTGCATCATGAGCTCGGGGCCCTGCAGTTCGGCATGGCCGCCGGGCCAGTTCTCGACTTCGGTGGTGGTCGTGAGCTGACCGCCCACCTCGATGCCGGTGATCAGCACCGGTTTGAGGTTGGCGCGCGCCGCGTACAGCGCGGCGGTGTATCCGGCAGGGCCGGAGCCGAGGACGATCAGACGATGATGCTGGTCTGACACGGGACGCTCCCGATCGCAAAAGCGTGGCATTGTACCCGCGCCGTCAAGCCGGGTGAACGTGGCGCCAAGAACTTGCGGTTACCAGCTAATGCCCCGCCGGCGCGCTCTGCAAGTTCACGAGCGCAGCATCAATAGGTGTATTCGGGGGCCGGGCCGAAGTCCCACAACACCACCGTGGCGCCAAGCAGGGCCACGAACGACACCAGGGCCACCGCGAACACCGCGCTGGCGTACAGGAACCCGCGTTCCGGCGGCACGTTCATGACCACGCTGGTGCCGCGGTAGAGCAGGTAGATGCAGTAGCAGGCCACGGCGCAGCCCACCAGGATGTCGAACCACAGCACCGGGGACAGGCCGAAAACCCCGGCAAGGAAAAAGGGTGACGCCGTGTAACTGATCAGCGCGACTCCGTGGGAAACGTCGGTATCGGTGCCGTAGGAACCGGCCATCCAGCGCACCATGAAGCCCAGGAAGCCGACCCCGGCCAGCATGGCGACGAAAAACAGGGCGCACATGGGTAACGCGCTTTCCGGGGTCAGGCGCATGAGTTCGCCGGCAACCTCCCAGCCCACCCGGGTCACGCCGATGTACCAGCACACCGCCGGAATCAGCGCGAACGGGATGGTGTGCAGCAGATAGACGGCCACCAGGCCGGGCGAATCATCCCGGACGCTCTGCCAGCCCCGGCCGGGATTGAACGTCACCAGAAACCCGTTCAGCAGCGTTCTCATGGACCTTCCTCTCCTGATGAGTCGTCGAGAATGTCGAAACCGTGGCGGTCCAACTCCTCGAACTGATCGTTGTTCACTGCCCACACGAAAACCGCCGCGGCAACGGCGATGAACAACAGCGAAATCGGGATGAGCAGCAGCAGACCGCTCATGACCAGGCCTCCGCCGCCAGTGCGCCGGCGGTTTGCGGCCGGTGTGGTCGGGCCGGTGTTCGGGCCAGCAGCCGGGCCGCGTTGGTCATGACCAGCATGGAACTGCCTGCCATGCCGAGGGCGGCAACCCAGGGCGGCATCAGGCCGCAGGCGGCCAGGGGAATGGCAGTCAGGTTGTAGGCCAGCGCCCACAGCAGGTTCTGCCGGATCACGCGGACCGCGCGCCGGCTCACGCTCACCAGGTCCACCAGAGCGCCAAGGCGGCGGCTGGTCAGCAGTACGTCGGCCTGAGCTTTGACCAGGTCGCTGGACTCCAGAACGGCCACCGCCACGTCGGCAGCCGCCAGCGCCGGCACGTCGTTGATGCCATCACCCACTGCCAGCACCCGATGGCCGCGGCTCTGCAGATCGCGGGTCATCGCGAGCTTGGTTTCCGGTGATTGCTGCGCGACGTAGTCGATGCCCAGCCGCCCGGCCAGGGCCGCGCAGCGCTCCGGGGAATCGCCGCTGACCATGGTCACCGCCAATCCGGCCTGGCGGAGTCCCGCGATGGCCGCGGCGGCATCGCGCCGCGGCGCTTCACGGATGCGCAAACGGGCCACTGGATTGCCGTCCACAGCAACATATACGGCCCGGCTTCGGTCGTCGTGAGACTCGGCGTGACAGAAGGGCGCGCTGCCGACCCGGATCGTGCGACCCCGGTAGCGGCCTTCGACTCCGGCGCCGGCAACCAGACGGACGTCGCTGACCGATCCCGGATCGGCCACCGGGACGTCGGCGAAAGCGCGCGCCAGCGGATGGCTGGCCGTGCGTTCCAGAGCAGCGGCGGCGGTCAGCAGATCGTCGTCGGTCAATGGCCGGGCGGACTCCGGGAGCAACCAGTCTGTGCCGGCCCGTTCCGGTTCGGCCACGGTCAGGGTGCCGGTCTTGTCGACGATGGCGGCATCCAGGCGGGCGGCCTGTTCCAGGGCGTCGCTGCGGGTGAGCACGATTCCGTTCTGACGGAGCCGGGTCATGGCGGCGGTAATGGCCGCCGGGGTTGCCAGCGACAGCGCACACGGGCAACTTACAACCAGCACCGTGAGGGCAGCCACGAACGCCCGCTCAGGGTCGAGCAGGTTCCAGACCAGCCAGGTGGTGGCTGCAAGCAGCAGCACGGCGGGTACGAAGCGGCGGGCAATGGCGTCCGCGAACAGCGCCACCCGCGGCTTGTCGGCCTGGGACCGGGCGGCCAGCTCGGCGATGGCAGCGACCCGGGAATCGGTCGCTGCCGCGGTAACCAGCAACTCGAAACCGGCACCGCGATTCGAGGTGCCGGCGAACACCCGTTCACCGCGTTTGCGCCGGACCCAGTCCGACTCGCCAGTGAGCACCGATTCGTCCAGCACGGCTTCGTCGCTGGACACCTGGCCATCCAGCGGTACGTCGTTGCCTTGTTCCACCCAGACCCGGGCGCCGATGCCAATCTCGTGTAACGGGGTGGCAATCAGCCGGCCGTCGCTGCCAAGCACCTGGGCCGAGTCCGGCAGGGCGGCCAGGGCACCGTTGGCGTCGTCGAAACGGGTCTTGAGGCGGTCGTCCACGTAGCGGGCCAGCAACAGCAGGAACGTGAACATGACGACCGAGTCGTAGTAGACCTCGCCGTCGCCGGTAATGGTGTGAACGAGGCTGACGCCGAAGGCCATGCTGATGGCGATGGCGACGGGCACGTCCATGCCCAGGCCCTGGCGGCGCGCCGCCAGGGCGCTGCGGTAGAAGGGGAGCGCAGAGTAGAAGACCACGGGAATGCAGAACAGCAGACTGGCGAACTGCAGGAGCCGGCGATAGGCCTCGTCCATGCCGTCGAAGGCGCCGGCGTAAAGCGCGATGGCGAACATCATGACCTGCATCATGCCGAGACCGGCCACCCCCAGACGTTTCAGCAGATCGCGCTGACGGGCATTGTCGGCCTCGACCCGGGACAGGCTGGGTTCGAAGCCGGCGTCTTCGATGCAGCGCAGCAGACTGGCGGGGTCGGTGTCCGGGCTGTGTTCGATCAGCACCAGGCGCCGCGCCGCATTGACGAAGGAGGCCTCGACCCCCGGGGCGTGCCGGAGCGCCTGTTCCACCTTGGTCACACAGTTGGCGCAGTGCATGTCGCCGATGCGGATGGTCGAGAGCGTCATGGCCGTGCCTGCTCCCCGGGTGCGGGCCGGTTCGACTCCGACCAGTTCGTCTTCGACAGCGGCACGGCGTCCCGCTCGACCCCGGGGTCCGGATTGGAGAACGCTACGTACAGGGTCACGATGCCCATCAGCAGGGCGGTCACCGGGATGCCCACCACCAGGTACAACAGGCCGTTTCTGCCGAAGTGCCGCACGGGGCCGGGTGACCGGCTCATGGCGCCGGCCCCAGAAAGCGGCTCTGTTCCGAGTCGCAGCGCCCGTTGGCATCGCAGGCGCGAATGGTCACGGCCAGGTTGGGTGACGGCAACGCCTGCCGCGGCGCGCTCAGGCTCAAGGGCAGATCCAGCAGTTCGCCGGGGGCCAGACTGACGACCGTGTTATGGGACGAGAGCAGTGGCAGGTCGTCGGCCGCAACGACGTCGATGCTGACGGTCTGTGGAAGCTGGGTCTTGTTCATGAGCCGCAGCCGGTACTGGTTGACCACCGAGCCGTCGGCCAGTTCCTGGTACAGCTCGCCACGCTCGCGCAGCACATCCACGGCCAGTGGATTGCGG
>CALNZS010000003.1:0-48356 GCA_942491135.1 uncultured Gammaproteobacteria bacterium | reverse complement strand
CGAAGTCGACCCCGGCGCAGACGGCCTGTTTTACCGCGGCCGCGCTGCGGGCATGGCAGGCCACCCGCAGACCGCGCCGGTGGGCTTCGTCCACCACCGCCGCCACTTCCTCGTCGCAGAACGAGAGTTCCCCCGGTGGGTTCACCGGATTGATGGCTTCGCCGTCGATGAAAATTTTGACCACGTCCACCCGGTCCCGGCGCTGCTCGCGCACGGCCTGGCGCAGCGCCCAGGGACCATCGGCAATCCGGCTCAGACCGCCCGGCGAGTCGACGTTGCTGGCGGTGGCGCCGAGGTCGCGCCCGGCGGCCAGCAGCCGCGGACCGGGAATGCGGCCGGCGTCGATGGCGTCGCGCAGGGCCACGTCGATCCGGTAGGTCGATCCGAAGCTGATGGCGGAGGTAAAGCCCGAGGTGAGCATGAGCCGGGCGTTGCCCACCGCCGTGATGGTCGCCACTTCCACCGGGGTGGCGCCGATGGCGAACGGGCTGGCGTCGGCGAACGACAGGTGGGCGTGAGTCTCGGTCATGCCGGGCATGATGAAGGCGCCAGCCGCGTCCACCGCGGCGGCGTCCGCCGCGGATGGCGGCAGCTGCTGCTGCGGCCCGGCGAACACGATCTCGCCGCCGCTGACCCACAGCGCGCCGCCTTCGATGACCGATTCGTCCTGACCCGGAAACAGAGTCGCGTTGCGGAATACGGTTCCGGGTTTCATCGGTAGCCTCCGTGCGCTCGCTTGTTCAGTCGGCGAAGAAAACCGTCTTCTTCTCGCCTGCGGGGCCGTAGACGGGCTCGCCGCGCTCCACCAGATAGGCCTGGTTGATGCTTTCCCGGATGTTGGCCCCTTGCAGCAGCTCCACCATCTTCAGGTAGTTCGGGTGCTCGAAGTGGGCGGCCAGGGAGTTGCTGTCGTCCCACAGCTCGTAGACCTGGATCCGGGTGGGCACGGCGGGGTCGGGGGCGAAACAGTAGTCGCGGCAGCCGGGCTCCTGTTGCCGGGTCGCCATCTGTACCTCGGCGGTGATGGTCACCGCGTGGTCCCGGTCGGCCTGAGAGTCGAATTCCAATGCGGCAACGACGATGATCATGAAGCGGTTACTCCCTTCAGGTTGGCCCGGGTCCAGCGGCGGTGGGACGGCCCTGCGGGCCCCCTGAGTTCGCCGGCATGTTCTGGATAGACCGAAGCGGTATACAGGTCGCCATGGGCGTCCATGGCAAGTTGATGGATATAAATAGCGATGTTCTCGACGCGGCCGCGCACCTCGCCGGTGTCTTCGTCCAGGATGGCCAGGTTGCTCATGCGGTCGCTGGCGTAAATCTGGCGCCCGTAGCTGGCGAGGCTCAAGGGCACGATGTGGGTCCATTCGTCGAGGTAGTTGCCGTCGCCGTCGAAGCGTTGGATGCGGTGCTTCCAGTCCGGCTCCGGTTGGTTGCGGTGAGCTGCGATCTGTCCGGGTACCGTCATGTAGTCATGGAAGTTGCCCCCCACCAGATCCGCCACCAGCAGCCGGCCGCGGGAGTCGATGGTCAGCGCATGGGGGGTGTTGAACTCGCCGGGGCCTCGTCCCCAGCCTCCCACGGCGCGGATGAACTCGCCGTCCGGCGTGTACCACACCAGGCGTGAATTCCAGTATCCGTCCGCCACCACGATGGTGCCGTCGTCCTGTACCGCCACCGCGGTGGGGCCGTTGAAGTGGGTTTCGTCGTCCCCCCACTCGCCGAAGGTGCCGAGCTCCAGCAGCAGTTCGCCGTCCGGGTGGTATTTGCGCACCGTGTGGCCGTCCCGGTCGGTGGTCCAGAACATGCCGTCCTTTTCGATGTACAGGGTATGCGCGCCGAGGGCGAACCCGGGTTGGTCGGAGGGCCCCCACTTGCCCAGGTACTCGCCATCCCGGCTGAACATGGAGATGCTGCTTTTGCCCATGCGGTCCTTCATAGCCAGTGGATGGGCAGCCCAGTGTTCGATGTCCCGGGTGAACAGGTAGATGATCCCGTTGGCGTCCACGGCGACCCCGGAACCCATTTCGAAGTGCATGTCGGCGGGGTAGTGGGGCCAATCCGCCGCCAGCCGATAACCGCTGCGCGGATCGCTCGAGGCGGTCCGATTCTCCACGTCGTGAGTCGTGCACATGTGACTTTCTCCCGAGGGCGACCGTCGAGGCTAGCCAGCACTGCGGATAGGTGCAAGCGGCGGAGCCGACCCTGCGCCGCTCAACGGGTCAGTGGAATGATCGTCTCGCCGAACTCGCTGAGCCGGTCCAGGCCGTCCGGCCCGGCAAAGAAGAAAGCGGGAATCATGATGCGGCCGACCCCAAGCTCGCGCATCTGCTCGACCCCGGCTGCGGGATCGGCCATCTGGGTGCCGAACATGGCGTTGATCTCGATACTGGCGGGATCCCGGCCCGCAACCTCGGCCGCCTGGCGCAGACGGCCGAGCAGAGCGCCGAGCCGCTGGTGGTCGCCTTCACCGGGAAAGTAGCCGTCGGCCAGCCGCACCGCGCGCCCGATGGCCGCATCGGTATCGCCGCCGACCAGCACCGGTATGTTGCCGTTGACCGGCCGCGGACTGCAGGTGACCGGATCGAAGTCGACGAACTCACCGTGGTACTCGGCGTGGGGGCCCGCCCACAGCGCCCGCATGGCTTCGACGTATTCGTCGTTGCGGGCGCCGCGGCGCGCCCAGGGCACGCCCAGAGCGTCGAACTCTTCCTCGAGCCAGCCGACCCCCAGGCCCAGTTCCACCCGGCCGCCGGAAATTCGATCGAGGGTCGCCAGTTCCTTGGCCAGCACCAGCGGATTGCGCTGGGGCACGATGAGAATGCAGGTGCCGAGGCGCAGCGTTGGCGCTGCGGCGGCCGCGAACGCCAGCCAGATCAGGGGATCGGGAATGGGCGTGTCCGGCTCCGCCGGGATTTTGCCGTCGGCCGTGTACGGATAGCGGGAGGCAATGCTGTCCGGCAGCACCACGTGCTCGCCGCCCCACACCGACTCGAAGCCGGCGGCTTCGGCGCGCCGGCAGATTTCCAGGGCATCCGCGCCTTCGATGCCGATACTGCTCGCAAATGCCAGTCCAACCTTCATGACTGCGCGGTTCCGGCCACGGACGACGGCACCCAGCTGCCATGGAACCCGTTGGGCACGCGCGGCAGCGCCACCGACGCCACCGGTTCGTCGTCCATGGAGGCGGCGTCCAGGATCACGAACGTGCTGGTGTCGGTAGCGGCATCGTGCACGTAGGTCATCAGGTAACCGTCGTCCTCGCTGGCGGCCCGGGCGGACGGCACGAACACCGGTTCACCGGGGGTGCGTCCGCGGCCTAGATCGATCTCGGTGCGGGCGCCGGTCTTGCGATCGTATTTGAGGATGGCGCCGGAGGTGCGCATGGGCTGGTCGGGCCGGGCGTCCTCGGGCATGCCCATCATGTAGCCGTAACGGTGCTCCAACCCGATCAGGTGGTCGGCAACCCGCGGGAACTCTGCCGAGCGGTCGTCGATCTGCTCCTCGCGGACCTTGCCGGTGCGGGTGTCGATGGTCCAGCGCCACAGGTTGGGCGGCGGAAAATCCATGGCCGAATCCCGCCATATGTGGCTGAAGCGGGCGACGTCCAGAACGATGTTGTCGCCGTCCTCGTAGGCGTTCATGGGGTGGAAGACGTAACAGGGATTGATGTCGTACCAGGTCACGTCGGCGTCGGTGCCGGTGCGCGGCATCACGCCGAGCCGTGCCGGGTAGTTCTCGTCCCAGCGGATCGGCATGTCGCCGCTCATGGCCAGGTCCATGTTGAACACCGCCGGCAGGTCCATGAACACCACAAAATTCCGGGTGATGTTGAAATCGTGCATCATGGTCGGCCCGCCGACGCTGATGGCCTCGGTCTGCACCAGATCCCCGGCCGCCGATACCCGCAGGTAGCGCAGGTAGGGCGCCAGCGGCGAATAGCCGAAAGCCAGCATCTCGCCGGTCACCGGACAGATCTTCGGGTGGGCGGTGAATGAACCGGTCAGGGCGCCGTCGAAATCGATGGCGCCGACGGTGTTCAGTTCGCCATCGAGCACATAGGGGAAGTGCCCTTCCTCCAGCGCCAGTATCCGGCCGGCGTGACCGACCACGTGGGTGTTCGCCTTGGAGGCGCGCATGTCCATCATGACCGAGGGATCGAGGATGTCGACGGACGGATTGGTGATGAACGGTGTCTGCACGTACCGGTTGCGGTACCACTCGGCCTTGCCGTCCCGCAGCCGCACGCCGTGAATCATGCCGTCGCCGAAGAAGGGATGGGCGCTGGTGCCGCTCAGCGGGTTGGCGCCGTTGCGCAAGTAACGCCCGTCGAGTTCGTCGGGGATCTTCCCGGTGACTTTCAGTTCGGTGATGGTCAACTCTTCGCTGACCGGCCGGCCGTTGCCGCGCAGATGCGACGGCGTGTTTTCCAATACCGCAGCCATGGCGTGCTCCCCTTCCTGCTGGTGAGCCGGATACGGCTCGACGGCTTCCATGCTAGACCGGCTCGCGAGATAAATCTACCCGTGGTACTTTTAACCCATGCCCGCGATTAAAACCCGTCACAGTCCCGGGGGCCGCTCGCCGCGGCCGCGCGGCCGGCCCGCCGGGCGGACCGCGGCCGACGGGGTGGTGGCCGACCGCGAAGCGTTGCTGACGGCCGCGGAGCGGCTCATCCGGGACCTCGGACCGTCGGTTTCGCTGCAGGCCATTGCTGCCGAGGCCGGGGTTACCAAACCGACCCTGTACCGCGAGGTCGGTGACCGCGACGCCCTGGTCAATGCGCTGGCCGAACGCCTGTCGGCGCGTATGGCGGCCGAAACGCGGAGCCTGGTGGCCGGCGCCGCCAGTCCCCGTGAGGGCCTCAGAAATCTGGTGGCCGGTTACCTCGAACTGGCCGCGCGCGACCGGCATCTGTACCTGTTCGTGACTGCCGGGGTCAGTGGCGAAGATCGGGTCCAGCAGTCACTGCGACTCGCCGACGGGGCCGCCAGTCAGTTTGCCGAACCAATTGCCGCCTTTCGCGCCGCCCGCGGGGCGGACCCGGCGGTGGCGACGGTGTGGTCGTACGGTCTGGTGGGAGCCCTGCACTTCGTCACCCTGTGGTGGCTGCGGGACGAGGCCGTGGCGGCCGAGGTGGTCATCGACCAGATTACTGCGCTGCTGTGGTCCGGCATGGGCCTGGAGTCCGGCCCCGCGGTGGGATCAACCGGCCGCCGCGGTGTCCACGAACCCCAGTGACTGCATGTCGAACAACCCGCGGTAGACCCCGCCCGGCCGGGCCATGAGGTCGTCGTGGCTGCCCTGCTCGACGATGCGGCCGCGCTCGAACACCAGGATCCGGTCGCACATGCGCACCGTGGACAGACGGTGGGCGATGAGGATGGCGGTACGGCCTTCCATCAGGTTGGCGATGGCTTCCTGAATGTAGTGCTCGGTGATGGAGTCGAGGCTCGAGGTGGCTTCGTCCAGCACCAGGATCGGCGCATCGGCCAGAATGGCGCGGGCAATGGCGACCCGCTGACGTTCGCCGCCGGACAGTTTGATACCCCGTTCGCCCACCAGGGTGTCGTAGCCGTCGGCCAGGCGGGCGATGAACTCGTGGGCGTGGGCGCGGCGCGCGGCTGCTGCCACCGCGTCGCGGTCGGCGTCGGGCCGACCGTAGCGGATGTTCTCGGCCAGGGTGCGGTGGAACAGGATCGGCTCCTGAGGCACCAGCGAAATGGCCTGACGCAGACTTTCCTGGGTGACGGCGGCGATGTCCTGGCCGTCGATGGTGATGCGCCCGCCGTTCAGATCGTAGAGACGCTGCAGCAGTTTCACCACGGTGGTCTTACCGGCGCCGGATTCGCCCACCAGGGCAACCTTTTCGCCGGGCCGGATGTCGAGGTGGAAGTCTTCCAGGACCGGCTTCGGCTGGTTGGCGTAGCGGAAGGTCACCGCGTCGAAGCGGATGGCGCCGGGGCCGCGGCGCAGAACCGTCGCTGCCGGGGCGTCGCGGACCTGGGGTGGGGTCACGCTGATTTCCACTAGATCGTCCAGCTCGTTGGCGGCCCGTTGCAGGTTGCGCACCTGCCAGCCGATGTTGCGTAGCTGACCGTTGATGATGAAGTAAGTCGTCAGCACGTAAACCAGATCCCCCAGCCGCGCATCGCCGCGGTCGGCCAGGGACAGCACCACCGTCAGCAGCCCGCCCAGCAACAGCACGATCATCAGCGACTGCACCGCGCCGGAGTCCATGCTGCGCCGCCAGGCGACCCGGGCCCGGCCGCGCCAGGCCACGGCCACGTCGTCCAGTCGCTGGTCCTCGCGCAGCTCGGCGCCGAAGGACTTGATGACGCTGTTGCAGGTCACGGCGTCGGCCAGGGCCCCGCCGAGACGCGTATCGGCATCGTTGGAGGCCTGATTGGCCGGCGCCACGTAGTACAGCGACAGCACCACGCTCACGGCGATGAAGATCGTGACGGCGGTGGCGAAGTACGCGCCCAGGAGCGGCTCGCGCAGGAACATGGCGATGGAGAATCCTGCCAGGGTGACGATGGCCGGACCCAGGTCGATGACGCTGGTGTCGGCGAAGGTGTCGTAGGCCCACATGCCCCGGGAGATCTTGCGTACCGTGGCGCCGGCAAAGTTGTTGGCGTGCCAGTCGGAGGAGAATCGCTGCACCCGTTGGAAGCCGTCGCTGACCAGATGGCGCATGACGTCGGCGGCGAACCGCACCCACACCCGCAGGTAGAGCTGGCGCACGGCGAACACGGCGGCGAACGTGGCCAGCAGCCAGCCGGCGGCGGTCCAGGCCGGCTCGAGGCTGCTGGATCCGTCGGTAGCGCTCTGCAGGGCGGTGACCAGTTCCGCCGAACGCGCCGGAATCAGTATCTCCAGGTAGACGGCCAGCAGTACCCCGCTCACGATCAGCGCGAAGCGCACCGGAAAACGCGTCCAGTAGCGCCAGACGAAACCGAACACCTGAGCGAATGCGATCCGCTGGGTCGTCACCGTCGAAGACCTCGATGTGGATGCGGCGTGGGGATCGTTATGATGCCAGCCGTGACCGGCCGAGGGGAGACGGATTTTGCCCGGTAGCGGCGCCGCCGGCCGCAGCCGGTCAGCCGCCGAGCCACCAGCGGATGCCGTAGCCGAGTACTGCCACGGTGGCGGCGCCGGCCAGCCAGAGGCTGACGAACCACAGCCATTGACGCCGCCCGGGCATCGCTCAGTGGTATCCCTGGTCGGGGTCGACCTTGCCGCGGAACACCCAGTAGGCGTGGGCGGTGTAGGCGATGATGAGCGGCAACAGCAGCAGCGCGCCGACCAGCAGGAAGCTCAGGCTGGCGTCCGGCGCGGCGGCTGCGTCGATGGTGATGCTGGTGGGCACGATCCACGGATAGAAGCTGATGCCGAGGCCCACGAAGCAGAGCAGGAACAGACCCTGGGCGCACAGAAACGGCGCCAGCTCCCGGCTCCGCGCCAGGCTGCGGAACAGCGCCACGGTCAGCGCCGCCACCAGCATCGGCACCGGCGCCACGTACAGCATTGCCGGCCAGCTCAACCAGCGCGACATGTAGACCGGTTGCAGCAGCGGTGTCCACAGGCTGAACAGTACGATCAGCGCCACCGTTGCGGCGCCGGCCCGGCGGGCCCGTTGCCGCGCCCGTTCCTGCAGGGGGCCTTCGGTCTTCAGGATCAGCCAGCAGGCGCCCAGCAGCGTGTAGCCGGCGGCCACGGCCAGACCGGTCACCACACTGAACGGGGTCAACCAGTCCCACCAGCCGCCAGCGTAAGCCCGGCCATCGACGGTGATGCCTTGCAACATGGCGCCCAACGTAATTCCCTGGCACAGGGCGGCGGTGAGCGAACCCAGGAAGAACGCCCGGTCCCAGACCGGCCGCCAGCGCCGGGTACGGCCGCGAAACTCGAAGGCGACCCCGCGCAACACCAGCGCCAGCAGCATCGCGGTGATGGGCGCGTACAGAGCCGGTAGAACCACGGCGTAGGCCAGCGGAAACACCGCCATCAATCCGCCGCCGCCGAGTACCAGCCAGGTTTCATTGCCGTCCCAGACCGGGGCCACCGCGTTCATCGCGGTGGTGCGCTCGACATCGTCGGCGAGGCCGGGGAACAGGATGCCGATGCCCAGATCGAATCCATCCAGCACCACGTAGGCCAGAACGGCGAACGCGATCAGCACGGCCCAGACGAAGGCGAGGTCCAGCTCAGGCATCGGGCGGGGCCGGTGATTCCAGGCGGCGGCCGACACCGCCGGACAGCCGTGGATGGGCCGCGGCCTGAACCGTGGTGTCGGCGCCGCCGGTGGGGTTCTCGGTCATGAGCCGTAGCAGGTAATAGACGCCGGCGCCGAACACTGCCAGGTAGACCACCACGAAAGCCGCCAGGGAGGCGCCCACGGCCGGCGCATCCACCGCCGACACCGAATCCGCGGTGCGCAGCAGCCCGTACACGGTATAAGGCTGACGGCCCGCCTCGGTGACGATCCAGCCGGCCAGCACCGCCAGGAACCCGGCGGGTCCCATCCCGACCGCCACCCGGTGCAGCGGGCGGCTGGCGTACAGCCGGCCCCGCAGCCGCGCCAGGCCGGACCAGACACCAACCGCCACCATCAGCAACCCGATACCCACCATGATCCGGAAGCACCAGAACACCAGCGGCACGTTGGGCCAGTCCTCCCGCGGCCAGGCGTCCAGTCCGGTGATCCTGGCGTCGGGGTCGTGGGCCAGGATCAGGCTGCCGAGTTTCGGCACTTCCACGGCCCAGTGGACGGTGGCGGCCTCGTTGTCCGGCAGGCCGAACAGGATCAACGGCGCGCCCTCGCGGGTTTCGTAGTGTCCCTCCATGGCGGCCACCTTCACCGGCTGGTGGGCAACGGTATTGAGGCCGTGCCGGTCGCCGGCCAGGATCTGCAGCGGCGCTGCCAGCAACGCCATCCACATGGCCATGGAGAACATCAACCGGGCCGGGGCGCTGCCGGGATCACGCAGGAGGTGCCAGGCGCCGACCGCGCCGACGGCGAAGGAAGTGGTCAGGTACGCGGCCAGCACCATGTGCACCAGCCGATAGGGAAAGGACGGATTGAAAATCACTGCCCACCAGTCCGCCGGTACGAACTGACCGGCAGCGTTGACCGCGTACCCGGCAGGCGTCTGCATCCAGCTGTTCACGGCGAGAATCCAGAACGCCGACATCAGAGTGCCGAACGCGACCATCACGGTGGCGAAGTAGTGCAGGCCGCGCCCGACCCGGTTCATGCCGAACAGCATGACCCCCAGGAAACCGGCCTCCAGAAAAAAGGCGCTCAGCACCTCGTAGCCCATCAGCGGCCCCAGCACCGGACCGGTGCGGTCGGAGAAGACACTCCAGTTGGTGCCGAACTGGTAGCTCATGACCACCCCCGAAACCACGCCCATGCCGAACACCACGGCAAAGATGCGCAGCCAGAAGCGGAACACGGTCAGGTAGGTATGGCGGCCGGTGGCGAGCCACAGCCCCTCGAGAACCGCCAGGTAACTGGCCAGGCCGATGGAGAAAGCCGGAAAGACGATGTGGAACGCAATGGTGAAGGCGAATTGAAGCCGCGCCAGGTCGAGGGCCGACCACCAACTCACGATGGCGTCGCCCGCTCGCGCCGACCGTAGATCACCCGCTGCTCCGGATTCTCCGCCATGGCGCCATGGTAGCACCGGGACGCCGTCGATCCCGTGGCCCGGCAAGCCGCCGTGAACGTGCTGCGCATGATGAGCGTGCGCCGTTGCGGTAACGGAACGTCCTCCCGCGCACAGCGCGCCTGTGGCCCCCGTCTCAGTTCGGCACACCGCCATTCGAGTTGCCAATCAGGTCACGGGATGCCCCGCCACGATTCACAACAATCTCTTACATCCGACGCACAGGCCGATCCTGGCGCCACCGACGCAACTCGATGCAGTGGAGTAGTCGTCCATGACAGTTTTGCGTATCCACCGATGTGGATTCGTCCTTGCCAGCAGCATTCTTCTGGCTGCCTGCTCAGGGAGCAGCAGTTCCGACCGTCCGACAGACAATCCGATCGACATCGGCGGCAGCGTCGGTGACGGCCCCGTGGTGGGCGCCGAGATCCGGGTCACCGATGCCACCGGCCGCCTGCTCGAGCAGCACACCAGCGATGCCACCGCCGGCTACCGGCTGACGGTGCCGCCGGGCGCCAAGCTGCCGGTGCTGGTCACCGCCGCCGGTGGCACCGACCTGGTCACCGGCCGCGCGCTGGATTTCACCCTGGTCGGCGCGGTCCTGGATCGCAACGCCACCACCGTCAACCTGTCGCCGCACAGCACGGTCGCCGTGCGCGCCGCGCAATGTTCGCCACAGGGCCTCACCGCCGGCAGTCTGGCCGAGGCCTGGGAACGGGTGCACGAGCATCTGGCCATGGGCCTGGACTTCGACGTGATCGCGGACCCCATGAGCGAAGAAATCACCCGGTCGAACGTGGAAGCGGTGGTGCTGGCCAGCGAAGCGTTCGGCGAGACCGTGCGGCGTACGGTCACTGCCCTGGCGGGCACCAGCGATGCCATGGACGGCGACGCGATCCTCGGCCAGGTGGCTTGTGATCTGATGGGCCAGCCGGCGCCCATGCAGCGGGTCACCGAAACCCCCCGGGTACTCGCCAGCTTCAAGTCCGCGGAACTGGTGGTGCGCCTGGAAACCCTGGCTGGGCGCCTGGAAGTGGACGGCGAGTCCGCGGTCAGCCGCATGAACGATTCCATCCGCACCATCATGAGCGATTTCACCGATCCTTCCGTCGCCAGCGTACCGGTAACGGAAAAGGCACGGGACCGGGCGGTTTCCCTGATGAACGTGTTCCGCGACATCACCGCCGACGACAGCCTGGCAGAACTGGCCGTGGGCCTCGGCAGCGCCGATCCGGAAGCAGTGAGCGACTGGGTCGATGGCGCCCTGGACGCCGGCTGGCACGGCAATCTGGTTGCCATGGCCAACAATGTCGCTCTGGCGGACGACACGCAGCTCGCGCAGATCGCCGAGCGCCGCGACGAGATCGAACAGGCCGAGGCGCCGACGGTGGCGCTGGCCGCCCAGTCGACGACCGTGGCCGCCGGTGAGCGGGCCACCCTGTCCTGGGCCGTCAACGGGGCGGAAATGTGCCACGCCACCGGTGGCTGGGAAGGCGAGCTGGAGCCATCCGGTCTCATGGTCTCCCAGCCGCTGTCGGAACCCACCAGTTTCCGCATCTCGTGCGTGGGCCCGGGCGGCGTGGCGCAGCAGACCGTGGTCGTTGGGGTCGAGCTGGACGATGTTTCCGGGGAAAGCGATCCCGATGATCAGCATCAGGACGTTGCGGTGACGCCGCCGCCGGTGGCGGAACCGGACCCGGCCCCGGAACCTGCGCCTGCTCCGGCGCCCGCCCCGGCGCCAACCCCCGATCCCGGTGATGGCCAGGTGGTGGTCATCGACCCGGTGCCGCAGCCGCAGCCGGTGGAGGCGCCGGTGGTCAACCTGCACGTGGCCAATACCGTGGTCGCCGTGGGCGAGCGGGCCCAGCTTCGCTGGAGCTCCGAGCGCGCCGACACCTGTGTCGCCACGGGCGGCTGGGGTGGAACCAAGAAAGTCGACGGATCCCAGCACAGCGTTCCGGTGCAACGCCGCACCACCTATACCCTGACCTGCTCGGGCCAGGGCGGCACGGCCGTGGCGATGGTGTCCGTGTCCGCGCTCGGCGACGTCAATCTGTCATGGACGCCGCCCAGCGTGAACACCGACAGCACCCCGCTGACTGATCTCGCCGGCTACCGCCTCTACTACGGCGCCGTCAGCGGTGACTACAACGAGTCGCTGGGTCTGCTGTCACCGTCGGCCACCAGCCGCTCGCTGTCGCTGCCGTCCGGCTCCTACTATTTTGCGGTCACTGCCGTGGACTCCCAGGGCAACGAGAGCGCTTACTCCAACGAAGTCATGCGCATCGTGAACTGACCCGCCCAGGCCCGCCGCGCGC
The DNA here is from genome assembly GCA_942491135.1 of uncultured Gammaproteobacteria bacterium. Taxonomy (GTDB): domain Bacteria; phylum Pseudomonadota; class Gammaproteobacteria; order Pseudomonadales; family Azotimanducaceae; genus UBA7803. Next base: position 36,364 of record CALNZS010000003.1, on the reverse strand, counting down.
GGCGGTTTGCGGCCCTTCCCCCGGGGCCGGGTTTGGGGCAAGGTGCGGCCCCATGACCCCGCCCCCGCCCGAGCCGGACACCACCCCGCCCGCTGCCGACGGCAGCGTTCTGACCCCGGGTGCCCTGATGGTGGCCAACCGGCTGCGCAAGAACCGCAAACGCCTGTCGTCCTGGCGCCGCCGCGCGTCGGTCTCCTGCTACCGCGTTTACGATGCCGATCTGCCCGAGTACGCCGCCGCCGTGGACCTGTACCACCGCGACGCGGATGGGGCACTGTTCGCTCACGTCCAGGAATACCAGGCGCCCGCCCGTATTCCGGAAGCGGTGAGCGCAGGGCGCTTCGACGAGCTGCTGGCGGCGGTGGCGCAGGTGTTCGATCTGGCGCCTGCGCAGCTCGCGGTGAAGACCCGGCGCCGTGGCAAGGGTGGCAGCAAATACGGGCGATTCCAGAATCGGGGAGAGGTGCTGGTGGTGCGCGAAGGGCCGGTACGGCTCGAGGTCAACCTGCACGACTACCTGGACACCGGCCTGTTTCTTGATCACCGGCCCATGCGGCTGCGGGTCGGCCAGGAAGCACGGGGGCGGCGCTTGCTGAACCTGTTCTGTTACACCGGCGCGGTCACCGTGCATGGCGCGGCCGGCGGCGCCTGCTCGACCACCAGCGTGGACCTGTCGGCCACTTACCTGGACTGGGCCGCCCGCAACCTGCGCCTCAACGATCTGGACGGGCCCGGGCACCGGCTCGAACAGGCCGACGTCATGCGCTGGCTGGCATCCGGCGCCGATCAGTACGACCTGATTTTCTGTGACCCGCCGACGTTTTCCAACTCCAAGCGCGCCGATGATTTCGACGTCCAGCGCCACCACGTGGCCCTGCTGGAACTGGCAATGGCCCGTCTGGCGCCCGGCGGCGTCCTGTGGTTCTCGAACAACTTCCGTCGCTTCAAGCTGGACCAGGAGGGGCTGGCCGCCTTCGCTGCGGTGACCGACATCAGTCCCTCCACCCTGGATCCGGACTTTCAACGTAACACGCGCATTCACCATTGCTGGGAACTGCGCCATCGGAGTGGTGATTCATGAAAGCAGTCTATTGCGAGCGCCTGGGCGGTCCCGACGATCTGGTGATCCGGGAGGTGGCCGAGCCGCCGGCGCCGGGCGCCGGAGAGATCAAGGTGGCCCTGACCGCGCGCGGCGTGGCCTACACCGATGTGCTGACCATTGCCGGTGAGTATCAGGTGAAACCGGAGCTGCCGTTTGTGGTGGGCGGCGAAGGTGCCGGCACGGTGCTGGCCGTGGGACCGGGAGTCGAGGGATTTGCCGTCGGCGATCCGGTGCTGTGTCCGGGTGGCTGCGTGGAGCAGGTGGTGGTGCCGGCGTCACGGGCCACCCGCTTGCCGGGCTCCGTGGATCTGGCCGCCGCGGCGTCCTTTCGCGCCAACTACGCAACCGCCCTGTACGGTCTGCAGCGGGCCCGCCTGCAGGGTGGAGAGACCCTGCTGGTGCATGGCGCCGCCGGCGGCGTGGGGCTGGCCGCCGTGGACGTGGGCAAACTCATGGGCGCCACCGTGATCGCCACCGCCAGCACCGCGCAGAAACGGGCCGTGGCGCAGGAGATGGGCGCCGATCAGGTCGTGGACTACACCCAGGGCTTTCGGGAGACGGTCAAGGAACTGACCGGCGGGCGCGGCGCCGACGTCATCTACGATCCGGTCGGCGGCGACGTGTTCGACGAATCCGTGCGCTGCGTGGCGCCGTTCGGGCGCATCCTGGTGGTGGGGTTCACCAGCGGCCGTCCGGCCCTGGCAAAGACCAATCACCTGTTGATCAAGGATGCCGAAGTGATCGGCTATACGGTGGGCGCGCTCAACCGCCACGACCCGGCGTGGGCCGCCCGCAACGCAGGCGTGCTCATGGGCTGGCTGGCATCCGGGCGCATCCGGCCCTACGTCGGTCACCGCCTGCCGCTGGAGCGCACCGCCGACGCGCTCAAGCTGATCCGCGACCGTCAGGTCATCGGTAAAGCCATCATCGAAAGCTGAGGCTGCTTCGGGTCGTCAGTCTTCCCGTGGGTCGAACCCGTCCCGCGGGGCGCCGGTCCCGGAGGAACCCATGAAGATTTTCTCGCCGTTCTCCAGGGTCACGTTGCGCCCGTTGGCCCGGTTCGACCGGTCCTTGGCCTGGTAGCCGTCTACCACGATCACCGTACCTGGCGCCAGCGACGCTTTGTTCAGGCCGTTGCGCAGCAGCGTGTTGGGTGTGCCGCCTTCGACCATCCAGACTTCGCTGGAGCCATCCTCCCGGCTGACCTCGAGATGGATCCAGGTGTGCGGATTGACCCACTCCACCCGGGTGACGGGACCCTTCAGGACCAGAGGCCGGTTGGGGTCGAATTCGGCGCCGAATGCATGGTGGGCCAGAGCCGCTCCGGGCAGCAGAGCCACGCTGAGCAGAGCCAGTGCCGCGGCGGTGGTGTGGTTCATGATCGTTGCTCTCCTCGGCGGCTGGGCAGTCATCGCGTTCCCGCCCCGGAGGCGGGAGCCTGGCCGGAACGCTGCTCCAGCGCCTCCTGCTCCAGGACCCGGGCGCCGCGCAGAACGCCGCCCAGCGCGTAGTTGCCCTCGTGACAGGCGTATTCGTACATTCTGTCGTCGGTGCGCGGCCAAGCGTACTCGCCGCTCCACGGCGTGGTCCAGACGTTGGCATCGGTCACGGTGAAGGCGTAGACCACCTGGCCGCTGTCGTCATAGCGGAAGCGCTCTACGACCACCAGATCCCGGGTGGCGCCGAACAGACCTGTTTCGTCGCGGAAGTTGGTGGTCTCGATGACCAGGGTGTCGTCCTCCCACCAGCCGATGGCGTCGCCGAGCCAGAAACGCTGGTCCGGCGGCGCATGTTCGCCGCCCATGCGCACCACGCGCGCGTCGTGGTTCATTTCGTTGACGATCACCACGGTGTTCTCGTTCTGCACGATGCGTTTGGTGTTGTTGTACAGCACCGGCAGCATCGGCGGGCCGGCGGTGGAACCGAAACCGAGCAGGCAGCGCTCCGCCAGCGCGCGCAGTTCCGGGTCGTCGTAGGGCCAGGGCTCGGGCGAGTCGATCCACCAGGCTTCGCCGGTGTTCTCGCGGAACGCGCTGCGCCGCCTGGCCGCTTCCGCGCGTGCCGGCGGCGTCATCGGCGGCAGCCGGCCATTGGCCGGATCGGTCACGATGGAGGTGCGGAACTCGCCGTCGATGCGGAACGCACCTTCCCCCTGATCGACCCAGAAAGCGTTGTAACCGCCCACGTTGCCGGCGGCGCCCGATGAGCCGTCGCCGCCGGCGGGTGGTGCGGCGCGGTCGGGGTCGCTGCGTTCCAGGTCTCTGGCCAGGTAGGCTTCGTATTCGCTGGCCATGCGTTGCGCCACCTCCGGCGACAACACCAGGTTGTCGCCGAACATCTCGGGGCGTTGCAGCGGGGTCAGGGTGGCGACGTTGTAGGTGCCGGAGAAATCCGGCCGACCGGATGCAGTGCGCGGAACCTCGGCGGCGGACACGCCGGCTGCGACCATCGCCGCGCAGCTCAAGAGAGTCGTCAGGCAGGTCATGGCCGCTCCAGGGGTTTGCGGCGGAACTCGCCGTAGATCAGTTCCTCGACGAACTCCACACAGCGGAAGTCCATCAGCCGCGCGTCCGGCTCCATGCGCCGGTACAGCGGCATGCTTATGGTCCACGGCCGGGTGAAGGTGACCGGGTCCTCGATGGTAGCCTGGTAGTGCAGATGGTTCGGGCCCATGGGAGTGTAGCGCTCGGTCACCTTGAGCTGGTCGCTGTGATGATTGCCGGCCCGGTCGAACCAGGTCTGGTCGTTCAGGCCGGTAACCTCTACCACCAGGGTATCACCGTCCCAATGGCCCACGGACTGTCCCATCCACGAGTCCACCGGGGCGGGCCCCGGGTCTTCCAGGTAGACGTCGCGAACGGCGTCCGCGTACTGGTACAGGAACACGATGGCGCGGTCACTCTGCACGATCTGAAATGGATGCGGCAGATAGGTGGCGCGGGGCACCCCGGGCAGGTAGCACTTCACCTCCGGGTCCAGGTCGATCCAGTTGGCGGCGTTGTGCCTTTTTTTCTCCAGGGCTTCCGGTCGGTAGGGAATGGCGCCGGACTTCGGTTCGCGCTCTGCGCCCGGCACCGGCGCTGGCTCCACCACGCCGAGGCCCGGCGGCACCGCGCCCACGGCGCCGAGGCGCAGCAGTTCCACCGTGGGCAGCGGCCCGTGGGGACCATCCCGGAGCTGCAGCGAGTGGCGCGCCAGGTGAGACTCGATGTCGTAGTTGGCGCTGTTGAGCGCCTGCCAGATGCCGTTCAGGTCCGGCGGCGCGGACCCACCCGTGGCGGCGCCGGTCGAATCGGCAGCCGGCTCGGTGGCGCACGCCGCGCAGACGGAGATCACCGCCGCGCCGGCGACCAGTGGTTTCCATGCCATGGGTCTCTCCCCGGTGCCGCCCGTCACAGGTCCGGGCGGGCAAGTAAGTCCTCACGCAGGGTGCGGGCGCCGAGCGCGTAGTGGACGACGCACCAGACGTTGACCAGCGTGACGATGACCAGGGCCCAGCGCAGCCCTTCCGCGAGCCCGATCGAGGTCGCCAGGGTATCGGAAATGATCCCGGTCACCAACGGACCGAAGCCCAGGCCGATCAGATTGAGCACGAAGAACAGAATGCTCGAGGCCAGCGCGCGCATGCGCGGTTGCACCATGCCGTGAACCATTGCCAGCATCGGCCCGAGGTACATGGCGCCCAGCACCACCGGCACGGTGTACACCAGCAGCGCCTGCACCGGGTCGCCGTGCAGATAAACGAACAGCTGCGGCGGCAGCGACAACACGATGGCGCCGGCCGGTATCCACACATACCAGCGCACGTCGCGCACTCCGTAGCGATCGGTCAGCCAGCCGCCCAGAAAGGCCCCGCCGGCGCCGCAGACCGCGGCGATGGGACCGAGCCAGCTCGAGATCTCGCCGGATTCCATGCCGTGGCTGCGGGCCAGAAACGGCGGCATCCAGTTGCCCACCCCGTAGCCGACGAAAGCGTGCAGTCCGGCCGCCAGTGACAAGTGACGGAACGAGCGCCGGTTCCACAGCGCCGCGAACACCTCACCCATGGGTACGGCGTCCGCCACCTGGGCAAGCTGCTCGGACAACCCGCGCGGTGGTTCGCGCAGCGTCAGCTTCACCAGCACGGCAACCAGTACCCCGGGCAGGCCCACAGCCAGAAACGCGATCCGCCAGCCCAGTACCTGGTCGAGCCAGCCGCCGGCCAGGTAACCGAAGAACACCCCTACGTAGATACCCATGTTGTAGATCGACAACGCCGTGGAGCGCTGATTCGGCGGGTACAGGTCCGAGATGATCGAGTGCGCGGGCGGCGAGCAGCCGGCCTCGCCCACACCGACCCCGATACGGGCCAGCAGCAGTTGCCAGAACGCCTGCACCAGGCCGCAGACGGCGGTCATGATGCTCCAGACCGCCACGGACAGGGCAATGATGGTGCTGCGGTTGCCGCGGTCGGCGGCCCGGGCGATGGGAATGCCCAGGGTGCAGTAGAAGATGGCGAAGGCGAAGCCCGACAGCAGGCCCAGTTGCCAGTCCATCAAACCCAGGTCGATGCGGATCGACTCCTGCAGGATGACGACGATCTGCCGGTCGATGAAGTTGAAGACGTAGACCAGGGTCAACAGCCCGAGGGCGTAATAGCGATAGCGCCGGCCGAACGCTGCCGGCGCCGTGCTGGTGGTCTCTGTCATGACGTTCTCCCCGCCCGGGATGCTACACCAGTTGCCCCGGTGCCGGTGCCGGTGCGGCGATTGCGCAGCGGCGAGGGGGTTTCCTTTGTCGGTCAACCTTGGTAAGAATGCGAAGCAGAAGAGGGATTGCCAATTCGATACCGGTAACCGGACCGGTCGCAGACCGGCCCGGACGGCGGATTGGCGTGAGAGGAGGCCATGCATGCGGTAGCCCGCACCGGTTCCCAGCGATGGGGACTGCTGCTCATGCTGCTAGCGCCGCTCGCCGTATCAGGGGTGGTGATGGCAGGTTTGAGCGAGTTCGTCGCACAGTCGGCGAGAGGGGTTAGTCAGTCCGTTGCGTTTCCAGCCGAATCCACACAACTCCCCGCCGCCGCAGTAGACGAAGGAGCCGCCAGGCTCGCCGCATCACGGGTCGGATATCCGGCCCCGGAACTGTCCCTGCCTTCCCTGCGACCCCGTCAGCACAACCTCACCTTGTCGGATTACCGCGGCAAGGTCGTCTATCTGGATTTCTGGTCTGCCTGGTGTGCGCCATGCCGGCGCACCATGCCCGAGTTGGAGCGTCTGCGGGGCGAGCATTCCCGCGCGGACTTCGAAGTACTCGGGGTCAATCTCGACCCTGAAAGCGCACCCGGCCGGCGGCTCCTCGAGCGGCTGGCCGTCGATTACCCATCGGCCATCGACAGCGGCGGTAGCAGCGCCTCGCAGTTCGGCGTATCCGTACTGCCGGCACTGGTGGTGGTCGATCGCGCCGGCATCGTGCGGGACGTCCGGCAGGGCGAGCGCGCCGGCGCGATGGAAGATCTGCGCAATCAGCTTGCGAGCTTGATCGAGGAGCAGGATTCCAGGTAGCGCTCATCAGGCTGCGCTGCGCATAGCGACAATGCATGGCCGTCTGCTGGCGGCCGCGCCGGTACAGGGAAGCAAGGGGGAACGATGACGATAGCCATAGCGGTGGTGATACTGGTCCTGGGCTCGGTGCTGTTTCACTTTCTGAGCCCGTGGTACCTGACCGAGCTGGCGTCGAACTGGGACACCATCGACGACACCATCACCATCACGTTCTGGGTGACGGGATTCGTGTTCGTCGCGGTCAATCTGTTCATGGCGTACTGCGTCATCAAATACCGCTACGACAAGAACCGCCGCTCCGACTACGACCCGGAGAACAGCAAACTGGAAGGCTGGCTCACCGTCATCACCTCTGTGGGAGTGGCCGCCATGCTGGCGCCGGGTCTGTTCGTCTGGAGCGACTTCGTCAACGTGCCCGAAGACGCCATGGAAGTGGAGGCGGTGGGTCAGCAGTGGCACTGGACCTACCGGTTCCCCGGCGCCGACGGCCAGTTGGGGGCGGTCGACGCCAATCTGATCAGTGATGCCAATCCGTTCGGTATGGATCCCGACGACCCCCGGGGGCAGGACGACATCCTGGTGGACTCACCGGAAGTGCACCTGCCCAAGGACCAGCCGGTCAAACTGCTGCTGCGCTCCAAGGACGTGCTGCACAACTTCACGGTGGCCCAGTTCCGGGTGAAGATGGACCTGGTGCCCGGGCTGGTGTCCCACATGTGGTTCACCCCCACCCGCACCGGTGACTTCGAGGTGCTGTGCGAGGAGCTTTGCGGCATCGGTCACCACACCATGCGCGGCATGGTGGTGGTCGACGAACCCGCGGAATTCGAAGACTGGCTGAGCGCCCAGCCGACATTTGCTCAACTCGCCAATGCGGAACCCGGCGACGCCGGCCGCGGCCAGCAGATGTACGCGGTCTGCAGCGCCTGCCATGGCCCTCAGGGGCAGGGTATGCAGGCCATGAACGCGCCCAAACTCGCGGGCAGCGATCCGTGGTATCTGCGGCGTCAGCTCGAGTACTACAAAAACGGCGTGCGCGGCGCCCACCCGGACGACACCTACGGCCGGCAGATGGCGCCCATGGTCTCGACCCTGGCCGACGACCAGGCCATGCGCGACGTGATTGCGCACATTCAGACCTTCCCGGACGAACCGGTGACCACCACGGTCGAAGGCGACGTCGACCGCGGCCGCCACATCTACCGGGTCTGCGGCTCGTGCCATGGCTGGGACGGCCAGGGCATCGTGGCGGTCAAGGCGCCGCGCCAGGCCGGACTGCAGGACTGGTACCTGGTACGGCAGCTACAGAATTTCAAACTGGGCATCCGTGGCGCCCACCCGGGCGACATGTACGGCGACCAGATGATGCAGATGGCGGACAGCCTGGTTGATCAGCAGGCGATCAACGACGTGGTCGCCTACATCAATACCCTCGCACCCGACGCACAGCTCGCGATGAACACCGCGGAGGAGAAATAACATGGCTCAGACCACCCATGATTCCTACCCCATGCCGGGGCCCCGCGAGCTGGAAGAGATGGAGCTCTACCATCCCAAGACCTGGCTCGGGAAGTACGTCTTCAGCCAGGACGCCAAGGTCATCGCCATCCAGTATTCCTGCACGGCCATCGCCATCGGCCTGGTGGCCCTGGTGCTGTCGGTGGTCATGCGCCTGCAACTGGGTTTTCCCAACACGTTCTCGTTCATCGACCCGTCCAGTTACCTTCAGGCCGTGACCATGCACGGCATGATCATGGTGATCTACCTGCTCACGGCGCTGTTCCTGGGCGGATTCGGCAACTACCTCATTCCGCTGATGTGCGGTGCCCGGGACATGGTGTTCCCGTACGTGAACATGCTGAGTTACTGGGTCTACCTGCTGGCGGTGCTGCTGGTGGTGGCGAGCTTCTTCGTGCCTGGCGGGGCCACCGGGGCTGGCTGGACACTTTATCCACCCCAGGCGGTGAGTCCCGGCACACCCGGCATCGATGGCGGCATCATCCTCATGCTGCTGTCGCTCATCGTGTTCATCATCGGCTTCACCATGGGCGGCCTGAACTACGTGGTCACGGTGCTGCAGGCACGCACCCGTGGCATGACCCTGATGCGCCTGCCCCTGACCATCTGGGGCATCTTCATGGCCACGGTGCTGGCGCTGCTGGCGTTCCCGGCGCTGCTGGTGAGCTGCATCATGATGCTGCTGGACCGGACGCTGGGCACCAGCTTCTTCATGCCGGCCATGCAGTCCCTGGGCGAAAACCCGGGCTACGAGGGCGGAAGCCCGATACTCTGGCAGCACCTGTTCTGGTTCTTCGGCCATCCGGAGGTGTACATCGTGGCGCTGCCGGCGTTCGGCATCGTCTCGGACCTGCTCGCCACCCATGCCCGCAAGAACATCTTTGGCTACCGCATGATGGTCTGGGCCATTCTCGCCATCGGCGGGTTGTCCTTTATCGTCTGGGCGCACCACATGTACGTGAGCGGCATGAATCCCTATTTCGGGTTCTTCTTCGCCACCACCACACTGATCATCGCGGTGCCGACCGCGCTCAAGGTCTACAACTGGGTGCTGACTCTGTGGCGGGGCAACATCCGCCTGACGGTGCCCATGCTGTTTGCCATCGGCTTCATCTTTACCTTCATCAACGGCGGGCTGACCGGCCTGTTCCTGGGTAACGTGACGGTCGACGTACCGCTGTCCGACACCTACTTCGTGATCGGGCACTTCCATATGGTGATGGCGGTGTCGCCGGTTCTGGTGATCTTCGGCGCCATCTATCACTGGTACCCGAAGATCACCGGGCCGTATGGTCAACGAGTCCCTGGGCAAGTGGCACTTCTGGATCACCTTCCTCGGCACCTACGCCATTTACTACCCGATGCACTACATCGGCTTCGAAGGGGTGCCGCGGCGCTATTACGCTTACGGCAACACGGAGTTCATGTCCGGCTCGGTGCAGGACGTGAACGTGGCCATTACCCTGGCCGCGCTGGTGGTGGCGGCTGCCCAGGCGCTGTTCTTCTACAACCTGATCCGCAGCTACTTCAACGGCCGGGATGCCGGGCCCAATCCCTGGGAAGCCACTACGCTGGAATGGCAGACGGCGTAGCACCCCGCCGCAGCACGGCAACTTCGGGGCAAAGAACTTCCCGTGGTTTACCGCTGGGCCTATGACTACGGCGTGCCCGGTGCGCCGGCAGGATTTCATCCCCCAGAACGTCCCGCCGGATGACACCCGGATCCGTGGATGAGCGTGCGCTCGAGCTGCAGGCCGAACCGAAGGCAGCCTGGAAGGGCAAGCCGGAGGAGCCTGTTGACAGTGCTGCAGTGTCGCCATGTTCAGGCGACTGGTGGCCTGGCTGGTGAGACCAGTCGCTGGGTACCCAGCCGTGGATGGCGATCCGGTCCGGCCCGCAGATTTCCCACGGAACTGCGCGGCGGCAGACCATGCGGTTCGCCTGGCTGTGCTGATGGCGGTGGTCACCTCCCTCGTTCGGCTTGTTCGTGAGCGCCTATCTGATGCGCATGGAATATGCCGACTGGCGGCCGATGCCGGACCCGGTCCTGCTATGGGTCAACACCGGCGTGCTGGTGGCGTGCAGCGTGGCCCTGCAATGCGCTTACGTTGCGGCCTGCCGGGACCGGCCAGCGGCGCTGAAGTCGGCGCTGATCGGCGGTGGCGTGCTGTCGGTGCTTTTCATCGTCGGTCAATACACGGTCTGGCAGCAGCTCAACGCCAGCGGCTACTACCTGGATGCCAACCCGGCCAGCGCCTTCTTCTTCGTCCTGACCGGGGCTCACGTGCTGCACCTCATTGGCGGTCTGCTGGCCTGGGGGCGGACGCTGGCACGGCTGCTCGGCGGCGCCGAGCCGGCCGCTGTCCGCCTGTCGGTGGAGCTGTGTGCGGTGTACTGGCACTTCCTGCTGGCGGTGTGGATCGTGCTGCTGGCAATGCTGACGACGACCTGAACGGAACCAACGAACGGAACAGCGAACAGGCCGCAGTCCAGGCCGAAGCGAATAAGGAGAGCGAGCCATGGCGGAAGCGTTGCCGGGCGTACCGGGCAAGACCCCGGGAATGACGGGAATGGTGTCGGACTGGGCGTCCGATCAGATGGCCTTCAAGCAGGTCCCCTGGGGCAAGGCCATGATGTGGATCTTCCTGCTCTCGGACACCTTCATCTTCTCGTGTTTCCTGGTGTCCTACATGACGGTACGCATGTCGACACTGGAACCCTGGCCGCCGGTGAGCGAGGTGTTTGCGCTGCACATGTTCGGCGCCGACATTCCCTTGATCCTGATCGCCATCATGACGTTCATTCTGATCACCTCCAGCGGCACCATGGCCATGGCGGTGAAGTTCGGCTACGAGAAGAACAAGAACGCGACGTTCTGGCTGCTGGTGGTCACCGCTTTCTTCGGCGCCACGTTTGTGGGTATGCAGGCCTTCGAGTGGACCAAGCTGATCGTCGACCACGGCATCCGGCCCTGGGGTAATCCGCTGGGAGCGCCACAGTTTGGCGCGGCCTTCTTCATGATTACCGGCTTCCACGGCACCCACGTCACCTTCGGCGTGATCTTCCTGCTGATCATCGCCTGGAAGGTAAAGCGTGGTGATCTGGACGAGGAGCGGCCGGGCTTTCTGACCGGACGCAAAGGCCGCTACGAAATTGTCGAGACCCTGGGCCTGTACTGGCACTTCGTGGACCTGGTCTGGGTATTCATCTTTGCCTTCTTCTACCTGTGGTGACGCGGATCGAGGCAACGAAGACCGGCAACCTGATTCAGTCGAACTGACGAGGAGACGAGTTCATGGCGAGCGCGACCCATGCCGAGGGCCAACAACACCCCATCGCCATCTACCTGTGGATCTGGGGCCTGCTGTTCGTACTCAGCGCCCTGTCGTACATGGTCGATTACCTGCAGTTCCAGGGCTATCTGCGCTGGAGCCTGATCCTGATCTTCATGTTCCTGAAGGCCGGTCTCATCGTCGCCGTCTTCATGCACATGATGTGGGAACGTATGGCCATCGTCTGCGCCATTCTGCTGCCGCCCGGAGTCATCCTGGTGCTCATCGCGTTGATGGCTCTGGAGGCGGACTACACGTTCATCACCCGGCTGCTGTTCTTCCAGAACCCTTCGGCGATTGCTGAGTAACGGGATGTAGCGAGCTGCGTTATGGTGGGGCTGCGCGCGGAAGTGATTTTCGCGTCCGCGCTCGGCCGGTCCCCGGTTCCCTCACTCCGAAAAGTTGCCTGCTGCGCAGTCAATTTTCTGCGTTCGGCCTCGCTTAGATGGCCGCGAAAATCACTTCCGCACCCATCCCTTTAATCACCCTTCCGCTACGTCGGTCCTCAGTTCTCGAGAGGTCTGAGAGCCACCAGCCGGGTTGCTTGAGGCTGGCGGAGGGGCGACTGCGCTGGCCGTACCCACCCACACCCCGGGGGTTGTTACCGTCGCGCGTTCAGTGCGATGGATACGGAACGACCTGGAAGGGCTGAGCGGGGAGGCGTTTTCCGAGGCCTGTGAGCGGAGCCGAAGGAACTGCTAAGCGGTTGTGTAGCAACCGCACGGGAACCGGGGACCGGCTGAGCGGAGCCCAGGAAAAATTTTCCCCGCCCAGCCCAACCAATAACCTTCCGAAACTAACAACTAAGGCAGCGTCTCGGTGAACAACCCCTTGATCCGCTGCTGCCAGGCAACGATCCAGTGCGGCGTAGACCGCCCGGTTCCGGCCATCCGCGCCGTCGGATGATTCTTCACGATCGCCGCCAGGGTGTCTTCCTGGTCCGGAGTGAGGTCCACGAAGAACACGTGTTTGCCGGCGTCGAGTTCTTCCTTGAAGCGCTTGAAATTGGTGTTGAAGGTCTGGATGCCGATGAAGCCGCCTTCCCAGGTGAAGAAACCGAGCAGGATGATTGCCAGGAAGATGAAGGGGATCCAGCCAGCGGGTGAGGTGTACCACTCGGCCAGGTAGGTGAGGCCGAGCACCAGGGCGGCCGCGGCAACGCCCACCGCCAGGCCGTACTCGCCGGAGTGAATGACGTCCTTCTTCATCAATGACTGCACGCCGTGCAGGTGGTCGTGGGTCTCCTCGCCGGCGTCGTCGAGGGTCAGCACGTGGATCTGCGGGGTCGCGATTCCGGCCCGTTCCAGTTCCTCCTCGAAACGCTCCAGGTCGTCGAGGTCGTCACTGACGAAAAAGTGGCGCTGCATTTTCATGGCCTTCTCTCCTTGCCTCATGACTGCCGCGGCGCCAGTGTGCCCGGTCAGTCCACGTGCGGCATCGTGTCATGTCATGGCGTGCCCACGACCAGCCATACCGCGTAATGATCCACCAGCAGAGCCAGGAACAGGGCCCCCAGGTAGACGATCGAGTATCGGAACGTGCGAATCTCGGCCCCCGGCTGCCGGCGCAGGAGCGCGATGGCGCGGGCCAGGAAAACGCCGCCCAGTCCCAGCGCCGCAGCCAGGTAGATCAGGCCACTCATGCCGATGGCATAGGGCAGCACCGTGGTGGCAACCAGCACTACGGTGTAGCCGACGATCTGCCGGCGGGTGTGCGCCTCGCCGTGGGTCACCGGCAGCATGGGCACGCTGGCGCGGGCATATTCGTCCATGCGGTCCAGGGCCAGGGCCCAGAAGTGTGGTGGCGTCCAGAGAAAGATGATGGCGACCAGCAGCACGGGTTCGATCTGCACCGAGCCCGTCACCGCGGTCCAGCCGAACAGCGGCGGCGCCGCCCCGAACAGCCCCCCGATGACGATGTTCTGTGGGGTCATGTGTTTCAGGTAGAGGGTGTAAACGATGCCATAGCCGGCCCAGGACAGCAGGTTCAGCCAGGCGGTGGCAGGGTTGACCGCGAAGGTCAGCAGCGACATGCCGGCGATGGCGAGGGCGGCGGCGAACAGCATGGCGCGGGCGGGGTGTATGTGGCCCTGCACCATGGGCCGATGTTCGGTGCGCGACATGCGCGCGTCGATATGGGCATCGGCAACATGATTGACCACGGCTGCCGAACCGGCCACCAGGGCGATACCCAGCAGGGTGCTGATGACCAGACCGGCGGATGGCAATCCTTCCGCCGCGGGAACCGCGAGGAACATGCCGACCGCGGCAGTGGCCAGCATCAGCAGCACTACCTTGGGTTTGCACATCTCCAGGTAGTCGCGCCAGCGCGGCGCAACGATCCCGGCGTGCTCCTGATTCATACTCTCTGCCATTCGGCGCTCGCTGTGCGGCGTCGGCGGGCCCGGCCGGCTACTCGGAAAAGTACGCGTATCCCCTTGTGCGTACTGACCGGATAGGCCGACCTACCCATGCCCTCGTTGGTATCGAGGGCCGACGCTCTCCCCGGTTGTTCGAACTCTCTCCTGATCCCCGTTGGATTCTGCGCCTGGGCGACGCGGATGACAAACCGGATGCCCAACGTTTCCGTACTAAACAAACGAACCGACATAACCGGATGGAATGTAGCGGCCGCCGCGGCTCAGCGTGGGACGCGGCGTTGATCCGTGGGTCTGGCGTAGCCGCGGGCTTCGGCGCCGGGCCGGGGTCTGGCGGCGGCGGCTTCGCGCCGTGACGGCGTTCTTTCTGCGGTGATTCTTTCTGCGGCGGCACGCTGCCGGGTGGAAGCCGGCTTCGGGACCACCGTCCGCGGTGACCGGGGCTGGTCGATCAGACGCGGCGGCGCGGTGACGGCCGCTGCTGGCGGACGCGGGTTGCCGGCGGCGTCGCCGAGCCGCCGCTGAGATGCGGGGGTGTGGCTGCCCCTGGGCACGCTGGCGCTCCGGGGTTCGGCGGGATTCCGGACGGCGCGCTGCTGGTTGGATTGCCGAGGGGGTTGGTAGCCGGACCTCTGGCCTGTCCCGGTAGCGCGGGTGTCGCGCGAGCGGGTGCCGGTCGCCCAGGTGCGCGATGAGGTTACTGCCGGGTGCGGCCGCGAGTCCAACTGGTGGCGCCAGTTGCTGTGCCAACGGTTGCCCGCGTGGTGGCGGGCGCCATGGTAGTCGCGGAAATAACGTCCCGGCGCCAGCCGCGGATACCAGTACCGGTAGTGGTCCTGGTAGTAGGTGCGGCCGAAATAGGGATGGCTGCGGTGCTGCAGCGCATGCAGATGCAGATGGCGGGTCCGCCAGCCGATGCTGAATACGCTGGTCACCCCCCAGAAATGCTGCCTGGCCAGACGGTGGCTGGGCGGATAGGGGTAGTAGTAAACGGGATAAGGCCGAGGGTAATAGTCGTACAGAACGTTGTGCTGGCGCCAGATCACATCGGATCGGTAGCGGGGCACGTACAGCGCGGCGGGGTCCGCGGGCACGATGGTCACGTAATCGGGCTCCAGCGTGACCGTCTGGCGCGAGTCGGATCGCAGGTTGCCCGCCTCGTGGGCAACCCGGCGCAGCCGTTCCACCGCATCCAGCAGTTCGCGTTCCTGATAACGCGCCGCCTGGCCCAGTTCCCAGGTCCAGTCCAGATCCTGGTCCAGCTGGCTCAGAACCTCGGGGTAATTGAGCAGCGCCACCACCGACTCGTCCCAGTTCGGGTCCGCCGCGGTGGCACCGCCCGCTTCGTGCAGGCGTGCGGCCTGCACGATCTGCAGCGGATAGGTAGATGCCGGCAGCACGATGGCCAGCAGATCGTCGGGATACAGGGCGACCGGCGCCACCAGCGCCTCCAACTCGTCTGCCGGCAGAGGCTGCCATTCCACCGGTTGCGCCGGAGCCGCTTCGACGGGTACCGCCGGGGACCAGGAGTCCGCCAACGGGTCCGCGCCCCGGGCCCCGAAGCTGCACGCGCTCAGGATCGCCAGGGCGATGGCCGGTAGCAGCCCGGGCCGGAGGCGCGGGTGGCGTCGCGCCGGAGCGGCGCCATCGAGGTTGCGGCGTGTCTGCAGCATGGCTCTCTCGCGTTGCGGTCCGCCGGCTGGACTGTCCAGGGGAGCGGCGTTACCGATCATGGACCTCGAGCCTAGGCGCGCCAACCTGAACAGAGCATTAAGCGGCCATGGCTCCGGGCCGGGAAGGCGCCTCGCCGTTGACTCCGTGCCGCATCCCCGTAACGTAAAGCTTCTTTAGGGGCGCGCTGGGAGTACGGGAGCATGGCATGTCGTTGATTGCCTGGTCATGGGTGTTTCTGGTGTTGTACATCGGCCTGATGGTCGGGATCGGGCTCATCGCGCAGCGCCGGGTCCGCCATGCCGACGATTTCGCCACCGCCAGGAATTCCTACGGGCCACTGTTTCTGGCGCTGGCGTTTGCCGCCTCCACCGCCAGCGGCGCGACCTTTCTGGGTTCGCCAGCGCTCGGATACGAGTGGGGGCTGGCGGCCCAGTGGAGCAACTTTCTTTATCCCATGGGGCTGTATTTCGGCGTGTTGATCTGCATGCGCCTGGTGGTCACCTCCGGCAACCGGTTCGGCAGCCGCTCGATCCCGGAGTACCTGGGTGATCGTTACCAGAGCGAGGGCATCCGGGTACTGGTCACGCTGATGTCGCTGGTGCTGCTGTTCTACCTGGCAGGTCAGCTCGTTTCCGGCCTGGTCATGTTCGAGGTGATGCTCGGCCTGTCACCGGAGTGGGCGCTGATCATCACCACCGTCGTGCTGTTGTTCTACGTGGTGCTGGGCGGCGCCCATGCCGACATCCTGACCGACGGGCTGCAGGGGTTCATGATGCTGGCGCTGGCGGTATTGGTGATCGTGCTGGTGCTGATCGGTTACGGGGTCGACGGGGGGCTGGGCGGCGTCATCGATGAGCTCGGCCGGCAGGACCCGGACCTGGTCAAGCCGCTCAATCCGGCGACGGCGCTTTATCACTCCTGGTGGTCGCTGGTGGCCATCGTGCTGGCGCACATGCCGCTCGGGCTGCTGCCGCATCTCGGCAACAAGCTGTGGGCGCTGAAGAGCAGCGGACGGCAGATGAGTTTCGTGCGGCTGGCGTTCGCTTTCGGCCTGACCCTGGGCATGCTCGGCCTCGGCGGACTGCTGGCCCGGGCCATCCTCGGCGATGCCCTGTATGCGCCCGGCGAGAACCCCAACAGCGCGTTGCCCATGCTGTTCATCGAGCTGTTCCCGACCTGGCTGGCGGCGCTGATCGGGGTCGGCGTACTGTGTGCGGTCATGAGCACGGCGGACGGGCTGGTGGTGTCGTCGTCGCAGATCGTCGCCAACGATCTGTATCGGCGCACCATCGCGCCGCGCTGGCACAGCCATCTGTCCGAGGATCAGCTCGACCACCGGGTGCTGTGGCTCAGCCGGGTGGCGACGGTGGTGGTGCTGGTGCTCGCCATGCTCATGGCGTGGTCGTTGCTGGATGTCAACATTGCGCTGATCGTGTGGATCGGCAACGGCGGCATGATGGCAGCCTTTGCCGGACCGCTGGTGGTCGGGGCATTGTGGCGCGGGGTCACGGCGCGCGGCGCCTACGCCGGGCTGCTGTCCGGATTCGGCACCTTTCTGCTGCTGCACACCGGGGCCGTGAACCCGGCGTGGTTCGAACCCGGAGTGCTGGCGTCGGCGGCGGCCTGGCTGGCCCGTGAGGCGCCCAATCCGTACTCGTGCGCCGCCATGGGGGAGATCGTTTCGGTACTGGTGACGGTGGGCGTTTCACGTCTGACCCGGGCGCTGCCCCGGGAGCACGTGGACGGCATGTTCGGTGCCGCGGCGGCCCGGCGCTGACGGGGCGGATGCCCGGAGGTCAATGGGGGCCGATCTGCTGGCGTCCAGTACCTCCCGGAGTTTCTCTGCCAGTTCGTTCAGACGATAGGGTTTGGTCAAGATCGCGACGCCTTCGCGTCGTCTTCCACCATCAGTACGGTCTCGCGGCCCCTGGCGGGCTGGTCCGGCGCCGGCGCGGGGTGGGTAGCGGCGGTCTGATCACAGCGCGGCAGCCACGGCCGGATGGTTGTGCGGCGGCCGGTGCGGAGTCGATCTTGACGTGGCCGTTGGACTGCCGGGCGAAACCATAGACCATCGACAGACCCAGGCCGCTGCCTTCGCCGGCGGGTTTGGTGGTGAAGAACGGTTCGAACACCCGCTCGATCACTTCCGGCGCCACCTCGAGAAACCGCCGGGCGGTGGCGTGTCGCGTCCCCGCGTGCGCCGGGTGTATAGTCCCTTGGACCGTGACGACGAGGAGCGTGGAGGGCGCTGTGAATCATCAGAACGAGTCGTTCCGCAATCAACGCATCGAGCTGCATGGCGAGGCGTTTCACAACTGCACCTTCGAGAACTGCGAGCTGGTCTACGACGGTGAGCGGCCGCCGACGCTGCAGGACAATCACTTCGTCGACTCGGTGTTCCTGTTCACCGGTCCGGCGACGCGAACGCTGTACCTGCTGTCGAACATCTACCACGCCGGTGACGGCGGCCGGGAAGTCATCGAGCGCACCTTCGACGACATCCGGGGCCATCGCCTGCATGGTCACGAGATCCGTACCGCCGCGCCGGCAACCATGGATCACAGCTACGACTGAAACCCGCCGGCGGCACCCGGGCCCGCGCTGATCCACCGCCAGGGCGCGTTCAGCTTGGGTTAAGGCGGCGTCCCTAATCTCGGCTCGATCGACAAGAGCCGGAGGTGGGACATGCAACGGATCTGCCGGGTACGGTCGGCTGCCCTGTCTGTGTTGACGGGGCCGCTGACGATGGGTCCGCTGATCATCGGGGCGCTGATGGCGACGGCGCCCGCAGCGGCGGACACGTCGACGAGTTACCACACCTACGCCGATGTGGTTGCAGTTGCACCGCAGTACCGTTGGCGCGACGTCGTGGAGCCGGTGCGGCGTTGCGAGGCGGTACCCGTTTCCCGTTATCCGTCGTCGACCACTTACCGTCAGGTGGGAGCCTATCGCTACTCCGGCGCCCGCGACTATGACCAGCCTTACTACCGCCACGACCGTGACCGGGGCCTGGGTGCCGGGCTGCTCGGCGGCCTGATCGGCGGGCTGGTCGGCAATCAGTTCGGCGGCGGCAGCGGCAAAGCGGTGTTGACCGTGGCGGGCGCCGCACTCGGTGCCTCCATCGCCACAGACCATGTCCGCGAACATCGGCGCACAGCGCATGACGCCTACTACCGGCCGTTGCCGTCTGCCGCCGGGCCCTGGGACCGCGCGGTGGTGCAGCGCTGCACCGAGTCGGAACAGACCCGGTTGGTTCGCGAGGTGGCGGGGTACGACGTGACCTACCGCTACCATGGCCATACCTTCCGCAAGTGGGCGGAGCAACATCCCGGCGAACGCATCCGCATTCAGGTAGACGTCGAACCGGACGGAAACTCATGAACATTCAGGGTCCGTTCATTCGCGTGTGCCTATCGTTGTTCCAACCCGTCGCAGCAGACCGTCGCAGGAGAGCGCCCATGCCCAGCCGAACACGCATCGCTAGTGTCCTGGCAGTCCTCACGGCCGCCGCATCACTGTCCGTCGTGAGCGCGGCCGGCGCCGACTCGGGACCGGTGGTCCGGCTGTTTCCGACCACGGTGCTCGAAGACATCCGCGAGACCGGTCAGGTCGCCGAGGACATGGAGAACAGTCTGCAGGACGTCATACATCGCCTGGACCTGCAGCAGCAGCTCTACAGCGAAAGTCTGTGTCAGGGCGCTGATGGTGATCAGGGTTGCGAACGCATCGCCCGTCAGCTCGGCGCAACCTACCTGGAGATGCTGGAGGTCATGAACGACCGGCTGCCGGAGATGGAACGGGCGGTGAACAGTACCCGCGCAAGCCTGGAGAAGCGGTTGCGTGAGGAACTCGGGCAGCGCACTACGCCGACCACGCTGCAGGACACCCTGCTGGGCGAGGGTCCGGCCGCCACCGCAGCGGTGGATCGTCCGGCGCTGCGCGGCCGTTCCGGCGTACGCCTGTCGGACCGGTTTCAGCAGTACTACGACCTGGTGGCGACGCATCGGGATGGTGCCGCTCAGTCACTGGCGGTGGTGGCGGCCGACATCTACCTCGACATGGCCGAGGCGTCGACCCTGATCGCCGCCACCCAGCAGGAGATCGCCCGCGCCTCCCTGATGGAGCAGCTCAACCAGTCGTTCGGCCTGATTACGCCGGAAATGGCCGCCGTGGTGGGCGGGGTCAAGGAGATTCTGTTCGGCGAGACGGTGCGTGACGGTCCCATTGCCGCACCCCCCTATCAGATTGGCGAGAGCGAGTTCGTGAGCCCGCTGGCGATGTAGTCACCCTGGGAGCGCCGGAGAACGGGCCCTGAAGCACCGAAACGGGAGAATCTTATGCGCACTTCGATCATGACCGGTCTGTTGCCGCTCTGCCTGACTTTTGGCCTCGGCGCCTGTGCCGGTCAGCAGACCGCGGACCACTGTGCGGCGCCGCTGTCCGGTAATCTCGATGCCGCCATGGACGACGCGGCCAGCCGTCTTGCGGACGGCTGTGAGTACCGATTCGACGGCTATTTCCAGACCCTGTTGTCCATCGCCGAGGCCAATCCGGATCCGGCCAACCGCCGTCGCTTCAGCGATTTTCTGATGCAGGCCAATGACATGCAGGTGATCAGCCGGCGTCAGGCGGAAGCGCTGTACAACCGCTACTTCGGGGTCAAGTTCGTGTCGCTGCAGGGGGACTACAACACCTGTTCCCAGACCTGTCCTCAGCGCGAGCGGGTACTTTCCAACATGCAGGCTGAGCTGCACGACAAGGAGTTGGGCCTGCTGCGTGCCAACAACGACCAGCAGAGTTTCTACCGGGCCGACAACCTGCTCAAGGAAACCGAGCTGGTGCTGCAGGCCACCTGCGACGCGTGTGCTGCCGGGGGAACACCGTGAAGTCCAGGATCGGTTTTCTGCCTGGTGCCGCGACCGGAGCTCTGGTCGCGTTCGTCACCGTGTTACTCGCCGGTCCTGCGTCCGGCGCCGCGGCGCCCGAGCTGTCGGACTGGGTAAATCGTAACCTCGGCCACTCGAGCTGGCTGTTCGCCGGTGTCCTGCTGCTGTTCCTGGTGCACGTTCAGCGGCTGCGCTCGTTGCTCGACGCGGCCGACGGCAAACGTACCGTGGTGGAACTGGATCAGCTCACGGACGTCTGGATTCACCTGTTCATCGGCATCGGCGTGATCTGGACGGCGGTGGGAATGCGCGCGGCTCTGCAGCTCACGCTGGCTGACCCGGAACACACCCTGAGCGACAGCGCCGGTACGGTACTGCAGAAACTGGTGGATGGCGGCATTCTGCTGGCCCTCAGCACCACCATCGTCGGCGCCGTGGGCGGTTATCTGATGCGCCTCGGCAAGACCCTGTACATCGGCGCCGAACTGCACGAGTTCTATCAGGACCAGCGCCAGGCGGACGTCCGGGCCCTGCTCGGATCCCTTCAGCGCATCGAACAGACGCTGGTCTGGAACCCGGTTCCGGGTGCCCGGGCGCCGGATCCGCTGTCGGTCGGACACCGCGACAGGACCACGGATCATGCGTCCTGCTGACGGTTACCATGCGGTGGGCGAAAGCCTGCAGGCCGACGTGATGCGGTTTCTGGCCATCATTGCGTTCTGCCTGATCGCCATCCTGGCCCTGGTCCGCAATACCACGCCGGTGCCGAGCGCCGCGGCGACCGTTGCCTCCTCGCCGGATAGTGGCACGCCTGCGGCGCTCGGCGTCGCGCCGGGCGTTGTGCAGGCGCCGGCGCTGGTACGTCACGAGGCGGCCGCCGCCGCCGTTGTCGAACCGGTAGCGCCACTGCCGGAAGCGGCGGTGGCGTCGGACCCGGAACCGGAAACACCCGCTGCTGCTGTGGCGCCGGCCCGACCCGGCCTGAGCCTGCGTTTCGCCTCGGATCGGGATTTCCTGCGCCTGGTCAACCGCGGCACCATCCGGGTGTTCGCTTTCAACGGCCGGGAAGTGTTGCGGCTGGGCGACGATCTGCAGTTCCAGCCCGCGCCGGCGCCCGGCCCGGTCCATGAGCTGATGCCGCGGACCATTCCGGCGGCGCTCGAAGCCGTGCTTGCCGGTGGCCGCACCCTGGCTGATTACCGCTGGGGCGTGGTGCTGCCGGATCGGGTCACCCGGGCGATCCGCCGCTACCTGGATGAGGGTGCTGCGGGTGAACTGGTCATCGACCGCTCTGGCGAGGTTCGGCTCCATGCGGCCTGAGTGGCGTAAGCGGGCGGCTTGCCGTGGCGCGGCGCTGCTGTGCTGGCTGATGGCGCTGCCGGCGCTGGCCGATCCGGCACTGGACAGCGCCCTCGGGCGGTGGCTGGACAGTGCAGTGGCGCCGCCGCTGGCCGAAGCGTTGAGCCGTCATCCACGTTTCCTGGGGCAGACCGTGCGGCTGGCCACCCGGACCCCGGACCTGCCGGACGGCAGCAGTCACGTGCTGGCCGAGGCCCTGGCCAATCGTTTACGGCAGCGTCTGCTGCGGGTGGACGGCGTACGCCTGGCCCTGGCCCAGGCGCCGGAGGTCTGCCGGGTACCCCAGGCGGTGGACTATCTGGTGCGCATCGACGTAGCCGCCGTCGGTGACCGCTCGGCCCGCGTGCAGGTCGGGGTCATCGACCTGGCGGAGTCGCTGTGGGTCAGCGGCTTCAGCTACGAGTGGCAGGGGCGGTTGTCCGCCGGAGAGCGCGACGCCCTGACCAGCCAGGTCAGCCGCGCCGTACCGGGCAGCGCCAGCAGTCCAATACCGCTGGATCAACCCGACCGGCTGGCGGCGGTGCTGAGCGCGGAACTGGCATGCCGGATGCCTCGCAACCTGGACGGCGCGCTGTTCGTGGACAGTCCCCCGGGCACAGCCCTGACCGGGGTAACCGCGGCGCTGCACTCGGAGCTGACGATCGAACCGGTGGCCGCGGTGACGCCGGACCGGGCTCAGGCGAATTGGGTCATATCCCTGGATATGGATCCACACAGTGACGGCCCCCGGGAACTGCTGGCGGTCCTGACGGAGGTTGGCGCCGGACGCCGCCAGACCGTGGCCTCGGTATGGGTATCCGGAGAACCGTTGCTGGCCGAACGTGACCCGCCGATGGGCCCGGCGCCGTCCGGCGCGCCGGTTGCCGGGCATCCTGTAGCGGCACCGGCGGCACCGGCGGCACCGGCGGCACCGGCGGGCCTGTTGACGGCACTCGATCTGTCACCGTCCCGGGACCGCGATGCCGGATGCGACGATCGCCAGGCCCGCGCCCGCGCCTGTGTGGAGATCGGCTTCGAACTGTTGCAGCCGGCCTATCTGTTCGTGCTTTCCACCCGCCACCACCAGTTCCTCGAGGTGCCGTGCGAAACCGTACCGCAACGGGCCGACCCCGGACCGCGCCGTTATCGGTTGCGCCTGCCACCGGGCAGCCTGGCCGCGGACGGCCAGTCCGGCAAGTGGGTCGACTCGCGGCCGGATGCGGGCTTCTACGTGCTGGCGGTGCGTGATCGAACCCTGGCCCGGCGCCTGGCCCGGGTGCTGGCGGCTGCGCCCGGGCAATGCGGTTCGAGCCCTGGGGACGACCTGTCCGGCTGGCTGGCACGCCTCGACGACCTCGTTAGAACGGGTGACGGTGCGGTCGACTGGCGCCTCCTGCAGCTTGCGCACGCGCGCGACGGAATCGTCGCCCTGTAGTCGTGGCGTTTCGTCCCTGGTAACCATCGGAGGAGCTGGCATGAGATTCGTGATTGGGTTGGTAGCCGGCGCCGGCGCCGGTCTCGTGCTCGCGCTGGCGCCGGCCGAAGAACTTGCCGACAACCCGCTGACGGCGCGGGTGCTGGCCTGGTCCGGTGCGGCGCTGGATTCGCTGAGCGAAGCGCTCGAAGCCGCGCCCGTGGTTCCGGAGGCGGCCGCTCCGGTTGCGCCGCCGGTCGAGCCGCCTGCCGCGCCGCCGGTAGCGCGCGTAGAAGCCGATGCGGCGCCGGCCGCCGACACCACCGCTGCGGAACCGGCCGCCCAGCCGATCCTGCGGGCCCCGGATCCCCCTTTCGACGCCGCGGGGCCGCAGCAGCGCGCGGTGGCCGCGCGGCAGCCTGGCAACGCCTCCGCGCCGGTGTGGGAGCCATTTCGCAGCGAGATGTCCGCGGTCGGCTTTGCCGACCGTCTGACCCGCTCGCTGGATCACCCGTTCCTGGTGGAGCGACGTGGGCCCGGTCGCTATCAGGTGGTGTTCGGTTACCGCGACGAAGCCGAACGCACGACGCTGTTGCAGGATGCCGCGGCGGTGACGGGGCTGCCGCTGTGATTCATCCGCTGCTGATGTTGACGCTGCTGGCGATCAGTCTGCTGCTCACGCTGCGCGTGGAGGCTTCCGGTTATCCCTATCAGGGGTGCTTCGAGGCGGCCGCGGATCTGCACGGCATGCCGCTGGATCTGCTGCTCGCGGTGGCGGCGACCGAGAGCGCCTGGGATCCGGACGCCCGTTCCCACGCCAACGCGCACGGCATCATGCAGATTCAGTGGCCGGGCACTGCCCGGCACCTGGGCGTGACCCGGGTCGCCGAGTTGTACAACCCGTGTCTGAACATCGAACTGGGCGCGCGCTACCTGCGGGAACTGATGGACCGCAATGACGGTGACCTGGAACGGGCGCTGGCGTCCTACAACTACGGCCCCGGCCGGATCGACGCGGCTGCCGAGTTGCCCGCCGGAGCACAGCGCTACATTCAGGCCGTCGCCCGGCAGCGTGAGCGGATCGGCGCCGGAGCCGCGGATTCGGTAGCGCGCTCCGCCGTTGCCGCGGGCACCGTCGTGCGCTTCGACCATGGCGCCCGGGCGCGCCGGTACGCCGAAACGCTCAATGCGCGGGTGAGTTCCGCGGAGTTCGCCAGCCGGCTCGATGCCGAAGGCTACGTCGTGTCCATGCGCCTCACCGCGCCGACCCTGAGCTTCGCCGACGCGACTCTGCTGCAGACCCTGGGCTGGCCGGGTTTGGGAGGGGAGCCATGAGCCGCCGGCTGCTTGCCGTCTCCGCCCTGGCCATGGCGACGCTGTGGTTGCCGCCGGCAACCGTCAGCGCATCCGACCAGGCGGCGGCCGGCGGCGTGATGCGGGTATCGGCGCGGGTGGTGGCCGTGGAGCCGTTGGAAACCGCCGCGGCGGGCGGCACCTGCGCGGCCCAGGCGCCGCCTGCGGACGGGGCCCTGGTCAGCCGCCTGGCCTGGGACCTGCGGGCGCATTGTCCGGCCTCGCGCACGGTGACCGGCTACCGGGTCACCTACCAGTGGGACGGCCGGACCTACCAGCGCATCATGACCCATCCGCCGGCCGGCGATACCCTGGGGCTGAGGGTGTCGGTGCGTTGAAACGGCGGCTGCCGGCCAGCGCCAGCAGCAGTGCGGCAATGAAGGGCAGTAGACGCTCGGCGGCATCTCCCGGTGCATCCGGCAGCAGGCTGAGGACCATGGTCAGGCCGGCCCCGCAGACCATGGCCGCAATCCGGTAGCCGTCCGCCACCGGGCCGCGCCACAGCAGTACCAGCAGTAGTGGACCGAACGCGTTGCCCAGCACCTGCCAGGCGAACAGGACCCGCACGAAGATCCGCTCCGGCACCAGCAGCGCCAGCAGCACCGCAGCGGCGCCGACGGCCAGTAGCACCAGGCGGTCCAGGGTGACCGACGTGCGTTGCCGCCGCAGATCGTGACTGGCGGCGCCGCCGGCCACCAGCAACTGGCTGTCGGCCGTGGACATGATGGCTGCCAGCACCCCACCGGCCACCGCGCCGCTGACCAGGGGCGGCAGCAGATCGACGGCCAGTTCCAGCAACACCGACTCGGGGTCGTCGGCGGCCGGCAGCAGCACTCGCCCACACCAGCCCAGCACCACCATGCCGGTGTAGATCACGCCGGCCCAGACCAGCGCGATGATCCGGGCGCGGCCGATGTCGGCACTGTCGCGCATGGCCATGAACCGATTCACGACGTGTGGCTGACCCGGATAACCGAGACCGATACCGAACAGGCCGGCGACGAACACCGCTGCCAGCAGGACCGACGGCTGGTTCAGAGGTCCGGCGCCTGGTGCCGCCAGCAGATCGTTCAGCAGGCTTGCCGGGCCGCCGACGGCGACCAGGGCGGTGACCGGCAGGACCACGGCGACCAGCATCATCATCAGCCCCTGCAATGCGTCCGTTACGCTCGCGGCCCAGAAACCGCCGAGCAGCACGTAGACCACCACCACCAGCGCCCCGGCGACGATGGCGGCGGGTTCCGACAGCGGGCCGGCGTTGCCCGCGGCACCCGGCAGACTGGTGGCGATGGCGCTGCCGGCTCCCTGGAACTGGGCGGCGACGTAGAAGCTGAAGCAGAACAGGATCAGCACCGCGCCGATGGCGCGCAGCAACCGCTCCGCGCCGGGGTTGCAGCCGCGCGCGAGAAACTCCACCAGGGTCACCGTGCCGTCACGGCCGCTGGCGCGCTGCAGCCGGGGCGCCACCAGGCTCCAGTTGATCAGGAATCCGCTCAGCACCGCGGGAATCAGCCAGAACGCCGGCAGCCCCCAGGCATAGGCCGCGCCGCTCACACCCAGCAGCGTCCACACCGACGAGGAGCTGGCGGAAGCACTCAGGGATGCCACCACCGGGCCGAGCTGGCGCCCCGCCAGATGAAAGTCGCCGCTGTCTCCGATGCGCCGCCCGGCCCACAGGCCGATGGCCAGCAGCGCCACCAGGTAGGCGGTCAGGGTTGCGGCAATCACGCCGGTTCGCCGGCCGCCGGCAGGTGGGGCCGGTCGGTACTGTCAAGCGCGGCGGGGCAGACGGCGGTTTGCTCCCAGGTCCGGGCCGGTCATGACTTCGTGACCCGCGGTCGGGTCCCGCTGCCGGTGCGCTGGCTGCCTCCGCGTCCCGGCGAGCGTTGCGGCGGCCGCGCGCGGCGCGCCGATTTTCCTGCCGGCGCCGTTGCGCCCTGACTGCCTGCCGCGCCGGCGAGTTTCAGGAACCGTTCCGCCATGATTGGCCCGGCGCCGGCGTCCTCGTGTTTGAAAAACGCAAATCCGCGTTCCACCCCGCTGGCGTGGGCCGCCTTCAGCCAGCGGCGCAGATCGGCATCCCGGTAGCTGGCGCGGCGCAGGCGCAGATACAGCCAGGGCGCGGTGGCGGTCAGTTCCGGTCCTTCCGATCCCTGCCCGGCGTCGTCTTCCGCGATACACAGAGCGGCCCCGGCGGCGCGCAGCAGCTCGATGATGTCCGGCTCGAACCAGGATGGGTGACGGAACTCGAAGGCCGCGGGGACCCGATCGTTCAGCAGGTCCAGGAATGCCGCCAGACGATCGCGATCCCGCGGCAGATTCGGCGGAAGCTGGAACAGGACTGCCCCCAGTCGATCGCCGAGCAGCGCCACTCTGTCGAGCAGGTACCCGGCGGGTTCTTCCACCGCCTTGAGGCGCTGCAGATGGGTGATGCGGCGGGAGGCCTTGATGACGAAACGAAAGCCGTCGGGGACAGCGGCCGCCCAGTTCTCCAGGACGTTGCTGCGCGGCATACGGTAGAAGGTGTTGTTGATTTCGACGGCCGGAAGCCGGGTCGCGTAATAGCCGAGCATGGCCTCGGCGGTCAGGTCCTCTGGGTAGAAACTGCCTTTCCAGGCGGCATAGCTGTAGCCGCTCGTTCCGGCGTACCAGTGCATGGCGGGATTCCCGATGGCTCCGGACCCGGCAGTCTCCCCCAAGGCGGGAGCGGCTGCAATGCCCGGCCCGGTTCACGTGGATCCATCTCTACGATCGCCGTGCGTTGACCCTTTCCGGTGCGTCGGCTAGCGTGCCGGACTGCCGCAGGGGAAGGGGCGCCGATGATCGTGACCAGGACATGACTCGAGTGATTGTCGTGGGCGGAGGCAACGCGGCCCTGTGCGCTGCCCTGAGCGCGCGCGAACACGGCGCCGAAGTGACCTTGTTGGAACGGGCGCCGTACCCGCTGCGAGGCGGCAACTCACGCTTCACCGCCGGCGCCATGCGTACGGTCTACGACGGGGTGGACGACCTTCGGACCCTGATGCCGGATCTGACCGCCGACGAGATTGCGCGTACCGACTTCGGCAGCTATGGCCGCGATCAGTTCTACGAGGACATGGGCCGGGTCACCCGTTACCGGACCGATCCGGAACTGGCTGGCCGGCTCATCGACTCGAGTCTCGATACCCTGCGCTGGATGCACGGTCATGGGGTTCGGTTCCTGCCGCTGTATGGCCGCCAGTCGTTCCTGGTCCATGGCCGGGTGCGCTTCTGGGGTGGGCTCACCGTCGAAGCCTGGGGCGGTGGGCCCGGGCTGGTCGACAGTCTGACGGACATCGTTCGCGGCGCCGGGGTAACCGTGCGCTACGGCGCCCGGGTGGACTCGCTGGTGGCCGGCGGCGGGCGCATCAGCGGAGTGCGGATGGGTGACGAAACCCTGAAGGCTGATGCCGTAGTGCTCGCTTGTGGCGGGTTCGAGTCCAGTACCGCCTGGCGCACCCGCTATCTGGGCCCGGGATGGGATCTGGCGCGGGTCCGGGGCACCCGGTTCAACACCGGCGACGGTATCCGCATGGCCGTGGAGGCCGGGGCGGCCACCCGTGGGCACTTCTCCGGTTGCCACGCCGTGGGCTGGGACATGAACGCGCCGGAGTACGGTGACCTGGAGGTAGGCGACGGGTTCCAGAAACACTCGTATCCGTTCGGCATCATGGTCAATGCCCGGGGCGAGCGTTTCGTGGACGAGGGCGCCGACTTCCGCAACTACACCTATGCCCGCTACGGGCGGGTAATACTGGAACAGCCGGGACAATTCGCCTGGCAGGTGTTCGATGCGCGGGTCAGTCATCTGCTGCGCGACGAGTATCGCATCTGCCAGGTGACCCGCGTTCGGGCCGACACCCTGGAAGCGCTGGCCGAGCGCCTGGAGGGCGTGGACCCCGACGGATTCCTGCGCACCGTGGCGGCCTTCAACGCCAGCGTCGACGATGGCGCGGCCTTCGACCCAACGACCAGGGACGGGCGCGCGGCGCGCGGCCTCGAGGTTCCCAAGTCCAACTGGGCGAACCGTCTGGATACTCCGCCGTTCGAGGCTTACGGCGTTACCTGCGGCGTAACCTTCACGTTCGGCGGCCTGCACGTGGATGCCGATGGCCGGGTGATCAGCGAAGAAGGCATGCCCATGCCCGGACTGTATGCGGCCGGCGAACTGGTGGGAGGCCTGTTCTACTTCAACTACCCGGGCGGGACCGGTCTGACCTCGGGGGCCGTGTTCGGCCGGGTGGCCGGGCGGGGCGCTGCCGGCGCCTGATGGCCGTTCGTCAGTCGAGCCTTCGTCAGTCGAGCCTTCGTCAGTCGAGGAGGGCGATCACCCGGACCGGCGCGCCGGAGCCGCCGCCGATCTTCATCGGCAGGGCGACCACGGTGAAGCCGCGTGCCGGCAGATCGTCGAGGCCGGTCAGGTTCTCCAGGCCCGGCACCTGCCGGGCGGCGGCAATGCGGTGCACCGGAAAAGCCGCCGAATTGCCGGGGTCGATGGAGGCCGTGTCGATACCGATGACGGCGACGCCGCGCGTTTCCACCAGAACCCGGGCCGCCTCGGCGCCGTAGCCGGGGAACGAGAGCCGACTGGCGTCGCCCGGCGTATCGTCCCCCAGGTAGGCCCGGGTGTCGGGCCAGCGATCGCTCCAGCCGGTGCGCAGCAGCACGATGGCATCCCGGGGTATCTGGCCGTACTGCGCTTCGTGGGCGGCCAGGTCGGCGGCGCTCAACTGGTAATCGGGGTCGCGGCGCGCGGCCTCGGAAACATCGATCACCACACCCTTGCCGACGAGCCGGTTCAGTGGAATCTCATCCACGCTCTGGCCATCCTCGAAGAAGTGAATCGGAGCGTCCAGATGGGTGCCGCCGTGTTCGGCGCTGCAGAAGGCATTGGCAGAGTAGTACCAGCCGCCATCGGTGACGCCGGCAGCCAGTTCCTCGAGCTGGAATCCTCGGGTATCCGTCGGCCAGTACACGGTGTCGGCGTCGAAGCGATGGGTCAGATCAACGAGCTTCGGCTCCGCGCCGTATGCCAGACAGGAGAGCAGGCCCAGGCTGGTGACAAGGTTTCGAACTAGGTTTCGAACTAGGTTTCGAAAAAGGTTTCGAAAAAGGTTTCGAACAAGGCTTTGGTGAATGCCGGTTACGGCCATTTTCTGCGCCCTCTCTATAATGTATTTCAATTATAATAACGTTGACTCGACCCCGACTCTGTGAGATCAAGGGCACAGGTAGGGGATTCTTTCCGAACGCACTGTACCGCAATGGGCTGGGGGGCCCGAGGTATGGCCGCGTGCGCAGGGCCGGTCGCCTGCCTGGGGCGATCCGCTGTGGCGGGTCGGGAGGAATTGGAGGGAGAGAGGACCTCAACTATGAGTCGCAGACTACTTCTGCCCTGGGCAGCGGCAGGCGTGCTCGGCAGTGCGCTGAGCGTGCCGGCGGTTGCCCAGGAGCAGGCCATCGAAGAGATCATCGTCACCGGTTCGTTCATTCGCCGCGACAGCTTCGACATGTCGTCGCCGCTGGACGTCATGAACGAGTACCAGCTTCAGGAGCAGGGCACACCCAACCTGGGCGAAGTGCTGCGCAATTCGACCTACAACTACGGGGTGGAGTCCGTCGGCAACATCCTGGCCGCGGAGCCTCAGACCGCGGGGGTTCAAGGCGCCAACTTCCGCGGCCTCGGCGAGCGCGCCACGCTGACCCTGCTGGACGGCCGGCGCACCGCCAGCGCCAATCTGGCCAACCTGTACCCGCAGATCATGATCGAGCGCACCGAGAGCCTGACCGATGGCGGCGCCACACTGTACGGCACCGATGCGGTGGGTGGGGTGTTCAACATCATTCCCAAGCACGACTACGAAGGGGTTGCCGTCCAGATCGGAACCAATCAGGCCGATGGCTGGCACGAGCACGCGGCCAGCATCCTGATTGGCGGCGGCAACGAGACCTCCCGGTTCGTGGCCGCGGCCGAGATGCGCCGCAAGGACTCCCTGGAATTTTTCGAACGCAAGCAGTACACCCTGGGCGCCGCCTCCTACTCCAGCACGAGCTGGCCGGGCGACTTCCTGGTGGCGAACCGCGACGTCAGCGGCAACATCATCGGGGTCTCGAGCCGCCCGGATCCCGGCTGCGGCATGAACAACGACGTCACCGGCGACGCCACCGAGGTCAAGGGCGCGGGCGTACTCGGCTCGCGGCAGGGCCAGTTGCGTGGCAGCTGCCGCTGGGAGTTCGGTCAGAACTTCAACTTTCAGGACGAGCAGGACATCCTCACCACGGCGGTCAACTTCGAACACGCTTTCAACGACCGGATCCGTTTCTCCGGTGAGGTGATGTTCTCCCGCAACGAGGTCATTACCCGCGGCTCACCGTCCAATCCTGGTGGGCGCCAGGGCGAACTGACGGCAATTCCCGGCGACAACCCGGGCAACCCCTACCGTGCCTTCTACGATGCCGACCTGGACGGCGTCTACGACATCGGCGACGGTGACGCGCTGCTTTATGCCCAGGACGCCAATGGCGACGGCATTCCGGATCGCAACGAGGGCGTGGACATCGATCAGAACGGGATGGACGACGTGATCCTGGCTGCCGACCCGTTCAGCGCCGCCAGTGGCATTCCGTTCAGCGAAGACACGGTGATCGTGGACTGGCGGCCGGTGGGTTATCCCTACGACGGCCCGAGCCGGCTCAACGACGACCGCACCAGCAAGGGGGCCGGGGAACTGGATTCCCGTAACATCCGCGTGGTCGGGCAGGTCGACATCGACCTGACCGAGAGCTGGTCCGGCTACGTGAGCTACGTCTACAACAACCTGAACTACGACGTTGGTGGAACCGGCGAGTCCCTGTCGGCCATCAACGATGGCATCAACGGCACCCTGCTGGTGCGCGACGAGCCCAACGCGGCGTCGCGTGCGGCCTGGTTCAACCCGTTCACGACCCAGAACTTCGTCTGCGAGAACCGGGACTGCAGCGGCGGTGTACGTCAGACCGATCCCGATCAGATCAACAGCACCGCCGTGTACGATCAGGTCGCCTTCTTCGATCCCACCAACGAGACCGAGGTGCTCGAAATCTGGGAGATGGTCGCGACCGGCGATCTCTTCGAGTTCGGCGCCGGCACCGTGCAGGCGGCCGTTGGCGCCCAGTACCGGGACGCTTCCTACGAGGTGGATGCCGGAACCGTATCCAACGCGCTGGATCTGTGGATCGGCGTGGGTCAGCCGGACTTCAAGGTCGACCGTCAGACCACGGCCGTGTTCGGCGAACTGGCCATTCCGCTGTTCGAGAACTTCGAGATCGACATGTCGATCCGTTCCGAGTTCGTCGAGGACGATTCTCCCGAGGACCTCGATCACACCGACTACCGTATCGGCGTTCGTTTCGAACCGGTGGATTTCCTGGCGCTGCGCGCCTCGTGGAACACGTCGTTCATCGCGCCGGGGCTGGATCAGCTCTACGACCCGTCGTCGCTCCAGGGACTGTCCCAGATCACCGACGGATTCACCGGAATCTCCGCGTTTACGGCGCGCACCACGGGCGGCACGCCGACCCTGAAACCAGAGGAAGCCGACATCTACAACATCGGTGCCAGCCTGTTCCTGCTGGACGGAGACCTGCGTTTCGATCTGGACTGGAAATTCTTCGACTTCACCGACCGCATCATCCGTCCGGCGGCCCAGGAAATCCTCGACGCCGACGAAGCCGCCGCCGCGGCCGCCGGATTCGACGTGTCGCCCACCGGGCTGCCCGCCTGGCTGGCCAGCGGCCTGGCCAATCCGGGTATTCAGCGCAGCCCCATCAACCAGCAGATCCAACTGGTGATTACCGACCAGATCAACGCCCAGGAGATGGAGTGGAAGGGCATCGATCTGTCGGTCAACTATGCCTTCGACGCCGAGGACATTCCGCTCATCGGCGGTGACTACGGCATCTTCAACGTGGGCCTCGATGCCACCTGGGTAGACGCTTACAACTACACCAGCTTTACCGGCG
Organism: uncultured Gammaproteobacteria bacterium; assembly: GCA_942491135.1. Classification (GTDB taxonomy): domain Bacteria; phylum Pseudomonadota; class Gammaproteobacteria; order Pseudomonadales; family Azotimanducaceae; genus UBA7803. Next base: position 3,805 of record CALNZS010000003.1, on the reverse strand, counting down.
AAGAGATCGAAGGCGCTGGTTTCCGCAACAACCGTGTGGCGGCCGTGCCGCCGACCCCGGAGTGGAAAGCCAACCTGCGCGTGGCCTGGAACCTGGGCAATCACCAGGTGGTGGCGTACGGCCGCTATCTCGATGGGGTGGGCAAAGCCGACGACGGCGATCCGTTCTGCACCACCAGCCCGGCGACCCTGGCGTTCTTCCGCAGCCTCGGGGTGACCAACCCCTGTCCCACGGAGTTGTCGAGCTATACCACCTGGGATTTTCAGTACAGCTACGCGGCGCCGCTGTTCTTCGACAATGGGGAGACCAGCATTCAGGTGGGTCTGATCAACGCCTTCGACAAGGAAGCGGAAGCCATCGTGACACTGGGCGGGCTGGAGACCAATCTCTACGATCCGCGCGGTCAGACCTGGTACGTGCGGCTGCGGCAGGATTTCTGACTGTCGGCCGGCGGCCCGGCCAGGGTGCCGGGCCGTTTATCTTGATGTCGTCAAGTCCGAGGCGCACGATAGCACCTCCCCGAACTGGAGGTGTCCATGGTCGAGCAGTTCCTCAAGGACAACTACGCGCCCGTGGCGGTGGAAACCACGGCCACCGACCTGCCGGTGATCGGCGATCTGCCGCGGGAGTTGACGGGCCGGTACCTGCGCAACGGGCCCAATCCCCTCGGTGACGTCGACCCGGCAACCCATCACTGGTTTCTCGGCGACGGTATGGTGCACGGCGTGCGCCTGGAAGACGGCAAAGCCGCCTGGTATCGGAACCGCTGGGTCCGGACCCCGGAAGTCTGTGCCGCCCTCGGCGAACCCATTGGCGGCCGCAGTCTCGGCAGCACCGCCAACACCCATGTGATCGGCCACGCCGGGCGAACCTGGGCCATCGTCGAAGCAGGCGCGGCTCCGGTGGAACTGGACCACGAACTGGGTACGGTGGGGGTCAATCCGTTCTTCGGCACCTTGAAGGATGGCGCGTTCACGGCCCATCCCAAGATCGATCCGGACAGCGGGGACCTGCACGCCATGGCCTATCACTGGCCGGACTTCGGCGATCACGTTCAGTACGTGCAGGTGGCGCGCGATGGCCGGGTGGTGCGCACCGAGAACATTCCCGTACCGGGCATGATCATGCTGCACGACATGAGCCTCACCGCTAACTACGTGGTGGTCTACGACCTGCCGGTAACGGTGAGCCTGGATCTCATCGCCCGGGGCATGCGCTTCCCGTTCGCCTGGAATGACGAGTACGCGCCCCGTATCGGTCTGCTGCCGAGGCGCGGCACCGCGTCCGACATGACCTGGTACGAGGTCAGACCCGGCTACGTCTTTCACCCGATGAATGCCTACGAGGATGCCCAGGGCCGGGTGGTTCTGGATGTGTGCCGTTATGAACGCATGTTTCAGCAGGACGTGCAGGGGCCGTTCGGTGACAGCCTGGCGACCCTGGAACGCTGGACCGTCCGCCCCGGCAGCGCCCGGGTCGACCAGACCTGTCTCGATGAGCGGGCCCTGGAGTTTCCGCGCTGCAACCCGGCGTACTCCAGTAAACCGTACCGCTACGGCTACTCCCTGGCCGTGGCCGGTCAGGGTTTTCCGGCCATCAACAAACACGATCTGCAGACTGGCGAGTGCACGCGCCACGAACTGGCGCCCGGGCGCCACGCCGCCGAGCCATTTTTTGTCGCTCGGGAAGGTGCGGTGAACGAAGACGACGGTTACCTGCTGAGCTTCGTCTTCGATGCCGAGCGCAACGCCAGCGAGCTGATGGTGCTGGACGCCAACGACGTCACTGCGGCGCCGGTGGCGCGGGTCCTGCTGCCGGCGCGGGTTCCTTACGGATTCCACGGCGCCTGGGTGCCGGACGGCTACGACGGTCCCTGCGTCTGAGGCTGGGGCCGCGCGCCCGACCTCAGTCGCCGGCGGCAGACGGAAGCCCGGGAAAGCCCGGCTGTGAGCGCAGCCTCCGGTAGCGGTTGCTGAACGCCGCGCCGCCGCTGATGCGGTCCAGCTCGGCGATGAGTTCCTCCAGCCCGGCGCGATCGCGCCGGCAGCAGGCGACGTATTCGCGCAGCACCGCCATCAGGCTGGACCCGGAGTCCCGCAGGGCACGGTTCACCTGGTCGAAGTAGGCGGCGCCACCCCAGTACATGACCGGATATTGTCGCGCCGCGTACAGCCGCGGCGCGGCTTCGACGAACGGCTGATCCGGGTACGGATAATTGCGTTTGGCCCGCCTCATCTGCCGCTCCAGGCGCTGCCGCGCCTGCTGCCTGGACAGGACCCCGAGTTGCGCCATCACCGGATACTGCAGGTAACTGGCGAAACCCTCCGAGAACCAGGCGTTGTGCCGGCCGACGTAGGGCAGCATGAGGTGGCTGAATTCGTGCGGCGCCGTCCAGTCGTCCAGGAAGTCGTCCAGCGTGAAGGCCGGGTCGACGTGCAGGTGCACGGCCTGCCCGCCGCGCCGCTGGGTATGTGCCCAGGGAACCGGTTCCCCGGCCCCGTCCCGGCGGTGGAAGTGGACGCGCACCCCCATGGGGTAGGGCGCGACCAGGGTTTCCAGCGCTGTCCGGGTGCGGTTCACCCAGTCCGTCAGCATGGCCTGTTCGGCGGCACTGAACGTGTCTTCCCAGACCAGGGTCAGCGCTGCCGGTTCGGCCGCCGGATCAGCGGGCCCGGGCGCCGCCGCCGGACCGGGTGTCGCCAGGAGCAGCAGCAGAGCGGCAGTAATGGCGCGCATGGCAGGTTGGACCGGCGCGCGGCCCGGGAATTCCGGGCGCCGGTCAGATAGCGCTCAGATACTGAGGCAGTTCCCGCTCGAAGTCGGGGAAGTAGCGGCTGATGACCGACAGCTCGAAGCGGCCGAGGATCGACGTCCGGGGTTCCCGGTCCAGCAGGAAGCGGAATGCGGCCGTCAGCAGATCGGCGGCCGGGTGACCGCCGGCGAGGCGGGTAATCTGATGATTCGATGCGGTCACGTGGTGCACGGATTCGCCGGCCGGGTCGGTCACCGTCACGGCAAACGCCAGCGTGTCCGGCGCGCGGCTCTCGACTTCGGTGACCTGTATGGTTGCTGCGGGCATGCTGGGACGGACCTGCGCAAGTGTGGCGCGCCCCCGGCGCAAGATCAGCATAGTGCCTTTCCGGGGGGTTCGGCAAACTTGTCGGCCCCATCAGCTACCGATCGACCCTCAGGAGGCGCCATGACACTGGCATTCGAATCCGCCACGGAGCTGGCAGCCAGGATCAGGCAGCGCACGCTCGGTTCCCGGGAACTCACCGAGTACTTCATCGATCGCATCCAGCGTTTCGACCGCGCAGACAAGCCGATCAACGCTGTGGTGGTGACGGATTTCGAGCGGGCGCTGGCCGCTGCCGACGCCGCTGATCGGGCGCTGGCTGAAGGTTGTGAGCCGGGACCGCTGCACGGCGTACCCATGACCATCAAAGAGTCCTACGACATCGCGGGGTTGCCGACCACCTGGGGCCTGCCGCCCATGCGCGGCAACGTCGCTGGATCGGACGCGGAAGTGGTGAAGCGCCTGCGCGCAGCCGGCGCCCATTTTCTCGGTAAGACCAACGTGCCGCCCATGCTCGGTGATTTTCAGGCCGACAACGAGATTTATGGGCGAACCGGCAACCCGTGGGACCTGGAGCGCACCCCGGGTGGCTCCTCGGGCGGCAGCGCTGCGGCCCTGGCGGCAGGACTGACGGCACTGGAGTGCGGTTCCGACATCGGCGGCTCGGTACGCAATCCGGCCCATTATTGTGGCGTCTACGGACACAAGCCGACCTGGGGCGTGGTGCCC
>CALNZS010000002.1:0-90567 GCA_942491135.1 uncultured Gammaproteobacteria bacterium | reverse complement strand
GGTCACCGCAGACTCCCAGGCGCCATCGTCGCGCTGAATGCCGCGCAGCACCTCGGGTGACTTGATGTTCATCAGCTTGCGATCGTAGTGCTCGAGCTGCCGTATCAACCCGCGGTCCAGCAGGTATCCGTAGAGCTGGCGCAGATGGCCGGCGACTTCGATGTCCTGGACGTTGACGAGGGTATCCGTGGCCGGGTCGAGGGTGGGGTACACATAGACCCGGATGTTGTTCTTGAACAGCCGGCCGAAGGACTCCAGGATGCCGCCGTCCAGGGCGTCGTAATAGCTTTCGTCGAACAGCTCCCGCACCGTGCCCGCGCCGAGCACGATGGCGATCGAACGCTGGGTGGAGCGCCTGAGAAACGCGGCCAGGCGGTAGTACTCGGCGTAGTCCGAGACCAGCACGATGTGCCCCGTTTCCGCCAGGGCATCCGCGCGGGAAATGAAGTCGGTCAGGTCCACCGCGCCTTCCGCGAGCAGGTTGCGCATGGTGATTTCCATCAGCGTGACGATCTCTTCGTATTCGAGATCGCCGTCCGACTCCGCCACCATCTGTTTGTGCGCGCTGTCGATCATGTCCAGGTTGACCAGGGTAACGGGACGGAACCGGCCGCGTTCCACCAGCACCGTCTTCTTGCGCAGCGCTTCGGACGGCTGCAGCACTTCGCCCTTGGCCGAGAACATGGCCGCCGGGGTCAGGCCGAGCTGCACCAGACGCAGGCTCATGACTCGATTGTCGACGGCCCGGAACTCGATGCCGGAGAAGCGGATCAGGTCGATTTCGATGCGCTCGGTACTCAGGCCGTCGAGCAGCGACTCGACCAGCAGGTCCGGCTGGTGATGCAGGAAGAAGGCGCCGTACAGAAGATTCACCCCGACGATGCCGAGCGCTTCCTGTTGCGACGCGTTGTCGTTGTCGAGCATACGCACGTGCAGGATGATCTGGCTCGGCTCGTCTCTCGGATGGGTCTGAAACTGCACACCCATCCAGCCGTGACATTCGTTGTTGCCCGTGTAGCTGCGCGCCTGCACGGTATCGGCAAAGGTGAAGAGCGCCGTGTTGCCGCCGCGAACCGGCTGCAGGCGCTCCAGGTTCAGGCTCTGTTCGTAGTCCAGAATGGCCTCCAGCCGGGTCCGGCTCACGTAGCGGTCGGCCTGGCCGTAGATCATGTCGCTGACCGTCATGTCGTAGGCCGAGATACTCTTGGCGATGGTGCCCGCGGCGCCGCCGACCCGGTAGAACCAGCGCACCACTTCCTGCCCGGCGCCGATTTCGGCGAAAGTGCCGTACCGGAGGGGATCCAGATTGATCTGCAGCGCCTTGTCCGCGGCCGCCGTTGTTCGGGTCATGACTGTCGAGCGGGCTTTTTGTACCTGAACAGCGAGCAATTACCGCGCCATTTTCGAGCGGCTGGCGAAGTCCCCCGCTGTCCTGCCGATTGCGGGAAATCCGCGCAAGCGCGCCCGCGCGGGCCGTGTAGCGACGAGGACAAGCGTTTTCCGCCGCACCAGAATGGGCTGCAAGTGCCATACGGTCGCGAATTCGCCCTACGGCGGGGCGGGAGGTCGCGGACACCGCGTTGGTCCGATTCACCCATTTCAGGGAGTTGCGCACGCGCCGATCGGAACGCTAGATTCGACGCGTGTACTCCGCCCCAAGGTGGCGGCCGCGCGCCGGCTCTCTAGCCTTCTCCCACACCCGGTGTTGGCGGAAACAGGGCCGGTTTCCGCCGTTGAGGCCCTCGCCGCCGACGCAAAGTTGCTGACCTGCGGCCGCGCACGTAGAGTGTGATCGAGACGTTTCGATGGAACGAGGGATTGGACGAGACGCCAATCAACAGCGACCTATTCCGCCTGGCACTTGATCTCGCCCCCGTTGCCATCGTCGTCGTCGACGGTCAGGGCCGGATTGTGCTGGTCAACCGGCAGACCGAAATCTTCCTTGGATATGCCCGCCAGGAACTGGAAGGTAAGCACGTCGAAGTGCTGGTTCCGGAGCGAATGCGGTCCAGCCATCCGGGTATGCGCTCCGCTTTTCTGCGAAAGCCCGAAACACGCCCCATGGGTAAGGGGCGGGATCTGTTCGCGCAGCGCAAGGACGGTTCCGAGGTACCGGTAGAGATCGGCCTCAATCCGGTCGAAACCAGTGCCGGCTCGCTGGTCGTCACGTCGGTGATAGACCTCACCGAACGCAAACGGGCAGACGCCAGGTTCCAGGCGGCTGTGGAGTCGTCGCCGAGCGGCGTGATCATGGTGGACGACCATGGCAGGGTGGTACTCGCCAACCGGGAAGCCGAGCGCACCTTCGGATACGGCGAGGGTGAGATGCTGAGTCTGCTCATCGAAGAACTCGTACCCGCGCGTTACCGTCCGGAGCATCCCCATCGCCGTCACGACTACCTTTCCAAGCCGGAGGCGCGCCCGATGGGAACGGGGCGGGAACTCTTCGGCGTGCGCAAGGATGGCGAAGAGGTCCCGGTCGAGGTGGGATTGACCCCCATTCGGACGGACGAAGGGACCTTCGTGCTGGCCTCCGTCGTAGACATCACGCTGCGCCGCGCTCTGGAATCGCAGCTCCGCGACGCCCAGCGCCTGGAAACGGTTGGGGCGCTGGCGAGCGGCATCGCCCACGACTTCAACAACGTGCTGCTCGCCATCATGGGCTACTCGGAGTTGATTGCCGATGCACCGGGGTTGCCGGAGTCTTTGCGTAGCGACATCGGTCAGGTCGTCACCGCCGCCGAACGTGGGCGTCGGGTGGTGGAGCGCATGCTGCAGATCGGCCGGCAGCGTCCGGGCTCAACCACCGCGACAGACATAGCGGGTCCGGTGGCGGAGGCGCTCGATCTGGCTTCAGGCATCGGCCCTCAAGTCCGCCGAGGTTCGTCGTCATCTGGATCCCAGTACCCCGACGGTGCTGAGCGATAGTACCCAGGTTCACCAGATCGTCATGAATCTGGGATCGAACTCCGCCCAGGCCATGCGTGGCGCAGAAGGGGTGCTGGACGTCAGCCTGGTGCCGTTCAACGCGGACGATCACAGTGTTGCAGAGCATCCGGCGCTGCAGCGCGGGATCTACGCCAGGCTCACCGTCAGCGACAATGGTTCCGGGATCCCTGACGAAATCTCGGAACGTGTCTTCGAGCCGTTTTTCAGTTCAGGGCGCGAAGGCAAAGGCACCGGGCTCGGTCTGTGGCTGGTGAAAGACATGGTGAGCGCCATGCGCGGTACCATCGAATTGCGCAGCCGGGAAGGCGAAGGGACCACCATCGACATCTTTCTCCCGGCTGCCACACCGGCGGATAACACGGTCGTGCCAAGTGCCTGGCGCATTTCCGAGCCGGCACCCTCGGCGATCATCAGCGGCACGACACCCAGGATGAAGGCAAAGGAGGTCATCAGGATCGGCCGCAGGCGCGTGCGCGCCGCCTCGATCGCGGCCTCGATGCGGTCGCGCCCATCGCGCTTCCGCCTGGCGCGCGAACTCGACGATCAGGATGGCGTTCTTGGCCGCCAGCCCGATCAGCACCACCAGGCCGATCTGGGTCAGGATATTGTTGTCCCGCCCGCATTAGGTTGACGCCCAGGATTGCAGCAAGCAGGCACATCGGCACGATCAGGATGATGGCGAGCGGCAGGGTCAGGCTTTCGTACTGCGCCGCCAGCACCAGGAACACGAACACCACCGCCAGCCCGAAGGCGAACACCGCCGTGTCGCCGGCCGCTTTCTGCTGCAGGGCGATTTCGGTCCATTCGTAGGAGAAGCCGTCGGGCAGAACCTTGGCCGCCAGCCGCTCCATCTGCTGTCGATGGCCTCGCCGGTTGAGATGCCGGGCAGCTGCGTTGCCTGCACAGCGGCGGCGGGATACAGGTTGTAGCGCGGCACCCGGTACGGCCCGGTGCGTTGACGGAACGTGGCCACCGAGCCGATGGGCACCATGTTCGCCGGCGTCGCGGGTGCGCAGGCTTGAGCCACGTCGCCGGGCTGGTCGCGGAATTCGCCGTCGGCCTGGGCCGTCACCCGGAAGGTTCGGCCGAGGTAGTTGAAGTCGTTGACGTAGGCGGAGCCGATATAGACCTCCAGCGCCTCGAACACGTTGCGCACCGGCACGTTCAGACGTTCGGCTCGTTCCCGATCGATGTCCAGGTAGATCTGCGGGGTGCCGGTATTGAAGAGCATGAACACACCGGCCAGCCCGGGTTCGGCGGCGGCCGCGGCGGTCAGTTCGCGGGTCGCGCTCTCCAGTACGTCGAGCCCGCGCCCGCGCCGGTCCTGCACCATCATGCGAAAGCCGCCGGTATTGCCGATGCCGCGCACCGGCGGCGGCTCGATGATGAGCACCAACGCCTCGTCGATGCCGGCGGCCACCTGCCACAGGCCACCGATGATGTCGCGATAGCCGACGCCTTCGCGCTCGTCGTAGTCCTTGAATCCGGTGAAGATCGTGCCCGCATTGGGTGCGTTGGTGAAGGTTGCCCCGGAGAAGCCGGCGAAGCCCACGGAGTTGCGCACCCCCGGCACGCTGAGAAGCTGCCGGGATACGGCGCGCACCACCGCATCCGTTCGTTCCAGCGAGGCGCCGGGCGGCAGTTCGATGGCGACGATGGCGTAACCCTGGTCCTGGGCAGGAATGAAGCCGCCGGGCACCGCGCCGAACTGCAGCCCCGTAAGCACGAGCAGCACCACGTAACCGAGCGCAACCTTGCCGCGCCGCCCCACCAGCGCCGCCACCAGCCCAGCGTAGCGGTTGGACAACCCGCCCAGGCCGCGGTTGAACGCATCTGCCAGCCGTCCCGCGACCCGGGCGAGCGGGTTCGATGGGTGACCTTCCGTGTGGCCGCGGAGCAGGCGCGCACAGAGCGCCGGGCTCAGGGTGAGCGACACCAGCACCGAAATGAGCGTGGCCGTGGCGATGGTCAGGGCGAACTGCTGATAGAACTGGCCGGCGATCCCGGGGACGAACGCGGCCGGTACGAACACGGCGGTCAACACCAGGCCCAGGCCGACGAGCGCGGTGCCGACCTCGTCCATGGTGCGATGGGCGGCCTCGCGCGGCGCGAGACCCGCGGCGATGTTCCGTTCGACGTTCTCCACCACCACGATGGCGTCGTCCACCACGATACCGATGGCCAGCACCAGTCCGAACAGGCTCAGATTGTTGAGGCTGAAGCCGAAGGCGGCCATCAGCGCGAAGGTCCCCACCAGGGAAATGGGGATCGCCACGATGGGAATGATCGACGCGCGCCAGTTCTGCAGAAACACCACGATGACCAGCACCACCAGCCCCACCGCCTCGAAGATGGTGGTGAACACGGCGTCCACGGACTGCTGGATGAAACGGGTGGGGTCGTAGGCGATGTCGTAGTCGAGGCCCGGCGGAAAGTCGGCCTTGAGTTCCTCCATGGCGTTGCGAATGGCCTGCGCCGTGGTCAAGGCATTGCTGCCGGGGGTCTGGAACACCGGCAGCGCAATGGCGGGTTGTGTGCCCAGGTAGCCGCGGGTCGAGTAACTCTGAGCGCCCAGTTCGATGCGGGCCACGTCGCCGAGGCGCACCAGGCGCCCGTCCGGCTGGGCCTTGACGACGACGTTTTCGAACTGGGCCGGATCGCGCAGCCGGCCCAGGGTCTGCACTCCCACCTCGAACCCCTGGGCGGTGCTCGATGGCGACTGGTTCAGCACCCCGGCGGAGACCTGGATGTTCTGGTCCCGCAGCCCGGCCAGCACCTCGGCGCTGGAAAGGCCTACGGCGTTCACCCGGTCGGGGTCCAGCCACACGCGCATGGCGTATTCGCTGGCACCGAACAGCGATGATCTGGCCGACCCCGGTGATCCGCGCCAGCCGGTCGCGCATCTGGAGCGTCGCGTAGTTGGCGATGTAGAGCTGATCGTAGGACTCGTCCGGGGAGAACAGGTTGACGACCATCATCAGGTCCGGCGAACTCTTCTGGGTGACCACCCCCAGGCGGCGCACCTGCTCCGGCAGTCGGGGCTCGGCGATGGCCACCCGGTTCTGAACCAGAACCTGGGCGGTGTCCAGGTCGGTGCCGAGTTCGAACGTCACCGAAATCGTCACACTGCCGTCGCCCCGGGACTGGGACAGCATGTACAGCATGCCCTGGACGCCGTTGATCTCCTGTTCCAGCGGGGTGGCGACGGAATCGGCGGCCACTTCGGCGCTGGCGCCCGGATAGGCGGCCAGAACCTGAATGGTCGGCGGCGCAATGGGCGGGTACTGGGTCACCGGCAGGGAGGTGTAGGCGAGGGCGCCGAGCAGCACGATCACGGTGCTCACCACCGCGGCAAAGATCGGTCGCTCGATGAAGAAATGCGAGAGCGGCATCAGGGGGCGGCGCCCGGTGGCTCGGCCTCGCGCGCCTGCACGGGGTTGCCGATCCGCACCCGGTGAAACGCCCCGGCGATGATGCGCTCGCCGCCGCTGAGCCCGGAACGGATGATCCTCAGGTCGTCGACCATGGGCCCGGGTTCCACCCAGGTCCGGTTGGCCATGCCGTCCGCGCCGATGACCAGCACGAACTGGCGGGATTGGTCGTACTGGATGACGTAGTCGGGGATCAGCACCGCGTCGTACAGTCCGCTGCCCTGCAGGCGCATGCGGCCGAACAGGCCCGGCTGCAGGAGCCGGTCCGGATTGGCCAGCACGGCGCGGCCGCGCAGGGTGCCGGAACTCGCGTCCAGTTCGTTGTCGATGAAATCCATGACGCCGTGGTGGGCGAACTTCGTCTCGTCCAGCAGACGTACGCTCACTGCATTCGGCGTGTTGCGCGAGATGGGCCGGTCGCCGCGCTGGTCCAGCCGCACGTAGCGCAGGTAGTCCGCTTCGCTCACTTCGAACACGAAGTAGATGGGGTCTTCCTGGACGATGGTGGTGAGCACGGTGGATGGCTCCACACCGCCGCTGATGAGGTTGCCCTGATCCACGAGCCGCTCACCAACGCGGCCGGAAATCGGCGCCCGGACCTCCGTGAACTCCAGATTGAGCCGGGCGGCCGCGACTTCGGCGCCCGTTCGTGCGACCCGGGCCGCGGCCGCCGCCGCCTCCTGGACCCGCATGTCCAGTTCTTCCCGGGCGATCGCCTGGCGTTCGATCAGATCGACGGCGCGCTGCGACTCGATGCGTGCCAGGTCGTGAAGTGCCTGGGCCTCGGCCTGGGCCGCTTCGGCGGCCGCCAGCGCCACCCGGAAGGGCCGCTGATCCACCACGGCGAGCAGTTCCCCTTCCTCGATGAGCTGCCCTTCGCGGAACCCCACCCGGTCGAGATAACCGCTCACCCGGGCGCGCACCTCCACCCGGCGGATGGCCTCGAAACGCCCGGTGTATTCGTCGTACTCCACCAGCGACTTCACCTGGGGCTGCACGACCGGCACCGGAGTGGCGGGTGAAGGCGACCCGGCCGCTGCCGGCAGTGACAGAACTGTAACGGACACCGCCGCAAGCAGCGCTTGACGCGCGCTCCGCTGGAGGCGGTATGCTCCCGGTCCCGCGTCGGGAGTGACGGTGTCATGCGTCGGCTGATGTTGGTCTGGGTCTGGATGCTGCTTACCGCGCCGGCCGGCGCCCTGGAGGTCGGCGACACCGCGCCGGACTTCGAGTTGCGCGGCAGCGACGGGAAGATCTACCGCCTGGGCGACTTCGTGGGCAAGGTGCCCCTGGTTCTGGCCTGGTACCCGCAGGCGTTTACCAGTGGCTGCACGATGGAATGCAAGTCGTTCGCCGAGCAGGGTCATCTGATTCGTGCCTTTGGCGTGTCGTACTTCATGGTGAGCGTGGACTCGGTCGGAGAGAACGAGCGCTTCGCCCGGGAGATGGACGCCGACTTCCCACTGCTGAGCGACCCGACCAAAGCCACCGCCCGGGCCTACCAGGTGTTGCACCAGGATCGCTTTGCGTTCCGCACCAACTTCTACATCGATCAGAACGGTACGATTCTCCGCATCGACCGGAACGTCGACCCGGAGACCGCCGCCCAGGACGTTGCGCGAAACCTGGAGGAGCTCGGCTTCCAGCGCACGTCCGGCGACGCGTTACTCTAGCGCCTGCCACACCCGCGGAATTGGACGTTCGCGCTGCGTGACCGAGGAGGGCGAGCTCAGGCATCCCCGACAGCGGCCGCCAGACGCGCCAGGCCGTCGTCGATCTCGCCGCGGGAGATGATCAGCGGCGGCACGATGGACACGGTGTGTGGCTGCAAGAGGCATGCCTGCAGGAGCAGCCCGTGACGGCGGCAGGCCTGGACCAGCGATGCGGCATCCGGGCCGGCTACGTCGAACCCGTAGACCAGTCCGCGTCCGCGAAGGTTCTGCAGGCGATCAGGATAGCGGGCGATGAGTTCCTGAAGTCCCTGCCGGAGGTGAGCGCCGGCCTGCTGCACGTGCGCCGCGAGGGAATCGTCCGCGTAACGCTCGGCAACGATGCGCACCACCCCGGCCGCGATCTCGCCGCCGGCGAAGGTGGACAGGTGCAGAGCCGGTGGTTGACGCAGCAACTGGTACAACTCGGTTCGGCAACTCATCGCCCCCAGGGGATAGTAGCCACCGGATATGCCCTTGCCGGTGATCAGAATGTCGGGCTCGACCCCGTGCAGTTCGAACCCCCACAGGGTCCCGGTCCGGAACAGGCCGGCCTGCACTTCGTCGAGAATCAGCAGGGCGCCGCGTTCGTCGCAGAGCCGGCGGACCGCCTGGAGAAACCCGGGCGGCGCCTCGCGGATGCCGCCGGGTACCTGCAGCGGCTCCAGGCACACGGCCGCCACCGAGTCGTCGAGCTGGCGCTCCAGCGCCGCCGTGTCACCGAACTCGAAGCGCCGGACGGGGCCGGCCAGCGGTGCGTAAAGTTGGGGTTGGAACAGGTCGTCGTCCATCGCCAGCGAAAACCCCAGATGGCCGTGGTAGCCGCCGGTGGCGGACAACAGGTGGGGCCGGCGCGTATGGCGTTTGGCCAGCTTGCAGGCCACCTCGAAAGCCTCGGACGCACTGGGTGCGAAGTAGGTGCGTTCCAACGAGTCCGGCAGCAGGCGTGTAAACGCCGCTTCGCCATCGCGGCGCGCCTGGGATGCCATCATGCCGATGCCGACATCGCCCGCCTGGATCAGGGCCGCGATCCGGGCGGCGAGATCCGGTGGGTTGAATCCCAGGTTGAACAGACCGCCCGCGGCCAGAAAGGTCAGGGTTTCCCGGCCGTTTTCGTCGATCAGCCAGCAGCCGCGCCGCTGCTGCTGGGGCCAGCGGCCGGGTTCGCTGAGCGGGTGGCTGTCCATGGTGTACGGCCGGCCCGCGCAGGGTCACTTCCTGCGCCAGCGTCCGGAACCATCCATCACGTAGTGGCCCGGCGCCGTCTTCTCGATGGCCGTCTGTCCGCCCACCTTCTCGACCTCCGACGGGGGTACACCCTGCCGGGAAGCGATGCGCTGGTAGTTGGCCCGGCGTTTGCCATTCACGTCACCCACCAGCGCCTGAACGTCCGGGGGCGCGTCGCTGCGCACCAGGCCCAGGTAGCCGTCCGGCTTCTCGCCGATCCAGCCTTCGGCTTTGGCCTGGTCCAGTGTTGCGGCAAATGCCTGAACGCCAACCGAAAACAACAGCACGGTGGTGACAATGCTCAGCCAGCGGGGAAGGGCCTTCGGTGAATCCTGCAGCGGGTGCATCATCAGAAAAGCTCCTCGTCTTCGAACATCTCCTCAACGTCCCGTTCGACCTTGACGAGAATTTCATGACGGATGTTGATGTTCATGTTGATTTCGATGGGCTTGTCGGGCGCTTCGACCTTGACCGTGGGTGTACAGGCCGTCAGCACGAGAGTGAGCAGAAGTGCGGCGTATACAGCGATTGGCCTGGCGGAAATCGGGCGCATGATTGCTGGCTCGTTGGCTCGATCAAATCAGACTAACATGCTAATCCATCCTGCCTTAACCCCAAATGAACGGACGGCCGACTCTACGGGGTTGATGGCTGACCGGCCGTGATCTGGTCGATGATGGCGCTTTCGAAGTCGCCGGTGACGAACAGGCTGCGGAACATCGCGGGCAGTTCGCCGTCGATGTTGAGACGCAGGCGGATCGGGTGACCGTCGTAGAGGTCGGGGTTGCGGCCGAGCAGGTCCAGGCCGATCCGGTAGCGGCCGTTGCCGGCGTAGTCGAACCGGCCTTCGAGCGAATCGTAGTGGAAGTTCTCCAGGGCGCGCAGACCGATGTTGCTGGCGGCGCCCGCGCCCTGGTAGCGAATGACCCCGGAATCGCGGGCTCGGAAGGTGCCATCCTTAACGGCCACGCCGTCGGCGCCACTGGTAATCGGCGCGCGGGCATCGAGGGTGCCGTGACCCCCCAGACCATCCACGTCGACGAACGCCAGCAGCCGCTCCAGGCTCAGGCCCCGCCAGTCCACGGCGGTATCTTCCAGCTTGCCATCGGACAGCCGCAGGGACGGCAGTTCGATCCGGCCGTCGAGCAGGAACGCGGACAGACCGCTCAGCGCCAGATCGCCGTTGCTGCTGGCTTCGAATCGACCGGCCACGGTGTTCACGTCGAGGCCCGCGGCAAGTTGCACCAAGGCCAGTTGCAAGCTGCCGGCGGCGCTCAGCACCTCCGCGACATCAATACCGGCGTCGAAAGACAGATCGTCGATCGTGCTGTCGCCGAACGCGAGTCCCAGTGCCGGGCTGCGGACCTGCAGACTTCCTTCGGGTAGCCCGTTCTGGAGCTTGATGTCGCCGTCGATGAGAATCTCGCCGGAGGTCATGACCAGCGCTTCCGGCAGCGGCACATCCAGCGTGTCCAGGAGCCCGGCGAGCGCGGTGGCGGGTAGGCGGCTATCGCGCAGGCGTACGGTTACCGACTCGCGCTCCAGGTCGGCGAGGTACTCGAACGGCAGGGTTCCTTCGGATTTCACCAGCAGGCTCCCCTGGCCTTCCAGGCGTGCGCCGTCCCGCAGACTGCCGGTCAGGTCGAGATCCAGACCCGGTTGCGGTAGCCCGTCACCGTCGGCGTGCAGTCCCGTGGTGAGCAGCTTCAGCGCGCCGGACCCGGCAGGCAGCGAAAGGTCCGTGACGGTCACGGCCAGCCGCTCCATGGTTAGCGCCAGATCCGGCAGGGAGACGCCCTGGAAGTCGGCGTGTCCGCTATAACTCATGGTGTTGCCCTGTACCTCCAGGCGGCCCTCGGTGCTCAGGCGCTCGAGGGTTGCGAGCTCGGGGCCCATGGAGACCCCGGGTGCGATGAAGCGATCGATGGTGACGGATGCAACCGGCTGTCCCTGGTTCCATCGCAGCTGCGCAAGCTCGGCATGGAGCGTGTGAGCGGCTTCCTGATGCGATGTCAGAGCGAGCCGACCCGCGAGCCAGGCGGTGGTCGGAGCCGACAGCGACACCGCCCCTTCCAGTGCGTCGTTGCTGGCGAGCTCAACGGTCACAGGCCCGTCCCGCAGAATTCCCGCAACACCGGCATCGTTCAGCGTATTGCGAATCCAGTTGATCAGGGTAACCGGCTGACCGTGGCAACGGGCTGACAATCGCGGAACTTCAAAGGCGAACTCGTTCCGGGCTGCGCGGCCGCTGGCCTCCAGTGAGAGGTCGAGGCTCACCTGGCTGGTCTGCAGTTCAAGGCCTTCGGACTCGAGGCGGGCCGCGACGGGCGCCAGGGACGTTACCCCCGCAAACTGCGCTTCAAGATCGACGCGGCCCCTCATGGTCCGTAGCTCTCCCGTATCGGCCTGGCGCAACAGTGACGAGACGGTGGCGGGATCGAGCACCTGAACGTCGCCACGAACGGAGAGCCGGGCATTCGCCGGCTGGTCCTGCGGCGGGTTGTCCTGGGTGTACTGCACCGACAGTCCGGGCCCCGGGCTGGCGTCGGTCACGGCGGAGACTTCGATACCGGTGGGGTCCAGGTTTGCCTCGATGATCATGGGCCGGCGGATGGCATCGTTCGCGGGTAGATTGGCGGTCAGGTGCAATGCCGAGCCGGGAGCCAACAGCAGGTCATCGAGCTGCAGAGCCGGCAAACCCGGAGACTCCTCCAGCACGAACTGATGGATACGGACCCTGGGCAAGGGGCCCGGGATCACCAGCCGGGGTAACGCCAGCGCCCGAAACCCGGTCGATTGGACCGGATCCGCGGCGGGTGCCTGATTGCGGACACGGACCCGTAGATTGGCAACGGTAAGGGTGGGTCCGGGCCACGCCACCGTGGCAGCCTGCACTTCGGCGTCGAAGTGAAGACCTTCCAGGCGGCCGCTGATGTGCGCCAGCGAAACGTCCAGGGACTGCCATCCGGGGCGCCTTAGATGCAGATTTTCCGCGGACCAGCCGTCCGGCAGAAAGCTCAGGACGACGGGCCGTGCCCACAGCGGGAACGCCAGCCAGGCCACCACCGCAAGGACCAGCAGGGTTGCAGCGGTCGCAACCAGTATCCGGAGGGCTTGGGTTACGCGCATAGGGGCGATATCCGGTCCATAGCTCCGTGCGGCATGGGTCGCCAACGCCGTGTCAGCGTACGGGGGGCGCCTCCACCGGCCGTGATTTACCGGATGGCTCGACTTCGAGCGCCACCGGCGGCTTGTCGAGCAGGGCGCCGAAGTCCTCGCGCAACCACTTCAGCAACGACAGCGCCAGAATGACCAGGACCGGCACCAGCGGCAGCGCGGTGATGACCGACGACGATTGCACGGTGCGCAGACCGCCGACGGCGAGCAGGCCGACAGCGATGAAGGCCAGCGCAAATGCCCAGACCAGGCGGTTGAGCCGGCCGGGTTCCTGGTCGCCGGAAAGATTCCGGGTGGTGATGCTGGCCAGCACGTAGGCGACCGAGTCCAGGGTCGTGGCCAGGAAGATGAAGGACAGCGCGGTAAACACCGCGATGGCGAACTTGGCCCCCGGCAGGGTATTGACGATGGCTACCACGGCGGCCGCGTTGCCTCGTTCCTGCAGGATTTCGGTCAGTGGAATGACGTCGTTGATTTCCAGGTGCAGGGCGTAGCCGCCGCACACCGCCATGAACGACAGACACCCCAGCGAGCCCCACACGATGATGCCGAGGACCACCTGGCGGATGGTCCGGCCTCGGGAGATCCGGCCGAAAAACAGACCCATGAGCGGCGCATAGGCGATCCACCAGGCCCAGTAGAACAGGGTCCACGCTTCCGGAAAGCCACCATGCTCGATGGGGTCCAGCCAGAAGCTCATGCGGATGAAGTTGTCCAGCATGAGACCAAAACTGTTGGCGCTGAGGGTCAGGATGAAGACCGACGGACCGACCAGCAGGATGAACACCAGGACAACGACCGCCAGGACGATGTTGGCGTCGGCCAGCCAGCGGATGCCGGCCTTCAACCCGCGATAAACGCTGGTGCCGAACAGCAGGGTCCAGAACGCGAGCACCCCCAGCTTGAGTGCGAAGGTATCCTCGAGCTGGAACAGATCGCCGACGAAGGCCGATACCAGCGGCACACCGAGGCCCAGCGAGGTGCCGGCGCCGCCGATCATGCCGACGATCACCACGGTGTCGATGAGCGGCGCCCAGCGCTGGCGCGCGGCGGTGTTCAGTACCCCTTCACTGGCCGTGCTGACGCGCAGGCCGGGCTTCTGCCGGACGTAGAGCGCGTAGGCGATGGGAACGGTCGGCAGCGCGTACAGTGCCCAGGGCACGAAGCCCCAGTGGAATTGGGCGTACATGTGGGCCCATTCGGCGGCGATGCTCGACTCCGGTTGCAGCCGCATGGGCGGGGTCAGCAGGTAGTGGATCGGTTCCACGAAGGCCCAGCTCACCAGCCCGATACCGATGCCGGCGCTGAACATCATCGCCGCCCAGGAGATCTCCGAATATTCCGGTGCGTCTTCGGGCAGCCCGAGTTTGACCCGTCCGTAGCGGCCGAACGCGAGCCACAGCGCGAATACGAACGCCCCGGCGCCGACGAACACGAACAACCAGCCGAACCGGGTGGTGGTGAAGTGCATCGCCGCCGCCACCTGCTGCTCGGCCACGTCGACGTTCAGTACCAGATAGCCACCGGTCAGCAGGGTCAGCAGCACCGATGGCAGGAACACCTTGTACTCGATGCGCGGTGGCGGCAGCGCCGCGTCGATCGGCAGTTTTCCGAGGTTGGCGATGACCCAGTCCCACTCCCAAGAGGTCGGCATCCACGGCGGCGCGCGGGCGCGGCGGTCCGCTTGATCCAGGACCTATGGTACACACTGGCCGCTGGTGCCGCGCGGAGACGCTTTGTGGGGCAAGCGCAGCGTAGCTGATATGCTGCCGGCATGACCTTCGATCCGAGACCCCGCACGGCGGCCGGCGAGCGTTTCCTGTCAGCGGCCGAGTCCCTGCAGCCGCTGCTGCGCGAGAACGCGGCCGCAGCGGATCGAGCCGGCACCATGCCCGTGGCGAGCTTCGCCGCGTTGCGCGAGAGCGGTATTCCGGCCGCCTTCGTGCCGGAGGACCTGGGGGGCTGGGGCCTGCAGTCGATCCACGACTGGATGCTGGGCCTGCGCGCCCTGGGCGCCGGAGACGGCTCCGTCGCCATCGCCATCAACATGCACCTCGGGGTCACCCGTGGCATGGCGCAAGCCCATCTGCAATCCGGCGGCGACCCGAACGGCGGCGCCGCTCAGGTGCTGAAGGAAGTCGTGGCCGGAGACCGGCTGATCTGCGCCACGGCCACCGAGCGCGGCACCGACAACCTGCACCCGCTGACCGAGGCCGTGGCCGACGGTGACGGCTGGCTGATCAACGGCTTCAAGATGTTCGTCACCATGTCGCCCATTGCCACCCACCTGGCCATGAACCTGCGCATGCGGGATGCGGACGGCGATCATCTGGTAACGACCATGGTGCCGGTGGGGATGCCGGGCGTGCTGCCCCAGGGTGATTGGGATGCGTTGGGCATGCGCGGCTCCGGCAGTCAATCGATCCGTCTGCAGAACCTTCGCCTGCCGCGCAGCGCGCTGCGCAAGCTCGGCCCCTGGGGCCGCTGGAGCACCCAGGTGCTCATCAACCGCACCCTGGGCAACCTGACCCTGGTGGCCGCGTTCCTGGGCATTGCCGAGCACGCCCGGGAACTGGCCCTGGCCAGCCTGGCGACTCAGAAGCGCCTGGGCGAGCTGGTGCGCAACAATCCCGGCGTGCAGCAGGTGGTGGGGGAACTCGAGATCGAACTGGCGGCCTGCCGGGGGACGCTGGCGCAGGCCGGTCTGGGGGTAGACGCCTGGCTGCAGGACGCCGCGGCGACCCCGCCCACCATCGAGTCGGCGCACGAATTGATGCAGACCTACCAGGCGGCCAAGTGGGTGGTGAACCGTGGCGCCATTGCCGTGGTCGACAAAGCCCTGGATCTGGCCGGCGGGGGCGGCTACATGAGCGGCAACGCGCTGTCGCGCCTGTATCGCGACGTACGTGCCGGGCCGTTCATGCAGCCCCAGGCGGCGGTGGACATCCGCACCTATGTCGGCCAGGTTGCGCTCGGTCTGTACCCGGACAGCTGAACCGGGCGCACCGGGTCTACCGCGTCAGTGACGCACCACCACGCCGGAGCGTTGGCCGGTGAGTTCATCGTCCCGCAGGATCATCTGACCGTTACACAGCGTGGCCCGGTACCCGGCGCCGCGCTGGATGAAACGCGGCGCGCCGCCGGGAAAATCGTTCACGATTTCCGGCATGCGCTCGCCCAGCCGCGCCAGATCGATGACGTTGATGTCGGCCTTGCTGCCGCGCTGCAGGGTTCCGCGGTCGTTCAGGCCGATGATCCGTGCCGGCGCGCTGGTGATCCGCCGCACCGCTTCTTCCAGGGGGTAGAAGCCGGTGTCGCGGTGCCAGTGGGACAGCACGAAAGTCGCCCACCCGGAATCCATGATCTGACTGACATGGGCGCCGGCGTCACCCAGGCCGGGCAGGCAGTAGTCTTCGCCGATCAGGCGCGCCAGGGCATCGATGTTGCGGTTGAAGAATCGCACGGTGAACAGGCCCCGGCCTCTGGATTCCCGGGCCAGGCGCAGATAGGTGGCGGCCGGATGTTCACCGGCCCCCTCGGCGAGGGCGGCCAGACTGGATTCCGGGCCGCCCACGTAGTTCGGTTGTTCGGCCGCGCCCAGCCAGAACACCTGCTCGGTGGAGAACTTCGGGTCCTTCTCGGCGGCTTCCGCAACCAGCTGCGCAACGGCGGATTCGTTGCCGATGAGTTCCAGGCGTTCGGCGAAAGGCAGTTTGCCGAGGCGTTTCCAGGCGGGCGTGCTCCACAAGAGATTGCTCTGCAGGCCCGACAGGAAGCCCGACCCACGGGGAATACAGATGGCATTGATGTCGAGTCCGTTGCTGCGCATGCCGTTGATGCGGTCCGTGACGCGATCACCGAACCCGAACGAGGCGCCGGCGGTCAGGCTGAACAGCACCCGCCCGCCGGTCTGCGCTTCCTTCTCCAGCAGCGCCATCTCGCCGTCGAAGTCACCGGCGAAGTTGAGCACGTTCTGCATCAGGCCACCGGCCTGGCCCACGGCCGCCGCAATCTCGACCAGTTCCTGGTGTTCGGCGTGGGTGCCTGGCACATGTCTGCCATCCGGCAGGTAGTGGCCGAGAAACCGGGAAGTGGAAAAACCGGCGGCGCCGTCCCGGACCGCCTGGGCGGCGAGTTCGGCCATCTGCTGGCGCTCCTCGGCGCTGGCCTGCTCCTCGACCCCGCGCTCGCCCATCACGTAGTAGCGCAGGGCGCAGTGGCCGACCAGCCCGGTGACGTTGATGGCCGGCTGCAGTTTTGCCAGGGCGTCCAGGTAGTCGCCATAGGACTCCCAGGTCCAGGGCAGCCCACTCAGGATGGCGTCCTTGGGGATGTCCTCGACGGTCTCCATCATGCCCGCCAGGGTCTCCCGGTCGCGGCCGTGGCAGGGCGCGAAGGTAACCCCGCAGTTGCCGAGCAGGGCCGTGGTCACGCCATGCCAGGACACCGGGGTCAGGTACGGATCCCAGCCGATCTGAGCGTCGAGGTGAGTGTGCAGATCGACGAATCCCGGGGTCACCAGCAGGCCGCTGGCGGCGAGCTCTTCGCGCGCGTCGGCCTTGACCTCGCCGATCTCGGCAATCCGGTCACCGGTGATGGCTACGTCTGCCACTCGCGCCTCGGCGCCGGTTCCATCCACCACGGTACCGCCGCGAATGATCAGATCGTACTGCATGCCCCGCCCCTCGTATTGGTGTGAACCCGACATTTAACTACAGGCGGGATCACAGGGCGAGGTTCCAGCACCGTTGAATGAGACGCCTTGGGGCACGGCGCCCAGACCAATCCTGGCGCTGACAGGATTCGCCATTCGTAGAGGAAAAGACTGGACGACGGCAGGTGATACCGCTCCCGGAGCGCTTCTTTGACGTCTGACGAACGTCACCACGGCCATCAGCAACAGGCTGAGAGCCCAGGTTGCGGGCTCGGGCACCGAGGCGGCTCGGGTGACGGTCCAGGTGGCATCGTTCAGATAGATGCGTTCACCGCCGGCGGACATCAGCGCCACGCCTTCCTGGCGCAGAACGGGATTGATCGTCTGGACCTGACCGTTCAGTGACGCCACGAACACAGCGTTCATGCTAACGAAGTCTTCCACCGGCCCGAGCCCGATGTGGGGCAGGCCGCCGTTGCAGACACTCGTCTGTGCGGCGGGGCAATCATCCGGGTCGATGGTGAAGATTCCCCCGAAGCTGTCGCCATCGGCGAACAGCGGACCTAACCGCCACGCGGCATAGATTGTGTCATTGGTGACGGAAGCCAGGGTGAAAGGGGCGAGGCTCAGGTGGCCGGTTCGTGACCCGATGGCATGGATCGGGATCGGCCGGGGGCTGATGAACTCCCGGTAATCCTCGTAAACCATTTCCCAGGGGTCGAAGTTCGGATCGAGCACGTTCTTGGGCTGGGCTTCGAACCAGGCCGGGTCGTAGTCGAAGGTGAACGCGATGGTTTCGCCGTTGTAGGTGCCGGCGCCGGAAGCGGTGAACAACCCGGCATGAGCGGATACAGTGGCTGCGGTCAGCAGCGCACCGACTGCGATCGATCTCATGGAGCCTCTTGGTCGTTGTTATTGTGCGCAAGATGCTAGCCGATCCCGGACGGGTAAGACGATTACCCATTTGCGTGAACGCGGCCTCCCGAACCGGCAACGAGGCGCCGGTTGAACAGAGTTCAGGAGCGCTGGCGGGTCAGGATCCAGAGTGGCCAGCAGACACCGGCCCCGATGGCGAACACGCCGCGGTAGAAGGGGCGGCAGCGCAGGACCGGGTACAGGTCCAGGTAGTACAGGGCCGCGTGACCGAAGCCGAGCCACAATGATGCGATGGCCACGGACGGCAGCGAGATCCAGCCGGGGGCGGCGCTGGCAATGACCAGGAGCGGAAGCAGGGTACCCATGACTTCCTCCAGCAGCGCGTAGCCCTTGCGCACAGATTGGCCGAAATCCGGGGACATCGGGCGATCCTTGGTGGAGTGGTGTCTGTACTTTAGTCCAGCGCGGCGATTCTGCCGGGACCGCTGCCGGGGCTTTCTCTTCCCGGCTGATGAACGTTCCCGGTCAGCCGCGCGATCCGCCTTCCGTGCTGGTCGTCGGCAGCGACGTCATCGCCGCCTGCAGGTTCGCCGGCGCGTAGCTGCAGGCCGCGTCGTTCATCCGGTCGATGGCGGACTGATGAATCGACTCGCCATGGCTGGCGTGCGCCCCGATCCTGCGGACGCCGGATCCGAACACGCGGTATTTCATACTCATGGAGTCGTGCAGCACCGAGTTGTAGTGCGGTTCGAAGTGTTCGAGATACGTGTGGTCGATCTCCAGGCCGTGGCTCACGGCCTTGCCTGCGATCCAGTGCAGGGCTTCGTTGGCCAGCCCGTCCGGCCGGTAGCCACCGCCGACGTTGGAATGAACGCCGGCAAACCAGGCCTGCTCGAGTTCCCCCGGCCAGCCCGGCGGGCGTTCCCAGAGCGTAGGCAGGAAGGGCTGGCGCCGTTCGTCGATCGCAAGCGCATGGTAGGCCGCTTGCACCTGATCGTTGAGGCCGACATCGTGATACGCATATTTGTTCCCGTTCAGGGCGCTGGCGACCCGGCCGATGACGCCGGGTGCGCCGAGGGCGCCGACGGTGTCCCACACGCCGATGAACCGGATGGGCGGGCAGGGGCGCTTGTCGCGTACGTTGTGAAAAGCCTCATCCCACTCCGGACTGCCTTCGCGCTTGCCCTGTTCGTAGCAGCGGTAGATCTCCGGCACGTAGTAGTCGTCGTCCTTTTCGATCAGCCCGACCAGGTTCATGAAGCCGACCAGGGTGCGCACGGTGAAGGCGCCCCGGCTGAATCCGAACAGAAACAGCTCGTCGCCGGGCTCGTAGTTGTAGACGATCGAGCGGTAGAGATTACGGATGTTCTCCTCGATGCCGCTGCCGAAGGCGCCGCCGGTCGTGCGGTCGAGGGGGCCGCGGGTGCCCAGTCCGTCGTGGTAGAAAACGATCTGGTCGACGTTGGCGCCGCTTCGCGGGCAGACCGCTCGGGCGATCTTGGTGACGTTGGTTGGCCGGCGCCGACCGCTTTCCTCGTCCACCTGGTCGCGCCGGTTCCAGGTGCCGTCCGCGCAGATAACGATTCGTTTCATGCGTTTCTCCCCGGTCGAACGCCGGGCCGATGGCTGCCGGCGAACCACCAGATGGTTGCAGGCGCCCGTGGTCACTGCAACCATTGAACGGTGGGCAGGAGGTCATGCCATGAGTCCTGAAACCCCGAACGTCGGCTCGTCATTCTCTCTGACACACTGGTTGCAGCAGCCCGACCCTCTGCTGTTGCCGATCCTCGCCCGTCACGTTCCGGCCACTCACGTCCAGGTGTTGACCCAGCTTTCCGACATTACGGGCAGCCGCGGAGGCGTGTCGCCGCCCTGGCCCCCGCTGGCAGAGCAGGTGAGCCGGATGGTGGCCGAACGATGGCGCGAGTTCGACCCGGAGCTGGCGCACCGGGCGCTCGTAGAGCAGCCCCGGATCGCGCGTTACCTCACCGCTGAGGAACTCGGCGCCATTCCCGAGTCCACGCGCCGGGCGTCACCCTGCGTGGAAGCGTCGATCATCCAGGCTTCCGGCGATTCGCAGCGCGCTCGCACCCTCGCCGACTTCCTTCTGCGGGAGCGGGGCGACGGGGACCGCCGAGGGCTGTCGCTGCTGCTTGCCGCAAGCCCGACCGGCATCGAGCAGGCCTGTCTGCAGGCTGTGCTGGATGATCGAGGGGAGTACGCCCTGGAAGCCTGGCTCGACCTGGCGGCCCAGGGGCGGTTGACCGACGACATCCTCTATCAGATCGAACAGTCCCTGGACGAGTTGTACTGCCCGGGGGTCACGGTGGCCGCGCTGCTCGGACCGGCGCTTGGCGAACGGGCCCGGCGCCTGGCCCGTTGTTTCGCCACCGAGTCACCTGGCGGGATTGCCGACTGGTACGTCGCCGCCCTGCTGAGCCGGGCGCTTCTGGCCTTCGATGGGGCGTTGCTGGGGCCCTGGGCGGAACCGCTCCAAGAACCCTACCGCGACCACGTGCGCCGACTGGTTGCGGGAACCGATCCGGGGGCGCCGGACGGCGACCCCGACAGCCTGCCGGTGCTGATGCGCGCCCATCCCGCGGCGTTCGAGATCCAGCGGGCGCTGGCGGCGCTGGACAAGGACACGGCGGCCGCGTTGAGCGCCGATGCCCTGGATCTGAACTTCGACCTGTGGGCCGGCGCCGGTCCGCCCCCGGCGATGGCGCCTCCACCGACGGTCGGAGCAACCCCACCGGCCCCGCCGGCCACCTCGGCGCCACCGGCTTTGCCTCGACGTCGGCGTTCCGTATTCGGCCGACTGGTGGAGTCGCTCGTCAATACCGTATCCGGTGCCGGCTCGGGGCCTACCGGGGAGGGGGAAGGCCAACCCGCCGAGTCACGCGTGGGGATGGACGATCCGGCTGAAGAGACCGCGGACGCCACACGCCTGACGGTCCCGCCGGAACGCTTCGTGCAGGCCGCCGTGGTCCATGACGGCCGGCAGCGACGTTCCTTCGTGGCCGGCACCCGCAACGAGATCCTGTGCTGGATCGGGCCGGAGGAACAGGACGATCCACGGCCACGAGCCACAGCGACCGAGCCGGTGCGCGAGGACGTGGTGCCAGCGGAGGGCCTGATGCTCGACGTGGTACTCAGTTTTGACGGCACGTCCCGGACGGGCACGGTGCATCTGCCGAAGGATCGGCGCACGTCGAGCGGAAGGTGCTTACTGCCGATCGACGTGCCCGCCGACGAAACCCACGTGATCGCCGAGATCGCGTTTCTGTACAAAGGCCGCATCTTCGAAATGGTGCGCCTGGACGCGCCAGTGGTGGCGCCAGGCGAAGCCGACCAGGGGCTGCGGCTGAAGAGCCTTGCCCAGGGCCGGGAAGACATCGAATTGTCCGACCGCGAACCGGTGGATGCCGCCGTGGTTTCGGAAGGACAGGAGATCAAGGTGTTCGGCCCGCTTGGCATCGCGCGCTACACGCTGGCCAGCACGGCGCTGGCGGTCGACTGGTTGAACAAGGAGATCTTCGCCACCGAGAAGTCGCTGGTGCGGCGTCAGGCGGACGGTGCGTCGCCGGCGGGCCTGATGGCGGACGACGACGAAACGCTGATGTTCCTGCGCCGCATGGCTCAGCACGGCAACAGCCTCTACAAGGAACTGCGTCAGCAGGGGTTTGTCGATCCCGGTGAGCGGATTCAGCTCATGAACCTGGATCCTCGCAGTTATGTGCCGCTGGAGTTTGTTTACGATCGCGGGCATCCGGTCGAAGGGGCGAGGCTGTGCGAGGGCTGGCAGGCGGCTCTGGCCGGTGACGACGCGCAATGTCCGGTGTGCAAACCGGCGTCGGATCTTGGGCCCGAAGAGCGTGACGCGATGCCGGTCATCTGTCCGCTCGGCTTCTGGTCCCTGCAGAAAGTCATCGAGCGGCACGATGTTTCGCGCGACAACGATCGCGGGCGAGTCGCGCCGGTGGACGGCGCCGACGTCCTGCCGCCCATATCCAGCGCCCTGTTCGGCAGCAGCTTCCGGGTACTGGAGGCGGATCGGGAGCAGACCGCCGGTGTTCTCAGGGAATGCGTCCGCAATGCCGTTTCCGTCGAAGACTGGAGTGCCTGGAAGAGCGTGGTGGGTCAGCAGCGGCCGCAGTTGTTCGTGGCCATGCCCCATCACAGCATCAAGGCGGCCATCGACACGCTGGAAATCGGTGACGGCCAGGAGTTGTCCCAGGACCGGTTGAGCGAGCTGTATGTCTCGGCCAGCGGGGAGGGCCCTGGCCCCATCGTGGTGCTGTTCGGCTGCGAAACCCAGAGCCAGTCGGAAATGGGATACGTCAGTTTCGGCCGGGACTTCGCCCGCAACCGTGCCGCCATCGTGGTGGGTACCATGGCCAAGGTGCTGGGGCGCCACGCGGCGCCGGTGGCTCAGTGCCTGATCCGCGAATTCACCGGGGTCACCGAGCGCACCCGGGTGGGATTGCTGATGCGGCGCATTCGCCGGCGGATGCTGGCTCAGGGCTATCTGATGGCGCTGTGTCTGGTGACCCTGGGCGATGGGGACTGGTGGCTCGGCGGTGCGAATCCGGCGGAGGAGGAAGGCCCATGATCCGGATCGAGATGCTGCCCGCGGCCCACGGGGATTGCCTGTGGATCGAGTACGGCACGGGCGACACCGTTCACCGGATTCTGATCGACGGCGGGCCGGCGCATACCTACCCGGCGCTGCGTGAGCGCATCCTGCATGTGCCGGCCGGCCAGCGCGCGTTCGAGCTTCTGGTGATCACGCACATCGACTGCGATCACATCGACGGGATCATTCGGCTGCTGCAGGACGCTGATGCGCTGAACTGCTCGTTCAAGCGCATCTGGTTCAACGGGTTCGACCATCTCAATCAGGTTCCCGACCCTGCCGGGCTCGGCCTTGGGCCGGAGCAGGGTGAATACCTGAGTCTGCTGATCGACGATTACCAGCAGCGCCGGGGCGAAACCGTATGGAACGTGGATTTCGGCGGTTCCTTCATCGCCATCGCGCCGGACAGTGACGAGCTGCCCGTTATCGAGAGCCTGCCGGACGGGCTGAAGCTGACGGTGCTGTCGCCGACCCACGAACGGCTGTTGAAGCTGAAGGATGTCTGGGACGAGGCCCTCACCGAGGAAGGCTTGGTCAGCGGCGATGAGTGGGACCTGCGGCGCCGCCTGGAAGAGTCCCGCAGCCTGCGGCCGCTGGGCGACGTGTTGGGCGATGAGGCCGGCGAGGCGCTGGACGAGGATGCAGCGGAGATGCCAGCTGCGGACGGCTCGGACCTGCACGAACACCGCAGTGAGGTGGATGAACTCGGTGGTTCCGGCAGCTTCGGCAGCGATTCCAGTGCGGCCAACGGCAGCAGTATTGCGCTACTCCTGGAGTACCAGGGTGACCGGTTCCTGCTGGCTGGCGATGCCTGGCCTGCGGTGCTGGCCCAGGCATTGGATCGACTGGTTCCCGCTGCCGGCAAGCTCTCGCTCAAGGGCTTCAAGCTGCCGCACCATGGCAGCGTGGGCAACGTCACGGAAGACCTGCTGGGCCGGATGTCCTGTGTTCATTACCTGATCTCCACCAGTGGCGCCGTGTTCCGGCATCCGGATGCGCGGGCGGTGGAACTGCTGCTCGAGTGCCACAACGGCCGTGGCAAGCCGCGCCTGCACTTCAACTATCGGTCGGTGACCACCGAAGCCTGGGACGATGGCCAGGACCAGAAGGCCAGAAGGTATGTCGCCTTGTACCCGAAGGGCACGTCGCTGCAGATCTGAGTGGGACATCGGAGGCTGCCATGGCTCATCCGCCTTTTGACGATCCGGATTTTCAGGAGGCCGCCCGGTTGGCCGACAAGTTGGCTGGAGTCCTGCCGCGCGATGCGACCCGGGAGACCGTGGACGCTTACGCGAGCGCGCTGACACTGTTGCGCCAGCATCGCGGTTCGAGCCTGTGGTTCCAGGTGTCGCACGGCTTTGCCAGCCATCTCATGGAAGTTGCCGGGGGCGATCCCGTGGCCAATCTGCGGCTGGCCCGCGACGTATACAGCGACATGCTGCGCCAGGCCGAACTGGAGGAGCGGCTGGGCAGGCGCTTCGACGATTGGTTTCTGGCCGTCATGGGGCTGGTCAACACAGTACGGTTCGATGCAACTGCGGGTGCCGACCAGATCGCCGGCGCGGCCGCGCGCATGGACGGCGTGGTGACGCGGGCGCGCTCGGATGGCGCGCCGGCGCAGTTGGCTCAGGCGCTGGCGCTCTGCGCGGATCTGCACAGCAGGAACCCCCAGGGCGACATGCAGCGGGAGCAGGAGCGGGCGTTGGGCCTGCAGCACGAAGCGCTCGGCCTCTTCACCGATCTGGAGGATAGCCAGCGTCAGGCGCACGCCCACTACAACCTGGGAGCCATGTACGCCAATCGCCGAAGTGGCATGCGTTCTCAGAACATCGATAGCGCAATCCATCATCTGTACGAGGCTCTGCGGCTGCGCCCGGCCGAGCAGGATCCTCTGGGCAGAGCCCGGGTTCTGCGCTCCCTGGCGGTGCTGTTGCCGGACTGGAGCGAGCCTGCGTCCCGGGCAGAGGCAGAGGCGTTGGCGCAGCACGCCGCCGATGAGTCGAACCGACTCGAAGCCCGGCACGGACGGCAACCGGCGCATGACGATCTGCTGCTGTTGCTGCGGCGTAATCAGTCGGCGCTCAGGGCCGATCTGAGCGCTTTGTATCAGATCCCCAGAAATGAGTGGCGCGACCTGCTGAAGGATCAGGTCGAGTTCCATCAGCAGATTCTGGCCCGACTGGACCGGGACACCATGACCGACACCTGGGCCGAATGGTCGGCGGGGCTGGGCCGGCTGCTCGGGCGCCTCGCCCATGCCGGCGCAAGTGAGGCGGAGCTGCAGCTCGCCTGGCAGAGCTATCAGCAGGCGGCTGAGTCGCTGCATGGCAGTAACAGCCTGGGTCTGTTCCGCGACGTCATGGCCAGTTGGGGCGAGTTCAACCATGAGCGGGGTTGGTTCGATGCCTCCTATGAGACCCACAATGCGGCGGCGGAGGCGAACGTGCGGCTACTGGCGGCGATAACGGATCCGCACCACCGACTGGCAGAAATTTCCCGAACCCGCGGCTGCGGGCTGTTCGGCGCCTACGCCGCGGTGCGGCGGAACCAGCCCGCCGATGCCGCCCGGCTGGCGGAGATCGAATGCAATCGCGGTATCGGCGACCTGTTGTCCGCCCGGGCTGCCATGCGCGTTGCGGCTCCGGAACGCGCCGCCGAACTGGTCCGGACGTTCGACCACATGCGCGACCTGCAGGCAGGTCTGGATGCGCTGACGCGCCAGTCGCCGGACGCGGAGATGGCCCAGGTCCGTTCCCGGCTGGCAGACAGCATCGGGATCAACCCGGAGATCCTGCAACTGCGCCGGACCGACGATCAGGCCCACCAGGCGGATGACCAGGCCGATGAACGGGAGGCTCTCAGAAGCCAGTTGCAGGCGGCGGCCCGGCACCTGCGTGACCAGGTCGCCGCGGAGGCGGATCAGCGCGCGATCTGGGACGCTGACCGGATCGAGGAAACCGCCGCCAGCGCGGGCTGCGTGTTGATGTACCTCATGGCAACGGCCCATGGCGGGGCGGCGGTTCTGGTACTGCCGGAAGGTGGCGTGCATGGCCTGGCGCTGCCCGACCTGACCAGCGACCTCACCCGGGATCTGGTTCAGGGCGGCAAGCGCGTGGTGGGATTACAGGATGCCCTGAACTCGGACCTCGAGACCTTCGACGCCTGTCTGACCCGGATCAACGCCGCGCTGGGTTGGGCCCTGGTGGCGCCGGTCAGCGCCGAACTGGAGGCCCTGGGCGCTACGGCGCCGGTCGCCGTGGTTGGTCTCGGGCGCCTTGCCCGGTTGCCGTTGCACATGGTGTTCGATGAGTTCCGCACCGTCTCCATCGCACCCTCGGCCAAGGCGCTGGCAGCCGTGGCCGGAACCGCCAGGGAGATGTTCCGTGGTTCAGTGCTGGGGGTGGCTGACCCACGGCACGAACAGGTGGAACCGCTGCGCTTTGCCCTGGCCGAATGCCGTTGGCTCGAACATCTGAGGGGCAATGGTCGGACCCGGCTGCTGGAGGGTGAGGCGGCCCGTTTCGAGTCGGTTCAGCGGGATGCCGGTGACGCCACATTGCTGCATCTCGCCTGTCACGGGCAGTTCCGCCCGTCGGATCCGCTGCAGTCGCGCCTGCTTCTGGCGGGCGATCGCGATCTGCAGGTGGGAGACTGGTACTTCGGCGTCATCGACGTGGGGAAAGCCAGGCTGGTTTCGTTGTCCGCCTGCGACTCGGCTGCCGTCGAGCACTATCAGGCATCCGACGAATCTCTGGGGTTTCCAGCCAGCCTGATGCTGGCCGGCGTACCGGGTGTGCTCGGCGCGAACTGGCCGGTGGACGACGCGGCGGCGATGTTGTTCATGACGGAGTTCTATCGGCTGCTGGCGCAGCGGCCGCAGGCCATGGGGCTCGCCGAGGCAGCGCGATGTTCCCGTCAATGGCTGCGTCACGCGCCGGCTCCGCAGCTGCGGGAACGCCTGGCCGCCGTACGCGCTGTTCTGCACACGACCGATACCACGGCGACACGGGCACTCGACGACCTGGACCGCTATCTGGGTTCCCTCGATGCCGCAGTGACGCCATACCGTGCGCCGTCGGATTGGGGCGCGTTTTTTCTGACCGGCACCTAGACGACCTTCAGCGGCGCTGGCCATCGTAGCCAGAACCGATATGCTCGGCGGCAGGGAGAGCACAGGGAGAGTCGAAATGCCGGATCCGGCGCGCCAGACCATTTACTCCGGGGGCCGCATTCTCGGGCTCGACCACGCCGGCGACGTGGACGAGGCGATTCTGCTGGAGGGGTCGCGCATTCGGGCGCGCGGCAGCCTCGAGGACATCGACGCGCTGGCGGGGCAGGATGCCGAGCGTATCGATCTGGACGGCGCCTGCCTGCTGCCGGGTATCATCGACTCTCATCCCCACGCCATGCATTTCATGGCCTATCGGATCGGCGCCGTTGACCTGCTGGACGCCACCTGCTTCGACGAGATCGTTGGCGCCATTCAGGCTCGGGCCGACGTCACTCCCAGAGGGGAGTGGATCGTCTGCACGCCGGTGGGCGAGCCGCATTATTTCCTGCGCCGTGATTACACCAGCCTGGCGGAGCGGCGTATGCCGGACCGCCAGGTGCTCGACCGGGCGGCGCCGGAGCACCCGCTGTGGATCATGGCCTGGGCGCCGCGGACACCGAACGTCACCGCGTTCAATTCCCGCGCGCTGGAGATTCTGGGCATTGGTCCGCAGATTCCGGATCGGGTCTGCGGGGTGAGTTTCGATAAGGATGCCGCCGGGCTGCCGACCGGCGTGCTGCGCGGCAAGGTCAACAATTACTACAGCGACGACCCCTACTGGGCGGCGTTGACCGCGCGGCTGCCGACTCTGCCGGATGCGGTGTGGCCGGTGGCCGGGGCCGAGGGGCTCAAGGCCTGCAATGCGCTGGGCATCACCGGGCTCTACGAGGCCCATGCCATGATGCCGCCTCATGTGGATGCCTATCAGGCGGTGGCTGATCAGGGCCAATGCAGCGCCCGCGTGGTGGTCAGCCCGGAACTGTCCGGTTATGCCTTCAGCACCCTGAACTACCGCGAGGAGGACGTCCTCGGACTGCTCGAGTTCGGCGCCGCCCGGACGTCACTCGAGCACGACCGCTGCCGGGTCAACGGGGTGACGCTGTCCCGGGGTGGGCCGTTGTCCCAGGGCTTTCTGCGCATGCACGATCCCTACGCCGGACCTGATGGTCCGACCCGGGGTAGGACCTTTCTGACGCAACGGATCGAGCGCGAGGTGATTCGCACCTGCCTGGACCGCAACCTGCGCCTGAACATGGTGCTGGGCGGGTACCGGGACCATGACGAATTCATCGACTCGTTACGCGCCGTCGCAGAAACGGAGGAGATTGCGGCTCGGGACTGGGTACTGCAGCACTGTTATTTCACCGGTCCGCAGCACATGGCAGCCTACCGGGACTATCGCTTTCACATCACCACCAGCGCCAGCTTCGTGTACGGCAAGTCGTCCCGGGTTGCGGAGAAGTTTCCGCCGGCGGTGGCCATGGATTTCATCGCCATGCGACGGTTCGTGGAAGCCGGGTTGAACCTGGCTTGCGGCACGGACTGGGGGCCCGACAACCCGTGGCGGCAGATGGCGCTGAACGAAACCCGGGAGGACGCCGCCAGCGGTGCCCATCACCTGTTGCCCGGCGACAATGCCATCGACCGTCTGACCTCGCTGCAGGCGTTCACCCGCAACGGTGCACGGGTCATGCAGTGGCCCGACATCGGCACCCTCGCGGCCGGCGGCCGCGCGGATCTGGTGATCGTGGATCGCGACCCATTGACGGTCAGCGCAGCGGATCTGGCGGAAACCCGGGTGCTGCGTACCCTGGTGGATGGTGTCGCCGTGTTCGACAGCGGCGCCCTCGGGTCCGCAAGTAACAGTCCTTTGAACATGACATGAGCCCCGAGTCTACGCAGAATGTGTCGGCTCTTTCGCTTCAGCCAACGCACACGGGGCGTTGGTTGCGGTAACCACAAGGGTGAGAGGGACCGGCCCGTATCGTCCGAATTGACGATTCACAGGCGTGCAGACGTGCCGCTAGGGTGAGGCCATGGTCGATGTGTTCGTCAGTGGCGTCCGCGAGGATGCCGACCGGCTTGCTCCGCTCATCAGCCTCCTGGAGGGACAAGGCTTCTCGGTCTGGTGGGGCCGGTCGAGCGAACCGGACGCCGTGGCCGAGCATCGAGTGGGAGAGATCATCGGGGAGTGTTCCACCGTTCTGGTTGCATTGACCGCGCGTACGGCCTCGTCGTCCGGACGGCTCCTCGAGGTTGCGGCGCGGGTACGGGATAAGGTCGTCCTCGTACTGTTCGACAACGTCACGGCGCCGCCAACGCTGCGCGACGTTCCGGTGATCGACCTGGCGCACTGGTCTGGAACTCTGAACGCCGAAACGGCGCAGCTCCTGACGATGGTCGCGAAGCGCATGCGCCGGAAACGCCCGCCGTTCGCCGGACGTGCCGGGACCATGCATTCCCTGCAGCAGTCATTGCAGCAAGCGTTCCTGGAGCAAGGCAGTGTCGTCCTGCTTTCCGGGGAGCCCGGCATCGGCAAGACGCGCTGCGCCGAGGAGTTTGCGCGCGTCGCGGAAGATCACGGCGCGCTGGTGCTCTGGGGCCGATGCTCGGAGCAGCAGGGTGCACCGGCCTACTGGCCATGGACGCAGGTGCTCAGGGACTACGCCGAAGCGAGCGCCGAAGACGAGTTGCGAGTCACCCTGGAAGGAGCGGCCGAAGCGGTCGCTGCACTCGCGCCGGAGGTTGCTGGCCGACTCGGTATCGCCGGTCTGCCCAGGCATCCCGTGGACTCCAGTCAGCACTTCCGGCTGCTCGACTCGGTGGCCCGGCTGCTGTTTCAACTGAGTGTGAATCTGCCTCTGGTCATCGTCATCGAAGACCTGCATTGGGCGGATGCGTCTTCTCTGGCCATGCTGGAGTACATCGTCGGCGAACTGCGAGCGCGGCGGCTTCTGATACTGGCGACCTATCGAGACGTGGAAGTAACCCGTGGCAGCCCCATTCAGTCGTCCCTGGGAGAGCTCATGCGCGCGAAGAACGCGTCACGCGTGAAGCTCCACGGGCTGGACGAGCGGGACACGGAACTGCTGTCGACGCAGCTTTCCGGCATGGAGCTGCCGGACGATGTGGCAGAGGCGATCTATCGTCAGACCGACGGCAACCCCCTCTTCATCGGCGAAATCGCGCGCTCGATCCGGCGTGAGCGAAGGGCGGATTCCGCCGTAATCACCGTTGACGTCCCTGAAGGCGTGAAGGAAGCGTTCGGACGCCGGCTCGACCGGCTGCCGAGCCTCTGCAATGCTGCGCTGGCAGCCGCCTCGGTGGTTGGCGTGGAGTTCGATGCCGTTTTACTGGCCCACGCAATGGGGTACGAAACCGCGGAATGTATGCGGCGTCTCGGCCCGGCAGAGGCGGTTGGCATCGTCGTTCGTGAAGACGACTCGTCGACGTCGTTCCGGTTCGCCCATGCGCTGATGCGGGAGGCGCTGTACGACGAGCTGCCGACCATCGATCGTCTTCACTGGCATCAGCGGATTGCCGAGGCTCTGGCCGGTATTCACAGCGCCCGGCCCGAGGCCGCGCTTTCCCGGCTTGCGCACCACTACTGTGAGGCCGCTGCGCTTGGCCACTTCGAAGTGGCCATCGATTATTCGATCCGCGCCGCAGAACAGGCGGCAGCCATGTTCGCGTTCGAAGACGCGGCGCGGCTCTATGATGAGGCGCTTCGGGTGATGCGCGCCTTCTCGTCGGAGGGCAACCCGCGCGTGGCGCCAATCTACTTCGAGCAGGGAAAGCTGTGGGAGGCGCTGGGGCGCTTCGACCAGGCGATCGCCTGCTACTCCAATGCGATCGGCCTGGCACGGGAGCAGAATCGCGCGTCGCTGTTCGCGGAATGCGCGATGTCGCTCGTGTTCATTTCCTCCGACTCCGCGGCCCTTCACGCCGCGCCGCTTCTGGAAGAGGTGCTGCGCCTGCTCCCGGGAGAGGCCGGGGAACGCGGCATCGTGACGGCTCATCTGGCCTTTGCGTTGCGCGGGACCGACGACCATCAGCGTATCGCCCGCCTCACCAGCGAAGCGATTGCGTTCGCCCGGCAGGTCGACGACCGGGCGGCGCTGGCTCGAACTCTGCTGCTCAGCATCATGGCATTGCGCGGATTTCCGGCGTCCCTGGGACAGCGCATCGAGTACGGCCGGGAGATGCTGAAACTGAGTCCTGCATGCCCCAAACCGCAGGAGGAACTCCAGTGCCACTACTGGCATCTGCTGAACCTGATGGAGGTCTGCGCGATGCAGGAGTTCGGGGCGCTGTTCGACCGCTATGACCGTCTCGTGACCTCGAGGCTCACCCCGCATCATCAGTACTACGCGATGAGCATCGACATCATGCTGCGTCTGACTCGAGGCGAGTGGAGCGGGCTCGAGGAGCGGATCGAGAAGGCCTTCGAGTACAGTAGAAGGCTGGAGCGAAAAGGCGCGGACGGTGTTTACGGCGCGCAGATGTTCATGTTGAACCGGGAACTGGGCCGGCTGCCGGCCATGGCGCCCCTGATCAGACGGATGGTCGAAGATCCTCGATCGAGGTTCTGGGAGCCCGGACTCATGCTCATGTGCTCCGAAGCAGGGCTGGAGGAGGAGGCTCGGGTCCGCCTGGACGAGCTCTCGGCGGACCGGTTCGGCTCCGTGCCCCGCGACGATTTGTGGGTGACCTGCATCGTGTTCTGTGCCGAAGCCTGCGCCGACCTCGAGGTCGGCGGGCAGTCGGCCGTTCTGTACGATCTGCTGCTACCGTCGGCGGGTCAGTCCGCCAACCACCCCAACTGTGTGTGCTTCGGGGCGGTCGACGGGTACCTGGGCGCGTTGGCGGCGCTGATGGGTGACCGGCAGCGCGCTCGCGGTCACTTCGAGCGCGCCCTCGCTACCAACCGCAGCCTGGGTGCCTGGCCTGCACTGGCAAGGACTCAGGTGCGGTTTGGCAGGATGCTGCTGGACAGCGACGAGCCCGATGAGTCTTCGGAGGGGCTCAAGCTGCTGGAGAATGCTCGAAGCCTGGCTGTCAGATTCACCATGAAGGGGCTCGAGCGAAGAATCGACCTGGCCACAGCGGCGCGCCCGGGTGGCCTTCCCGATGGGCTCAGTCCGCGCGAAGTCGAGGTGCTCAAACTGATTGCCATTGGCCGCAGCAACAAGGACATCTCGAAAGCGCTGTCCATCAGCTTGAGCACGGTGGCGACCCACGTACGTAACATTCTCGGCAAGACGGACTGCGTCAACCGCACCGAAGCGGCGGCTTACGCATTGCGAATGCAGATCACCTGACCGGTTGGAAGGAGGCCATGTGGCGCTATTCATCATCGAGCGAAACTGGGCGCAGCAACTGGATCCCAGCGAGGAGTCGATCAACGCCTTGCAGCGGATCAATGAAGATTGCGGGGTGAAGTGGTTGACGTCGTTTCTGTCGGCAGACAAGCGCAAGACCTATTGCCTTTACGAAGCGACCAACCCGGACGACTTGAGGGAAGCAGCGAACCGGGCGAGCATTCCTGCCGATGCAATCATCGAACTGCATGGTGAAATCGGGCCGGACATGTTCCGCTGAACGTACCAGACCGGCTGGGGCACGGCCTGTCCGAACGCCGACTCGGCAAAGCTACTGGCTGATGACCTCGACGACGTAGTCGTCCGGGTCGCGGCCCAGACCCACCAGGCGACCGGGGAGCACGTCGATCGGGCCCGCCTCGCGGTCGATACGGCCGCCCCGGGCCCGGATCCGCTGGATGACGGCGGCCGGATCGGCGACGTAGAAGACCACCTTCACGTCGCCGCCGTGGTAGCTTCGGTCCTGATCCGGCCAGTTCATCAGCACCAGCGCGGCGCCGTCGCCGTCGGGATAGCCGAGGACGATCTCGTTGATGTAACCCAGTTCGTAGGTCCTCAGCACCTGCAGGCCGAGGATGTCCTGGTAGAAAGCCGCTGACGCCTCCAGGTCGGAGACCCCGATTCCGACCGCGCCGAGTACGGGCGGCGGCGCTTCAGGCGCCCCAGACGCCGCTGGCCCCGGCTCGGCAGCGTGCACAGCGCCCGGCAGGGCCAACCACAGGGAAATCAGCAGTGTCGCCGCCTGGCGGCCCAGGGGCCGGGCGGGTCCGGTACCGCGCCCCGGTTTCACGATCCAGCCCTGCGCGCCGTTGCTGCTTGCCATGGTCGGGTTCTCCTCTCTCGCAGTGTCAGGTTCCCTGTACCGGACCGATTCTGCCATTATTGACGGTCGCTGGGTGGCAGCACGTGGAGGGAGACATGAGCACGCAGACAGAGCGGCGCATCCGGGGCATCGACCTCCTCAGAACTCTGGGCGCAACGGACGACGGCGCGCCGGCAGCAGCGGGCCTGGTGCGCCGGCACGGCGCGCTCGGCAGCTACGCCGTCGATCACGTACTCGGCACGCTGTGGTCCCGGCCCCAGCTCAGCCGTCGCGACCGCAGCCTGATCGTAGTGACGTTTCTGGGCACCATCGGCGCCGTGGACGAATTGCGCTCCCATACCAATGGCGCCCTGAACCACGGCGTGAGCCGCAGCGAGATCGAGGAAGTGGTGCTGCAGATCGCCGGTTACGCCGGCTTTCCCATGGCCATGCAGGCGGCCCGTATCGTCGATTCCGTGTTTGCCGCGCGGGACGGTGTCGACCGGCTGCCGGCGCGCGCCGAAGCCCCCGCCAAAGACGACCCGGAGCGCTGGCGTGACGCGGCCGACGTGCTGTCGACCCTGTTCGCCGGAGGAATGCCGGCGGACCCGGCAGCGGCCCGCAACGATCTGATGGAGCGCCTGGGCGGCGTCGGCGAACTGGCGTTCGATTTCGGATTCGGCGAACTGTGGGCGCGCGAGGCGCTCTCGCGGCGGGATCGCAGCCTGGTCACCGTGGCCATTCTCTCGATCCTGGCCCGCTCCGCGGAGCTCGCCGTTCATACGCAGGGCGCGCTGAACCACGGCCTGACCCGGGAAGAAATCGAAGAGGTGATGGTCCAGCTCAGCGTCTATGGCGGCTTTCCTCGAGCCGTGGAAGGCATACGCACGGTGCGCGCGGCATTTGCGCGGACCGACCGCAACGACTGACAGGGAGAGAACATGTCGCAGTCATCGGCGGCGCAACGCCGCGCTATCCGCATCGATCCCGAAACCGGCCTGAAGGTGTTCGACACCCGCGCCGCCAAAGCCTCGGAGCGCATTGCCGGCAAAGGCTACGCGGTGGTGCACGACGAGCGCCTCACCACCTTGCCGGAACCTCCACCGGGTGCGGTGTTCAACGCCGAGGAGCAGGCCCGCTATCGGGACTTCAAGGAGGCCCGCCGCGGCGCCGCCGACTACATCGCCATGGAAGGGGAATTCAGCCGCTATCTGGAGGATGTCTACTCGGAGCCGCCGGTCGAACGGGAAGCGCTCACCGACGAGTGCGAGGTGCTGGTGGTCGGCGCCGGCTTCGCCGGCCTGCTGCTGTGGCACAAGCTGCGTGAAGCGGGGTTCCGGGACGTGCGCTTCTGCGAAAAAGGCGGCGACGTAGGCGGCACCTGGTACTGGAATCGTTACCCCGGCATTGCCTGCGACGTGGAAGCCTACAGCTACCTGCCGCTGCTGGAAGAGATGGGCTACGTACCCACCATGAAATTCGCGTCCGGCTTCGAGATCCTCGAGTACTGCCAGACCATGGCGACCCGCTTCGGCTTCTACGAGCATTGCCTGTTCCATACCACGGTGGAAGCCAGCGACTGGGATGAGGACTGCGCGCGCTGGATCGTCCGGACCGACCGTGGTGACCGCATGCGGGCGCGTTACGTGATTCTGGCCAACGGCATTCTGACCACGCCAAAGCTGGCCCGGATCGAGGGTATGCAACGATTCCAGGGCGACTCCTTCCACACGTCGCGCTGGAACTATGACATCGAGCTGGCAGGCCGCCGGGTCGGCATCATCGGCACCGGGGCTACCGCGGTCCAGGCCATTCCCGAACTGGCGAAGATCGTCGGCGAGCTGTACGTGTTCCAACGCACACCGTCGTCGGTGGATGTCCGTGACCAGCGCGAGACCACGCAGGAGGAAATCGAAGCCTGGGCCGGCGAGCCCGGCTGGGCCCGGGCCCGCCGGGCCCGGTTCGCGAAGATTTCCGCCGGGCGCACCGCCATGAAGGCCAACGATGACTACCTGGCCGGCCGGGTCGCGGACTTCAAGGAGCGCAAGCAGCACGCCCGGGAGTTGACCCCGGAAGAGATGATCCAGAAGCAGCTCGACACCAACTTCCGGATCATGGAGCAGATCCGCGCCCGGGTGGACGCCATCGTCGAAGACCCGGTGACGGCCGCTGCCCTGAAGCCCTACTACCCGTACGGCTGCAAGCGCCCGACCTTTCACGACGAGTACCTGCCCACGTTCAACCTGCCGCACGTGCACCTGGTGGACACCGCACCGCTGGGGGTGACGCAGATCAACGAGCGGGGTGTCGTCCACCAGGGCCGGGAGTACCCGCTCGACGTGCTGATCTACGCCACCGGGTTTCAGTGGATGGCGACGTCGACGTTCAACATGATCACGGGGCGCGATGGCCGCACCCTGCAGGAGAAGTGGCGGGATGAAGGCACCCGCACGTTCCTCGGCCTGCACAGTCACGGGTTTCCGAACCTGTTCATCATTTCGGGCCCGCAGGGCGGCGGCGGGAGCTTCAACTTCACCGATGCCATCGACGCCCACGCAGACTACGTGGTGTGGATGCTTACGACGCTGCACGGCCGTGGTGACAATGTGGTCGACGTCGACAAAGCGGCGGAGGACGACTACGCAAAGCACTGCCGTCAGGCCGACATCGCCACCGCACCGCTGCGCGATTGCCTGTCCTACTACAACGGTCATGGCGATGCCGAGCCCGGCAGTCTGGCTTATTACGGTGGCAACCGGTGGCACAAGTACCGGATTGCGGCCCAGGAGAACCTGGCCCCTTACCGGTTCGAGCGGGTCGCCGGGTCCTGATTCATCAATGTCCCAGCTAACGGCCCATCCGGGCCAGGAGTGAGCACTATGTACGATACGTTGATCCGGGGCGGTACCCTGGTGGATGGTCTGGGCGGTACACCGGTCACCGGCGATCTGGCCCTGAAAGACGGCCGGGTGGTCGAAGTGGGCGGGCGCATCGACGGCCGTGCCCGGGAAACCGTGGACGCCGACGGCTGCATCGTTACTCCGGGCTGGGTCGACGTGCATACCCACTACGACGGGCAGGTCACCTGGGATTCGGCCATGGATCCCTCGGCCAGCCATGGCGTGTCGACCATCGTCATGGGCAACTGCGGCGTCGGCTTTGCGCCGGTGGCGCCGGGCGGTGAACGGGACCTGATCGAACTCATGGAAGGGGTCGAGGACATTCCCGGCGCGGCATTGACCGAAGGGATGCCGTGGGGCGCCTGGGGCAGCTATCCCGAGTACCTGGACTACCTTTCGACCCGGGAGTACGCGCTGGACGTGGGTTCGCTGATCGCCCACGGTGCGGTGCGCAACTTCGTCATGGGCGAGCGCGGGCGCCGCAACGAACCGGCGACCAGCGACGACCTGGCGGCCATGGCGCGCATCGTCACCGAAGCCGTGGCCGCCGGAAGCGTCGGTTTCTCGACCTCACGGATTCTGGGTCACGTGTCGGTTCGCGGCAGCCAGGTGCCGGGAACGTTCGCACAGGACGACGAGGTGCTGGCCATGGCCGGCGCCCTCAAGGCGGCGCGGCGCGGTGTTTTTCAGATGATTCCGTCGAGCACCCTCGGCAGTGGCAATGCCATGGGTAACGAGCCCCACGATCTGATGTCCGAGGTCGAGCTGATGGGTCGCGTGTCCCGGGAGAGCGGCCGGCCGGTCACCTTCACCCTGTTCCAGGTGGAAGAATGGCGAAGCCGCTGGCACGAGGTGCTGGACCGCGTGGTGGCCCTGAACGAATCGGGCGCTGCCCTTTATCCCCAGGTCGGGGCTCGACCCACCGGCATCGTCATCAGCCTGTCGACCTACCATTCGTTCATGCGCCGGCCGACGTACCTGAAACTGCGCCACCTGCCCATGGCCGAACGTCTGCGGGAGCTGCGCAAGCCCGAAGTGCGGGCGGCGATTCTGGCCGAGCAGAGTGTGCCCCACGAACTGCCTGGCACCATGGAAAACGGCGTGGCCTTCGCCGAGCTGAATTTCGCCCAGACCTTCGCCCTGGACGACGCCCGGGACTACGAGCCGACTCCTGAGGTCTCGTTCGCCACCAGGGCCGCCGCGGCGGGTCAGGATCCCTGGGCCTATCTTTACGACTTCCTGGTCAGCGGCGACGGCGAGGACTTCGTGGTGATGTACTTCACCAACTACCCGGACCACAACCTGGACGCTGTCTACGACATGCACATGCACGACGCTACGGTGACCGGGCTGTCCGATGCCGGCGCCCACGTTTCGGTCATCTTCGACGCCGTTGCCCCCACCTATCAGCTCACCCACTGGGTGCGGGATCGCAGCCGCGGCCCGCGTCTGCCGCTGGAGCGCGTGGTGCAGCGGCAGACCGCAAAAAACGCGCGGCTGTTCGGCTTCGCCGATCGCGGAACCCTGGAAGCGGGTAAGCGGGCGGACGTCAACGTCATCGATTTCGACGCCCTGAAACTCGGCGAGCTGCAGATCCACCGCGATCTGCCGGCAGGCGGGATCCGCCTGCTGCAGGGGGCGTCCGGCTATGTCGGTACCTGGGTCAACGGCACCCGTACCCGGGACCACGATACCGATACCGGCGCGCGGCCCGGCCGGCTGTTGCGCAGCGCCTGCTGACCCTCAGATCTCCAGACAGATCTTGCCGAAGTGCTTCTGGGATTCCTGGTGGCGGAACGCCTCGGCGATGTCCTCCAGCGGGAAACTGGAGTCGATGACCGGCTCGATGCCGTTGGCCTCGATGGCGGCGATCATGTCGATCTGCTGAGCGCGGCTGCCCACGGTGATGCCTTTGAGCGCGGCGTTTCTGCCGAACAGGGCCGCCGTCGGCACGTCGCCGGCAAAACCGGCGAGCACCCCGATCAGCGAGATATGTCCGCCGATGCGGACCGCGTTGATGGATTGGGGCAGGGTGCCGGCGCCGCCGATCTCGACCACCACGTCCACACCGCGGCCGCCGGTCAGTTCCAGCGCCCGGCTGCCCCAGTCCTGGGTCTCGCGGTAGTTGATCAGCTCATCGGCGCCCAGTGACTTCAGGCGCGCCAGTTTGTCGTTGGACGAACTGGTGGAGATGACCCGGCAACCGGCTGCTTTGGCGAACTGCAGGGCGAAAATCGACACGCCCCCGGTACCCTGGGTCAGCACCACATCGCCGGGTTTGATCCGGGCCTCCACCATCAGTCCCCGCCAGGCGGTCAGTGCAGCGCAGGTCAGTGTGGCTGCCTGGGCGGCGCTGTAGCCTTGCGGGGCCCGGGTAAAGGCCCGTGCCGGCATGGTCACGGTCTGGGCCGCAAAGCCGTCGGCATGATCGCCGGGCACGCCGACCAGCTTGTCGAGAGCCGGGCCGCCATGCTGCCAGTTGGGGAAGAAGCAGCTCACCACCGGGTCGCCGACCGCAAACTCCGTGACCCCCTCACCCACTGCGGTGACGTTGCCGGCGCCATCGGACATGGGAATGCGCCCATCGGCGGCTCTGATGATCCCCGTGACCACCGCGTAGTCGTGATAGTTCAGCGAGCTGGCCGCCACCCGGACCTGGATTTCGCCGGGGCCCGGGTCACGCGGATCGACGTCCGCGGGCGCGAGCCGGTCCAGGCCGGCGGGTTGGCTGAGTCTGATGGCTTTCATGTCGATACTCCGTTCTTGGGTTTGAATCTGTTCGAGGCGAAGCGCGCCGGTGCGCCGGCCGGGGTCAGTGGTCCGGGCGAGTCACCATGCCCTGACGCTGGAGCTGACCATCATGCCAGCGGCCCAGCAGGAGCAGCGCCAGCACGGCGCCGGTGAGCGCCCATGCCATGTCGGATTGGGTATCCCAGACGTAACCCTGGGTGCCGAGAAAGGAATCGGCGGCCTCGTCGGAAAGCAGCGCCACCCACCACTCGATCAGCTCGTAGAAGGCGCTGAATCCCAGGCAGAAGCAGACCGTCAGAAAATTGCGCCAGCGCGGATCGGGCACCACGTGGTGGCGGATCAGCACTTCCCGGGCCACCAGCGCCGGAACGAACCCCTGGGCAAAGTGGCCGAGCTTGTCGTAGTTGTTGCGCTCGTGACCGAATGTTTCGGCTACCCAGTCGAACGCCGGCACTTCGGCATAGGTGTAGTGGCCGCCCACCATCAGGATGATGGCGTGGATCAGGATCAGCACGTAGGCGAGGGTGGTCAGCGGAAACGACGTGCGCGTGTACCACAGCACGGCGCCCGCGATGATGGCGGGCGAGGCTTCCAGGCCCCAGGTCGGATAGTCGTGGGGGGCAATGCCCGACCACACGAGCACCGCCAGGAACACCGCGATCCACAGGGCCTGGCGCGGCGCCGAGTTGCCGGTGGCAGCCGTCATCGCGCCGTCAGATCAGCGTGTAGCCGGCTTCGCTGAGCGGCATCGAGCGGATGCGTTCCCCGCTGGCCGCGAAGATGGCGTTGGTCACCGCCGGCGCCAGCGGCGGCAGGGCGGGTTCGCCGAGCCCCGTGGACGGATTGTCGCTCTGGAGGAAGTGGACGTTGACCCGGGGTGTGGCCGCGATCCGCATCACCGGATAGGTGTCGAAGTTGTTCTGCTGTATCACGCCGCCTTCCACCGTGATCTGCTGCATCGCCATGGTGCTGAGGCCGTCTATCACCGATCCCTGAACCTGACTCACCGCGCCACTCATGTTGATGATGGGTCCGACATCCACCGCCACGGTGACCTCGTGCACCCGGAAGTTGCGGTTGGCGTCCACCGACACCTCGGCGATTTCCGCTACGTGGGCGGCATGACAGAAGTAAAACGCCAGGCCCAGGCCCCGGCCGGCGGGCAGAGCGCGGCCCCAGCCGGCCTTGTCGGCGGCGAGTCGGATCACGTCCATGGCGCGTCCGGTGTTGAGGGCGTTGACGTCACCTTCCTTCACCCAGCGTCGTTCGCCCATCAACTCCAGCAGGAACTCCAGGTGGTCGCGGCCGGCCAGTACCGCCAGTTCGTGAATGAAGCTCTGCTCGACAAAGGCATTGGTGTTGGAACCCGGCGCCCGCCAGGCGCCGCACGGGGTGGCAATCTCGATCAGGCTCTGACTCACGCGCGCGTTGTCCAGCGCCACCATGGAGAATTCGTTGCCGCGCAGGCCCGAGCCGATCACGGGCTTGTCCTGGTGGCTGAAGCCGATGTAGTGCTGGTCCCAGGCGGCCAGCTTGCCCTGGGCGTCAACGGCGCCTTGCAGCTGCTGAAAACCACCGACCCGGAAGAAGTCGTTGTGGATGTCGTCGGTGCGCGACCAGGTCAGCTTGACGGGAACGCCGGCGCGGTGGGATATGGCCATGGCTTCCGCGGCGAAGTCGTGTACGGCGCGCCGGCCGAACCCGCCGCCCATCCGCAAGCCGTGGACGGTGACGTTGTCCGGATCGACACCCAGCAGGTTCTGGGCGATTTCCTTGACCTGGGCCGGGAACTGGCTGCCCAGCCAGATCTCCAGGGAGTCCGGCTCGCCGTCCGTGCCGGCGCGGTAGTCGACGGTACAGTTCATGGGCTCCATGCACACGTGGGCCACATAGGGAAACTGGTAGAAGGCTTCCTGGGACGTGTTGGCGTCATCGGCCAGTGCGGCCTCCACCTCCGGCCCATCGAGCAGTACCTTGCCGCCACCCGCCCGTGCAAGCTGCCGGGCGCGCTCGGTCATGGCGGCCCAGCTATCGTCCGAAGCGTCGGACTCGTCCCAGGTGACGTCGAGCCGATTGCGGGCCGCGAACACGGACCAGGTGTCGTCGCCGACGATGGCGATGCCGCCCCGCAGCGCGGCCAGACCTTCCAGGAACGGCATGGACGCTTCGCCCGAGCGCGCGTCCGGGGCCAGGATGAAGGCGTCGGTGATGCCGGGCAGGGCCAGGATCTCGGCTTGGTTGAAGGACACGGCCCGGCCACCGATCCGGGGACAGCGGGTGTAGCTGGCGTACTTCATGCCGGGCACGTCCACGTCGATGCCGAAGCGGGACAGGCCGGTAGCGATGGTCAGATTGTCCACGCCACCGACCGACGTGCCGATGATGGTGTAGGCCCGCG
The DNA here is from genome assembly GCA_942491135.1 of uncultured Gammaproteobacteria bacterium. GTDB lineage: Bacteria > Pseudomonadota > Gammaproteobacteria > Pseudomonadales > Azotimanducaceae > UBA7803. The sequence goes on along the minus strand of CALNZS010000002.1, from coordinate 49,625 downwards.
GATCCTTGAACGACAGGTACTCGGGATCGGGAATGGGCTGCTCCACGGCCAGGGCCGCAAGCTGACCGAAGCTGCGGCTTTCGCCGGAACTGTGGATCACCTGACTGTCGCGGGCCTCCAGGCCCTCGCGATCTACTTCCATGAGCAGCGCTGCCGCGCCGATCAGCATCTCCCGCGCGGATGCCCCCATGCGCCGCATGGTGTCGAAGTTGCGGGGAATGGAGGTGGAACCGCCAGCCCCCTGCATGCCATACCGTTCGCCGTCGATGGGTGCATCGAGAACCCGCACATCCTCCCAGCGGGCGCCCATCTCCTCGGCAACGATCATCGGCAGGGAGGTCCGGATGCCTTGCCCCATTTCCGGGTTGCTGGAGTAGATGGTGATCTGGCCGTCTGGATCGATTTCCACGTAGACGTTCAGTTCTTTCGAACGCACCAGGGCGTTGTCCTGTGCCGCCGTGGCGGTAACCGGCAAACTGAGTTCGAGCATCAGACCGCCGCCGGCCAGGGCCGAGGCGCGCAGGAAGCTCCTGCGATTCAATCGGGTGATGCGCATGATCAGGCTCCCCGCTCCGCTTTGACGCTTGCCGCGGCCGAGTGCACGGCGTCGCGGATCCGGATGTAGGTGCCGCAGCGGCAGTAGTTGCCGGCCAGCGCCGTATCGATATCGCCGTCCGTGGGGGCGGCATTGCGGGCCAGCAATGCGGCCGCGCTCATGATCTGGCCAGCCTGACAGTAGCCACACTGGGGCACGTCGTGCTCGATCCAGGCCACCTGCAGCGGATGCAGATCGCCGCCCTCGGCCAGACCCTCGATGGTGGTGACCGGGCCGCTCACGGCGGACACCGGCAGCACGCAGGACCGCATGGCCTGTCCGTCCACGTGCACGGTGCAGGCGCCGCACTGGGCAATGCCGCAGCCGTACTTGGTACCGGTCAGCTTGAGCTTGTCCCGGAGCACCCAGAGCAGCGGCATGTCCGGGGACACCTCCACCTGATGCTCGGTATCGTTCACCGTCAGCGTGTATCTGGTCATTGGCCCTTCCTGAAGTCGTGTCGAGTCGAAACCGGCGGGCTGCCGGCACGCCGGCAGAGGTCAGCGCCAAGCATACCAGTGATCGAGCACCTGCCGCCCCGGTCAGGCTTTCCGCGGCCCTGACCGGTCGCCGGGCGCCCGCACGATGAACGCGGGTTTGGCGGCGGCAACCTTGGCCCAGGTTTTACCGCTTTCTTCGGTCTGGAACAGGGCCATCACCTCTTCGGCGATCGCTGCCGGCGACATGAACGCATCGGGCTCACTGGCGGCGCGCTGTTCGTGGGGAATGATGGCGGTGTCGATGCCGCCCGGGCACAACGCGTTGATGCGGATCTGCCTGGGCTCCAGGGTCGGGGCCAGGCTGCGCACCAGGCCGGCAACCGCGTGTTTGCTCATGGCGTACAGCGGGTCGACGCTGTAGGGCGTGATGCCGGCCAGCGAGCAGGTGACCACGACCGAGCCGCCGTCGCGCAATGCCGGCAGCAGCGCGTGCAGTCCGAACACCACGCCGTCTACGTTGACGCCCATCATCTGCCGGTAGCGGTCCAGCCGCAGCGCCTCGAACCGGTACTCGGCGAGCGGCGCGTCGGGCGGCGCGATCTGAATGCCGGCGTTCAGAAACAGGTGCGACGGCGCTTCGTCCAATTCCTCAGCCACCTCGGCCCAGGCCTCGGGATCGCTGACGTCGCACTGGCGGTAGCGGATGGCGTCATGTCGGGTAAGGCGCTCTGCGCCGCTCGATCCGGGATCGGCAATGTCCAGCGCCAGGACCCGGGTTCCGTGGCCAGCCGCGAGTTCGCAGGTGGCCAGGCCGATTCCGGACGCGGCGCCGGTCACGATCAGAAAGCCGCTTTCCAGGGACGTGTCGTGAAGCATGCGCGAAGTCCTGATGGGTGCGGATTCAGCGTACCCCGGGCGGCGGAAAGTGTTCCACCGTCGCCACCAACCGGCGTGGCGAGCGCTTCGTGTCGGCGAATCGACGGATGTCCGCCGCGATGACCTCGGCGCTGTCGGGACGGGTGTAGAAGCGTTCCCGCAGATCGGCTTCACACACGAAACCGCACAGGGCGATGCCGTCCAGTTCGGGGCCGCGGAACCGGTGTACGACGCTGAGCTGGCTGTAGTGGCTCATGGCCGCATGATGGTCGAAAGTGAGCGGCGCATGCCGGTCGCGCCAGTGACCGTCCGCCTGCTCGTGGCTCAGATCCTGCCGCCGGACCAGGGGAAACACCCCGACGATTGCTGGCGTGCCGGGTTTGATGACCCGCCGGCAGACGAGATAAAGGCCCACGTCCGCGGCCTCTTCGAGTTCCGGCAGGTCATCGGCGGCGCAGGTGAGCAGGGCGCGGAAGGGCAGATGGGCGTACGGCTCGCGCGGATCCAGATACAGCGTTCCGCCGAGGGCGGCCCCGAGGCGCCGCGCCCGCAGAGGATCATTGCTGCAGACGGCAAACTCGAGCAGGCGTTCGGCTGCCGCGGTCACTCGTCCTCCGCCCACTCGAATACCGCCACGTAGACCTCGCCGGCGAGATGGCAGACCGATGACGCCTCGACGACTCCGTCACCGTCGAAATCGGCGCCGAGCTGGGTGTAGCCGGTCATGTAGAGTGACCGGCCGTCCGGCGACAACCCGGCGGCATTGACCACGTCGGCGGCCTCGCCGACGATGGTCACGAGCTGTTCCAGTTGGCCTTGTTCGTCGAGGATGGCGACGAATCCTTCCTGTCGGTCGTCACCGTCGGACTCGCGTTCCAGCACCCCGTCGTTGTCGAAGTCCAGATCGTTCGAGTAGGTGCCGCTGATCAGCAGGCGCCCGCCCTGCAGAGCCAGGTGGGTACCGGCGGCGGTGTAGATCCGGCTCCACGCCAGTGCGCCGCCCGCCGTCACTCGCAGCAGGTACAGGTTGGCGTCGATCTGAAACTCGTTCCTGCGTTCGCCGAGGCTGACGAAGTCGAGGTCGGTCTTGCCGTCACCGTCCAGGTCGGAGGGCTCGTTGTGGCCGCCCAGGACGAATAGATCCCCGTTGCCGGCGACCGCCAGGCCGCCTGCGGACTGGATGGACGGACCGGACACGATACGGATCCACTGCACGCGCCCGGACGTGTCGAGGCGGGCGTAGTAGCCATTCAGGTCGTAATCGATGGAGCCGTCGGGCCCGGCCGCTCTGGAGACGGCCAGCGGGCCGTCGGGATTGCCGTCAGCGTCGAAGTCCGGCGCGCCATCCTGGTAAGCGCCGGCAATGTAGATGGCGTCGTTGCCGGTGGCGATGCCCAGTCCCAATACCCGTGCGTCGCCGCCGGAAATGCGCGCCCACCGCAAGGTGCCGTCCGGGCTCCAGGCGGTGACCAGAGCGGAACCTCTGGCCGTGCCCGTGACATCCACCTTGCCGTCGCGGTCGATGTCCACGTCGCCGGTGGCGGTGCCGATGACATAAGCGTTGCCGCGCGCATCGGTGGCCACGCGGTGCATCTGATCCAGGCCGGCCCCGCCGATGGGACGTGCCCACAGCGCGTTGCCGTCGCGATCGTAACGGGCGATGAAACCGTCCTTGCCACCTGCGGACCGCAGGGTGCCGCTGCCGTAACGCATGTCGTCGCTGAAGTAGCCCACGGCGATCAGGCCGCCGTCGCGGTCGGAGGCAACGCCGAGGGCAGCGTCTTCGCCGCGTCCGCCCACTTCCTGGGTCCAGCCGGAATCCATGCGATCGACCTGGAGAAGTTTGGTGATGAGGGGATCCGGCTGGCCGAAGGTGTCGATGTCGATGATGCCGTCGTAGTCGAGATCGAGACTGCCGCGGCGGCCGGCAATCAGCACGTTGCCTTCGTCGTCGACTACCAGGTCGGTGCCCCAGTCACTGCAGCACGGTCCGCGCATCAGGCGTACGTCGAGGTAATGGAATGCGCCGCTGTCGGCCTTGCCAGGCGGGGCAGGAAGGGCGAGAAGCGCCGCGACGGTCAGAACGGCCAGAGGTGGAACCCGGCGCGGGCGGCGTGCCGGTGAGGGCGCTGCTGCGGCAGAAGCAGAACGGCCGGTCATGGAGACCTCCTCGCCAGATGTCCGTCCCGGCATGTTAGCAGAGAGACGGGCGTGGACGGCGGGTGCGTTTGATCCATTGCGGCGCCGGCGTCCGGCCAGAGTCCGCTGTGCGATCTCACCCGCGCCGGATGTCGGCGGCAATGTCGTTGAGCAGGGACAGGAAAATCAGAAAGCTGGCGTCGGCGGTGAGCTTCTCCCGGATCAGCATGTCGTAGGCGCGATCCTGCAAGGCCTCGAGCTGAGCCAGGGCGGTGTCCCGGTCGCCGCCGGAACCGGCTCGGGCGTAGCGGTCGCGCAGGGCCATGGCTTCGCGGTAGAACTCGTCGATACGGTTCTTGCGGCGGATGTTGAGAATGCGGACCACCGCATAGGTGCCGGAAATCAGCCCGATCATCAGGGTGACCAGAACCTCGGCCACGCCGGAGTAGCGCTCATAGAAGTTGGGTTCGTTGCGGTCCACATAGGCCACGGCGCCGGGATGCAGTGCGTAGCTGAATCCACTGCGCTGGAAGTCGCCGGTGAGCTGGCGGAACAGGCCGGGATGGGCGGCAGCCAGGGCCGGCTGCAGGCGGACGATTTCCCCGATCAGGTCGTACACCGTGCCTTCGGACAGTGTGGCCCGGGCCACCAGCAGCCGGAAGGCGGCGATGGTCACCACCGGCCCAGGGGTCATGTCGCCATAGGTGTCCGAAGGAATGACGAAAGGTTCGAGGCCCGAGGTCAGCAGGCTGACCGCATCCAGACTGGAGCCGTGACCGAGGTCTTCCTCTTCGCCCAGGCTGAACAGGCGATAGCTGCCGCAGCGCCGGATCCGCTCGGGCACGTCCGGCATCACGGGCGCGTAGACCAGCAGCACGTCGGCGCAGGGTTCGTCCGCATAACGGATCTCGTCGGTGGGCACGCCATTGCGTTCCGCCAGGGTCTCCACGAGCTGACGTGATGCCGATCCGGGCAGGCCGGCGTAGATAGACCGGCCGTCGAACAGGTTGTCGACATCGCGCAGAAGTTGATCGGCGCGATGGGCGATGTGCAGCACCACGGGATAGAGCGGCATCACCGTTGCCAGCGCCGGATCGTACGGAACGGTGTTGGCGATCAGGGCCAGATCGGCGCCGCCGGCCTTGAGGACCTCCACCGCGGTCCGGTCCGGATCGGGGCCCGCTACCAGATCGACATCCACCGGACCTGCTCCCTCCAGCAGATCGGTCAGGGAGCGGGCAACGTCGCGGTCGATGTCCAGAGTCGGCGTGACCAGTTGCAGGCGGGCCGCCCGGTCGCAGCCGCCGAGGGCCAGAGCGCAGATCACGATCACCAGGCCCGGCATCCAGCCGGGCACGGCCGGCGTGCGGCGACGCGTCGGTTCGGGCTGCGGCACGATGCCGGGGCAGACGTTGCCGATCAGGCGTGCAACCTGACGGGTAGCTGCGTGTAGCCGCGCACGAAATTCGAAATGGCGCGAACCGGCGCCCCAACGACTTCGATACGGCGATAGCGATCCAGCAACTCTTCCCACAGAATGTTGAGCTGCAGCTCCGCCACCCGGTTGCCCATGCAGCGGTGCACGCCGTAGCCGAACGACAGGTGCTGGCGCGCGTTCCTGCGCTCGATATCGAAGTCGCCGGCGCTGTCGAACACGGTTTCGTCGCGGTTGCCGGACGCATACCACATGAGCACCCGCTCGCCTTCGGGAATGATCTTTCCGCCGATCTCCACGTCCTCGGTGGTGGTGCGGCGCATGAAGGCGAGGGGGGTCTGCCAGCGGATGATTTCGGCCACCGCGTTGGGAATCTTCGAGCGGTCCGCCTTGAGCATCTCGAATTGCTCCGGCCAGCGGTTCATGGCCAGCACCCCGCCGGATATGGAGTTCCGGGTCGTGTCGTTGCCACCGATGATGAGCAGCAGCAGGGTGCCCAGGAACTGACCCGGCGACATGTCCCGGGTGCTGTCGCTGTGGGCCAGCATGGACAGCAGGTCGTGGCCACCCGGCCGGTTGACGCGCTCGTTGCGCAGCTCGGTCATGTAGCGCAGGCACTCGTTGAGCTCCGCTTCACGCTCTTCCAGCGTGTCCCAGAGCCCGGCCTTGCGCGGCGACGTGGCCACGTCCGACCAGCGGGTTAGCTTGTAGCGCTCCTCGAACGGGAAGTCGAACAGCGTTGCCAGCATCTGGGTGGTCAGTTCGATGGAGACCCGTTCCACCCAGTTGAAGGTCTCGCCGACCGGCAGTCCGTCGAGGATGGCGATGACCCGTTCGCGAATGGATGGCGCCAGCGCCGCCAGGTTACGCGGGCCGGCGACCGGCGCCACGGCCTTGCGGTGCTCGGCGTGCTGCGGGTCGTCCATGGCGATGAAACTGGACGAGTCATCCTGTTCCGGCGGCGTGAACAGCCCGATGGAGGGCTCGGAGGAGAACCGGGCGGCATCGGTGTCGACCGCCTTGATCAGGTCGTAGCTGGTTACCGACCAGTACGGTCCGACGATGCTGTTCTGGTGGTAGTAGACCGGGGATTCCTGACGCAGACGTTCGTAGTAGGGCCAGATGGTGTCGAACCGCATCAGGTCCCAGTGGGCGACGTCGATCTCCTCGAGCGGCAGGGTCGCGGCATGAGCGCGCGCGTTCTCCAGACGCTGCTGATGTTCCAGCTCGTATTGCTGCCAGTCCATCTCTTCCCCCGCATCAGAACCGTTTCCCGGATCGTACCGTGCCTTCTGGTCTCCCGAAAGGCCGCGGGTGGGCCATGCCCCCGTCTTGCGCCAACATGACCGTACCTGGGCCGGATCCACGTCGGGCAGACGGCCGAGGCGCGGCGCGCTCAGGAACCGCGGCGGTCCCGGACAGTCTGACTCTCAGGTATGCTGGATCGCTGCGAGGCTGCCAAGCGCCTGGCACCGGGTTTGCATGACCTGGCTCAACAACCGAGTCCAGAACCTTCTGAGCGCGCGATCTGCGCTGGGACCGGGGCGTTTTTTCGGCTCCCGGATGGGTGCCTATGTTCCGTCGCCATGGCCACAGTCTTGCCGTCCTCTTCCTGCTTGCCGGGCCGCCCCTGGTCTCCAGCGGCGCCGTAGCCGCGGGAACGGAGGTCGCCAGCGATGCCGGGGCGGACGTTCGGGTTCAGGTCGAACTCATCGGCATCGACGATCCGCTGCGATCCAACGTGCGCCTGTTTCTGGCTATTGCGGAGCTCGAGTCCGGCTGGACCGAACGCCTGTTCACCGGGCGCGGTGACGAGGCGTCGGTAAAGATTGCCGACATCGAGCGCCGCCACCGGGCGGCACCGCAGCAGATCCGGCAGGCACTGATGCCGTTCGGTTACTATCGCCCCGGCATCCGCAGCACGCTGGACCTCGAGAACTCGACCTACACCGCGACCTATCGGATAGATCCCGGTGAGCCGACCCGGCTGGGCGAGGTCGACATCCGGGTCACCGGGGACGGCAGCGCTTTCCCGGCGGTACAGGCGGCGCTGGCCGAGGCGGACCTGGTGCCCGGTGAGCGCCTGGTGCACGAACGTTACAGTGCCGCCAAAACGGCGCTCTACAACGCGGCCTATGACAACGGCTATCTGGACGCTGCCTGGCAGGCCAGCGCCATCCGGGTGGCTGCGGACCGCAGCCGGGCCGATGTCGATCTGGTCCTGGACACCGGCCCGCGCTTCTACTTCGGCCAGACTCAGGTCGAGCAGAATGTTCTTTCTGACAAGCTGGTGAATGGCCTGGTGGACATCGAGGCGGGCGCGCCGTACGACGTCAATGCGCTGCTGGATCTGCAACGTACCCTGAGCGAAACCGACTACTTTCGCCATATCGAGATCGAGGCGCCGCGCGATGCCGCGGATGCAGCGCAGCGGGTACCGGTGTCGATCAAGGCCGAAAGCGCCGACTCACAGCGCTACTCGGTGGGCCTGGGTTACGGCACTGATACCGGACCGCGGGCCAAGCTCGGAGTGCTGTTCCGGCGCCTCAATCAGCACGGGCACCGCCTGCGGGCCGACCTCCAGGTGTCGTCAATCGAGCAGGCGGCCGGCCTGCGCTACGAGATTCCGATCCGCAACTATGCGGAAGACGTGCTGGCGTTCTGGGCCACGGCGCGTCACGAGGAAATCGCCGATGCCGACACCGACCGCATTTCCATCGGCGCCAGTCAGATCGTGGACTGGTTCGGTTTCCGCCGGCGCCTGTACGTGCAGGCGGACCGGGAACAGTTCAGCTTCGGCGGCGGACCCACCGAGGAGACGGACCTGGTCTATCCCGGCATCACCCTGAACCGGGAGGTGGCCGACGACGTTCAGTACCCGCGCCGGGGCTACAGTCTCCGTGCCGACCTGCGCGCGGGTTTCGAAGACGTGTTGTCCGACGTGTCGTTCTCGCGCTTCGATGTGGCGGCCAATGCCGTCTGGGGTTTCCTGCCCCGCACCCGGCTGCTGCTGCGCGGCGAAGCCGGCATCCTGTGGACCGACGAGTTCAGCCGGCTGCCACCGTCCCAGCGTTTCTTTGCCGGTGGCGACCGCAGCATTCGTGGCTATCCGTATCGCGAAGTCGGCCCCGAGGATGCCGATGGCAACGTGATCGGCGGCGAACGCCTGCTGGCCGGCAGCGTCGAACTCGAGCGCTTGCTGTACGGCAACTTCGGCGCGGCCGTGTTCGTGGATGCGGGGGATGCGTTTGATGCCGAGCCCGACATCAAGGTTGGCGCCGGCGCCGGTCTGCGCTGGCGTTCGCCCATCGGCATGGTGCGCTTCGACGTTGCCCATCCGTTCGACTCGGACGACGACTATCGCATTCACCTGACCCTGGGGGCAGACCTGTGAGCCGCGTGATCGGCATCGGGGCGCTGGTTCTCGCCGGGCTGCTGCTGGTCCTCGCCGGGGGCCTGACGTGGCTGCTGGGGACCGAGTCGGGCACCCGTCTGGCGGTGGGTCAGGCACGCGCGCTGCTGCCGGCGGGCATCGAGTTCGGGGCCGTGTCCGGCCGGTTGGGTGGGGAACTGGTCGTCCATGATCTGGTCGTGGAGCAAGCGACCATGCGCGTCGAGGTGTCGCGCGTCTGGCTGCGCTGGTCACCACTGGCCCTTGGTGACGGAAACCTCGTGGTTCACGAGATTGGCGCTCGGGGTGTCCGCTATCAGGGCCGGGAGGCCGAGCTGCCGCCGGAACCCGCCGCTGAACCGTTCCGTCTGCCGGAGTCGGTGAGCCTGCCGCTGGCGATCCGCGTTGCTGCCCTGCGGGTGGAAGAGGTGGAGGTGAGTGGGCCGGAAACGGCCGAGCCGCTGCGGGTCGACCGGCTGGCGCTGGACGATGTGGCATTCGTGGACTCGGTGCTGGAGATGGGCTGGCTGGAAGCGGCTGGGCCGATGTTCTCCGTGTCCGGATCGGCCAATGTTACCGCCTCCGCCGACTATCCGGTGGCCGGCGATTTCGCGTGGCGGCTCGAACTGCCCGGTTATGCGCCATTCGATGGCGACACCCGGATCGGCGGCTCCCTGGCCAGGCTGACGCTTTCCCAGCGTCTGGCCGAGCCCTACAACCTGCAGCTCGAGGGCCTGGTGGCCGATGCGTTGGATCCGGATACCGAACTGTCCCTGGATGCGCGTCTGGACGTGACCGGCCTGCGGCTGGCGGCGGTGGCCGAATCGCTGCCGGATGCGACCCTGAGTTTTGCCGCCGGGATCGACGGCCCCGTCAGCGCCCTGCAGCTAGGCGTCGAAGCCAGCGGCACGGACCCGCTGCAGCGCCGTTTTTCCGGCCATCTGCAGGCACGGATCGAACCGGAGACCGTCACCATCGATTCCATCCGGGTGCACCAGCCGGAGCGCGATGGCCGTCTCGACGGCCGCGGCACGGTGGCGCTCGCCGGTGATCCGGTTGCCGACCTGACCATCGGCTGGCGTGCGCTGACCTGGCCCCTCACCGGCGAACCCGCCGTGCGCAGCCCGAGCGGAACGCTGGTGCTGAAGGGGCCGTTGAACGACTACCGGTTGAACCTCGAAGCCCGCTTCGAACCCGTGCAGGCGCCGGCCCTCGACCTGGCGCTGCGCGGTCGCGGGAGCCAGGAGCGGATTACCCTCGCCTTCGATGCCGACAGTAGTGCTGGCCGGGCCGAAGGCGACATTGAAGGCGCCTGGGGTGGCGCGGTGAACGTCACTCTGGCGTTGCGGGCGAGCGAGGTCGACCCGAGCGTCGTCAGCGCCGACTGGCCGGGCCGCATCGATCTCACCCTGGATGGTTCGGCGCGGGTCGAAGGTGAGGACATTCAGGCCGAGGTGAACGACCTGGTGGCCGGCGGCGTGCTGCGCGGCCAGCCGCTGGCGGCGAATGCGGATCTTCGCTACCAGCAGCAGGCTTCCGGTTTTGCCGTGGACATCAGCCGATTCGACGGGCGTTACGGCTCGAGCCGGTTCGAAGCCTCGGGCCGGGTCGACGACCAGGCCGACCTGCACTGGCAACTGGCCAGCGACGACCTGTCGGTGCTGGCGCCCGGACTGGCCGGCCGCGTGTCCGGGTCCGGTACGGTATCGGGACCGATTCCCGAGGCGCGCGTTGCCATGGCCGTGGCAGCCGCGGACCTCGAGTATCAATCCAACCGGCTCGAGGAGCTGTCACTGTCTGCCGACGTCGATCTCAGCGGCGCGGCCCATTCGGAGCTGAGTCTGACCGCGCGTGGCGCGGCGGCGGGTGAAACCCGGATCGCCCGGCTCGACCTGAACGCTTCGGGCACCGCCGCGGAGCACCGCCTGAGTCTGTCGGCAGCGTCCAGCATGGCCGATCTCAGCCTCGGGGTGGAGGGGACCCTGAGCGAGCCCTGGTCCGATTCGATGACGTGGCGCGGCGTACTCGGCGCCGGTGAAGTCACCGCTCCCGGTCTGGAACCCTGGCAACTCGAGCGCAGTGAACCCATGACCGTTGCCGCCGATCGGGTACGGATCGAAGCGCAATGCTGGCGGTCGGCGGATGCCCGCCTGTGTGCCAGTGGGGCGCGGGCAGCGGACGGGTTGCAGGGTGCGTTGGAGCTGACCGGGCTGCGCTACGCCCAGCTTGCCGCGCTGCTGCCGGAAGGCCTGGACCTGCAGGGCGCCATCGACGGCAGCGCCCGGGTGTCGTATCCGGCCGTGGGGCCGACGCTGGCCGGCATCGACCTGCGTACCGATCAGGGCACGATCAGCGGCGAACTGGAGGTGGCCGCTGACACCGACCAGGGAGCCAATGGCAACGCGATGACGCCCCTGGCCGAACGGCCAGCCACCGGCAGTTTCCAGATCCGGGTACCCGACCTGGCGTTTGCCGGTGATCTGGCCCCGGGGGTGGAAAACGTACAAGGCCGCATCGACGGCGATCTGACCTTGTCCGGCTCCCTTGGCCAGCCGCTGCTCGGCGGCACGCTGCGGCTCGCGGACGGTGGCGCCACGGTGCTGGAGCCGGGCCTGCTGCTGGAAGATCTGACGGTGACCGTGGAAGGGCGAGGGCGGGACGGAATTGACCTGGATGCCCGGGTCCGGTCCGGCGGCGGTGAGCTCCGCCTGGATGGCACGTTGAGCCCCATCGGTGCCGTTCCCACGGCGCAATTGAGCCTGGCCGGCAGCGAGTTCCAGGTGGTGAACAATGCCGATGGGCGGATTTTTCTCTCGCCCGATCTGACGGTCAGCGCCAGCACCGAGCGCATCGATGTCGCCGGCAGTGTGACCATACCCCGGGCTGACATCACCCCGGAGAACCGGCCGCCTTCCGCGGTTTCGGTGTCTCCCGATCAGGTCCTGCTCAGTGACGAGCCGGAACAGCAGGCGGCGCCCCGGCCGCTGTACGCCGATGTGCGGGTGGTGCTCGGTGACCAGGTCCAGTTCGAAGGATTCGGACTCCAGGCCCGCTTCGGCGGCGCGGTAGAGGTACGGCAGGAACCGGATTCGCCGGCGACGGCGACCGGTGAGATTGTCATCGAGGAAGGCGAGTATCGCGCCTATGGCCAGGGTCTGGTGATCGAGAGCGGCCGGGTGTTCTTCGCCGGCGGTCCGGTGACCCGGCCTGGTCTCGACTTCCGTGCCGTGCGGCGGCCAGAGGAAGGGATTCTGGTGGGCGCCAACGTCGGGGGTACCCTGCAGGTGCCCACCTTCGAACTGTTCTCCGAGCCGTCGATGACCGAACAGGAGCAGCTTTCCTACCTCATTCTGGGGCGGTCCCTGCAGGATTCCTCCGAAGGCGAAGCGTCGGCCCTCAATCAGGCGGTTCTGGCCATGGGCCTGAAGGGGGGTGACTTCCTGGCCAGGAACATCGGTCAGCGCATCGGCGTCGACGAGATCGGGGTGCAGACCGGATCCGGCGAGGCCGGTGGCCCCAGCGACCCGGAGAACGCGTCGCTGGTGGTGGGCAAGTACCTGTCGCCTTCGCTGTATGTCAGCTACGGGATCGGTCTGTTCGATCCGGAGTCGGTGCTGAAGCTGCAGTACGAGATCAGCCGGCGCTGGAAGGTGGTCACCGAATCCTCCGGTGAGGTCACCGGCGCCGACGTGCTGTACACCATCGAACGGGGCCGGTAGCGGCGCCGCCGGGTCCCGGGACGCGGCGGCGGTTCTGCTTCAACGGCGGTCGATGATGGTGTGCTCCTTGCCGAAGAAGATGGTCGAGCGGCTCATGTCGATGAAGTTGTGCTCGTCTTCGACGAAAGCGCGATTGGCGCGGCGCGCTTCGTCGGTTGCCGGCAGCCGGCCGCGGTCCACCCAGGCCTCGGCATGGCCCAGGTACGAGGGGACCTGAGTCCCCCGTGCACTCTGCAGACCTTCGTCCAGCGGCGAGTTGGCCCGGTGTACCTGCCGGTAGCACAAGGTGCCGGTGGCGGCGCCGTGGGAACGGACGATGGGGCCGTGGTGGGTCAGCCAGTAGTGGCGGGCTTCCGCTTCGCTCAGCGTTTCCTGGTGACGCAGCGGAAAGAACACCCGGATCACGTTGCTCTTCGGTCGTGCCACCACGTCTTCCGGCGACGGATTGATCTGCGGGTACTCGTAGGCCATCCACAGGGGCGAGTTCGGCAGATCGATGAACTGCGCCTCGTCCTCGAGCAGCGCGGCGCCGGCCCGCTGAGCGGCGTCGCTGGACAGTTGCCGGGTCAGTTCCGCCTCGCTGGCCCACCACAGTTCGGCCACGCCGTCGTAGGCCGGTTCCATGTCCCCGCGCGCGCTTTGCGCCGCTTCCGTTGCGGCGTCGTCGCAGGTGTGGGTCTGGACATAGCGCAGAATGTCCAGATCACCGGTGAATCCGGCCACCAGCGGCGCGTGCCGGCGCAGCCAGTAGTCCTGAAACTCGTCGCGGGACAGGCCCGGCTTGCGGCGCAGCGCGAACACCAGTCGGATCATGATTCGGCTCCCCCCGATGGGATCTGGTTGGTTTCAAACGATGACGTTCAGGACTCGAAGGCCCGCTCGATCCGCTCGAAGCGGCGGCGGATGAACTGGCGGCTCTCCTCGTGGGGAAGAACGTAAAGCTGGTTGGACGCCATGGCGGCGAGCACCTGCGCCGCCACCTCGTCGACGTCGAGCACCCGCCCCGCGAGATCGTCGTTGCTTTCGCCCTGATCCGCCACGGCGGAGGCTGTCGCCGCGGCTCCGTAGCGGGTGTGCCGGTTACGCTGCGAACTGCCGATGTTGGTGCCCACCCGCATCGGGCACAGTACCGAGACACCGATACCGTCGTCCCTCAGTTCCTTGTGCAGCACTTCCGCCAGGGCCACTACCCCGTACTTGGCGACACAGTACGGACCGAGGCCGACGTTGGGCACCAGCCCGGCGAACGACGAGGTGAACAGCAGGTGGCCGCCCTCGCCGCCGGCGCGGATGTGCGGCAGGAACGCTTCCACGCCGTGAATCGGACCCCACAGGTCGACATCGATGATCCAGCGCCAGTCCTCGTGGGTCATGTCGGCCACCGGTCCGCCCACGGCGACCCCGGCGTTGTTGAAGACGATGTGGACGGCGCCGAAGGTGGTCATCACATCGCTGGCCAGCGCCACCATGGCGTCGTAGTCGGTCACGTCGCAGACCCGGGTTTCGACCCGCACGCTGCCGGCCAGCTCCGCCGCGGCCCGCTCCAGAGCGGCCGGCTCGATGTCCACCAGCACGAGCTGGGTGCCGCGTTCGGCCAGAGCTCTGGCCGTGGCCAGTCCGATACCGCTGGCGCCGCCGGTGATCACGGCCACCTTTCCGGACAGATCCATGATTCCCCTCCGCTGACTCGAGCCGTCAATCTACCGCGACTGGGCCGCGGACCCAACCACCAGCGCACCTGCATGTTGCGGGCGCGGGGCTGGACGGGCTGTGTAGAATGGGTCACGGCCGGCGCGAGGTTGCAGCCGGGCCACTCGTAAGGGAGAGGTTTCATGTCGAATCGGATGAACGGCCAGTGGCGGTTGAAGAGCCGCCCCAGCGGAATGGTGCGCGAGGACGACTTCGAGTACGTCCAGGAACCGGTGCCGGAGCTCGGCGCCGACGAATTTCTGGTACGCAACGTCTACCTGGCCTTCGAGCCGGCAATGCGCGGCTGGCTGAACGACGTCAAGAGCTACGTGCCGCCGGTACAGATCGGCGAGGTCATGCGGGCCAGCAGCGTGGGCCGGGTGGTGGAGTCCAACAATGCCGATTACCCGGAGGGCACTCTGGTTACCGGCATGTTCGGCTGGCAGGAGTTTGCGGTCTCGAACGGCAAGCCCGGAGTCATGGGACGGATCGGCAAAGTCCCGGACGGGGTCGACCCGGCGCTGATGCTGAGCGCCCTGGGCGGCACCGGTCTGACCGCGTACTTCGGCCTGCTCGAGGTGGGTAAGCCCCAGGCGGGTGACGTAGTCGTGGTCTCCGGCGCCGCTGGCGCCACCGGTTCCGTGGCCGGACAGATCGCACGGATCAAAGGCGCCAGCAAAGTGGTGGGTATCGCCGGGGGCGAACGCAAGTGTCGCTGGCTGGTGGAGGAACTCGGCTTCGACGCCGCCATCGACTACAAGGCCGAGAACGTGCAGGCCCGCCTGCGCGAGGAGTGCCCCAAGGGCATCAACGTGTTCTTCGACAACGTCGGCGGCGACATTCTCGACGCGGCGCTGCTCAACATGGCGCAGAACGGCCGCATCGTATTGTGCGGCGGCATCTCGTCCTACAACGCCGAGGAACTGCCGCCGGGGCCGAAGAACTACATGCAGCTCGTGATCCGCCGCTGCACCATGGCCGGCTTCATCCTGATCGACTATTTCGATCAGGCGCCGCGGGCGCTCGAGGATCTGCGCGGCTGGATCGACAGCGGCGAGCTGAAGCACGCGGAGGACGTTCAGCAGGGTTTCGAGAACACCCCGAAGACCTTCCTGCGTTTGTTTACCGGAGAAAATCTGGGCAAGCAGTTGCTCAAGATCGCCGACTGAGGGGCGCCGGGTGGTTGCACGCAGGGCTCTGCTGAGGGGCGCGGCCCGGCTGCCGCTGGTCGCCGGGCTCGGCGCCTGGCCGACGGTGGCGGCGGCGCTCGAGTCGCCGGCGCCGGAGCAGGCGTTCGGTTTCCGGGACGACCGGGTGCCCATGAACGCGGCCAATCTCTGCCCCATGCCGCAGGCGGTGTCGGCCGCGGTGCAACGTTTCGCCCGGTCGCTGGACCAGGACCTCAGCCCCGCCAACCGGGGACGCATCGAGGCGCTCAAGGAGTCCGCCCGCGCTGCCATCGCGGCACAGCTTGCGGTCAGCGCGGACGAACTGGCGATCGTGCGCAACACCTCGGAAGCCAACGGCATCATCGTTCAGGGCCTCGCGCTTGCGCCCGGCGACGAAGTGCTGGTGTGGGAGCAGAACCATCCATCCAACAGTCTGGCGTGGGACGTACGGGCCGCCCGCGAGGGCTTGCAGGTGCGGCGCTTCGCCCTGCCTGCGGCGCCTGGCTCCGTTGACCAGGTGGTGGACGCGGTGGTAGCGGCACTCGGCGCCAGGACGCGGGTGGTGACGTTCACCCATATTTCCAACGTGTCCGGTCTGCGGCTGCCGGCGGCCGAGATCTGCGCCGCCCTGCGCCAGCGCCGCCCGGAACTGTTCATTCACGTCGACGGCGCTCAGACCTGGGGCGTGTGCGACGTCGACCTGGGGCGTATGGACTGCGATTCGTTCAGTGGCAGCGCGCACAAGTGGTACATGGGGCCGCGCGAGACCGGCATTCTTTACCTGCGCTCGACCCGTCTCGCCCAGGTGGCCCCAGCGGTGGTGAGTATCCCCTGGGGCAACGAAGTGACGCCGGCGGTTGCCGGCGCACGCCGCTTCGAAGCGCTCGGTCAGCGCGACGATGCGGCCATTGCGGCGCTGGCGGAAACCGCCGCCTGGCATGGGGCGGTGACCCCGGCGACCATGGAAAAGCAGGCCAACGCAATTGCCCAGCGGCTGCGCGACGGGTTGCAGGCCCTCGGGGTGCCGTTCGTCTCACCCGTCGATCCGGTTTTCACCAGCAACGTGATCGTTCTGGCCGCTTCCGCCGCCGAGCGCCGCCGCCTGCCGCAGGACGTGCTGGAACGTGCCGGAATCATTACCGCGGGCACCGGCGGGCTGCGTCTGTCGGTACACGTGTACAACACACCGGACCACGTGGACCGGGTGACCCGGGCCGTGGCTGGCCTGCGGCAGCGGCTCGGCTGAGGCGGCGACTCGCGCCGGCGTCGCTGGACGGGTACGGCGAGACCGGCTCAGCGCACCCGGGTCATCACCACCCCGTGCATGGCGACACCGGTCACGGATCCGTCGGCGGCGCGCTGAAAGGTCCAGGCTTCGCCGGGATCGTCGCCGTCTTCACGCTCGCGGTGGAACACGTCGCCCCGGTCCTGCACCAGTCGGGTCTGATCTTCGGTCACATCCCGGGACGGCAGGCTGGCGACCAGCAAGCGGTCGCCCTGCTGGACGATGGCCACCTCGCTGCTCCACGGCGGGTTGTGATACAGACCCGCGTAGTCGGACAGGTCCGGGGTGTCGTCAACGGCTGAATCGTCCGATGATTCCATGGCTTCCTGGAGCGCCGGTCCCAGTACTTTGTAGACGTTTTCCACGACCCCGCTGGGGCCGTTGGCGCCGCTGGCATTGGTGAGCACGATCACGCCCAGTCGGTGTTCCGGCATCAGGGTGAATGCCGTGGTGTAGCCGGGGCAGCCGCCACCGTGACTGACCAGGGTTTCGTCCTCCATCTGGCTGACCGCAAATCCCAGTCCCCAGGTGGTTTTCCAATCCGGGTCGACCCAGTGCACGCGCTGCATTTCCCGCAGGGTGCTGGCGCGCAGCACCTCCTCGCCGCCGCCGTCGAGCAGGCGGAACTGCCAGGCGGCGAACGCCGCCAGGTCTTTGACGTTGGAGGTGAAACCCGCTGCCGGCGTGATGCCCGCGGTGTCGAATGGCGGCTCGGCCCGGCGCTGGCCGTTGCGATCCAGGGCGCCGTAGCCGATGGCCATGGCGGTGCCGTGCAGGTCCCGGGGAAAACTGGTGCGGGTATCGTTCAGATCCAACGGTTGCAGGATTTCCGCCTCGATCAGTTCGGCATAGGGGCGTCCGGCGGCGCTGGCGGCGACTTCGCCGGCCAGGGTCAGGGCCAGGTTCGAGTACTGGAAATAGCGGCTGGCCGGGTACAGGGTCTGCTGGCGCGCCAGGGTGTCGATCATCGCCTCGCGGCTGGGGAAGGGATAGTCCGGGTTCCAGTAGGCGGGCAGCGATTCCCGCGGCAGACCGGACGAGTGGGTGAGCAGCGAGCGCACGGTGATCGGCCCGGAGTCTGCGAATCGCTGCTCCAGGTCGAAGTAGTCCAGGTGGTCGGCCACCGGGTCGTCGAGCCGCAGGCGGCCGGCGTCGCGCTGCTGCATCACGGCGATGCTGGTGAACAGCTTGGAGATGGAGCAGATGCTGTAGAGCGTGTCGGCATCGGCGGGAATCTGCTCCGCCACGTTGGCGTAGCCATAACCCTGCTCCCAGATCAGTTCCTGATCCAGCACTACCCCCACCGACAGGCCCGGAATGCGGTTGTAGACCTGATGGGCGTCGATCCAGCGATCGAGCAGCGCCAGCGCGCCGCGCACCTGGGGATGACTGGCCACGGTTTCCGGCGCATCCGCCGCGAAGGCCGGAACAGCGAGTGCGGCCACCAATGTGGCCAGTGGAAGCGGGGATTTCATGGCGTCTGCTCCTTCCGGTACTAACGGAGTTCAGTGAATTTCGGCCGCGTCGCCCCAGGCCCGGCGCAGCCGTTCGATGTCGAACCCTGGCTCCCGGGCGGCGCCGATGATCACCGCTTCCCGGCGGGCGATGGCGGCGGCCGCGTCTGGCACCTGGTCCGCCACTGCCCAGGGAATCACCACCGCGCCGTGCTGGTCGGCATGGATCAGGTCGCCGTCACGGACCCGCATGCCGGCAACGCTGACCGGTTGTCCGAAGCCCACCGGATGAATGAACGCGTGGGATGGCCCGACCCGGTCGGCCAGCATCTGAAAACCCTCGGCAATGTCCGGCAGGTCGCGCACGCTGCCGTCGGTGATCACGCCCAGGCAGCCCAGGCCCCGGTGCACGCTGCTGTTCACTTCACCCCACCAGGAGCCGTAGCCGCGCTGGGCCCCGTCGAGATCCT
The DNA here is from genome assembly GCA_942491135.1 of uncultured Gammaproteobacteria bacterium. Classification (GTDB taxonomy): domain Bacteria; phylum Pseudomonadota; class Gammaproteobacteria; order Pseudomonadales; family Azotimanducaceae; genus UBA7803. Next base: position 30,963 of record CALNZS010000002.1, on the reverse strand, counting down.
GGATGACCATCACCGCCGGTTTGGGGCCGCCATCGACATAGGCATAGTACTGATCCTGAAGCTGCCGGGCCGCCTCGCCGCGCAGATCGCCGGGATGGGCGGCGCGGATGGTCGCGGTGCGGGCGTGGCCGACCATGGGCGGAAGGCCCGGCCGTGTGCACAGCAGCGGGCTCACCGTGTAGCCGTAGCCGCGCCGCTCGGGGGCGACGATTTCCAGGGCGTTACACACCGTGGGCGTATCCAGCGCGGTCAGCGCGGCGCGCAGGGCGTCGCCGAGTTCGGGGCTAGCGGGCATGATCGGGCCTCCAGAGTCCGTTGCACGGTCGAACCCCGACTGTAACCGGGGCCCGCCGGTGTGTCGCGGCCGGCGGCAGCTTTGTCCGCTGCCGGCCGCCGTTGCCGACTTCGAGGGCTCGACCGCTTTGGCTTACACTGTGCGGACCGGCAGCACCGGTATCGGCATCACCGCCGACCGACTGACTCAAGGGGGCGCCAGCCGAGCCGTGAAGACCCTGATTCATTCCCGCGGTCCGTTCGACAATTCCGCGTGCGACTACCAGCACCTGTCGGTGGTGCCGCTGGCTGCCGCCATGGGGGCCGAGATCCGCGGCGTGGATCTGGCTGCGCTCAATGATGCCCAGTTCCGCGAGATCGAACACGCGCTGTACCGGCACAAGATGGTGTATCTGCGCGATCAATTCATCTCCCACGACCAGCAGGCGGCGTTTGCCGCCCGCTTCGGCGAGTTTGCCGAAGACGCCTACACCGAGGGAGTAGACGGCCACCGCAACGTGCAGCCGCTGATCAAGGAGGCTGACACCCGGTCCGATCACATCTTCGGCTCGGGCTGGCATTCAGACTCCCCGTTTCTGGCCCGGCCGCCATCGGTCAGCATGCTGCGGGCCGTGGTCGTGCCGCCCTACGGCGGCGATACCCTGTGGGCCAACGCCGCGCTCGCCTATGCGTCCCTGAGCGACACCATGAAGGCCCTGCTCGACGGCCTCGAAGTCCACATGTCCATGCGCAATGTCTTCGAGTCGGTCAAGCGCCACGCCAACCCTTCGGTGGACGATGCCATCGGCCGGCTGGCGGCGCTGCGCGACGAGCAGGCGCTGCCGGAGAACGTCGTCAGAAATCTGCGCGGCAATGCCCACCCGCTGGTGCGCACCCATCCGCACAGTGGCGAGAAGTCGCTGTACTGCGACCCCTGTTACGCGCTGGGTATCGTCGGCATGACCGAACCGGAAGCCGCGCCGATCCTGCAGTTTCTGTGTGAGCACATCACCCAGCCGGCCTTCACCTGCCGCCTGCGCTGGAGCCCCGGCACCGTGACCCTGTGGGACAACCGCCTGTGCCTGCACCAGGCCTTCAACGACTATGACGGCTTCCGCCGTGAGTTCTACCGCTGCACGGTCTACGATCGCGGGGGCTGAGGCCCCGGCCGGAAGGCGGGTGCGGGCCGGACGACACGCCGTCCCCGCAGCAGACCCATTCCCAGGAAACGACCCATGAGTCATGCCTACATTCTTACCGCAACCTGCGCGGATGCGCCGGGAATCGTGGCCGCGTTGACAACCGCGCTGTATCGGCAGGGAGCCAACATCACCGATCTGCAGCAGTACAACGACGCGGACACGGGGCGCTTTTTCATGCGTGTGGTGTTCACGCTGGAAGAACCCGGCGCAGAAGCCGGTTCGATGTTGATGGCCCTGGCCGAGCCCATCGAGCGCTTCACGCTGGACGTCAAGCTGCGCAGCGCGGCCCAGGCCAAGAAGGTGATCATTCTGGTTTCCCGCCAGGACCATTGCCTGGGCGATCTGCTCTACCGCATGCGCATCGGCGAGCTGCCGATGGAAGTGGTCGCCATCGTCTCCAACCATGCCAAAGAGGGGCTCAAGGTCTCGATGATCGGCGACATCCCGTATCATCATCTACCGGTAACGGCGGATACCCGGCCGGGGCAGGAAGCCCGGATAAAAGAGATCGTCGAAGCAACGGGTGCGGAACTGGTGATTCTGGCGCGCTACATGCAGATCCTATCGGACGATCTGGCGGAATACCTGACCGGCCGCTGTGTCAACATCCACCACAGCTCGCTGCCGGGATTCAAAGGCGCGCGGCCCTATCACCAGGCCTACGAGCGGGGCGTCAAGCTGATTGGCGCCACCGCGCATCTGGTGACCGCCGACCTGGACGAGGGGCCGATCGTCGAGCAGGACGTCGAACACATCACCCACGCCGATCTGCCCGCGGACCTGGTGCGCAAGGGGCGGGACATCGAGCGCCGGGTGCTGGCCCGGGCGGTGACCTACCTGCTGCAGGACCGGGTGTTCCTGAACGGGTCGAAGACCGTGGTGTTCCGGGATTGAGCCGACCATATCGAGGAGGAGCCGTATGGCTGTGAAGAAATTCCGCGACGTTCCGGGAACGCCGTTTTTCGACGGGCCGGCGGCTACGCGCGGTTACGCATTGAACAAGATGTGCTTCTCGTTCAACTCCGAGGAAGGGCGGCAGGCCTTCAAGGACGATCCCGAGCGCTGCATGGAGCAATTCCGCCTGAGCGAAGCGCAGCGGACCGCGGTGCGTGACCGCGACGTGCTGGCCATGATTCGCGAGGGCGGCAGCATCTACTATCTGGCCAAGTTCGGCCAGATTCTCGGGCTCAATATGCAGGACTTCGGCGGGTTGCAGACCCATCGGTCGACGGCAGCCTTTCAGGCCTTTCTGGACAGTCAGGGAGTCGGCAAATCCCATGGCTGACATTCTCGGCGCGATTGGCACCTCACACATTCCGGCCATCGGCCGGGCCATGGATCAGGGGATCGAGGACACGCCGTACTGGCGGGATTTTTTTGCCGGCTACCAGCCGGTCCGGGCGTGGTTGCAGGCGGCCAGGCCGGACATCCTGATTCACTTCTACAACGACCACGGTCTGGAGATGTTTCTGGACAAGAAGCCGACGTTCGCCATCGGGACGGCGCCGGAATACCAGAACGCCGACGAAGGCTGGGGTATTGCGCCGATTCCGCCGATCACCGGCGAGACGGATCTGTCCTGGCACATCGTCAACGAACTCGTGGAGTCGGATTTCGACCCGACCGTCTGCCAGGAGATCAAGGTTGATCATGGGGTGACCGTGCCGCTTTCGGTGCTGTTTCCTGATCGGGGCTATCAGGGTATCAAGGTCATTCCCGTCTGCATCAACTGCGAGCGGCATCCGATGCCCAAACCGTCACGCTGTTATGCGCTGGGGCAGGCCATCGGCCGTGCGGTGCAGAGTTATCAGGGACCGGGCCGGATCGTGGTGCTCGGTACCGGCGGGCTGTCACACCAGCTCGACGGCGAACGCGCGGGTATTCTCAACACCGAGTTCGACCGTTTCTGCCTTGACAAGCTGGTGAACGAGCCCGAGGCTCTGCTCGGCTACAGCATCGAGGATCTGGTGGAAATCGCCGGCGCCCAGGGGGTGGAGCTCAACATGTGGCTGGGGATGCGCGGCTGCCTCCTGGGTCAGGTGCGTGAACTGCATCGGAACCTGGTGGCGCCCATATCCAACACGTCCGCTGGTCTGCAGCTTCTGGTGCCGGATCAGCCGGCCGACGCCGGGATTACGCCGGATTCCCGGTAGCGCACGACCATCAGCGCCAGCGCGCCGACCAGCGAACCGGCGCCCATCCACAGGGCGACGGCTGGCAGCCCTTGCCCCCACTCGAACAGGAACCCGGCAATGACCGGGCTGACGATGGCGCCGCCGCGGCCGATCCCGATGACGAATCCGGTGCCGCCGGCCCGCAGTTCGGTGGGAAATGATTGAGCCAGAATGGCATACAGGCCGACCACCCCGGCGTTGGTGAAGAAGCCGGCGAAGGCGGCAATGATGGCCAGCTCCGTGAGATTGCTGTTGCTGTGCCCGAACACCACAACGGCAACGAACGCCGCCAGCATGGTCAAGGTGGTCAGCGCACGAGCGCCGATCCGGCGGGTCAGCAGACTGAACAGGATGGCGCCGCTGGCGCCACCCACACTCGACCACACCAGCACCGTGCCGGCCGACGAAGCATCGAATCCCATGTCGACGACGATCTTGGGGATCCACTTGATGATGAAATAGAACGTCATGATGTGAGCGAGGTAGGCCAGAGTCAGCAGTAGCGTGGTCCGGATCATGGACGGCGCGAACAGACCGGCCCAGCCGGTTCGTGCCAGTACCGGTTGCGGCGGCAGTTCGGGAATGGGCTGATGCCGGCAGCGGACCAGCGTGCGATTGACCCGCGCCAGAGCGCCGGCGGGCCGCCGGACCAGCAGGAAACTGATGGACTCGGGCAACAGCAACAGAACCAGCGGGATGCACAGTCCGGAAAGCACGGCGCCGAACACGAACACCGCGCGCCAGTCGTAGTGCGAAAGCAGGAGCGCCGCGATGGGGCCGCAGATCACCACCCCGAGTGGATACCCGGCGGCGATCAAGGCGACGGCGCTGCTGCGGTTATGCCCGTTCGAATACTCGGCCGCCATGGCATTGATGGACGCCAGCATGCCGCCTATACCGATTCCGGTGGCCAGACGGATCGCCGACAGGGTATAGACGTCGTTGGCCAGTGACGCCGCGTACATGCCCGCGGTCATCGTCACCAGACAGCCGAGAATGGTCGGACGCCGCCCGAGCCGGTCGGCGATGCCGCCCAGCAGCACCGAGCCCGCGGCCATGCCAATGAGTTCCATGGACAATACGATGCCGAGGGCTGCGCGGTTGACGTCCCACTCGGCGGCGATGCCCGGTGCCGCGAAACTGATGGCCAGCACGTCGAAGCCATCCAGAGCGTTGAGCAGTACGCAGATTGCCACCACGGTGATCTGCAGGGCGCTCATGGGCGCGGCATCGAAGGTTTCCCGCGGGTCAGTGGCCATGTCTTTCCCTTGTTCCTATGGCGATCCGCGGCTGCTCAATGGGTGAGAGCGACATCCACCAGAAAAGGTCCGGGTGCGGCAAAGGCCCGGTTCAGGGCATCGTCCAGCGCGGCCGGGTCCTCGACGCGCAGGCTGTCCAGGCCGTGGCCCCGGGCCAGGCTGGCAAACTCGAGCCCCGGGGTCCGGGTGCCCGGTGGTGCATTGACACCGAACCGGGCGGCAAACCCGTCCAGCGCCTGGTAGCCGCCATTGTTGAAGATCACGAACGAGATGGGCAGATCGAACTGCGCCGCCGTCCAGAGTCCCTGAATGCCATACATGCTGGAGCCATCGCCGAGCAGGGCGATGATCCGCTGGTCCGGCCGGGCCAGCGCCACGCCGACGGCAGCGGGCAGACTGTAGCCCAGACCCCCGCTGGCGCAGGTATAGAAGCCGTCCCGCCGGGTGATGGGCAGGTAGTCGTGCAGGGCGCCACGGCTGCTCGGGGCTTCTTCCACGATCACGCTGTCGGCGGGACGCAGTCGGGCAATGCGGCTCAACAGATAGGCGTCGCTGAGCACGGCGTCGGGCGGATCGTGCGGCCGGCGCTGCGGGGGCAGCGGTGGATTGTGGACACCCGAACTGGCAGCCAGCAGGTCCTGCACACCAGTGTCCAGGCTGGTCACGACGGCCCGGCCTACCGGCGCCCGGCTGGCGGCCTCGGGATCATCGACGAACTGCACCAGGGTGCTGCCATCGGGTATCACCGGACCGGCGCCTTCGACGTGGTAGGTGAACACCGGAGCGCCCAGCACCAGCACCAGATCGGCGCCGTGCAGCGCGGCGGCCACGCCTTCTCGGCTGGCGGGCAGAAAGCCGGCAAACAGCGGGTGATCTTCGGGAAAGCTGTTGCGGCCGGACATGGGGCTGACCCACACCGGGGTCTGAAAGCGTTCTGCCAGGGCAACGACGCCATCCCAGGCATCGTCCCTGGCCACGCCGGCGCCGACCACGAGAACCGGCCGCCGGGCTCTGCCCATGGCGTCCGCGGTCGCGCCGATCTCCGGTGCCGGGGCGCGGATGCGGCGGCTTACCGCGCGGGCAGCCACACTCGTGCAGGGCTGCTCCCAGTCGTCCACGGGGATGGACACGAAAGTCGGGCCCTGGGGCGGCTGCAGCGCGGTGTAACAGGCCTGGGCGATGGCGGCCGGCACGTCTTCGGCACGAGCCGGCTCGATTCCCCACTTGATGTAGGGCTCAGGAAACCGCGGCGCCTGCCTGGCGTGCAGAAACGGCGCGTTACCGAGCATGGAGCGGGCCTGCTGGCCGGCGGTCACCACCAGCGGGGCGTGGTTCAAGCTGGCCGTGAACAGATTGCCCAGGCCATGGCCGACTCCCGCGGCCGAGTGCAGGTTGACCAGCGCCGGTTTGCGGGTCGCCTGGGCGAAGCCGTCCGCCATGGCGATGACCGCGGATTCCTGCAGTCCCAGGACGTAGCGGAAATCGTTGGGGAAGTTGCGGAACAGCGGCAATTCCGTGGATCCGGGATTGCCGAACACGGTGGTCATCTCCAGCTCGCGCAGCAGTGCGATTACGCAGTCGCGAACCGTGGTCGGCGGCTCGGTCATTTAAGCCTTCATCGGCCCGGCGGTTGTGGGCGATGATGGTACCAGCGTCGCTGCCGCCGCGCGCCCTGGCGGCCCGACACGTTCAAGGCTGGCGCGAGCGGAATCCGTTGGCGGAACCGGCGCCCTCGGGCTCGCGCAGCAGCTCCAGCAGCCGGGTCTGGACCCGGGTCGGGTACCAGTGCTGCCTCAGAGTCAGGCCGATCTGGCGCGCCGTGTCTTCCAGCGGGCTGCGGCTGACGCTCAGCAGGCCCGCTTCGAGCTCCACCGCCACCTGCCGCGCCGGCAGCAACGCCACCCGATCGCTTGCCAGCAGCAGACCACGGGTGGCGACCAGGGAACTGCATTCGATCACGCGCTCCGGCGCCGCCAGGCCGTGGTGCGCAAAGAAGCGGCGGAACGCTTCCCTGGCTGGCGTGTTGGGCCGAGGTGCAATCCATTCCAGGTCCAGCAGGCGTTGCGGCTGGATGGACGCGCTGTCCGCCAGGGGATGGCCGGCCCGGTAGACGATGCTGAGAAAGTCGGTGAACAACGCTTCCTGAACCACGTCCGGAGCGGGGGGTGGATGCCGCAGGGCGCCGACGATGACGTCTACCTGGCCGTGCAGCAGCGCATGGAGCTGTTCTTCGTAGGGACCGTCGACGATGCGGACCCGGACTTCGGGGAATTCGCTCAACAGAGAGGTGACCGCGCGGGGTACCAGGTGGGTGCGCGCCATGGGCAGGCTGCCGATGGTCAGCGCCCCGGCCATGATGCCGCGGCGCTCGTTCAGCTCGGCCCGGGCCTGTTCCAGTTCGGCAAAATACAGGCTGCAGTGGCGGGCCATGCGCCGGGCCTGCCAGATCGGGTCGACACCGTGGGGCGAGGCCCGGAACAGGCGCAGCCGGTAACAGGCCTCGAGTTGCCGGATGGCCCGATGGACGGTGGGCTGCGCGAGGCCCAGTCGAGCCGCCGCCCGGGTGTAACTGCCGGTGTCCACGACCGCAATCAGCGCCGTCAGTTGCGCTGCGCTGAGCAGGCGATGGACTTCGCGCGGATTCTGGCCGGCGCGCGGGTCAGCGTTCTGGCCGGCCAGCCGATCGAGGCTGCGCAGCCAGTCCACAGCGCGGCGGACGCGAGCCAGAAACAGGGCGCCGAGCGCGGTCGGGTGCATGCCGCCGGCGCTCCTCGTGAACAACCTGGCGGCCACCGAGCGCTCCAGCCCGGACACCCCCTGGGAGACCGCTGACTGTGATAAATGAATGGCCTCGGCGGCCCGGCTCACCGAGCCTAGCCGCTCGATCTCCAGCGCCGCGATCAGATGTCTGAGGTTCACCGGAACCTGCCGGGGCAAAGACGTATAGCTGATTCTAATAGCCCGAACGCGATTCGGGCATCCTTACTGAAGCCAGGTCCGCCATAATCGATGTGTTGCCGGCCACCCCTGGCCGGCCGGGTCGGGAGAAGCCCGTCATGCCAGTGTGTGTCACGCACATCGACCGGGTCGCCGACGACATCGTGGCGCGCTTCCAGGGCGCCGAGGTGGCTACGGTGCACGAAGCTCAGGGCCGCCGCGGCCTGCTGGCCTCCTACCTGCGCCCCATATACCGGCCAGCCAGAATTGCGGGGCCGGCGGTGACCTGCGAGGTTGCACCGGGCGATAACTGGATGATTCACGTAGCGGTGGAGCAGTGCCGGCCGGGCGACGTGCTGGTGGTCGCGCCGACCAGTGCCTGCGAAGACGGCTACTTCGGCGATCTGCTGGCCACCTCGCTGATGGCGCGCGGCGTCGTCGGGCTGATCATCGACGCGGGGGTCCGGGACACCGCGAGCCTCACCGAGATGGGCTTTCCGGTCTGGTCGAAGGCGGTATTCGCCCAGGGCACGGTCAAAGAGACGCTGGGCAACGTGAACGTGCCCGTGGTCTGTGCCGGCGCCCTGGTCAACCCCGGCGACCTGATCGTCGCCGACGATGACGGGGTGGTGGTGGTGCGCCGGCAGGAGGCGGCCGGGGTCTACGACAATGTGGTCCGCCGTCTCGCCAACGAGGAAGACAAACGCGGCCGTCTCGCCGCCGGAGAACTGGGCCTCGACATCTACGACATGCGCGGCCGGCTCGAAGCGGAAGGATTCCGCTACGTGACGTCGGCGGACCAGGTGTAGTCCGCCGGTTCAGCGGGGAGACGGTTCCATGCAGAAGGCAATTTCCTGCTCGGTGATGCGCGGCGGGACCTCCAAAGGCCTGTACTTCCGCGCCGAAGATCTGCCGGCGGACCCGTTACAGCGTGACCGGATCCTGCTCGCTGCCATGGGTTCGCCGGATCCGCGCCAGATCGACGGCATGGGTGGCGCCCATCCCCTGACCAGCAAGGTGGCCGTGGTTGGACCGTCGGCGCGCGACGACGCCGATGTGGAGTATCTGTTTCTTCAGGTGGTGGTCGACCAGGCCGAAGTGAGCGACACCCAGAACTGCGGCAACATCCTGGCCGGGGTCGGTCCGTTCGCTATCGAAACCGGTATGGTCACGGCCACGGGGGAAACCACGGACGTCCGCATCTACCTGGTCAACACCGGGGCCCGTGCGGTAGCCCGGGTCGAGACGCCAGGGGGGCGGGTGAACTATCAGGGCGCCGCCCGGATCGACGGTGTGCCCGGCACCGCGGCGCCGGTGGCGCTGGACTTTCTGGACATCGCCGGTTCGAGTTGCGGCGCGCTGCTGCCTACCGGCAACGTGGTCGACGTGGTAGCCGGTGAAACCGTAACCTGCATCGACAACGGAATGCCCGTGGTGCTGTTACGGGCGCCGGACTTCGGGCTGACCGGCAACGAATCGGCCGTGGCACTGGAGAACAACGCCGAGCTGAAGGCGCGCCTCGAAGCATTGCGGCTGAAGGTGGGGCCGTTGATGAATCTTGGCGACGTCGCCGCCAAGACCGTGCCCAAGATGTGTCTGGTATCGGCCCCGCTGAAGGGCGGCATCATCAATACCCGCACTTTCATTCCCCACCGGGTGCACGAGGCCATCGGCGTGCTTGGTTCCGTGAGCGTCGCCACCGCCTGCATGCTGCCGGGCTCGGTGGGTCAACAGGTGAGCGGACTGGCCGTCGGGGACGGCGTGACCCGGCTCGACGTCGAGCATCCGAGCGGATTTTTCACCGTCGAGATAGAGACCTCCGGCGGCGGCTCCGCCGTTGGCGCAGGTGACTTACGGGTCGAACGGGCAGCCCTCGTGCGCACCGCGCGGTTGCTGATGCGGGGACAGGTGCTGGTGCCGGAGGAGTCGTCATGACGGAACTGCACACGGTCTGTTTGCTTGGGCTCGGCGAGGTGGGCGGTATCGTCGCCGAGGACCTGCTGGAACACACGAATCTCGACGTGATCGCCTGGGATCGCCTGCTGGATCAGCCGGAGTCGCGTCCGCAGCGGCAACTCGCGGCCCTGACGGCAGCGCATCCCGGCCGGGTGAAGGGTGCTGGCAGGGCGAACGTTGCTGCACGGAACTGCGAACTGGTGATTTCTGCGGTAACCGCCGGTCAGAGCGTGGCAGCCGCTGAATCGGTGCTGCCGGCTCTGACGCCGGGGACGTGGTTCGTGGACCTGAACTCGGTGTCTCCGTCGACCAAGGACGCCGTGCGGATGGCGGTGGTGGAGCGGAACGGGCGGTATCTCGAGGTGGCCGTGATGTCGCCGATCCTGCCCGCCCGCAGCCGCTCGCCCATGCTGGTGTCGGGGCCCGATGCCCGGGCGTTCATGCCTCTGGCGGAACAGCTCGGATTCGGCGGCATGTCGGTGCTGTCGGATCGTCCGGGTCAGGCCGCCGCCAGCAAAATGTGCCGCAGCGTCATGATCAAAGGCATGGAGGCACTGCTGGCCGAGGCGCTGCTGGCGGCGCGCCACTATGGCGTGGAGGTGGAGGTACTGGAGTCGTTGAACAATCTGTTTCCCGGCATCGACTGGCGGGACAAGAGCCGTTACATGATTTCCCGCTCGCTGGTTCACGGCGTGCGCCGGGCCGAGGAGATGGAAGAGGCGGCGAGAACGGTGCGCGAGTCCGGCGTGGCACCGTGGATGAGTGAAGCCTGCGTTCGGCGTCAGCGCTGGGCTGCCGACTTCGGCGCTGCGCAGGACGCCGCCGGGCTCGACCCCATGCTCGACGCCGTTCGCCAGCAGGCGGGCCTGACCGAGGGTAACGGGAGACGACCATGATCATCGATTGCCACGGTCACTACACCACGGCCCCGGCGCCCCATCAGACGTTCCGGGACGCCCAGATTGCCGCCTTCGAGGCGGGCCGGGCGCTGCCGGAGGTGCCGGCTATCAGCGACGACGAGATCCGCCAGAGCATCGAGCAGAACCAGTTGCGGCTGCTGCGCGAGCGCGGCGCCGACATGACCATCTTCTCGCCCCGGGCCTCGGCCATGGCCCACCACATCGGTGACGACGCGGTGTCCCAGCAGTGGACCCGAGCCTGCAACGATCTGATCAAGCGGGTGGTGGATCTGTTCCCGGAGACTTTCATCGGCGTGTGTCAGCTCCCGCAGTCGCCGGGGGTGTCCATCGAACGCTCCATTGCCGAGCTGGAACGCTGCGTCAACGAGCTGGGCTTCGTCGGCTGCAATCTGAACCCGGACCCGTCGGGCGGGCACTGGACTTCCGCGCCGTTGACCGATCGAAGCTGGTACCCGTTCTTCGAGAAGATGGTCGAGCTGGACGTCCCGGCAATGATTCACGTGTCCGGTTCCTGCAACGCGAACTTTCACGCCACCGGCGCCCACTACATCAACGCCGACACCACGGCCTTCATGCAGTTCCTGCAGGGTGACCTGTTCGCCGACTTCCCGGGTCTGCGCTTCGTCATTCCCCATGGCGGCGGGGCGGTGCCGTACCACTGGGGCCGCTACCGGGGCCTTGCCGACATGTTGAAGAAGCCGGCGCTGCGTGAGCACGTCATGAACAACGTGTACTTCGATACCTGCGTTTACCATCAGCCGGGCATCAACCTGCTGTTCGAGGTGATCGACATCGACAACATTCTGTTCGGCTCCGAGATGGTGGGCGCGGTGCGGGGTATCGACCCGGAGACCGGTCACTATTTCGACGATACCCGGCGTTACGTTGACGCCCTGAATCTGACCGAAACCGACCGCCGCAAGGTCTACGAGGGGAACGCCCGCCGGGTGTATCCCAGGCTGGATGCAGCGCTGCGGGAGCGGGGGCTGTGAGCAAGGCGTTCCAGGCCGACCCGGACTGGCTGCACTGGGACGCGGCGCCGTCGAAGCCGCAGTACCTGCCGCCCGCCGGCGCGGTGGACGCGCACTGTCATGTTTTTGGCCCGGGCGATAAATTTCCGTTTGCGCCGGAGCGCAAGTACACGCCCTGCGATGCCTCCCGCGATCAGCTCCTGGCGCTGCGCGATTTCCTGGGTTTCTCCCGTAACGTCATCGTCCAGGCGACCTGCCATGGCGCCGACAACCGGGCGCTTGTGGATGCCCTGGAGCACGCCAATGGATTGGCCCGCGGGGTGGCGACCGTGCGGGCGTCGGTCACCGACGCGGAACTCGAATCCCTGCATCGGGCCGGCGTCCGGGGCGTGCGTTTCAACTTCGTCAGGCGCCTGGTGGATGCGCTGCCGTTCGACGCGCTGTCAACCATAGCCGGGCGGATCAAGGCCCTCGGCTGGCACATCGTCATCTACTTCGAAGCCGAGGAACTGCCTGGGCTGTACGATTTCTTCACGTCGTTGCCGACAGTGGTGGTGGTCGACCACATGGGCCGGCCGGACGTCAGCCGGCCGGTGGACGGGCCGGAGTTCGAGCTGTTCCTGCGCCTGCTCCGCGAGAACGGCAACTTCTGGTCCAAGGTGAGTTGTCCGGAGCGGCTGTCGCGCCTTGGCCCGCCGCGCTACGAAGACGTGGCGCCGTTTGCCCGCCGGGTGGTGGAGGCCTTCCCCGACCGGGTACTGTGGGGCACGGACTGGCCGCACCCGAACATGAAGAACCACATGCCCGACGATGGTCATCTGGTGGACGTGATCCCGCGGATTGCAACGACCCCGGAGCTGCAGCGGAAACTGCTGGTGGACAATCCCATGGGCCTGTACTGGAACGAATGAAGGAGAAGTCATGAAAATTGCAGTTGCCGGCCCCGGCGCGTTCGGTCAGAAACACCTGGACGGCATCAACCACATCGACGGGATCGAGGTGGACGCGCTGGTGGGCCGGACCCTGGACAAAACCCAGGCCGTGGCCGACAAGTATGGCGTACCCTTCGCCACCACGGACCTGGCGGAAGCGCTGGCCCGGCCCGACGTTGAGGCAGTGATCCTGTGTACTCCAACCCAGCAGCACGCGCGCGAAGCCATTGCCTGCATGGAGGCGGGCAAGCACGTTCAAGTGGAGATTCCTCTGGCGGACAGCTGGGCCGACGCTCAGGCGGTGCTGGACACGCAGAAGCAGACGGGTCTGATCTGCATGGTCGGGCATACCCGGCGCTTCAATCCCTCCCATCAGTGGGTGAACGGGCGCATCGCCGCCGGGGAACTGAACATCCAGCAGATGGACGTGCAGACCTATTTCTTCCGCCGTAAGAACATCAACGCCGCCGGCGAACCCCGGTCCTGGACCGACCATCTGTTGTGGCACCACGCCGCGCACACGGTGGACCTGTTCCGCTACCAGGCCGGTGCGGAGATCGTGGAGGCCCACGCCATGCAGGGACCCATTCACCCCGAGCTAGGCATCGCCATGGACATGTCCATCCAGCTCAAGGCCGCCAACGGGGCCATCTGCACCCTGTCGCTGTCGTTCAACAATGATGGGCCGCTGGGCACGTTTTTCCGGTACATCTGCGACAACGGTACCTATATTGCCCGTTACGACGACCTGGTGGACGGGCACGAAAAACCCGTGGACGTGTCCAGGGTCGCGGTTTCCATGAACGGCATCGAGCTTCAGGACCGGGAGTTCTTCGCGGCCATTCAGGCAGGCCGCGAGCCCAACTCCAGCGTGGCTCAGGTGCTGCCCTGCTACCAGGTGCTGCACCAGCTCGATGCGCAACTGGGTACCTGACGGGCGCCGCTGGCGCGGGGCGACAGGGTCAGGTATCAGCAGTGGGTGCGAATGAACGCGCCGATGCGCGCCACCGCGCTCTGTGCCTCCGGAACCGGCAGCATCTGCCACACGTGGATCAGTCCTTCCTCCATCTCCAGAGTGACGTCCACGCCGGCGGCCTGCGCTTTCTCCGCAAAGCGCGTGCTGTCGGACAACAGAATTTCCCGGGAGCCCACCTGAATCAACAGGGGCGGAAGCCCCCTCGGGTCGCCATGTAACGGCGCGGCGAGCGGGTTGCGGAGATCGGCCGCCGCGTATTGTCTGCCGCTGTCGCGCAAGCCGCCGACGGTCAACATGGGATCGTCGACGGCGCCGGGTTCGGCAGTGGGCCCGGTACCTTCCAGGTCCGTCCACGGCGAGAGACCGACGGCGCAGGCGGGCAGGGGGTCTCCGGACGCCTTGAGCGCCAGCAGCGTGGCCAGGGCCAGCCCACCGCCGGCGGAATCACCGGCAATGGCCATGTGGCCGGGCTGCTGGCCCTGGGCGATCAGCCAACGCCAGCAGGCGGCGGCGTCCTCTACGGCGGCGGGAAACGGATGTTCCGGAGCCAGCCGGTACTCCGGCAGGAGCACCCGCGCGCCAGCGGCTCGCGCGATCCGTCCGGCCAGGCCCCGGTGGGAGTTGCGCGAACCCATGACGTACCCGCCGCCATGCAGATAGAGCACGACCCGGTCGGCCGGGTGGGCGTCGATGCTGACCCAGTCTGCGGGCACGCCGCCGGCATCCACTTCCGTCGAGGTGACGTCCGGATCCGGTGGAAACATGCTCGTCGACGCTTCCATGGCCGCGCGCTGATCCTCGACGGACAGGTCCTCGAGTCCCAGACCGCCGTCCATCATGGCGACGATCTGTTCATGCTCGGTGCTGGGCATGTTGGCAGTTCCTGGCTGAGATGAGCTCAATTCGCAGGATAACACGGCGTCTCACGGCAGGGCTGAAGGCGCGCAGTCCCCGGGCATTTTCCGGCGGCCTTCCAGCCGCTCGAGCGCCGTCACGCGGAGCTGCTCGTGGTACCCGGCGGCGAACCCCGAATCGGGTGCGGGCGAGCGCGCGGCCTCGATCCTGGCGAACAGTGGTTGGTAAGGAGTGGCGACACGGGCCTGGTACGCTCGCTGCAGGTCACCGCCGGTCTCGTCGGTCACCCAGAAGCGGTCACCGCCGCAGGTGACGAACTGCCGTGTCTCATGGCCATAGACCAGTTCCCCGGCTAAGTGCAGGACCGGTCTCAGATCGTCGTCGGCCCACAGCCAGCTCCGGCTTTGCGCCTTTCCCGGGCAGCAGACCGGGTCCGTCGGTCGGGCTTCGATCAGACCGACATTGACCAGAGCGCCAGCCACTTCCAGGCGCGTCACCTGAATCCGGTCTCCGAGCAGCACAGTGGCCTGACTGCGGAAGCCTCCGGGGCTCATGTCCAGCACGGCCAGATAGTGAAAGGTGCCGCTTCCGCCCGAGGACTCCGACAGAACCGCCAGTGCTTCGATGTCGCCGTCATCATCGATGTCGGCTCGGGCCCGTGGTTCCGCCAGCAAGACGATGGTGGGGCGGGAAGCGCTGCCGGTCGAAAACGGTTCGCCTTCGAAGCGACCCCGTTCGAGCCGGATCGGGTTTTCGTAAATGCCGCTGATGATGGCCGATTCGATGTCAGTTGAGGCGGCCACTGCGCTGTTTCTGTCCGAACCCGCGGCACAGCCGGAGACGGCGATCACCGTGAGCAGGAGCGTTGACACGATCTGCATGGCCCTCGACTTGAACCCGGACATGGGCAACGGCGTGATCAGCGGCGCGGTCGACTCGAAGTCAGGCGTTGCTGGACAGAAATCCCAGCATAAGCTGCTCGACGGTCTGGGCGAACGACGGCACCAGCAGCAGTCCCGCCACCCAGGCCAGCGTTACCGCCGCGCACACCACCAGATAAGTCTTCATCCGCATGTCAGCTCTCCACCGGCGCCAGTTCGAAGATCCAGGTATCGCCCTCAGCCACGCTCTGCTCGATGCCCGCAACTGTCTCCGCGGTGACGCCGCCGGCGTATTTCTGCGCCAGCTTTTCCGCGACCCCGGCAATGATTGCGGGGTCCGTCACGCGGCTGATGTGGCGCGGGTAGCGCACGCCCTCGATGCGGGCGACCGCGCGGCCGTCACCGCCGTCGGCTTCGAAGGCCCAGTCCTTCCAGATGCGCCCGAGCATCGAGCGCATGTAACCCGACGGCACGTACAGGCGGCCGTTGCTCTCCATGACGAATATGCGTCGCGACGAAGGCGGGTCGCCCAGTTCCAGTTCAATCACGTAGATGTCGTCGGTGAACGACCAGTCCGGCTCCGGGCCGCGATGAATCTCGCCGCTGACCAGTTCGCCGCCGGGGAACAGCACCGATGGCCCATCGGCATCCCGGTATTTGACCCGCAGTGTAACCACGGTGGCCAGCAGCAGCAGAACGAGCAGCCCGACAATCTGCACAATGATGCGGAGCATGGATGATCCCCCTGAGTCTGTCTGTGCCTCAGCTCCGCGCCAGGCGGAACACGGCGATCTGATCTTCGGCTTCTTCGACGGACGGGAAGCCGGCGACGATATCCGGATAGTCCGGACGGTATTTGTCCACGTACTCGGTGAGCACCGATTGCCAGCCGCTGGTGACCGGCTCGGCCCGCAGCGCATAGGTCGCATCTTCGAGGCGCATCTGCACTGGCGCCCCGGCGCCGATCATGTCGACCCAGCCGCTGCCTCTGGCGCCGACCACGTGCAGTTCCTCATCATGCTCGATCACCCAGATCGTGACCACCCGAGGCAGCGTGCCCGGCACTTTGAGCAGGATTTCGTGGGTGTCGGCGGTGTCCGGCCAGGTATCGGGCACGGGGGTCGGGGTACCCCCGATGAAAACTCCGGGAAGCGGACCGATGGGGCCGAGCAGCAGAGCCGCCACCAGCAGCGCCAGCAGGACCAGGGCCGACCACTTCAGAATCTTCATGCGCGCTCCTGTTTCGGGTACCAGTAGGTCAGGTATTCGGCATAGAGGACGCGGTCTTCCACGCCGTCCACCTCGATTTCATGACGCGTCTTCAGCAGCCACTCGCCGTGGTGCTTGTCGGTGGCGTCCAGCAGCGTGATGTGCGAGCGCAGCCGGATGCCGTCGCCGATGATCACCGGTTTCAGCACCCGCACCTTGTCCAGCCCGTAGTTGAGGGGATTGCGGCCGTCTTCCGGCCACAGGCCCGAGTCGCGGTAGAAGTGTGACAGGAGTGAAACCATGTGAAAGCCGTGCATCAGGGTGCCGCCGTAGGGGGTGGTTCTGGCGTACTCCGGATCGCAGTGCCCGGGCGTGCGCCAGCGCGTAACTTCCCCGAACACGTTGACCTGCACCTGATCAATGGCCACCCAGTTGCTGGTGCCCAGATGTTCCCCGATGCGCTCGCGGGCCGTACTCAGCAGAAAGGGTGTGTTCATGAGTGTCTCCTCACGGCTGGTCGGCCGGTGGCAACCCACGGACCTCCACCACCATGGGCTGCACTGGCTCAGCCTCGTGCCAGGATTTGTCAGCATGATGCCATAGTCAGGATGTTTCACGCCGGGGTTTTCGGTTGCGGAGCGTGTGCAAGGCGTGCGCCGGGTACGGCGGCTGCATCGCAGCGGCATTCAGTCCATCATACCCGGCCCGTAGAGACCCCTTTGGAGAGCCGGAATGCCTACCACCAGCCACGCCTGGACCCTCAAGCGACGCCCGGACGGACGCCTCGGACGTGACGATTTCGACTGGCATGCCAGCGAACTGCCCGATCCCGTGGACGGCCAGGTGCTGGTACGCACCGTGTATCTGTCGCTGGACCCCACCAACCGGATCTGGGCCTCGGATCAGGACCAGTACATGCCGCCGGTGCAACTCGGCGAGGTCATGCGGGGTGGCACGCTCGGGGTGGTGGAAGCCAGCGCCAACCCCGGTTTCGAGGCGGGTGACGTGGTGCAGGGCATGTGGGGCTGGGCATCCCATGCGCTGGTGGACCATGGCGCCGGGCTGAGCAAGATGCCGCAGATGCCCGGCGTTGGGCTGGATGCCTACATGAGTGTGCTGGGTGCTACCGGCATGACGGCCTACTTCGGCCTGCTGGACATCGGCAAACCGCAAGCTGGCGAGACGCTGGTGGTTTCCGCGGCGGCGGGTGCGGTGGGGCAGATTGTCGGTCAGATCGGCAAGATCAAAGGCTGCCGGGTAGTCGGCACCGCCGGGTCCGACGCGAAGTGCGCGCACCTGGTGGAGGATCTGGGTTTCGACGCCGCCGTCAACTACAAGACCGCGGATCTGGATGCCGAGCTGGCTGCCGCCTGCCCGAACGGGATCGACGTTTACTTCGAGAATACCGGGGGCCCGGTAACCGATGCGGTGCTCAAGCGGCTCAATCTCAACGCCCGCATCCCTCTGTGCGGGCTGATTGCCCACTACAACGAGGGTGACAACACCCAGGGTGTGGCAGGCCCCAACAACTACCAGATGTTGCTGATGAAGCGGGTGCTGCTCAAGGGTTTCATCATCATCGACTACCTGCCACGGTTCGCCGAAGGGATCGCCGAAATGGCGGGCTGGCTGGCAGCCGGCAGGATCCAGTACGACACGGATATCGTAGAGGGGCTGGAAAATGCCCCGGAGGCGGTAAACCGGCTCTTCGATGGCGCCAATACCGGCAAGCTGCTGGTGAAGTGCAGCGAACCCTGATTGCGGCGGGTGGGGCCTGACCGGCCCCGGTCCGCGCCGCGGTTGGGGCGCGCGGACGGCCTGCTGACGATCTAGTGCGCGGCCGCCGGCGCCGACTGGCTGCCCCGCAGCAGGCGGCCCGGCAGGGCGCCCGTGGGCTCGCCGCCTTCGAAGGTGACCACCCCCGACTTGACGGTCATGCGATAACCGTCGGCTTCCTGCACCAGGCGTTTGCCGCCGGCCGGCAGATCGTAGGCCATCCGCGGCTGGTGCAGCCTGAGCGCGTCGTAGTCGATCAGATTCAGGTCCGCCAGAAAGCCCGGGGCAATCATGCCCCGGTCCCGCAGCCCGTAGACCTCGGCGGAATCCCGGGTGAGTTTGTGGACCACGAATTCGAGCGGCAGGCGGGGACCGCGAACCCGATCGCGGGTGAAGTAGCTGAGCATGTAGGTGGGAACGCTGGCGTCCACCAGCACCCCGCAGTGGGCGCCGCCGTCGGACAGCCCGAAGACGCTCAATGGATGTTCGATCACCTGGCGCTGGCCCTCCAGGTCCCCTTCGTAGCGGCCGAAAAGAATCAGCAGCGGCCGGCCTGCGGCCAGAACGTCCATCATCACTTCGCGAGGATGTACGCCGCGGGCCCGGGCTACGGCGGCCACGGTGTCGTCGGGCCCGGGTTCGTAGGACAGCGCCTCGT
Organism: uncultured Gammaproteobacteria bacterium; assembly: GCA_942491135.1. Lineage (GTDB taxonomy): Bacteria > Pseudomonadota > Gammaproteobacteria > Pseudomonadales > Azotimanducaceae > UBA7803. Next base: position 11,984 of record CALNZS010000002.1, on the reverse strand, counting down.
CCATGATGTACTGGTGCTCGTGGTCAGTCAGGAACCGCACCGCATCGGCGTTGCCCGGCAGCAGGGGTTCCTCGGCAACCACCCGGGCCCGGAACGCCGGATCCTTGAGCCGCGCCTGGCGTACATCCAGCGGCAGGTCGTGGATCTCGCGGTAGGCGGGAAACTGGCGCATGGGATTGATGGTGCCGTCCAGGGTCATGAGGATCGAGGCCGGCCGTGCGCCGACTTGTGGGCGCAGCTTGAACCCTTCCTGGTGCAGTTTTTCGGCCAGCGTCCAGATCGGCGCCGGTCCGGCAGTAACCAGCGGTGACACGGTGCAGCCGGTGGTGCGGGTGATGTGCTCGATCCAGGCCAGTTCCTCCGGGTCGGAGAGCGAGTCGGACACGAACTCCATGGTGCCGTAGCCGAGACCCGTGAAGGCGGCGCCGATGGTCTTCATCTCCTGCGCGGAAGCGCGGGTGCCCGGCACCAGGTTGCCGGCCTTGTCCAGATGCCCGTAGAACCGCGAGGTGGAAAAGCCCAGGGCGCCGGCTTCCAGCGCCCGCCGGGTGATGGCGCGCATGGCTTCCATGTCCTCGGGGCTGGCGTCGTCGTAGCAGCGATCGCCCATGACGTAGTGGCGAATCGCGACGTGCGGCACCTGGGAACCGACATCCACGGTGTACGGCGTGTCGATGTGGTTCAGGTACTCCTCGAAGCTTTCCCAGCCCCAGGGAATTCCCTCGTGCAGCGCCGTTCCCGGAATGTCCTCGACGCTTTCCATCAGTTCTACCAGTTCGCTTTCCGAGCCGGGCCGCACCGGCGCAAAACCGACGCCGCAATTTCCCATGACGATGGTGGTGACGCCGTGCCAGCTACTGGGGGTGACCTGTTTGTCCCAGCAGACCTGACCGTCGTAGTGGGTATGGATGTCGACGAATCCGGGTGTCAACAGATCGCCGCCGGCATCCACCACGCGCCGGGCCTGGCCCGGGTTCTGGCCCTCGGCGCAGACGGCCGTGATGCGGCCGCCGTCGATGCTGACGCTGCCGCGGAACGCGCTGGCGCCGGTCCCGTCGACGATGGTGGCGTCGCGGATGATCAGGTCGTGCATGTCTCCCCCCGGTGTTCACAGAATGGCTGTTGCCCGGATCGTAGCATGTTGGCGGGCCTCGGCAGCCCGTTCAGACGAGTCCCTGGGTAGTCAGGATGCCGGCCGGCATGTCGGTCAGGTACATGGTGCTGAGCAGACCGCCCTGATTGCCGAGAAACGTGCCCGGCAGGTCGGTCTGGAACAGGGTGGCGGTTTCCCGGGCATTGGCCGCAAAGCCTGTGAGGCGCGTGAAGAACCGGTCCTGGAGTACGCCGGCGTCGAAGCCGAAGCCCGAGGACCAGTCCACGGCGGCGCTGCCGACCGACACGTCGTTGACGGCGAACACCCGCTGCACGGCGGCGCCGTCGCCAACCAGGATCACCCGATCGTCACTGCCGAGGCTGGAAGCGCCGGCCCACGTGCCCCAGGTTCCCGGGCCGCCGCCACTGGTGCTCAGGTCGGCGTCGTCGCTGTCGACCCGCAGGTAGATGTCGTAGCTCACGTCGCTGCGGAAGGTGCGGCCGCTGTGGCTGGAACTGGAGCCCTGCAGCAGGTCGAATACCACCACGGTGGGGTCGGCCGGCGTCTGGGTGCCGAAGTTCAACGTGGTGCTGTCGGTGATGCCTTGATACGGATTGCCGGCCCGGTCGATGAAGGCGCCGCTTTCGATCTGCACCCGGTAGTCGCTGTCGCCGTTCAGGTCCCCGCCGGGATCGATGCTGACCTGGTTGCCGTCGATGCTGACCCGGCTGCTGTCGCTGACGTCGATGACCCGGTTGTCGCTACCGTCGGTGATGGTGATGCTGCCGCTGCCAGCCACCACGTTCTCGCTGAACTCCAGGACCAGGTGGTCCGCGACCGGCACCCCTTCGGCGTCGTCGGCCGGGCTGCTGGCGGTCAGGGTGGGCGCCGTGGTGTCGACCCGGAAGCGCGCATCGTCGGCGACTGCGGCATGACTCAGGTCGGCGACGTTGCCGGCATCGTCGCGCCAGGAACCGGCCTCGGCCATCAGGGCATCGGCGGGTACCGCGATACCGTCGTCGGCCCGGTCCCCTGGCTGCACCGTGTATTCGAAGTTCAACCGGGTCGATCCGCTGCCGGATACGTAGCTGGCCTCGACGCGGGCATCGCCCACGATCAGTTCGATGCGCGCGGGTTCGGCGGCCGCGTCGATTTCAGTGGGTTCGCTCATGGTGACGGTGACTGTCACCGTATCGCCTTCGTTGAGTGTGTCGTTGCGTGCGCCGGTGGCTGAGGTCAGGGCTACCTCGGCTACCGTGGGACTGCGTTCGTCGCGGTTGTTGATGGGCAGGGTTACGGTGCGCCGGGCCTCGTTGCCGGCGCGGTCCGTGGCAATCAGGGTGAACTGATATTCGGCCTGCTGTTCGAAGTCCGGGTTACCCAGCAGGGTGACGGCGCCGCTGTCGGGATCGACGCTGAATGCATCGGCATCCAGGCCGGCTTCGAGACGCCAGGTGATGGCCGAGGCATCGGACGCGGCGCCGGTGTAGACCACCTGGCCGGACCCGGAGTTCTCGTCGATACCGGCCGCGGTGCTGGCCGAGGTGATCTGCGGTGCGGTGGTGTCCTGGGCCTGGCCGCCACCACCGCCACCACCACCGCCCGCGGCCAGGGCCAGACCCAGACCGCCGGCGGCCAGTCCGCCCCAGAGCAACACATTGCTGCCGTCATCGTCATCGGTGGCACCTGAGGCCGGTTCAGTGACGGCGGCCGGGTCCCGGGCCGGTTCCTGGGCAGACCAGACCAGTCCCGTTGCCTGGGGCGTCACCGGCGGGCCGGAGAAGGGGCCGGCGCCGCCGGCAATGTCCGGGGTCGGGTAAAAGGCGGAGCCCGCCGTGGCGAAGAAATTCTCCAGCACCAGCACCTGGCGGGCGGCGACCTCCACGACCAGATCATTGTCCTGGCGCAGCGCCTCGAGGCGTTCCGGCGGTCCGTAGTCGCTGCGGTCGATGAGGGCGTAGCCGGCATCCGGCGCCGCCGTCACACGTTGCGGTTCGGGCAGGGGGATCCACTCGATGGTGCCGTCGGCAAACCGCCGGGTCAGGACGAGGTTGAGTGGGGGGTCAGGTTGACTCATCGCTCGTTCGGATGTCGCTCGTTCGGATGTCGCTCGTTCGGGTGCTGCGCAGGCCGTCGACGCTACCACGGCGGGCTGTGGTGTTCAAAAGTTACTTGACACTTACATTGGCCTGATTGAATCAAATTGAATTGATACATCAATTCTGGTTGATGTAATGTGCCGTGATGGCGCGAGAGGAGTCCACAAGAATGCCGGCTGGGAGTGCGCCTGGTGCGCTTCTGCAGCTGGCCGGCCACCCGTTGCGGTGGCGTCTGCTCACCGAACTGGCGATCAGTGACCGGATCGTGCGCGAACTGACGGTCCGCCTGGGGCAGCCCCAGAGCCTGGTTTCCTACCATCTGGCCAAGCTGCGCGAGCAGCGACTGGTATTCGCCCGGCAGAGCGCCGCCGACCGCCGCGACACCTACTACGGGCTCGAGATGAACCATGTGACGGAACTGCTGTCGGCGGCCGGGCAGGCGCTTCATCCCGGGCTGCGGGTCGCCCCCGCCGGATCAGCGGCGGCCATCCCCCCATTGCGGGTGCTGTTTCTGTGCACCGGCAACAGCGCCCGCTCGCCCATGGCCGAGGCTCTGCTGCGGTCCCGGTCCGGCGGCGTAATCCAGGTCTGCAGCGCCGGCAGCCAGCCGAAGCCGGTGCACCCGAACGCGGTCCGGGTGTTGCACGATGACTATGGAATCGATCTGTCCGGTCACGGCGCCCGGCACTTGAACGAGTTTGCCGAACAACGCTTCGACTGGGTGATCAGCCTCTGCGATCGGGTGCGTGAGGTCTGCCCGGAGTTCCCGGACGGGCCCGGCGTGGTCCACTGGAGCATCGTCAATCCGGCCACCGCGGACCCGGACGAAACCACGCTACCGCGATTCCGTCAGACAGCACACGAGCTGACCGGCAGGATCGAACACCTGCTTGCGATCATCCGTAACCAGAACACTTCAGCACCTGCCAGGGAGGAGTCATGACTGATGCCAGCGGAATGGTCAACGTTCGCTATCTTGTGAGTGACGTGGAGGCGTCCGTCGCCTTCTATACGAAGCTGCTGGGCTTCGAGGTACTCAAGAGCTACGGCGCAGCATTTGCCGACGTGGCGCGCGGTAACCTGCGGCTGCTGCTGAGCGGTCCCGCCAGTTCCGCCGGCCGGCCGATGCCCGACGGGGCGACACCCGGGCCGGGCGGCTGGAACCGCATTCACCTGCTGGTGGACGACATCGACAGCGAAGTGTCCCGACTGCGGGAGGCGGGTGCACAGTTCCGCAACGACGTGGTGGACGGACCGGGCGGCCGGCAGATCCTGCTGGTGGACCCGTCCGGCAACGTGGTGGAGCTGTTCGAGCCGGCAGCGGTTACCGCTCAGCGACCGGCCTGATCGGTTGCCGGGGTCTGGGCCGTCAGGCTGGCGCCATGCCGTACGTTGCCTGCCGGCCCCAGCCCCAGCCGCTCGAACAGCGGCTCCGGCAGGGACGCCACAGTCTGGGCCGACAGGGTGGCGTTCCAGTTCACCTGGGGCCGGATGAAGTCCAGCGTGTAGTAGCCGAACAGCAGCGCCCGCTCCTGGTCGGTGGTGATGTTGGCGCCGGAGGTATGCCACATGCGCCCGTCCATGCCGATGATCGACCCGGCGGCAGCGGTGAACGGCACCATGCCGGCGCGCGGATCCGGCGGCAGCTCTGCGCTGCGTCGAATCCGATGACTGCCAGGCAGGTGCAGGGTGGCGCCGTTGTCGGGTGTGACGTCGTCCAGGCACCAGATCACGTTCACCGCCCAGGCCTGCTCCCAGGGCTCGGGAATGACGATGGCCTGGTCGGAATGCACGCTCATGGATCGGCTGCCTGGCCGGGCGATGTTGGCGGTGAAGTTGGAGATCATGTAGTGATCGCCCAGCAGCCCCTGAACCAGGGACAGCGCACTCGGGTGCAGTATCAGGTCGCGAAATACCGGGTGCAGGTCGATCAGGTTGAACACCCGGACGTTAGCCGCGTTCGGATCGAGCTGCGGGATGTGCGTGGGGGCGCCGCGCCGTTCACTCTCCAGGGCAGCCTCGAGCAGCGCGGCGCGGATCTCGGCCACGCGGTCCCGGTCCAGCACGTCCGGCACCACACAGAATCCTTCTTCCCTCAGCGTATCGATGGCGTTGTGCATGGTGCTCTCAGCGTTGTGGGTGGATCAGAATCTTCACTTCCTCGGGATCGCTGGCCAGCGCGTCGAAGGCCGCCGCCGTGTCCTCGAGGGAAACCTCGCGGGTCACCAGCCGGGACGCCAGGTCCGGATGCGTAGCGATGGTGTCCAGCGAGGTCCGGAACTCGTCCATGGTGTAGGCGAAGCTGAATTCCAGGGTCAGCTCCTTCTGAATTCCGTTGAGCGGCAGCATACGATCCTCATGGGCACAGACGCCGACGACGATCAGGTGGCTGTGTGCCGGCGCGCCGGCCATGACCTGATCGATCAATCCCGGGGCGCCGACACATTCGAATATATTCGGCGCCGCCGGCCGCCGGAAACCGTCTTCCAGCAACGGCGACATGAGGCCGGCGCCGAAGGCCAGTTCCTGCCAGTGCTGGTAAGGGGAGCCGTGCGCCGGATCGACGACGATGTCCGCCCCGAGCGCTTCGGCCGCGGCGCGCCGCGACGCCGATGGATCGGCGGCCAGAATCGGGCCGCGGCCCGCCACCCGCAACGCCAGGATCACGGCCAGGCCCACCGGTCCGCAGCCGATCACCAGGTTCGGCCCGGGATTTCGATTGGCCAGCCGCGTGGCGTGCAGGCCCACCGCCAGGGGTTCGGTGAGCGCCGCCAGATGGGTGGGCACCGAATCCGGAACCACGGCGGCGCGGATGCTGTCGACCATGGACAGGCTGGCGATGCCGCCGCTGAACGTGGGGGACAGGCCAACACACTCCGGGCCGTCGGCCCCGTGGGTGAACGGGTTGGCGGTAACCACCGTTCCAGGCCGGAATTGCGGGTGTACGTCCGCGGCGGCCTCGACGATGCAGGCGACGAATTCGTGGCCGGGCACGATCCTGGGCAGGGCGCCTTGCTGGTCTGCCGGTGTCTGCGCCTGTAACTCGCGCATCTGCGCCCGCAGGTGCAGGTCGCTGCCGCAGATGCCGGCGGCAATCGGGGCCACCAGCAGTCGCCCGGCACTGAGCCTGGGGTCGGGCAGATCCTCGATGGTCAGGTTGCCGCCGTAAATGACCGCCGCGCGCATGTCGCGCTCCCTATTGAGACAGCAGTATCAATAGTGGCCGAACATACGGTTTGAGGGGTAGGAATACAAGCGGAATGCAACCACACCTGACCCCTGACGCTGCCCTGGGGAGAATCGACAACAATAAGTTACTTGACGCTATCGCTTGCCTGTTGTGACATCTGGCGGGTCGGATATGCCGTTACCGGACCACAGAGGTTGTCATGCCGGTCAGAACGCTGGTGGTTGGACTCGATTCCGCTGAGCCGGCGCTGGTTCGCCGCTGGGCGGCCGCCGGCCGCCTGCCGCACCTGGCCGGGCTGCTGGCGGGACACAGCCGCGACATCAACAACCTGCCCGGCTTCGGCAACGGGGTGTTCTGGCCGAGCATTCACACCGGCACCGATCCCTCCTGCCACGGCGGCTATTACCTGCGTCAGCCGCAGCCGCCGGACTACCGCATCGAGCCGTTCACCCGACACGACTATCTGCGCCCGCCGTTCTGGCGCGCCATGGAGGCCGACGGGCTGGCGGTCGCCGTGATCGATCCGGTGGAAGCACCGGCCGGCGGCCTGCGCCGCGGGATCGAGGTTCTGGACTGGAACGTGCATCGCCGGGAAGCGCCGCCTGTCAGCAATCCGCCGGAGCTGGTCCAACGGCTGATCCGGGACTACGGTGACAATCCGTTCCACGGCAACGTGGACCGCATGGTCAGCGACGGCCTGGCACCGGAGCGGCTATCGGCCCTGAGCGACGCCCGGATCCGCAACAAGACCGAGGCCGTGCTGGCGTTGCTGGCCGAGCGGGATTGGGATCTGTTCATGGTCAGTTTTGCCGACCCCCATGACATCGGCCACCGGGCCTGGCACCTGCACGACGGTTGCGGTGCCGGGGTCGTGGATCCGCTGCAGCGTTGCTACGAGCAGCTCGATGCGGCCCTGGGCCGGCTCATGGCGTCGGTCACGCCGGATGGCGGTACCATCGTCGTCATGGGTCCCGGCATGGAACGTAACGTCACCGGCCGGCTGTTGCTGCCGGACCTGCTGCGCGCCTTTCAGGGCCTGCCGGTAGAGTCCACCAGGCCGCGGTTGCGGCGGGGTATCCGCCGTCTGATCCGCTCCCGGTTGCTGCCCTGGGGCATCAGGGACGCACTACGCAGCCAGCGGCTGCGCGCCGCGACCGAGGTCAGGCGCCGTGCCGGTCATCGTTACGGCATGCTGCCGCACAACGATGATGCGTCCGCCATCCGGATCAATCTGGCTGGACGTGAGCCCCATGGCCTGGTCCCGGCAGAGGCGTACGGCACAACCTGCGATGAACTCGAAGAACGCCTGCTGGCGCTCACGGACGCCAGCGCTGAGCGCCCGGCGGTGAGCGAGGTCATCCGGGTACACCGTCAGTACGCCGGGCCGGCGCTGGACCGGCTTCCGGATCTCCTGGTGGTGTGGAATCGAACGGCGGATCTGCGTTGTATTCGATCCCGCGAGTTCGGCGAGTTCCACGGCCACGTGGATTCCATGCGCACGGGCGACCACTCCCGGCGGGGGCTGATGCTTTCGGACCGGGCGTTCGGCGATGCGCCTGCCGGGCCACTCAGTCCGATGCAGGTCACGCCGCTGCTGAACGCGGCGGTGCGTGCGCGGGCGGCCCGGCAGTCCGGCTGTCCGGGATCCCGGTGAAGCGGGGCGGCGGCATGCGGGTCAGCATCATCATCACCAACTACAACTACGGCGAGTTCGTCGCCGCGGCCATCGACAGCGCGCTGAACCAGACCCACCCGGAGGTGGAGGTCATCGTGGTAGATGATGGGTCTACCGATCGCTCGGATCAGGTCATTGCCGGTTACGCCGGCCGGGTGCACTACCTGAAGCGGGACCACGGCGGACAGATGGCCAGCACCAATGCCGGGTTCGCGCATTGCCGCGGCGACGTGGTGGTGCTGCTGGACGGCGACGATTGGCTGTATCCCCATGCCGTAGCCAGTCACGCTGCCGCCCTGGCCGACCCTGCCGTGGCCAAAAGTCAGGGTTACCTCGAGGTGGTGGACAGCAGCGGCAATCCCGGCGGCGGCCGGGTACCCGTGCATCTGTCGTCGGCCGGAGACTACACGGCGGCGTTCCGCGCGCGTGGACCGTTCGCCTACCAGAGTGCATTCACTTCCGGCTGTGCCTGGCGGCGCGAGGTACTCGAGGCGGTGCTGCCGCTGCCCGAGGGCCGCGCCGGTTTCCTGGGTCCGGACGGCTACCTGGCGGCGGTCGATGCCCTGTTCGGCAGAATCGAAGTGGTCGAACAGCCCGTGGGGGCCTATCGGGTTCACGGCAGCAACAGCGGGCCCATCGGGTACCAGTTCGATGCCGGGTACCTGCGGGAACGGGTCGTGGGCTTCGAAAAGCGGGTCGAGTTCGCGGCCCGCTTTGCGCACACGGCCGGCCTGGCGGTGGACGTCGAGCAGTGGATGGCCCATGCCGGCTGGAAGCTGACCCTGTCCCGGCACCTGCTGTCGTTGTGGGGTGACGAACAGCGGACCGTCGGCCTGGCCCAGCTTTGCCGGTCGCCGTTTTCGGTGCCGGAGCGCAGGCTGGGTCTGGCCGCCGCCCGCGCGCTGCAACTCGCCGCGGTGCGGATTCTGCCGGACCGCCTGGCCCTTGCTCTGGCGCGCCGGATTCTGGATCAGGACTGGAACAAGCGTATGCGCAGCCTGCAAGCACCGACATCCGGCCACCCGGTGGTGCAAATGGCTGGCCTGGGGGATGCGGCGGGGAACTCCGGCGGCTGATATCTTTCCTACCTTCAAGTCCCTCTGGAGGTGGCCATGAGTTACGAGAGCGCGCTCGACCCGGAATGCAGCCCGGGCGCCGACGACATTGAGCTGCTGATCCGTCCGCGGACCCGGGACCTGGGGGAGTTTTCGGTGCGCCGGGTCCTGCCCGCGTCGGACCGGCAGATGGTCGGTCCGTTCATCTTCTTCGATCACATGGGCCCGGCCGAGTTTCCGCCGGGTCAGGGTATCCAGGTGCGGCCCCATCCGCACATCGGGCTGGCCGCCATTACGTATCTGTTCGATGGTGAGATCGTGCACCGGGACAGTCTGGGGTATCACCAGCCCATCCGCCCCGGCGCGGTGAACCTGATGACCGCTGGCCGGGGCATCGTACATTCCGAGCGGGCCGGACCGGATCTGAACCAGCATTCGACTCTGCACGGCATTCAATCCTGGATGGCGCTGCCGGACGGGCAGGAGGACATCGAGCCGGCGTTCGACCATATCCCGGCCGGTGAGTTGCCACAGATCCAGACGGATGGCGCCGTGGTCCGTCTGATCATGGGCCAGGCGTTCGGCCGCATTTCGCCGGTGACGACTTTCGCTCCCACCCTGTACCTGGAACTGCAACTCGAGGCGAACGCACGGCAGGTGGTTCCGCGCTCGGTGGAGGAACTGGCTGTCTACGTGGTGAGTGGTGCCGTGCGGATCGGCGCCCGGCAGCTCGCCGAGGGCACCATGGCCGTGATCTGCGCCGGGTCGGATCTGACCCTGCGGGCCGACCAGGCCAGCCGCGTGATGGTCATCGGCGGTGCGCCCATCGGCCGGCGCCACCTGTGGTGGAATTTTGTCGCCAGTTCCCGGGACCGGATCGAGCGCGCCAAAGACGATTGGCGGAGCGGCCGTTTCGACACCGTAGCGGGCGACGACGAGTTCATCCCGCTGCCCGAGCAGGCTGGCTGAGCGCCGTTCGTGAGTGCCGGACGGGGCGCATCGGAACCGGCCGTCAACGGCGACCTGACGCAGCGTGCCGAGGCCGACACCGCCGCCATGGCATGGGCGCCCAGTCCCAGCGGCAGTGTCTGGCGCAAGCGCGTCCATCGGGTCGGCCCGGCCGAATCCGGGCAGGTGACGTCGCTGGTGCGCTACCAGCCGGAGGCGCGGTTTCCCGGACACGATCATCCCGGCGGTGAAGAGATTCTGGTGCTGGAAGGCATCTTTTCCGACGAACACGGGGACTGGCCCGCCGGCACGTACCTGCTCAATCCGGAGGGATTCAGGCATTCCCCGTTCTCCCGCTCCGGCTGCCTGCTGTTCGTGAAGTTGCGCCAGTACCCGGGGCGGGCGCGGCAACACCTCGCCCTCGATACCGACGCCATGGCCTGGCAGCCGTCGCAGCGCCCGGGTATCTCGTGCAAGACGCTCTACGCTCAGGCCGGATTCGGCGACACCGTGCGGCTGGAACGCTGGGACCCGGGCGCCGGCGGCGCGCCGGTCCGCTATCCGTCAGGGGCCGAGCTGCTGGTGCTGGAAGGAGCCTATGCGGACGAGTTCGGCCGCCACGGCGCCGGTTCCTGGGTGCGCATGCCGGCCGGGTCCGGACATGTTCCCCGGACCGGGGGTGGTTGCACCTGGTACCTCAAAACCGGCGGGCTCGCCTACCTGGAATCGGCTCCCGCCCGCTAGCGGCGTCGGCGCGTGGGATGGAGACCTGCAGCGATTCGCCGGCGCGATGGCCGGCAGCAGCATAAACGGGGGCGGCCTGGCGGCCGCCCCGGTGATCGGCCCGCAGGCCGGGGTCAGAACGTTATGCCGCCGGAGCGCACCAGATAAGCCAGTTCCCGCCGTTGCTCGGGATCCAGCAGCCGATGCAGCCGTTTCAGGGCCTCGAGCGTCTCGGCCCGCAGGGCCTCCGCACTGCGGCCCCGGGCGTCCAGGGCCGAGCGCACTGCCGGCTCGTCGAAGTCGCCGCCTTCGATGGCGCCGGCGAGATCGGAGTTACTCCGCCGCCAGTCGACATCGGTCTGGGCCCGCGCGTTCTTCAACCGGTCCAGGATACCCGCCAGCTCGCGGACCTGGGCATCGTCGAGGTCCAGCTTGTAGGCCAGGTAGCGGATCGGCCGCCGCACCCCCAGGGTCGGGCCGGTATGCCACGACAGCATGGGCCGCATGGACTGCCAGGCTTCATGGCGGGTGCGGCGGGAGTGAGCGCGTTCGGAGTGGCGTTCGCCGCAGTGACGGGCGAACGGCGGGGCATACCCGCAATAGGCATATCGAAACATCATTTTCCTCCTTCACCGGGGCGGGTCGCGCCCAGTGGGTACTCCAGGCGCGGGCGACATGCCTCGCGCCGGATCAGCATACGCCCGGCCAGGCCCTGGGGAAAGTCGACCGGCGGCTGGTAGACTGACCGCGCAGTCCAGGATCCCGGAGGCCGCATGAGCGAAGTCAGGGTCGGCGCGGAGCACCCGCCCCAGCCGGATGTCTCCACCGACTACGAGGTGGTGGTGATCGGGGCTGGCGTGGCCGGGATCTATCAGATCAAGCGACTCAAGGACCTGGGGGTACGTGCCACGGTCGTGGAGGCCGAGCCGGACCTCGGGGGTACCTGGTACAACAACCGCTACCCCGGCGCGCGCTTCGATTCCGAGAGCTACACCTACGGCTACTCGTTTTCCCGGGAGCTGCTGGACGAGTGGCACTGGAGTGAGCGGTTCTCGCCGCAGCCGGAGACCCTGCGCTATCTGAACTACGTTGCCGACAAGTTCGGGTTGCGTGCGCACATGCAGTTCGGCTGCCGGGTCGAAGCCTTGACGTTCGATGACGATGGCGCCTTCTGGACCCCTGCGGCTGTCCGACGGCCGGC
>CALNZS010000001.1:0-13871 GCA_942491135.1 uncultured Gammaproteobacteria bacterium | reverse complement strand
AACTGCACGCCGATCAGCGCCTGGGCCGCCACATCGCCTCGGCCGACCGCCTGTGGCTGACGGCCATGGCCGAACGCTACAAGGTGCCGTCGGACAATCTGGCGCTTCTGATTCGCCGCATCGACGTGATCCCGCCGTCCATGGCTCTGGCCCAGGCGGCCGAGGAAAGCGGTTGGGGCACCTCGCGCTTCGCCCGTCAGGGCAACGCCATTTTCGGTCACTGGACGACGGCCGACGGACCCGGCCTGGTGCCGCGCGAACGGGACGACGACAAGGACCACAAGGTGCGGGCGTTCAGGAAGCTGATCGATTCGGTGCGCGCCTACATGCTCAACCTGAACACCCACCGCGCCTACCGCGAACTGCGCCGTGCGCGCGCCGCGCTGCGCCGCTCGGGCGAGCCGCTCAACGGCCATACGCTGGCGCGCTTCCTGTACCGTTATTCGGAACGCGGCGACGACTACGTGGGCGCCATCCGCGCGATGATCGAGGCCAACGGCCTCGACCGTTTGGACGACGCCCGCCTGCTCAAGGTCCAGCGCCCGGAAGCCTGAGCCGCCGATTCTCCCCACTCCTCGGATGCCGCCTACTTCGTGATGAAGAACTGGCAGCCCAGCCAGTTCTTCATCACGAAGTAGGCGTCATGGCCGGCGGCATGGCAGACGAGGAATTCGCCGCAGCGCGGCAGCGGGCGCAGTCTTTCGCGGCAGATGACGACTCCCAGCCGGCCGTGGTCGCGCGCAGCCTGGTCCAGAGCCACCGCGACTGGCTGTGGTTCCACCAGGAGCGCGAACGGCTGCGCATGGCCTGGCGCGCCTTCTTCGATCAATGGGACATCCTGATCTGCCCGCAGATGGCGTCCACGGCGTTCCCCCATGACGCGCGGCCGTTCGAGGAACGATCGATCAGCGTCGATGGCGCAGAGCAGCCGTATTTTCAACAGGTGTTCTGGTCCGGCCTGGTGACCGTGGCCGGCCTGCCGAGCACCGTGTTCCCCACCGGACCGTCCGCCAGCGGCCTGCCCATCGGTCTGCAGGCCGTCGGCGCCGAGTACGGCGACCGCCAGTGCATCGACTTCGCGCGCCTGCTGGCGCAAGCCACCGGTACCGTTTTCGAGGCGCCGCCCGGCTACATTGATTGAGGGAGCCCGGCCCTCAACTCAGCAGCGGACGCGCGTTGTCCAGAAAGGTCAGGATCTGGGCGTGGGTGCGCAGCCCCACCACCGACGCGACCGGCTCGCCATCTTCGAGCAGCATCAACGTCGGCATGGCGCGAACCCCGTAGCGGGCGGCCAGTTCGGGCTCGTCCTCGACGTCGACCCGGACCACGGTCGGCGCCTTTGGATCCGCTTCCAGCTTCTGCAGGTGGGGCTCCATGGCCTTGCAGGGGCCGCACCAGGGGGCGGTGAATTTGGCCAGGATGGTGCCAGGCGCGCTGAGGCGGGTGACCGTTTCCCGGTCCGGAGCCAGTTGGGGGGTCGTCATGGCGGTCTCCTTGCGTCGTCGCGGATGATTGGACGGGCACGGTACATTCTGTCGTCGAGACGGGGTAGATAGGCGAAATGCGACTCACTGTACCGTTTGTGGAACAATCGGCGAATGAACCTGGAAGACCTGCGATTGTTCGCGGCGGTGGTGCGGGCGGGATCGTTCGCTGCCGCGTCCCGCGACAGCGGCGTTCCGAAGGCTACGCTCAGCCGCCGCGTAGCGGCCCTGGAGAAGGCCCTCGGGGTGCGCCTGCTGCATCGCAGTACCCGGCGCCTCGGCCTAAGTGAGGCGGGTGAACTGCTGTTGTCCCGGGCCGGCCCGTTGCTCGACGATCTGCTGGGGGTCGGCGCCGAGGTACAGTCCCTGCAGCGTGAGCCGCGTGGTCGCCTGCGGGTCCAGATGCCGCTGGAGTTCCTGAACGACGACCTGGCTGACGGCCTTGCCGAGTTTGTGAACACTTACCAACAATTAACCGTGGAGTGCGCCCAGTACAGCGGTGACCTGGCCGCCGGTATCGCCGCTGCGGATCACTACGACCTGACCCTGCTCTGCTACGAAATGCACCTGCCGGCCTCGGACTGGATTGCCCGGCCCCTCATGAGTCTGCGCCAGGGTGTGTTCGCAATCCCCGAACTGGCACGGCGCGTGGGTGCGCTGGCGGACCTGTCCGGGCTGCCGGCGGTGACCGCGGTCGGCGAGCCGGTCTGGCACTTCCGGGCCGGCGCCGAGACCCGCGCGGTGGCCGTGTCCGGTACCCTGGCGCTGGACAGCCCGGCCATGCGGCTCGAGGCTGCTGCCCATGGCGCGGGGCTGGTCAAAGTGCCCGTGGCGCTGGCCGAGCGCGCGGTTGCCGCCGGCCGCCTGATGGCGCTCGGCCTGCCCCAGCAACCCGTGGCGTTGTCCGTCGCCATGCTCTACCGCAGCCGTACCATGCCGGCCCGGGTGCGGGTATTCATGGACTTCCTGCAAAGCCGGCTCGCGCTACGCTCGCCGCAACGAAGCGGGTAAGCTGGCCCGTCGACTCATCGGGGAAGGGGGTCTGGTGACCGCAGTTCTGCCGCGCAAAACCGTTTATGCCCATGGGTGTCTGGGTCTGCCACTGGCCGTGATCGGCTACCCCCTGTCGATCTGGATACCGGCGCACTACTCCGGCGGCCTCGGCATCAGTCTGGCCGCGGTGGGCACCATTCTGATGCTGGCGCGGCTCACCGATGTGGTCACCGACCCGATCATGGGCGAAATCTCGGACCGCTGGCACACGCCCTTCGGGCGGCGTAAACCCTGGGTCGTGGTCGGCGCCGCGGTGATGATGCTGGGGGTATACAACCTGTTCATGCCGGAACCCGGCGTCGGCATTGGGTACTTTCTGACCTGGCTGGCGGTGTTCTTCATCGGCAGCACCATGATCGCGCTGCCGCACCGGGCCTGGGGTGCGGAGCTGTCCCCGGACTATCACCAGCGCAGCCGGATCACCGCGGCCCGCGAGGTGTACGTGCTGATCGGCCTGATGGTGGCTGCGGCGGTGCCGATGATCATCGAGATCCGCGCCGACGGGGGTGCGGTGGGCGAAGTCTTCGCCACCATCTGGCGCGATGCCGTCGGCGCCTTCTCCGGCGACTTCGGCGACAAGGAGGTGGTGGACCGGGCGACCCTCACCGGTCCGGTCCTGGCCGGATTGGCCTGGACCATCATGCTGGTGCTGCCGATCTGCGCGCTGGTGGTGGTGAGCCTGGTCAAGGAGCCGGCCGAACGGGTGATCACCGAATCCCGGCCGTCTTTCCGGGAAGGCCTCAAGCTGGTGCTGCGCAACGGCCCCATGCTGCGGGTGCTGATCATCGCCGTGCTGGTGCACTTCGGCGAAGCGTTCCGTAACGCCGTATCGCTGTTCTTCATTCGCGACATCGTCGGCGTGCCCACCATCGGCGCCGCCTATTTCTTCTACTTCATCGCCGGACTGGGTGCGATTCCGTTCTGGCTGTGGCTGGGCCGGAAGATCGGTAAACACCGCGCTTTCATGTGCACGCTGATCACTGTGGCGGCGGTCAGCTCCGCCAATCTGCTGCTCGGCTACGGCGACTATCTGGCGTTCTTCCTGCTGTTCATCGTCAAGGGCTTCTGTTTCGGCGGGCTGCAGTTCCTGCCGTTCGCCATGCTTGCCGACGTGGTCGACGTCGATACCGCCCGCTCCGGACGCAGCCGCGCTGGCAGCTACTTTGCGTTTCTCGGATTCTCAGAGAAGCTGGCCATCGCCTTCGGCACCGGGTTTTCCCTCAACGTCGTGGGTCTGCTGGGCTTTGACCCGGCCGGCGGGGTAGCCGGCAGTACCGACGTCGGGGTGCTGTCTCTGCGACTGGTCTACTGCCTGGGTCCGGTTCTGTTCTACGGCCTGGCATTGCGCCTGATCTGGAGTTACCCGCTGACCCCGGTCCGTCACGCCCGTCTGCGCGAGCGGCTCGACCGCCGGGCCGCCCGGCGTCTGGCCGAACAGGCGGAAGGCGGCAGTGTGACGCAGCCTTGACAACGGGGGCGGCGGATCGCATTGTGCTTTGCACAATTTTCACGGTCGAAGCGACGCCGTGCGAGGCACCATGAATCAGTCAGCCTTCCAGCAATCTTCTGGTGGCGTCCGCCGGGAGCCGAACTACGCGCTGGCCGAAGGACCGCGGGTCCTGACCGAAATCGCCAGCCTGGCGGCGGCGGCCCCGTATCTGACACTGGCTCCACGGGGTGACGGGCATCCGGTGCTGGTGCTGCCGGGTTATGGCGGCGCCGATGGGTCGACGGCGGTCATCCGCCACTACCTGTCCGCCCAGGGATTCCGCAGCCAGCCCTGGGGCCTGGGCCGCAACGCCGGATCCGCCATGAGCGGATTACGCCGGCGTCTGGCCGAGCGGCTGCACGACGTCTGGCGACAGGCCGATGGGCGTGCCGTGAGCCTGGTGGGCTGGAGCATGGGTGGGGTGTACGCGCGCATATTGGCGCGGGACTATCCGGACCGGGTGCGCCAGGTGATTACCCTGGGCAGCCCGCTGGGTCCTGTGGCGGCGAATCCGTCCGGCACGCTGGGCATGCCGGCAACCGCCGTCTACTCCCGCTCCGACGGTATCGTGCCATGGCAGATCGCGCGTCTGGGCCAGGGCGAGCGGTCCGAGAACGTCGAAGTCTACGGCAGTCACATCGGTCTCGGTTTCAACGCAGCAGCCCTGTACCTGCTGGCCGACCGGCTGGCCCAGCCCGAAGACCGCTGGGAGCCGTTCCGGCGCAGCGGCTGGAAGCGCTGGGTCTACGGGCCGGCACGGCCATAGCGCCCGCCCCGGGAGGGGGTAGAATCGGCGCCCATGAATCGATACCTGCAGGTCTGGATGTTGTGGCTGGCGGCGCTCCCGGCGGCCGCCGCCGAGTTCATCACCGTGGAGGACGAGTGCCGCGGCCGGCAGTTGCTGGTGCAGGGGGTGATCGAGCCGGGCGACTTCCGCCGCCTGAAGGGTGAACTCGCCGGGCTGGTTCACGGCAATCTGCCCACGGTGCAGGATCCCGACAAGCTCTGGACCGTGCTGCTGGACAGCCCCGGCGGTGACCTGGACGAAGCCATGCGCATGGGCCGCCTGCTGCGCCAGGCGCTGGCGACCACCGAAGTGAGTTATCGCTTCGCCCGGCGCCCGGATGGCGTCTACGATTTTGCCCGCAGCCGTGATTCGGTCTGTCTGGGCGGCGGTGGCCGGCTGGCCGGTTGCCAGCCGGACATCATCGAGGCCGACTGCACCGGCGCCTGTCTGCTGCTGTGGCTCGGCGGCGCCGACCGGATTGCCAACGAAGGGCGGCTGGGCCTGCATGGGCTGTCCGGGGACGGCGATGCGGCCACCGTGACCGGTTACCTGGAGGAGATGGGTGTGCCGGCGCGGCGCGCCGTCGCGCTGCTGTCGGATGCTGCCGGCGACGGCTGGCTGAACTGGCCGCAACGCCATGCCCTGGGCGGCCACGCGGATGTCCTCGATTCCCTGCTGGCCGACTGTCCGGCGCCGCTCAGTGCCGATGAGTCCTACCGGTCCATCACCGCGCCCAGCGCCGCGGAACGGGAACGATTGATGGACCGGGCAGAAGCGCACAGGGCCTGCCGGCGCGCCCGGCTGGCGGCCGCCCGGGGCCCGCTGGTGGCGGAACTGGAGCCGGTCGCGGCGATGGCCGCCGGCAGCGACTGAGAGCAGTCAGGGCCCCGGCAGCCGCCGCGCCTGCCACGGCATCACCGCGGTCTCGTTGACGCCGTGCACCTGCACCGTGCCGCGCATCCGCTCGCCATCCACCCGGCCGCTGAACACGTAGCGGTCGCGGCCGTCACCGGCGGCAAAAGCGATGCGCCGGCCGCGCAGGGTGGATTCCAGGCTGTGCAGTTGTCCGCCGCCGCGGGTCAGGGTGGCCTCGAAGTCCTGAAACTGCTGCTCGATGGCCATTTCGAAGGTCCGCTCGCCGGCCTGCAGGGACCAGGTCCCGGCAATCTGAGCCGGCACGACCCACATCAGAATGCCGCCGCTGACCCGTGCCTCGGCGGTGCGGTCGGGGCGCCAGTCGCCCATGTCGAAGCTGTTCGACAGGACCCGGGAGCCGGGCTCCAGTTGCGCCAGCAGGCGGGGCCGCAGACGTAGATTGACCTCCGGCATCAGATACAGGGTGACCACCGATGCGGCCCGCAGGTCGGCTTCGAAGACGTCGCCGCGCAGGAACGCGGTGACGTCGCCCACCTCCGCCGCCCGGGCCCGCTGCCCGGCCAGATCCACCAGGTCGCGGTCCAGTTCCACCCCGTGACCGCGGGCGCCCCGCAGGGCGGCCGTGATCACGATGCGGCCGTCGCCGGACCCGAGGTCGATCAGGTAGTCACCGGGACCGACCGCCGCCAGATCGAGCATGGCTTCCACGTCTTCCTGGGGGGTCTGTACGTAGGGCGCCACGAACTCCGCCGCCGCGGCCGCTCCCGACAGGCCGAGGGCCGTCGTCATCGTCAGGGCCGCGGCCCGGATTCCACGCACCATCGAACTCCCCGGAGGCGTATTGAACCTGTTGGAATATACCTGCGGTGTCGCCGACCGCAACGCATCGGGTACCCTGGCCCCCGGGAAGGCACGCCAGCGGGGGAGGGTATGCACAGATTCGACGGCCGCGGGGTCGTGGTCACCGGCGCCGGTTCGGGGTTCGGTGAGGCCATCGCCGCCCGATTTGCCCGGGAGGGCGCCCATGTCTGTCTGGCCGACATCGACGTCGTGGCGCTCGAGCGCGCCGCCGCGGCAATGGAGAGTTCAGGCGGGCGGATCACCAGCCGGGTTACCGACGTGTCCGCGGAAGACCAGGTCCAGGCCCTGATCGCGTCGGCCGTCGCGGACTTCGGCCGGGTCGACGTACTGGTGAACAACGCCGGCTACTCCCACCTGAGCCGGGTGTTGTGGAAGATCACGGTGGAGGAGTTCGATGCCGTGTTCGCCGTCAACGTGCGGGGGGTGTTCCTGGGCTGCAAACACGTCATCCCGCACATGATCGACCACGGCGGCGGCGTCATCATCAACATTGCGTCCATCGGCGCCGTGGCGCCGCGCCCCGGGGTCACGCCGTACAACGGCACCAAGGGCGCGGTGCTGACCATGACCCGGGGCCTGGCGCTGGAAGTCGCCCGGTACGGGATTCGCGTCAACGCGGTCAATCCCGTGGCGGCCGCCACGGGATTCATGAAGGGCGCCATGGGGGTGGAAGCGCTGAGTGACGAGCAGCGGGCGGGGCTGGTATCGACCATTCCGCGCGGGCGCCTGGCGGAACCCCGGGACGTGGCCGCCACGGTCACCTTTCTGGCATCGGAGGATGCCGATTTCCTGACCGGGACCGCCATCAACGTGGACGGTGGCCGCAGCATCTGAACGGCCCGGCCGCTCTCAGGAGGCCCCGTCGTCCTCGCGGTTGCGGCGGGAATCCAGGAGATCGCGCAGCCCCTGCTTCAGTACCTCACGGGTCGACGGCGGATCTTCCGGCTCCCCCGCAGCACTGGAGTCCGTCGCCTCGGTGGCGGGCGCGCCGGCGTCCGTAGCGGCCGGGGCGTCTTTCGATCCGCTCGTGCCGCCGCCCAGTTTGTCCGTCAGCAGGTCCTGCAGTTTGCGTTCCGCGGTGGCCCGCAGCGCATTGCCGGCCAGTCCGCTGACGTCCACCGCCACTTTCGGTGCATTGATGGGGCCGCTCAAGGTCAGCGGCACCGCCAGTCCGGCGAGTTCCTCCAGGCCCAGGGCGCTGGCGGCCTGGGTGAGTACTTCGGCGTCGATCTGGTAGTCCAGCGCCAGATTCAGCAGGTTGATTCCGCCACTGCCGCCTAGGCGCAGGCCGCGGGTTTCCGCCTTCAGGGCACGGGTCTGCAGCACCCCGTCGTGCATCTCACCCTGCAGGGCCAGCGAGCGGATCGGGGTGTTGGGATTGGCGGGTGCTTGCGGCGCGGCCTCGTTCCTGAACCGGGCTTTGGCACGCTCCAGTTCGTACACCAGGTCCACGCCCTGGTAGACCCCGTCGGTCAGGTCGAACGACAGGCCGCCGGCCAGTCCGCGTAACAGGTCCGTGGACGTGTTACCGGCGCCGCTGCCGGAGAGCTGGAGCGACAGCGCCCCGGACAGGGCGTCGATGCCGAAGAGCTGGCCCAGCGCCTGACTGGCCTGGACGTTGCTGAGCTGCTGATCCAGGGTCACGCTGGCCTGCTCGCCAGTGGCGTCGACCACCGCGCTGCCGCGGTAGCTGCCGCCGTACAGCGCCGCGCTCATGGGCGCGAGGCGCAGCACCCCGTCGCGAGCCGATACTTCCGCCAATACGTCGGTCAGGGTCAGTCCCATGAGCACCAGTTCACCGGCGGCGAACTTTCCGCGGAGTTCGAGTGGGCGCAGAGTCTCCACCGGGATCTCGGTGGCCGCGGTGTCGGTGGTGGCGACGGCTTCCTCCGCGGGCTCGGGCGCCAGGTAGTCGTCGACGTTCATGCGGTCGACCTTCAGGTTGAAGCGCAGCGGCAGCGTATCGAAGTCCGTGACCCGCAGATTGCCCGAAAGGTTGCTATCGTCCAGGCGCCAGCGCATGTGGGTCAGGGCGAAGGCGGTTGCTGACAGGCGCCAGCGCGCGTTGCCCTCGAAGCGGCTCAGGGCGTCTGGATTGGCGGTGGTTGTGTCGGCTTCGAGGGCGGTCAGCAGCGCCCGCGGTGATATACCCCGGGCTTCCACAGTGCCGGTGAGTTCCGGATCGGCGGTGTCGACCTGGCCGCCGCCTTCCAGGGAAACCGAGCCGCCGCCGAGCCGGGCGCTGGCCCGGGTGCCGACCTGGCCGGCCGCGCTGTCGAGTTGCACGGACACGTCGTTCACTTCGACGCCGGACGCGATCAGCGAACCGACGGTGAGCAGGCCGGATAGCGGCAGGTCGGCCAGTGCGTCGAGTGGAATCACGGTGGGTTCGGCAGCGGAACCCGGCGGCCCGCTGGCCGTCGAGCTGTCCTCGGGCGCCAGGTAGCGGTCCACGTCGAGCCGGTCCAGGTTCAGTTCGAAGCGCGTGCTCAGGGAGTCGAAGTCGTCTACCGCCAGGTGGCCGGTGACGCGGCTGTCGTCCAGGCCCAATGCCAGGTCGTCGACGGACAGCGCGGTCGCGCTGGCCTGCCAGCGGGCCTGCGCCGTCAGGCGCCGCAGCGCGGAATCGTCTGCCAGCTCCGGCTCCGCGCCGGTCAGCGCGCGCAGAACCGCGCGTAGATCGCTGGCGGCTTCCAGGGTCCCGGCGAACTCGACCTGTTCCCCCGCCAGCGTGCCGTTGCCGGTGACCTCCAGACGGCTCTCCAGGGCTTCCGCGGTGACCGCCAGATCGCTGAGGGTCAGCCGGTCCCCGTCCAGGCCGACCCGGGCCGACAGGGTCAGATCCGCGTCGATGCCGGTTGCTTCGTCACGCAGGGCAGCTCGGGCTTCCATCGGGAACGCCGCTGCTTCGGCGCCCAGGTTGATGGCGCCGGTGTCCACTTGAATGCCGGCGATCCGGTAATCGTGGCCGGCGGCCTCGTCCCGGTAACGGATCTGGCTGTCCGTTACCCGGATGCCTTCCACCGCCAGCTCGGGAGACGCACTGGCGCCCGCCCCGGGCTGCTTTCCGGCCGGTGCCTGGTCCTGGTCGAAGGCCCAGTTGACCCGGCCGTCGGCCAGGCTGATCAGGGATACGTCCAGCCCCGACAGGGTCACCTGGCCGATCTCGATCTGTTGCCGGGTCAGCAGCGGCCACAGCTTCAGGCTCAGTGACGCCCCCTCGATCCGCGCGAAGTCGCCGGCGTCCGGGGCGCTGGCGAAGCCATCGGGATTACCCAGGCGCGACGGGCCCACCGAGACGCTGCAGCAGGGCAGCACGTCGAGACCCAGGTCGCCGCTGATCTCGAACTCACGGCCGGTGGCGTCCTGCACCGCCTGCACCAGCAGCGGCCGGTAGTCATTGGGCTCCAGCAGCAGGGTCACGGCCACGGCCAGCAGCACCAGAACCGCGGCCACGGTGCCGGCGACGCCGAGCAGTATCTTCAACCACAGCTTCATTTTGCGGGGGTCCTCGAGCAGATGAGTCGCATGAGTTCAGCTTAGACGGGCACGGGCGCCCGGCGTTCAGGATTTGTCGCCGATTCGATGATTCCCAGTGTCCTGGATTACCATGGCCGGGGCACGGCCGTTGGGGAGACGAGATGACCGAGCAGAGTGTCGAACCCCGGGTGACCGGGGCCCCTATCCGGCCGCCCTGGGGGTTGATCGCGCTGATTGCCCTGTCCGTGCCCATCGCGCTTTATGGTCTGGCATTTTCCTTCGTCGACCAGGCCAACCCGGACTTTCGCGAACGCCTGTTCAGCCTGCCCGGCTACGCCTACGTCCACTTCCTAGGCAGCGGGTTCGCGCTGCTGGTGGGGGGCTTTCAATTCAGCGGGTCGCTGCGGCGCAAGCACCTGAAACTGCACCGGTGGCTGGGCCGCAGCTACCTGCTGGCGTGCCTGGCCGGCGGCATCGGGGGGCTGGGGCTGGCCACCATCTCTTACGGCGGGCCGCCCACTCACGTGGGTTTCGGCCTGCTCGGGGTGTTGTGGCTGTACACCGGCGCCCGCGCCTACCAGGCCATCCGCGGCGGCGACGTGGCGGCCCACCGCATCTGGATGATCCGCAGTTTTGCCCTGACGTTCGCCGCGGTGACCCTGCGGGTGGAGCTCGGTCTGCTCACGGGCGCGCTGGGCTGGAGCTTTCACGACGCCTATCTGACCGTCGCCTGGCTGTGCTGGGTGCCGAACCTGGTGGTTGCGGAATGGTGGCTGCTCGGCCGGCGGCGCGCCGCCGGTCCGGCCTGAGCCCGTTGCCGGTCCGAACGCGCGCTTTCCCTCAGGGTTTTGGCCGCGGCGGGCCGGCACTGGTGTAACGGGTCCCCGGCGGATCCACCGCCCAGCCGGGCGCTTCCCCCCAGCTTTCGCCGTAGACCAGTTCCGGCAGCGGGCGGCGGCGCACCGGACCGTGGCCGCCGAGTGGTCGGCCCAGGGTCACGGTGCAGGCGATGAAAACCTCTTCGGGAATCCCCAGCAGGTCTTTCAACGCCTGGTCGGCGGCGCCGTGAAAGCCGGTGATGACGCCGCCATAGCCGAGGGCCCGGGCCGCCAGCAGCAGGTTCTGCACCGCCGGATAGATGGAAGCGCCCTCCATGGGGTTCGGCTCCCGGTAACGCACCAGACACGGCAGAACCAGCACCGGCACCTGATCGAACTCGTCCACGTAGGCCTGCATGGTGCGCGCCATCCGCGCCTTCGGTGAATCGTCCCGGACGCCGGAACCCTGGTCGTAGCCGTCGGCACGGCGCTTCGCCTGCCACAGGTTGCGCGCCTGGGCGCCGATCAGAGCCTTGGCCGCCGCCGCCTTGGGTCCGTCGCTGAGAACCACGAAGCGGAACGGCTGGCGGTTGGAGCCGCTGGGTCCGCGGGTGGCCGCGAACAGGATGTCACGCAGGTCCCGTTCCGGGATGGGCTCGGGCGCATAGCGGCGGATGGCGCGGGTGGTGGCCAGGCCTTGAAGCAGCCCGAATTCGTCGGCCTGCAGCGGCAGTTCGCCCAGTTCACTCATGGCGGAAACGGCTCCTGGTCGTCGCAATGCTGGAACGGGCTATCATGGCGGGCACGTGGTGCGGATGCCAGGTCGGCCGGGATGACGATGACGGTGGGATACGGATATCGACGGCTGGCGGCGATTCTGATTCTGGCTGCGGCGGCCGCCGCAGCGGCCTCGGCGACGGACCCTGAGACACCAGAGACCCTGACCATGGACGACGAAAGCGCGGGCTTTGCCGCCGCCATGGCGGCACTGGCCCTGGACTGTGTACACCGCGAGTACCCCAACCAGATTTCACTGGCGCTGAATGCCGACAGCGGCCTGGCGCCGCCGCGGGACCTGCACCCGGCCTTCTACGGCTGCTACGACTGGCACTCGGCCGTGCACGGCCATTGGCTCCTGGTCCGGCTGCTGCGCCGGCATCCGGACGCCGACTTCGCAGCCGCCGCCCGGACGGCGCTGGCCGGGAGCCTGACCGCGGCCAACATCCGTGGTGAGATCGACTATTTCGACGGGCCGGGGCGGCAGGGTTTCGAACGCCCCTACGGCCTGGCCTGGCTGCTCCAGCTCGATGCCGAACTGCGCACCTGGGACGATGCCGATGCCCGGCAGTGGGCCGAGGCGCTGGCGCCGCTGGCAGAGGTGGCGGCCCAGCGGTTCCTGAACTGGTTGCCGAACCTGCTGTATCCGGTGCGCTCCGGAACCCACAGCCAGTCGGCCTTCGGCTTTGCCCTGGCACTGGATTGGGCCCGCATCGCTGGACAGGACGATCTGGCGCGTCTGCTCGAGAGCCGCGCGCAGCAGTTTTTCGCCGGCGACCGGGACTGCCCCCTCGGCTACGAACCGTCCGGGGAGGACTTCCTGTCCCCCTGCCTGATGGAAGCGGATCTGATGCGCCGCGTGCTGGCGCCCACGGACTATGCCAGGTGGCTGTCCGGCTTTCTGCCGGATCTGCCCCATGACGGCGGGGCGGGATGGTTGCGGCCCGGCGCGGTCAAGGACCCGACTGACGGGCGCCTGGTGCATCTGGACGGGGTCAACCTGTCCCGGGCCTGGAACCTGGAGGCCATCGCCGCGGCATTGCCGGGGGACGACCCACGCCGCGCCGCGCTGGCAGCCGCCGCCCGGGAACATCGACTGGCCGGTCTGATGTCGGTGACCGGCGCGCATTACGCGGGCGGGCACTGGCTGGCCAGTTTCGCCACCTATCTGGTGACCGGCAAGGCGCTCGAGGCGACGGGCCCGGGCGCCGCTGCCCGGCCGTGAGCAGGCGCGCCCCGCCGCTGGCCTGGTTGCGGGCCTTCGAGGCCGCGGGCCGGCTCGAGAGCTTTCGCGCTGCCGCCGAGGAGCTGCACGTGACCCCGTCGGCCATCAGCCACCACGTGCGGACCCTGGAGCGGCATCTGGGCCGGCCGCTGTTCGCCCGCACCGGTAACAGCGTGCGCCTGACTCAGGAAGGCGGCGCCTATCTGGAGCGGATTTCCGCCGGTTTTGCGGAACTGGCGGCCGCCGCCAGCGTGCTCGGCGGCCCCGCCGGACGGCGGCTGACCATCGGCGCGTTTCCGTTCCTGGTCAACGAGATCCTGCTGCCATACCTGTCCGACCTGCAGGCGGCGCTGCCCGGGACCTCGATTTCGGTGGTGTCCGCCACCCACATCGATCGCCTCACCGATGCCGATCCGGCGCGGCGGGTGGACGCCATCGTGCGTTACGGCGACGGCCGCTTTCCCGGCTGCGTGGCCCGCAAGCTGACCGACGTGGCATTGCTGGCGGTGGTGGCGCCGCGGGATGCCCGGGATCTCGACACGGTGCTGGCGCAGGAGCCACGGATCGTCGTGCCCGGGCCCTTCGACGGCTGGGCCGCCTGGTCCGCGGCCACCGGCATCGCGCTGTCCAACGAGGGCGGTACGCTGTCCTTCGACAGTTACGTGACCGCCATGCGCGCCGCCGAACAGGGGCTCGGGGTAGCGCTCGGGATCGTCCCGTTCGTCGACCCCTGGATCCGGGCGGGCCGGGTGCGGGTACTGCAACAGGAGAAGGTCCCGGTGGACCAGAGTTCCTATCTGGTGGTCGCGCAGTACGCCGATGGCCGGCCGGATCTCGACGTACTGGCGGACTGGCTCATCGCCCGTTTCGAGGCAGGGTGAGCCGGGTTCACCCCGGCCGCAGAACCTTGCGTTTGTGCCAGAAGCCCCGCCCGCCGCAGCATGGCTGCCCAGGCTGTGGACGAGGCACATCTGATGGCGACGGCAACCGACACGGATCCCACCATGCAGGCGCTCTTCTT